>NZ_JBRFJB010000003.1:0-654346 GCF_053456465.1 Pseudomonas acericola (SeqCode) | reverse complement strand
CTTGCCTGCGAAAGCGGTGGCACAGGCGACATCTCCACCCGCAGTGCCGCCGCCTTCGTAGCCTCGCTAAAGCTCGACAACTCCCACATTTTGATTTGTGAACCCGCTCCAATGTGGGAGCTGGCTTGCCTGCGAAAGCGGTGGCACAGGCGACATCTCCACCCGCAGTGACGCCGCCTTCGTAGCCTCGCTAAAGCTCGACAACTCCCACATTTTGCTTTGTGAACCCGCTCCAATGTGGGAGCTGGCTTGCCTGCGAAAGCGGTGGCACAGGCGACATCTCCACCCGCAGTGCCGCCGCCTTCGTAGCCTCGCTAAAGCTCGACAACTCCCACATTTTGATTTGTGAACCCGCTCCAATGTGGGAGCTGGCTTACCTGCGAAAGCGGTGGCACAGGCGACATCTCCACCCGCAGTGCCGCCGCCTTCGTAGCCTCGCTAAAGCTCGACAACTCCCACATTCTGAATTGTGAACCCGTTCAAAGGTGGGAGCTGGCTTGCCTGCGAAGACGCCGGCACAGGCGTCATCTCTATCGACCATGCCGCCGCCTTCGTAGCCTCGCTAAAGCTCGACAACTCCCACATTTTGCTTTGTGAACCCGTTCAAAGGTGGGAGCTGGCTTGCCTGCGATGGCAGTGGGTCAGTCAATCAAGGGGTGACTGATACACCGCTATCGCAGGCAAGCCAGCTCCCACACAAGCCAGTGCCCACAACTGGATTGGCGTCAGGCGAGGTATTTGCGGAACCAGCCCAGCGTGCGCTCCCACGCCAGATTTGCCGCCGCCTCGTCATACCGTGGCGTCGAATCATTGTGGAAACCATGGTTGGCGCCCTTGTAGATAAACGCCTCATACGTGGTGCCCGCGGCTTTCAACGCCGCTTCATACGCCGGCCAGCCCTCATTGATCCGCGTATCCAGCTCGCCAAAATGCAGCATGATCGGCGCCTTGATGCGCGGTACGTCCTTGGCGTCCGGCTGGCGCCCATAGAACGACACCGCCGCACCCAATTCCGGGTAGGCCACCGCCGCCGCATTGGTCACGCCGCCGCCGTAGCAGAAGCCGGTGATGCCGACCTTGCCGGTGCTGCTGTCGTGGTGCATCAGCCATTCGATGGCGGCGAAGAAGTCGTTCATCAGCTTGGTCGGGTCAACGGTCTGTTGCAGGGCCACGCCTTTTTCATCGTTGCCGGGGTAGCCGCCCACCGAGGTCAGTCCATCGGGGGCCAGGGCAATAAAACCGGCTTTCGCCAGGCGCCGCGCGACGTCTTCGATATACGGGTTGAGGCCACGGTTTTCATGCACAACCACCACGGCAGGCAATTTGCCTGCGGCCTTGGCCGGGCGCACCAGATAGCCGCGTACGGTGCCGTTGCCCTTGGGCGAGGGATAGGTGATGTAGTCGGCGACGATATCCGGGTCGGTGAATTTCACCTGTTCGGCCAGCGCGTAGTTGGGGCTCAGGGCCGCCAGCAACGCCGAGGCGGTCAGGCCGCCAAAGGTGAACAGCGCGGCGCGGTCGAGAAATTCGCGGCGGTTGATCTTGCCGTGGGCATAGCCGTCGTAGAGTTCCAGCAGTTCGGGCGCAAAGTCTTTCGCGGTGAGACGAGTCATCGGTGCATTCCTCGATTAGCGGTGGCGGTCAATGTAAACCACCTTCAACCCTCGCGGCCATGGGCGGTGGCGGCCAATTGGCCGGTGTCGACGCGCACGAACACCGAGTCGCCAATGGCCGTCAGCACGTCACCCGCGTACACCTCGCAGACCACGCGGCTTTTGCGCCCCACATCGCCCTCGACCCGCGCGCGCAAGGTCAGCGTGATGCCCATGGGTGTCGGCTTGATGAACTTGATGCCCAGGTTGCCGGTGACGCAGTCGATGCGCGGCAGGCTACCGGGTTCGCGCTGCTCGGCTCGGTAGTGGTAGGCCATGGCCGTCCAGTTGGAATGGCAATCCACCAGCATGGCGATCAGGCCGCCGTAGACCAGGTCGGGCCAGCCGCTGTATTGGGCGTCGGGCAGATGTTCGGCGATCAGGTGGATGCCGTCGGCGTCCCAGCGGCTCTTGATGTGCAGGCCGTGGGGGGTGCTGGCGCCGCAGCCGTAGCAGATGCCTTCGGGAGCGGTAATGTCCTGGAGGGAAGCAGGGTGCATGAAACGTCCTTATTATTTTGGGGGGCTACTCTGTTTAGCAGGACACGGGCAGGATGGGAACACGGTGGCCTTACTTCTTGCGGAGCGTTGCATGAACCTTCGACTTTTCCCAATCGTGTTGCTGGCCCTGGGTGGGTTTTCCAGTGCCCAGGCCGTGGAGTACCGGGACGTCAACCGCGCGGCCAGCCAGATCAGCTTCACCTTCCAGCAGTTCGGGCAGCGGGTCTATGGCACGTTCGGCGAGTTTGAAGGGACGCTGGCGTTTGACACGCAGCACCCCGAGGCGGCCCATGCGCTGCTCACCATCCAGCTTGCCAGCATCGATGCCGGCAGCCCGGACGCCAATGATCAATTGCAGCGTCCGTCCTGGTTCGATACCGCGACCTATCCGCAGGGCGTCTACCAATCCAGCGGCGCCACGGCGCTGGGGGACAATCGCTTCAAGATCAACGGCAACCTGACCCTCAAAGGCATCACGCAACCGGTGACGGTGGATGTGGTGCTCAAGGAGCAGGGCGGCATTGGTGTGTTCGACGGCGAGTTCATCCTCAAGCGCGCCGACTTCAAGATCGGCGAGGGCGAGTGGGCCGGCAACAGCGTGGTGTCCAATGACATCCACATCAAGTTCAAGATGGTCGCGCCGCAACGCTAGCGGGCGAACTTCTTCGCGCCGGCCACGCTAGCGATGACCGCGACGGTGACCAGCACCATGCCCAGGCTGACCTGCTCATGCAGCAAGCCTGCCGCCAGCGCCAGGCCGAAGAACGGTTGCAGCAATTGCAACTGGCCCACCGCCGCGATACCGCCCTGGGCCAGGCCGCGATACCAGAACACAAAGCCGATCAGCATGCTGAACACCGCCACATAGCCCAGGCTCAGCCATGCAGGCAGGCTGATGCCGCGTAAACTCGCGGGGGCGAGGATCAGGCTCAACGGCAGCACCACCGGCAGCGACACTACCAGCGCCCAGCAGATCACCTGCCAGCCGCCGAGGCTTCGCGACAACTTGGCGCCTTCGGCATACCCCAGGCCGCACACCAGCACCGCCAACAACATCAACACGTCACCCGCCGGCGCCGCGCTCAAGCCTTGGGCAAACGCATAACCCATCACCAGCACGCTGCCCAGGATCGAAAACAGCCAGAACACCGGACGCGGACGCTCGCCGCCGCGCAGCACGCCGAACACCGCCGTGGCCAGCGGCAGCAGGCCGATAAACACGATGGAGTGGGCGGAGGTCACGTATTGCAGCGCCAGTGCCGTGAGCAAGGGGAAGCCGATGACCACGCCCAGCGCGACGATCACCAAAGGAGCCCACTGGTTGCGTGCCGGACGTTTCTCCTTGAATAGCCCTAACAGCAACAATCCGAGTACGGCGGCAATGGCGGCGCGGATCATGGTCAGGAACACCGGGTCGAACTCCATCACCGCCAAGCGCGTGGCCGGCAACGAGCCGCTGAAGATCACCACGCCGATAAAGCCGTTGATCCAGCCCTGGGTGCTGCTGTCCAGGGTGTTGAGAGAAGAAGTGCGTTCCATGGGCAGTGGCCTGAAAAGAATGATTGCGTGCTGGCCATCCTAAAGTTGAAGATTAGTACAATCAAAAAATTGTCATGGATACAGCCCTATGCCGCGCGCCCGCTACAAGTCGCTGGTCGATACCTTTGCCGCCGCCATCCGCAACGGCGACATGCCGCCCGGCACGCGCCTGCCGACCCATCGGCAATTGGCCGCCGAGCATGGCTTGGCGCTGGTCACCGCCAGCCGGGTGTACGCCGAGTTGGAGGCCATGGGCCTGGTCAGCGGTGAAACCGGGCGTGGCACCTTTGTGCGTGAGATCGCCTTGCCGCCAGGGCAGGGCAGCGGGCAGATGAACGTTGCAACGGGCATGCTGGACCTGAACTTCAACTATCCGTCACTGCCGGGCCAGGCGGATTTGCTGCGCACGGCCCTGCGCCAGTTGGCATTGTCCGGCGACCTGGAAGCGCTGTTGCGTTATCAGCCCCATGCCGGTCGCATCCATGAGCGCGCCGTGCTGGCCCATCACCTATTGAGCCGAGGGCTGGCGGTCGAAGCCGAGCAGGTGCTGGTGGTCAGTGGCGCACAGCACGGATTGGCAGTGACGATGATGGCACTGCTCAAACCAGGGGATGTGATCGCCGTCGATGCGCTGACCTATTCGGGCTTCAAGGTGCTGGCCGAGACCCTGCACCTGGAAATCGTCGCGATTCCTGTCACGCCCGCAGGCCCCGACCTCGATCACTTGCAGCAGCTGTGCCGCAAGCGCCCGGTGCGCGCGGTGTACAGCATGCCGACCCTGCATAACCCGCTGGGCTGGGTCATGAGCCTGGAGCAGCGCGAGCAATTGGTGGCCATTGCCCGCCAGCACAATCTGATGATTATCGAGGACGCCGCCTACGCGTTCCTGGTCGAAAACCCGCCGCCGTCCCTGGCGACCTTGGCGCCGGAGCGCACGGTGTACGTGGGTGGGTTGTCGAAAAGTGTCGCGACGGGGCTGCGGGTCGGGTTTGTCGCGGCGCCTGCCGAGTGGGTGAAGGTGTTGGAACGCACCATCATGGCCACCACCTGGAACGTGCCGGGGGTGATGAGCGCGATTGCCGTGGGTTGGATCGAAGACGGTACTGTCGCCCAGTTGGAAGCGCAAAAGCGCGCGGATGCCCAGGCGCGCCAGGCGTTGGCGGCGCGGGTGCTGACGGGGCTGGATTACCTCAGTCACCCGTCATCGTATTTCTTGTGGCTGCCATTGGCGGAGGAGTTCCGCGCTGATCAGATCGCCATGACCTTGCAGCGCGAGCATATTTCCGTGTCCACCGCCGAGCCGTTTGCGGTATCGGCCCAGGTGCCCCACGCGTTACGCCTGGCATTGGGCTCGGTGGCCATGCCGGCGCTGCGCGAAGCGCTGGTGAAGGTGCGCAAGGTGGTGGCGTGGTAAATCAGTATTTGTAGGCCTGGCGCCCGATCAGCAGCCATTTGCCATGCTGCTTCTGCCAGACCTGGAAGTTATCGATGTCGGTGGGCACTTCGACGCCGCTGTTCACTGCCAAGGCGTGAAAGTGGTTGCGTACCAGGGCGGTGTCGCCGTTCAGGGTGATGGTCTGGTTCTGCATTTCCAGGGTCTTGAAGGCGCTGGTGTGGGTTTCCAGGTCGGCGATGAACTGCGCCTTGTTCTGCACTTTGCCGCTGGAATGGCCGTAGGTGAGCGTGTCGGAAGTCAGCGCATGCAGCTGCTTGAGGTCCAGGTGGAGCATGGCCTGGGTCAGTTGATCGACCGCTTGGGCCACGTCCTTTTCCGCTGGGGCGGCGGCCACATAGCCGCTGAACAGGCACAGAAAACCGATCAGCACTTTGACGTTGGGCATGGGTGTTTCCTTATTGTTGTGGGGGTGAATACGACGGCTTAAGTCGTCGTACAACCATGCAATATTTGTCAGCAAGAAAGAAAGTGAAATTTGAAATATCTTGAAAAGATTGGAGGGATTGCGATGAATATAAATATACGACGTCCTACTACTACAAATAATCCTGACCGATTCTTCCTGGCAAAGTGGCACATCGCTATGCTGTCCCCCAAACAACAAAACACCCGAGAGACAAAATGGAATTTGACTGGCACAGCGACATCATCACCCGCGCCACCCCTGTAACGCCAAGCTATAAAAACACCCAGAACGTACGCCGCTTCATGCTGGAGCACTGCGGCCCGGGGTTTAAATTCGATCGATCTTTCATGGCCTGGATTCGCAATGGCATCGCCAAGAACCTGGGCGATGCAGTGGATGAATGGCGGCGTCGCAACCCCGATCACCAGGAGTCGCGCGCGTGATCACCGAAGGCATGTGGGTGTTGGTCGACTACGCCAGCCACCTGACCCCCGGCCTGGCGCTGTTCGGCCTGTGGTTTGCGCTGACGCCCAAGACGCTGCCGGCGATGCGCATCCTGACTCTGCTGGCAGCGTTTGTGCTGATGCGCGACGTGATGACACCGTTGGGCATGTGGGCGCTGGGCAGCGAGGTGCAGATCGCCTTCAGCGCCAATGCGTTTGTGCTGGCGATGCTGGGCTGGCTCTCGGTGCTGCTGATCATGCTGCTGGCACGCATCGCGCCGGATTTGTGGCGGCTGATCCGCTGGACCCTCGGCCACCCTGGCATTGGCTTGGCGTGCGGGCTGGTGGTCGGGGGCTTGATCGGCGTGCCGCTGCGGATTTACCAAGGCATCGATGCGTCGACGATCCACGGCTATTGGGTGTGGTTGCCGGGCATGGTGGTGTTGGCGTTTGGCGCCAATGCCCTGGAAGAAGTGTTGTTTCGTGGGTTTTTGCAGGGTTACCTGGAACAACACGTCACGCTGTTGCGCGCGGCGTTGATCAGTGGGGTGGCGTTTGCGGCGTGCCATGCCTTCCTGGCGTTGAGCGTGACGCAACTGGGCTGGCCGGTGTTGCTCTTTACGTTGCTCGAAGGGCTGGCGTGTGCGTTGGTGCGCATGCGTTATGGCGTGTTGCCAGCGGCGGTGGCCCATGGTACGGCGATCTTGCTGATTGCGGTGCCCTATATCCCCTGATTTGAAATACAAAGCCAAAGGTGGGAGCGATCAATGTGGGAGCTGGCTTGCCTGCGATAGCGGTTTGTCAGCAAAAGATCTACCAACTGAACCACCGCCATCGCGGGCAAGCCCGGCTCCCACAGTGACCGCGGTGAGCCTGTATTAGAGTGTTTAGGCTACTGGCAACGGCGGCGTACGCGGCGGAACCTGGCGTTTGCTCCCCGTCGCTTCAAACGCCGCCGCAAAGCGCAGCAACGCCGAATCATCATAGGCACGCCCGGCAAACGTCAGCCCGACCGGCATGCCAATGTCCGCCATCACACCCATCGGCACGGTGACCGTCGGGACGCCCAGGTGGCGGATCGCCAGGTTGCCGTTGGCCACCCAGATGCCATTGCTCCAGGCGATATCCGCCGACGCTTCGTTCACATCCGCATCCGCCGGGCCTACATCGGCCACGGTGGGGAACAGCACGGCGTCGAGGCCGAGGTTGTCCATCCAGTCTTCCAGGTCCAGCCGCCGGGTTTGCTCCAGGCCGCGCAGGCCGTCGGGCACGGTGCTGATCTCGTTCCACGGGGTGATGCCGCGTTCGGCCATGCGCACGTACTCGTCCATGCCGGCGGCGAGGTCGTCTTCACGGTTAGGCAAGGTGCCGGGGTCGTGGGGGAAGATTTTCGGGCCGTCCACATCCGCTAGGCGGTTGAGGCTTGGGTCGCCGTTGGCACGCAGGAAATCGTCGAAGGCCCACGCGGACAATTCCCACAGCTCATCGTGGAGGAATTCCTTGGACACCAGGCCACGGGTAAACACCGTCGGCGCGCCGGGGCGATCGCCTTCGCAGTTGGACACCAGCGGGAAATCCACCTCGATAACTTCGGCACCGGCCGCTTCCAGGGCTTGGCGCGCGGCCTGCCACAGGTCGATCACCGTGGCGCGGGTGTTGATCTTTTGCCCGGTCGGGCCGCCGATGCCGGGTTTCTCGCTGGTGCCGGCGTCGGCATCGGCGTTGATGTACATGCGCGGCACACCGAAGCGTTTGCCGGCCAGGGAGGCGGCATCCACCGCCAGTTCCGCGTAGGACGCCGGGCGTACCGAGGCTACGCTCGGGATCGGCACCCAGGGTTGCAGGCGCCACAGGTCGCCACGGGTGTCGGGGTCTTCGGCGACCACCACGTCGAGCACTTCCAGCAGGTCGGCCATGGTGCGCGCGTAGGGCACCACCACGTCCATGGTCGGCGTCAGCGGCCAGTTGCCACGCACCGAAATCACTCCACGGGACGGGGTGTAGGCACACAGGCCATTGTTGGACGCAGGGCCTCGCCCGCTGGACCAGGTTTCTTCCGCTAAACCGAACGCCGCAAAGCTCGCAGCCGTGGCGGTGCCGGCACCGTTGGACGAGCCAGAGGCAAACGGTGCGGTCAGGTAGTTGGCGTTGTAGGGACTTTCGGCGCGGCCATACACACCGCGTTGCATGCCGCCGTTGGCCATCGGCGGCATATTGGTCTTGCCCAGGCAGATCGCCCCGCCGGCACGCAGGCGCTCGATGGTGAAGGCGTCGCGGTGCGCGACGAGTTTGGCAAAGGCCGGGCTGCCGGATGCAGCGGTCAGGCCCTTGACCAGGTAGCTGTCTTTGGCGGTGTACGGAATGCCATCCAATGGCCCCAGGGTTGCGCCCTTGGCCCGGCGCGCATCGGACGCCTGGGCTTCTTCAAGGGCTTGCGGGTTGCGCACGACCACGGCGTTCAGCGCGGTGGCGGTCTGGGGGCCGTCATAGGCGTCGATTCGCGCCAGGTACGCCTGGACCAGTTCAACGGCAGTGGTCTGGCCGGATTCCAGCGCAGCGCGCAATTGGGCAATGGAGACTTCGGTTACTTGCATCACGTTTTTTTCGCCGCCTTCAAGTGGGGGTATGGCGGCAGTCTACGTACAGATATTTCACAAAACCAGCGCCGAATAGTCCGCATAGGCGGTACGCATTATCTGCCAAGTGTGTGCGTCAGCCGGAATCAGATGTTCGATACGCAGGGAGGTGAGGGTGATGTCCTGGGGCATGCCGAAGGTGGTGAAGGTGGAGAGGAAGTTCAGCTCGCCCTGGCTTGAGCGGATGCGGGTCAGCACCAGGGGTGGCATTTCCCGGGGCAACTCGCTGCCCGTTGGCGCCGGCAACTCTGCGAGCAATGCGGCCAGTTCAGGGTTGCCCAATGCCTCGCGGGTGGCGCGTTGCCAAGCCAGGGTGCGGATCTCGTCGGCATTGTTCAGGTGATCGCCGAGGCCGCCGGGTTGCAGCAGGGTACCCAGCAGGTTCAAGCCAGCGGCCGCATCCGGCGGTATGCCCACCAAGCCAAACAACACGGCGGTACTTGCGTTGGCCGCCAGCACCTCCCACTGGCTGCCCAGCAGGATTGCCGGCGCGGGATTGTTGGCGTGCAACACATGGTCCACGGCTTCGCGAATCGCCGCCATGGCCGGCGCCTCAAGCGGCGTGGCGCCGTAGCGCGGGGCGAAGCCGGCGGCGAGGAACACACGGTTGCACTGCTCCAGCGGCACCTCCAGTGCCGTCAGCAAATTGTGCAGCGTGGCGGAGCTGGGTTTGGCGCGGCCGGTTTCCAGGCAACTGAGGTGGCGCTGGGAAACCCCGGTGATCAAGGCCAAGTCGAGTTGGCTGAGCTTGGCCTGGCGACGCAGTTGGCGCAGCTGTTCGCCGGCGCTGGGTGGGTTGTCCATGAGCGGTTCATGACCTCCGAGGTCATTGCGAGGGGCGCAACCTTATCACTAACGTGGGCCTCCATCATTCCAAGGACGAGACCATGCACAGACCCTACATAGCCCTGGCCGCTTTGCTGGGATTTACCCTGTATACCTTGTTCACGATGCTGACGGCGGAGCAGTCGCTGCTGGCGTTTGGGCGGGAATTGCTGGCGCGGCCGGACACGGCGCAGGTGGTGATCGACCTGTATCTGATGGCGGCGCTGGCGTGTGTGTGGATGTATCGGGATGCGCTTGGGCGAGGGCGGTCGCTGCGTTCGGTGCTGCCGTATTTTTTGCTGACGGCGGTGTTTGTGTCAGTGGGGCCGCTGCTTTATATCGTGGTGAAGGGGTTCAGGGATGAATGATCTTTTACCGGTCTATGCGGTGTGCGTGTTGGTGCTGTGCGTGAAGATGTTCGCCATTTCCTGTTATCAGGGATATTTCCGTATACGGGGGCGGGCGTTTACCAATCGGGAAGATGCGGCTTTTTTTAATCGCAGCGCGCAGTGCGAGGAGCTGCCACAAGTCGCCAGGGCCGCGAAGGCGTGGGCGAATGACTTGGAAAACATCCCGCTGTTTTTTGTGTTGGGCGGGTTGTGTGTCGCGCTGCAAAGTGACAGCGCCGCGATCCTATGGCTGTTCGGTGTTTTCACCTTGGCGCGGGTGCTGCATACCGTGGCGTACCTGATGGGATGGCAACCTTGGCGCACACTGGCCTATGGCGTGGGGGTGGCCTGCCTGTTCGGCCTCGGATCCTGGATCTTGGAGAGCACCGCCGATCAAATGTGGGAGTTGTCGAGCTTTAGCGAGGCTACGAAGGCGGCGGCAGTGCTGGTAGAGATGTCGCCTGTGCTGCCGCCATCGCAGGCAAGCCAGCTCCCACAGGCGGCGGCATTGCTGGTAGAGATGTCGCCTGTGCTGCCGCCATCGCAGGCAAGCCAGCTCCCACAGGCGGCGGCATTGCTGGTAGAGATGTCGCCTGTGCTGCCGCCATCGCAGGCAAGCCAGCTCCCACAGGCGGCGGCAGTGCTGGTAGAGATGTCGCCTGTGCTGCCGCCATCGCAGGCAAGCCAGCTCCCACAGGCGGCGGCACTGCTGGTAGAGATGTTACCTGTGCCGCCGCTTTCGCAGGCAAGCCAGCTCCCACAGTTGAGTGGGTTCACAGATCAAGATGTGGGAGCTTTGGGGGCTATGGGTTGAGGAACGCCTGGTAATTGTCCTTGGTGATCTGCTGATAAGGAATCGTCAGTTCAGCGGTGTACGGTTCCTTCTTCACCATCTTCACCGCCAGGTCAATCGAGCCCACCGCCTGGCCTTTATTGTCCTGGTACACCGTCACCAGCAATTGGCCCTTTTTCACTGCATCCAACCCGGCTGGGCCGCCGTCGCTGCCTGCCACGAGGATGTCCTTGCCCGGTTGCATGCCAGCCTGGCTGATGGCCATGGCGGCGCCAATCGCCATTTCATCGGCGTTCGCCGCCACTGCGTCGATCTTGCGCCCGGAGACGATCCAGTTGTTCATCAGGTCGATCGCCTTGTTGCGCTGCCACTCCGCGGTTTGTTCCTCGACGATCTTGATCTCCGGGTAATCCTTGAGCACGGTCTTTACCCCCAGCGTGCGGTTGTGGGTGGCGTTGTTGGACAGCAGCCCGAGCATGATTGCCAGGTTGCCCTTGCCGCCCATTTTCTCGGCCAGGTAGCGCATCTGGATCTCCCCGGCCTTGACCTCATCGGAGCCCACATAACCGACACCCGGCGGCAATTGCTGGGCATCCGGGCGGCGGTTGACGTAGACCAGCGGGGTCTTGGCCTGTTGGGCATTGGTGCTCATCTTCGCCGTAGCGGCGGTGTCCACCGGGTTGACGATGATCGCGTCCATGCCCTGGGCGGTGAAGTTCTGCACCTGGTTGAGCTGACGCACCACATCGCCTTGGGCATCTTCGAATTGCAGGGTCACGCCGGGCAACTCCTTGGCGTGGGCGGCCATGTAGTCGCGCATCTGCGCGAGGAATACATCATCGACCTGGGCGATGCTCACGCCGATACGGATATCGGCCAGCGCCCACGGCGTGACGGCAAGGGTAAACAGTGCCGCAAGGACGTGCTTCTTCATGGTTTTGCTCCGTTGTTATTGTTGTTAAAGCAGGGGTGATTCAGGCCTGGCGCTTGGCGCGCATCTGCGCCACCGCCGCCGCGAAGTCCGAGAGCGGCCAGCGTTCGCTCAGTGCCTGTTGCATCAGTTGTTGTCCGGTTTGCGGGGCGAGGCCTTTGAGCGGCGGATCGGTGTCGAGGTTGGTGGGGAAGGAATAACCGTCGGCCGTGCAAGCGATTACGGCCTCGGCATCCAGGGACGGATTGGCCAGCAGCGCCGGGTACACCGCGAGCATCATACGGTCGCGGTCGAGGGCTTCCATGGGTTTGCCGAACGCCGAGGAAATTTGCAGCAGGTTGGCCATGCGCTGGCGGTCGGCGGTGCGGTTGGTGCCGGCGGCGTGGAACAGCGCCGGGTTGAAGAACAGCAGGTCGCCCTTGTGAAGCGGCAACTGCACCGCGTGTTGCTGGAAGTAGTCGATAAACTCTTCGCGGCGCCATGCCAGGTAACCCAAGGCGTATTGCTGGGAGAACGGCAGCAGTTGGGTCGGCCCGGTTTCCAGCGGCATATCCGTGTGGGCCACCGCGCCTTGCAGCGTCAGATATTGGGACAGCACGTGCAAGGGCAGGGGGAAACGTTCCACCACATCATTGGTTTGGAAACCCAGGTGGTAATCGCGGTGCGGCTGCTGCGCCTGGCCGCCGGGATGCACCACGTTGACCTGCGCCGTCACCTGAAAACTCGGCCCCAGCCACGCCTCGGCAATCAGCCCCAGCAGCGGATTGGCGTAGTACTCGGCAAACGACTCGGGCGACTGCAACGCGGCTTTCTGCAACGAATTCCAGATGCGCCCGTTGCTGCCGGCCTTGGCGAAGTGGTCGGCGGCCACGCCTTGGGCGGCCTCATTGGCAAAGATCGCCTCGAACACCTGGCTGTGCCGGTCCACCACTTCCAAATCTTCATAGGCCCGGCGCACCACCATCACCCCCGGCCCGTCACGGAACAGCCGGTGCAGCTCATTCATCACGCTGCGGCGGTCGCTGTTGCGCAGGGTCTGGGCCTGATAGATCGGCACATTGCTCAGCACCTCCTGGCACAGCGGGTAATCCTCGGCCTGCGCCTGCTGCGCACAAAGCTGGCTGAAATCCGCCAGGCGTACGGCCTCAGCGCTGACAAACGCCGACATCACACACACCCTGGCAGGCTCAAGGCCTGGTGCGGTTGCGGGCTGCCACCGTCGGTGCAGCCGACCACGCCTTGTTCCAGGTCGATCACCGAGCCGGTCATCATCCCCGATTCGCTGGACAGCAAAAACGCCACGCTGCGCGCCACTTCCTCCGGCTTGAGCAGGCGCCCGAACGGCTGCGCGCTTTCGGCCTCTGCCAGCCAGCCGTCCTGGGCACCGTGGTACTGGCGTTGGATATCATCTTCGTGGGGCGTGTCCATCCAACCGATGTTTAAGCCGTTCACGCGGATACGGTTGCGCAGCGCAGTGAACGCGACGTTCTTGGTGAGGATCGCCAGCGCGCCTTTCGACGCCGCATATGCACTCAAAAACGATTGCCCGCCATGCCCGGTAACGCTCTGGATATTCACCACGGCGCCTTCCACACCTTTACTGATCATCAGCTTCAGCGCTTCCTGCATGAGGAAAAACGGCGCCCGCACATTCACCGCAAATAGTGTGTCGAACAGCTCCGGCGAGGTGTCGAGGATGGTGCCGCGATCCGACATGCCGGCGCAGTTCACCAAGCCGTGCAAGGTGCCGAAGTGGGTGCGCGCCGCGTCGATGATCGCCCGGCAATCCTCGACCTTCTCCAGGTCCGCCTCGACAAAAAACGCCTGGCAATCCAGCTGGGCCAACTGCCGCACTTGCTCCTCGCCCTGGGCACGGCGGCGCCCGCAGATGATCAAGCCGGCGGCGCCACGCCGGGCCAAGGTGTGCGCGACAGCGGCGCCGAGGCCCTGGGTGCTGCCGGTGACGACAAAGTATTGGCCGCTGAACGAGGTGGCGAGATCGGTGTTAGGCATGCAGTTCTCCTGAATTTTTGTTGTTGTGCATCACCTGGCTCGACGCCGGGCAAAACTGAGACTAGCATTGCGAAACCTCAGTAACGCCCAAATAAGACCTCAAAAACACCTCAGGCGAACCGCATGCTCGAACGCGCAAAACACTTCTCCATCAAGCAACTCGCGACCCAGGCGGGCGTGAGCAAAGCCACGGTCGATCGTGTGCTGCACCAGCGCGGCAGCGTGCATGCGCAGACCCGGCGGCGCATCGAGCAGGCGTTGGATGAGCTGGAGTCCCAGGAGAAAAACGGCCTGGCGGTTGGCCGCACCTTTCATGTGGACGTGATCATGCACACGCCCAAGCGCTTCAGCGCCGCGGTGCAGGCGGCCATCGTCGCGCAACTGGCCAGCCTGGCGCCGTTTCGGATTGCCCCGCGCTTTCACCTGTTCGAAGAGATCGAACCCCAGGCCATGCACGACCAACTGTTGCGCTGCCTCGACACCGGCAGCCAGGGCGTGGTGCTCAAGGCTGCCGATGAACCGGCGGTGAACCAGGCGGTCAAGCAACTGATCGCGGCGGGCATTCCGGTGGTCACCCTGGTCACGGACCTGCCGCAAAGCGAGCGCATCGGCTACGTCGGCATGGACAACCGCACGGCTGGGCAGACCGCCGCGTACCTGATGTCGCGCTGGTTGCCGACGGTTGCCCAGGACGTCGCCGTGGTGATCGGCAGCGAGTTGTTCCGTGGCGAAGAAGAACGCGAGATGGGCTTTCGCGCCTGGTTGCGCGGGCGCGCCGCGCACCTGCGGGTGCTGGACATCAGCGGCGGTTACGGCGTTTACGACCGCACTTTTGAGCGTGTGACCCAGGCGCTGAAACACCATCCCGAGTTGAAGGCGGTGTACAGCGTCGGCGGCGGCAACCGCGCGATTGTCGATGCCTTCGCCGCCCTCGAACGCCCGCTGGACGTGTTTGTCGGCCACGACCTCGACGAAGAAAACCGCCAGCTGCTGCGTGAAGAAAAAGTCGCCGCAATCATCGACCACAACCTGCAGATCGACGCGCGCAGCGTGTTCCTGCACATCCTGCAATTTCATCGGCTGTGGAAGGCCGGGCCGATTGCGCCGTCACAGGTGCAGATCGTCACGCCGTTCAACCTGCCGGACTGAATCTCTCCCCAACAACAAAACCAGGAGTGTTCACCATGCTACGAATCGCCGTTCTAGGTGCCGGGCGCATCGCCAAGATCCATGCCGCCAACGTCGCCGCCCACCCAGATGCCACGCTGGTGCTGGTGGCCGATCCCTGGCGCGAGGGAGTCGATGCACTAAGCACGCAATTGGGCTGCGAGGCGGCTTACGATTGCGCCGCCGTGCTCAGCCGTGAAGACATCGACGCCGTCGTCATCGGCACACCCACCGACACCCATATCGACCTGCTGCTGGCAGCGGTGGCTGCGGGCAAGGCGGTACTCTGCGAAAAACCCATCGACCTTGATATCGCCAAGGCGCGCAGCGCAGCAAAGGCCGTGGAGCGCCAGGGCGGCCAGGTGATGCTCGGCTTCAACCGGCGTTTCGACCCCGACATGCTGCGCCTGCGCCAAGCCCTGGATGCCGGGCAGATTGGCGCCGTGCGCCAAGTGATCATCACCAGCCGCGACCCCGGCCTGGCCCCGCGTGACTACCTGGCCCACTCCGGCGGCATCCTGCGCGACATGACCATCCACGACTTCGACACCGCGCGCCATCTGCTTGGCGAAGAACCGGTGGAAGTCAGCGCCATCGCCAGCCGGCTGGTGGACCCCAGCCTGGCCGAGATCGACGATTACGACAGCGTGATGGTCTTGCTGCGCACCGCCTCGGGCAAGCAATGCCATATCAACTGCTGCCGCCAGGCGGTGTATGGCTATGACCAACGCGTCGAAGTGTCCGGCGCCAGCGGCGTGTTGCTCACCGACAACCATCGGCCCAGCACCTTGCGCCACTGGAGCGCGGAGCACACCGAGGCGATGGAGCCGTTGCAGCATTTCTTCCTGGAGCGGTATGCGGATGCCTATCGTAATGAGCTGACGCAGTTCATTGATGCGCTGAACAGCGGCCAGCCGCTGCCCACCACCATGCGCGACGGTTTGTATGCGTTGCACCTGGCGGATTGTGCGCTGGAGTCGGTGAAGAGTGGGCGGAGTGTGGCGGTGAGTTACGATTTTTAGTGGTAGGTGTGGTTGGGAAATGGGGACGGCCCCCATTTCCCCTGATGCGACGAATCGCGGTTAAATCAATCCGAGCTTAATGGCTATGCCAGTGGTCATCATGACCGCTATGAGCCCGAACGCGCTCCATTGCAGACGCACGAATTTAAGTTTGAGCGCGACTGGAAAACCTGCGAGATCTGCGGTGCTCAGCGTACCTCTTTTGATGTGGATCCTTGGAAACGTGACGACTCCAGAGATGCCACCGATCAACAGCAATTTCCCCCATGGCCCCCCATGCCGCAACGGCGCCCTGACTGTGATTGCCGAACTGTTTTTCAGGTGTTCTAGGATGAGGTCCAATTTTGTATAGGCAAGGTGCAGACAAATACCAATCCATAGAAAAATGCCGGCAAAGTCTGTCAAGGCAATAACCAAAAACACCTTGTCGCCTATGCTCAGGCTCATTTAACGGCCTCATAAATCTTTTCCCCTACCTGTTCACCCGCTGCCCCGCCTACAACTCCAGCGGTGACGGAGGCTGCACCAACAACGACGACAGCACATGCCAAGCTCGCAACACCTGCTGTCGGCACACCAAGGGCAATACATATTGCGGTGACGGACGAACCCGATAAAATCGCCCCTACGATTGCGCCCCCACCAACGCTGCCAACAAAGCTACCCGTTTCCGTAAACTTGATCTTCTCGCAGGCTTCTTGGTTACCCGCAGAACACACGTTTTTCACCTTCATATAAGAAGCCCCACCCCCAATCGCTGTACCGACCCAGCCTCCATGTTTGATCACCGTCGAAGCTTTCGCCAACTGTTGGATGTGGGTCGCGTAACCAGGTATCTGGCCCGGTGCCCCGGCCTGTGTCCACCGATGAACAAGGCTACGGCTTGATATCCCCAGCGCGATTTTCAGGTTGGGATGGTCGGGGATACCAGCGCTTCTGCGGGTCAGGGAAGTGAGGTGAGTATCAAGCCGGGCCAGCAGGTTTTTACGTTCGGCGAAGAATTCGGGTGATCGTAAGTGCCCATCCTTGAGAAACGCTTTTTGGTGCAGGGCTTCGATCTCTTGCAAGATTGTTTTCAAGCTATCCAGATTCCTCGCGAGCATGGATTCACCCGCTCCGATAGCGGTTGAACTGTGGGCCAGGAAGCTTTGGATCTGCTCGCGATGGCGCATCATGAAGTCCGCATCGGCTGTACTCAGAGGGTTTATAGCGTCATGGGTGAGTGCTGCGGCTGCCAGTAACTGGTTTTCTTCTTTGCTGCATTGAAAATTGTTTGGGTCGCCAAGCACGATCAATGAGCCGGCTTTAACGTTGTCTGTTCGAGGATTGAGCGTTCGGAACTTGGCCATTATCGCTGGGTCTGGCGTTGGAAATAACGTGGCCTCCAGCGCTTCGCGGGTCGTGCTTTGGGGGACGATATAGAAGCCGGGTTCTTCACCTTGTGGGCTGTTAAGCGCAGAGGGCGTCCAATTACGCAAAGGACTGTACGTCGGCTGATTCGGGCCTGCCGAACTGTGGGCTTGACCCACTGGCGCCGGTTCAGCGGCCCGTCTCGTGGCTGGTGGTTCGTAGCTTTCGTTGCGATAGATGGCGGTGTAGACCGAGGGAATGAATCTGGCGCGGCAGGGGCAACTGCTGAAGCTGTCCAGCGTGCCGGCCATCAGCCTGCCATGGCTGTTCATGTGTGAAATACCGCCGAGTATTTTATATATGCCCGGGTGCTTTCCACAGGTCACGCGGTCTCCCTCACAGGCGTGGAGGAGGCCATAGATGTTTATGCTGGGGTCGCCATCCAGGACTTTCCCGCCGCAGGTAGTTTTATCACCCAAGCCAATGAAGTGTCCGTCACTCATTCAAAATGTCCTTTTTATGCAGTCAGTAAACGTGCGTTTATTGCGCAGTTACCCTGATAATTTGGATATTCGAAGTACAGTCGGACGCTTCCGGCCTTCACTTAGGAAAAGTCAGCTGGATAGGTAGGGATGGTGCAGGTGGGGTCGCTGCACGGTGAAAATCACCCTCAGCGACGATTAGCCAAACGAACTCGCTCCGGTGCGATCCACCAACCGAATGCTGTCACGCCCACCGCGCTTGGTTTCATAGAGCGCGGTGTCCCCGTGTTCGATCAACTCCGTCAGGCTCGCCGGCGGCTGGTCGAACAGGTTGGCGCCGATGCTCAAGGTCACCGCTGTCGGGGTCGCAAAGGTTTGCGAGGTGAATTGAAAAAATTGCCCGCGCAGGCGGCTGCCGAGGTCGACGATTTGTTCGGTGGAGGCTGGATGCAGCAGGATCACAAACTCATCGCCACCCAAGCGCGCGACCAATGCGCCACGGGGCACCACTGCGCGGATCATCTCGCTCAAGGCAATCAGCAGACGGTCGCCGGCGATGTGGCCGTAAAGGTCGTTGACCGGCTTGAAGTTGTCGATGTCGATCAACAGCAGTGCGCCCGGACGGGCCGGGGACACCTGGGCCAGCAAGCGCGGCGCGCGCAGGTCCAGGGCGCGGCGGTTGTAGAGGGCGGTCAGCGGGTCGCGGGCGGCGAGGCGGGCGATCTGCTGTTCGCGGCGATAACGTTCCGAGCCGGTCATCGACAACGCGATCAGCATGATCGCCATCGCGCCTTCCACCAACGACACCTGGATGATCTCGCCCTTGAACGCCGCCAGGTCGATCAAGGTACCGGGGATCAACACCGACAGCGCCTTGGCCACATAGAACGAGCCGTGGATCAGCAGCACATAGCGCAGTTGCACCGCGCCGATGCTCAATGACTTGCCGTGTGGGCGCAGCAGGCTGCTGGCACACAAAGTCGGCGCCGCTACCAGCAACGATTGCACCGCCAGCATGGCTTTGGACCACGGCAAGTCGGCCGGCAACAGCAGCATGCCCAGCCACACGACGGGCATCAGCAGCCACCACCGCGACAGCCGTGCCTGGGTAAACCGCGCCACGCCGAGCAAAAACAGGAAGTGGGCGATCACCAGCAAGCCATTGGCGAACCAGATGCCGATCATCAGGAAGCCGCTGCTGCGCAGCAAGGCGAGGGTGGAGCCGACGCTGATGGTCGCGAAACCGGCGCTCCAGCACAGCAGCGACGGTTCGCGCACGCTGCGCCATTCAACGGCCAGGTACAGGGCGGCCGCAGCGGCCAGGGCCACGGTGAGGGCCAAAATCGTAGGAGGGTCGAGCGTCATGTCTAGCCGGGTCTGCCTGGTGTGCGTTTAAACCGGGATTGTAAGCGCACACGCAGGTTTTCAGAACACTCATCGTCATGGCATTCAGCCATGCCGATGATCGGTGGTTCAGACGCCTTTGGTAGAGGGCAGCAATATCGTCAGAATGCCCACTAGCGGCAGGAACGAACACAGCTTGTAGACGTACTCGATGCCATGGTTATCCGCGAGCAAACCGAGCAGCGCGGCGCCAATCCCACTGAAGCCGAACATCAGGCCGAAGAAGATCCCGGCGATCATGCCGACGTTGCCGGGCACCAGCTCCTGGGCGAACACCACGATGGCGGAGAAGGCCGAGGCGAGGATAAAACCGATCACCACGCTGAGCACGGCGGTCCAGAACAGATCGACGTAGGGCAGGGCGAGGGTGAACGGCGCGGCCCCGAGGATCGAGAACCAGATGACTTTCTTGCGGCCGATCTTGTCGCCAATCGGCCCGCCGGCAAAGGTGCCCACGGCGACTGCACCGAGGAACAGGAACAGGTACATCTGCGAACTGGCGACCGACAGGTGGAACTTCTCGATCAGGTAGAAGGTGAAGTAGCTGGTGAGGCTGGACATGTAGAAGTACTTGGAAAATACCAGCACGGCCAGCACCACCAAGGCAAAGGTCACGCGGCCCTTGGACAAGCCATGGGTGGCTTTACCGCCTTGCTTGAGCTTGAACAGGCTGAGGTGGTTGCGATACCAGCGGCTCAAACCGTAGAGCACCAGGATGGCAAACACCGCAAACAGGCCGAACCAGGCGACATGGCCCTGGCCGTAGGGAATGATGATCGCCGCTGCGAGCAATGGGCCGAGGGCGCTGCCGGTATTGCCGCCGACCTGGAACGTCGATTGCGCCAGGCCAAAGCGACCGCCGGACGCCAGGCGCGCGACGCGCGAGGTTTCCGGGTGGAAGGTCGAGGAACCCACGCCCACCATGCCTGCGGCGAGCAGGATCGCCGGGAAGCTGCCGACAAACGCCAGCATCAGGATGCCGATCAAGGTGCAGACCATGCCGGCGGGCAGCAGCCATGGTTTGGGATGGCGGTCGGTGTGGTAGCCGATCCACGGTTGCAGCAGGGAGGCGGTCAGCTGGAAGGTCAGGGTAATCAGGCCGACCTGGGCAAAGCTCAGGCCGTAGTTGGCCTTGAGCATCGGGTAGATCGACGGCAGCACGGCCTGGATCAGGTCATTGATCAAATGCGCCAGGGCACAGGCGCCGAGAATGCGCATGACCAAAGGGCTGGCTTGGGGCGTGGCGGTGGCAGCAGCGGGTGACGCGGTCAGGGTCGACATGCAGGCATTCCATACAGGGTGGCGAGTACTTGAGCTCACCATCTATTTCAAAATGATTCGGTGCCCATGCTAGATTTGCCGAAAATGCCTGTCTCGCGAAATTCGGGCAGCAATCATCGCAAAAAGGGCGAAATGATCAAATCACTGGATAAATTTCTACAGGAAATCGACGAAGGCGACTGGACGGTGATCAGTTCGGCCACCGATTACCCCGAGAACTGGGTGATCCCCGAGCACAGTCACGAGAAGCACCAATTACTCTACGCCATCGAAGGCGTGATGGTGGTGCACTCGGCACAAAGCCAATGGACGGTGCCGTCCAACCGTGGGTTCTGGATGCCGTGCGGGCAGGTTCACTCGCTGCGGTGCGTAGGGGCGCTGAAAATGCGCAGTGTGTTTGTGCGCCCTGAGGCGTTCCCCAACCTGCCGAGTGAAACCAAGGCGGTGAGTATCTCGCCGTTGTTGAGCGAGCTGATCAAGGCCTCGGTGAGCCTGAAACCGCCGTATGCCGAAGACTCGCGGGATGCGCGGATTATGCACCTGATCCTCGATGAGCTGGCGTTGCTGCCGGCCTTGCCGCTGTCCCTGCCACAGCCTGGCGATCCGCGCATCCAGCGGATCTGCGCGGCGTTGCAGGACGATCCGGGCGACGCCTCCACCGTAGCCGACTGGAGCGAACGCCTGGGCCTGGACCAGAAGACCATCCAGCGCCTGTTCCGCAAGGAAACCGCACTAACCTTCGGCCAATGGCGCCAGCAGGCGCGCTTGTTGCTGGCGCTGGAGCGCATTGCGGTGGGGGAGAAGATTATCGACGTGGCCCTGGAGCTGGGCTATGAAAGCCCCAGCGCCTTTACCAGCATGTTCAAGAAACAGTTTGGCAAGACGCCGAGTCAGTTTTTCAGGTAGGGCAAACTTAAACATTCAGAAGGAATGATGTACCTGTGGCGAGGGAGCTTGCTCCCGCTGGAGTGCGTAGCGCTCCCAAAATCTTGGGGCCGCTACGCCGCCCAGCGGGAGCAAGCTCCCTCGCCACAGGTGGGGTGTTTACCCTTTTTGCCGATCCGCTCAGTTGATCCGCGGATGTTGCTGCACCAGGTTCTCGCGCTTGGCTTCCAGCTCGGCAATCTCGGCATCGATGTCTTCGATCTTCTGCTCGATATTGTCGTGATGCTCCTGCAACAACTCCTTGGCTTCGGCCATGTCCGATGCCGCCGGCGCTGCACCGCGCAGGGGTTTGTTGGCGGTTTCCTTCATGGTCAGGCCGGTGATCAGGCCAACCACGGCAAACACCATCAGGTAGTAGGCGGGCATGTACAGGTCGTTGGTGCTTTCCACCAGCCAGGCCACGGCCGTCGGGGTCAGGCCGGCGATCAACACCGAAACGTTGAAGGCACTGGCCAGCGCGCTGTAACGCAGGTGGGTGGGGAACATCGCCGGCAGGGTCGAGGCCATCACGCCGATAAAGAAGTTCAGCACGATGGCGAGGATCAGCAGCCCGGCGAAGATCAGGCCGATCTTGCCGCTGGTGATCAGCATGAAGGCCGGGATCGACAGCACCAACAAGCCAATGCTGCCGGCGATGATGAAGGGCTTGCGGCCGATCTTGTCGCTGACAAAACCAATGAACGGTTGTACGAACAGCATGCCGACCATGATGGCGATGATGATCAGCACGCCGCTGTTTTCTTTGTAATGCAGGTTATGGGACAGGTAGCTCGGCATGTAGGTGAGCAGCATGTAGTACGTCACGTTGGTCGCGGCGACGATGCCGATGCAGGTCAACAGGCTGCGCCAGTGTTTGGTCGCGACTTCCTTGAAGGAGACTTTGGGCCCGTGGCTCAGGCCTTCGCGGTCGCCTTGTTCGAGCTTGTCCATGTGCTGCTGGAACGCCGGGGTTTCTTCCAGGGCGTGACGCAGGTACAGGCCGATGATGCCCAGGGGCAGGGCGAGGAAGAACGGCAGGCGCCAGCCCCATGTTTCAAATTGTTCTTCACCCAGCACGCTGGAGATCAACACCACCACGCCCGCGCCAAGGACGAAACCGGCGATGGAGCCGAAGTCGAGCCAACTGCCAAGGAACCCGCGTTTACGGTCGGGGGCGTATTCGGCCACAAAGATCGACGCGCCGGTGTACTCGCCACCCACCGAGAAACCCTGGGCCATTTTGCACAGCAACAGCAGGATCGGCGCCCAGATGCCAATCGTGGCGTAACCGGGGATCAGGCCGATGGCAAAGGTGCTCAGGGACATGATCACGATGGTGGCGGCGAGGACTTTCTGTCGCCCGTATTTATCGCCGAGTGCACCAAAGAACAGGCCGCCCAGCGGGCGGATCAGGAATGGCACGGAGAAGGTGCCCAGCGCGGCAATCATCTGCACGCTGGGGGAGGCGTCGGGGAAAAACACCTTGCCGAGCACGTAGGCGACGAACCCGTAGACGCCAAAGTCGAACCATTCCATGGCATTGCCCAATGCAGCGGCAGTGATCGCCTTGCGCATCTTGGTGTCATCGACAATGGTGATGTCTTTCAATCCGATGGGGTTGACGCGTTTCTTGCGAGCTTTCATGGGGACCACTCTAAATCTGAACAGGGGAGGTGCCATCGCCGCGATGGCACCGCTCTGAAAGGTCAGATACAAGCGGACACGAAATAATTCACCGGATGGCGCATTTTTTATTGTCTTGCGCAAAAACAAGGTGGGAGCTGGCTTGCCTGCGATGGCGGTCTGTCAGTGAAAAATCTGAGGCTGACCCACCGCTATCGCAGGCAAGCCAGCTCCCACAGTTGAGCGATGTCGGGTGAATGGGCATTGTCATCCTACAACTGCTTTTGCCTTGTGCGTCACATACCTCAATAAACCGCAATCTTTCACATTGACAGCGTGTAGGGCTCCCGCTATAAAAGTCACAGTTGTACGACGACATATGACGTAACGTATGTCCTATCTAACAAAAATAAAAAAGTGATGCCATGAACTTGAACGAGCCCATCAACGCCCAGCGCGTTGGCCAAGCGGTAGGCAACTATCGCTGGACCATCTGCGCGATGCTGTTCTTTGCCACCACCGTCAACTACCTCGACCGTCAGGTGCTCAGCCTCCTGGCGCCACAGTTGTCCACGCAATTTGGCTGGAGCAATACCGACTACGCCAACATCGCGGCGGTGTTCCAGTTTGTCTACGCCATCTCCATGCTGTTTGCCGGGCGCCTGGTCGATAAGATCGGCACCAAGACCGCCTATGTGGTGGCGATTGGCATCTGGTCCACGGGCGCCATCATGCATGCGTTCTCGGTGCCGATGGGCGAGGGCATTGCCGCCGTCAGCGGGGCGATTGGCTTGGCGGTGATTCCGGTGTCGATTGCCGGTTTCATGCTGTCCCGTGCGGTATTGGCGATTGGCGAGGCGGGTAACTTTCCGATTGCGATCAAGGCCACGGCGGAGTATTTCCCCAAGAAAGAACGCTCATTCGCCACCGGCATTTTCAACTCCGGGGCCAACGTCGGTGCGATCCTGGCGCCGATTTGCGTGCCGTTGATCGCGGGCCTCTGGGGCTGGGAAGCGGCGTTTATCGTGATTGGTGCGCTGGGTTTTGTGTGGGTGGCGGTGTGGATCGCGCTCTACGAGAAACCCGAGCAGCAAAAGCGCCTGTCCGCGGCGGAACTGGCCTACATTCGCAGTGACGAGACCGTACAGCCGTTCACCCCGGCGCCTACCGGTGCGGCGGGGAAAAAAGTCTCGTGGTTCAAGCTGCTGACCTACCGTCAGACGTGGGCATTTGCCTTCGGCAAGTTCATGACCGACGGCGTGTGGTGGTTCTTTCTGTTCTGGCTGCCTACGTACCTGTCGGCGCAATACGGCATGAAAGGCGCCGATATCGTGATGCCGCTGGCGGTGTTGTACAGCATGACCATGGTCGGCAGCATCGGTGGCGGCTGGTTCCCCAGCTACTTCATGGCCCGGGGCGACGCGCCGTATGACGGGCGCATGAAAGCGATGTTGATCATCGCCCTGTTCCCGCTGGTGGTGTTGTTGGCGCAGCCGTTCGGCTATATCAGCTTCTGGGTGCCGGTGTTGCTGATCGGTGTGGGCGCATCAGCGCACCAGGCGTGGTCGTGCAATATCTTCACCACCGTGTCCGACATGTTCCCGCAGAAAACCGTGGCCTCGGTGGTTGGTATTGGCGGCATGGCCGGCGGCCTCGGCGGCGTGGTGATGACCAAGATCGGCGGTTGGGTCTTCGACTACTACAAGTCGATCAACGACATCCACACCGGCTACATGATCATGTTCGCGATCTGTGCGCTGGCGTACCTGGTGGCCTGGAGCGTGATGAAGACGCTGGTGCCGCGCCACAAGGAAATCACTGACCTTTAACCCGTCACTTCCCGCGCTGGCTGCAGCGCGGGAATGCCTCACAGGTCCCGCGCCCAGGTCTGGCTGACCAATTCCTTGCCAAAGCTTTGGGTGGGCTCCTCTTCAATCAATTCAAACCCCGCCTTCTGGTACAACTTGCGTGCATTCACCAGCGCGCTCATCGTCCACAACACCATGCGTTTATAGCCGGCATGCCGGGCGAACCGCAGGCACTCATCCACCAGGCGCTGGCCGATGCCCATGCCACGCGCGCTGGCGTCGACGTAGAGCATACGCAGCTTGGCGGTACTGTCGTCATGGCGCACCACGAACACCGAACCCACCACCTCACCGTCCTTTTCTGCGATCCAGCAGCGCTCGCAACTGGGATCAAATTCGCGCAAATACTTGGCGACGATCTCCGCGACCAACGCTTCGAACTCCCAGTTCCAGTGGTACTCACGCGCATACAGGGCCGACTGTCGCTGTACCACCAGGCCCATGTCGCCAGGCTGCGGATCGCGTAGCAGGAAGCTCGGCGCCGTGCCTTGCAGCAGGGTCTGGATGCGCTGCATGGCGGCGGTCAGTTGCTGCTGTTGCGGTTCGGGCAGGGCCTGCAGCAAGGCGATCACTTCATCCTGGGTCTTTTGCTCCAGGGGCGCCAACACCGAGCGGCCGAGGTCGCTGAGGTGCAGTTGCACGGCGCGGGCGTCGGTGACGGAGCGGACTTTCTGGATCAGGCCTTGCTTTTCGAGCCCGCTGATCAGCCGGCTCAGGTAGCCCGCATCGAGGCTGAGCATCTGGCACAAGTCAGTGCTGGTCAGGTCGCCACGGGAAGACAGCTCGTACATGACGCGGATTTCGGTGAGCGAGAAGGCGCTTTGCAGCAGGTGTTCCTGCAACACACCGATCTGGTGCGTGTAGAAACGGTTGAAACCGCGGATGATGCCGGCGCGTTCGACAAGGGAGGTGGAAGACATGATGGAGTCCATATGGTTGCCTTGAGCAATTATATTGTTGCCTTGGGCAAGTATGTCAATGCACACATCCACTGAACCTCCTGGGTCGAGTCGCACCTAACCCCGTATCATCTCGTCCTTATCCCCGCCAGGCACTCCCATGACTCATCCACGCATCGGCTTTGCATGCCAATACAAGCATCCCGAACGCCTGCTCTCGGCCAGTGCGCTGAAATTGATCGAAGGCCCGTACAACCCGCGCACCACCACCCTGCGCTGGATGGAGGGAGTCACGCCCCAAGTGGCGCGCGCCAAGCTGGTGGAAGTGGTCACCCATAACCTTGCCGCGCAATTGCACCTGCTGCGCTACGTCGCCGGCTTGCCGCCGACCTTGCGCATGCTGCGCCTGAGCAGTGATTTGTTGCCGTTCTACAGCCACCCGAAAGTCGCCGCAGTGTACAAGGACCCGGCCATCGAACAGCAGTTGATCGAGGGCTTTGCCGCCATCGGCGAACTGGCGCGGGCGTCGGATATCCGCCTGTCGTTTCACCCCGGCCAATATTGCGTGCTCGGCTCGGAAAACCCCGGTGTGGTGGAAAACAGCCTGGCCGAATTCGAATACCACGCCGACATGATCCGCATGATGGGTTACGGCCAGCAGTTCCAGGACCTCAAATGCAACGTGCACATCGCCGGCCGCCTGGGCGTCGAGGGCACGCGTGCGGTGTGGGGGCGCCTGTCGCAAGTGGCGCGCAACTGCATCACCTTCGAGAATGACGAAAAGACCTACGGCCTCGACCACTGCCTGCAAGTGGCCGACCTGGCGCCTGTGGTGCTGGATATCCACCACTGCTGGATCAACGAAAACGACTACATCGACCCCCACTCGGAACGGGTCGCGCGGGTCATCGACAGCTGGCGCGGTGTGCGCCCGACCATGCATTACTCCCAGCCGCAGGAGAACTTGCAGGAATTGGGCTTTGACGCGGACCACAAGCTGGAAATGGATGCGCTGATGCAAGTGGTGTCCAAACGCGATTTGTACGGCCATAGCGCGCAGATGTGGAACCGCTGGACCAATGACTACGCGCTGCAGTTTCTCGACCGTTTCGACATCATGCTGGAGGCCAAGGACAAGAACGTCGCGTCCCTGGCGTTCTATGAGCATTGGCAGCGGCGCCAGGCGTGAGGGCGATCATTTCTTGCCATTCAGGGGGATGACCAGCGACACCCACATGTTCCAGCCATCGGGGCGGTTCTTGGCATCGAACTCGTAATAGCCCTTGATATTGGCATACCACAACTCATCGCTCACCTTGAAGAAATGCCCGGCCTGCGGGCCAATCCCGGCGACCCGTGACTTGAAATCCCCCAACGTCGCGCCGCTGCCACTGTCGCCGGTGACTTGTTCGAAGTAGTAACCGACCAGGCCGACCAGGGTTTGCGAGCTGAGGAAGTGCGAGGCGCTCAGGTCGAGGTGGGCGTCGATGCCGTTCTGGTAGCGGGTGTCGCGGTTTTCCCAGTTGTAGGTCATGCCGGCCACGGCGGAGAACTCGTTGGTCTTGTCGAAGTAGGTGTAGCCGCCGCCGGCATCCAGCGCGGCGTGGCCGAGGCCGATATTCACCAGGCGGTTGGGGTCATAGGCGCCGATGGGCAGGTTGCCCATGGTGTAGGCCATGAAGTTGTGCACGCCGTGGTTCCATTTCAAGGTGCCGAGCAGGTACAAATCGCTGCCGCCCTTGAGGCTGTCATGGGTCCCGCCGGAAAACGAACGGCCGCGCGGGCCGGTGACCGTCGCATCGATACTGGCTTCGGATCGCGCCACCGCACCCACCGCCGAAATCGCCGCCTGGGCACCGCCCAATACGGGCGTTTCAAAGGTATAGGTAGGGCTGGCAAAGAGCAGGTCGGCCTCCGCATCCAACCCGACCACGGTACGCCCGCCGCGTGGGAAGGCCTTGTTTTTGTTGTCGCTGGCTTTGACGTGGTAGTAGATCAGCGGCAGGCTCCAGCCAGGCGTGACCGGGGCGGCGGCGAGGGCGCCGAACTGGCCGGGCAGCCAGAAGCTGATGCCGCCATCGTCGGCGTGGGCCAAGGCCAGGGGGAGCAGGGCGACTAGGCCCAATACGCTTGTCTGTCTGGTCATAGGACTTCCTATCCAAAAGGCCATGGATGGCGGTTGGCGCCACCGCTCTCAGTGCCTTCGGACGCGCTGCGCTCCCAACGGCTGCTTGAGCATAGTCCAGGGATTGAAGAGTGTTGCCCGGCCACGCGCCGCCGGGCATGCTCTGTGACCGACACAAGGAAACGTCCCCATGCCTACCCTGCATCTGCTCTGCGGCAAGATCGCCTCCGGTAAATCCACGCTCGCCAACCGCCTCGCTGCCGAACACGCCGCCATCGTGCTCAGCGAAGACCACTGGTTGGCACAGCTCTATCCGGGGGAAATCCTCTCTATCGCGGACTACCTGCGCAGCGCCCAACGTATCCGCGGCGTGCTCGGGCCGCTGGTGATCCGCCTGCTGCAATCGGGGGTCAACGTGGTGCTGGATTTTCCAGCCAACACCCTGGCCAACCGCGAATGGCTGCGCGACCTGGCGCAGACGGCCCAGGTGCCGCACTGCCTGCATTACCTGGAACTGGACGACGCCTCATGCCGCGCCCGGCTGCATGCCAGGAATGCCCGGGGCGAGCATGATTTCGCGGCGACTGATGCTGAGTTCGACCTGATTACCCGGCACTTCTGTGTGCCGAGTGAGGAGGAGGGGGTTGGTGATTGAGGTGCATCGCCTGACGATGTGATTGCGCTGTGCCAGGCGACGGTTCCAAGTTTTTGAATGGTGAACCTCGTCAAATGTGGGAGCTGGCTTGCCTGCGATAGCGCCGGCACAGGCGAAACCTCTATTGCCTGACCGACCGCTTTCGCAGCCTCGCTAAAGCTCGACAGCTCCCACAGGGGATCGGGTTTGCAGGCTGGTGCAGGCGTACACCGTTCAAAATGTGGGAGCTGGCTTGCATGCGATAGCGGCGGCACAGGCGAAACCTCTGTTGCCTGACCCACCGCCATCGCAGCCTCGCTAAAGCTCGACAGCTCCCAGAGGGGATTGGGTTTGCAGGTTGGATCGGCGCAAGGCTTAGGACTTGAACCGCCCCACCAACCCATTCAACTCATCCGACAGGTTCGACAACCGCCCCGAGTCGTCCTGCGCCGAGTTCGCCAGGCTTTCCACCAGTAGTGCTTCGTCGTAGATCTGCTGGATATGCCGGTTGATCTCTTCGGCCACGCTGTGTTGTTCCTCGGCGGCGGCGGAGATTTGCAGGTTCTGGTCGCGGATTTCGTTGACCGACAATTGGATGCCCTCGAAGCTGTCCCGCGCGCTTTCGATGGACGACACGCTAGCCCGTGACAGGTCCAGGCAACTGCCCATTTTCTGGGTGACTTCCTGGGTCTTGGTTTCCAGGGTGCCGAGCAGGTTTTCGATCTCGCCGGTGGAGTCCGAGGTGCGCTTGGCCAAGGCCCGTACTTCGTCGGCCACCACGGCAAACCCACGGCCTTGATCGCCGGCCCGGGCGGCTTCGATGGCGGCGTTGAGGGCCAGCAGGTTGGTCTGCTCGGCAATCGCGCGGATGGTGCCGAGAATCTGGTTGATGCTGCGGCTGCCGGCTTCCAGCTCGACCATGGCCTGGGACGATTCGGTCAGGCGGCGGCCCAGGCGGTTGACGTTATCGGTGGTCACTTCGATCTGCTGCTTGCCTTCGGCGACGCGCCGGTGGCCGTTCTCCGCCGACTCGGCGGCGCCGCTGCACGAACGGGCGACTTCGTTGGCGGTGGCGACCATCTCGTTGAACGCCGTGGAGACCAATTCCACCGCTTCGCGCTGGCGCCCTGCAGCGTCATTCATGTTGTTCGCCACTTCGCTGTTGACCCGTGAAGCATCCTGCAAATTGGCCGATGCGGCGCCGATGTGCTGGATCAACTGACGGATCGCCGCGAGGAACTTGTTGAACCAGCCGGCCAGTTCGGCGGTTTCGTCCTTGCCCTGCACGTGCAGCTCATGGCGCAAATCGCCTTCGCCCTGGGCGATGGACTGCAAGCCGGTGCTGACCTGGCCGATGGGTTTGACGATGACCTTGGAGAACGCCGCCGCCACCAGCCCGAAGATCAGCACCAGCACCGCGACGATCGCGCTGGTGAGGTAGGTCATGCGCGTGGCCTGGGCCATCACTTCGTTGTATTCGATCAGGCCGACATACCGCCAGCCAAGGCCAGGCGAGGTCCAGATATTGGCCATGTAGCGCACGCCATTGATCACCACCTCGGTGGAACCCTGGGCGGTATTGGCCAACTGAGCGTAGGGCTCGCCAAGGTCTTTGAGGGGCTTGAAGTTGTGCGCGTTGTCGCGCGGGTCCACCAGCACCACGCCGTCTTCGATCAGCATCACGTAGCCGCTTTCGCCGAGCTTGATGCTCTTGACCAGCTCGGTGAGGTTCTTCAGCGAGACGCTGACCACAAATACGCCCTTGGGCTTGCCGGTGTTATCCAGCAACGCGCGCGCGGTGCCCACCAGCGCCACATCGTCTTTGTCGTAGTAATACGCCGGGGTGCGTACGGTCTTGCCGGGGCTGGCCATGGCCGCCTTGTACCAAGGGCGCGTGCGCGGGTCATATTTGGCCAGTTGCGGGTCGTCGGGCCATTTGGCGTAAGTGCCATCTTCCAGGCCGATGGACAGGATCGCAGCGGCGGGGTGGGTCGCACCGTAGCGCGCAAAGTGCTCGATTACCTGTTGCGCCTCGGCCGGCATCGGTTGGCTGGCGGCGTTGGCGGGTTGGTAGTCCTTGAGGGTGTTCACGGAAGTGTATACAGGATCGGCGGACAATTGATCGACGTTCTGCGTCGTGCCGTCGAAAAACTGGCGGATGTTGCCATCGATCTGGCGTATTTCCCGGGTGCTGCCATCGATGAACTGATCGACCGCCTGGGTTCGCGTGTTCATGACGGAGATCACCGCAACCAGGCTGACCGGGATAAAAGCGACGGAAACGAAAGCAAGGACCAGCTTATTTTTTATTTTCATCGAGACGACCATCAGCGGGGAGGGCGGCCAAATCGTCGCTTCTGGATGGAGGGCGGCGATTTGCTATCACTGCTATGTCGGCCTGTGGGTCGAGAACCTTTAGCTATTTTTTGTCTACAACTCTGATCACTTATTGTCGTAACACGGGTTTGCCTGTTTTCGGGGCAGTCGTGCCGGGTAAGATGCCGCCTGCACCTCATCTTGATCAAGGACATGGCATGGCGCTCATCACGGAACGCGTAGAACTGGCTCGCAACGGGGCCAATGACAAGGTTATCTGCCGCATGGCCTCAGGCTGGGCGGTGATGGGCGATGTGCAGTTTTTGCCGGGGTACTGCCTGCTGTTGCCCGACCCGGTGGTGGCCAGCCTCAATGACCTGGATGCTGAGGCCCGTGCCACTTACTTGCTGGACATGGCCCGTCTCGGCGATGCCGTGTTGCAAGCCACCGATGCCGTGCGCATGAACTACGAGATTCTCGGCAATTCCGAGCCGGAACTGCATTGCCATATCTTCCCGCGTTATGCCTCGGAACCGGAGGACAAACGGCGGATGCCGGCCTGGTTTTACGACTGGAAAAATGCCCCGCCTTACGTCGAGGCGCTGCACGGCCCGCTGCGCAAGGCGTTGGCGCAACTGCTGGAGGCGCCGGCCAATGCGTGAACGCAAGGCCTCGCGCCTGCTGGTGATCAGCCCCGCCCATGAGGTGCTGCTGTTTCGCTTTGTGCATAAGGACGGCGCATTGGCCGGGCAAAACTACTGGGCCACACCCGGCGGCGGTGTTGAAGACAGCGAGAGCTTCGAAGCCGCAGCGATACGCGAACTGCGCGAAGAGACTGGCCTTGTATGCAATAGCGTTGGCGCATGCGTGGCCGACCGGCGCGTTGCCTTGATGCTGCCCTGTGGCGAAACAGTGCTGGCCATCGAGAAATATTTCGTCGTGCATGCGCCCAGCACGGCGCTGTCAAAAGCCGAGTGGACCCTGTCAGAAACCCAGGTCATGGCCGATCACCATTGGTGGTCTGTCAGCGACCTGAAGACCACCGCCGACACAGTTTGGCCAGAAGCGCTGCTCCAGATGCTGCAAGACGCAGGCATCTGACCCCACTCAGCGCGTGTAGCCCGGCACTAGTCGAAACGCTTCGGCGACACGCGTTGGATTCGGCAACGCGAGCACACGGCGGTACAGCTCTTGATGGGCTTTGCACACCTCAGCGGGGGCGTGTTGGGTCGGGTTTCGATAGGCGTCGTAGGTGCCAGGCTCGGCGTGGTTGAACACACGGTTTAGATCGGCCCGGGCCTGGGCGGTCGGGGTCACGTCACCCGTGACCTCGGCGGCCGCCTTGACCAGTTCACGTCGGCTGTCCCGTGTGTCCGTGAACAGCGCCAGCAAGGTGTCTGGCATTGCGCTGTAACCCCCGGGGTAGACGCCGCTGAGGTAGAACGCGCAGATCTTCTCGTCGCCTTGCCCCACGGCGTTCACCAGCGCCGCCTGGGCTTGCCAGAACCTTAACAGTTGCGGGGCCGGGGCCTTGCGCAAGGCATCCTGGATCAGCCAGGTGTCGTGATCCCGCGTAAGCTTATCGAACGCGGTAAAGGTTGAGGCCTTGTCCAGGGCTTTTTGTGCCTTGGCCTTTTCCACCTCGTACTGCGCAGGCGCGTCTTCGGCCAGGGTCTTGAGCTGGAAATACTTGCGCAGGTGGGCGTCCAGTTGTCCCGGTTCCCGCAGCTTCGCCAGGCGCGCGTCGGTGAAGTCGCGGGCATCTGCTGTGGCGGTAATGATGTGTTCGCGCTTGAGTTCAGTGATGTCGGGGAACCACATGTCTTCACGGCCGGTCGCCAGCACTTTGTCGACGAACTGTTTGGACGCACCGTGTTTGAGCAGCGCGTCACGGTACTGCTCGACGACGGCCGCTGATGCCGCGCCCGATTCGAACAGCGTCGCGGCATGAAAGCCCAGCTTGCCTTCAGCGCCGAGCAAACGCTGCTTGCCGGACATGAATACCAACGCGCAGGCACTCACGCACTCGCGGTTGGTATAGGTGTTCAGGCCCTTGTCTTCGATCAGTCGCGCGATGGCCCGCGCTTCGCCGAACAGGCCGCCCACGCTGTCCAGTTGCACCGTGGTGACGTTGGGGTGATCGGCCACTGCCTGCTCGAAGGCTGAAAAACTGCCGGGCGCGATGCCGCCGTTGAATTCCAGCTCGCTATCGCTGAGCGCAGTGATGCGGTAGGCGGGCAGCGCATTCGGGTCCATGGCCAGGCGCAGCGCCGCCTTGAACGCGGGCACCACATCGAACAACGAGTAAGCCGTTTGCACCGCGCCGACGATCACCAGTATGCGCACCACGGTGACCCAGCGCGACTTGCCGCCGCGCTGGCGGTGGTGCCGGGCTGAACGCCAGACGCCCACCCCTTGCCAGAGTGTGACGGCCAGCGCGCCGGCCATGAACGGCACGCCCATCATCAGCAAGCCGGTGGGGCTTGGCGGGTTACGCACCAGCATGAAGTACAGCGGTGAAGTCGCCAGCAGGCACACCAGGCTGAGCAACACTTCGTTGATCCAGAATGAGTGGGCCAGCGAGAACTCGCCGCGCCAGTGGCGGACCAAGTAATTGCGCGGTGAAGAGGCGACGGCTTCACTCATGATCGGTACCGATGGTCACGCTCAGGCCCGCCTGGCGGGCCAATTCGAGGGTGTGTTCAACGCGGTCGGCATCCACGATAAACCCGACGTAATCGTCATCGCCTGAGTCCAGGTGCAGGTAGCGCTTGTCGAAACCGGCCAGCCATTGATCGAAGCGCTCCAGTACTTCCAGCATTGGCCGGGTGCCGGTGTGTTCATAGTGGTAGGGCGTTTGCACGCCGCTGGCGGCCACCAGGTAGGGCGCCAGGTATTCAAAGCCATCGAAGCCACGAAAGTCGACGCCGAGCAGGGCAAGGTCGGTGAGCTTCTGGCCTCTGGAGGTGTCGAGCAGGCCTTCGGTCAATGCGCTGGCGGGGGCTTGGTCCACGGCATATTTACGCAGGACGCGGCGCACGAGTCTCGCGCTTTCTGCCTCGGGCATACGCGCCAGAAGGGTTTCGGTGAACACCTTGAGTGCCTGTTTTTGCGCCACAGATTCGGGCGAGCGCATCTCGCGCATGATCGCCGCATGGCTGGCGTTTGTTTCATCGGGTGGCGGCATAGTGAAGCGGCCACCGAACAACCGATCTAAAAAGCCCATCGCATTCCCTCGCTGTAGACCTGTTGCGAAAGGCGCGACCATAGCGGTTTTTTTACGGACTGGCCAACCGGTATCACTGTTTGTCGGTACACTGCGCGCCCAAAAAATCAGCAAGGAAGCGCTGGATGCTCCTGCGCGCTCACCGTAGTGAAGGTCAGTCATGAAGATGAAGCAGTGGTTCGAACCGTGGGAATGGGTTGTTCTTTTTTGCGTGATGGTTGCAATTGTTTTGTACGCGAAAACTGTACGCATCAGTGAGTGGCCGCTGGCTACGGGTGGCTTCTTGTGTGTGGTCGCCGTCTTGCTGTTCGGCCTGCTCCTGAATATGAAGACCCTGCGCATTCGCAAAGGGATCTTGATGATCGGGCTCGGTGTGATGACGTCGATGATCTACAAGTTTGGCGTCGCGGAGTATGGGAAGTGTGCGCTTGAACTGACTCACGCGCCGGGTACGTGCACGGCCTATGTGCCGCTCTATGTATTTACCGCCGCCAATACCATCGATACCGTGATCCTGCTGATAACCATCGCGTGCGGTGGTGTCGGCGGTAGCATCCTGGCGGCTCACGGCGACGTCACCGCTACGGATGCCAAAAGCACACCACCGGCAAATCCCGGCGATATCTACACCTTGCTTGAGTCGATCGAAAGCAAACTGGACCGCCAGAACGCCAAGCTGAACCTGGTTTGCGCTGGCGCATTCGGGGTGTTGCTACTGGTGATTGCGCGCGTGTTTTCCTGAGCTCAACACGCTAGCGCCGGCTCAACGCCAACTTCGCCGCAAACAGCACAAAGATCATCCCGGTGGTGCGGTCCATCCACTGGATGACCTTTTCCCGGCGCAAGAACCCGGACAACGGCTGCGTGGCGCCAATCAACACCAGCGACCACGCCAGCCCCAGCACCACATGGATGCTCACCAGGCCAAAGGTCCAGGCGATCAGCGAGTGCCCTTGGGGAATAAACTGCGGCAGGAACGACACGTAGAAAATCCCCACCTTGGGGTTCAGCACATTGCCCAGCATGCCTTTGAGAAACCAGTTGCCGTCGGCTTTGCCCTCCACATCGGCTGACGCCAGCGAGCGCCGTGGACGCAGCAGCATGTTCAGCCCCAGCCAGGCCAGGTAAGCCGCGCCGCAGTATTTGAGCAGGTTGTAGGCCACTTCCGAGACCGCAATCAGTGCGCCCAAACCGAACGCAACGGCCGCGCCCCACAGCAGGCAACCTGCATTGATCCCGAGGGTGGCCTGCAACGCCTGGCGCTTGCCCTCCACCGTGGCGGTCCTCAGCACCAATGCAGTGTCGAGGCCGGGTGTAAGCGTCAGCAACGTGGCGGCGAAGGTAAAGGCGAGGAGGTTATCGGCGATGGACATGGCGTTGGCATCCACAAGAGGCGAGGGTGGACGTTAGCGCATGCAAAGGCGCCCTGTAAAAGGGCGCGTGAAGGGAAGGGCTCAGCGATTGAAGCGTGCGACCAACGCGTATTGGGTGGCGGCGGTATTGGTCAGTTCTTTGCTCAAGTCGGTGGACTGATGAGCCTGGATCGAGGTCTGGTCGGCCAGCCCGGCAATGGTGGTGATATTGCGGCTGATTTCCTCGGCCACCGCGCTCTGTTCCTCGGTGGCAGCGGCGATTTGCGTGGTCATGTCGGTGATGTGCGACACGGCCTCGCTGATGCCGACCAGTGCCTGGTCCGCCTCCAGCACCCACGCCACGCCTTCCTGGGCTTGGCGCTGGCCGTTTTCCATGCTGTGTACGGCGTTGTTGGAGGACGCCTGCAATTGCGTGATCAGCGCATGGATCTGCGTGGTGGATTGTGAGGTGCGTTGTGCCAGTTGGCGCACTTCGTCGGCCACCACCGCAAAGCCACGGCCCATGTCGCCGGCGCGGGCGGCCTCGATGGCGGCGTTGAGGGCCAGCAGGTTGGTTTGATCGGCAATGCCTTTGATCACGTCCACCACGCTGCCGATTTCGTCGCTGTCGCGGGCCAGTTGGGCGACGGTCACCCCGGTTTCGCCGACCACGGCGGAGAGGCGCTCGATGGCTTCGCGGGTATCGCGTGCCACCTCGCGGCCGCGTCCGGTGAGGGCGTTGGCTTGCTGGGTGGCATCGGCGGTGCGCTGCACGTGGCTGGCGACTTCCTGGGTGGTGGCGGCCATCTGGTTGACGGCGGCCGAGACTTGTTCGGTTTCCACGCGCTGGCGGTCCAGGCCTTGGGCGCTGGCGCTGGCTAACTGGTCGGATTGGCCGGCGAGGGCGCTGAGTTGTTCGGCGCTGTCTTGCAGGCGGGTGAGGCAGGTTTTCAGGCGTGCGGACTGGCTGAGGAACGCGGTTTCCAGGCGCCCTTGAGGGCCACGGGCGTCGCTGTACATCTGCGCGATCAACGCGTCTGACGTCGAAGGCTCCACGCCGCGCAACAAGCGCAAGGTGCTGCCCTGGCGCACACGCGCGCACAGCACGCCGACCGGTATCGCCACGGCAACGGCCACGGCCACGGCGATAGGCGCACTGAGGAACAGGCCCGCCAGGCTCCCGGCCACGCCGGTTGCCACGTAGGGCACGCAGTTCAGCGCTGCTGGCAGCCACGCGTCCTGGCGCGATACACCGGGTTTGCCGGCGCTGATGCGCCGGTACAGCGCCTGGGCGCGACGGATCTCATCGGCGCTGGGCTTGACCCGTACCGACTCGAAACCGACCACCGTGCTGCCGTCGAAGATCGGCGTGACGTAGGCGTTGACCCAATAGTGGTCGCCGGTCCTGGAACGGTTCTTGACGATGCCCATCCACGGCAGGCCCTGCTTGAGCGCGCTCCACATGTGCGCGAAAACTGCTGGTGGTACATCGGGGTGACGCACGATATTTTGCGGTGCGCCGATCAGATCGGCCCTGTCAAAACCGCTGATTTCAACGAAGGCGTCGTTGCAGTAGGTGATCACACCTCTAACGTCGGTGGCGGAAATAAGTTTTTGCTGAGGCGCGAGTGAAATCTCGCGCTGTGTGACTGGCTGGTTGTTGCGCATTCCGACTACTCCCTGGTTGCACTCAGCCAATCGGCCTCAGCTGGGAAAAGATTAATCTACATTGGCTATTTCGCCAGCCATTGGTCAAAAGCCTGAAACTTCCCGATGAAAAACCTCATAATGGCGGCCATTTTTGTTTAGCCGTTATTCTGGTGTGCCCGCATGGAAATCAAGGTCAACTTTCTCGACAACCTTCGACTTGAAGCCAAGTTCGACGACTTCACGGTTATTGCCGACCAACCCATCCGCTATAAAGGCGACGGTTCGGCACCGGGGCCGTTCGATTACTTCCTGGCTTCGTCGGCGTTGTGTGCGGCGTACTTCGTAAAGTTGTATTGCTCCACGCGCGATATTCCCACCGACAATATTCGCCTGTCGCAGAACAACATCGTTGACCCGGAAAACCGCTATAACCAGATCTTCAAGATCCAGGTCGAGTTGCCGGCGGATATCTCCGAGAAAGATCGCCAAGGCATCCTGCGTTCCATTGATCGTTGCACCGTGAAGAAAGTGGTGCAGGCCGGTCCTGAGTTCATCATCGAAGAAGTTGAAAACCTCGACGCCGATGCCCAGGCCTTGTTGATGCCCAACTCCACCTCCGAAGCGGGCACTTATATAGCGGGCAAGGACCTGCCGCTGGAGCAGACCATTGCCAACATGTCGGCGATTCTCGCCGGCCTGGGCATGAAGATTGAAATCGCGTCGTGGCGCAATATCGTGCCCAACGTGTGGTCGCTGCATATCCGCGATGCCCATTCGCCGATGTGCTTTACCAACGGCAAGGGCGCGACCAAGGAAGGCGCATTGGCGTCGGCGTTGGGCGAGTTTATCGAGCGGCTCAACTGCAACTTCTTCTATAACGATCAATTCTGGGGTGAAGAACTGGCCAACGCGCCGTTCGTGCATTACCCGGATGAGCGCTGGTTCCAGCCTGGCCCTCAGGATGAGCTGCCGGCGGAAATCCTCGATGCCTACTGCCTCAAGGTCTACAACCGCGACGGCGAGTTGCGCGGTTCGCACCTGTACGACACCAACTCGGGCAACGAAGCGCGCGGTATCGTGTCGCTGCCGTTTGTGCGCCAGTCCGACGGTGAGGTGGTGTATTTCCCGTCCAACCTGATCGAAAACCTCTACCTCAGCAACGGCATGAGCGCTGGCAACACCCTGGCCGAAGCCCAGGTGCAATGCCTGTCGGAGATCTTCGAGCGGGCGGTGAAACGCGAAATCATCGAAGGCGAATTCGCCTTGCCGGATGTGCCCGCCGACGTGCTGGCCAAGTATCCGGGGATCCTCGCCGGTATCCAGGGCCTGGAAGCCCAGGGTTTCCCGGTGCTGGTCAAGGATGCGTCCCTGGGCGGTGAATTCCCGGTGATGTGCGTGACCCTGATGAACCCGCGCACTGGCGGCGTGTTCGCCTCGTTTGGCGCGCATCCAAGCCTGGAAGTGGCGCTGGAGCGCAGCCTTACCGAGTTGCTGCAAGGTCGCAGCTTCGAAGGCTTGAATGATCTGCCAGCGCCGACCTTCGAAGGCCAGGCGGTGACCGAGCCGAACAACTTCGTCGAGCACTTCATCGACTCCAGCGGTGTGGTGTCGTGGCGCTTCTTCAGCGCGCAGTCGGACTACGAATTTGTCGAATGGGACTTCTCCGGTGAAGGCGCCGACTCCAACGCGCAGGAAGCCGCGACCCTGTTCGGCATCCTTGAAGGCATGGGTAAAGAATCCTATATGGCGGTGTACGAGCACCTCGGCGCCACCGCCTGCCGCATCCTGGTACCGGACTACTCGGAAATCTATCCGGTGGACGACCTGATCTGGGACAACACCAACAAGGCACTGTTCTTCCGCGCCGACATCCTCAACCTGCACAGCCTCGACGATGTCGAACTCAACGCCTTGGCCGAGCGCCTGATCGAAAGCGAGCTGGACGATTACACCGACATCACCACCTTGATCGGCATCGAGTTCGACGACAACACGGCCTGGGGCCAGTTGACCATCCTCGAATTGAAACTGCTGATCTTCCTCGCCTTGCAGCAACATGAGGAAGCCAAGGAGTGCGTGGAGATGTTCCTGCAATACAACGACAACACCGCCGATCGTGGCCTGTTCTACCAGGCGATGAATGCGGTGCTGGAGATGGAACTGGACGACGACCTGGAACTGGCGGACTACGAAGCCAACTTCCGCCGGATGTTTGGCAATGAGCGGATGGACGCGGTGATTGGCTCGGTCAATGGCAGCGTACGGTTCCATGGTTTGACGCCGACCAGCATGAAGCTGGAAGGGTTGGATCGGCATCAGCGCCTGATTGAGAGCTACAAGAAGCTGCATGCGGCGCGGGCGAACATGACCTCAAGTTAACCCGGCAAGCGTGGGAGCTGGCCTCTCTGTAGGGCCTGGCTTTTCTGTGGGAGCTGGCTTGCCTGCGATAGCATCACCTCGGTTCATCTGATGCACCGAGTTGCCTGCATCGCAGGCAAGCCAGCTCCCACAAAAAGCGGCTTCCACACGAACAAGTGTCCAGGCACAAGCCAGCTTCAAGGCAAGCCTTAGATGTGGGCCAACGCCCGCGCCAGGTCCGCCCGCAAATCCTCCACATCCTCAACCCCCACCGACAACCGCACCAACCCATCACCAATCCCCAACTGCGCCCGCGTCGCGGCTGGGATGCTGGCATGGGTCATGATCGCCGGGTGTTCAATCAGGCTTTCCACGCCTCCCAGGCTTTCAGCCAGGGCGAACAGCTTCACGTTTTCCAGGAAGCGTGTAGCGCCCGCCAGGTCTGTGCGCAAATCCACTGAAATCATCCCGCCAAACCCGCGCATTTGCCGGCGGGCCAGTGCGTGCTGTGGGTGGGAAACCAGGCCAGGGTAGTAAACCCGCGCTACCTGCGGCTGTTGCTCCAGCCAGGTGGCCAGGTCGAGTGCGTTGCTGCAATGGCGCTCCATGCGCAGGGCCAGGGTCTTCACGCCGCGCAGGGTGAGGAAAGCGTCGAACGGCCCGGCGATGGCGCCCACGGAGTTCTGCAGGAAACCCACGCGTTCCGCCAGTCCGGGGTTGTCGCCGACCACGGCGATGCCGCCGATTACATCCGAGTGGCCGTTGAGGTACTTGGTGGTGGAATGCACTACCACGTCGAACCCTAGCTCCAACGGCCGTTGAATCCAGGGGCTGGCGAAGGTGTTGTCGGCCACGCAGATAATTCCGCGCGCCCGGCAGATTCGTGCGATGGCGCTGAGGTCGGTGAGGCTGAGGAGCGGGTTGCTGGGCGTCTCGACCCAGACCATGCGCGTATCGTCCTGCAATGCGGCTTCGAACGCCGGCACATCACTCAAATCCACAAAGCTGAAGCGGTGCCCGGCACTGCGTTGGCGCACCTTGTCGAACAAGCGGAAGGTGCCGCCATACAAGTCATTGCCGGAGACGATGTGGGCGCCGGCGTCCAGCAACTCCAGCACCGTGGAAATCGCCGCCAGCCCGGAAGCGAAGGCAAACGCCTGGCTACCACCTTCCAGATCTGCCACGCAACGCTCCAGGGCAAACCGCGTGGGGTTGTGGGAGCGCCCGTAATCGAAGCCCTTGTGCACGCCGGGGCTGTCTTGCAGGTAGGTGGAGTTGGCGTAGATCGGTGGCATCAGCGCGCCCGTGGTCGGGTCGGGGCTTTGCCCGGCGTGGATCACACGGGTGGCAAACGCGCTTTTATCGGGCAGGCTCATGCAAGGGATCTCCGTAGGTGGTTGAGCAGATCTACGCGGGTGATCAGGCCATGGAAGCCGGAGGCGTCGGCAATGATTGCGACCAGGCCGCGATCCAGTTCTGCCTGGAGTTCGGCGAGGCTGGCGCTGGGGTCCAGGGTTTCAACGCGGTCGGTCATGGCGCTGGCAACCACCATGGTGAAATCCGCAGCGTCATGGTGCAGGCCCAGCAGGATGTCGGATTCGTCGATCACGCCCACCAGTTGCTTGCCGTCCACCAGCACCGGCAGTTGGGATACGTCGGCCAGGCGCATGCGCTGGAAAGCGGTGAGCAGGGTGTCGTCGGGGCTTACGCTGATCACGCGGCCGTCTTCGAAGCGGCGGGCGATCAGGTCGCGCAGGTCGCCGTAGTGCTTGTATTGCAGCAGGCCTGCGTCGTTCATCCATTGGTCGTTGTAGACCTTCGACAGGTAGCGCGTGCCGGTGTCGCACACAAAGGTGACCACGCGCTTGGGCGAGGTTTGTTCGCGGCAGTAGCGCAAGGCGGCGGCAAGCAAGGTGCCGGTGGACGAGCCACCGAGAATGCCTTCGGCCTTGAGCAGTTGGCGGGCGTGGTCGAAGCTTTCTTCATCGCTGATGGAGTAGGCGTGGCGCACGCTGGACAGGTCGGCAATCGAAGGGATGAAGTCTTCGCCAATGCCTTCCACGGCCCACGAGCCGGGTGTTGGCAGGGTGCCGCTGCGGCTGTATTCAGCCATCACCGAGCCCACTGGATCGGCCAGCACCATCGTCAGTTCAGGTTGCACGCGCTTGAAGAAGCGGGTCAGGCCGGTGAGGGTGCCGGCCGAGCCGACGCCCACCACAATCGCGTCCACATCGTGCTCCGTTTGCGCCCAGATTTCCGGGGCGGTGCCGGTCTCGTGGGCGAGGGGATTGGCGGGGTTGTTGAACTGGTCGGCGAAGAATGAACCGACAATGCCTTTGGCCAGGCGCGCGGCGACGTCCTGGTAATACTCGCGGTGGCCCTTGCCCACGTCTGAGCGGGTGATATGCACCTCGGCGCCCATGGCCTTGAGGTGCAGCACCTTTTCCGTGGACATCTTGTCGGGCACCACCAGCACCACTCGGTAGCCCTTGGCCCGGCCCACCAGCGCCAGGCCCAGGCCGGTGTTGCCGGCGGTGGCTTCAATGATGGTGCCGCCAGGGCGCAGGCGGCCGTCGCGTTCGGCGGCGTCGATCATGGCCAGGCCGATGCGGTCCTTGATCGAGCCGCCAGGGTTCTGGGATTCGAGTTTGAGAAACAGCGTGCAGGGGCCGGTGTCGAAGCGACTGACCCGAACCAGCGGCGTGTTGCCGATCAGTTCGAGCACGGCGGGGCGGGAGAGGCTGGGCATGGTGTCACCTGTTACGGGGATCGTAGGTGGGACAGCAAAGTGCAAGGCATGCCTTGGACCATAGGCCGGGATCGCAGCGCTCGCCAGCGGCGAGGCGGTTGCCTGTCTGTTATTGGCGCATCACCTGGTCCATGACCTCGGCCTGCCACTCGAAGTAAGGGTTGAATGTCAGCCGTGCATGCACCTTGTCCGGCTCGCGATAGCCCCAGGCCGAATACCACACGGGCTTGCCGTCGAGGCAGTGTTGCAGGCCTTCATCCGTCTGGCCGTTCCAGCACTCCGGCTGCTGGCCCTGACGACCGTATTGCGGGTTGCCCGGGGCGAACAACACGCCCATATGGGAAAACTGGCTGATGCGCTCGGCCGGCAAGTAGTCGCTGCGCACCAGGATGCGCGGTGATCGCTGCGGGGCTGGCAGTTCGCCGTACCAGATCATCCGCGAGGCTGGGTGGGGGAAACGCATGGTAAAGGTTTCCCTCACGAACTGCACATCCACCACGGAGTCATGGGCGGCACTGACGATCAGCACCGGGCGGTCAAACGTTGTGTCGGCCAACTTGTCGCGCACCGCTGCGCTGGTGCGATAGAACTGGGCAAAACCGTTGGTGGGGACGTTCTGGTAGCGCAGTGGCGACTGCAATTGCCGTGGGCCCTCGGGGTCACGTAGCCAGGGCTTGACGTAGGTCAGCCACGGCAGCATCCAGATAAAGCGGTTACGCGCCTTGAACGCCGGAGAAAACATCAGCAGGCCGGCGATGCCCGGATCGTCCATGGCGTACTCCAGCACCAGGTTGGCGCCGGTGGAGAAACCGCCCAAATAGACCTGGTCCACGTCCTGGCGCAACAGTGCCACTTGTTGCGCCACCGTCCTGCGCCAGTCGGCGATATCGACCTCCAGCATGTCGTAGGGCTGCGTACCATGCCCGGGCAGCAGCAGCGTGCGCACCCGATAACCCCGTGACGCCAGTTGAGCGCCAATGTCGCTGAACGACCCCGGCGAATCCCCCAGGCCATGTACCAACAGGACGCCATGGCCATTGGGTGTTTGCGCGACCCATTCGCGCGGCGCATTCCAGTCCAGTTCCAGCCCGTGGTCGGGGTTTTGGAAGCGCCGGTCACGCTCAAGACTCGCCAGCGTTTGCTGGCGGTAGTGTTCGAAACTGTTGGGGCTGGGCGCGGACAACGCCGTGGAGCGGTCGGCGCAACCCACCAGGCTGAGCAGCACCAGCAAACGCAGAAAGTTCATCGCATACCCCCAAGTGGCGCAGAATGCAGCCGACCTTACGCGGCTGCCCGCCTGCTATCCAACCGGCAAACGCCCCAACGGCAAGGGAAAATATAACGATTGGTAACCGGCGCAGCCGGTGCTGAATCGCACTGTAGGCGGCTTCCTACAACTGCTTGAACCGGGCGATAACTTTGTCACTGGCACGCTGCATCGGCGCCCGCAGCTCACTGCCGATCAAGTCTTGCAAGGCCAGTGCGGCTTTTACCGGCGCGGGATTGGGTTCGATAAACATCGTGTTGATCAGTGGCAGCAACTGGAAAAACGTCGCCCGCGCCTCAGTCAACTGGTTATCACGCACTTGTTGCCACAGCGCCACGAACTGTTCCGTTCGCACATGGGCCGACGCCGCAATCGCGCCACTGGCGCCCAGGCACAGCGCGTTGAAGATCTGCTGGTCTTCGCCGCACAACACGTCCACCTGGCCGCTGGCCAACAGCGCCAGGGTATTGCCCAGGTTGCCGCCGCAATCCTTGATGGCCTGGATGCGCGGATGGCTGACGATATTGAGCAAGGTCGATTGCTCGAAGGTCACGCCGGTGCGGTAGGGAATGTCATAGAGGATGACCGGCACGCTGGAAGCATCGGCCACCGTGCGGAAAAACGCTTCCAGCCCGGCCTGGGACGGGCGGATATAACTCGGTGCCGGCACCAGCAGGCCGGCGACCGGGCGCTTGAGGATTTGCTCCTGGAATTGCAGCAGTTCGATCTGGTTATTGCCCGACAGGCCCATCACCACACGCTGCGCAGGTACTTGCTGCAACACCGCATCCAGCACCGCCAGTTGTTCTGGCCGGCTCAGTGATGCCGCTTCGCCCGTGGTGGTGCACACCATGATCCCGGCCACGTGTTTTTCCAGCAGGTGACCGACCAGCCGTTGCAGGCCGCCAAAGTCGATGGCACCGTCCTGAAACGGCGTGACCACGGGAACCCAGATACCTTGAAACGCTGACATGCACTTTCTCCTGATGATTGACCGATCAAGTCACCGTCAGAAGGGCAGAGGGAATTGTGCAAGGGGGGAGACCGTCGCGCTCAATGTCCTGTCAGCTCATCTGACGGGACAGCGCGCCCCGGTCACATGAGCGACTGTTTCTTCGATTTGAGGGCGTGCGCCACGCAACCTTGCGCCTTGGCAATCGAGCCAATGACGGAAAGGTTAACCAGCGACTTAGTAGACATGAATTGTCACACCCTGAATGAGGCGAACATCTTCAGGGGATGTGAGCGAATGTGTCAAGCCCCGGCGACGGCGCCTCTAAAAGCGCTCATCGAGTATGGCTGGCAAGGTGATGTCCTTGACGAAGCTGGCCGAGGACAGGCTCAACGCCATGCGCACCACCTGCACCACATCGTGCACGGGAATCGCGTGGCCCTCACCGCGTTGCGCGGCATGGTCGCGCGGCGTGCTCAGTGGGTCTTCGGTATTCAGGTAGCCCAGGTTCAGGCACGTCACGCCCAGCCGCTGCTGGCGATAGCCCTCGCGCAAGGCGTCGGCGATACCGCGCAGGGCGAACTTGGAGGCACCAAAGGTCACTTCCGGGCGGCCACTTTGCGGCAGGCCGGAGGTCGAGCCGGTGAGGATGATCCTGGGGTTTGCGCTGTTGAGCAGCACCGGCAACAGCCGCTTGATCAGCAACAGCGTCGAGGTGATGTTGCAGGTCACAATGGCTTCGATCTGGCTGTCGTCGTCTGTCAGAAAGTTATACGCCGGGTCGAAGGCGAGTTCTTCCCAGATGCCCAGGTTGTAGATCAGCGTGTCCAACCCGCCTTCGGCGACCGCCGCAGCTATGGCCTGCGCGGCTACGGCGGGCTCAGCCAGGTTGGCCTCGACCCAGTGCACGGTGACGCCAGTCTTGTGGTCCAGGTGTTCAGGTTGGCTGCGGGACACGCCGATCAACGTATCGCCGGGCTCGCCGAGGCCTTCGATGAGGGCTTTGCCCAGGCCTTTGCTCGCGCCGATCACTAGGGTTTTCATGGGTTGTCTCCTTGACTGGGGGGCTGCTCGTCGTGTTCAGCGGCTGATTCTGGCGTAAGGCTGCGGTGTTAACCAAGCTCCGCGTTGGTCTCGTCCGCCCACATCGTCCCAGGCTCTGCCGCCGCAGGATCGACGTGTCGGATGTTGGCCAGGCAATGTTCCATCGTGGCGTCGCGCAAATGCTCCTGAAAGATGCACAAGCAGCGGGCGAACTGCATCAGCGTGGAGTTGATGAAAACGCGGGTGTTGTCGGCGTCGTGGTTGAAGTAGACGATCTCGCGGTTTTTTTGATCAAGCGCCAACACATCGCCCGACCCCGTATGGCCCAAGGGGTAGTAGTGATCGGCAATCCCGAAAATCGTCAACCTGCGGACGATTTCTGGTGCGCTGTAGGCTTCAAAGCTCAGGAAGGGTGGCGCGTCCCGGGGGAGTCCGTGTTTGAGCAGGAAGCCGGCCTCTTCGGCGGGCATGCCGGCAAGGTCGCTGGGGTTGAAGGCAATGAATTCGGCAAAATCCAGGTCCAGTTCAGGCGGTGTAGACGGCAGCGCGGCGATGAATTGTGCTTTGAAATCGAAGTCCGTCATGTGTGTTTGCTCGTCGGTTTGCAGGGTTGGCGCGGTGACTCAATTGTGCAGTGACCGGGGTATGCCCGCTCACTGCGGATGCGAGGCTTTTATCCCGTCAGAAACTGTACTTCGCCGTGACCGTAAAGTTACGCGGGTCGCCGTACACATCATACGGGCTCCACGTCGAGTTGCTGGCGATCCCCTGATAGTACTTTTTGTCGAACACGTTGTTGATGTTCAGTTGGGTGTCCAGGTGTTTATTGACCTGATACCCGGCCATCAGGCCCACCAGGGCATAGGCCTCCTGCTCGATATGGAAGTTGCCGAACACATTGCGGCCCTTGTTGTAGGTGCTGCTCTGGCTGTAGAGGTTGGCACCGATCCGCCAGCGGTTCAGCTCGCCTTGCAGGCGATAGGTGGTGTTGGCCTTGAACATATGACGCGGCACGTCAGTGTCGAACAGGGTGCCTTCCTTGGCGGCGTCGGCATCTTTTTCGTACTTGGCCTGGGCGAAGGTGTAGCCGGCGCCCACTTGCCAGTTCGGCGTCAGTGCGCCGTTGATCTCCAGCTCCACGCCCTGGCTGCGCACTTTGCCCGCGGCCTCGTAGCAACCGTAGGCGCCAACCGGGATGAATGTGCAGGTTCTGGCGTCCGCCACTTCTGCTGCGCGGTTGAGCTGGTCGATCTGGAACACCGACGCGCTGGCATTCAGTGCGCCGCCAAAGTATTCGCCCTTGATGCCCACTTCGTAGTTTTCCCCGGTGATGGGCTTGATTCCGCCACCGTCGCCGTTCTTTTCGGTCTGGGGCTGGAAGATGTCGGTGTAGCTGGCGTACACCGAATGGTTGTCGTCCAGGTCGTAGATGACACCGGCATACCGGGTGAGGTGACGCACCTCGCGGGTTTTGCCCGAGGTGTAGTACTGGTCGTTGATCTGGTCGTAGATCGAGGTCGCGTCGTACCAGTCCAGGCGGGCGCCGAGGATGACTTTCAGCGGGTCGGCGAGGTTCCAGCGGGTGGTGACGTAGAGCCCTTCCTGATCGACTTTCTCGCTGAGGGTGTACACGTCCGGCACGCTTGGCCGCGCCAGGCCGCTTGGGTTGAAGCGGTTGATGTCGATCTTGTCGACGAACACCGTGCCGCCAACGGCCTCAGTCTTGAGTTGGCGCTTGCTGGCGCCCACCACCAGTTCATGTTGGCGGCCCAGGAGGGGGAAGGGGCCGCTGGCGAAGAAGTCGTAGGTGGACTGGTCGAAGTCGCGGCCCTGGTTGAACACGCGTTGGCGGTAGGTGGCGTCGTTGTTACGCTCCAGCACGGCGCCCATCATCTTGAAGTCGGACCAGTTTTTCGACGCGCCCAGGTGCAGGCGCCAGTCGTTGTCGAAGCGCTGGTCGAACTCGGCGAACAGGGTCTTGTTGTCGATGTCCTGGTGCGACCAGCTGTAGCCGAAGGTCTTTGAACGTGAAAAGCCCATGTGGTGGCCATTGGGGCCCACCGGCAAGCCGCCCCAGTTGATGTTGTTATTGTCATTCTGCTCGGAGGCACCGACGGTCAGGGTGGTGCTGTCGCTCAGGTCGAACTCGCTGACGCCGTAGAACACGCCGCGTTCGCGGCCGGCGTAATCCTGATAGCTGTCCTTGTCGTTGTAGGCGCCGACAAAACGGCCACGCAGGGTGCCGCTATCGTTGACCGGGCCGCTGATGTCCAGCTCGCTGCGGTAGTTGTCCCAGCTGCCGGCACTGGCGGTGATGCTCGCCTGGAAAGCCTGGGTGGGACGCTTGCGCACCATGTTGATGGCGGCCGAGGGGTTGCCGGCGCCTTGCATCATGCCCGTGGCGCCGCGTACCACTTCGACACGGTCATAGGGTGCGAGGTCGGCGGTGGCGACCCAGTCGGCGTTGTAGGTGGTGGGCAGGCCGTCGAACATCAGGTTGGTGATGGGAAAACCACGGGCAAAGAACTCGCTATTGGCCGGCCGTGCAGCGGCCAAGCGTAGCCCGGGTGTGGCCTGGACCACATCGTCGAGGCTGCGCATGCCTTGATCGTCCATGCGTTGGCGGGTTATCACGGTGACCGACTGCGGCGTTTCCCGTAGGGACAATGGCAGCTTGGTTGCGGTCTGCATGGCTCCCGTGGTGTAGGAACTGCTGTGTTCCGTCGTGGCACCGAGGTTCAGGCCGCTGATGTTGGTGGCGCCCAACTCAAGCGCCCCGGAATCGCCGCCGCGCGGTACCAGCAGGTAGTTGCCGCTGGCACTGCGCATCACGCTCAGGCCGCTGTCGTCCAGCAGGCGGCTGAGACCTTCGTGTACGTCGTAGTCCCCGCGCAGTGCCGGCGCGCGCTTGCCTTGCACCAACGCCGGGTCGAAGGGCAGGGTGATCCCGGCCGACTGGGCAAAGCTGTTGAGCGATTCCTCCAGTGGACCGGCGGCCAATTCGTAATGACGACTCTCAGCCTGCGCGGCCTGCACCGCAACACTGGCCAGTAGAATGCCCTGGAGGGCAAGTGCAAGGGCACTGCGCGACAGCGACCGAGGGGAAATCAAAGCAGAGGACATGAACGACGAGCTCCTTTCGAATAACAGGGGGTATGTCCTGTTTGTCGAAGGACGGGGCAAAACCCGTAAATCTTTTTGCGATTATTTATCGTCTGGCTCAACGGGCGATCACGCGGGTCCAGAGCGGCGTAAAACGCTCGACACGTACCGGTAGCGAATCGCTCAGGGCGCTCAACGCGCGGTCGATGTCGTCCAGCTGGAAGACCCCCGACACCTCCAGTTGCGCGATGGCGGGATCGCAGCGCAACCAGCCGTGACGGTAACGCGCCAATTCGGCGGTCAGGTCGCCCAGGCGCATGCGCTTGGCCACCAGTTGCCCACGGGTCCAGGCGCTAGCGTTGAGGGTGCTGGCCTCGACGCGTTGGCTGCCGCCGAGATTGATCAGGTATTCCTCGCCGGCGGCGATCAAGATCGGTTCGCCCTTGCTGTGAATCGCCACCACGCCATCCTCGACCCGAACCCGTGTGCCGTGCTGTTCATCACGCACGCCGAAGGCGGTGCCGATCGCCTGCAACTGCGCGTGCCGGGTGCTGACCCAAAAACTGCGACGCCCATCAGGTGCGGCGCCGTCCTTGCCGGTATCGACAAATATTTCGCCGCGCCGCAGTGTGATCAGCCGGCGCTGGGCAGTGAATTCGACGTCGACTGAACTGACGGTGTTCAGTTGCAGGCGCGTGCCATCCTGCAGCAGGAACTGACGCCGTTCGCCCACCCCAGTGGCATAGTCCGCGCCCCAGGGCAGCTGCGTGCTGTCACGCAGCTGCCAGCCGGTGGCCCCGGTGATGAGCAACCCCATTCCCAGCAATTTGAGCGCGTGGCGCCGGCTGTGATGGCCGCTGTGCAAGCGTTCCAACGTATCCATCGCCACTGTGCCCGGCAGTGCGGCCAGCGTCTGGAAGGACGCGTCGCTTATACTCAGCGCTTGCCAGGCGGTTTCATGCAGCGCATCGGCCTGGCGCCAATCCAGGCAGGCTGCCAGCACTTGAGGGTTTGAACCGGAGGATTCGATCCGCACCAGCCAACCGATGGCTTGGTCCAGTACGTTATCGGGCAGGGGATGTGTGCTCATCGTTGAGCCAGGTAGCAATGGCGAATGGCGCTGGCCATGTACTTCTCCACCGACCCGAGGCTCACGGCCAGGCGCACGGCGATTTCCTTGTAGCTGAGCCCCTCCAGGCGCGATAGCAGAAAAGCCATGCGCACCTTGGGGCGCAGGCCATCGAGCAACGCGTCCACGCGCGCCAGGGTTTCCAGCAGGATCAACTGTGATTCCGGCGACGGCACCTCAGCCTCCGGCAAGTGAGCAATGGCCTCCAGATAAGCCCGCTCGACCCGCTGCCGGCGCACCCGATCAACCAACAAACCATGGGCCACCGCACTCAACCAGGCCCGTGGCTGGCGCAACTCCTGCAACCGCTCTGGCTTTCCGAGGATGTGTACAAACGTATCCTGGGCCAGGTCGGCGGCGCTGTCACCGTGGTGCAGCCGCCTGCGCAACCAGCCCAGCAACCAGGCGTGATGATCGATGTACAACGCGCGAATATCGGCGTGCGGGGCTGGGGGCGTGGATGACGACGACACAGAAAGCCTCTGCAAGAACACAGTGCATTTGAGAATTCATCGCATCCTAGTGTTTGTCAGTCGTCGTCAGCAAGTAAAGCCTGCATTTATTCCTGGCTTATGCCCGCCGCGCCATCAACAACACCGTCGCCGCCGCCGACAACAACCCCGCGCAGCAGCGATTGAATATCCGCTTGCCCCGCGGCTCGGCAAACCAGCGGCGCATGTGCAGGCCCATATAGGCGTAGGCGCTGATGGCGATCCATTCCAGCACTAGGAACATCGCGCCCAGCAGGGCGAATTGCGGGGTGATGGGTTGGCCCGGGACAACGAACTGCGGGAGAAAGGCGGTGAAGATGAGGATGGCTTTTGGATTACCCGCCGCTACCAAAAACTCCTGCCTCGCCAACGCCCACAAGCCTACCTTGGCTGTCGCCGCTTCCGACTCCCCTTGCGGATCCGCCCGCCACAGCTGAAACGCCAGGTAAAACAGGTACGCCGCCCCCAGTATCTTGATCCCATAGAACAACAACTCCGAAGTTTGCAGCACCACCGCGAGGCCGGCAGAGGCGAGGGCGATCATGCCGGCGAAGGCCAGCAGGCGGCCGATGCCGGCCAGGCAGGAGGTGCGGTAGCCGTAGCGGGTCGAGTTGCTCACCGACAATAGGTTGTTGGGGCCGGGCGCCATGTTCAGGGCGAAGCAGGCGGGGAGGAAAAGGGCTAGGGTGGCGAGGTCCATGGCGGCTCCGGGTTCGCAGGGTGGGGTGGAAACGTGAGAGTAAAGGGTGGGCAGGCCCTGGGCAATTCGGCTGTATTTTTCATCAAGGTAGCTAAGCAAGTTAGCTATATGTTAATTTCTCGCCTCCCCAAATAGCCAGAGCCGCACCCATGAAGTCCCCCCAATCCCCCGCCGAGGACCCACGCACCCTGCAAATCGCCAGCGATCCCGTCGGCCAACAGCTGCAACAGATCGCTATCCTGACGCGCAAATCCGCCAGCCACCTGGGCGCGGCGCTGGGCATCAACCAGACTGACATGGCCGCGCTGGAGCACCTGATCACCGACGGCCCACTGCCGCCGACCGAACTCGCCGCGCGTCTCTCGGTAACCACGGCAGGCATCACCCAGGTCATCGACCGGCTGGAACGTGCGGGGCATGTGGTGCGCGAGCGGCAAGTGGAGGACAAGCGCCGGGTGTTGGTGTGTCCACTGCCCGCCTCGGTGGCGCAGGCGTATCGGCATATTGCGCCGATGCTCGGTGGGTTGAGCACAGTACTCGGTGCGCTGGAAGGTCAGGATCGCGCGGTGGTCGAGGCGTTTCTGGGGCGAGTAATCGAGGTTTACCGCAGCACGTTGCCGGGGACCGCTCATGACCTCTAAAACGGTATTGATCAGCGGCGCCAGCATCGCCGGCCCCGCGTTGGCGTATTGGCTGGCCCGGCAGGGCATGGACGTTACGGTGGTCGAGAAGGCGCCGGCGTTTCGCGATGGCGGGCAAACCATCGACGTGCGCGGGGCAGGGCGTGTGGTCGTGCAACGCATGGGGCTGGAGGCACTGATTCGGGCCAACAGTACCCATGAACAAGGCATCGCCTTCGTTGACCAAGGCAACCGGACCAAGGCCTTCATCGGTGTAAATGCCTTTGACGGTGACGGCCCGATCGCCGAGCTGGAAATCCTGCGCGGCGAACTCGCCAAGCTGTTGATCCAGCAGAGCGAGGATCGGGTCACGTACCGCTTCGGTGACAGCATCAACGCCCTGGAAGACGATGGCGACCAGGTGCACGTGCGCTTCGAGCAGGGCGTTGAACAGGTTTACGATCTGGTCATCGTCGCCGAAGGGATTGGCTCCGCGACGCGCAATCAAGTGTTCGGCAATGAAGTCGAGCGCCGCTCCCTGGATCTCTACACCGCGTACTTCACCGTGCCGCGCGCGCCGAGCGATGGCCAGGTGATGCGCTGGCACAACCTGCCGGGTGGCCGTTGCATCTGTTTGCGCCCGGACAACCTGGGCACTACACGCGCGTTCTTGTCGTTTCAGCAAGCGCCCAGCGGTTATGAAAAGCTCACCCGGGACGCACAAGTCGCGTTGCTCAAGCGCGTGTTTGCCGATGCCGGCTGGGAAGCGCCCCGCGTACTCGCCGCGCTGGAACACGCCAGCGATCTTTATCTGGACGCGGTGGGCCAGGTCAAAATGCCGCGCTGGTCCAAGGGCCGCATCGCGCTGGTCGGGGACGCCGCCTACTGCGCATCGCCCATCAGCGGCATGGGCACCAGCCTGGGGCTGTGTGGCGCCTATGTATTGGCCGGCGAACTCGGGCGTCACGCTGACCACCGCCAGGCATTTGCGGCGTATGAAAAGCTGATGCGGCCTTACGTCAAGCAGGCGCAGAGCGTCCCCAAGTTCGCCCCACGGCTGGCATCGCCGCACTCGCGCGCGGGCATTGCCCTCGGCCACGCGGTGTTGAGGCTGGCTACCGCACCGGGTTTCAAAACCCTGTTCGGCAAGCTCCTGTCGCCGAAAGCCGACGCCATCGAGTTGCCGTGCTATGACGAGGCCCGTATTACTAAAATCCCCTAGACCTTCACAAAGGATTACATCGCTCAAGGCGTTCGCGCCGTATGGTCTGTGCCTTCTGGCACAACCTGGCGAACCGCCCATGCAACCCAGCAGCACGCGTGTAAATCCTGACCTCATCAACATCCGCCGGCTCTTCGCCACGCCTTTGGCGAGCCTTCAATACCCCGATGCAGAATGGCTCAACGCTGAGCTGAAGACGCTCATCACCACCCGCATGGCGCAGGACCTCTGCGGTACCCAGTGCAGCAACGATGGCGGCTGGCAATCCGCCCACGACTTCGCGCAGTGGGGCGGGGAGGCCTGTGATGCATTGGTGGCCTTTGCCAGGGAATTTGCCAATCAACTGACCGCCGTTCACCACGCACAACACGGCTTCATCGAGCCCGCTTTCGAATGGACACTCAACGCCTGGGCCAACGTGAATAAGGCCGGTCATAGCAACGCTTTGCATGGCCATCCTGGCGCATTCTGGTCTGGCGTTTACTGGGTCGATGCAGGCGGGCGGGAAGAAGACGCCAGCGTCGGCGGCGACCTGGAGTTCATCGACCCACGGGGCATGGTGGCCTCGACCTACAACCCGGCGCTGCGCATGCGCGTGGAAGATTGCCTTACGGCGGGATTCAGCAGCACCTGCTCGGCCACCAGCGGCACCTTCGTGATGTTTCCGTCCTGGCTGATGCATGCCGTACGGCGGTTTGAAGGGACCCGGCCACGGATGTCCATCGCATTTAACTTCGGTGTGTGAATGGGTTTATGTGATTTTGGTATCAGTGCTATGTGATTTAGCCGGTTTATCGATCAATGCGTGAACGGTAGTTTGCTCTTCAAGCCAATACGGAGCACTGACCTGATGCGCACCACACTGAAAACCACCTTCATGGCCGCGATGATCGGCATGTCCGGCGCCGAACTGCAAGCGGCCGACTACAAGCAAAACCCCTTCACTTTGACGTACGCCGGTGCGCTGACGAAGAACGAGCCCGGCAAGGTCAACATCCACCCGGTGAGCTACAAGCTCAATGGCCTCGACATCGCCGCCAACGTCTACACCCCGGCGAACTATGACGCGACGCACAAATACCCGGTGGTCGTCGTCGCCCACCCCAATGGCGGCGTAAAAGAGCAGGTCGCCGGCCTGTATGCCCAGCGCATGGCCGACCAGGGCTACATCACGATCACCGCCGATGCGGCTTATCAAGGTGCCAGTGGTGGCGAGCCGCGTAACGTCGACAAGCCGGCCCATCGCATTGAAGACATCCATGGCATGGCCGACTTTATCGCCAACTATCCCGGCGCCGACGCCACGCGCCTGGGCTTGTTGGGCATCTGCGGCGGCGGCGGGTATTCCCTGGCCGCGGCGCGTACCGACAAGCGCTTCGCCGCGATTGCCACGGTGAGCATGTTCAACTCTGGCCTGGTGCGGCGCAATGGCTACCAGGACTCGCAAGTCGCCACGATCCAGGAGCGCCTGCAACAAGCGTCCGCCGCCCGCGCGCAAGAAGCGGCTGGTGGCGCGGTGGTGTACACCGGCGACGTCAAGCTGACCGATGAACAAATCGCCAAGCTGCCGTTCGACCTGTATCGCCAGGGCTTTGAGTATTACGGCAAGACCCACGCGCACCCCAATTCCACCTTCAAATACACCCTGAGCAGCCTGCTGGACCTGATGAGTTTCGACGCCACCGACCAGATCGAACTGATCGACAAGCCGCTGCTGATGATCGCCGGCAGCAAGGCCGACAGCCTCTACATGACCGAGCAGGCGTTTGCCAAGGCCACAGGCACCCAGGACAAACAGTTGTTCAAGATCGAGGGCGCCACGCACATCGAAACCTATTGGGTGCCTGCGTACGTGGACAGCGCCATCGACCAACTGACGGCGTTTTACGCCCGCACGCTGTGAGGGGCTCGGTATGAAAAGCACGCTTTTAGGCATTGCACTGTGCGCCACAGCGCCGTTTGCGGCAGGCGCCGAGAGTGGCGGCGAATCACAGCAGATCCGCCGCGCCAACAGCCAGGCGCCGATGGTGGGGCCCGAGGATTATTTTTCCGGGAAGGTGCGGGTGGATCCGCTGTTTCCCGCGTCCGAGGAGATCAATGCGTCCGGTGCCTACGTCAGTTTTGAGGCGGGCGCACGGTCGGCCTGGCACACCCACCCGGCGGGTCAACGCTTGGTGGTGATGTCGGGTGTCGGTTTGACCCAGGAGCGGGGCAAGCCGGTGCAGCGCATCCTGCCGGGGGATGTGATCGTCTGCCCGCCGGGCGTCAAGCACTGGCATGGTGCTGCGCCGAATAGCGCGATGATGCACTTGGCGGTGACCGGATCGGTTGACGGCAAAAACGTCGAGTGGCTGGAAAAAGTCACCGATGCGGAGTACCTCAAGCCGTTGCCCAAAGCGGCCATCGGCAGTGCGCTCTCAGCCAGACAACAGGCCATCCCGCTGATTGCCGCCGCGACGGCAACCAGCAATCTGCCTGCCTTGAACGCCGCGTTGAACCAGGGCCTGAACGCCGGCCTGACGATCAGCGAAGCCAAGGAAATCCTTGTGCAGCTGTACGCCTACACCGGCTTTCCCCGCAGCCTCAACGCCCTCGGCGAGCTGATGCGCGTGGTGGAAGCGCGCAAGCAAGGCGGTATTAACGATGAGCAAGGACGTGAGCCCGTCGCGCTGATCCCCGTCGGCGAACAGTTGCTGATCCTCGGCAAAGCCAACCAAACCAAAATCGCCGGCGCCCCGGTCCAAGGGCCGCTGTTCGAGTTCGCCCCGGTGATCAATCAATACCTGCAAGCACACTTGTTTGGCGACATCTTCGCGCGGGATAACCTCGACTGGCAGAGCCGCGAACTGGCGACCGTCGCCGCGTTGGCTGTCACTCCCGGCGTCGAAGCGCAATTGCGCTCACATATCGCGGCGAGTCTGCGGGTGGGCTTGAGCGACGCGCAATTGCGTGAAGTGGCGCGGTTATTGGCCGAGCAAGGTGATGTCGCCGCTGCCAAGCGCACCACCGAGGCACTCGAGCAGCACTAGCCGCGATAACGCAGGGTATCGCGCACCAGGGTAAACGCCGGCGAGCTTTGGCGCCGGCTCGGGTAATACAGGTGGTAGCCGGAAAACGGCTCACACCAATCCTCCAGCACCCGCACCAGGCGGCCCTGCGCCACGTGCTCCAGCACCAGGTTCTCCGGCATGTACGCCAACCCCAAGCCCTGGAGCACCGCCTCCAGGCGCATGGCGATGGTGTTGAACACCAACTGCCCCTCCACCCGCACGTTCAACGCCTGGCCGCCTTTTTCGAACTCCCACGCATACAGCCCGCCATGGGTCGGCATGCGCAAAGTGATGCAATTGTGCGCCATCAACTCGTTGGGAATCACCGGCACCGGATACCGCGCGAAATACGCCGGCGACCCCACCACGGCCATGCGCATATCCGGGCCGATGCGCAGGGCGATCATGTCCTTGGCGACCTGCTCACCGAGGCGCACCCCCGCATCAAACCCCTGCGCGACGATATCGGTGAAGCCGTAGTCCACAATGATCTCGATATTCAGGTCGGGATGGTCCGGCAGCAGCTTGCCGAGCATCGGATGCAATACCGAAATCGCGGCATGCTCCCCGGCAGTGATCCGCAACCTGCCGGCGGGTTTGTCCCGGTACTTGCTGAGCAAGGCCAGCTCGCTGTCGATCTCCTCGAAGCGCGGCGCGATCACCTGCAACAGGTGCTCCCCGGCCTGGGTCGGCGACACGCTGCGGGTGGTGCGCGCCAGCAGGCGTACGCCCAGGCGTTCTTCCAACTGGCGCATGGCACGGCTCAAGGCCGGTTGCGACATGCCGAGGCGGGCGGCGGCGCGGGTGAAGCTGCGCTCCTGGGCGACGATGGAGAAGATGGCCAGTTGGTCGTAACGATCGGCGCTCATTGATACGGCTCTGGTATGAATGGAAGGTGATTATGCCTGTTGAAATGCCCATCGGTTAAGAACATGCGCAGTACCTGTGGCGAGGGAGCTTGCTCCCGCTGGAGTGCGCAGCGCTCCCAAAATCTTGGGGCCGCTACGCAGCCCAGCGGGAGCAAGCTCCCTCGCCACAGATACAGTGTTTGCCCTTGACTGAGTGGCATGAGTTTCTGTCATGCAATGGCGGCAGACTTGCTCCAACGTGCATTTCCTACCCGAAGAGGGACGACTTCGATGATCCGTACCGCATTGCCCTCCGACGCCCAGGCCATTGCCCAGGTGCATATCCGCAGTTGGCAAGACGCCTATCGCGACCTGATGCCGGCCGACTACCTGAACTCGCTGAGCGCGACCCTGGCACGGCGAGAAGCGTTCTGGCGCCGCTCGATTGAATCGGGTGAATCCAACGTGGTGGTCGCCGAGCTGGATAGGCAGGTGGTTGGCTGGATATGCATGGGCGCTGGCCGTGATGAAGATGCTGTCGTGGGGGAGAGCGGTGAGGTGATGGCTATCTACGTGTTGGCCGAGCATTGGCACACGGGCGTAGGGCTGGCCTTGTGGGAAGCCGGTGTGCAGCAGCTGAAGGCGCAGGGGTTCCAGCGTTTGACGCTGTGGGTATTGGCGGGGAACGAACGGGCTATCCGATTTTATCGCAGGGCAGGGTGTGTTGAAGAAGCGGGAAGTGAGCGCACGCTGGAGAGAGGGGGCGTTACGTTGGTGGAGCTGAGGTACCAGATGCCACTACGCTAAGGCATACATTTATTTCGGGCATCATGGCAATATGACTCCTCACGGAGAAGGAGCATTCGGCACCAGGCGAAGCCTGATGTCATGCACATAGGGATAATGGAAATGGCTTCTATTCAGGTAGATGGTGAGGACAAGACCGCAAAGATCAGCGACTGGGCGATTCGCTGGAGCGACAAACACAACACCATGGAACTGACCTGTCACTTCCCCTCCCAGAAAAAATACACCCGTCCGCTCAGTAACTGCCAAGTTTCGCCCACCCGCGAACTGACCAATGTCTTGCTGCGCAAGCCCGGCAGCACGATCGCCACGCCCATTGCCAAGGCTACGATCTACGGCGAGCGTTATGCCATCGTGCATTACCCGGGCGCCGAAAAGCCCTATGTCCATAAGATGGACGGCATCACTTTTACTGCCCCGACATCAATGAAGGACACGCCGGTCTTCCGCTATTTGACGACCGTGGCGAATGCCCGACAGGATCATGGTGAATCGAAGACTGATCGTGAAATCGCGAGCAATGTGGTGCGCCAGCTCGAAAAACTGCCTGCTATCGCGGGCACTGCCTTGCAGGCCTATTGTACGGGGCGCAACGGTATGCTCGCGCCGGGTCAGGGCTTCATCTATCCGTTTGGGCTCAACGAGAGCCAGCTTCAGGCGGTCGAGCGGGCGTTTAGCGCGCAAGTCAGCGTGATCGAAGGTCCACCAGGGACTGGCAAAACTCAGACGATCCTCAACATCCTCGCCAATATTCTGTTACGTGGTCAGACGGTCGCGGTGCTGTCCAACAACAATGCCGCCGTGGAAAACGTCTACGAAAAGCTGGAGAAATATGGCCTTGGCCATTTGGTCGCCAAGCTTGGCAACAAGGACAAGCGCGAGGCCTTTTTCGCCGATCTGCCGGCGTGGCCACCAAGCGCGCCCGAACCGGCACCGTCCCTGGATGACGTTCAGGCCTTGTTGGCCCGCTTAAGACAGCATCTGCAAGACCACAACCGGGTTGCACAGCTGCAAATCGAGCTGGACGAACTGGTCATTGAGCGACGCTACCTGCAACAGTGGCAGGCAGAAAACGATGTGCAGGCCACAGGCTCGCTCGACAAGTACGGGCTGACACCGCGCAAGACTGCGGACCTCATGGCCTACCTGGCTTACCTCGGCGAGCAGCGCATTCATCTCAAAGACCGCATCGAGTTACTGTTTAAATTCAGAATTTTTCGCACCAAGGCATTCGCCGAGGGAGAAGGGCGTTTTGCCGTTTTCCATGCATTGCAGATGCACTACTACGACAAGTCGATACGGGACAAGGAAGCGGAGCAGAGGGCGTGCCGTGAGTCGTTGGCACGCGCGAATTTCACGGCCCTGCTGAAAGAGCTGACAGCCGCATCGATGCACCATTTGAAGCACCATCTGCAACTTCAGGCACCGCCGTCGGACAGCTTTGATGTGAAAACGTACTGCCGGCATTTCGATGCCTTCGTGCAGCGCTTTCCCATCTTAGGCAGCGGCACGCACTCCATCGTCAATTCGATCGCGCCGGGAGCGGTCCTCGACTACGTGATCATCGACGAAGCCTCTTTACAGGACATCGTGCCGGGCATCCTGCCATTGGGCTGCGCAAAGAATTTGATAGTCGTTGGAGACAACCGTCAGTTGCCGCATATCCCTGTGGCATTAGGCCTTCAAGCGCCTGCCGAGGCCTACGATTGCGAGCGTTACAGCCTGCTGGATTCGTGCATTGCCGTGTTCCAGGACGCGTTGCCCAGAACCCTGCTTAAAGAGCATTACCGCTGCCATCCCAGGATCATCCAGTTCTGCAACCAACAGTTCTACGATAACGCACTGGTGCCGATGACCGAGGACAAGGGCGAAGACCCCCTACGCCTGGTGGTGACAGCCAAGGGCAACCATGCCAGGAAAAACACCAACCTTCGGGAGTTGGACTCCTTGCTGAAGGTGCTTGAGGACGAAGGGCAGCCGATCGGAATGGACAGCGAAGGTCGCGGTTACATCGCCCCGTTCCGGGCGCAAATCAATCTTGCCGACACGCATTTGCCGACGGACTTCGTCAAGGACACCGTGCACAAGTTTCAGGGGCGCGAATGCGACGAGATCGTCTTCTCCACGGTGCTGGACAAGAAGCGCTACAACCAGATGCAAACACGCCTGGATTTCGTCGACGACCCCCACATGATCAACGTGGCAGTTTCGCGAGCCAAACATCGCTTCACCTTCGTGACCGGTGACGAGGTGTTCACTGGCAATAATGGCCACATTGCCGCACTGATCCGCTACATCAGCTATTACGCGCAGGACGAGCAGATCATCCGCGCACCGGTGGTGTCGGCATTTGACTTGCTGTACCGCGAATATGACCAGTCTTTGGCACGCTTGGACGCCCGCCTGCGACCCGAGGATTCACGCTATAAGTCCGAGCAGATCGTGGAACAGTTGTTGCGCGAAGCTCTGTCGGCCCCGGCGTTCCAGGCATTGACGTATCACACACAGATCCAGCTGGATCAGGTCGTATCGCCGAGTAGCCTCGACTGGACGGCGCCCCAGCGAGCGTTCATGAAGCGCGCCAGTTGCGATTTCGTTATCTATTTCAAAGTGGGCAAGCAACCGATAGGGGTGATCGAGGTCGATGGCGGGTACCACGACCAACCCATACAGGCAGCTCGGGATGCCATGAAAAATGAGATTTTGGCTAGAAGCGGTATTCCTATTTTGCGGCTGCGGACGGTAGAGAGTGGTATTGAGCGCAAAGTTGGCGATTTTATCGGGCAGTGGGGCAGTTCTACGCATGGAACATTAGCACCAGGCTAGAAGGTGAAGCGCCTGATTTAATATTCTGCTGCTGGTCGCGAGTGGTAAGAACTAAATGAAGTTATTATAAGGAGATTAAAATGTGGGTAGATAACATTCAAGTGGGTATAGACTTGGCCACCAGTGTGACCATATTAATTGCAGTGGGCACGTTTTGGGCGAATTCCATTAAAGAGCGAAAAATCGGCGTGGCCGACAGCGCCAGGTCAACGATAATAGAGAACATAAATATTTCCATCACTGACATGGCGAAATCGTTCAACTCATTCGTTATGTTGAACACGTCGATTGAGAAGAAAATAGACATCCCTTTGAGTCAGGGGGCTGAGTATTTTGCCGAGTATTTGAAAGTCGAAAAAAAGGCAGCGAAAGAAATCGTCGAGCTGTTTAGGAAAAGCATATCCGCCATGGGCGAGTTTTATGAGAAAGGGGAGATGCTGAAATATACAATCTTCCCTTCTTTGTATTCTATCGGTGACGAAAGTGAAGCTGTAAATATAATTAAAAAAGAAATCAGCGATGTCATGGACTCTTACAATGAAAGTAACAGGTCTTACTTGTCATACCTTGAGTCCGTTCTGGCCCTGAGTGCGGGGCTCGAACAGTTCAGGGACGAGGGTTCAGATATTTCATATTCAAAAATAGCAAATGATTTGAGTCGCGTCGTGGACGACAGTGATCATTTCTTGTTTTTAAAAGCATTCATCAAGGATGAGAAGGTAGACAGCTTTAAAGCCTCAATAGCTAAGAGCATCGCCGACATGACAGAAGACGAAAAGAAAATACGCGTCTCTCTGATTGAAACACTCTTGTCATTGATGGAGGCAAACCCTGAACTGGTTATCGCTCATGCGTTGGAATCCCTCAGCTTCAAGCTTCAAGAAAACAGAACTCAATGTAAGGAATTTTTAATAACGCTCAGTGCTGTATCCAGCAAAATGCAGCAGAGGTCCGGTAATTTTTCAGTGAAAAAAGCCTACGAAGACTTGAGTTCGGAGAAGTATTTCGATACCAGAGGCACAATAAGATAAGTGCCTGAGTCAATCGTTTACGCGTGTTGAAAACGCGGCCTTTAGGCTCGATAGCCCGATTTCCTGCACTAGGAAGTCGGGCTTTTTACTTCTATTGCACGTGAGTCTTTAGTTAGTCCTGCCAGCTCGGTCGCCAGGCCAGTCGCTTCTTGTCGATAGTCTTTGTTCCAAGCATATGTCCAGTCATCAGGCCTTCCCTCGTCGTCCCATTGCGCCAACGCCAGCCCGTTGATGATCTCCAGTTCGAACCAAACACGCTGCCAAGCGATGGCGTCCTCAACCAAAGCAATGTCTTGCCACAGGAACTCGGTTTGCGCGACAAAAGCCGACCATGCGAACAGATCCTCTGATGCTCGTAAGCCGAGCGTTAGCCAGTCATTTCGGGCACCCAATTTACGACTCCTTATAAAACGTCTACGCCAGGATAGAGCTCCGCAGGCGGATGGTAATCAGAATCCTCGAAGCGGCTATTGCTGTGGTGGGTTTTCGCCGTCGGCCCGTCGCCTTTGTAGGTCACCTGCGAGTTTGGCGTGAGATGCCAGCCGTCTCCCTCCTTGTCGCGCTCGATCAGCGACGGGTACAGCGTACAGCTGCCTGCCGAGCCCGAAGTCAGCCGGAACTGGTAAAAGTGCCCAGGCAGGGGCGTGAACTTCGCGGTAACGTAGCAGGATTGGGTACGCGCCCCCTCCCAGAACATGCCCACGTGCGTTTCGATGCCGGGTCTGACCCGGGTTTCGTAGTAGTCCGACGTGAGATTTTGCCCGGCTTTGGGCATCCCCTCATCCTGCGTAAGGGGGAACGGCAGTGGACCAGTGCGAATGACACCGCCTGAACGTGCACCGTTTTCGTATTGGTACAGATCGGCATGCTGCGTGAAGTTGACGATGCGTATCCAGGCGGGGTTGGGCTCGTTTGCAGGGGCCGTGAAGTAATCGGTGTGTGGGAAATACTGGCAGCCAGCGAAAAACGGCAGGGCCAGCAGGCAGAGGGCAGGGCGTATCGACATGGAGCGTGTCCTTTTGCGGCGTCGGGCTAGAGACCACAAAAAAGGACGCGCATTGCGTGACCGGCAAAATTTCGACGGGCCGCTCATGGCCGATTGTGTTGAAAAAGTCGGTGTTGATACTCTCATCGGCTCTAGTGGATGGGTTCCGGGTAAATGCTCATGTTGACTGGCTTGAATCATCTTACGTTGGCGGTTGTGGATCTCTCCCGCAGTGTCGAGTTTTACCGTGCGCTTCCTGGCTTTAAATTGGCCGCTCGCTGGGAAGCGGGCGCTTATCTTTCATTAGGTGATCTCTGGCTTTGTCTGTCTCTTGATGAAAACCGACTGTTGGAGCAACTGCCTGATTACACCCACTACGCATTTTCGGTGGCGCAGGATGATTTTGAACAAGTCACCGCTTGCTTGCGGCGTCTTGAGGTTACCGAGTGGAAATCCAATTCCAGCGAAGGTAGCTCTTTTTATTTTGCAGACCCCGATGGGCATCGCCTGGAAGTGCATGTAGGCAGCCTGGCTTCCCGGCTTGAACAATGCCGGCGGCAGCCGTATGCGGGTATGGAGTTCTTCGATTGATCTTGTTGACGGAGGAGGCTGATACAACGCACCCCAACTGTGGGAGCGGGCTTGCCCGCGATGGCGGTGGATCAGTGAAGCCTGTATCAAGACGCATGTTGTAGGCTTGGCATCATCATGCCCGCTGACCGATCACCCGAAAGACCCTTGTGAAATGGAAGTCATCTAATGTTCGAACGCAACAAACTGGTTCCAGAATTAATGGTAACCAACCTGGAGAGCAGCCTGAATTTCTGGGTTTCTTGCCTGGGATTCAAAGTAGCTTATCAACGCCCAGAAGACGGATTTGCCTACCTTGATTTGAGCGGCGCTCAAGTCATGCTTGAGCAGATTGATCCCAGCGCGGGCCAATGGCTGACCGCGCCACTCGCCAAGCCGTTTGGTCGAGGTATCAACCTACAGATCGATGTTGAGGCGGTCGCACCGATCATGCAGAAACTTGAACAGGCTGGATTTGCGCTGTACCTGGAATGCAAAGACACCTGGTATCGGGCGGAGCATCTGGAAGTCGGCCAGCGCGAATTCATCGTTCAGGATCCTGATGGTTATCTCGTCAGGCTGGTAGAGCGGTTGGGTCAGCGACCGGCTTGCTCAAAGTGATTAACATGTACGCCGTTTCAACAGGAAGACTGCGATGGATCTGAAGTTCAGTCACGTAGATGTACTGGTCAATAATCTCGAAGAAGCCTGTGCCTACTACGCGCAGATACTGAATGCCAGAATCTCCAAAACCCTCATCTGGGAACGAGGCGGCCTGCACGTGCGCTACGCGATTGCGCTGATCGGCCAAGAGCGTTTCATGTTGGTCCAGCCATTGGCGGGGAACCTGAGGGAGCTATTGGACGCCTCGGGAGAAGGGATGATTTATCGCCACTGTTATTCGACGCCGGATATTGAGAAGGCCTACGACGAACTGATGGCCGTCGGTGTTCAGCCAGAAGACGAAAACGGAAAGCCGTTGGCCCGCGCCAACCTGCAATCGCCGTCGGGGGCACGGATTATTTGGTTGCCTAAGCGGTTTGGGCACTTCTCTATCGAAATCCTGGAAGACAAAGCGCTAGAGGCGTTTATAGCGGCAGCGTTTTCTTGAGTAGCGGATACAACGCGATCGCCGTTCACTGGTTCAGAAACTTGATTACAGCACTGGCGAACAGTTCTGGCTGATCAAGCATGATGAAGTGAAAACTGCCGTCAATGCGCCTGAAGCTGATGTTTGGGGCAGGAGCATAGGCGTTTCGGAACATTGCATCGACGTGGGACGCGTCTACGCCGAAAAGCGCATCGTAGGCGTAGACGACCTCAACAGGCACCTTGATGCGTCCAAGCTCAGGCCGGAGGTCTGAGACCATCAATTCATACATGGCATCGGCCATAGTCTTTCGGTCCGAGTTTAACCCCGCCGCGACCAAGCCTGGCCTGACCGCTTCAGTTTTGGCGAGGCGGGCGATGGAGGCATGCTGCATGGCTTGCGCCTGCTCAGGCGTTGCCGCCAACATTGCATCACGCATTGCAGCCGCATGCGGGGCCGCCGTTTCACTGGTCGCGGAGGGATCAAACAGCAACGTATAAAAGGGCATCGCATCAACAATCATCAGGCGTCCCACTTGATCGGGATGACGAGCACCTAGCATCAGTGCCACCTCGCCACCCAACGAATGACCGATGATGACCGGCGACTCGATGCGCTGGCTGCGAATGTATTCAGCGATCGCCTCGACCGTGGACGCGACTACTCTCCCGTCTGGACGGGATACAGCAGGCGAGCCGGCAAACCCAGCTACCTGTATTAGATGGAGACGGTGGCTGAGCCGTAATCGGGAGGCCAAATCTGCCCATACTTCGTAGGACGACGCAAATCCCGGGATCAAGATGATATCTGTGCCCGAGCCTTGTACCTGCACCGAGATACCACCCTCGTTCACCGTGCCTGATGGCAGGGACGCAGGCTGAGCTGGCGATGCTGCCAACAGCGCCAACAGGGTGCCGATCCCGGCAAGGATCATTCCTGCACGCATTGAGCTCCCCTTTTCGCGCAATGAGTAGTGATGGTTACACCGACAGGTAGGCCGCTTAACGGGCTCATAGCCACTCCTTTGACTGAATAAGTACTGCCACTATACGGAGCACAAAGACATCAGAAAATTATCCTCGCCTGCAATTATGGGCTTCCGCTTTGGGTCGATAGCAGCGCTTCATTACAGGCTACTACCGACCCGAAGCGGATATTGCCTGTAGCTGAAGTTGACCGACCATGAGTCCGTATTGCAGCATGGAATTGAAGTGTGGTACCGCTGATCGGCCACTCTGTAAGCGCGACCTTCGCACCTAACCGGAAGAAGCTCATGATCATGGTGTTATCGAAAGTCGAACTCAAGGAACTTTCCGTAAAAGCGGAAGCAGAGGGTTTAACGCTGAGTGATCTAGCCCCCATTAGCGAAAGGTTCGGCGTTGCACCGCATGATGTGCTGAACGAACTGTCCGTCGCGGTTGCGGAAGGCTATCTCCAAGGATCTCTACCCTATGATTTTTGCGAGGGCGTTATGAACGGGATCATAAATGCTGTGGTTGAAGTAGGCTTGACTAACGATATGCCTCAGCCCGCTTTCTCGCTTTACCAGGCATTCGATCAAGGTGAATGGTTCCGCAGTAACGACCCACCGGAAACTGACCCCTGTGAGAAATACACGAAGTATGTGGTCGGGGAAATAATGCGTACCCTTAGAGACTAATTTTCACAGATCGGCACGTTTCCGCTTTTCGGCTGGAAGGTAGTGGATCGAACGCCGCTTTTGGCCGATCTCTACCTGTCGCGAGGGCCGTAATCGACCCGAAAAGGACACTCGTTGCTGGAAGCCGTCGGCCAAAACCGGCTTCCGATTCACATTGGGTTGTCAGCTTCTTTGGCGCTCGACAGGCCCGGCGGGTCGGGCCTGCATTGAATTACTTGCGCTGCAAATGCTGCCGGGACTGTTTCACTCGAAGGGTCTGGCCAGGACTCATGATCCGGCTGAGAGATTCTTTCCCTGCGTACACGGGTTAAAAATCTGGTTAATACTCTCGCTGGTTCCTACATAGGTGGTGGTACCTGGTACCGCAACAGCCGAGTAATTCTTGCGATCGGTGACCTGAATAAAATTTCCTTGCCCAGCCGTGAAGCTCTCAGTGCTTGGCGGCACTAAAACGCTCAGGAACTGGGCTTTCTTGTCGAGGGCCAAGGCACCTCCCACGGTAATTGGCGCCAGCATGGCGGCCCAACGCTCACTGAATAGGTAGAAGGTATCGGCTGTGGCTCTGCCACTTTGCAGGTGGGAGCACTGCACATCGCTGGCGTTGATGACTTCAGCTTGCTGGTAGACGCCGCCCTTATAGATGGCCAGCACTAGCTTGCTCTTGGTCAGCACACCCAGGCCTTGCTTGGGTCTGCACACTTGCAAATCACCATAGGGAAATAAGCACCAGTTGGTTTCGGTGATAGTGACGATTTCGTCTGCGCTGAGCTTCAAGTCGCGTTCAATATTGGCGCGGGCTTCCGGGGTTTGGTAAGGGATGGCGCATGCGCTCAATAGAGCTGCGAGGGTAAGAGCGAGTAGCGGGGTTCTCATTAAGCGTCCTTTGCTGCTTGAAGGTAGATGTAAATGACGAATGTTTTTTCAACTCTCTTTCTTCAACACTCTACGAGTCAAGCAATCGCGAGATCAGGAGAAAATAGCCGTCGTTGAGATCGGGTTCTGAGACAAGAACATCAACGCGGACGATGTGATCGACAGGCTCTGGCCGCTGACGACGGCTGAGCAGATCGTCCACCGGTAAAGGCACCGGGAAAATTATACAGATCGCGCCGAGTTTAAAGAGCTGTTGGCGAATCTGCTAAAAAACGTCGTTTGAATTTCTCGACAGCGAGTGCGCGACTCAGACCCATTTTGGGTCAGAAGCCGCGTCGTGCGCTGGTGTCTAGAAAGCAGCTATCGTGAGCGTCCGCTTTTGGCCGATTGCTGCCTTTCGCGAAGAGCATCCTAGCGTCGATTTTAGCCGGTCACAGCATGCAGAAATGGGCTATCAGCGAAATCACCGTGTCGATCTTTTAGCTTGCTGAAACGTTTCATCACGTTTATAAAAATGGCACAACTCCAAGAAAGGCTGCCGCCATGACCCCGCTCAAACTTTTTGTTGCCATCAGCGCACTGTCCGCTGCCTCCCACGCCATGGCCTGGGATTACGTTCTGCTCGACACTGACAAAGCCGCCCAGAGCTGGCAGATCACCAGTCAACAACTCGGAATAAAAACCGACAAACCCTTCAGCGTTACCTTGCGCACCTTGCACGGGGGGCGGCAGGAGGGCGTTAGCATCGTCGACATTGATAACGGCACGATGAAACTCTCGGTAGTGCCGACTCGCGGAATGAACGTTTTGCAGGCCTCGGTTGGCAATGTACGCATGGGCTGGGATTCGCCGGTCAAGGAAGTGGTCAATCCGTCTTTTATCGAACTTAATGGCCGCGGTGGCCTGGGCTGGTTGGAAGGTTTCAATGAGCTGGTCACCCGCTGCGGATACGAATGGGTCGGCCACCCCGGCGTCGACAACGGCGAACTGCTGACCCTGCACGGCCGAGCCGCAAACATTCCTGCGAATAAAGTCACGCTGCATATCGATGAAAAACCACCGTACGCCATTACCCTGCGCGGCGAGCTGAAAGAGCAGGCGTTCAAGAAGGTCGACTTTTCGGTCGCGACCGAACTGGTGACCGAACCCGGCAGCGTCGTGTTCGCCCTCAACGACACGCTGACCAACAACGGCGACTATCCGAAGGAATACCAGGCGCTGTATCACAGCAACTTCAGCACCCCGTTCTTGGAGCAGGGCGCTCGTTTCGCCGCGCCGGTGAAACAGGTGTCGCCGTTCAACGACAAGGCCAAGGACGATCTGCCCGACTGGCAAACCTACCGCGCCCCGACCAGGGACTACGACGAAACGGTATACAACGTGGTGCCGTATGCCGATGCCAAAGGCGATACGTTGACCGTGTTGCATAACAAGGCCGGTAGCCTGGGCGTTGCGGTCGGCTTCAATACCCAGACACTGCCCGTGTTTTCCCTGTGGAAAAACACCGACACCGAAGGCCAGGGCTATGTCACAGGGCTGGAGCCTGGGACAAGTTTTTCCTACAACCGCCGTTATCAGCGGCCACTGAATCTAGTACCGACAATTGGGCCCAAGGAACACAAGCAGTTCCGCATCAGCTATAGCTTGCTGGCGGATAAGGCGGCGGTGGATAGAGCGTTGAAGCAGGTTAGCGAGATTCAGGATGGGCGGGAGACTGAGGTGCGGCAGACGCCGTTGGTTGATCTGACCAAGGGGTGACACAGGCTGGAGCATCGTTTATGAGGGACAGATTTATTTTTCAGAAATAACTCTGTCCTTTTTTTGATTCAATTTCCGCCATCCGCCGCTTCAGCTTTGCGCTGGTGAAATTGCGGTCGCGGTTGTTGACCGCCTTGAACCTATCAGGCTCTCTATACTGGCCTTCCCGGATGGTAAATAGAGCACAAAATATGCCCGACGCACCCAATCAAAACTCCCCAGTCATTTTGGTCCCGGCTCAACAAAGCGATTTGGACAATCTTGTAGCCATTCGAATTGAGGCTATGCGCGAAAGTCTGGAGCGAGTTGGGCGATTTGATCCGGTGCGTGCACGCGAACGGTTTCTTAGCGGTTTTGAAGCCCGCAACACACACTACATCGAGGTATCTGGAGAGAGGGTTGGTTTTGTCGTGGTCAAGCATCACCCCAATGAACTCTTGCTCGACCATTTGTATGTGAGACCGAACGCGCAAGGATCAGGTGTAGGGTCTGCTGTTCTCACTCAGATTTTCAAAATGGCGGATGCAGCTGCGCTCTCTATTAAAGTGGGTGCTCTCAAAGAAAGCGCTTCGAATCGCTTTTATATCCGCCATGGCTTCCAGTTCGTCGAAAGCAGCGAGTTCGACAATTATTATGTTCGTCAGAGCGTTCCGGCGGTTGGCCCAGATTGCTAGCTGGATGTGATGCATCTCGATGTACGTTTTCACACTCCCCCCCCCATGGAACTTTCCCAAAAAATGATGTCAATTTGATGGCTCATTGCAGCAACAAGATCATCTTGGATCAGCCAGCGTCAGGCTATTTCCTGACACCCTAGGGAGAGAGTGATGAGAGCCATCATTGCGATGTTATTGATGTTGAGTACCTACGCCCATGCTGGTTGCGGCAACATCAGTGACAGCGATCAACGCGCTTATTGCAATGCCAAAATCAACGGGCAAAGCTGCGGCAACATTCAAGACAGCAACTTGCGTAACGAATGTGAAGCCCTACAGCGTTGATCTCCGAATCACGCGGGATCAGCACTCTTCATTGACGCCGACCCCATAGAAAAAGTAGAAAAGGGACAAATTTATCTCAGAAAAGATAAATAAAGTTTGTCCCCTATATGCGTTTGGGTTCTTGCTTCGGCTTGCTCTTGCTGAGAACAAACCACACCGCTAAACAAATGAGGCCGCCGCCGTACAAATGCGCGGCCGAAAGACGTTCACCAAGGAACATCACACCCCACATAACGCCGAAAGGAGGGATAAGGAAGGTCACGGTCAGCGAACGCACCGGCCCGATATCCGCGATCAAGCGGAAGTACAGAATGTACGCACACGCAGTGCAGATGAAACCCAACGCAACCAGTGCTATCCATGCCTCTAGGTTACCCCAGCTCGCCGGTGGGTTTATTGCGGTTGAGACTCCGAAAAACGGTACGAGAAACAGTGTCGCGCCAATCTGACTGCCAAAAGCTACGAGTTTCGCTTCAAGCCCACCCTTGTCAGCTACCCATCGTTTCGTCAGAAATCCTGCTGCACCGTAGCAACTGGTGGCGACTAAACATGCCAACGCGCCCATGACCACGTTCATTGAAAGTGTGACGGGGCCGGTGCTGGTCAGCAACGTAATGCCCATAAGCCCGATCAACACGCCGACACCTTTTTTCAGTGTCAACGAATCGCTGAAACACATCCAACCGATCAAGACGCCCATCATCGGTGTGGTCGCATTGAAAATTGCTGAATAGCCGGCAGGTAACAGCAGTGCTGCCACGCTATACATCAAAAATGGGATGCCCGAATTGATAACGCCCAATACCATGGTCTGCCGCAGCTTGCCTTTGAAGTCGACCTTGGTTTTTAAAATGGCAAGAATGACGGCCAAGCCAATAGCGCCCAACAACACGCGAAAAAATGCAGTCGGCAACGCACCCAAAATAGGAGCCGAGATGCGCATGAAGAGGAAACTGGCACCCCAAATCGCCGCCAGAGCAAGTAGTCGAACATAATCGGATAATTTCATGGGTTGCCTTCAGCGCTGTTCGTTAACTCAAAATGACTCGAGAATTGCATAGCGAATGCCGAGCAATCCCAAAATGTATTGGAGTGGTTGAGGGGGAAGAGGCCGGCTATACGGACGTCATGGTGGACTCCTCTAAGTTTGGAGTCTCATCGTAAGGGCCTTCGAAATGTGCTAGCACTCCGATTCTTGCTGCCGAAAATGAAGCAGAAATAGGGGGCAGATTTATTTCTGAAAAAATATATCTGTCCCCTAGTAAGTGCTGTGTTCAGCCAGAGGACGAAAGTGGAAAGCCGTTGGCCCGCGCGAACCTGCAATCCCCGTCGGGGGCACGGATTATTTGGTTGCCTAAGCGGTTTGGGCACTTCTCTATCGAAGTCCTGGAAGACAAAGCGCTGGAGGCATTTATAGAGGCTGCGTTTTCTTGAGTAACTGATACACCACGATCCAAATGTGGGAGCGGGCTTGCCCGCGATGGCGGTGGATCAGCAACACATATATCAAGACGCGCGTTGCAAGTGCAGCGACCCGAACGCGCGTTGACTGGCTAAAGGCTAGATCGCAGTGGGTACAGGCCCTGCTTCCGTATTTGCAACGACCGCACGCAAGCGTTGACCGATAACATCCAACAGATCACAACCATCGCGTAGCGGAATGGCCAGCAATTGTGCGAAGTCCGAAAGCACCACGGCATCGGTGTCCAACTCGCTGCGAAAGGCGATGTTTTCCAGGACTTGCGTCACAGTACGAATACGAAAATCCGCCATCGCTTGCAGCACATCAAGTGGTGCTTCGGAATCGATCAGCAGGGATGCGGTAACCAGATCGATACCGGTCAGCGGGATATATCTTTCCATCGTTTGAATCGCCCAACACGCTCCAGACTTTCGCGCATGGCCTCAATTCGAATGGCTACAAGATTGTCCAAGTCGCTTTGTTGAGCTGGGACCAAAATGACTGGGGAGTTTTGATTGGGTGTGACGGGCATACTTTGCGCTCTACTTACCATCCTGGAAGGCCAGTATAGAGAGCCTGATATGGGGTTCCCACCATCGATCCTGTTAAAGTCCTTCCCTGAACACACCCCACGGACAGCTCCATGGACCGACTCCACCCACCTGGTATCGACCCAGACGGTTACATCCTCACCTTACCCAACATCCAAACGCAGCCACAGTTTCAGAATTTGCTGGCAGACGTTTGCATGACACTCACGCGGTCGAACCCTCTGCTGGACGGCATTTACCTGTACGGCAGCGTCGCGAGAGGCGACGCCGTGCCGGCTGTTTCCGATCTGGACCTGACCCTTATCCTGCAAAGCCATCCCGCACCGCAAGATTTGGAAATACTGGAGTCGAAAAGGCGCACGCTGGAAAGTCGGCATCCCGAAGTCACCAAGATCGATTTCGATATCGGTAGTCGTGCTGAAGTCTTGGCGGCTGACAATCGATTGAGCTGGGGATATTGGCTCAAGCATCACTGCCGTTGCCTATGGGGCAATGATCTGAGCAAACGCTTCGACCGGTTCAAGCCATCGCGTGATATCGCCATTGCGGTAAATGGTGACTTTGCATCCGTACTGAAGCGCTATGCCGATCTTATCGATCAAGCGGCCACACCAACGCAATCCCTACGCTTGCAACGCGAAGCGTCGCGCAAACTCATCCGGTCAACGCAAGTACTGCGTTCCGAACAGGACTTGTTGTGGCCGCAAACACTGGAAGAACATGTCGAACTGTTCGTTCAGCATTTTCCGAGCACGCGCATGCAGATCTATTTTTTCTTGTCCCAGGCAAAGAGCCCGGACGCCAATTCAAAAGAATTTACAGCTCAACTGCGTAGTTTTTTGCACTGGATGGCTTCAGAAACCGCTTAAGTCCACATTGAGACGGCCTGCCCAAAGCAGGCCTTGCCAAAGCTCAAGCAACCCCTTCCACCATCACCAACGCCCCCACCACCAACGCCTCCATCCCCCGCGCCAACTCCACCTCCATCTCCGCCTCTTCAGCGGCACGAGAGGTCTCCACCACCGGTTCCCGCTGCGTCACCGTATACACCGTATCCGCCACCGCCATGCAGTGAAACGCCACCGTCGCCAACAGCCACCGCGCCTGTTCCTTGCTCACCCCAAACCCCTGCGCAATCAACGCCTGATGCCCATCAATCTTCGCCAGCATCGGCGCGGTCGCGGCCGCGCGGCGGATCACGTAGGGCGTGAGGCCTGGGTGGGTTTTGACGAATTCGCGTACCGAGGTGGCAAACACGATCAGGTAGTCCTTCAACCCACCGTCGGCGTCGCCGCAGTCCTGGGGGATCTGCCAGCGGGTGAAGATTTCTTCGGCAACCATGGCTTTGAGCGCTTCGAGGTTGGCCACGTGTTTGTACAGCGCCATATGGCTGACGCCCAACGCGGCCGCCAGGCCGACGAAGGTGATGTTGGGCAGGCCCATCTCGATGCCGGCGTCGACGATGCGTTCGCGGGTGATGCTCGGCGGGCGGCCGCGGGTGGCGGGTTTTTTTGCGGGTTCCATGGGTATTCCTTAATCGCTGAACACAAGGTTGTAGCTGTCTTGTCGGCTTTGCGCAAATTAGTTTATAGTCATGCAACTAAATATGATTCTGATTCTCAAACGGACTTTTTCTGTCAATGGACTCTCCTGAAGCGGCTTCGGCCAACCCTCAAGTCGCAGGCACGCTTAGCCGGATTCTGATGCCTATCCGTGGGCGTCTTTACATAGCCGCCGGGCTGGCCGCTGTCGGCGCCATGCTGACGTTGGTGCCGCTGGCCGCCATCGCCCATATCGCCGCAGGTGTACTCGGCGCAGGCGGTCAGCTGTCGATTGAAGTGTGGTGGGTTGTTGGCCTTAGTGCTGTCAGCCTTTTCGCGGGTATGGCGTTGATTTTTACCGCTGAGCTGCTCGCCCACTTGGCCGACAATCGCCTCACCCATCATTTGCGCCGCGCGATCACCCAGCGTCTGAGCCGTGTGCCGCTGGGTTGGTTCAGCAGCCGGGCCTCGGGCGAAGTGAAACGGGCGATGCAGGACGACATCAATACGCTGCACAGCCTCACCGCGCACTTCTATACCACCGCTGGCCGCGCGGGCGGGGCGGTGCTGGTGTCGGCTGTTTACCTGTTCGTCATGGACTGGCGCTTGGCGCTGGTGGCGCTGTTACCGTTTGCCGGGTATTTCCTGTTTTTCTCGCGGGCCATGCGCGCCAGCGGCGCGAGTATGCAGGAATTTGTCGGCGGGATGGCTCGCATCGACAACGCGGTGGTGGAGTTCGTCAACGGTATTCCGGTGGTCAAGGCGTTCGGCGCCAGCGGCAAGGCGCACGGGGCTTATCGCAGCGCTATCGACACGTTTGCCACGACCTTTATCGACTTCACCCGCCCGCTGGTGGCGTCGATGGCGAATGCCAATGCGATGATCGCGCCGGTCACTGTGCTCGGCGTGGTGCTGGCGGCCGGTACGCTGTTTGTTGGCCTGGGCTGGATCGCGCCGGTGGACGTGCTGCCCTTCGTCTTGGTGGCGCCGGGCCTGAGCGCGCCGTTGCTGCTGTTGCACTACATCACCCACGATTTGAACAATGCCACCGGCGCCGCGCAGCGCGTGCAGGGTTTGCTGGACACGCCGGCGCTGACCCAATCGGGCGTGCAGTTGGCTAGCGGTAATACGATCTGCTTTGAGCAGGTCGGCTATGCCTATGAACGCGAGCACGCGGTGCTCAGCGATATCAATTTCACCCTGCAACCGGGCACCACCACGGCCATCGTCGGCCTGTCCGGTGCCGGCAAGTCAACGCTGGCGCGCCTGCTGCTGCGGTTTTTCGACCCCAGCCGTGGGCGCATCACCCTCGGTGGCGCCGACCTGCGCCACCTCGACACGCCGCTGTTGTACCAGCGCATCGGTTTTGTGCTGCAAGAGGTGCGCCTGATCAACGCCAGTGTGCGCGACAACATCGCCCTCGGCCGACCGTCCGCCACCCAACTGGAGATTGAACACGCCGCGCGCACGGCGAACATCCACGACCGCATCCTGCTGCTACCACGCGGTTATGACTCGGTGATCGGCGAAGACGCCCAACTCTCCGGCGGCGAACAACAGCGCCTCAGCATCGCCCGTGCGGTGCTGCTGGACCCACCGGTGCTGGTACTCGACGAGGCCACCGCCGCCGCCGATGCCGACAATGAAGTGGCGATCCAGGAAGCCCTGTCGCGCTTCGCCCAGGGCCGCACGCTACTGGTCATCGCCCATCGGCTCGACACGGTGATGCACGCCGACCAGATCCTTGTGATCCACGACGGCACCCTGCACGAGCAGGGCCGTCACGCCGACCTGCTGGCCCACGGCGGGCTCTACGCGCGGTTATGGCAACTGGGCGATTACGCCCGCAGCGAATCACAGGCGGTGCAACCATGCTGAAGACTTTTGTGCGCCTGCTCGGTGAAGACGCGCCCACGCTGCGCCGTTATGCCGTAATGGCGGTGTTCTACGGCCTGCTCAGCGGGCTGACCCTGATTACGTTGGTGCCGGTGATCAGCCATCTGTTGCTCGGCGATGTCGCGGGCGCCGGGCGTTGGCTGATTGCGCTGCTGGTCGGCGTGATGGCTTGCGCGCTGTGGCGCCGTGCACTCGACAAGGCCGGTGTGGCCGTCGGCGTGGCGGTGCTGCAAGGTGCGCGGCAACGCCTCGGCGATCACGTGGCGCGCCTGCCGGTGGGCTGGTTCAACGCGCAAAACAGTGCGCGGCTCGGCCATCTCATCACCCAAGGCATGATGGCGGTGGCGCAGTTGCCGGCGCATGTGTTCACCCCGGTGATCAGCGGCGCGGTGACGCCGTTGGTGCTGGTTGCCGCACTGTTCGCGTTGCACTGGCCGCTGGGAGTCCTGGCATTGCTGGCGCTGCCGGTGTTGGTGGGCGTGATGCTGCTTACCGCACGCCTGGGCCACAGTGCCGACAGCACTTATCAGGAGAATTTCGCCCAGACCAGCCAGCGCATGGTCGAGTTCGCCCAAGTCCAGTCGGTATTGCGCGCATTCAATGGCAGCGGCGGCGCAACGCGTTTGCTGGACCAGGCCATCGACCAGCAGCGCCAGTCCGGCCAGCGTTTGATTTATCGCTCGTCATTGTCGGCGGTGCTCAACGCCTGGGCGGTACAAGCGATCTTCTGCGCGTTGCTGGTTGCGGTCGCCCTGTGGTGCGACGCGCTGGCTACCGACGAAGCCATCGCCGCCTGCGTGGCCCTGGTGTTGGTGTGTCGTTACATCGACCCGCTGCTGGAAGTGGCCAGTTACGGCGAGATCCTGCGCAGCGCCAACGCCCAGCTCGATGCGGTGCACAGCATTCTTGCCGAGCAGCCGTTAACGGTCGCCACGCAGCCGAAAATGCCAACAGACAGCTCGGTGGAATTGCGCAGCGTCAGCTTCCGTTATGCGCCCGACGAGCCCCAAGTGCTGCGTGGGGTAAGCCTGCGCATCGAGCCGGGCAGCATGACCGCGCTGATCGGCGCGTCGGGCTCGGGCAAGACCACCCTGGTGCGGCTGCTGGCGCGTTTCTTCGATGCGAGCCGGGGCCAGGTGTTGGTCGGTGGCGTGGATGTGCGCGAGATGTCCGAAGCGGTGCTGGCCGCGCAGATCAGTCAGATTTTCCAGGACACCTACCTGTTCCAGGGCAGCATTGCCGACAACATCCGCCTCGGTAAACCGGGCGCCAGCCTGGCCGAGATTACGGCGGTCGCGCAGCAAGCCGGGGTGGCCGAGATCGTTGCGCGTTTGCCCCTGGGTTTGCACACGCCGGTGGGCGAGGGCGGGGCGCGGTTGTCAGGGGGCGAGCGCCAACGCATCGCCATTGCCCGAGCGTTGCTCAAGGACGCGCCGATCTTGCTGGTGGACGAAGCCACCGCCGCCCTCGATACCTACAACCAGGCCGCCATCGCCGAGGCGCTGGCCCGGTTGCGCGGGCGCTGTACCTTGATTGTGATCGCGCATCAGTTGTCGACGGTGGCCATGGCCGACCAGATTGTGGTGCTGGATGACGGTGAGATCGTCGAGCAGGGCACGCCTGCGACCTTGGCGGCCTGCGGTGGGCGGTACGCGCAGTTCCTTGCCCAGCGCCGGGCGGCCCGTGGTTGGCGGATTGCATGATGCGTCTAGTGGGCTGTGGCGTGTTGCTGGTGCTGTGCGGTGTGTCGCTGCTGGTCGGCGCCCGCGAGATCGACCCGTTGGCATTCGACGGCGATGCCTGGCTGACGCTGACGGCCAGCCGCCTGCCGCGCCTGGCCGCGCTGGTGCTGACCGGCGTGGGCTTGGCGGTGTGCGGGGTGATCTTGCAGCACATCCTGCGCAACAAGTTCGTGGAACCGGGGACCACCGGCGGCCTGGACGCGGCCAAGCTCGGCATCCTCGTATCGCTGGGCGTGGCGCCGGCCGCCAGCGCTGGCGTGCGCATGCTGTTTGCGCTGCTGTGTTGCTTCGCCGCGAGCCTGGTGTTCCTGGCGATCATCCGGCGCCTGCGCTTTCAAAACACCTTGCTAGTGCCGGTGATTGGCCTGATGTACGGCGGCGTGCTCAGCGCCATCGCCGAGTTTTATGCGTACCGCCACAACATCCTGCAAAGCATGCAGGGCTGGTTGCTGGGGGATTTTTCCAAGGTGGTGCAGGGCAACTACGAGATCATTTACCTGATCCTGCCCATCGTCGCGCTGGCTTACCTGTATGCGCAGCGTTTCACCGTGATGGGCATGGGCGAGGGCATGGCCACCAGCCTGGGCCTGAACTACGCGGCTACGGCGGCGCTGGGCCTGTTGCTGGTGGCCGTGACCGTGGCGGCGACGGTGATCACCATCGGTTCGATCCCCTTTGTCGGCCTGGTGATTCCCAACCTGGTGGCCTTGTACTACGGCGAAAACCTCAGCCGCACGCTGCCCATCGTCGCTCTCGGCGGTGCCGCGTTGTTGCTGGCCTGCGACATTCTCGGGCGGCTGCTGATCTTCCCGTTCGAAGTGCCGATCGGCCTCACCGCCGGCATCGTCGGCGGCGGGTTGTTCCTGGCGTTGATCGTCTGGAGGCAGCGATGAAGCGGCTGTGGGCCTTGGTATTCGCCCTGGCGTTGGGCTTTGTGCTGTTCCGTTCGGGGCTGGATGTTGACTACGTGATCCCCAAGCGCCTCGCGCGGTTGGCGGCGATGTGCATTGGCGGCGTGTGCGTGGCGTGGTCGTCGATCATCTTCCAGACCCTCACCGGCAACCGCATCCTCACGCCGGCGATCATGGGCTATGAAGCGGTGTACCTGTTGTTCCAGGCGTTGCTGGTGCTGGTACTGGGCACCGCCAGCTTGGTGTTGCTGGGCAGCCAGGGCAACTTTGTGCTGTCGGTGCTGCTGATGCTTGGCTATTCCTGGGCGCTGCAACGCTGGTTGCTGCGCGAGGGCAACAGCAACGTGTACTTCCTGTTGCTGCTGGGCCTGGTGTTGAGCCTGGTGATCGGCACGGTCACGCAGTTTGTGCAGTTGAAGATCAGCCCCGGCGAGTTTTCGATCCTGCAAGGCTTCAGCCAGGCATCGTTCAATCGGGTGCAACCGCAGCAATTGCTGTTCTCGGGGCTGCTGGTGGCGGCGCTGTGCCTGGGGTTTGCACGTACCTTGCCGACCCTCGACGTGCTGGCCCTGGGCCGCGACCAAGCCGTGTCGCTGGGGGTGGATTACCCGCGCGTGGTGCGCCTGCAACTGGCATTGGTGGCGGCGTTGGTGGCGATTTCCACCGGGCTGCTTGGGCCCACGGCGTTCATGGGCGTGTTTGTGGCCAACACCACTTATGCGTTGGCGCGCACCTTCCGACACCGCGTCACGTTGCCCATGGGCAGCGCAGTTTCCATCGCGATTTTTATCGCGGCGCAACTGCTGGTCGAGCACGTCTTCAACTACAAGACCACCGTCAGCATTCTTGTGAACCTGCTGTGCGGCACGTATTTCCTGGCGCTGATGCTGCGCACCCGAGGCACCCGATGATCACTGTGCACAACCTCCACAAAACCTACGGCAGCAAGACCGTGCTGGCCGGCGTCAACGCGAGCTTTGCGGCCGGGCGCCTGACCTCGCTGATCGGCCCCAATGGCGCCGGCAAGACCACGTTGCTGATGATGATCGCGCGGCTGATGGCGCCGAGCGGCGGCGACATTCGCCTGGAGGGCCGCGAGGTCGGCGACATCCCGCTGCGTGACTACGCCAAGCGCGTGGCCACCTTGCGCCAGGCGCCGGATTTCAACCTGCGCCTGACCGTCGAGGAACTGGTGGCCTTCGGGCGCTTCCCCTACAGCCGTGGCGCGCTGAGCGCCGAAGACCACCGCGTGATCGATGACGCGCTGAGCTTCCTCGCGCTGCAACCGCTGCGTCATGCCTACCTCGACGAACTCAGCGGCGGCCAGCGGCAGATGGCGTTCCTCGCCATGACCATCGCCCAGCAGACCGACTGCCTGCTGCTCGACGAACCCTTGAACAACCTCGACATCAAGCACGCCGTGCACATCATGCGCGCACTGCGCCGGCTGTGTGACGAGCAGGGTCGCACGGTGATCCTGGTGGTGCACGACATCAACTTCGCCGCCCATTACTCCGACCACATCCTCGCCATGAAAGCCGGCGCCGTGCATTGCGCCGGCAGTGTGGCCGAGGTGGTCAACGAAACCCGCCTGGGCGAACTGTATGACCTCGACTTCGAGATCACCCACGGCGCCCGTGGCCGCCTGTGCAATTACTTCAACCCCGCATGAGAACTCCCATGAACCGCACACACACCGCCTGGGCCTGCGCCCTGTTACTGGTCGCGTTCAGCGCAGGGTCGGCATCGGCCGCCGCCGCCGCTCCCATCAGCGTGACGCACGCGTTGGGCACCACGCTGATCCAGCCGCCCGTACAACGCGTAGTCGCCCTGGACATGAACGAAGTGGATTTCCTCGACCAACTGGGCGTGCCAGTGGCCGGCATGCCCAAGGACTTCGTGCCGCAGTTTTTGCAACGCTACAAGGACGACGCGGCGGTGGTGGACACCGGCGCCATCGTCCAGCCGAACCTGGAGCGGGTGCACGCGGCCAAGCCGGACCTGATCCTGATCACCTCGTTGCAGGCCCCGCACTACGGCGAACTCAGTGAGATAGCGCCCACCGTGCATTTCGACGTGGATTACCGCGACAGCCAGAAGCGCCATATCGAAGTGATCAAGCAGCACCTGCTGACCCTCGGGCAGATCTTCGCCAAACAGGCCCTGGCGCAACAGCAGGTCGCCGCCCTCGACGGCAAGGTTGCAGAAGCGAAACGCATCACTGCCGACCGCCCCGAGCGCGCCCTGGTGGTGCTGCATAACAACGGCGCGTTCAGCTCGTTTGGCGTGCAGTCGCGCTACGGTTTTGTGTTCACCGAACTGGGGGTGAAACCGGCCAGCCCGACCGCCGAGGCCGGCTTGCATGGCCAGCCGATTTCCAGTGAATTCATCCAGCAGGCCAACCCGGACATTCTCTACGTGGTCGACCGCACGGCGGTGATGGAGCACCGGCCGTTGCTCAACGCGCACACCCTGGGCAACCCGTTGTTGCGCCAGACCAACGCCTGGAAAACCGGGCGCGTGGTGTTTGTCGATGCCGACGCCTGGTACGTCATGGCGGCCAGCCCGAGTTCGATCAAGCAAGTGATCGCCGATGTGCTCCAGGGCTATCAACCCTGATTCCAGGCGTTAACCCCGCTTCAAACTGCCAACACTAAAAAAACATCCCACCTTACGGAGCCTTCCATGACTCACCGTACACGTACCCCTGTGCCCGCTCGTCCGGGTTTTGCCCCCATGGCCTTGCTCGGGCTGGCGATCAGCAGCGCCCCCGCGTTCGCCGAAGAACTGGCGCAAGCCGAAGAAAACCGCGTGTCCACTTTGCCGGCGATTCGCGTCGAGGGTGAAGCGCCGGCCGCCGACCTGCCGCTGACCTATGCCGGTGACCAGGTGGCGTACGGCAGCCGGCTCGGCCTGCTGGGCAACAAGGACTTTATGGAAACGCCGTTCAGCACCATCAGCTACACGGAAAAGTACATCGCCGACCGCCAGGCCCAGACCGTCACCGATGTGATCGCCGCGACCGATCCGGCGGTGTTCAGCAATGGCCTGAAGGGCACCTACAGCGAGAACTATTCGATCCGTGGTTTTGCCACCAGCATCAGCGACGTGACCATCGACGGACTGTTTGGCGTGGCGCCGTACTACCGCATTTCGCCGGAGATGTACGAGCGTATCGAAGTGTTGAAAGGCCCGTCTGCGCTGCTCAACGGCATGCCGCCGGGCGGTTCGGTGGGCGGCATGGTCAACCTGGTGCCCAAGCGTGCCGGTGCGCAGCCGTTGACGCGTTTCACCACCACCTACATGTCCGACGCACAGTTCGGCGGCCACCTCGACGTAGGCCGACGTTTTGGCGATGAGCAGCAATTTGGCGTGCGCTTCAACGGCATGTACCGCGATGGCGACACCGCGACCGAGCATCAACAGCAGAAAGCCCAGTTGAATTCGTTGGGTTTGGATTGGCGCGGCGAGCGGGCGCGGCTGTCGGCCGATCTCTACAACAGCGAGGACCGTGTGCGCGGGCAAAACCGTGGGATCAGCCTGGCGGCGAATGTGGCCGTGCCCAAGCCGCCGAAGTCCGACACCTTGCTCAACCCGGACTGGGCGTTTGTCGATACCAAGGACCAGGGCGCGATAGTACGCGGCGAATTTGACCTGACTGAGCAACTGCTGGCTTACGCGGCGTTCGGCGCCAGCGAGACCCACTACCGCTACAGCGGTGCGATGTCGGCCCAGGTGATCAACAACGCCGGGGATTTGAAGACCACCATGGGCCAGCTGAAGATGGACATCGAGAAAACCTCGGGCGAGGCGGGGCTCAAGGGCAAATGGCAGACCGGGCCGGTCGGGCACCAGTGGGTGGTCAACGCCACGCGTTATGCCGACAAGCAAAAGGACTACGGCCGGCGTTGGGTGCCCGGTGCGGATTGGCTGACCAATATCTATCACCCAACCTGGGGCCCAGAGGCGCCGCGCAGCTTTGCGCCGGTGGCGCACACCGAATCCACGCTGACCAGCTACGGCGTGGCGGACACCTTGTCGATCCTTGACGACAAGGTGCAACTGACCCTTGGCGTGCGCCGCCAGAACGTGGTCACGGACACTTTCAATACCACCACCGGCGCCCGCAACAAGCCCGGCTATGACGAAAGCGCGACAACGCCCGCCGCAGCCGTGGTGGTCAAGCTCACGGAGCAGGTCTCGGTGTATGCCAACTACATCGAGGGCCTGAGCAAAGGCGCGATGGCGCCGATGACGGCGGCCAACTACGGCGATGTGTTCGCCCCGTATAAATCCAAGCAGAAGGAAATCGGCCTCAAGCTCGACCTGGGCACGTTTACCCACACCCTCAGCCTGTATCAGATCGAACGGCCGGGCAGCTCCACCGATCCGGTGACCAATGTGTTTTCCTTTGGCGGCGAGCAGCGCAACCGTGGGATCGAGTGGGGCTTCTTCGGCTCGCCTATCGACGATGTGCGCCTGATGGGCGGCGTGGCCCATGTTGATCCGAAAATCACCAAGTCGCCGGGGGGCGATGATGAAGGCAAGACGGCCACCGGCTTGCCCAAGCTGCAAGGCAAGCTCGGTGTGGAGTGGGACACGCCGCTGGTGTCCGGCCTGACGCTGACCGCCAACGCGACGGCGGTTTCCCAGCAATACATCAGTGATGACAACGCGCAGTCGATCCCCGGCTATACGATTTTCGACCTGGGCTCGCGGTATGCAATGCAGGTCGCCGGGCGGCCGGTGACCCTGCGTGGCGCCGTCACTAACATCACCGACAAGGCCTATTGGGGCATGCCGTTGACGTCCAGCCTGGGGCTGGGCGCACCGCGTACGTTCGAGTTGTCGGCGACGGTGGATTTCTGAGGATAAGACCGCAACCCGTGGCGAGGGAGCTTGCTCCCGCTGGACTGCGCAGCAGTCCCCGCTTGTCAAGCAAAGAGCAGGGGCCGCTTCGCGACCCAGCGGGAGCAAGCTCCCTCGCCACAGGGATCGGGTTGGTTTTAGAAGGCAATGCGCAACCCCAGCGTGCCTTGGCGGCCATTGAAAGCGTTGCTGTCCAGGTTGCGGTTGAAGCCCACTTCGCTGTAAAGGCTGACGCCCGGCGCCACGGTCAGGTTGGCGCCGAGGCTGATGCCCAGGGTGGTGGATTTCTGCTCGGTATCAATGTCGGTGACATCGGCAAACGTCACCGTGTTCTTGCCGCCCCGGGTGTGCCAGACATTGGCGCGGGCATAGGGTTGCAGCGGCATGCCATTGACCTCGTAGTCAGCGCGCAGGCGTACGCCCAGGCGGGTGGTGACGGTAGTGTCGGCTTTGTACGCAACGTCGGAGATACCGTCGTTCTGGCTGTCCAGTTTGGTCTTGCCAACGATCAATTGGGCCTGGGGCTCTACGACCCATTTGGCAGTCACCTGGAACGGCCGGCCAACTTCCGCCGAGGCCGAGACGTTGTGCCCATGGGTGTTCATTTTTACACCACGATCCGACTCGTTATGGCCGTCGAGGCGCGTGCCCATCAACACCATATCCAGATAGGCCTGGTCGGCACCAATCCACGTCACATACGCACCCAGGCTGTCGCCGCGCAGGGTGGTGCTGCCCGCGTCCTTGTCCTGCCAACCACCATTGAAACCTTTGACATCGCCCGTCAAGCGACTATGGCCGACGAAGAACCCGGCGTGCACAACCTGGTCGTCGTCAGTGCGGTGGGTGAACAGGTCAGTGCCCACTTGAAACCCGCTGATCGAGCTGTTGAGCGTGGGGCTGACCGTACCCGCAAAGCTTTGCCGGCTGTTGCTGCCGTACACCCGGCCCCAACCTGCGCGTAGAGGGTCGGTCTGTTGCTGGCTCTGTTCACCCATGCGTTCGTGGTAAGTGCTGAGCATGCGCTGGACGATTTGCTGGGCGGCAGGAAACAGTGCAGCGTAGATCGGTACTTCGGGGCGGTAGATAGGAATCGGCGTGATCCCCGGGTTGGGCGGCAGCGGCGGTTCGTCAGGGCCGGGGCTCGGGAGCGGGACGATAATCACCGGGTCCGGTGGGGCGACCGGTACGGTGGAGCGCAAGTAATAGTTCTCGGCCGTGCCAGCGGTGACTCCACCCTTGAACAAGCGATAGTCAAACGCCCCGGCAGACACCGGGCCGGCCAGCGTAAAAGCCCCGGCGCTGCCGCTGGCGCCGTTGGTGGCTTGCACCACTTGTATCCCGTCCAGCAATGTCGCCGCGCCCGCGCCGCCAAGGTTGGTGACGGTGACGCTGGTGCTACCGCTGATGGTGCCTTGGCTGATCACCAACTTGTCGCTGTGCGAACCGTCGGCACCCAATTCGCTTTGGAGCCGGAGTTTGCCGTTGTTGCCGTTGTAGTTGCCATTGACCGTCAGGGTATCGGTGGCGATGGCGCTGCCGGTTGTCATGTCGATGTTGCCATTGTTGTTCAGCGTCACGAGTTGGCCGGCGGTGAAGGGGCTGAGCACGCCGGTATCCACCAGCAACGTACTGCTGTCATTGACCGTCATTGCGCCGGTCTGGCTGCCAGGGTCACCGAACACAAGGGTGCCCCCGAGTCTGAAGGTGGACGCATTTTCCAGTGTCACCTGCTCCCAACTGGTATAGCGCCCCGGCGTTGCGGCCTGGGTGTTGTCGAACGTTAGCGTGTCGCTGCCCGTGCCGCCGTCAATCAGCGGCGTGGAAGAAAGGAGGGTTTCATTCAGGTTCTGCAATAGCGCTGTGTCGTTGTCGGGGCCGAGCAGAATAAACCCGTTGACTCGCCCACCGCCGATCCAACTGAAATGGTCGGCGCCGGTGCTCGCAAGAATTTGCCCGTTGATGGTGCCGCCGGTGACGGTGATGATGTCCGAACCGCCACTGGTGCTGACGTTGCCGCCGATGAAAGCGGTGCCTGAAATCAGAATGGTGTCGTCATCAAAGCCGGTCACCAGGTTATTGATGATGGTCCCGCCACTCATGTCGAAGATGTTTTTGTCGAGTTTCATATCCACCCGGAGGATCGAACCGCCGGTCATCTGGGCCTCATCTCCGTCTTCGAATGCACCTTTGATCGTGCCACCACTCATGAAGAACTTATCGCGCCCGTCGCCTTGGGCCAGCGAAGCAATTGTGCCGCCGCTCATGGAAAAGCTGTCAACGCCAGCCCCTTGGCTGACCGCCCCCGCCTGGCCGCCGCTGATTTGCACGACGTCGGCCCCCAAACCCAGGTTTATAGCGCCGTCGACCGTGCCTTTGTTCAAGCGAAAGATATTGGGGCCGTCGCCCATATTTATGTTGCCGGTGATGACCGTGTCCTGGGCGTCCAACTGCACCAGATCGCCGCCTGGGCCTAGCGTTATGTTGCCGGCGATCTGGCTATTGCCGCTGGGGAACAGCACCTGGTTGTCACCGGTAAGCGCGGTAATGCCGGGGTCGGTGCCGCTGGTGCAGGTAAAGATCTGGCCCGTGGGCCCGGCGGAGACGACGCAGGCTGCTGGGGCGAGGAGAGGCCATGCAACCAGGACTGCAGAGGTGGCGAACCCGAGGTACAGCGTGGGGAGTGTCCGTGCGCGCATGACCGGTCCTCGTGAAGAGGGGAGTTGTTCCAACACCGACGTTATTCGGTGTGGCCCAGACCATGACAACGTTATGCGCGATACGGATCAGGGACGACGGGTTACCTGTTCAAAAACACCGGCCAATGCAAAGGGTTGGCATGGGTTTCTCGACTGCACCTGAACCTGTGCAGCGTTTTTTGCACCTTAGTCGTGGATTGCACCTGCCGCCACTGTCAGAAATAACAGGTATAGACGAGTGGGCGCCTAGGCAAAAACGATTTCATAGGGCTCGCGCATGCGCTCCAGCAACACCTGGGCGAGCATCGGCGCCAGGCCGATCTCGGGGTCGCCGGCCAGTTGGCTGGCGTAGGCATGGGTGGCGTGCAGCTTGCGCGCCACGCTCCAGGTATCCAGGCGCACCTTGCGCGCGCGCTGCCAGGGAATCAGTGAGGTTTCCCGCGCCGGCCAGTGCCACGCCCAGATGGGCAGTTCGTAGTGGCGAGCGCCCACCAGGCTGCAGGCTTTGGCGCTGGCGCGGCCGACCACGTCATGGTCGTCGTTGCCGTCGTTGCGCCAGGTGCTGAAGACCACATCCCCTGGTTGCAGGTAGCGCGCGATAAATTGACTCAAGGGTTGTTCGCGCGCAGCCAGGGCGTTGTCGCAGAAGCCGCCGCGAATCCACTTCAAACTGTGCAGCGGCATGCCCAGGCGGCGCAGGGCCTCGACGCTCTCCTGGGGGCGCACCACACTCAAGCGGGCCGCCGGCCACACATGGGAGCCGGGATGGCTGGCGCTGCCATCAGTGACCGAGATCAGTTGCAGCGGGTGATCAAGGGTGCTCAGCAGTTGCAACAAGCCGCCGCAGGCCAGCACTTCATCGCCAGGGTGCGGGGCAATCACCACCACGCGGGTGCCCGGTGGCACCAGCGTGCTCGGATTGATCACGGGGATTTGCGCCAGCTGCGGCGCACTGTTCCAGATTTGCGCCGGGCCACGGCGGCCTTCGCTTAACGAGGCAAGCTTCATGGGTGTCACGTCCTTGTCGGTGAATGCGGGTCGTACCCCGTTGACGGGACGACGCTCTTTTATTCACCACAGGCTCCGCTGTGGTGATTGCGCGGCACTCCAATCCTGGATTGCCAGCAAGGCGTCCTCAGCATAGTCAAGGATTCGTCGCTTTTACATCTTGTAATGTCGTTTTTTTACAGACCTGGTGGCTGGGTCACGCCTCGTCCTCGTATTGCAGCTCGAACAGCAACAGCGAACGGCCGGTGACCGCGTACTCGTGATTGAAATCAAAGCGTTCCTGGCCACGTACCGAGGGCTGGTTGGTATCGACCATGCAGGTCCAGAAGCCGCCTTCCGGCACTGGCGGCAGGCGGAAATTGACCATGTCATGGTGGGCATTCACCACCAGCAACAAGGTGGCGTCGGCCCCGGGGCGGCGGATCCCGGTTTCCTGGGCGCGGCCATCCATCAGCATGCCCAGGCAGCGGCCATGGCTGTCGTGCCATTGCTCGGTGGTCATTTCGTTGCCGTCCGGCGCGAGCCAGGTGACGTCTTTGACGCCGATGTCTTCGTTGTAGTCGCCCACCAGGAAGCGCCCGCGCCGCAGGATCGGGTAAGCCAGGCGCAGCTTGATCAAGCGCTTGACGAACTTGAGCAGGGCCTTGCCATCGTCGTCCAGGTCCCAGTTGACCCAGCCGATTTCGCTGTCCTGGCAGTAGGCGTTGTTGTTGCCGTGTTGGGTGCGCGCGAACTCGTCACCCGCCACCAGCATCGGCGTACCTTGAGCGAGCAGCAGGGTGGCGAAGAAGTTGCGCATCTGGCGCAGGCGCAGCGCGTTGATTGCCGGGTCGTCAGTGGGGCCTTCGACACCGTGGTTCCAGGACAGGTTGTTGTTGCTGCCGTCCTGGTTGTTCTCGTCGTTGGCTTCGTTGTGCTTGTCGTTGTACGACACCAGGTCATGCAGGGTGAAGCCGTCGTGGGCGGTGATGAAATTCACCGAACTGTAGGGGCGACGCCCGCGATGGTTGAACATCTCGCCGGAGGCGGTCATGCGCGCGGCAAAGTCGGCCAGCTGGCCGTCATCGCCTTTCCAGAAGGCGCGCACGGTGTCGCGGAAACGGTCATTCCATTCCACCCAGCCCGGTGGGAAGTTGCCGACTTGATAGCCGCCAGGGCCGCAGTCCCAGGGCTCGGCGATGAGTTTGAGCTGGCGCAATACCGGGTCCTGGCGGCAGGCCACGAGGAAGCTGTGGCGCTCGTCGAAGCCGTCGCGGTAACGGCCGAGGATGGTCGCCAGATCGAAGCGGAAACCATCCACGTGCATCTCGTTGGCCCAATAGCGCAGGGAGTCGGTGACCATTTGCAGCACGCACGGGTGGCTCAAGTCCAGGGTGTTGCCGGTGCCGGAATCGTTGATGTAGAAGCGCTTGTCATCGGGCATCAAGCGGTAGTACGAGGCGTTGTCGATACCGCGCATGGACAGGGTAGGGCCGCGCTCGTTGCCTTCGGCGGTGTGGTTGTAGACCACGTCGAGGATCACTTCGAGTTTCTGCTCGTGCAGGTGCGCGACCATTTCCTTGAACTCGGCGATCTTGCCGCTGGCCAGGTAACGCGGGTCGGGGGCGAAAAACGCGATGCTGTTGTAGCCCCAATAGTTGGTCATGCCTTTTTGCAGCAGGTGCTGGTCATTGACGAAGGCATGCACGGGCAGCAGTTCTACCGATGAAACGCCGAGCTGGCGGATGTGCTTGAGCACATCATCTTCCATCAGCCCGGCGCAGGTGCCGCGTACCGCTTCGCCCACCGAAGGGTGGCGCATGCTGATGCCGCGCAGGTGGGTTTCATAGATGATCGTGCGGTCCCACGGCACGCGCACCGGTTGATCGTTGCCCCAGGTGTGCGCCGGGTCGATGACCTTGCACTTGGGCACGAAAGGCGCGCTGTCGCGTTCGTCGAAACTGAGGTCGTCGTCCGGGTGGCCGATGGTGTAGCCGAACAGCGCCTCGGACCATTTCAGCTCGCCCACCAGCTGTTTGGCGTAGGGGTCGATGAGTAATTTGTGGTGGTTGAAGCGGTGGCCGTTGGCTGGGTCATACGCACCGTACACGCGGTAGCCGTAGATCAGCCCTGGGTGGGCGTCGGGCAGGTAGCCGTGGAAGGTTTCGTCGGTGTATTCAGGCAGCTCGATACGTTCCAGCTCGACCTCGCCGGTGTCGTCGAACAGGCACAGTTCAACCTTGGTGGCGTTGGCCGAGAACAGCGCAAAATTGACGCCCAGGCCATCCCAGGTGGCGCCGAGGGGGAAGGGCAAACCTTCACGAATGCGCGACGGCTCGTCTTTGGGCGTCGGCGGGGTTTTGTCGGGTTTGCTCATGGGGTGCTCCTGCAAAAGGGTTTTCTCGAGGCGAACGCGGCCTAGCTGACAGTGGTCAGGTCAACATCGGATTTAGATTGAAATGCGTCCCCTGTGGGAGCGGGCTTGCTGTGGCGAGGGAGCTTGCTCCCGTCCGACAGCGCAGCTGGAGCCGGCTTTTTGGGGGCGCTTCGCACCCCAGCGCAAGCAAGCTTGCTCGCCACAAAAAGCCCGCTCCCACAGGGAATCGGTGTTTAGCCGGCGGGCTTGCGCGGTGCCTTGGGTTTTTTCTCGGCCGCAGGCTTGGCCGCTGCTGGCTTGGGCTTGGGCGGCGCTTTTGGCTTGGCCTTAGGCTTACTCGGCGTCAACGCTTCCGCCTCCGCCAGCTTGCGCGCCATCTCCCAATGCCGCGTGTCCTGGCCGTGGGGTTTGCCTTCCGACTCCCAGATCTGATGGGCCAGTTCCCGTATGCGTTTGTCTTCAGTACTCATCGCAATGCTCCTCACAGAAAATTTTCAGCTTTCTTGATCATCAGGATTGATAAAGACATTGACCGGGAAATCCCCCAGGGCAGTGCTTAGCGCCAGCTCCTTGTTTGGTGTGACTGCGCCTGTGTGGAAAAGTCCCTTCCATTTTTGTGCCGTGGCGGCGAACGGTAGTACGACCCGCGTATCGCCCCAAACCTGCGCATTGATCAGGGGTTGCACACCGTTTTCAAGCAAGTGATGAGACCAGCGCGGCACCACCACCACGAGGTGTTTGCCCTGATGTTCACGGGCGAACGCAACAACGTGTGCGGCGTGTTTGCCCAGCACTTGCAACGGCAGGTAGCGGCCGCTGCGAAACAGCCCGGGATGGGCCTTGCGCAAGGCCAATGCCTGGGCGATCACGGCTTGTTTGATACGCCCGTCGCGCCAGTGCGACAACAGTTCGCCGATGTCCGGTGGGGTGTGCAGGGCCTGTTGGCGTGCGTCGAAGTCCACCGGGCGACGGTTGTCCGGGTCCACCAGGCTGAAGTCCCAGAACTCGGCGCCCTGGTACAGGTCCGGTACACCCGGCACGGTGATGCGAAGCAAGGATTGCGCCAGCCCGTTGATCGCGCCGGCGCGGGCGATCACCTCGGCGGCGTCGCCGATGGCCGTGCGCAGCGGCTGCCCGGCGTCGCTTTGCAGCAAGTGCGTGAGGAAGGCTTCGACGCCTTGCTCATAGGCCTCGTTGGGCGCGCTCCAGCTGCTGTGCAACTTGGCTTCGCGCAGGGCTTTTTGTTGCCACTGCCAAAGGCGCGATGGATAGTCGGCGAAGTCTGCGTCCAACGGCCAGCTGCCCAACAGCACTTGATAGAGGATCAACTCATCGCCCGCCGAAGGGCTGGTGTCACTGCGCAACGGCGCCGCTAGGCTGCGCCAATGCTCCACCTGTTCGACGTACCACGGCGCGCATTCGCTGAGCACCGCCAGGCGCGCACGGCTGTCTTCGCCGCGTTTGTGGTCATGGGTGGCGGTGGCCAGCAAGTTGTCGGGAAAGCTGTGCAGGCGTTGCTGGTTGGCGGCATGGAAATCGGCCAGCGGCGCACTGAACTGCTCGGTGCTGAAGCCCACATCGTTGCGCGACAGCAGCACTGCCGAGCGATAGAACGCGGTGTCTTCCACGGCCTTGGCGGCGGCGGGCGAGGTCAGTTGCTGAAAGCGCACGCAGGCATGCTTGAGGATCTTGCGCTCACGGCCCACCGGGCGATCGCGCCACGGCTGGCCGCCGAGCCAGTTGGCCAGGTGATCGAGCACCGGCCAGTCGCCTTCGCCCAAGGTGCTGCGGGCACCGTCCATGGCCTGCTGGAACAGTTTGTCATCGGCGGCGCTGCGGCCTCGGGCACTGATATAGGTGCGGTACACCGGAAAGTGCACGATCAATTCCTGCAAGGCGCGCCGGATCGCGCCGAGGGTCAAGTCGCGGGTCATCACATCGTCGCGGGCTACTTGCAACAGCGCCTGGGCGACGCTTTCAAAGTCGCCACCGAGGGAGCCATTGAGGATTTGCTGGCGGGCCAGTCGCGCTTCTTCGATAAACGCCGAGGGGCGCTCGCTGTGGCGGCTCCACAGATCGGCCAGCGGGGCGAAGCCGTCGGGGTGATGTTGCAGCAACGACAGCTGGTTCATGAATTCGTAGCCGGTGGTGCCGTCCACTTGCCAGTCTTCACGCAGCGTTTCGCCTTCGCCGAGGATCTTCTCGACAAAGATCGGCAAGTGCCGCCCCGGCGCCAAGGCGTCCACGCGACGGCGCAGCTTGCGGCAGTAGCCCCGTGGGTCGGCGAGCCCGTCGATATGGTCGATGCGCAGGCCATCCACCAAGCCTTCGTTGATCAGTTCGAAGATCTTGCCGTGGGTGGCTTCGAACACGGCGCTGCGTTCGACCCGCAGGCCGCCCAGTTCATTGACGTCGAAGAAGCGCCGCCAGTTGATGTCGTCCGCCGCGGTGCGCCAGCTGGCCAGGCGGTAGGCCTGTTGCTCCAGCAAATGGTGCAGGCGCGCGAAGTCGAATGCCGCCAGTTGTTGCTCGATGGCGTGCAGCACCGCCGCGTCAGTGGCGCGCTCGGCCAACGCCTGCTTGAGCCATGCGGCCTCGTGGTAGGCATCGTCCTGATCGGCGAGGGCGCTGAAGCGTTCGGCCATGGGCTTGAGCAATACCCCGGTGCCGAGGATCTCGGCGTAATCCCGGGGGCAGATCGGGAAGCGATGCTCGTAATGCGCGACATAAAACGCGCCGTGAGCCGCATCAAACTGCAGGGTCACGGTGCCGCTCTGCAAGGCTTCGCCGTAGTCGCTGCCGAGAAAAGGCATGAGCAACTGACCCTTGAGCAGTGGGTCTGGCGAGTGCCACTGGATATCGAAGAATTCGCTGTAGGGGCTCAAGCGTCCCCATTCCAGCAGGTCCAGCCACCACGGGTTATCCGCGCCGCCGACGGCCATATGGTTGGACACGATATCGAGGATCAGCCCCATGTCGTGGGCCCGCAGCGCTGTCACCAGGCGGCGCAATGCTGCTTCACCGCCCAGCTCTGGATTGACCTGGGTTGGGTCGACCACGTCGTAGCCATGCATGGAGCCAGCGCGCGCACTGAGCAGCGGCGAGGCATACAGGTGGCTGATGCCCAGCGCGGCGAAGTACGGCACCAGCGGCACCGCGTCATCCAGGGTAAACCCGGCGTGGAATTGCAGGCGTTGGGTGGCCCGTAGCGGCAGGTCTGTCATCGGTCACGCTCGTGGGCCTGGTTGCGGGCCACGGCCAACAGTTCCAGGCGGCGGGCGGCGCCGGCGTTGTCGAGCAGGCTGGAGGCTTCGCCCGCCAGGCGGCGGCGCCAATTCGGGTGGGTGTCGAGGGTGCCCGGCAGGTTGGCTTGTTCCTCCACGCCGAGGGCATCTTCCAGCGGCAGCAATACCAGCGGCGCCCTGGTGTGGCCGAGGTAGCGCACGCTGGCGTCGATCATATGGTCGGTATCGTTGCGGATTTCATCGACGAAATTCTGTGGGTCCTGGCTCAAGGCCTGGCGCAGCGCCTGGCGTTCGCGCAGGCGGTGTTCGCTCCATTGCTCCACGGTGGGCGCGTCGATCAGGCCCAGCTCGATATTCCACTCGATATCGCGGCTGTGCCACCAGCCGTTGAGGGTCGGCAAGTCGTGGGTGCTGGTGGTGGCGAGGGCGTTGTCGGGCCAGTCGAGGATGGGTTTGAACTGGCCGTCGTGGCCTTGTTCGAACAGCAGCACGCGCATGCCGAGAATCGAGCGGCCGCTGAGTTTTTCGCGCAGGCCGTCGGGCACGGTGCCGAGGTCTTCACCGAGGACGATGGCCTGGTGGCGGTGGGATTCCAGGGCCAGCAGGCGCAATAAATCGTCCACCGGGTAATACAAGTACGCGCCTTCACGCGGCGAGGCACCCATGGGGATCACCCACAGGCGTTGCAGGCCCATCACATGGTCGATGCGTAAGCCACCGGCGTGGGCGAAGTTGGCCCGCAGCATCTCGATAAAGGCGCGGAAGCCGTTGCGCTTGAGGCCTTCGGGGGAGAACGCGGAAATGCCCCAGCCCTGGCCGGCGCGGTTGAGGATGTCGGGCGGTGCGCCCACAGTGAGATTGGCGAGCAGTTCATCCTGGCGGCTCCAGGCCTGGCTGCCACCGCCGTCGGCGCCCACAGCGAGGTCGGCGATCAGACCGACGCCCATGCCGCTGCCGCGGGCGGCTTGCTGTGCGCGTTCGAGGCTGCGTGCGATCAGCCACTGGCTGAAGGCGAAGTAGCCGATTTCGTCGCGATGTTCCTCGGCGAACTGCGTAAGTGCCGGGCTTTGCGGGGTGCGCCATGCTTCGGGCCAGTGGCGCCAGTCGAGGTCTTCGCCGGCGGCGGCGCGCAGGGTTTGCACGGCTTCGAAGCGGCAGTGGTTTTCCAGGGCTTCGCCGCCGGCCTGGCGGAAGCTGAGGAAGTCGGCGTGTTGCGGGTGCTCGCCGTGGCGGAAGTCTGCATACAGCGCGCGCAGCAGGCGTTGCTTGGCCTGGGCGGCGGCGGGCCAGTCGATCAGGTCGAGTTGTTCGAGGCGGTGCAGCTCTTCGCTCAGGCCGATGGCTTCAATCGCATTGCGCACTTCGCGCTCGCCGAGGATGCAGGCGGGCGAGGCGTACAGGCTGTTGAGGAACAAGCGGCTGGACGGCGAATACGGGCTGTAGCGCGTGGTGTCGGCGCTGAACATCGCGTGCATCGGGCTGATCGCCAGGGCGTCGGCGCCGCGTTCGGCGGCGGCGCGGGCCAGGTGTTCCAGGGCCAGGGTGTCGCCGAAACCGCCATCGCCGAGGCGGCGCAGCGCATAGAGCTGGGCGCTGAGGCCCCAGGCGCGGGCAGGGTCGCTGTTGACGGCTTCGGCCACGCTGTAGCAGTGGGTGGGGGCGACGGCGAGGGTGAAGGTCTGGTCGGCGATATGCACCTGGTGATAACCGAGGGCGATGACGCCGGGCAGCACCGCGTCGCCATCCAAGCGCAGCTCCAGGGTTTCGCCGTCTTCCAGGCTGACCCGGCACAGGGTGTCGGGCTCGAAGTAGCGCGCCAGGTCGAGGCCGGCGCCGCTGTCGATGGTCATCAGCGGCGGCAGGTGTTTGGCGTGTTGCACCTGCTCCAGTTGCAGCAGGCTGGCGTCGATCTCGGCGTCGCTGTCGGCCGGGTGGCCCAGGCCCTTGAGCACGGCGCGCAGGGCGTCAGGTTGTACACGTTGCGGGCGGCCGTTTGCGTCGATCCAATCGACGGCCAGGCCCGCTCGGCTGGCGAGGATTTCCAGGTTCGCTTCGCTCAAGGGTGCTCTCCAACAGGGGATAGGGTGACGCGTGCGCTGTAGGGCGGCAGGTGCGCGCCTTGGTGCGCAGGCGTTTCGAATAGCAGGTGGGTGCTGGCGGGATGATCGAGGGCGGTGGCGCTGAGGTTGAGGTCGATCTGCAACAGGCTGCCGTTGCCCAGGCGCCAGCGCGCACTGACCGCGCCGTCGGCCAGCACCTGCGCGCCCAGCGCCACGCTGCCGGGGAGGTGCGGCATCAGGTGCTGATGGCGCAGGCTGAGCAGGTGGCGATAGAGATCGCTATGTTCGCTGGCGGCAAACGTGGGGGTCGATTGGGCAAAGGTGGCCGGGGCGTTCGGATCGGGAATGCGTGCGCGCAGCGCCGGGTCGTGGAACGCGGCGAAGTCGGCAAACTCGTTGCGCCGGCCTTCGCGCACGGCGTCGGCCAGTTCGCCGTGGTGGTCGGTGAAAAACAGGAACGGCTCGCGGGCGTTGACCTCATCGCCCATGAACAGCAGCGGGATCATCGGCGACAGCAGCAACAAGGCGGTCGCGGCGCGCAGTGCCTGGGGCGAACAGAGTTGGTGCAGGCGTTCGCCAAGGGCGCGGTTGCCGATCTGGTCGTGGTTCTGCAAGAACAACACAAAGGCGCTGGGCGGCAGGTGCGCGCTGGGTTCGCCGCGCGTGTGGCCGTGGCGGGTGGTTTCGCCTTGGTAGATAAAACCTTCGCCCAGGCAGCGCGCCAGTTTGGCCGTGGTGTCGCGGGCGAAGTCGCTGTAGTAGGCGTCGGTTTCGCCGGTGAGCAACACGTGCAGGGCGTTGTGGCCGTCGTCGTTCCACTGCGCGTCGAAGTCATGCTCCAGCAGGTTGGCCTGGTTGAATTCGTTTTCCAGCACCAGCCAGACGTGACGGCCAATATCCACTTGCTGGCGCACACGCCGGGCGAGGGTTGTCAGGAAGTCCGGGTTATCGATGGCATGCACGGCGTCCAGGCGCAGGCCGTCGAAGCGGTATTCCAGCAGCCACATCAACGCATTGTCGAGGAAGAAGTCACGCACTTCGCGGCGTTCAAAGTCGATGCCGGCGCCCCACGGCGTGTGCACGTCTTCGCGAAAGAAGCCTTGGGCGTATTGGCCGAGGTAATTGCCATCGGGGCCGAAGTGGTTGTAGACCACGTCGAGGATCACCGCCAGGCCGTGTTCGTGGGCGCTGTCGATCAGGTGCTTGAGCTGCTCGGGCGTGCCGTAGGCGGCGTGGGGCGCGTAGGGTAAGACGCCGTCGTAGCCCCAGTTGCGCTCGCCGGGGCATTGCGCGAGCGGCATCAATTCAATCGCCGTTACGCCCAGCTCGGCCAGGCGCGGCAGGTGTTGCTCCACGCCGGCGTAGCCGCCCAGCGCGCCGACATGCAGCTCGTAGATCACCGCTTCATGCCACGGCCGGCCTTGCCACTGGCTGTGGCGCCAGGGGTAGGCGAGCGGGTCCACCACCAGGCTCCAGCCGTGTACATCCGAGGCCTGGGCGCGGGACGCGGGGTCGGGGACATCCCGTTCCCCGTCGATATTGAAGCGGTAGCGGGTGCCTGCCGCGCAGGCGATCTCGCTTTCAAACCAGCCTTCTGCCTGGGGCAGCATGGCGATGGACTTGCCGTTTTCCAGTTCAACGCTGACGTAATACGCATCTGGCGCCCACAAGGCAAAACGCGTGTGTTGCGCGTCCAGCATGATTGCGCCGTGGGGCCAGGTTTCCAGAGTCCGTGACGGCATCTATAGAGACCTCCCAGGTTTATTTAGCGGATTTCCCCAGGGCCTTGGCCACCAGTTGCTCGTACAGGTCGGCGTAGGGTTCCACCGCCTGGCACCAGTTGAAGGGTTGAGTCATGGCGCGGCAACGCATGGCGTTGAGCAGGCGCGGGAAGGCGAAGACCTTGAACGCGCGGCTAAGCGCTTCCCTGTAGCTGTCCACGGTGGACTCATTGAACAGGAAGCCAGTGACGCCATCCTCGATGGTGTCCGCCAGCCCGCCGGTATTGCGCGCCACCGGCAGCGAACCGAAGCGCTGGGCGTACATCTGGCTCAGGCCGCACGGCTCGTAGCGCGACGGCATCAGCAGGAAGTCGCTGCCGGCGAACATGCGCCGGGCGTCGGTTTCGTTAAAGCCGATGCGCACCCCAACCTGGCCGGGGAAGCGCAACGCCAGTTCGCGCATGGCCTGTTCTTCTTCCGGTTCGCCACGGCCGATAATCGCGATCTGCCCGCCCTGTTCGACGATAAAGCTGGCCACGGCTTCGGTGAGGTCGAGGCCTTTCTGATAGACCAGGCGCGAGACCACGGCAAACAGCGGGCCGCTGGAGTCGTCCAGGCCAAACAGATTGCGCACATGGGCGGCGTTGATCGCCTTGCCGTCCCAGTCGCCGATATTGAAGTTGTGGGTCAGGTGGCTGTCGGTGGAGGTTTCCCAGCTTTCATCGATGCCGTTGGGGATACCACTGAGCAAGCCTTGCTGGGTCTTGCTGGCGAGGAAGCCATCGAGGCCGCAGCCGAATTCGGGGGTGGTGATTTCCTGGGCGTAGGTCGCGCTCACCGTGGTGATATGGCTGGAATACGCCATGCCGGCCTTGAGAAACGACATCTTGCCGTAGAACTCCATGCCTTCCTGTTGCAAGGCGTGGGGTGGAATGCCCAGCTCCGGCGTCGAGGCCAGGCTGACCACGCCTTGATAGGCGAGGTTATGGATGGTGAACAGGGTCGGCGTGCGTGACCCACGCCAGTGCATATACGCCGGGGCCAGGCCAGCGGGCCAGTCGTGGGCGTGCACCAGGTCCGGGCACCAGTGGATCTGCGCGAGGTTGGCGGCCATGTCGGCGGCGGCCAGGCCGAGGCGGGCGAAGCGGATATGGTTGTCCGGCCAGTCGCGGCCGTTGTTGGCGCCGTAGGGCGTGCCTTCGCGCTCGTACAGTTCGGGGCAGATCAGCACATAGATGACCAGGCCATCCTTTAGGTCCATGCGCCCGATCTTGCACGGCGGCAGCGCCGCGTGGCCGCCCAGTTCGCCGATGATATGGATCGGGTTGTCGCTTTCCATCACCTGCGGGTAACCGGGGATCAACACGCGCACATCATGCAGATGGGCCATGGCGCGGGGCAGGGCGGCGGAGACGTCGCCCAGGCCGCCGGTTTTCACCAGGTCGGCGAATTCGGAGGTGACGAACAGGACTTTCTTGCGATTGGGATTCTGACTCACGACCGGCCGCGAAGTGGCTGGCAGATCGATCAATGAAGACCCCTCTACCGGCTGACTGACACGCTCTCCCTGAACATCTACAGCGGCACTGATCATAGTTCTCTCCCACATGTTGGTTGGCTAATGGCCCGCTGCCATCAGCTCCGATGACCGCTTCCTGCGGTCAGGCGCACAAGCACTGTACAAACTGGCAAGGCGTATGCCAGTTGCACGTTTTGCTCGAAAAGATTGGATGGACGGGCGTTGGGTGTGAACCGCGTGCGCTCGCCTTACTTTAAAACTGGACCTACGGCAGAGTTGGAAAGTTTCGATTTTTTGCGGGGTTTTTGTTTTCGAACGGACCCATCGGTCATCAGTCTAGGACAGATCCTAGAGCTCGTAGGGTTTGTGAGAGAATTTTGTAGGACAAAAAACTTGTAACCATATGCCGCCTTGAAAAAGCCTTTGCTGTGGCGAGGGAGCTTGCTCCCGCTGGGGCGCGAAGCGGCCCCAAAAATCTTGGGAGCGCTGCGCACTCCAGCGGGAGCAAGCTCCCTCGCCACAGAGGTGCATACGCCTCAAAATGGTGCGTCAGCCAAGCACGCGAATGGGCGTGTCGTTGGCCCAGGCCTGGATGTCTTCGATCATTTGCCCATAGAACTGCCGGTAATTCTGCTCGCTCACATAGCCCACATGGGGCGTGGCCAGCACATTGGGCAAGCGGCGGAACGGGTGATCCAGCGGCAGCGGTTCATCGGCGAACACATCCAGTGCGGCGCCGGCCAGTCGGCCACTTTCCAGCGCGTGGATCAGCGCCTGTTCATCCACGATCGGCCCGCGTGCGGTGTTGACCAGGCGCGCGCCCGGTTTCATCCAGCCCAGCGCTTGTGCATCCACCAGGCCTCGGCTGCGGTCGCTGAGTACCAAGTGCACGGTGAGGATGTCCGCCTGTTCGAACAGCCGTTGTTTGCTGACCCAGGTAACACCGGCTTGCGCCGCGCGCTCGGGCGTGAGGTTTTCGCTCCAGGCGATCACGCGCATGCCGAACACCTGGGCAAATTGCGCGACTTTCTGGCCGATGCTGCCCAGGCCGAGAATGCCCAGGGTCTTGCCATGCAGGTCGCCGCCCAGGCCGACTTGCCAGCCACCGGCGCGCAGGGAGTTGGCTTCGGCCACCAGGTTGCGGGTCGAGGCCATGATCAGCGCCCAGGTCAATTCCGGTGCCGCCTGTTTATAGCTATCGGTGCCGCACACCTGGATACCCAGGGCCTTGGCGGCGGGAATGTCGATGGCAGCGTTGCGCATGCCGCCGGTTACCAGCAGCTTGAGTCGGGGCAAGCCTTGCAGCAGGGCCTGGTCGAAGGTGGAGCGCTCGCGCATCACGCAAATCACGTCGAAGCCCCGCAAACGGTCGATCATCGTGGCGGTATCCGCCGGGTAATCGTGCAGGAAGTGCACCTGGCCCACACTGGCCAGCACCGACCAATCCACTACACCACTGGCGACCTGCTGCCAATCATCAATGACTGCAATCTGTACCGACATTCACGCGTACCTCGAACAAGGTGGGATGAGTAGTCGGCGAATTAAGCAGGGATTGGCACCCAGTGCAAGGTCACGGCGGCGAGCACGGCGTAGCGCAGGCTTTTCGCCACGGTCACCAGCAACAGAAAGCGCCACAACGGCTCGCGCATCACCCCAGCCACCAGGGTCAGCGGGTCGCCAATGATCGGCAGCCAACTGAGCAGCAAGGTCCAATGGCCCCAGCGCTGGTAATGCCGGCGCGCCTTGTCCAGCTGTTGGTCGCTGACCGGAAACCAGCGCCGCCCCTTGAAGTGCTCGACCCAGCGCCCCAGCCACCAGTTGGCCAGCGAACCGAGGACATTGCCCAGGGTGGCAACCCCCAGCAGCAGCCACAGGCTGTAATGCCCGCTGAGCAGCAGGCCCACCAGCACGGCTTCCGATTGCAACGGCAACAAGGTCGCGGCGCCAAACGCCGCGAGGAACAGCCCCAGGTAGCCGGCGATCATTGCGCCGGGTAGTCAGCCACCACTACATCTTTACCTTCACGGGTCAGGCCGATGACTTGATAGGCCTCGCTGCGGCCGTCCACTTCCATGCCGGGCGAGCCCATCGGCATGCCCGGTGCGGCAAGGCCCAGTAAATCGTCGCGCTTGCGCAAGGCCAGCACCTGCTCGGCGGGCACGTGGCCTTCGACAAACTTGCCGTCGATCACGGCGGTATGGCACGAACCCAGGCGCGGGGCGACGCCGAGGCGTTGCTTGACGGCGCTCATGTCGGCTTCGACGTGGTCATTGACCTTGAAGCCGTTGCTTTCCAAGTGGCTGATCCATTTTTTGCAGCAGCCGCAATTGGCGTCGCGGTGCACGTCGATGGGGATCAGGTCGGCCGCCTGGGCGAGGGTGGAGGTGAACAGGGCGGACAGCAGGGCCAAGCGCAATGGGGTTTTCATGATGGGCTCACACGGTGATGGTCGGGGCGATCATGCCGACGTCATCGCAGGCAAGCCAGCTCCCACTGGGGGGAGCTGTGGCGGTAATGTTTCTAAATTATACAAAGGGTGGGTTTTCCAGCCGATGCTTGAGCTGGTCCAGGGCAATCGCCGACAGTTCGAGCATGCGCTCCTGCAAGGTGGCCAGTTGCAATTCGGTTTCATAGATCAGCACACGCTTGAACAGGGTGCCGTCGCGGTGGGGCTGCAAGAAGTAGTGAATCGAGCCGTCAACGGCCAGGGAGGTGAACACGGTCTTGAATTCGCTGGGGTGCCGGGCAATTTGCACGCGGTAGCTCATGGGCACGCGTACGCCCAGCAGGTCGATGTACTCGGTAAAGCGCGCGCCGACGGGGAGGGAACCGAGGGTGCCGGTGTCGGCACTGAGGGAGGTGGGGTGCCATTCGTGCCAGCGATCGGGCTGGGTAACGTAATCGTAGACGGCTTCGATAGGGGCCTGGATAAAGCGTTCTTGACTGATCCGCTCCAAGCGGACCGACTGCTCGACAGCGCGCATTGCACACCTCCTGTGTGGCGTTCTTAGCACTGGGAACTGTCAGAATAGTCCGACTCCCGCGCTTTGCACGGGAGTACGCGAGCAATTGATCAACGGACTTTGAAGCGACTCATCAGGGCGATTACCCGGCCATTGGCGTCCAGCAGGCTTTGGGTATTGGTTTCGGTGGCGTGCCCGCTTTGCACCAGTTCTTCGACCATATGGCGGATGTGCACCATGCTGCGGTTGATCTCTTCGGTGACCGCGCTTTGTTGCTCGGCGGCGGTGGCGATCTGCGTGCTGAGGTTGTTGATATGGCTGACGGAGCCGGCCATCTCATCCAGGCCGGTGTTGACCCGGGCCGTGGCATCGGCCGCCGACTGGCAACTGGCCTGGGTATTTTCCATGGCCGCCACCGACGTGCTCACCCCGCTGGTCAGGCGCGCGAGCATCTCGTTGATCTGCGAGGTGCTGGCCTGGGTGCGCGCCGCCAGTGCGCGCACTTCGTCCGCGACTACGGCAAAGCCCCGGCCTTGTTCGCCGGCCCGCGCCGCCTCGATGGCGGCATTGAGCGCCAGCAAGTTGGTCTGGCCGGCAATCGCGCCGATCACACCGAGGGTTTCAGTGATGCGTGCGGCGTCCTGGCGCATGTTTTCTACGCTGTGGGTAGCGCTGGACACTTCGCCGATCAAGGCGCTGACGCTGTTGGACGCTTCGCCCACCACCACGCGGGAACGGTCGGCGTGTTCGTTGGCGCGTTGGGTAAACGCCGCGGTTTCGGCGGCGTTCTGCGCGACGGTGTCGGCGGTGGAGCTCATTTCGGTGATGGCGGTGACGGTCTGGTCGGTCTCCGAGGCGTGGCGTACCAGGATCTGGTTGGTCTGCGCCGACGTCTGCTGCAACTGCGCAAGGCCCGACGACATGGCGGCGGTGGCCTGGGTCACTTCGCCGATCATGTTTTGCAGGTAGACGATAAAACGGTTCACCGAATGGCCGATGGCCCCCAGTTCGTCCTCGGCGCGGATGGTGATGCGGCGCGTCAGGTCGGCATCGCCGGCAGACAACGCGTCGATATTGCTCTTCAGCGACTTCATGCGCTGCACCAGTTGGAGGATCGCGTAGACCTGCAACAGCACCAGCAACAACACCATGGGAATTTGCAGCAGGGCCAGGCTGCCCAGTACGTCATTGCGCTGGGCGGTGATCAGCGACGTGGGCAGGGCGGTGGCGAGGAACCACGGCGTGCCTTCGATCGGGCGCATATAGAAGGTGCTGGCGACGCCGCCGTTGTCGAACTCGGCGCGCTGCAACCCTTGGTTGTGCTGGGCCAGGGCTTTGCTGACCTGGGCGGCAAAGGCCGAGGTGCCGGTCAGTTCGCTGATGTTCTTCAACACCACCGGGCCGCTGATGCGCGAGCTGTTGCTGATGATCTTGCCGTCAGCTTCGACGATGAGCATTTGCCCGCCGATGTCTTTTTCCTTGCTGGCCACCAGGTCATTGAAGAAACCCAGGGTCACGTCGATGGTCGCCACGCCGTACGCGGCGCCGTCACGCTGGATGGCCATGGCGCAGTTGGTGCGCGGCTCCTGGCTGGCGTCGTCTTTATACGCGGCAGCCCAGGCGCATTGGCCGCGCGGCGAGGCGAGGCCGCCTTTGTACCAGCTCTGGTCGTAGTAGTTCGGCGCGGGGTCGCTGTTCCAGAAGGTGTTGACCGCCAGCTTGCCCGAGGCATCGCGGTGCCAGAACGTGCTGTGTTTGTTGCGCCCCGGGGTGCGCTGGTTGGGCAACGGCCAGATGCCGCCGCCAAAGACTTTCAGCTCGCCATACTGGTCCACCAGGCCCGGCAGGACCTTGTCGATGGCATCGCTGTCGAGCAGGGGAATGGTTTGGGTGATGGTGCGTTGCTGGGCTTGAACCTTGTTCAGTTCGCCCTGGATCTGTTCGGCCACTTCGCTGACGCGGTTGAGCACCACCTGTTCTTCGGTGTGCTGCAACTTGGGCGCGACCAACTGGCCGATGCCGACGACGGTCAAGACAAATAACACCAGGACGAACAGCACCAAAAACAGGGTGTAGCGGGCTTGGATGGAGCGCAGTGCAGGCATGGGGGGTCGTCCTTACGAAGCGTTTATTATTCACGCGGCTTTGTTGGAGCTTCGTAGGGCTATCGGCTTGGGTATCAGGAGCTTTAGGTACGTTCGTGCAAGAAAGTCGAGGCGCCGTTTGCCGGCGCCTCATCTTTATATGTCCAGCATCGCCATGACCGCTTCGGGGTAGCGCAGGCCGGCGGTTGCCTGTGCCGGGAAGATTGCTTCCAGCGCGGCCAATTCGTCAGGCGCCAGGGTGATCGACAGGGCCTTCACGTTTTCTTCCAGGTATTTGCGCTGCTTGGTCCCGGGGATCGGGATGATGAAATCGCCCTGGGCCAACACCCATGCCAGCGCCAGTTGCCCGGCGGATACGCCTTTGTCTGCCGCCAGCGCCTGCACCTGGTTCACCAGCAGCAAGTTTTTCGCAAAGTTATCGCCCTGGAAGCGCGGGCTGAAACGGCGGTAATCGTCCGCCGCGAAATCATCCGGGCTGTTCAATGCTCCGGTGAGGAAGCCACGGCCCAGCGGGCTGTACGGTACAAAAGCGACGCCGAGGCGCTGGCACGCCGCGAGGCAGCCGTTGTCTTCCTGGTCGCGGCTCCAGAGCGAATATTCGCTTTGCAGGGCGCTGATGGGATGGACCTTGTGCGCCCGTTCCAGGGTGGCCGCAGACGCTTCACTGAGGCCCAGGTAACGCACCTTGCCTTGGGTGACCAGTTCGGCCATGGCGCCGACGGTTTCTTCGATGGCCACTTCGGGGTCGATGCGGTGTTGGTAGTAGAGGTCGAGGGTGTCCACGCCGAGGCGGCGCAAGGTGCCGTCGATGGCCGCGCGGATGTATTCGGGGCGGCCATCGACGCCGCGCAGCGCCGGGTTGGCCGGGTCGCGGACGATGCCGAACTTGCTCGCCAGGAACACCTGGTCGCGCTTGCCGGCGATGGCCTGGCCGATCAGGCTTTCGTTGGTGTGGGGGCCGTAGATGTCGGCGGTGTCGAGGAAGTTGATCCCCAGTTCCAAGGCGCGGTGCAAGGTCGCGATGGCCTCTTGGGTGTTGGTGCCAGTGGTATAGAAATCGGTCATGCCCATGCAGCCGAGGCCGATGGCGGAGACAAGGGGGCCGTTTTTGCCAAGTTGACGGGTGTGCATGGGTGCAGCTCCTGGGTGGGGTAGGACGCTATTGTTACCCTCGACAAAACCTGGATAAACCGGCTAAAACAGCTATCACTATTCGTAAATTCTAAATAATCGACAGGGAAGGCTGCCTTGGACCGTTTTAATGCGATGCGCGTGTTTACTCGGATCGTCGAATTGGGTGGCTTCGCCAAGGCCGCCGACAGCCTGCAACTGCCGCGCGCGTCGGTGACGGTGCTGATCAAGCAGTTGGAAGCGCACCTGGGTGTGCAGCTGTTGCAGCGCACCACGCGTCAAGTCAGCCCTACGTTGGATGGCGCCGCGTATTACCAGCGCTGCGTGCGCTTACTGTCAGACCTTGAGGAAACCGAGGCGGTATTTTCCGTCAGTCGCCAGAGCCCACGGGGCACCTTGAGCGTGGACATGCCCTCCGGCATCGGGCGGTTTATCGTGATCCCGGCGTTACCGCAATTTACCGCGCGTTACCCGCAGATCGAGCTGGAGATCGGCCTCAATGACCGCCCGGTGGACCTCATCCGCGAAGGGGTGGACTGCGTGCTGCGCGGTGGCCCGCCGCTGGATGAATCGCTGGTGGCGCGGCCCTTGGCGATGATGGAACAGGTGACCCTGGCCAGCCCCGCCTACCTGGAACGCATGGGTGTGCCCACTTCCCTTGACGAGTTGGTGGCCCATCACCAGATGGTCGAGTACGTTTCCAGCACCAGCGGCAAACGTTTTGGCCTGGAGTTTCAGCTGGGCAGCGAGCTGCGCGCGATCAATCTGCCCAAGCGCATTGCGGTCAACAGCGCCGATGGCTACTTCGCGGCGTGCGCGGCCGGATACGGCCTGATCCAGGCACCGCATTACCACGCCATGCGCCAATTGGCCGAGGGCACGTTGGTGCCGGTGTTGGCCAAACTGCCGGTGCCGGAAATGGCGCTGACGGCTTTGTACCCGCCACACCGGCAGTTGTCCCAGCGGGTGCGAGTGTTTGTGGATTGGCTGGTGGAGTTGTGCGCGTCCCCGGGCCTGGGGTTGCGTCGATAACGTCAGCGTCAGGCAAGCCAAAGCGCGTCATCGCCTGTAACATGGGGCCTGGCCGACCCTGGCGCATCCCTGGCAAGGGTGATGGGCTTGGCGTGTGTCGGCGAAATACAGTGGCTACATTCTCAAGATTCAGGAACCGTCATGACTCAAAAGCAACGTTTGAAATATTCGATTCTGATTGCCCTCACGGTACTGGCGACGATGTTTGGCTTGTCCTACCTGCAGAACATCGGGGCCATCAGCGAGAAAACCTTCCAGTACATCGCGATTTCCGTCGCCGTGATCGTGGTGGTGATCAACGGCATCATGCGCCGCAAGGTCAAGCCCAACTTCTGAGTCAGGCGCGGCCTTCGAGTACCTTGGCAGCCTCTGCATGGAGGCTGTAGCTTTTATCGGCATTGAGGGTGATCACGCCCTCGCTGCACAGGCGCTTGAGCACCTCACGCACGCTGAGAAACGACAACGGAATGCCCAGCTCCAGCAAATGGCTGTGCACGCCGCGTACCCCGAGGGTGCGCTGGTTGTCGGCGGCCGTGAGCAGGGCGTCGATGACCTTCAGCCGGATCAGGCTGGTGCGTAGGCCAAAATACTTGAGCAAATGGCGAATCCGTTGGTTGCCTTGCTGTTCCGGCGCCTTGCCAAAGGCGTGGCCGCCGTTGCCAAACGTGGCCTCGGCGGCGGGTGAATGTCCATCCGTGGGCAGTTGCGAGTTGTACATGCAATAAAACTCCTTATCAGAGCCTGATCAGGAAAATGAGCGCTCTTAGTTAATAAGACGAACGAGCAGCCGAAATCATGAAGTTTTAGATGTGTAAATTTCGTCAGTATCGGTTTTGTCACGGCGATTAAGCCTTTGCCTGCCTAAATTGTTCCCGGTCAATTGCGTCCTTACGGTGGGGTAGCTACCCCTCGCGAGGGTGTTCAATTTGACGGTGGAGTCGGCGTGATTATTTTCAACGGGTTGTCCAGGGTGTGTGTGGCGGGTGTGTTGCTGGGCTTGAGCCTGGGCGCATCGGCACGGGAGCAGGTGACGCAGGCGTCGGCGCAGATCCAGCGCACCGGCTTTGGCGTGCCGCATATCCGCGCCAACGATGAGCGTGGCTTGGGCTACGGCATCGGCTATGCGTATGCCCAGGACAATATGTGCCTGCTGGCCAACGAAGTGGTCACAGTGAGTGGCGAGCGCTCACGCTTCTTTGGCCCGGAGCAGGCCACGCTGGAAGAACGCAACAACCTGGCCAGCGACGTGTTTTTCACCTGGCTGAATACGCCGCAGGCCGTCGCCACCTTCTGGAACGCGCAAACGCCGCAGATCCAGCAGCGGGTCGAAGGCTACGTGGCGGGTTACAACCGCTACCTGAAAGAGCACGGCGCACCGGCACAATGCCAGGCTGCGTGGGTGCGGCCGATCACGCCACAAGACGTGGTCAAGCTGACCCGCCGCTTACTCGTCGAAGGCGGCGTGGGCCAATTCGCCGAAGCGCTGGCGGGGGCAACGCCGCCTGGTGTTACCACCGGCATACAGGCCAGCGCCCAACGCTTCGAAGTGGCAGCGGCCAATCAGCAGCGCTTTGCCCTGGACCGTGGCAGCAACGCGGTGGCGGTAGGCCGTGACCGCTCGTTCAATGGCCGTGGCATGTTATTGGCCAACCCGCATTTTCCGTGGGTCGGTGGCATGCGTTTTTATGAGATGCACCTGACCATTCCCGGCCAGTTGGACGTGATGGGCGCCGCATTGCCGGGCCTGCCGGTGATCAACATCGGCTTCAACAGGCATGTGGCCTGGACCCATACGGTCGATACGTCCAAGCATTTCACCCTGTATCGCTTGACCCTGGACCCCAAGGATTCCACGCGCTATCTGCTGGACGGCAAATCTCTCCCGCTGGATAAAACCACGGTGACCGTCCAGGCCAAACAACCCGACGGTAGTCTCAAAGCCGTGTCCCAGACGCTCTACAGCTCCCAATTCGGCCCAGTCGTGCAATGGCCCGGCAAGCTGGACTGGGACAACCACTACGCCTTCAGCCTGCGCGACGCCAACCTGGGCAACGACCGCGTGTTACAGCAGTGGTACGCGATGAACCGCGCCGCCAGCCTCAAGGAACTGCAAGCCTCGGTGCATACCCTGCAAGGCATCCCGTGGGTCAATACCCTGGCCGCCGACGACCAGGGCCAGAGCCTGTACATGAACCTGTCGGTGGTGCCGAACGTCAGCCAGGCCAAGCTCGCCCAATGCAGCGACCCGCGCGCCGGCCTGCAACTGATCGTACTCGACGGCGCCCACAGCGCCTGCGCCTGGGACATCGACCCGCGCGCGGCCCAGGCCGGGATCTTCGCCGCCGACCAACTGCCGCAGCTGGAACGCAGCGACTATGTGCAGCACTCCAACGACTCGGCGTGGATGGCCAACCCCAAGGCGCCGCTGACCGGTTTCTCACCGGTCATCAGCCAGGACCACATCGGCCTGGGCCCCCGTGCACGCTTCGCCGTGCAACGCCTGCAATCCCTGGAGAGCAAGCCGATCAGCGTCACCGACCTGCAACATATGGTGATGGACAACGAGGTGTACCTGGCAGGGCTGGTCATGCCAGACCTGCTGGCGTTCTGCGCCAAACACCTGGGCGCCGACGCCGCTGCGTTGCAACCGTTGTGCACCAGCCTGAAAGCCTGGGACCAGCGCGCCAACCTCGACAGCGGCCTGGGCCTGGTGCACTTCATCAACCTGATGGACCACCTGCAGCAGATCCCCGACGCCTGGCGCGTCGCCTTCGACCCGGCGCAACCGCTGACCACGCCACGCGGCCTCGCCATCGACCGCGAACCTGTCGCCACGGCCCTGCGCGAGGCGATGCTTGCTTCGGTGGCGGATGTCAATAAGTTGGGCCTGACCGCCAACAGCCGTTGGGGCGATATCCAGGTCAGCGGCCAAACCCCGATCCACGGCGGCCCGCAGGCACTGGGCATCTACAACGCCATGCAAACCGTCCCGCGCGCCGACGGCAAACGCGAAGTAGTCAGCGGCAGCAGCTACCTGCAAATCGTGACCTTCGACGACAAAGGCCCCCAGGCCCAAGGCTTGCTGGCGTTCTCCCTGTCCAGCAACCCAGCCTCCAGGCACGCCAAGGACCAGACCCAGGCCTTCTCCGAGAAAAAACTCAGCCCGCTGCCGTTCACCGACGCCCAGATCAAGGCCGACCCGCAATACCAGCAGCTCCAGATCAAGGAGTAGAGCAGGCGCGCAACCCCTTGAAAGCGCTGCGAAATATTTTTGAAATCAAGGGGTTGCACGCTTTGGCAAATACGTACATAATGGCGCCCATCGAACGCAACGAAGCATTAAAAACTTCAGTGTATTCAATGAGTTAGAGTAGAGGCAGGCTTCATTAGCCCACTCAAGTTTGCATGCGGTGAGTGCCAGTGATTAGGGCATTGATCGTTTGAGGCCGAGTAGCAAAATGGTTATGCAGTGGATTGCAAATCCACCTACGCCGGTTCGATTCCGACCTCGGCCTCCACTCTTGAAAACCCCGTAGATTAACGTCTACGGGGTTTTTTATTGCCTGCGATTTGATGCGTGTGTTTACACCGCAACTTCAGCCTCTGTGGGCGTTCGCATAATGCGTTTTGTGTAAGCGTTTTTTATGATTTTTGAAACTGTTTTTTCAATCACGAAGTACGAGGCGATAGACAGCAAAACCAGCATCACGACGAAGATGGAAAAATTAATAGTGTTGGACTCAAACATATATTGGGAAGGGATCGTCTGAAAAGCAAGATGGGCCGGTGCTTGCAGGATGTAAAGCGAGTAGCTGGACTCACCGAGTATGACGAGTGCCGGCATACATGATATTTTTTTAAGCAGATTATTTGCGATTGCACATAAATAGATTGCAGGTGTGAATAGAATCGCGGTGAAACTGCTCGCATACGCTATATGCTCGCCTATTGCAGCGTCTATGCTGGGGCCGTAGTCAATGACTTTGCCAATGATGGCGAATAGCAAGAGACTGAGAATAAGTGCAGTCTTTTCACCGATTGCCTGGCGCCATACGCCTGCCTTGAAAAAGAGCCCAGCGGTAAAGCCCAGGACGAAACTGCACAAGTGTGAAGGCGGGAAGTAGTTAATCAAGGCGTGCGCGAGGGTGCCGGCTCCGTCATGTTGGCTTGTGCGACTGTAGTAGCTGAGTACGACCTGGCTGGCAATCCAAAGAAGTACGGCGGACGCAAGCCATGTGCCGAGGCTTGATTTTTTCTTTGCACTACTTAGTAAAAGCAGCAGTGGGCAAATGGCGTAAAAAAACATTTCTACTGAAACGGACCATCCAGGGTAATTCAACGTGGTGGCTTTTGTCGGGAACCACGATTGGATAAGAGTGGCAGACAACAAGAATGTCCCGTTGAAAGAGCTTCTTGTGATTACCATAAAAGCTAACAGCGCTATTAAATATATTGGCAGGATTCTTGCCACTCTATTCACATAAAACTGTGAGGCGGAGATGGTCTTTTTTGTATTCGATAGGGCCAGCACGAACCCGGACAGGACAAAAAAGAACGTGACCATGATCGGCCCGCAATTCAGTATGGTTGGCAAGTTCTTATAGATGAGTGTGTCTGGTCCGTAGTGGAATATAACCACCACGAGCGCTGCAATAAAACGCAAGAATGTAAGTGACTCAAGTCTTTCTACGGTTGTTGCATTTTTTCCTGACGCGTCAATGGTGCTGCCGACCTGGTTTTTTTGTTCCGGCACGGTGCCTTTGCCTCTTGAATGTATCGTAAATGTACGACTTTATTCGCGCGAGGATACCACGTCATTTATGTGCCAGGGCTTACGGTTACATTGCATCCGTTCGTGCCGTCAGAGGGGCCGCAAGGGGGACTGATTCGGGTGTGGTGTTCCGTCTGTTAGGGTTGCAACTCACCCTGCGCCGGTTCGATCCCGACCTCGGCTTCCACTCTTGAAAAGTACCTCACCGCGCCGTATACCCCACCCCAAGCTCCCACCGCGACTGCCAATGATCAACATACCGCCGCGCTATCTCCGGCGTGCCCTTGATCACCAGCACATTCTCCGAATTCGCCGTTTCCGCAGACGTCGCATAATTGAATGACCCCGTTTGCACCGTGCTGCCATCAACGATAATCACCTTGTCGTGCTGCAGGTAAAAGTGGTCACTGGTACGCAGTTCCACCCCATTGCGGCTGACAAAGTCCATGGCCGTGGTACTGGCCTTACCCAGGTTGCGCTTCTTGTCGATGACCACCCGCACCTTCACACCGCGCTTCTGCGCCTCGACCAACGCCCGTGTGATGTCAGGCGCTTGAAAGGCGTAGGCCAGCATCTGAATGCTGTGCCGCGCGCTGCCGATGGTCTCCAGTACCAACGTACGCGCCGAACCTTCTGGCGAGAAACCGACGGCAATGCTGGGTTCAGCCAGAGAGAGGGGCGATAAGCCGAGCAGGGCCGCCAAGGTGATGCATCGAACGATCATCATGTTTCAAACCCCGATAGCGCTATGCGCAAACGCTTGGTTCGCAGCGCGTTGTAAGTTTAAAAATACAAAGCCTACCAACACGTTACACGATAGCCGTGACGCCGTCGGCTTTCGCTTGTCCTATCTCTCGCGAAACAAATATTGCCAAGCAGAGAGTGTTTTCATGAAGTTGAATTACCTGACCAAGGCGGCCGTCGTGGTCGCGCTGTTGTCCACCCTTTCGGGTTGCTGGATGTTCATGCCACCACCAGGTGGTGGTGGTGGTGGTGGTGGTGGTGGTGGTGGGCACGGACAAGGCGGTGGCCACGGTGGTGGTCCAGGCGGTGGCGGTGGTCAGCGCTAAGTAGTGCATCCGGGGAGCAAGCCGTTGCGGTTTGCTCCTTTTTTTTGTGCGGCGAAAGTGTATTCCCCGATCCACCCCTAGCTGTACGGGGCGTTCAGCCCGGTAAACCTCTACTGTCACAGGCCTGTCACCACTGTCTGGATGCTGCGCCATGTTCATGTCTACCAGTCTGCTCTCAGCCTTTGTGCTGTTCGCTTTCGTGTCTTCGATCACCCCGGGGCCCAACAACACCATGCTGCTGGCGTCGGGGGTGAACTTCGGGTTTCGTCGCTCGATGCCCCATGCGCTGGGGATCAGCATCGGTTTCATGCTGTTGGTGATTGCGGTGGGCCTGGGGTTGGGCGAGGTATTCAAGGTGTTTCCGTGGGCCTACACGCTGTTGCGTTATGTGGGCGCGGCATATCTGTTGTACCTGGCGTGGAAGATCGCGACGTCCGCCGGTATGTCCGAGAGCAGTGATGCGCACGGCAAGCCGATGACGTTCCTCGGCGCGGCGGCGTTTCAGTGGGTCAATCCCAAGGCGTGGATCATGGCGCTGGGGGCAATCACCACCTACACGCCGGCCGAGGGTTATGTCACCAACGTGCTGGTGATCGCCTTGGTGTTTGCCGTGGTCAACCTGCCCAGCGTGTGTGTCTGGGTGGGCTGTGGCAGCGGCCTGCGCAATGTGTTGCGCGAGCCGCATTGGTTGCGGGTGTTCAACTGGTCAATGGCGGGCTTGCTGGTACTGTCGTTGTACCCGATGTTGTTTGCCAGCTGACGGCGTTACACCGGCGAGATGGTCGCCAGCAGGCCGATGCCGATGGTCAGCACTAAAAAGCCGAACAGGAAAATTGCCATCTTGGTCATAAGGCCTCCGAAGGGAAGGGGGCGCCAGGAAGTGTCCTGGTGCACTCGACAAGGGTGTCGGGAGTGGGCGTATTGTCCGCCCGGGGCAGTTTTCGATACAGAGGCAGATGCTAAAGAAAAAACCGTATCAGATGCGCGTTCAGGCGCCTGGCTTCAGCCTGTGCAGGGTGGCGTATTTTTCAAGCTCAGCCCACATCCTTGTGTTTATGCGCCCGCCAACCTGTAATCTTTACGCTCGATAGTGACCGTTACCGTGCCAGTGCGAGGATGTATGCGACGTCTGTTGAGCAAATACCGTTACGCCATTATTTTCTGGCTGTGCTTCGGCATCTTCCGCACCTCTCTGGCCGACTGGAACCCCATCCCCTCCGGCTCCATGCGCCCAACCTTGGTGGAGGGCGATGTGGTGCTGGTCAACCGCGTCGCCTACGACCTCAAGCTGCCGCTCACCGACATCTCGGTATTCGCGCTGGAAAACCCGCAACGCGGCGACGTGGTCACCTTCACCTCGCCCAAGGACGGCGTGCGCCTGATCAAGCGCATCGTCGGCATCCCCGGCGACACTCTGCAAATGAAAAACGAGGTGCTGTGGATCAATGGCGTGCCGGCCACTTACATGGATGAGCAAGCCATCAGCGAGCGCATTTCGCCTGATCAATCCATCGCCGGGATCAAGCTCACCGAGCTGGCGAGCAACAGCCAGCGCACAGTGCAGTTCATGCCCCAGGTGCGCGCGCGCCGCGACTTCGGCCCGCTGGTCGTGCCTGCCGACAGCTACTTCATGCTCGGCGACAACCGTGACAACAGCGCGGATTCGCGCTACATCGGCGTTGTGCCGCGCCGATTGCTGATCGGTCGCGCGCACCATATCCTGGCGTCCGCGCAGATCCTCGATCATTGGATGCCGCGATTTCGCCGATTTGGTGCGCCAATCCTCTAAGATGGCGCCCACTGCACCAACAACAATAAAGTGGGCAACCCCTCGATGGAAAGACGCCAGTTCAGCGGTGGCATGAAAGGCAAGAACCTGCGCTACCTGAATGACAACCCGCAACAGCCGTCGCCGGTCACCCGTGTCGGCTTTGTGCTGCTCGAACACTTCTCCCTGCCCGCATTCACCCAGACCCTCGACACCCTGGTCACCGCCAACCTGCTGCGCCCGGATCTGTTTGCCACACGCACCTTTGGTTGGGACGATGGCGAAGTCATCAGCGACCTTGGCCTAGTGATCCGCCCGGACGCGCGCCTAGACGTCGCGGCGTTGCAGGAGTTGGAATTGCTGGTGATTTGCGGTGGTTTTCGCACCGAACTCAAGGCTGGCGACGACTTTGTGCAACTCTTGCGCGTTGCCGCTGAACAAGGCGTGGGCCTCGCGGGGCTGTGGAATGGCTCGTGGTTCCTTGGCCGTGCTGGTTTGTTGCAGGGCTACCACTGCGCGATCCACCCGGAACATCGCCCGGCGTTGGCGGAGGTGTCCAAGGCGGCCCACGTCACCAGCGAACCCTTTGTGATCGATCGCGACCGGCTCACGGCGTCCAGCCCATCTGGGGCGTTTCATATGGCCCTGGACTGGATCAAGAGCCTGCACGGCAAAGCCTTGGTCGAAGGCATCGAAGACATCCTGGCGTTTGAAGAATCGCGCTACCGGCGCATCAAGCCGACGGAAAACGTCAGCGTCAGCGCGCCGCTGCGCGAAGTGGTCAAGTTGATGGACGCCAACCTCGAAGAACCCCTGGAACTGGACCAGTTGGCCGTGTACGCCGGCCGCTCTCGCCGCCAGCTTGAGCGGTTGTTCAAGGAGCAACTGGGCACCACGCCGCAACGCTATTACATGGAGCTGCGCGTGACCGAAGCGCGGCGGTTGTTGCAGCACACCGAACTGTCCCAGGTGGAAGTGCTGGTGGCCTGCGGGTTTGTGTCGCCGAGCCATTTCAGCAAGTGCTATAGCTCGTACTTTGGGTATCGGCCTTCCAAGGAGAAGCGGTTGGTCAAATAGTCAGGTGGTTGGCAGTACCACCGCTATCGCAGCGATGCGGCGACCCGACAAGCCAGCTCCCACAGGGGGGCTGCGAACACGGTCAAAATGTGGGAGCTGGCTTGCCTGCGATAGCGCCAGCCCAGACAACATCCAAACCCCAGACCCACCACCCAATGCAACGATTCGCCCCCACACCCCTCATATGTCTACACCCAACGTTTCACCACGACAGGTATCGGGCTTATGACGGCGGCGGACAACGATCATGTGAACTGGCTGGTGCAACAGTCGATGCTGCACGCGGCACGCCAGCGGGCCAGGCTCTATTCCGGGCAAGGGCGCCTTTGGCAACAGCCTTACGCACAGACCCGGCCACGGGATGCGACGGCGCTGTCCTCGGTGTGGTTCACCGCCTACCCGGCGTCGATTGTCACCCGTGACGGCGGTACGGTGCTGGAAGCCCTCGGCGATGAAAGCCTGTGGCAGGCCTTGTCGAAGATCGGCATCCAGGGCATCCACAACGGCCCGCTGAAAAAGTCCGGTGGCCTCAGCGGCACCCAGCACACGCCGACCATCGACGGCAATTTCGACCGCATCAGCTTCGACATCGACCCGCAACTGGGCACTGAAGCGCAGTTGCAGGCGCTGACGCGCATGGCCGCCGCGCACAATGCGGTGATCATCGACGATGTGATCCCGTCCCACACCGGCAAGGGCGCGGATTTCCGCCTGGCGGAGATGGCCTACGAGGACTACCCCGGCCTGTACCACATGGTGGAGATCCGCGAAGAAGACTGGCCACTGCTGCCCGACGTCGCCGACGGCGATGACGCGCACAACCTCAGCCCTTCGCAGGTCGATGCCCTGCGTGACAAGCACTACATCGTCGGCCAGTTGCAGCGGGTGATCTTCTTCGAGCCCGGCGTCAAGGAAACCGACTGGAGCGCCACGCCGGTCGTCCTCGGCGTGGACGGCAAGCCGCGCCGCTGGGTGTACCTGCATTACTTCAAGGCCGGCCAGCCGTCACTGAACTGGCTGGACCCCAGCTTCGCCGCGCAGCAGATGATCATCGGCGACGCCTTGCACGCCATCGATGTGATGGGCGCGAAGATCCTGCGCCTCGACGCCAACGGTTTCCTCGGCGTGGAACGCAAGCTGGACGGCACGGCGTGGTCGGAAAGCCACCCGCTGTCGATCACCGGCAACCAACTGCTGGGCGGAGCGATTCGCAAGGCGGGCGGTTTCAGCTTCCAGGAGTTGAACCTGACCGTGGACGACATCGCCGCGATGTCCCACGGCGGCGCGGACCTGTCCTATGACTTCATCACGCGCCCGGCCTACCAGCATGCCTTGCTGATGGGCGACACCGAATTCCTGCGCTTGATGCTGCGCCAGATGCACAGCCTGGGCATCGACCCCGGTTCGTTGATCCACGCCCTGCAAAACCACGACGAACTGACCCTGGAACTGGTGCATTTCTGGACCCTGCACGCCCATGACAGCTACCAGTACCAGGGGCAGACTTTTCCCGGCAACAGCCTGCGCGAGCACATCCGCGAGCAGATGTACGAACGCCTGGCGGGCGAGCAGGCGCCGTATAACCTCAAGTTCGTCACCAACGGCGTGGCTTGCACCACGGCCAGCATCATCACCGCGGCGCTGGGCATTCGTGACTTGGCTACCATCACGCCGACGGATATCCAGCAGATCCGCCAGATCCACCTGCTGCTGGTGATGTACAACGCCATGCAGCCGGGGGTGTTTGCCTTGTCCGGCTGGGACCTGGTGGGCGCGCTGCCATTGGCGGCTGACAGCGTGGCGCATTTGATGGGCGATGGTGACACGCGCTGGATTCATCGCGGCGCCTATGACTTGGTGGACCTCAACCCCGACGCTGAACTGTCCGCCGGGCAGATGCCGCGCGCGCAAAGCCTGTATGGCAGCCTGAACAGCCAATTGCAGGACCCCGAATCCTTTGCCTCACAGCTGCAAAAAATCCTCGCAGTGCGCCGTGCCTACGATATTGCCGCGAGCCGCCAAATCCTCGTGCCGGATGTGCAAAACCCTGGGCTGCTGATCATGGTTCACGAACTGCCAGCGGGGAAGGGCACGCAAATCACCGCGCTGAACTTTGGCGCGACGGCGATCACTGAAACCCTGCACTTGCCCGACATTGCGCCGGGGCCGGTGGTGGACATTATCAATGAGCGGGTGGAGGGCGATCTGACGGCGGAGGGTGAATTCACCATTACTCTGGATGCATACGAAGGCTTGGCACTGCGCGTTGTCAGCACCACCCCGATGTTGTGATTGAACTCGGTCAGCTCCCACAGAGGCCAGGTTCCACAGATGTTCCGCATTGGCCTCAGAGTTGGAAGCGATACCCCACACCATACAACGACTCAATCGGCGTTTCCCCCGGGCACACCTGCTCCAGCTTGCGCCGCAGGTTACGTATATGGCTGTCCACCGTGCGGTCGGTCACCACGCGGTGGTCGGAGTAGAGCTTGTCCAGCAACTGGTCACGGGAAAACACCCGCCCCGGCGCACGGGCGAAGGTGTTGAGCAGGCGTAGTTCCAGTGGCGTCAGGTCCAGGGCCACGCCGTCGAGGGTTGCCTGGTATTGGGTTTCGTCGATCACCAAGCGCGGTGCGGCATTGGTCAGCAGTTGCGGGCCACGGCGCAGAATCGCCTTGACCCTGGCCACCACCTCCCGTGGGCTGAAGGGCTTGCAGATGTAATCGTCCGCCCCCAGTTCCAGGCCGAGCAGGCGGTCCACTTCTTCGACGCGGGCGGTGATCATGATGATCGGCACCGCGCTGAACCCACGCAGGTCCTGGCACAGTTGGATGCCGTCGCGGCCGGGCAGCATCAGGTCCAGCAGGATCAGCTTCGGCGAGTGCGCACGCACGGCGGGCACCACTTGCAGGCCGTTGTCCAGGCACTGTGTGGTGTAGCCGGCGGCGTTCAGGTAGTCCTGCATCAGGGCGGCGAGTTTGGGTTCGTCCTCGACGATCAGAATGTCCATGGCTTATACGCTCCGGGGCAGGCGCAGGGTCAGCCACAGGCCGCCGAGGGGCGAGTGATCGGCGCTGAGGCTGCCGCCGTGGGCGAGGGCGATGCTGCGACAGATCGCCAGCCCCAACCCGGCGCCGCCGCTTTCACGGTTGCGTGAGGATTCACCCCGGTAGAAGCGCTCGAACAGACGCGGCAGCTGACTGGCCGAGACGCCGGGGCCGGAGTCCATGAATTCGATGCGCAGTTCATCGCGCTCAACGGCGGCGCTGATACGCACCACGCCGCTTGGGTCGGTATAGCGCACGGCGTTCTCCAGCAGGTTGGAGAACAACTGCTGCAAGCGATCAGCGTCTGCGACCAACTCCAGCGGCTGGCTCGGCAGCTCCAACTCCACGCGTAACCGCCGGGCATTGAGGCGCTCCTGGAACATCGCCACGCTGTGTTCCAGCAACTCGTTCAGCGCGCACGGCGCCTTGCGATAGGTCAGGGCGCCAACGTCCGCCAGCGACAGCTCATACAGGTCATCCACCAATTTGCTCAGCATGCTGACTTCGCCTTGCAGCGATTTCATCGTGTTCTGGTCCAGGCTGCGCACGCCGTCTTCAATCGCCTCCAACTCGCCCCGCAGCACCGACAGTGGCGTGCGCAGCTCGTGGGAGACATCGGCCATGAACTCGCGGCGCATCTGTTCGTTGCGCTCCAGGGTGTAGGCCAACTGGTTGAAGTCGCGGGCCAATTGGCCGACTTCATCGTTGGACGCGACGGCCACACGGCTGCTGTAGTCGCCGCTGGCCAGGCGGTGGGTGGCGGCGGCCACGCGCTTGACCGGCTCCAGCAACGTGCGGGCGATCCACCAGGCAATCAGCATCGCCATCAGCAGCGAGAACAGGCCCATCACCAGGCTGGTACGCAACTGGTATTGCTGGAAACGCTCGCCGCCGGCCTCGGTGACGCTCTGGAACGGCGTCACGGCGAGCCAGCCGACGGTTTCACCGGCCACCACAATCGGCAGGGCCAGGGCGTCGTCGCCAATGGCCGGGTAGCCGGTCACGCGTTTTTTGTCTTTATCCAGCAGGGCGATGCGGAACAGGGCGCCGGTGAGGTCGGAGATCTGCGGCGTCTTCAAATCGCGCACCGCCTGCTTTTCACCCGGCTCGGGGCGCATCACTTCAAACCAGCGGTCCGGCTGGTTGCGAAAGAACTCCCAACCGCCCTCACGCTCGTAGGCGGCCGCCAGGCGCGGCACCACCGGGGCCATGCGCTCCAGCGCCTGCTCATTGATATAGCCAAGGAAGCCCCGACCAAAACTCCAACTGGTGGCCACGCCCATACTCAGGATGACCAGCAGCACACCGGCCAGCACTGCGATAAACAACTTGGTGGAGATACTCAACTTCATGCGTGCAGGGCCGTGGTTAAAAAGACACCCGCCCATTTAGGCCCCCAGGCGCGAAAGATTCAACCCAGGCGGGCAATCTTCAATTTTCCTGCACATTTACCTCGCAGCATAAGGGTAAGGCTTGCGCCACCCCGTCTTGCAGAGGCAGATATGAGCACCAAATTCTTCGCCAAATACCTGGTCACCGCCGCCGTTTTCCTTTCCCTGATCCTGCTCGCGGTACTCGGCGGCTGTTCCGCCGGTGACCCGGCCCCGCAGGCCGTGACGCCACAGGTCACGGTGCTTACCGTACAACCGAAAGCCCAGGTGCTGACCACCGAACTGGCCGGGCGCACCCAGGCCTTTATGGTCGCCGAGATCCGCCCGCAGGTCGGCGGCATCGTGCAGCAACGCCTGTTTGTCGAAGGCGCCGAGGTCAAGGCCGGGCAAGCGCTGTACCAACTGGATGCGGCGCCCTACAAGGCGGCGCTGGCCCAGGCCGAGGCCACGTTGAGCAAGGCGCGCGCCACGTTGAAATCGGCACAAACCACCGCCACGCGCAACGCGCAGCTGGTGAAGATCGACGCCATCAGCCAGCAAACCCACGAAGACTCCCAAGCCTCGCTGCTGACCGCGACCGCCGACGTGCAAGTGGCCGAGGCCGACGTGGCCACCGCGCGCATCAACCTCGGTTACACGCGCATCAGTTCGCCGGTGGGCGGGCGCATCGAAACCTCCACCGTCACCCCCGGCGCATTGGTCGTGGCCAACCAGGACACCGCCCTGACCACCGTGCAGCAACTCGACCCGCTGTACGTCGATGTCGTGCAGTCCACCACCGAACTGCTTGGCCTCAAGCGCGACCTGGCCAGCGGCGTGTTGCAGGCCAACGCCGACGGTGAAGCGCGCATCAGCCTCAAGCTGGACGATGGCAGCACCTACAACCACGAAGGCCGCCTGACCTTCAGCGGCGTCAGCGTCAACCAGAGCACCGGCACCGTGACCTTGCGTGCGGTGTTCGCCAACCCCGAGCATTTGCTGTTGCCGGGCATGTACGTGCGCGGCGTGCTGGAACAGGCCCGCGACGCACAGGCGATCCTCATCCCGCAACAGGCGGTGACCCGCAGCGCCAGCGGCGTGACCTCGGTGTTGCTGGTGGTGGATGGCAAAGTCGAGCAACGCGTGCTGACGGTCGACCGCGCTGTGGGCAACCAATGGTGGGTGACGGCCGGGTTGCAGGCCGGTGACCAGGTGATCGTCGAAGGCGGGCAAAAAGTCCGCGTCGGCGCGGTGGTGCAAACCAAGGCCGCCGTTGCCGGCGCACTGGCGCAGGAGGGTTGAGCATGGCGCGTTTTTTTATTGATCGACCGATTTTTGCCTGGGTCATTGCCATCGTGATCATGCTCGGCGGTGCGCTATCCATCAGCCAGTTGCCGCTGGAGCAATACCCGGACATCGCGCCGCCGACGGTGCGCATCTCCGCGACCTACACCGGCGCGTCGGCCAAGACTGTCGAAGACTCGGTGACCCAGGTCATCGAGCAGGCCCTCACCGGCCTCGATAACCTGACCTATATGTCGTCGTCCAGCAGTTCGGCGGGCAGCGCCAGCATCAACCTGACCTTTGGCGCCGGCACCGACCCTGATGTGGCGCAAATGCAGGTGCAGAACAAGCTGCAACAGGCCGAGTCGCGGTTGCCGCAGTCGGTGCAAAGCGAAGGCTTGACGGTGACCAAGGGCGGCTCGGACTTCCTGATGATCGCCGCACTGGCCTCGGACAATCCCAGCGTCACCGGCACGCAGATCGGTGATTACATCTCCAGCACCTTGCTCGACTCCATCAGCCGCCTCGACGGCGTCGGCGAGGTGCAAACCCTCGGCTCGGGCTACGCCATGCGCATCTGGCTGGACCCGGCGCTGCTGGAAAAATACGCGCTGATGCCGTCCGACGTGAGCAGCGCCCTCGAAGCGCAGAACACCGAAGTCTCCGCAGGCCAGCTTGGCGCGTTACCGGCGGTCAAAGGCCAGCAGCTCAACGCCACCATCACCGCGCGCAGCAAACTGCAAACCGCCGAAGAATTTCGCAATGTGGTGGTCAAGTCCAGCAGCGACGGCGCGCTGGTGCTGTTGGGTGATGTGGCCACGGTAGAACTGGGCAGCGAGAGCTATGACGTCAACTCGGCGCTCAACGGCAAGCCAGCCGCCGCCATGGGCGTGCAACTGGCGGCCGGCGCAAATGCGCTGAGCGTGGGCGAGGCGGTCAAGGCCAAGCTGGCGGAACTGGAGCCGTTCTACCCCACTGAAATGCAGCTGAAAAACGTGATTGCCTACGACACCACGCCGTTCGTGAGCCTGTCCATCGAGGAAGTGGTCAAGTCCCTCGGTGAGGCCATCGTGCTGGTGGTGCTCATCATGTTCCTGTTCCTGCAGAACTTTCGCGCCACGCTGATCCCGGCGATTACTGTGCCGGTGGTGCTGCTCGGCACGTTTGGCGTGCTCGCGTTGTTTGGCTACTCGATCAACACCCTGACCATGTTTGCCATGGTCTTGGCCATCGGCCTGTTGGTGGACGATGCGATCGTGGTGGTGGAAAACGTCGAGCGGGTGATGAGCGAAGAAGGGCTGTCGCCCCTGGAGGCCACGCGCAAGTCGATGGCGGAGATCACCAGCGCCCTGGTGGGTATCGCGCTGGTGCTGAGCGCGGTGTTTATCCCCATGGCGTTTTTTGGCGGTTCGACGGGGATTATCTACCGGCAGTTTTCCGTGACCATTGTGTCGGCCATGGTGCTCTCAGTGCTGGTGGCGATGACCCTGACCCCGTCGTTGTGCGCCACGCTGCTGAAACCCAGCCATGCCCAGGGCGGCTTCTTCGGCTGGTTCAACCGCAGCTTCGAGCGCAGTTCCCTGGCCTATGAACGCCTGGTGGGCGGCGTGTTGCAACGTGGGCGCCGCAGCCTGTTGATCTATGGGCTGGTGGTGGCGGCGATGGCGGCGGGGTACGCGAGCCTGTCCACTTCGTTTCTGCCGGACGAGGACCAGGGCATCCTCATGGCGCAGATCCAACTGCCGGTGGGCGCCACCGACAGCCGCACCCAGGCGGTGATGACCCAGTTCGAGGACTACCTGCTCAAGCAGCCGGAAGTCGAGGCGATGATCAGTATCACCGGCCTGGGCATGGGCGGTAACAGCCAGAACACCGCGCGCGCGTTCATCCGTCTCAAGGACTGGAGCGAACGCTCGGCCAGCGGCCAGGACGCAGCCTCGATTGCCCAGCGGGCGACGCTGGCGCTGCAAAGCATTGGTGATGCCGACGTGTTTGTCATGCAACCGCCGGCGGTGCGCGGCCTGGGCCAGAGTTCTGGGTTCGATTTGCAGCTCAAGGACCTCGGTGGCCTTGGCCACGATGCGCTGGTGGCGGCCCGTGAACAATTTATCGAACTGGCCAAGCAAGATCCGCGCTTGCTCGGCGTGCGCAGCAACGGCCTGGACGACACGCCGCAGCTCAAGGTGAGCATCGACGACCGCAAGGCCGGGGCCTTGAGCCTGAGCACCAGCGATATCAACACCACCTTGTCCACGGCGTTGGGCGGCAGTTATGTGAATGACTTCCTCAACCAGGGCCGCGTGAAGAAGGTGTATGTGCAGGGCGCCGCCGAATCGCGCATGCAGGCCGCTGACCTGAGCCATTGGTTCGTGCGCAACAGCCTGGGCGAGATGGTGCCGTTTTCGTCGTTCGCCAGCAGCGCGTGGAGTTACGGCTCGCCGCTGTTGGAGCGCTACAACGGCAGCGCGTCCCTGGAAGTGGTGGGCGACCCGGCGCCGGGCGTGAGTTCCGGCGCGGCGATGGATGCGGTAGAAGCCATCGTCAAGCAACTGCCGGCGGGCATTGGTTATGAGTGGACAGGGCAGTCGTACCAACTGCGCCTGTCCGGTTCGCAGGCGCCGTTGCTGTATGCGGTCTCGGTGCTGTTTGTATTCCTCTGCCTGGCGGCGTTGTACGAGAGTTGGTCGGTGCCGTTTTCGGTGATCCTGGTGGTGCCGCTGGGCGTGGTCGGCGCGGTGTTGGCGACCAAGGTCAGCGGCTTGAGCAATGACGTGTACTTCCAGGTGGGGCTGTTGACCACCGTGGGCCTGGCGGCGAAGAACGCGATCCTGATCGTCGAGTTCGCCAAGCACCTGCAAGAGCAGGGCGCAAGCCTGCGCGAGGCGACGTTGATGGCGGTGCGCCAACGCCTGCGGCCGATCCTGATGACGTCCCTGGCATTTATGTTCGGCGTGCTGCCCCTGGCCCTGAGCAGCGGCGCAGGTTCCGCCGGGCGGCAGGCCATCGGCACGGGCGTGTTGGGCGGCATGTTCAGCGCCACGCTGCTGGGGATCTTTTTTGTCCCGCTGTTCTTCGTGATGATCCGCCGCCGTTTCGGTCGCGTGTCGACTCCATCTGCTTCTACAGGTGACGCATGATCAAGTTTCACTGGCCCTTGCTGGCCGTCCTGGCGCTGAGTGGTTGCGTCAATCTGGCGCCGACGTATGAGCGGCCCGAAGCCCCCATCCCCGTGCAGTGGCAAGCCGGCGTCAACGGTGATGTCGCGGCGGATATCCAATGGCAGCAGTTTTTTACCGACAGCCGCCTGGCTCAATTGCAAACGCTGGCCTTGGCCAACAACCGCGACCTGCGCTTGGCCAGCCTGAATATCGAAAAGGCCCAGGCGCAATACCGCATCCAGCGTGCGGCGGCGTTGCCGAGTATTGATGCCGGTGTGAGCGGCACCCACAGCCGCACGCCGGGCGCGTTGTCGAGCAGCGGCGTGGCGTCTACCAGCCATGACTACAGCGCGCAATTGGGGTTGAGCAGTTATGAAGTGGACGTGTTTGGCCGCGTGCAGAATCTTCAGGATGAGGCCCTGCAAGCCTATCTGGCGCTGACCGAAACCCGGCGCAGCACGCAGATCAGCCTGGTCGCAGAAGTGGCAACCGCGTGGTTGACGTTGGCCGCCGACAACGAGCGCTTGCAACTTGCCCAGGACACTCTGTCCAGCCAGCAGACCACTTATGAACTGACCCAACGCAGCCACGCCCTCGGCGGTTCTGCCGCACTGGCGGTGGCCCAGGCGCAAACCACTGTGGAGTCGGCGCGCGGCGACGTGGCGGAGTATCAAAGCCAGATCCTGCAAGACCGCAACGCGTTGCGCCTGCTGGTCGGCAGCGACATCCCCGACACGCTGCTGCCGGGCACGCGGCTGGAGTCTGCCGCTGCATTGGTGCAAGTACCGGGTGAATTGCCGTCGAGCCTGTTGCAGCGCCGGCCCGATGTGCTGGCGGCGGAACACAGCCTGCAATCGGCGAATATCGATATTGGCGCGGCGCGGGCGGCGTTTTTCCCCACCATCAGCCTGACGGCCAATGCGGGTTCTGCCAGCTCGGCCTTGTCCGGGTTGTTCAAGGCTGGCAGTGGCGCCTGGACGTTTGCGCCGAGCATCAGCCTGCCGATTTTCGATGCCGGCAGTAACCGCGCCACACTGGATGCGGCCAAGGTCGAAAAGGAGATCCAGGTGCAGACCTATCAACAAACCCTGCAAACCGCGTTCAAGGAAGTCGCCGATGCGCTGGCGGTGCGCAGCACCCTTGACCAGCGCTTGGCCGCGCAGCAGGCATTTACCGAGGCCAGCCAGAAAAGTTTCGACTTGTCCGATGCACTTTATCGCGCCGGTTCGCAAAGCTACCTGGAAGCCTTGGATTCACAGCGCTCGCTGTACAGCGCCGAACAGGACCTGATCACCTTGCGCCTGGCCGAACAGAGCAATCGGGTGACGTTGTACAAGGTCATGGGGGGAGGGTGGCAGTAAGCCTGCGTTGATCCGCTGTAGGAATGCCACTAGGATCATGGCCTTTTTCAAGGGAATGAGACGATGCTGGCAAACTTGCAAAAGATTGGCGCGCTGTTCGCGGCGAGCCTGGCCCTGACCGGTTGTATCCATTACGAACACGACAGCGCCAAAGGCAAGCCTGCCGAGCAGGTCGTGACGATCCAGCAGTTCGATAAATCGCTGACGATCGTCAAGATCGACGGGGAACAGACCCTGTACTGGTTAAGCCGTCAGAGCGAATACCGCGTGGGGGCTGGCGTCCATACCCTGCAGGTGCGCAAGTTCATCACTGCGCAGACGCATACGGCATTGCTTCCACTGACGGTGGAGCTGGCACCGGGGCGCACGTATGGGCTGTATGGTTTTTCGTCGTTGAACCAGTGGAGCTACGACGTTCGTGACATCGAGACGGGGCAAAGTGCCTCGGTCGTCAAGCCGTGAGGGATCACACTATGCTGCGCACGTTGTTCACCCATGCCTTGGCGCTGAGCGCCGTGTTCGCGAGCTCCGGCGCCTGGGCGTGGTACAGCGAGGGCGACAAGATCGTCATGACCCTGCAGGAGCGCCAGTATTGCCGCACTTGGGAGGCTGATGGCATTGCCGCCATGATGGCCCGGCAGGAAAACACCGAGCCGCCTTGGCAGGGGAGCGGCACCACTGATATGGAAAAAAGCATCCGCACTGTGTTTATGCGTCAGGTCCAGGATTACCCGATTGAAAGCACCAAAGAAGCCCGCATGGCGGTCATTGAGAAATACGGCAAGCAGATGGAGATGCGCTGCTTTGGGATGATTACCTCAAAACCGTCAAGCAAAGCACCCTGATCACGGCCACGGCGTGGGCGCCGGTTTGGGCTGCTTCTTGAAGTAGCCCGTGCGCAGGTAGCGCGCCAGGCGCCAGATGCCGTAGGCCACCGCCGCCACCAGCACGCCGCCGATGATGTAACCGATCGCCAGGCCTTGCTCGTAAGAGGTCAAGTAGCCCCGGCGCCACAGGTGTACGGCGTCGGCAATGGTTTTTGGGGTTTGAATCCACACGATGATGGACAGGAGATATATCGGGATCGAGGCCACAAGACGTAGCCAGTAAACAGTCGTGCTCATCTCGTTTCTTCCTTGGGGTGTGTCACCGAGCGCGGCATATTATAGCTTTTTTGATACCAAGTTTAGCCCGGTGAAGCTGGCGTAATGATGGCTACGCGGCGTATAAAGTTCGCCAACTGCAATCGAGAACTTGCCATGAACGTCACTATCGCCAGCACCCCCAGCGCAGCAACCACACCCACGGTGAGCAGTGCCAGCAGCACTAACACCACGGCGACGGACACCACCACTACCGAAGCCTCCAGCACCACCACCAGCACCACCACCAGCGCCGGCACCGACAGCAAAAAGGCCGGTGGCGCAGGCGCAGGCGCGGCAACCACCTCGACCTCGGAAGAGTCCGATACCGTCAAGGCGCTGAAAAAACAGATCGAAGAACTGCAAAAGCAGCTGCAAGAACAGCAGCAAGCGGTGCAGAAAGCCCAGTCCAGCAAGCAGAGCGATGAGGCCAAGATGGCAGCGGTCGCGGCGGCGCAATCCCAGGTGAGCGCTACCTCGGCGGCATTGCAGACCGCCACGGCAGCGTTGTTGCAAGCGGTCACGGCTGAAGGCGGAGACACCTCGGGCACGTTGGTCAGCACCACGGCCTGACGCCACGCCTCACTTCGCCACGGCAGCCATCAGCAGCTTGCGAATCTCTCCGGTAATCGCACTTTTGGTGCCTTGCTCCAGAATCCCCACCCGCCGTACCGCCAAGTCGCCCGGCAGCGGCAGTACGCGCAGGCTGGGGTCTTTGTGCCAGTCAAAGTTCTTCAGCAACGGCACGATTGCCACGCCGACTTGCTGGCGCACCAGATCGGCGATGCCGATGATCGAGTTCAGCTCCAGGATCTCCAGCGGCTCCACCGACTCACTCTTGATGATCGACTGCACCTTGCGGCCCACGGCGGTGGAGCGGTCGTAACGAATGAAGGGCTGGGTGCGCAGCAACTCCACCGCGTCGTTGATCCCGGCGGTCTGCGTGGCATTGGCGAGCATGACGATGGGTTCGTTGTAGAGCAGGGTCCAGCTCAAGCCATCGAAGTTTTGCCGTGCCGTCTCGATCAGCAACGCGGCGTCGAGCTTGCCGGCCTGTACCAGATTGGCCACTTCGTCGGAGCGCGCAGTCATCAGGTTCACCGAGATGCGCGGGTGCAGCTTTTTCAGTTGCACCAGGCAATTGGCGAGCAGGCCCATGCCCGAAGTAATCCCGCCAATCGACACCTCACCCTCCATGGCCTCGCCATCGGGCGCTTCGGCGATCATCTGCTCGTAGTCCGCCAGCAGGCGCTTGGCCTTGGGCAGCAACAGCACGCCATCGCGGCTGAGCTTGATCTGCCGCTGGCTGCGGTCGAACAGCGGGCGGCGCATCTCTTCTTCGAGGGCGCGCATTTGCTGGCCGACGGCGGCATTGGTGAGGGCCACGCGGTCGGCGGCAGCGGCAAAGCTGCCGTACTCGGCGACGGCGATAAAGGTCTTGAAGAAGCGAATGCTGCTCATGGGAGGGCCCGTGGTCGTGGGTGTGGCTGCATCGTAAAGGTTTTGTTTACTCAGGCTAAAGTTTAATTAGTTTTTCTTTTTATAGCGCCCGGCCAATACTCAAATCCGAACTGACTCGGCGAATTTCCCCCATGAGCAATCTTGATACCAACCCTGAAGACGCAGCCCTGCGCGCTGCCAAGAACGTCTACCACCTCGGCGCGACCACGGTGTATTCCCACGCCCAGGACAGCCGTTTTGCCTACACCCTCTACGTACCGGAAACCATCGAAGACGCCAGCCGGCCCATCGACCTGGTGGTGTCGCTGCACGGCTCGACCCGCGCCATGGAGATCTACCGCAACGGCTTCGCGGAGTTTGGCCGCTGGAACGATTGTGTGATCCTGTCGCCCCTGTTCCCAGTCGGTGTGCTGGGGGATGGCAATGGCGATGGCTACAAGCAGATGGTCGAGGGCGATATCCGCTACGACCAAATCCTGCTCGACATGATCGCCAACGTCGGCCAGCGCTACGGCCGCAGCTTCGATACGTTCGCACTGTTCGGCTATTCCGGTGGCGGGCAATTCACCCATCGCTTCTGCTACCTGCACCCGGAAAAACTCTGGGCCGCCTCCATCGGCGCGCCGGGCTCGGTGACCTTGCTGGATGCCGACCAGGACTGGTGGGTCGGCGTGCGCGACTTTGCCGCGCGCTTTGGCAAGCCGCTGAACCTGGCGGCCTTGCAGCAGTTGCCGGTGCACATGGTGGTGGGCGAGGCCGACCTGGAAACCTGGGAAATCACTCACCGCGAAGGCGGCAAGCACTACATGGCCGGCGCCAACACGGCGGGGCGCACGCGCCCGGAACGCCTGGCCAGTTTGAAGGCCAGCTTCGAAGCCGCTGGCGTACAGGTGCAGCTCGACCTGCTGCCCAACGTCGCGCACCAGGGCATCAAGGCCATGCCGGCGGCCCAGGACTTTTTCGCCAAGGTGTTGCGCCGCAAGCGCAGCCTGGGCTGATTCACCGCTGCACGCTGCACTCAGAACAGACCGTATAACAATAACCAAGGATTCACTCATTCTGATGCCGGTCCTGCCTTGGCCCACGCCAACGACCGGAATATTTCTTCAAGGAGTCTTTCTCCCGTGAATAACTACGTAAAGACGGCGCTGGCCGTCGCGCTATCGGCGTGCACGTTTTCCATGGCCGTCGCCCAAGACAAGGTCATCAGCGTTGGCCTCAACGGTGATATCCGCAGCACCGACCCGGGCGTCAACCGCGACGACAACACCGACGCAGTGATGATGCACATCGTCGAAGGCCTGGTGGCGTACCGCGAAGACACCAGCATCGCGCCGATGCTCGCCAGTTCGGTCGCCGTGTCGCCGGATGGCCTGCGCTACACCTTTACCCTGCGCGATGGCGTGCACTTCCAGAATGGCCAGGTGCTGACCGCCAAGGACGTGCAATGGACCTGGCAGCGTTACCTCGACCCCAAGACCCAGTGGCGTTGCCTGGCGGAGTTCGACGGTCGCGGTGCGGCCAAGATCGTCGATGTCGCCGCCCCCGACGCACAAACCGTGGTGTTCACCCTGGACCAGGCCAACGGCTTGTTCCTCGCCGCCATGGCCCGCCCGGACTGTGCCGGCAGCGGCATCTTGCACCCAGACTCCCTGGCCGCCGATGGCAGCTGGCGCGCACCGATTGGGACCGGGCCGTTCACCCTGGGCAAATGGCAGAAGGGCCAGTACGTCGAACTTGACCGCTTCAAGGACTACAGCCCACGGGCCGAGGCCACGCCGGACGGCTACACCGGCAACAAGCAGGCGTTTGTCGACAAGGTGCGCTTTGAAGTGATCCCCGATTCCGCCTCGGCCAAGGCCGCACTGCTGTCGGGTGGCGTGGACCTGCTGCCGGATGTCACGGCGATGGACGCTGCGCAACTCAAGCAGGTCAAGAACCTGCAAGTGCAAGTCAGCCCGATCATGACCATCAGCGGCCTGCTGTTCCAGACCCGCGACCCGTTGCTCAAGGATGTGCGCATCCGCCGTGCGGTGGCGTTGTCCCTGGATTACGCGCAGATGGTCGCGGCGCTGTCCGACGGTTTGTCGGTGGTCAACAACTCGGTAATTCCCACCGCCAGTCCTTACTACGACGCCACCGCGCACCAGGGCTACACCTACAACCTCGACGAGGCCCGGCGCCTGTTGAAAGAGGCCGGCTACAGCGGTGAAAAAATCCGCATGCTGGTCAACAAGCGCTACCCGCAGATGTTTGACCTCGGCCTGCTGAGCCAAGCCATGGTCCAGGCGGCTGGCTTGAATATCGAGATGGAAACCCTGGAGTGGGGCACCCAGTTGGAGCGCTACCAGACCGGCAGCTACCAGATGATGGCGTTCTCCTACTCGGGGCGTTTCGACGCCGCGCAAAGCTACGAGTCGGTGATCGGCGACAAGGACAAGGAACCGCGCAAAGTCTGGGACAACCCCGAGGCCCTGGCGATCCTGCGCGAGGCCCAGCGCGAAGTGGACCCCGCCAAGCGCCGGCCCCTGTTCGACCAACTGCACACGCTGATGCTCAAGGATGTACCGATGGTGGTCGTCTACAACGGCACCGCCATCGGCGCCATGGGCAAGCGCGTTGAAGGTTACCGTTCCTGGCCTGTTGCCAAGCCGCGCCTGTGGGGCGTGAAGCTGGCCGACACTTCCAAGTAAGGCATAGCGCTATGTTTCGATTCATCTCACACAGGCTCGGCATGGCAGTGCCGACCCTGTTGCTGATCTCGGTGATTGTGTTTGCCTTGATCCGCCTGATCCCCGGCGACCCCGCTTTGCTGATGCTCGGCGACATGGCCGACCCGCAAAGCCTGGCCGACATGCGCAGCAGCCTGGGGCTGGACCACTCGGTGGTGACCCAGTACCTGATCTGGATCAAGTCGGTGCTCAGCGGCGACCTCGGCGTGTCCATCAGCAGCCGCCAGCCGGTCCTGGATTTGCTGGTGGAGCGCTTCAGCGTCAGCGCCACGGTGGTGCTGGTGGCGGTGCTGCTGGCGACGTTGCTTGCTGTGCCAGTGGGCTTGCTCGCGGCCTGGAAGCAAAACAGCGCAATGGACCTGGGCCTGGTGGCGACGGCGACGCTGTTGCTGTCGGTGCCGAGTTTCTGGCTGGGCTTGTTGCTGCTCTACGTGTTCGGCATTCAACTGGGCTGGTTGCCGGTGATTGGTTATGTCGGCTTTGGCACTGATCCGATGAAGGCGCTGACCTATGTGGTGCTGCCCATCGTCACCCTGACCCTGGTGGAGTTCGGCGCCATTGCCCGCATGGCCCGGGCCAGCACCATTGAAGTGCTGCGTCTGGAATACATCGCCCATGCCCGGGCCAAGGGCTTGTCGGAGAGCGCGGTGCTGTGGAAACACGCCTTGCGCAATGCCTTCGCGCCGACCTGGACCCTGATCGGCCTGATCCTCGGCAACCTGCTCGGCGGCATCGCGGTGCTGGAAACCGTGTTCACCTTGCCCGGCATCGGCCGGCTGATGGTCGACGCAATCTTCTCCCGCGACTACCCGGTGTTGCAGGGTTGCCTGCTGCTGATTACCTGCATCTATGTGTTGGTCAACCTGTTGGTAGACCTGCTGTATCCGCTGTTCGATCCAAGGGTGAAGCTATGAACCTGAAGACTTCTGCCTTGCCCGGCGTAGGGGCGATCACGCCGCGTCGACGTCGGCGCTACCCACCGCTGAATGCGCTGATTGGCGGCGGCTTGCTCGCAGCCCTGGTGTTGCTGGCCTTGCTCGGTGTGGTGTGGACGCCGTACGACCCGCTCAAGCTCGACCTGCTCTCACGCCTGCACGCACCAGATGCCGCGCACTGGCTGGGCACCGATGAATTCGGCCGGGATGTGTTCAGCCGCTTGATCATCGGCGCGCGCACCAGCCTGTGGATCAGCCTGCTGTCGGTCAGCGTGGCGGTGGTCTGCGGCACGCTGATCGGCATGCTCGCCGGTTACCTGCGCGGCTGGACCGACCGCATCCTGATGATGCTCAACGATGCGTTGCTCGCGTTCCCCGGCATCCTCATGGCCCTGGGCATCATGGCGATTGTCGGGGCCAGCCAGTACGGCATCGTGCTCGCCCTCGGTATTGCCTACACGCCGTCGGTGGTGCGGGTGGTGCGCGGCAGTGTGTTGTCGTTGCGCGAGCTGGAGTTTATCGAGGCGTCGCGGGTGATCGGCAACTCCGAGCTGTACACCATGTTCCGCCACATCACGCCCAACTGCCTGGCGCCGTTGTGTGTGCTGGCCACCAGCATGTTCGGCTGGGCTTTGCTCTCGGAGAGCGCGCTGAGCTTCCTCGGCCTGGGCGTACCACCACCGGCCGCGACCTGGGGCAGCATGCTCTCGGCGAGCCGCACCTATATCTCCAATGCGCCGTGGCTGGGGATCTTCCCGGGCATCTTTATCAGCCTGACGTTGCTGGCGATCAATCTGTTCGGCGATGCCTTGCGTGATCGTCTCGACCCGCGCATGAGGAAATGAGCATGAGCGTACCCGTGCCTTTGTTGGCCGTTGAAAATCTACAGATTCGCGTCGGTGTGGACGGCCCGCTGGCTGTCGATGATTTCAGTTTTACCCTGGCTCCCGGCGAAATCGTCGCGCTGGTGGGCGAGTCCGGCAGTGGCAAGACCATGGCCGCCCGCGCTGCGATTGGCTTGCTGCCGGCGCCGATGCAGGTGTGCGGCGGGCGCATCACCTTCCAGGGCGAGCCGCTGGACAGCAACAATGCCAAGGCCATGCGTGAGGTGCGCGGCGCGCGGATCGGCATGGTGTTCCAGGAACCGATGGTCTCTCTCAACCCGGCGCTGACCATTGGCCGGCAGATGAGTGAGGCGCTCAAGCTGCACACCGCACTGGATGCGGCGACGATCCGCGAGCGCTGCATCGCCATGCTGCAACGCATCGGCATCAAGGACGCGGAAAAGTGCCTGGCGTCCTACCCGCACCAGTTCTCCGGTGGCATGCGCCAACGCATCATGCTCGCCTCGGTGATGCTGCTGCGCCCGGCGCTGTTGATCGCCGATGAACCGACCACGGCGCTGGACTGCCTGGCGCAACTGGACGTGATCGAGTTGATGTTGGAGCTGACCCGCGAGCAGGGCACGGCGATTCTGTTTATCAGCCATGACCTGTCGCTGGTGGCGCGCTACGCCCACAAAGTGGTGGTGATGCGTGCGGGCAAGGCGGTGGAGCAGGGGCGTATCGAAGATATCCTCTTCGCGCCCAAGGCCGAATACACCCGCCAGTTGCTCGAAGCACTGCCCCGGCGTGGTGAGCTGGTGCCATTGCCGGCGGCGGACGCGGCGTTGTTGCAGGTGCGCGATGTGTGTATCGAACACCCGGGACCCCGAAGTTTTTGGGGGCGCAGCGTGCCCAAGCGCGTGGTGCATTCGGTGAACCTGAGCATTGCCCCGGGTGAAACCCTGGCCCTGGTCGGCGGCAGCGGCTCGGGCAAGACCACCCTCGGGCGGGCGGTGGTCGGCTTGGTCAACCCGTGCGCCGGGGCAATCCTGTTCCAGGGCGTGGATATCCTCAAGGCCGCCAACCGCGTGCATCGCCTGCAATGCCAGATGATTTTCCAGGACCCGTATTCGTCCCTCGACCCGCGCATGACCGTCGGCCACATCCTCGCCGAACCGCTGCGCCATGAGCCGGCCCTGAGCGCCGCGCAAAAACGTCAGCGCGTCACCGACACCCTGGTGGACGTGGGCTTGCCCGAGCAGTTCCGCGAGCGTTTCGCTCACCAACTGTCGGGCGGCCAACGTCAGCGCGTGGCGATTGGCCGGGCGTTGGTGCGGCGGCCCAAGCTGGTGATCGCCGACGAGCCGATTTCCGCGTTGGACATGACCATCCAGAAGCAGATCCTCGAACTGTTCGAGCGCCTGCAACGCCAATACGGCTTCGCCTGCCTGTTTATCTCCCACGACCTCTCGGCGGTGGAACGCATTGCCCATCGGGTGGCGGTGATGAACCAGGGCGAGGTCGTGGAAATGGGCCCGCGCGACACGATCTTCGACAGCCCGCAACACCCGTACACCCGCCGCTTGCTGGCGGCGGCGAGCCCCTTGGAGAAACGTACGGATGGCAGTTATCGCCTGCGCGCCAGTGTGATTTAGGTACTGCTGCACCCCAGGCCATGTGTTGCACCTCATCCCTCGTCAGTCGCGGATTGACGAGGCGGGCGAAGCCATGGCCGAAGAAAACAAAAACAACCCCACTCAACCTGTCTGCCAGGAACCTGCACATGAATAACCGCATCACTAAAGTCGTCACCGGAGCCAGCGTCATGGGCGCCGGGTTTATGCCCTTGCTGGCCCACGCCGACTTTGTCGCCGACAGCAAGGCCGCGCTGGAATTGAAGAACTATTACTTCAATCGCGATTACCGCGAAGACAGCGGGCAGAACAAGCGCGCCGAATGGGCGCAGGGTTTTATTCTCAACGTCGAATCGGGGTTTACCGAAGGCACGGTAGGGTTTGGCCTGGACGCGGTGGGCATGCTCGGCGTGAAGCTCGATTCCAGCCCGGACAACTCCGGCACCGGCCTGCTCGCACGGTCCAGCGTGGCCGAACCGGGCTCGCCGAGTTATGCCCGCCGCGCACACGACAACTACTCGAAACTGGGGATCACCGGCAAAGCGCGCCTGGCCAAAAGCGAGCTGCGCGTGGGCTACATGGTGCCCGACCTGCCGACCCTGCAACCCAATCTCAGCCGCCTGTTCCCGCAGAGTTTCAGCGGTACGGCCGTCACGTCCAAGGACATCGACAACCTGACCCTGAGCGCCGGCCAACTGGACCAGGTCAAGCAGCGCGACTCCACGCACTACGAAGACATGGGCCTCACCAGCCAGTACGGCGCCTACAAAAGCAGCGCGAAAAGCGATGAATTCCGCTACGCCGGCGGCGAGTACAAGCTCACGCCGAACACCGCGCTGACCTATCAATACGCGCAACTGGAAAGCCTCTACCAGCAGCACTACCTGGGCGTGAAAAACAGCTTCAAGTGGGGGCCCGGCACGTTCAAGACCGACATTCGCTACTTCAACGCCAGCGAAGACGCCGCCGCCCTGGCCGGCAAGGTGGACAACCGTGCGTTGAGCACGCGCATCGGCTACAGCCTGTACGGCCACAACCTCAGCGGCGGTTACCAGGCGCAGTACGGTTCGACACCGTTCACCTACGTGGACGGCACCAACACCTACCTGTTCACCGAGTACCAACTGGCCAACTTCTCCCAGACGGGCGAGCGCGTGTGGCATGCCCGCTACGACTATGACTTTGCCTCGTTGGGCTTGCCGGGCCTGCTGTTCTCGACGCGGTATGCCAAGGGTGACAACGCCAAGGTCATCGGCTTCAAGGGCGAAGGGCGTGAGTGGGAGCGTGACTTGAGCCTGGGCTACGTGGTGCAGAGCGGCACGTTCAAGGATGTGTCGCTGCGTTGGCAGAACGCCAGCGCCACCAGCAACTTCGCCCGTGACACCAACGAAAACCGGCTGATCCTGGGTTACACCGTGGCGCTCTGGTAGCCGTCATGGCGTGCAACAGGGGCAGCCTGTTGCACGCCCAAGCAATGCAAGTGAGGGGATAGATCAGATGACAAGTTTGCCGTTGCGCCGGGCCTTGCCCAGTCAACAACGTGTATCGGCGCGGGGCGTCAGTGATTTCATCGAAGCGGTGAATGCTGCGGGCCTGGAATTGCACAGTTTTATGCTCTACCGCGACGGTGCGGTGGTGGCCGAGGCGTTCTGGGCGCCGTATCGCGCCGAGCGCCTGCACGTGCAGCATTCGGCGACCAAGAGCTGGGTGTCGATGGCCGTCGGGTTGTTGGTGGATGACGGCGTGCTGTCGCTGGACGCCAAGGTGGTGGACTATTTCCCTGCCGATTGCCCGGCCGTCATCAGCGCCAACCTGGCGGCCATGACCGTGCGCGATCTGCTGACCATGCGCACCGGGCACCGCCAAGGTATCTCCGGTGGCGCGTGGCGCGGGCGCAGTGACAGTTGGGTCAAGTTGTTCCTCAATGAACCGGTGGAAGACGCGCCTGGGCAGCGGTTTATCTACAGCAGTGCGTCTAGCTTCATGCTCTCGGCCATCGTCAGCGTGGTTAGTGGCCAGACGGCATTTGCGCTGTGCAACGCGCGTATTTTCCAACCCATGGGCATGGGCCCGATTGAGTGGGACCTGGCCCCCGGCGGCTTCAATACCGGTGGCAATGGCTTGAGTTGCAGCACCGAAGATTTGCTCAAGTTTGGCGTGCTGCATTTGCAGCAAGGCCAATGGGACGGGCAGCAACTGTTGTCCGCAGAGTGGGTGGCCGAAGCCACCCGTGGCCACGTCGATGATGTGTGGATGGGCGCCTTCGACGGCAAGCGTTACCTGGGCCGCGATGAATCGAGCGACGCCGCCGTCACCCGCCGCGAAGGCTACGGCTACCAGTGGTGGATGACCTTGCACGGCGGTTATTACGCCTCCGGCGTGTTCGGCCAGCAGTGCATCGTATTGCCCCGGCATAACGCGGTGATTGCCTTTACGGCGGGCTTGCCCCTGGGCGAGCGGCGCTTGCACAGCCTGCTCTGGGAACACCTGCTGCCGGCGCTGGGCGTGCCCACCGATGGCGCGGCGGACGCCGAATTGGCGCGGCTGTTGGCCAACCAGCGGCGGCCGTCCCTGACGGGGGCATCGCGCTCGCCACGCCAGGCGGAGTTCAGCGGCACGTTTGTGATGCAGGCCAATGAAGACCAGGTCAGCCAAGTGCGCCTGGCGTTCGGCCCTGACTATTGCGACTTCTACCTCACCGACCCCCGTGGCACCCATTGCATTCGTGCCGGGCTGGTCGATGCCATCGAAAGCCAGACAGGCATGACCGGCCACTATCTGCACCACCAATACCAACCGGAGATCACCCCGGTGGTGGCGCAGGCGCGCTGGAGTGAAGACGGCGTGCTGAACATGACCTGGCAGTTTGTCGAGACGGCGTTTTGTGACCAGGTCACTTGCCGGATCGAAGGCGGCACCTTGTCGGTGGACCGCAGTGTCAACGTTAACGCCGGCCCGTTGCAGCGCCCGACGCTCATCGGCCATCAGACCACCGTATTGCAGGAGCACTTATGACCACGACTTCCAACCCGGCCTTCTGGGCACCGTTCACCCCGATGCGCCAGTTCCAGCAACAACCGATGATGTTCGCCAGTGCCGACGGCATGCACTACACCACCACCGATGGGCGCCGCGTGCTGGATGCGATGGCCGGCCTGTGGTGCGTGAATGCCGGGCATGGCCAGCCGAAGATCGTCGAAGCGATTCGCGAAGCGGCGGGGCGCTTGGACTTTGTCTCGTCGTTCAAGATGAGCCACCCCCAGGCGCTGGAGATGGCCGAGCGGTTGATCGAGATCAGCCCAGCGGGCATGGAGCAGGTGTTTTTCACCAACTCCGGTTCAGAGGCGGTGGACACGGCGTTGAAGATCGCCCGCGCGTATCACCAGGCGCGGGGCGATTGCCGCCGGACCAAGCTGATCGGGCGGGCCAAGGGGTATCACGGCATGGGGTTCGGCGGGCTGTCGGTGTCCGGCATCGGTCGGCAGAAACGCGACTTTGGTCCGTTGCTGGGGGAAGTGTCGCACCTGCCGCTGCCGTACGACGCGAGCATGCGTTTCAGCGCCGGTCAGCCTGAACACGGCGCCAGTTATGCCGATGCGCTGACGCAGTTGCTCGACATCCAGGACCCCAGCACCGTCGCCGCCGTGATCGTCGAACCGGTGACCGGTTCCGGTGGCGTGTACCCGCCGCCCCAAGGCTATTTGCAGCGCCTGCGGGAGATCTGCACGCGCCATGGCGTGCTGCTGATTTTCGACGAAGTGATCACCGGCTTCGGTCGCGTCGGCGACAGCTTTGCCGCGCAAGCCTTTGGCGTCACCCCGGACTTGATCACCACCGCCAAAGGCCTGACCAACGGCGCTGTGCCCATGGGCGGCGTGCTGGTCAGCGCGGCGGTGTATGAAGCGTTCATGGCCGGGCCGGCCAACGTGATCGAGTTGATGCATGGCTACACCTATTCGGCGCACCCGCTGGCGTGTGCGGCCGGGTTGGCGACCATCGAGGTGCATCGCGAGCTGGGCATCAATCAGCACGTCAACGCGGTCAGCGGGCTGTGGCAGTCGGCGGCGTTGGCCTTGCGCGGGATTGGCCCGGTGCTGGATGTGCGCACCCTCGGCCTGCTTTGCGCCGTGGAACTGGAACCGCGCCCCGGTGCGGCCGGCGCACGCGGCAGTGAGGTTGCGCAGTGGTGCTTCGACCACGGCGTGCTGGTGCGCGGCTCGGGCGACACCATCGTGATTTCACCGCCGCTGGTGATCAGCCCGCAGGAGATCGCCCAGGTGTTCGATACCTTGGCGGACGCCTTGAACCATGTCGCTTGAAGGGAGTGCGGGGCATGTCGGATCTGTTTGAGTTCTACATCGACGGTGCTTGGGTAAAACCCCATGGCAGCGATATCGACGCGGTGGTAAACCCGTCCACCGAGCAAGTGATCGGCCGCGTGATGCTCGGCGATGGCGCGGATGTAGACCGCGCTGTCGGCGCCGCCCGGCGGGCCTTCCCGGGGTTCGCAGCGACGTCGTTGCAGACGCGCATCGACCTGCTGCAAGGCATCATCGACGCGTACAAGCGCCACAGCGAGGCCTTGATCGAAGCGGTGCACCTGGAGATGGGCGCGCCGCTGTCCCTGGCGCGCAGCGCCCATGTGCCGGCAGGCCTCGGCCATCTGGTGCAGGCGCTGGACGTGTTGCGCGACTACCGCTTCGAGCGGCGCCTGGGCAACACGCTGGTGGTGCGCGAGCCGATCGGCGTGTGCGCGCTGATCACCCCGTGGAACTGGCCGCTCAACCAACTCACCTGCAAGCTGGCGCCTGCGCTGGCGGTGGGCTGCACGATGGTGCTCAAGCCCAGTGAGCGTGCGCCGTTGTCCGCGCAGATCATCGCGCAAGTGCTGCACGAGGCCGGAGTGCCGCAGGGTGTGTTCAACCTCGTCCATGGCGACGGCCCTGGTGTGGGCGCGGCGCTGGCCAGCCACGCTGACGTGGACATGGTGTCCTTCACCGGCTCGACCCGCGCCGGCGTCGCGGTGGCCAAGGCGGCGGCGGACACGGTGAAGCGCGTGTCCCAGGAGTTGGGCGGCAAGTCGGCGAATATCCTCCTCGACGATGCATTCCTGCCGAGTGCCGTACGCCACGCGGTGCTGGGTTGTATGCGCAACAGCGGCCAGTCGTGCAACGCGCCGACGCGTCTGCTGGTGCCGCGTCAGCAGCAAGCGGCGGTGATCGCGATTGCCGAGGAAGTGCTGGCCCAGGTGTGTCATGACGACAGCAACCCGCTCACGGCCGTCGGCCCGGTGGCGAACGCCATGCAGTTCGAGCGGGTCCAGGCGATGATCGCCGAAGCCATCGCCGAAGGGGCGCGTTTGGTCGCCGGCGGGTTGGGCCGGCCCCAAGGGATTGAGCGCGGTTACTACGTGAAACCGACGGTGTTTGCCGACGTCACGCCGCCCATGTTGGTGGCGCGGGAAGAAATCTTCGGCCCGGTGCTGGCGATCATGCCCTACGACAGCGAAGCCGAAGCAATTGCCATCGCCAATGACAGCCCTTATGGCTTGTCGGGCTACGTCACCTCATTGAGCCTGGAACGCAGCCGCGCGGTGGCGCGCCAACTGCGCACCGGCATGGTCCACCTCAACGGCGCACGGGCCGATCAGGCTGCGCCGTTTGGCGGCTACAAGCAGTCGGGCAATGGCCGTGAATGGGGCGAGTTGGGGTTTGACGAGTACTTGGAGAGCAAGTCGCTGTTTGGGTACTAGGGGGAGGGCGGGGCGGCTGAATGATCAGCCGCCGTACCTTCAATTCAGTAACGAATCATCACCGATTTCAGTTCCGTGTAATCGTCGATAAATGCCGCGCCGAACTCGCGGCCGATCCCCGATGACTTGATGCCGCCGAACGGCACCGCCGGGTCGAGCATTGTGTGCATATTGACCCATACCGTGCCCGCTTGAATGTCCGGCACCAGGCGCAGGGCCTTGGACAGGTCGTTGGTCCACAGGCTGGCGCTGAGGCCGTAGGGCGTGTTGTTCATCAGGTGCAGCAGTTCTTCCTCGGTGTCGTATGGGAAAAACGTCGCGATGGGGCCGAAGGTTTCTTCGTTGAGCAAGGTGTCGTTGACGTCATTGGCAAGAATGATCGTCGGCTCGACGTAGCAGCCAGGCCCGTCGATCAGGTTGCCGCCGTAGACAATCCTGTTGTTTTGCGCGCGTGCCGTATCAAAAAAGCCTGCAAGTTTCTGTTGATGCTGTTTGTTGGTGACAGGGCCGAACTGGGTGGTTTCATCCAGGGGCGAGCCGATTTTCAGGGCGGCCAGGCGCTGGGCGAGTTTTTCCATGAGGGGTTCGATCTGCGAGCGGTGGGCAAAAAAACGCTCGGCGGCGGCGCAGATCTGGCCGGAGTGCAGGAAGCCGGCCTCGATGATGCCGTCGGCGGCTTTATCCAGGTCGATGTCGCGCAGGAAAGCCGCCGAGTTCTTGCCGCCCAATTCCAGGGTGGCGCGGGTCAGCTTGGCGTCCATCGCGCCTTTGCCCACGGCAATCCCGGTGGGCACCGAGCCGGTGAAGGAGACTTTATCGGTGCCCGGGTGTTCGATCAGCGCTTTGCCGACAGCGCCGCTGCCTGTCACCACGTTCAAGGCGCCGGGTGGCAGGCCGGCTTCGCTGGCCAGTTCGGCGATGCGCAGGATCGTCAGCGGGGTGAATTCGCTCGGCTTGATGATCACGCTGCAACCGGTGGTCAGGGCCGAGGCCAGTTTCCAGATGGCGATCATGGTGGAGAAGTTCCACGGCACAATACCCACCACCACGCCGACGGGCTCGCGCAGGGTAAACGCGGTGTAGCGTTCGCCGGCGAAGGAGGGCAGCGACGGGGTGATGGTTTCGCCGGTGATTTTGGTCGCCCAGCCGGCGTAGTAGCGCAGGAAGTGGGCGGCCTGGTCGACCTCGAACGCGCGGGCGATGTGAATGATCTTGCCGGATTGGCAGGTTTCGATCTGTGCCAGTTCCTCGCGATTTTGCTCCAGCAGGTCGGCAAGCTTGAACAACACCGCCGCGCGGGCGGCCGGGCTGGTGTTGGACCAGATCCTGAAACCCCGGTTGGCGGATTCGACGGCACGATCCACATCGCTTTGGGCCGCATCGCTGACTTGCGCGATGGCTTCGCCATTGGCCGGGTTGATGACCTTGAGTTTGGCGTGGCTGCTGCTGGCGACATAGCCGCCATCGATGTAAAGGCCGTGATCACGCCCGAGAAACTGGCTGACGCGGGGAAGCAGTGGGATATCACTCATGGGGGCAGGCTCCAAAAATCCAGCAGGTGACTGTGCCGCGCTCTAGGCGCAGGCCTTTACACGGAAAAGTACGCTGGATGCTGGCGTTTATCTTGACTGTGCGTGTCACGCACATGACTGAGCCTGCCAACTTGCGGGCTATGAAAAGTACAACCTTCTACGTGGAACGTGCATTTTCCACGGCTTTTGCGCGACCCATACTGGCCCGGTCTTTTCAGCGTTCCTGGCCAGGCGCCACGGTTTTCCCTCCATACCGTGGCTGTTCGGCACTGGAAGCGCTCACCTCCAATAATAAAGAGCCCCGCCATGAAAAAGCCCAATCCTCTGCTTGAAGACCTCAAGGCCGTGTTGCCTGCCATTGCCGCCAACGCCTTTACGGCCGAAAAAGATCGCAGTGTTCCCGCCGAGAATATCGCCCTGCTCAAAAGCATCGGCATGCACCATGCGCTGCAACCACGAAAGTACGGCGGCCTGGAAATTTCCCTTCCCCAGTTTGCCGATTGCATCGCGCTGTTGGCCGCGTCCTGCGCCAGTACTGCCTGGGCGATGAGCCTGCTGTGCACCCATAGCCATCAATTGGCGATGTTCTCGCCGACTTTGCAGGACGAGGTGTGGGGCGATGACCCGGATGCCACCGCCAGCAGCAGCATTGCGCCGTTCGGACGCACCGAGGAAGTTGACGGCGGGGTGACCTTTAGCGGCGAAATGGGCTGGAGTTCGGGGTGCGATCACGCGGAGTGGGCGATCATGGGCTTTCGCCGCAAAAACGCCGAGGGCAGCCAGGACTATTGCTTCGCCGTATTGCCCCGCAGCGATTACGTGATCCGCGATGATTGGTATGCAGTCGGCATGCGCGGCAGCGGCAGCAAGACGTTGATCGTCAAGGATGCCTTTGTGCCTGAGCACCGCATCCAGAAAGCCAAGGACATGATGGAAGGCAAGTCCGCAGGCTTCGGTCTCTACCCGGACAGCAAGATTTTCTTCGCACCATACCGGCCGTATTTTGCCAGCGGCTTTTCCACCGTCAGCCTGGGGATCGCCGAGCGCATGCTGGAGGTATTCCGCGAAAAAACCAAAACCCGCGTGCGCGCCTACACCGGTGCTGCGGTGGGCGCCGCGACGCCGGCGTTGATGCGCCTGGCCGAGTCCACCCACCAGGTCGCCGCAGCACGCGCCCTGTTGGAAAAAAGCTGGAACGAGATCGCCTGGTACAGCGAGCAGCACAGGTACCCGAGCCGTGAAACCCTGGCGTTCTGGCGGACCAATCAGGGCTACGCCACCAAGATGTGTATCCAGGCCGTGGACCGCTTGATGGAAGCCGCCGGCGGTGGTGCCTGGTTTGAAAGCAACGAGCTGCAACGCCTGTTCCGCGATTCCCACCTCACCGGTGCACATGCCTACACCGACTATGACGTGTGCGCGCAAATCCTCGGACGCGAGTTGATGGGGCTTGAGCCCGATCCTTCGATGGTCTGATCCCCGCCGTAGCGCTATTCCCATAACAACAAACAGGGCTGGTCCGTGGGTCAGCCCGGGAGTTTTTCATGTCTGAAGTCCTTGCATCGCAACCCGCCAACCCATTCGACGCGCGCGCGTTTCGCCGTGCCTTGGGCAACTTCGCCACCGGTGTCACGGTGGTGACAGCGGCAACCGCCAGCGGGCGTAAAGTCGGCGTGACGGCCAACAGCTTCAACTCGGTGTCCCTGGACCCGCCGCTGATCTTGTGGAGTATCGACAAACGCTCCAACAGCCACGAGGTGTTTGAAGAGGCGAGCCACTTCGCGGTCAACGTGCTGGCGGCGGATCAGATCGATTTGTCGAACAATTTTGCCCGGCCGAAGGATGACCGCTTCTTTGAGATTGAATTCGAACCGGGGGAGGGCGGTGCGCCGGTGTTTGCGGACTGCTCGGCGCGTTTTCACTGTGAAAAGTTCCAGCAGGTCGACGGTGGCGACCACTGGATCATGATCGGCAAAGTGGTGGCGTTTGACGATTTCGGCCGTTCGCCCCTGCTGTATCACCAGGGCGCCTACTCGATGGTGCTGCCCCATACGCGCATGACCAAGCGCGACGAAGGCCAGCCGCCCAGCAGCCATTTCCAGGGGCGCCTGAGCCACAACCTCTACTACCTGATGACCCAGGCGTTGCGGGCGTATCAGGCCAGCTACCAGCCGCGGCAGCTGTCCACCGGGCTGCGTACCAGTGAAGCGCGGATGTTGATGGTGCTGGAAAATGACGCCGGGCTGGACCTCAACCAGTTGCAGCGTGAAGTGGCGATGCCGGTGCGTGAAATCGAGGAGGCGGTGGCCAATCTCAAGCGCAAGGGCCTAGTGGTTGATGACAACGAGCGTGTGCGGCTGACCGTCAAAGGGGTGGATGAGACCGAGTCGCTGTGGACCATCGCCCGGGAACAGCAGGACAAGGTGTTTGGGCAGTTTTCGGTTGAACAGATCGACACGTTCAAGGCCGTGCTCAAGGCGGTGATTGCCAGCTGAGGTTTGTTGTATCTGTGGCGAGGGAGCTTGCTCCCGCTGGACTGCGCAGCAGTCCCATTGTTGGGGCCGTTTCGCGACCCAGCGGGAGCAAGCTCCCTCGCCACAGGTTGCTTTTACTCTTTTAGAACGGTACGGCGACGGTCACCTGGCTGTACAGGTTGGTGCCGTTGCCGCCGACTTGATTGCCGCCGGTGTTTTCATCCTGCTTGGGTTTATAGAGGCCAATAAGCGGGGTGATGATCAGGTGCTCGTTCACCGCCCACTCCGCAAACACATCCAGCTCGCGTCCGCTAAGGTCGAGGTTGCCGTGCTTGTGGGTGGTTGAATAATCAAAGAACAACGTGCCCACCGTGAGGTTTTCCAGCGGGTGCACCTTGAGCGCCACATGCTGGATCGCGGTATTGCTGTTGAAGGGCCCCGCGTAGTTGGCGGCCACTTCGCCCTGGAACCAGGTGCCATAGCCGGTGCTGTAGCCGTTGAACATGGAGTCCCAGCCTTCGGAGTAGCGGCTGTAGCGGTAGGTGATGTCGGGGCTCCACAGGGTATCGGCGAAGGTGTAGCCCGCTTCGGCATACCAGGCTTTCTCGGCGCCGGCGTCCTTGTCTTGCCAGGCGTATTCAAAACCGAAGTGGGCGTTCTTGATGCCCGCGTCGCCGCTGCCGCGCAGGCTGTAGATGTCCATGCCTTTGCGTTGCTGCTGGAAGTCGCTGGCGTAGCGCTTATCCACGTCGATGCCATGGATGTAGGTCAGGCCCAAGGTGCCGGGTGCTGCGCTGTAGTCCAGGGTGCCTGCGGCCATCTCGGTCTTGGCCTGGGCGCGGTTGTCCGACTTGATCCACATGACACTGCCGTGCACCCCGTCCTTGCCACCCAGGCGCAGGACTGCGGTTTCATCGAAGGCGTGGCGGGCGGCGAGGTAGTAGGCGCCGCCGCGATTCAACGCACCGTCCGCCGGGCCTTTGCCGAAGTTCAGGCCGTCATCGTTGATGATAAAACCGTTGCCCAACTGGATGATCTGCCGCCCGAAGGACAGGTCCACGCCGTCTTTGCCCAAGGCTGGGAACAAGTCGCCGGAGCGCCAGCCGGCGAAGGCTTCGTCGAATTTGGTAGTGCGTTCACTGCCGTTGCTCAGGCCTGCGGCATCGCCGTCACCCCAGGTGCCCGAGCTGACCAGGTTGGCCGTGCCATACACGCTGCCGTAGCTGCCTAGCGTACGGTCCAGGCTCAAGCCATATTTGATGAACCCTTCGCGCCAGGTGGAACCACCGGTCGTGCCGTCGTAGTTCTTGCGGCTGTTGAACAAGCCATAAACGGCAAGGAAATTGCCGTTGATATGCGTATCGCTGTCGGCATACAGCTCATAGGCCTGTGCGGCCTGGGCGCACGCAGCGCTGGCCAGTCCCAGCGCCACGGCGATTGAGAGTGAACGGGTAGTCGAGGTGTGCCCCATGGTTATTGCCCCTGTTGTTGATGTGCGGTTGTAGGTCAAGCGCGCCATTAATGGGGGGTTGAGGGGGTGGCGTCTTTAACCACCGTGCCAGCCATTTGACTCAGCTCGCCAGTTGCACGCGGTTGGCAGGCTGCAACAAATCGGGCGGCAGCCGTGGGCAAGACGCTCTTGGAGCAGGGGCGCACAGTGAGGGTGTGCGGCGACGCCAGCCTCCTGTAGAAAGGAGCAGCCTGTCGCTACTTACGCCAACCTAACGTCAGGGACATTAGAAAATGTCGAGCAACCATAAGCTCACTGAGCACTTGAATCGCGGAACGGTGGGGTTTCCTACCGCACTGGCCAGTACCGTAGGCCTGATCATGGCCAGCCCGGTCATCCTTACGGCCACCATGGGCTTTGGCATTGGCGGCAAAGCCTTTGCCGTGGCGATGGTAATCGCGGTGGTGATGATGCTGGCCCAGGCCACCACGTTTGCCGAAGCGGCGGCGATCTTGCCCACCACCGGCTCGGTGTATGACTACATCAACTGTGGCATGGGGCGTTTTTTTGCCATCACCGGGACGTTGTCGGCCTACCTGATCGTGCATGTGTTCGCGGGCACCGCAGAGACGATCCTGTCCGGGGTCATGGCGCTGGTGAACTTCGAACACCTCAACACCCTGGCCGAGTCGGCCGGTGGTTCGTGGTTGCTGGGGGTGGCGTTCGTGATCAGCTTCGGCATTCTCAACGCCTTTGGTGTCAGCGTGTTTGGGCGTGCGGAAATCATCCTGACCTTCGGCATGTGGACCACGCTGATGGTGTTTGGCGTGCTGGGGTTGATCGCGGCGCCGGCAGTGGAGCTGGACGGCTGGTTTGGCGAGTCGTTGGTGGGCAGCGACCCGATGACCATCTTGTCGCTGGTGGGCATGGCCATGTTCATGTTTGTGGGCTGTGAGTTTGTCACGCCGCTGGCGCCGGACTTGCGCAAATCCGCCTCGACCATGCCCAAGGCGATGCTCCTGGGCCTGGTGGGCGTGGCATCGTGCATGTTCATTTATGGCGCGGCGATGAAACGCCAGGTGGAAAACCTGGTGCTGGACCCGGCGACCGGCCTGCACCTGCTGGATACGCCGATGGCGATTCCCAAGTTCGCCGCCCAGGTCATGGGCGATATCGGCCCAGTGTGGCTGGGCATCGGCTTCTTGTTTGCCGGCGCTGCCACCATCAATACGCTGATGGCCGGTGTGCCGCGCATCCTGTATGGCATGGCGGTGGATGGGGCGTTGCCGAAGGTGTTTACGTATCTGCATCCACGCTTCAAGACACCGCTGCTGTGCATCCTCGTGGCAATGCTGATTCCGTGCCTGCATGCCTGGTACCTGGGCGGTAACGTGGACAACATCCTGCACCTGGTGCTGGCGGCCGTGTGTGCCTGGAGCACCGCTTACCTATTGGTCACGCTGTCGGTGGTGATCTTGCGTATCCGTCGGCCGGATCTGCCACGGGCCTATCGCTCGCCGTTCTTTCCGCTGCCGCAGATCATTTCCAGCGCGGGGATTTTGCTGGGTATGTGGTTTATCACGCCGCCCGGCATGAACCCGGCGGATGTGTACATTCCGTTTGGCGTGATGTTGGGCTGTACCGCCGTGTACGCGTTGTTCTGGACGCTGGTGGTGCAGAAGGTCAACCCCTTCAAGCCGGCGCGGGTGGAGGATGTATTGGCCAAGGAGTTCGCCATGGAACCCGGTATTCAGGCGCGTGAGGAACTGGATCATGCTTGCAAGGCTGTCTGAGCTGTTCGGCGCCCCGCGTGCGCCGACGGGGTATCGTCCGGGGGCGACGCTTGAGCGTGTGCGGCGCAACCTGGGCCAGCCCTCGTTTGAGTTTTCGGCCCCGGTGCGCGCGCGGTTTCAGTTCGGTTCAGAGGGGCCGCTCATCGAGGTGCATGAGCGCGCCGAAGCGCAGTTGCTGATGCATGTGGTGCTCACGGAGTTTCGCTTCCACACGCCCGCTTCACGGTGGAGCGAGGGGTGTTACCAAGTGCACCACACGGGGGCCATCCGCCGGACAGGTCTGGTCTGTCGCCGCCGAAAAGGGCCGCAGGACTTTGCCGATGGGTTGACCCGTGAACTGAGCGCCAACCCAGCGTTGCGCGAGGCGCTGATGCCGCTGGATTTCAAGAAGATCACCCTTGAATACGCCCACGGCGGCTGGAACGTGGCGTTGGAGCATATGGGCGGCAGCGAGGTGGTCAATCGCATGCCGGCTTTTCGCCGCTATATTTCGTTGAGTATTGAACAAACCCGCCTGTTGCAGCAGAGCATTTTGGCCCTTCACCAGGTGCTCAAGACGCTTTAAGCCTTGAGTGGCATGGCTTGTGCTTATGTACTTTGCATAGATCTACAGTTGTGCGCCTATAGATAACATGTTAACTATTGGCGCACAAAAATAAGCATCGCGTGCGGAGGTATTCATGAGCATCCATCAGGCTGCCTGGGACGGGCTGGACCAATGGACCACCACCATGCAGGCATTGTGTGGTCGTTTCGAAACCCAACTGGCGTTCAATCGTTCGCTGTTTATTGGTGACATTTCCACCTGGTCCCATGGCGGGCTGTCATTGGCCAATATGCGCACCAATGCCGGTAATATCGTGCGTTACGGTGATCGTGCCGATTGCGACAACGACGAGCACTGTTTCCTGGTCAGCCAGCGCACCGGCTACTCCCACATCACCCAGGGCGGCGTGACCATCCAGTTGGCGCCCGGCGACCTGATGCTGATGGATTCGGTCGGCCCTTGCGCGATTGCTCCCCACGGCCTGATCGAGCATGTGTCGCTGTCCTTGTCGCGCGCGCAGGTGCAGCGCCAGCTCAAAGGCGTCTCGCCGATCTTTGGCAAGATCTCGTCGACCAAAGCCTGCGGGCGCATGCTGCATTTGCTGATGGACCAGGCGTGCAAGGGCAGTGACGGCACCGACAGCGCGGCGGCCGAGGGTGAAGCCTTGCAGAGTGCCTTCATCCTGCTGCTGGCTTCCGGGTTTGAACAGGCCGAGGAGAAGACCAACGATGCTGCCGTGCTCGGCGGCGTTAACCTGCGCAGCTATGTGCAGAAGGTCATCGATGAGTCCTTGGCCCAGACCAATCTGACACCCGCGTGCCTGGCGGGGCGCCTGAAAATTTCGGTCAGGCATCTTTACCGGCTGTTCGAGGAGGAGGGCGACAGTGTGTGCCGTTACATACAGCGTGCGAGGCTTGAGCGCAGCGCCACGGACCTGGCCAATCCGTTCCTGCGTGCGGAGTCGATCACCTCGATTGCCTATAAGTGGGGGTTCACCGATTCCGCGCACTTCAGCCGCTCGTTCAAAAAACACTTCGAACAATCGCCCAAGGATTTTCGCGCGCAGGCGCTATCGGGCGCCTTGGCGGGTGCCGCCTGACTGTTAATTGATTAACGACTTGACCGCGTAGCGGGCGATGGCTACTCTCGCGACTTCTCCCTACCGACCGGTAGGCAGTCAGTCGTGAGTTCAAGATGAAATCGATCAATCCAAGCAGTCCCACATTGAAATTCGCCATAGCCTTGGGTGCCATTGGCGCCCTCGGCCCGTCGGCCGTGGACATGTACCTGCCCAGTTTGCCGGAGATGGCGCTGGAGTATTCCGCCAGTGTGGCCAGCATTCAGCTGACACTCACGGTGTTCCTGCTGGCGATGGGCCTTGGCCAATTGCTGTTCGGCCCTGTCGTCGACGCGTGGGGGCGCCGGCGCCCGCTGATTGCCGGTCTCGTCCTGTTCAGCGTGAGCGCGCTGGTGGCCGGTGCCGCACCGACGCTGGACTGGCTGCTGCTGGCGCGCTTCGTTCAGGGACTGGGCAGTGCGCTGACCCTGGTGGTGATCATGAGCATGGTGCGTGATGTCACCCAGGGCGTGCAGGCGGCCAAGCTGTTTGGCTTGCTGATGACCATCGAAGGCGTGGCGCCGATTATCGCGCCGGCACTGGGCGGCTATATTGATGCGCACTTTGGCTGGCGCGCGGTGATGGTCGTGCTGGCGGCCCTGGGCGCATTGGTGGCGGTGAACTCCATGGTGGTGCTGCGGGAAACCTTGCCCGTGAACAAGCGTGAGCCGCTGAACTTCCAACGGGCAATCCGCACGTACGCACGCATCGCCCAGGACCTGCGCTTCCTGCAACCGGCGCTGGCCTTGTCAGCGGTGTTCTTCTTCCTGTTCGCCTACATCGGTGGCGCCACGTTCATCTACCAGAATGACTACGGGTTGCCTGCCGCCCAGTTTGGTACCCTGTTCGGCGCAACCGGTATTGCGATCCTGGTCGGGGCTTCGCTGGCGGCGAAGCTGGTGGGCAAATACGGCCTGGCACGCATGGCCGTAGCGGGCTCCTGCTGCATCGTTGCCGGTGCGCTCATCGCTTGTGCGGCCGCAGCCGCCGGGCTGGGCTTGTACTGGCTGGTGGCCGGAGTGGCGCTGGCGTTGCTGGGCGTGGGGATTGCAGAAACCACGTTGATGACGCTGGTGATGTCTTCGCAAACCACCGCGCTGGGTTCGACCGCTGCGTTGCTGGGGGCCTTTCAACTGGGCATCTCGGCGTGCGCCACACCCTTGACCGGCCTGGTGAGCAGCCACGGCGCCACGGCGTGGGGCGGCTTGCTGGTGCTGTGCGCCGCTGTCGTCGGGGTGCTCACCTGGATCAGCGTGCGCCAAGGCAAGGCTGACCAGATCACCGCGTTAAATCATTGATAAAAGATCGCTGGCAAGGATATTCAGATGAAAGTGCTCAGCCCCTCAGCGGGCAGAATTTGCGACATCGCCCTGGTGCATTTCGCCGAGCGGGGCTACGACGCCTCGTCACTCAACGACATCGCGGTGCTGGCGGGCATGCGCAAGCCGTCGTTGTATGCGCATTTCAAAAGCAAGGATGACCTGTTCAGTGCGGTGCTGGATTTGGCATTGACCACCGAACGTCAGTACCTCGAAGAACGGTTTGCCGTGGCTGCCAACGCTTCGCTTAGCCTCGACATGCTGTACACCGACCACCTTGCGCAGCGTTATGAGTCTTCAGCAGCGCTGCGCTTTCTACTGCGCACGGCGTTTTTTCCACCAGCCGAACTCAAGGGGCAGGTGAGTGCGGGTTTTGAAGCTTATCTTGAACGCATGCGAGAACTGTTTGGGATCAGCCTCACGGCCAAATACCCAACGCTGAACGCCACGGACCTGGGGATCTTCCAGGACGCGTACATCGGGCTGATCGACAGCCTGCATGTCGAACTGATCTACGGTAACGCGGACACTTACCGCCGCCGCGTCGCCGCCTTGTGGCGAATCCTCGGGGACTCGATAGCCCTGGCGGCCGGGCAGGCATAAAAAAACCACTGCCGAGGGTCGGCAGTGGTCATCAGTCAGTGACAACGATGCGATCAAGCGACAGCGAAGTAGTGTTTAACGAACTCTTCGCTGACAATCTCCCACACCACGGCTGTGCCCTTGATCACGAACCAGCTGTCACCCACCCCGTAACGCGTGCTGTTGCCTGTGGCTTCTTCCGTGAGGATCACTTCCCCGGTGACCACGGTGGCTTGCTCGTTGAACGGGTATTCCATGCGGAACTTGCCCTTGGTGGTGCCGAAGTAGGCGCTGCTGACCGGGTCGGTGGGCGCGCCAAAGGTCATCTTGCCAAAGGCTTTGACTTCGCCTTCGAGGATGGTCGAGCCGAGGTCGGCCACGGTGCCCCAGGCATCCAGTGCCGACAGTTTGATGTGTTGCTCTATGGTGGTAATGGTCATGGCAGTTCTCCAGTGAGTCGTGTGAGCGGGTCTGTCAACGGCGGCCGTTGAAGTAGCCCGAGAGTTGGTGAAGGCTTTTGCCGGCCGTGAGGATCAAGGGGCGGATATGGTCCTTGCCGAGAATTTGTGCGTGCTTGACGGAGCTGATCAGGTTGTAGCGTGACGAGCCTTCGCTCATGCCCTCGGCCAGCACCTTGCAGATAATGTGGCTCGGGGTGACGCCAAAGCCCGCGTAGCCCTGGACGTAAAACGCGTTCGGGCGCCCGCTCAGCGTGCCGATTTGCGGGAACAGGTTGGCGCCGGTCGCCATGGGTCCGCCCCAGGCGAGGTCGATCTTCACGTCCTTGAGGTAGGGGAAGATGTTCAGCATCAGTTGGCGGTTCCACGCCTTGAGGTCTTTGGGAATATGCTCGATCACCGGCGTGGCCGCACCGAACAGCAGGCGGTTCTCATTGGTCACCCGGTAGTAGTCGATCACCGGGCGGATATCGCTGTAGGCGCCACGAATCGGGCTGATGCGTTGGATCAGTTCTTCCGGCAATGGCTCGGTCATCATCTGGAACGCGTAGGTGTTGATGGTGGTCTTGTGCAGCTCCGGCTCCAGCTTGTTGAGGAAGCTGTCGCAGGCCCATAGCAACTTTTCAGCTTTCACCGAGCCACGCCCGGTGCGCACGGTGATCTGTTCACCGTAGGTCACTTCGAGGGCCGGGCTGTGTTCAAAGATGCGTACACCGAGGCCGGACGCCGCCTTGGCTTCGCCCAGCAGCAAGTTGAGGGAATGCACATGGCCACCGCCCATGTGCAGCAGGGCGCTGCTGTAGGCGTCGGAGCCGATGATCTGCTTGACCTCGCTGCCCTCCATGAAGCGGATCTCATCGCGGGTATTGATGCTCTTGAAGTCTTTCTCCCAGGCCCGCAGGGTTTTCGCCTGACGCTCATTGAAGCCCATGTAGCCGTAGCCATGGCAGAAGTCTGCATCGATGGCGTATTTGGCGATGCGGTCCTTGATGATGCCCGCGCCCAATTCGCTGATTTCAAAGATCTCGCGCAGGCCTTGTTCGCCGACGCTGCTTTTGATCTTTTCCAGGTCGTGGCCGATCCCCGCCATGATCTGGCCGCCATTGCGCCCGGTACCGCCGAAACCCAGGTAGCGCGCCTCCAGGACCACGATATTGGTGATGCCTTTTTCGGCCAGCTCCAGCGCGGTGTTGATGCCCGAAAAACCGCCACCAATGATCACCACTTGCGCTTCGATATCCTGTTCCAGGGTCGGGAAGGCGAGGTTGTATTTTTTGGTGGCCGAGTAATAGGTTGGCGTTTCGATAGTGATCATGGCGCGGCCTGAATAGATTGAAAAAAACGTCACGACAAGGCGTTAGCAAGCCCTGTTCCATGGCGCACATTAAGGGCCTAACGAGCGGTAGGTGTCTTGACTGTGCCTGCCTTCGCTTTTGTACCTGCGTGCCATCGCCAGCGCCAGCTGGCTGATGCAGAACCACAGGATGGGCAGGCTGTGATAAGTTGGTTAACGTATTAACAAAATAGCTGGCTGTGAAGCATGTCCAAACCCCGCCCGTCCTTGACCCTCAATCTCTTGCAAGCACGCGAAGTCGCCATGCGTTTTTTCCGCCCTTCACTCAATGAACATGGGCTGACCGAACAGCAGTGGCGCGTTATCCGCATCCTCACTCAGCAGGGCGAACTGGAAACCAATCGCCTGGCCGACTTGGCCTGCATTCTCAAACCCAGCATGACCGGTGTCCTGAGCCGCATGGAAGCGGCTGGCCTGGTGCATCGGCGCAAGGCCGATCAAGACCAGCGTCGGGTCTTGGTGACGCTGGCAGCAGGCGGGCAGGCGTGTTTTGCGTCAATGAGCGATTGCATGGAGCAGAATTACCAGCGCCTGCAGGAACGCTTCGGCGCCGAGAAACTCCAGACCTTGCTGGCCTTGCTCACAGAACTGAAGGCGATCAAGCGCTAGGCAAAAAGACCGCTGCATTCACATGCAAGCGGTCTGGGTACAGGGCGATACCGGCCTTAGTAAACGCCGCCGCCAGCATTGCCGGGCAGCGGCGTGTCCTTGAATTTACCGGCCAGGGTTTGCAGCCCGCGCATCAGCACCGTGGTGTCGACACCGACCGCGACAAACGCCGCGCCCAGTTCGATATAGCGGCGCGCCAGGGTTTCGTCGGCGCTGAGAATCCCGGCCGCTTTGCCCGCCCGTTGAATGCGCACGATCGCGTCCTCAATCGCCGCTTGCACGTCAGGATGGCCAGGGTTGCCACGATGGCCCATGGCGGCGCTGAGGTCGGCAGGCCCGATAAACACCCCGTCAACGCCTTCCACCGCCGCAATCGCGTCGAGGTTGGCCAGCCCTTCGGGGTTTTCAATCTGCACCAGCAGGCACATTTGCGCGTTGGCCAACTCCAGGTACCCGGGGATGCTGTTCCAGCGCGAAGCACGCGCGAGCGCACTGCCAACACCGCGAATACCCTGGGGCGGATAGTGCATCGCGCGCACCAGCTGGCGCGCCTGTTCGGCGCTTTCCACCATTGGTACCAGCAGCGTCTGCGCGCCAAGGTCCAACACCTGCTTGATCAGCGCCGTATCGCCAATCACCGGGCGAATCACCGGTTGGCTGACGTAGGCCGCCACCGCTTGCAGCTGGCTCAACATGCCGCGCAGGTCGTTGGGCGCGTGCTCGCCGTCAATCAACAACCAATCGAAGCCGGCATTGGCCGCCAGCTCCGCGCAATACGCGTCCGCCAGGCCCAGCCATAATCCGATTTGCGCGGTGCCGCTGCCCAGGCGTTGCTTGAATAGATTTACCGGCATATCCATGACAGGTTCCTCGTCAGACAAAACGGCAGGAGATGGAACCGAGCATGTCGTAGTCGACATGGAAGGTATCGCCGGGATTGGCGGCCACCGGGCGCGTAAACGAGCCTCCCAGGATGATCTGCCCGGGCTGCAGCGTGACGTCATACGGCGCCAGCTTGTTCGCCAGCCAAGCCACGCCTTTGGCCGGGTGGTTGAGCACGGCGGCGGACACCCCGGATTCCTCGATCACGCCGTTGCGGTAGAGCACGGCGGGGACTTTGCGCAGGTCGATGTCCGTCGGGCGCACCGCGCGTCCGCCCATGACCACACCGGCGTTGGCCGCGTTGTCGGAGATGGTGTCGAAGACTTTGCGCGTGGCCTTGGTGTGCGGATCGATTTGCTGGATGCGCGCGTCGATGATCTCCAGGGCGGGGATGACCCATTCGGTCGCGTCCAGCACGTCGAAAATCGTGCAGTTCGGACCTTTTAGTGGCTTGCCGAGGATAAAGGCCAGCTCCACTTCGACCCGGGGCACGATGAAGCGGCTGAACGGGATGTCGGTGCCTTCGTCAAAGATCATGTCGTCCAGCAGCGCGCCGTAATCCGGCTCGGTGATGTTCGAGGAGACTTGCATCGCGCGCGAGGTCAGGCCGATCTTGTGGCCGACGAGCTTGCGGCCATCCTGGATTTTTTTCTCGACCCAGGCCCGTTGAATGGCATAGGCGTCTTCGATGGTGATGCCGGGGTGGTCGAGGGAAAACTGGCGCACTTGCTCGCCAGAGCGTTCGGCCTGGTCCAGTTGTGCGGCGGCTTGCTGTATCACGCTGGAAGGAAGCATGTTCAGGGTCTCTTACTGTGGATTGACGATGGCGGCCTGGGTGCGCAGCACCAGCAAGGCGCCCAAGGTGATAAAGGCCGCGAGGACATACAGGGCCAGGCTGGCGCTTTGGGTGTTGTCGCGCATCCAGCCGATCAGGTACGGCGCCAGGAACGACGCAATGCTGCCGAAGGAACTGATCAGGGCGATGCCCGCCGCTTGGGTCGAGTTGGATAAGAACGCCGGAGGCAGTTGCCAGAACATCGGCAACGCGGCACTGGCGCCCATGCCGGCGATGATCAAGCCCGTCATCACCAGCAACGGGTTTTGTGGCAGCAAGCCGGCGATGGCAATGCCGGCGGCGGACATCAGCAGCGGCACCAGCAAGTGCCAGCGGCGCTCGCGATTACGGTCCGAGGAACGCCCGCAGGCAATCATGAAAAAACAGCCCGCCAGGTACGGCACGGCGCTCAGCAAGCCGACCTTGCCATCGCTGCCAATGCCGGCGCCGTGGATCAACGACGGCATCCAGAACGCCAGGGTGTTCACTGCGAGCATGACAGCGAAATACACCGCCACCAGGACCCATACCTGGGTGTCTTTGAGGATGCCGGCAAACGAGGTGATGGCTTTGCGTTGCTCTTCGCTGTGCAGTTGCTCACGCAGCTGGGCTTTTTGCGCATCTGTCAGCCAGTTCACGCTTTCAAAAGAGTCAGGCAGGCATTTGAGGACCACCAGCCCCAGCAGCACCACCGGGGCGCCTTCAATCAGGAACATCCACTGCCAGCCGCGCAGGCCGCCAAAGTCGTGGAAGGCCTCAAGGATGCCGCCCGACAATGGGCCGCCGATCACCCCGGCCATCGGCACGGCAATCGCGAACAGTGCAGTGACCTGGGCACGCCGACGCGCCGGGTACCAGCGATTGAGAAACACCAGAATGCCCGGGAAGAATCCTGCTTCCGCCACACCGAGCAAAAAGCGCAGTACGTAGAAACCGGTGGCATCGTTCACGAACAGCATGCTGGTGGACAAGATGCCCCATACCACCATCAAGCACGCGATCCAGCGACGCGGGCCGAAACGGTCCAGCGCCAGGTTGCTGGGCACGCCAAACAAGGCATAGGCGACAAAAAACAAGCCGGCGCCGAAGCCGTACACGGTGTTGCTGAAGTGCAGGTCGGCACTCATCTGCATCTTGGCAAAGCCAATGTTGATGCGGTCCAGGTGGGCAAACAAATAGCACACCAGCAACAGCGGCATGAGCCGCCAGGTGATGGTGCTGTGGGTGCTGTCTTGCGAGTTGCGCAAAGGCTGTGTGGCAGTGTTGGCTGTGCTCATGATGTTGTACTTCTTTTTATATGAGATAGGCACGGGAGGAGGGCGGCAGGCTGCCCTCAGCTGGATTTGTTGAACAACGGGTGCAGGCTGCTGTGTTTGGCGTCGTAGACCTGCGCCGCGCTTTCATCGATTTGCAGGGTGATGCCCAGCGGGCGGCGCTGGAGGATCGGTTCCAGGTGGGCGCGCAGCACCGCCAGCAAGCTGTCGCCGACGGCCTGGTGCACGGCGTGGCTGCGGCCGCTGCCCATGCGCAGGTTGGCGTAGCAAAAACCGTAGTCGCCCTTGCCGTCGGCCACTGCGCTGTGGGTCGCCGGGTAGGCCAGCACGCGGGTGCCGCCCGTGGGGAACACGGCTTTGCCGGATTCGTCGCGCTGTTCCAGCATGGTGTCGGCCAGGGCACGGCACAGCGCAGAAACGTCCGTCTCTTGCTCAAGCTCGGGGGTGTAAAGCAGCACCAGGTGCGGCATGTCGAGTCTCCTGCGATTAGAGGCGGCTGGTGGATAACACCGCGCCAGGGTTGGCCGCTTGAGCCGGGGGAATGTTGGCGCCGTCTTGTGGCGTCACCGGGAACACCACGTTGATCTGCCCTGTGCCGGAGGAACCGAAGTAGGGCGTCAGCACTTCGGCCTTGCCGTCATAGTCACTCCAGCCCAGCGCGCCGAGGAGCATGGCGGTGTCATGCATGAACCCTTCGCCGTGGCCTTTGGCCGCGTATTCCGGGAGCATGCCGCAGAACTCCGGCCACTCGCCGTCTTCCCACATTTTCACCACGCGGTGATCGAGGGTTTCCAGGAACGGGCTCCAGACTTTGGTGGCAAAATCCGGCGCCTGGCCGTTCTGCGCAAAACGGTGCGACAGCGAGCCACTGGCGAGGAACGCCACCGTGCCGTCGTAGTGATCTTCGACGGCCTTGCGCATGGCCCAGCCCAGGCGCGCGCTGTCCGCCAGATAGTGCGAGGTGCACAGGGCCGACACCGAGATCACCTTGAAGTCCTGGTTCTGGTTCATGTAGCGCATCGGCACCAGCGTGCCGTACTCCGGGCCGAGGGTGGTGGCGTGGTGCGCCATGGTCTCGACCTGGAAACGGTTGCATTCCTCAGCAAGCAACAGCCCCAGTTCAGTGTTGCCGGGGAACTCGTACGGCATGTTGCTGATGAAGTGCGGCAGTTCATTGCTGGTGTACACGCCCTTGAAATGCGGGCCGCACAGCACGTGGTAATTGGCGTTGACCAGCCAGTGCGTGTCGAACACCACGATGGTATCGACCCCCAGTTCGCGGCAGCGGCGGGCGATTTCATAGTGGCCGTCGATGGCCGCCTGACGAAAGCCCTGGCGTGGGCCGGGCAGCTCAGAGAGGTACATGGACGGAACGTGGGTGATCTTGGCGGCTAATGCCAGCGTGCCCATGATGAGGCTCCTTTCTTGTTGTTGGGTGCTTGTGCGGCGAGCTTCCATGAATATAAGGGAAGCCCGCCGCACACGGTGGTCCGGTTACACGCCCCAGCGCGGGATGTGGTGGCTGCCCATCGAGATGCATACGTTCTTGATCTCGGCGAACACCTCGAAGCTGTACTGGCCGCCTTCGCGACCGGTGCCGGAGCCTTTCACACCGCCGAACGGCTGACGCAGGTCACGCACGTTCTGGCTGTTGATGAACACCATGCCGGCCTCAATGCCACGCGCCAGGCGATGGGCCTTGCCGATGTCCTGGGTCCAGATGTAGGACGCCAGGCCGTATTCAGTGTCGTTGGCCAGTTGCAAGGCTTCGGCTTCGTCCTTGAAGGGGATCAGGCACACCACCGGCCCGAAGATTTCTTCCTGGGCGATGCGCATGTTGTTGTTCACATCGGCGAACACGGTGGGCTGGATGAACTGCCCCTTGGCCAGATGCGCCGGCAGGTTGGCCGGGCGCTCCAAGCCGCCAGCCAGCAGGGTGGCGCCTTCTTCAATACCGATCTTGATGTAACCGGTGACTTTGTCGTAGTGGGCCTGGGTGATCATCGAGCCGACTTGGGTTTTCGGATCTTGCGGGTCACCGACGATCAGGCGCTTGGCCCGCGCGGCGAACTCGGCGACAAAGGCCGGGTACACGCTTTCCTGAATGAACACCCGGCTGCCGGCGGTGCAGCGTTCGCCATTCAACGAGAAAATCGTGAATAACGCTGCGTCCAGTGCGCGCTCCAGGTCGGCATCTTCGAAGATCACCACCGGCGATTTGCCGCCCAGCTCCATCGAATACTTTTTCAGGCCGGCGGTCTGCATGATTTTCTTGCCAGTGGCCGTACCGCCGGTGAAGGAAATGGCGCGCACATCGGGATGCCGTACCAGCGCATCACCGGCGGTTGCGCCGTAGCCCTGGATAATGTTGAGCACGCCATTGGGTATGCCGGCCTCGACGGCCAGGCGCCCCAGTTCATTGGCGGTCAGCGGTGACAGCTCGGACATCTTCAATACGGCGGTATTGCCCAGCGCCAGGCACGGCGCCGTCTTCCAGGTGGCGGTCATGAACGGCACGTTCCACGGCGACACCAGGGCGCACACACCCACCGGCTGGTACAGGGTGTAGTTGAGCATCTGGTCATCGACCGGGTAGGTGTGGCCGTCCATGCGGGTGCACACTTCGGCGAAGAAATCGAAGTTGTGGGAGGCGCGCGGGATCAACACGTTCTTGGTCTGGTGGATCGGCAAACCGGTGTCCAGGGTTTCCAGTTCGGCCAGGTGCGGCACGTTCTGCTCAATCAGCTCGCCGAGTTTGCGCATCAGCTTGGCGCGTTGCGCCGCCGGGGTGTTGGCCCACTTGGGGAAGGCTTCCTTGGCCGCCGCAACTGCTTGCGCGACTTCTTCGGCGCCGCCGCTGGCCACCTCACCGATCGCCTCGCCGGTGGCGGGGTTGTAGTTGATGAACACGTCTTTGCTTTCGACTTCGCGGCCGTTAATCCAGTGCTTGATCATGCTGTTCACGCCTCTTGCTCAGCGAGCTTTTTGTTCTTGAGAGTTTGCTGCTTGAAGAATTCGGCTTCGCTGACAATCCGGTTGACCAGGCGGCCGACGCCCTCGACTTCCACGATCACTTCATCGCCCGGGACCACATCGGCGAGCCCTTCCGGGGTGCCGGTGGCGATCATGTCGCCCGGTTGCAGGGTCATGAAGCTGGACAGGTATTCGATCAAGTAAGGGATGTCGAAAATCATGTCTTTGGTGCTGCCTTCCTGGCGCAGCTCGCCGTTGATCCAGGTGCGCAGCTTCAGGTTCGAGGCGTCAGGCACGTCGGCCACGTCGACGATCCAGGGACCGACCGGGGTGGTGGCGTCGCGGTTTTTCACGCGCAGGTTGGGGCGGTAGTAGTTTTCCAGGTAGTCGCGGATCGCGTAGTCGTTGCACACGGTGTAGCCGGCCAGGTAGTCCAGCGCATCCTCACGCTTGACGTTGCGTGCAGGTTTGCCGATTACCGCCACCAACTCGCACTCGTAGTGCATGTAGGCGACGTTGTCCGGGCGCCAGGTGATCTGCTCGTGGCCGGTGTAGGTGCCCACGGACTTAACAAAGGCGAGGGGTTCGGTCGGTGGCGCGAAGGCCAGCTCCGCCGCGTGGTCGGCGTAGTTCAAACCCAGGGCGAACATGCTGCCGGTGGCAGGCGGCAGCCACTCGACGGCGCTGGCCGCGACGCGGCGACCGTCGGCGAGGTGTAGGGTGTTGTCGTCGCCTTCCACGGTTGCGTTATGTATGGCGCCTTCAAAACGGATACGTGCGTGTCTCATACAGCGGCCTCCTGCTCGGCGACGATGTGGTTGACCAGGCTGCCCAGGCCGCTGATCTGCACTTCAACCCGATCACCCGGCAGTACGTCGACGCGGCCTTCCGGGGTGCCGGTGATCAGCACGTCACCTTCGTGCAGGGTCATGAATTCAGTGATTTCGGCAATCAGTTGCGGGAGGCTGCGCACGAAGTTGGCCGTGGAGTTTTCCTGGCGCAGTTCGCCGTTGACCAACAGCTTCAGGCTTAGGTCGTGGGGTTCTTTAACCTGGTCGCGGGGAATCAACGCGGGGCCGATCGCGCAAAAACCGTCTCGGCATTTGGCCTTGACCGCCGGGCGGTAGTAGCTGTCTTCCGGCAGGCTGAATTCGTTGACGATGGTGTAGCCGGCCACGTAGTCGAGGGCCTGTGCCTCACTGACGCGACTGGCGTCTTTGCCGATCACCACGCCCAGCGCCGGGCCGGGCTGCAGGTGTTGCACGCCCGCAGGGTAAATCACTGCCTGATCATGGCCGTTGCGCGTATTGGGCGTCTTGATAAACAACACCGGTTTGACGGGCGGCTGTTTGTACGGCGCTTCGTGGAATTGAGCGAGATGCAGATCAACCAGACCCTGGTAGTTCAGTGCAACACCGAACAGGGTGCCGGTCGCAGCGTCATGCAAGGCACGGCTCATGCTTTTCTCCTGGCAGGGGCGGGGCGCGGTTGGCCTCGCCTCAATTGTTAATGTGTTAACGTTATAATTAAGATGTTAACGATCGTCAAGGCCTGTGCCAGTGGCGAAAGTCTTTTTGCAGGCGCACCATGAGCGGCGCTGCAGGCGATACCGACAAAAATAATGAGTAAAGACAGATGAACGATCGTCACCCGATTCCCAACATCAACATCGGGCAGGTCTACGACCAGCGCTACAGCGACAGCGAGGTGCACTACGACAAGCTGGGCAACCTCGCCGGCTTTTTCGGGCGCAATATGCCGGTGCATCGGCACGACCGTTTTTTCCAGGTGCACTACGTCAAAAGCGGTGCGGTGCGTGTCTACCTTGATGACCAGCAATACCTGGAGTCGGGGCCGATGTTTTTCCTCACGCCGCCGACGATCCCGCACTCGTTCGTCACCGAAGCCGACAGCGACGGGCATGTGCTGACGGTGCGCCAGCAACTGGTCTGGCAATTGATCGAGAGTGACCCGGGCCTGGCGCCGGGCCCGCAACTGGCGGCGGCGTGCGTCGCGCTGGATCGGCTGGCCCCCGAATATCAGGGCGAAGCGTGGCGATTGGCGTTTTTGTTCGAAGAGTTGCGTGTCGAGATGAACAACACGGCGGCAGGCCACGGCGCGGCGCTGTTGAGCCTGACGCGCCTGATCATGATCAGCCTGCTGCGGCTGTGCGCAAATTCCCTGGAGGCGACACCCGCGCGCCATGAGGACTTGCAGATTTTCCATCGCTTCAACGAGCTGATCGAAGCCCGCTACCTTGAACACTGGACGCTGGCGCGTTATGCGCAGGCCACAGGCGTCACCGAGGCAAGGCTCAATGACGTGTGCCGACGTATCGCCGACTTGCCCTCCAAGCGCCTGGTGCTTGAGCGCGTCATGCAGGAAGCCAAGCGCTTGTTGCTGTTCACACGGGGCTCGGCCAACGAAATCTGCTATCAGCTGGGCTTCAAGGACCCGGCTTACTTCAGTCGTTTTTTCCAGCGCTACGCGCAGATGACCCCGGGGGAGTATCGGCAACGTCAGGCGGGTTTGCGCTAGCGCCAGCATCGGTCTGTTCCGTCTTCATCCAACGGCTGCGAAAAAAAAACCGCGCAGGGCGCGGCTGAAGAAAGAGAGACCCATGCTGATGGATTTTACGCGGCACGGACATGCGCTTTACGGTGGTTCGATTGCACTTTTCACGGCGTTAGAACAGCGACAGGTTGTAGCCCACGATCAGTCGGGTTTCGTCGATGTCGGTGGTCAAGCCGCCGCCGGAGCGCAACGTGGCATTGCGCAGGCGGATGTTCAGGTTCTTGAACGTGCCACTCTGCACCACATAGCTCAGGTCGGTGTCCCGCTCGCGCTCGGTGCCGCCACTGACGCGGTTTGTGTCGATGTGGGAGCCGCTGACGTAACGGGTCATGAAGGTCAGCCCCGGCAGGCCCATGGCGGCGAAGTTGTAGTCATAGCGCAGCTGCCAGGCGTCGGTTTCGGCTTTGGTGAAGACGTTGATCGTGACCAGGTTGACGGAGTAGGGGTCAAGGCCCGGGTAGGCAAAATCACCTTGCCCCGACAGGTTCTGGTACCCCACGCCGAGTCGATGACCGCCGATGCTCAAGCTTTCCATGCCGTTGAAAAACCGATTGTTGATCCGGCCGCCATCCACGCGGGTGGCGGCGCGCAGGCGGTGGTCGCCGTCTTCACGGGTGACGAAATAGCGCAGGTCCGAGCGCAGGCTGACCCCGCCGCCCAGGGGCATGTCATGGGTGAAACCGGCGAAGTCCTGGCTGTAGATGTCCTTCATACGCGCGTGGTAGTAGCTCGCGGTGAGCGTGGGGGTCAGCGCATAACTGCCGCCGGCCAGGTCCAGGTAGCGGGTGTTGACGCCAGCGTAGCTCATGGAATCGTTGCTGCTGGAGTCCCGCAGGTTCTGTTGCTCCAGGCGGCCCAGGTTCACGGTCAAACCGTCGAATTCCTTGGAGGTGATCAGTTCGCCGCTGTAGGTGGAGGGCAGCAGGCGCGTGTCGTTGAACGCGGCCACCGGCAGTTGCGGTTGCAGGGTGCCCACTTTCAGCACGGTCTGCGACAAGCGCACTTTGCCGGTCAGCCCCAGCTCGCTGTAGCTGTCGGCAGCCCGGCCACTGGCGCCGTAGGGCAACAGGCCGGTGCCGTGGCGGTCCGGGCTTGAGTCCAGCTTGAGCCCCAGCTGGCCCAGTGCATCCAGGCCAAAGCCCAGTGTGCCGTCGGTAAAGCCGGACTCGTAACGCAAGACCAGGCCCTGGGCCCATTCAGTAGCCTGGCTTTGCGGCGCATTGGCTTGGCGATAGTCGCGGTTGAAGTAGTAGTTGCGGGTTTCCAGCGTGGCTTTGCTGTCCTGGATAAAGTCGGCAAAGGCGTGGAACGGGAGGGCGGTGGTGCACAGGCTCAGAGAGGCCAGAGCACTGCGGGTGCTGACGCGCATGGGGTGATTCCTTGTTGTTTTTATTGGGATCGTTGGCAGGAGCTATGGGTGCCTCTTTGTGTCGTTAACATATTATCGATAACATAAAAAAGCAAAGCCTTCCTGCAACACTTCGTGCGGTTGAGGCGACACGCAATCTGCCCGGCGGTTGCACCGGAGGGCTGTCGACCTTAATCTCACTGTTCTTCCACAGCGCGCGCACGACATGGCCAATCCCAGACCTTCTCTGACCCTCACACTGCTCCAGGCACGCGAGGCCGCAATGGCCTTCTTTCGTCCAGGGCTCAACGAACATGACCTGACCGAGCAGCAATGGCGCGTAATCCGCATCCTGCGCCAGCAGGGCGAACTGGAAAGCCACCAGCTGGCCAATCAGGCGTGCATTCTCAAGCCCAGCATGAGCGGCGTCTTGAAACGCCTTGAGCGCGATGGTTTGGTGACACGGCGCAAATCCAGCGAGGATCAGCGGCGTATTTTTCTCAGCCTGACGGTGCAGGGGCACCAGTGCTTTCTGTCGATGAGCGAGGGCATGGAGCGTGGCTATCTGGAGATCCAGCGCCAATTCGGCGAAGACAACATGCAGCAGTTGCTTGAGTTGCTGGGCGAGCTGAAAAAGATCAAGCCTTGAGGTGGCAGTGTTTGATCAGCAAAACCCGGGGCTTGATTGACGGTTTTATAAGGGGGGGCTGTCACAGGTTTTCAGGTCAAATGCCCAGAAGTATTAAAGAGGCTGGATGGATGCCGTCAAACACCTTTGTACAAAAAATTGATCGGCTGATAGGCCTAATTTCAAACAGGCCCGCGGATATGGTGAGATTGGTTGATCAGGAAGTTTTTGAATTAAGCCAACTTGGCGAACCCTCTGCGGCAAAATTCCTTCTACCGCTTTTAGATGATGGCTGCCCTCATCATGAATGCATGTTTTCCATTATCCACACGGCAGAAGCTGCGCCGCTGGATGCGTATGTCGCGGATTTGCTTGCGGTCTTTCCCGCGATCGCCGCAAGCAATCCTGAGTGGGCCTCCATTATTTTGCTTCGCGTTTTGAACAGTGACCCCGCACGCGAAATCATTGTTGGAGCGTTGCGCAAGTCAGACAAGCCAACCCAGACGGCGGTGGCATGTATTGCACGTCAGATAAATGAAAGAAGCCCAGAATTTATGGGTAAGACGATGGACGTTCTGCTGGCTGCTCGCACTTAGTTCCTATGGCCGCATGATCATCGACTACATGCGCTCTGTTTCAACCAACAGCGGCCTGCCTCACCTTACGACTCAATCCCGGTGTCTTACCCGTAATACGTTTGAATGCACGACTGAAAGCAGCCTGCGATGTGTAACCCAAACGCTGCGCCACCTCTTCAATCGGCAGCCTTTCCAGGGTCAGCCACTGGCTCGCCAGGCGAAGGTAGCCGGCGAACTCGTCTTTCTTGGCCTGGGCCTCGGCCAGCATCGATACCAGGCCAAAGATGTCGGCGCGAGCTTTGCTCAGCAGCAGGTTCAACTCCTGGATTTCGTTCTCCAGCAGCAGGCAATGCTGTTGGTACATTTCCAGGGGCGAGGGGAGGCCGAGCCATTCGCAGGTGTCTTCATCGATGTTCATGGTGGGTAAATCCGAATGCTGTATGTGCATACAGTAATATAGGTTTGAGCGTGACGCGATTTGAGGCGACGAGCTGTATCAATTTTGGGTTTTGTGTACAGTCGGCAGGACGCCGGAAGGCAGGAATTGCGGAACAGCTTCAGAAATTGCGGAACAGAAACACTAAGGGCCTGCATGAAGTTAATCACGCAAGCCCTTGATATATATGGTGCCCGAACCCGGAATCGAACCGGGACGCCCTTACGAGCGGGGGATTTTAAGTCCCATGCGTCTACCAGTTTCGCCATTCGGGCGGTAGCGCGGTGCAGCAGGGTTGGGAATATATAGGCCCAGGCGCTTCGGTGCAAGTTCGAATAGCACCTTTATAGTGCTCATGCGTGCAGGAAAAAGCTCGGTAGATCAGTGATCTACAAAAGATTCGTGGCGTGATTCAGAGGAGTTGAGCGGCGCCCGCGCAGGCAGCGCCACATTGGCATTACACGAATGGCTGGCCACTGAAGCCCCGTGGCAAACGCTGCAAGCCGGGCAAGTCGGTGAGGCGTTGGGCCCACGCGCTGCGCCAGTCGCCGGCGGTTTGGGTTTTAGCGCGGCGGGCGCTACGGCGGGCCGCGTTGCGTTGGGTGCGGCGCGCTTCTTTGTACGCATCGGTGTTACGGCAGGTACGGCACTTGACCCGGTTCAGCTCGGTGCTGGAGGGGAGGTTGGTGCCGTGGTGGCCGCAGGCAAGATGGCCGGCGACCTTGAAGTGAATGACCATATGAGCATCTCCTTCTTATCGGTGAGGGTGGGAAGGCTTTTCCCGGTGCCTCAACGTTGTGACCCCGCCTGTACAGCCGCGTTCGCTTTAGTTTGGTACGCTGCCGCGCACCCAATCATAAAAAGGAAGCAATGATGAGCGTCGAAACCCTGCCACACGAGGGCAGTTGCCGCTGCAATCGCGTGCGTTTCAGTGTCAGCGTGGCCCCGGTGATCACCATGGCGTGCCACTGCGCCGGTTGCCAGAAAATGTCCTCCAGCGCGTTCTCCCTCAGTGCCTTGATACCGGCGAGCGGCTTCACTGTCACCGCTGGCTGCCCAGTCATCGGCGGCTTGCATGGGGTGGACCGTCACTACTTTTGCCCCCATTGCATGAGCTGGTTGTTTACGCGCCCCCATGGCATCGATGAGTTCGTCAATGTGCGCGCCACCTTGCTGGATAACGCCAGCGACTACGTGCCCTTCATGGAAACCTGGACCCAGGAAAAACTCGCCTGGGTCACCACCCCAGCCGTCGAAAGCTTTGCGCAATTGCCGCAGCCGGAGGCGTTCCCGCGGTTGTTACAGGCCTACGCTGAGTTCACCGCGCGCTGAGTTCAGTCAATCAAGGCCAGCAGGTCGGTGTCGCCCACATCCACACCGGCCTGGCTCAACAGTGTGGTCACTTGGCCGCGATGGTGGGTCTGGTGGTTGAAGAAGTGCAGCAACAGGCTGAAAAAGTCCTTGTTGGCCGCGACGCCGCGCATGTTGTGGTAGTGCAAGCGGTGCTCAAGTTCGGGCGTTTGCAGGGTGTTGACCCAGTCGATGATCAATCGATCCAGCCAGGCGCGATAGGCGGCGAGTGAGCGCAGGTCGGTGAAGGCCAATTGTCTCAGATCGGCTGGCATGGCGATAGCGTCCAGCGGCGCCAGCGCCAAATAACCCGCCGGGTGTTGGGCAAAGCGCTTGAGCCACACCGTATCGCCGAGGGCCAGGTGGTTCAGCGTGCCGAGGATCGAGCCGAAAAAGGCTCGCCGATCCTCCAGCAGTTGCGCGTCCGTGAGGTGGCTGGCAGCGTCATACACCTTTTTGTTCATCCACTGGTTGTAGCTTGCCATCAGCGTGATGTGTTCGATCCGGTTCACGGGGTTGCTCTCTCGAAAGCGGGGTGGCGCCATCATAAGCCGCGCCCGCCCGGCGGTCATGGTGTTCCGGCAGGCACGGGCTATGGTTGTTAGACGCCAACAGTGCGCCCTCGGAGGGTCACAGCATGAACACCAGCGATCTACTGGAACAACTCCTGCGCTCCGGACAATCCGGCGGCGGTGGCTCGGGCAATGGCCTGGGCGGGTTGCTCGGCGGTTTATTGAAAGGCACCAGCACCGGCAATGCCTCGGCGGGCGGCGGTTTAGGCGGGTTGCTGGGCGGGCTCGGCGGCCTGTTGGGCGGCGGGGCTGCACGTCCTGCGCAAGGGCGCACTGGCGGGATGAATTACGCGGCACTGGCATCGCTGGGCATGATGGCCTTCCAGGCGTATCAGGCCTGGCAGAGCCAGCAGGCCAGCCAACCGCAAGCCGCTTTCCAGACGGCGGACCAGCTTGACGGCCCCGAGGCCGAAGCCCATAGCCATGCGGTATTGCGTGCCCTGATCGCCGCTGCCAAGGCCGATGGGCGCATTGATGAAAAAGAGCAGCAGATGATTTCCAACGAGCTGCGCCAGCACACCGATGACCCGCAGTTGCAACAGTGGCTCGACGCCGAAGTCGCCAAGCCGCTGGATGCCACGGATTTCGCCGAGTTTGCCGGCGACCCGGCGGTGGCTGCCGAGGTGTATCTGGCCAGCGTGCTACTGGTGGACGACCAGCAGGACGCTGAACGCAATTACCTGGATGATCTGGCGGCGCAACTGCAACTCGATCCGCAGTTGCAGCTGCACCTGGAGCAACAGGCCAAAGCCTAGAAGCGCAACGTGGCGCCGGTGGTCAGCCATTGATCACGGTCACCGCTCAGGCTGCGCCCGACGATCAGGTCCACATCGACAAACTCGCCCAGGTGCAGGCGCGGACCGGCTTGCCAGGCCTGGTCGCCGCCGCGCTGGCCGTAGCGCTCGCCGATCAGCGTGAGGGCGGGCGCCAGTTGATACTCGAAGCCGCTGCCCCAGGTCAGGCGGTGGTTTTGCTCGCCATCATCGTAAGCGTGGGTCCAGCCCGCATTCAGGTTCAGGCGCAGCGCCTGCAAGGGCTGCCAGGTCAACGGAACGTTCAGGTCCGCCCCATCAAAGGCGTGCCGACGATCCAGCGCAACGTGCGCCCCGGCGGCCACGGCCATCTCCAACCCCAAGTCTTCCCGCGACAGCACCTGCGCCTTGAGTTGCGGGCTGACCTGGCTTTCGCCGCCCGCCCGCGAGAGGGCTGCGCCCCATTGCACGGAGGGCAAGGCACTGAAGGTGCATGCGGGCGACAGCGTTTCGCTGTGGCTGCTGCCCTCGTGGCGGTTGGCGCTGAACCAGGCGTCCACGTTGCAGGTGCCCGGCGCATTGATTGCGCCATCGTCGACTACGTAGGCACCACCGGCGGCATGGGCCTTGGACAGCAGCGCTATCAGCAACAGCACGGCCAGGGTCAAGCCGATAAAAACCAGGTTACGCCGCAGTGCACGGCGCTTCGCTGGTGGTAGCAGCAACAAGGTGTGGCGCGCGCCGCGATAGTGACGCGCACGGTATTTGGCAAACCCATCCGGGCGTTGCGGCGTGTGTTTGTTGTGCATGATGCACCTCGCGTGAATTCAGCTTTCTACGGTCAGCACCGAAATGCCGCTGGCTTTGGCCTGGCAGACCAGCTCCGACGTGTCGTCACCACCCGGCAGGGCGATGACCACGTCGGGCCGGCTGTCGGTCAGCATGAAATGGTTGCGCTGGCGCTCCGCCTGTTTGCCGTGGCGTTGCCAGTTGGGCGGGTAGCGCACCACGTCGATGCCCAGTTCCCGGGCCCATTCCTCGACGTCGCTGCCAAGGAACTGGTTGCCGCCGTGGATCAATACCTGCACCGGGCGCAGGCGGTGGTAAGCGTCCAGCACTTGGCGGGACTTCTTGGTGTCGGCGTAATGACGACCTGCACAGATCAAGACGCGCATATTCGAATCCTTGTGATGCACGGTGACGGCCGGGCGACCGCCACCGTTTGAACGGCGGGGGGATCAGTACCACTGCTTGAAGCGGCGGATGTAGATCGTTTTCATCAGTTGCGCCACGCAGCAGTAGCTGAGCAGGGTGCCCACCAGCCATGGGAAGTACGCCAGCGGCAGCGGTTGCAAGCCGACCAGGGTGCCCAGCGGCGAGAACGGCACGTAGATCCCCAGCGCGATCACCACGCAGGTCATCATCAATACCGGCCATGCGGCGGTGCTTTGGAAGAACGGGATCTTGCGGGTGCGCAACATGTGCACCACCAGGGTTTGCGAGAGCAGCCCCTCGATAAACCAGCCGGACTGGAACAGGGTCTGCATCTCCACACTGTTGGCGCTGAACACGTACCACATCAGTGCAAAGGTGGTGATGTCGAAGATCGACGAGGTCGGCCCGATCCAGATCATGAAGCGGCCGATGTTTTTCGCATCCCACTTGCGTGGCTTGGCCAGGTATTCCTTGTCCATCTTGTCCCACGGCAGGGCCAGCTGGGAGATGTCGTACATGAGGTTTTGCAGCAGAAGGTGAATTGCCAGCATTGGCATGAACGGGATAAACGCACTGGCCACCAGCACTGAGAACACGTTGCCGAAGTTGGAACTGGCGGTCATGTTCAGGTACTTCATGATGTTGCCGAAGGTTTCGCGGCCTTTGAGCACGCCTTCTTCCAGCACCATCAGGCTCTTTTCCAGGAGGATGATGTCGGCCGATTCCTTGGCGATGTCGGTGCCGCTGTCCACCGAGATGCCCACGTCGGCGTCACGCAGTGCCGGTGCATCGTTGATGCCGTCACCGAGGAAGCCCACCGTGTGGCCGTTGGCTTGCAGGGCCTTGAGCACCCGGGATTTCTGCAACGGGGTCAGCTTGGCGAATACCGTGCGTTCTTCCACGCGGCGCAGCAGGGTGGCGTCGTCCATCGCTTCGATTTCTGCGCCGAGCAGTGGCTGGCCGGGTTCCAGGCCGACCTGGCGGCAGATCTTGCTGGTGACCACGGCGTTGTCGCCGGTCAGCACTTTTACCGCTACGCCGATTTGTTGCAGCGCGGCAATCGCCGGGCCTGCGGTTTCCTTCGGTGGATCGAGGAAGGTCAGGAAGCCCTGGATCACCAGGTTACGTTCATCGGCGGTGGTGTATTGCTGGCGGGCCAGGGCCTTGGGAATGTTGCGCGTGGCAACAACCAGCACGCGGAAACCGTCTTCGTTGTAGTCGTTGGCCAGTGCCAGCAACTCGTTGCGGCGGCGCTCATCCAGCGGTACGGCGTCGCCGCCTTCCATCACATGGGTGGAAATGCTCAGCATCTCCTCCACGGCGCCCTTGCACACCAGCAACTGATCATCGGCGGCATCCTTGACCACGATGGACAGGCGACGGCGCACAAAGTCGAAGGGCAATTCATCAACCTTGCTGTAGGCAAATGGCACCTGGAACTTGGGATTTTGCTCCGAGAACTGCACCACGGCCTGGTCCATCAGGTTTTTCATGCCGCTTTGGTGATGGCTGTTGAGCCACGCCAGGGACAGGACTGCGTCATCGCGCTGGCCAAAGGCGTTGACGTGATGTTCGAGGATGATCTTGTCCTGGGTCAGGGTGCCGGTCTTGTCGGTGCACAGCACGTCCATCGAACCGAAGTTCTGGATCGCGTTGAGGCGCTTGACCACCACTTTGCGCTTGGCCATCGCCGTGGCGCCCTTGGCCAGGTTGGCGCTGACGATCATCGGCAGCATTTCCGGGGTGAGGCCGACGGCAACCGCCAGGGCGAACAGGAACGCATCGCCCCAGTCACCCTTGGAGAAACCGTTGAGCAGGAACACGATCGGCACCATCACCAGCATGAAGCGGATCAGCAGCCAACTGACGCTGTTGACCCCACGGTCGAACGCGGTCTGCACCCGCGAGCCGACAATCGCCTTGGCCAGCGAGCCAAAGTAGGTGCGTGGCCCAGTGGCCACCACCACGGCCTTGGCCCGGCCGCTGACAACGTTGGTGCCCATGAAGCAGATGTTCGGCAAGTCCAGCAGGTTGCCTTGGTCGGCGGCCGGCGGCGCGGCGGATTTTTGCGTGACGTCGCCGAGGGTGTCGTATTTTTCCACCGGCAAGGCTTCGCCAGTGAGCACTGCCTGGCTGATGAACAGGTCGCGGGACTCGATCAGGCGGATGTCCGCCGGGATCATATCGCCGGCGGATAGCTGCACGATGTCGCCGGCCACCAGGTCGCGCATCGGTACTTCGCGCAGGGTTGGCTGGGCGCCGACTTGTTCACGACGCAGCACGGTGGCGGTGGTGCGCACCATGGCTTTCAAGGCTTCGGCGGATTTCGCCGAGCGGTGTTCCTGCCAGAAGCGCAGCAGGCTGCTGAGCAGGACCATAGTCATGATGATGATCACTTTGGTCAGGTCGACTTCTTCACCAGCTTGCAGCGGCAGCCAATAGTCGGTGACAAAACTGATGCCGGCCAAGGTCAGCAGCACGTAGATGAACGGGTTGTTCAGCGCTTGCAGGAACTGCACGATGGCGTGTGGCGGCTTGTCATGGGCGACTTCGTTGTAGCCTTCCCGGTGCAGGCGTGCAGCGGCGTCCAGCTCTGTCAGGCCATCCTGGGTGGCACGCACGTTGGCCAGGGTGGCCGACAGGCCGTTGTGGGCTTCGCGGGCGGCGCGCATCGACAATTTGGTGTCGGCGTCGGTGGTGGTTTTCTTGTGCAGTGGCGTGTTTTTTACGGCGCTCATGGTGTGTACTCCTGTCGCCAATTCTCGACAAAACATACCCGGTACTTACCTGCTGACAGGCGAGCGAAAGCATGCCGAGCCGCGGACTTCGCGATCGGTTCAATAGAATGTCTTAATAACTTTTTGTTGCCGCGTTAGTTAAATAGCGCGCAGCGAATTACAACTGGAATAGTTCATAGAGAACTCCAGGCTATTGATCAGTTAGTTGCTGTTTCCAGCAGGATTAAGCGGCGCGCGCGCTCAGGTAGAAACCGAGCAGCAGGCCAGCTTGTGCCAGGCTGGAAACCTTCGGTCTCTGTGGGTCCTGCGGGTCGGCGTGATCCCAGTGCTGCACCAGTTGGCCGCTTTGCGGGCAGATACGCCAATGCGCCAGCGGGTGAGCCGGGCGCACTTGAGGGGAGGGTGTGGCAAAGGCTGAGCGGGTCGGGGAAAACCCCACCGGCTCACGGCACAGCTTGGCGCGCAGGGCTGCGGCTAGCGTGCGAATATCATGTAAAACAAAGGCTTGGAAGGTCATAACACACCTCGGGACCGGACGGGCGACCGGTGAGGCAGTTACGGTGGAGCATCGAGCTCTAGCGCAGCTTACCGGACCGGAAAACGAGTCCTGTCATATTCTGGGTTGGGCGCCCGATGCCCGCAAACGCGGTGCTCGGACAGCGACTAGATACTGTGTCCATTGGCTTCTTTTGTGAGGTTTAAAAAAGGCCCCAGTTGCGGGCACGGGCAATCTACTCAGGCAGTTACAAAATGTCAACGGATGATTAATTAAATTACCCGTTGTTCAGAGTTCATTCAGACAAGAGGCACTTGGAAGTTACTCGATATATAACTTCAAATGCCCTGGGCCGCGAGTACGGCCAGATAGAGCAATACCAAACCACAGGCACCGTAACTGATGCGTTGCCAAGTGGGCGATGCGTTCTGGCGCAACAGGTTCACCAAGCCGGCGATCAGAAAACACGACAGTACCGACGCCAGCATGAACCCGGCAAAAAACATCAGCGTCTGCCCATGGCTCGGCGTGGCGCCGACGATGCCCGACAGTGCACTGCCCAAGGCGCCCCAGTAGACGATGTTTTTCGGGTTGGCCAGGGAAATGGTCGCGCCCACTGCCAAGGCATTCTTCGCCGAACTGGCCGGTGCGCTGTCGGCTTGCGGCAGATTCCACGCATCCAACAGGCTGCGCACGCCGAGCCAGCCCAGGTACAGCGCGCAGGCCACGGTCAGCGGCACGCGCACCGCGTCATGCTGGATCAGCAGCGCAATGCCGGTAAGGCCGATCACCGCCCAGACGGCGTCGCCCACCAATGAGCCGATCTGTACCAACAACGCCGGGGTGAAACCTTGGAGCAAGCCACGGCGCAGGGTCTCCGCCAGCACGGCGCCGGGGGACAGGCAAAACACGAAACCAAACACCAGCGCGTAAAAGAAGATCGTCAGCATGCCCGCGTCCTTTCGAGAAAGGGCACGAGCATAGCCAGATTGGGGCGGGCAGTTCTAGTTTTTGCGCTTACAACAGCGCGATTCGTTCAAGTTCAGCCTGCAACTCAGCAGCGCCAAGACGCGCAAACGGCAGTGCGAAAAACGCCCGGCAGCGGCTTTCGATGGTTTCCAACGTGGCGTGAAAGGCGGCGTCGAGCATCGCTTCGTCCCCGTCCACCTCAGACGGGTCTTCCAGCCCCCAATGCGCCTTCACGGCCGGCCCGAAATACACCGGGCAGGCTTCGCCGGCGGCCTTGTCGCACACGGTGATCACCAGATCCGGCGGGCTGCCTTCAAACGCGTCATTGCCTTTGCTGTACAAGCCGTCGGTGTTGATACCGGCGGCCGCCAGCGTCGTCAGGCTGCGCGGCAAGACCTGGCCCTTGGGGAAGCTGCCGGAACTGATGGCCTCGAAACCCTCTGGCGCCAGGTGGTTGAACACCGCCTCAGACAAAATGCTGCGGCAACTGTTGGCGGTACACATGAACAGGACTTTCATTTCAAATACTCAAGCGCAAGGCGAGGGCGGCAAGGGTGATCAACAGCACCGGTAAGGTCAGCACAATCCCGACCTTGAAGTAGTAGCCCCAGGTGATGGTGATGCCCTTGCGCGCCAGGATATGCAGCCACAACAACGTGGCCAGACTGCCAATCGGGGTTATTTTCGGGCCAAGGTCGCTGCCGATCACGTTGGCGTAGATCATCGCGTCCTTGACCACACCCACGGCATGGCTGGAGTCGATGGACAACGCGCCGATCAATACCGTCGGCAGGTTGTTCATCGCCGAAGAAAGCAAGGCCGTCAGCACGCCCGTGCCCATGGCCGCGCCCCAAACACCGTAGGTGGCGAAGGTGTCGAGCCAGGTCGCGAGGTACGTGGTGAGGCCGGCGTTGCGCAAGCCGTAGACCACCAGATACATGCCCAGGGAAAAAATTACGATCTGCCACGGCGCTTCCTTCAGCACCTTGCGCGTGGAAATCTTGTGGCCCTTGGCGGCAATCACCAGCAGGAGCAGGGCGCACACAGCGGAAATCGCACTGATGGGAATGCCCAATGGCTCCAGGGCGAAACAACCGATCAATAGGATGCCCAGCACCCACCAGCCGGCACGGAAGGTGGCGCGGTCATGGATCGCACTGGCCGGATCGGCGAGGTCAGCGGGGTCGTAAACCTGCGGGATATCGCGGCGGAAGAACCACAGCAGCACCGCCAGCGTGGCCGCGACGCTGACGAGGTTCACCGGCACCATGACGGCCGCGTATTCGTTGAAGCCAATCTTGAAGTAATCCGCCGAGACGATGTTCACCAGGTTCGACACCACCAGCGGCAGGCTCGCGGTGTCGGCGATAAAGCCTGCGCCCATGACAAACGCCAGGGTCGCCGCCGGGGAAAAGCGCAACGCCAGGAGCATCGACATCACGATGGGCGTGAGGATCAGCGCCGCGCCGTCGTTGGCAAACAGCGCCGACACCAGTGCGCCCAGCAGCACCATATAGGCAAACAAGCGTCGCCCGCGCCCACGGCCCCAACGCGCCACATGCAGCGCGGTCCAGGCGAAGAAGCCGGCTTCGTCCAGCAACAGGCTGATGATGATCAGTGCGACAAAGGTGCCGGTGGCATTCCAGATGATGTGCCACACCACTGGAATGTCCGCCAGGCTGATCACGCCACAGGCCAGGGCGAGGATGGCGCCCATCGTCGCGCTCCAGCCGACGCCGAGGCCCTTGGGCTGCCAGATGACCAGAATGATGGTGAACAGAAAAATGCCAATGGCGACAAGCATCAATAAAAGCTCCGATGGCTCAGCAGCAAGCGCTGGCCCGTTGAGGTCTGTTGCCCATTGCATCCAGACGTTGGGTGTCGGCATGCAACCACGGCAGGTTGGCTTGCAGGGTGATGTCCAGCACCTGGGTGACCCAGGCCGGCAGTTCCGGATTGATGCGGTAGTAGATCCACTGACCCTGGCGACGATCCAGCATCAGCCCGCAATTGCGCAGTTGCGCCAGGTGACGGGAGATTTTCGGCTGGCTGTCATCCAAGGCATGGATCAGTTCGCACACGCAAAGTTCGCCTTCGCGCGCAACCAATAACGTCAGGCGTGCTCGGGTGGCATCGGCCAGGCATTTGAACAGTTCGGGAGGGGAGATGAGCTCGGACATGGCCAAGGCCCTATACATATGGGAAATCGAATATACGTATTTCCATATATGTACGTCAAACCGGTTTTTGATTGATATGGATCAAGCGCCTGGGAATCTGTCGCAAGTGATTGAAATTAAAATGAAACACGAATGTCCTAAAGTGCCTGCCATTGCTTATGAAGGAAGAACCCGCGTGACCCGTGCCACTCGCAACCTGCGCAAGACCCTCGATTCCGTCGCGGAAAATAACGAAACCGCCGCGTTCGACCTGATGCGCGCCGTGGAAAAACTCGGCGATGAAGTGCTGCGCCAGCGTTTGCTCAATACCATCCACCGCCTTAATCAGGATGCCCACGAGCTGCGTGAAGCACGTGATGCGGTCGAGCGAGTGTCGGTCCGGCTGGCGTGAACACAGGGTTTTATAGAAGGAAACAGTTCCCCGGGAACGGCTGGAAGCGATGCCGCAACTCAGCGTCAGGATGCTTATTAACGCCTGACAGCCTGAGGTGCCAACATGATACCGCCAAGAGTCGTGGGCTCGTATTTTGACGCAACGGTGCGTCACATCGACGCCAACACCCCCGAACAGCAACCCCAAGTCCCTGCGTTCGGATCGCCATCAGGCGTGGTCGAAAACCCTCCCAAGACTTTCCGCTTGCGCTCGCCTACCGTCACGGCCGAGCTTGCTGACTACATCAAGACCCTGACACCAAGCTTTCTCACTCCGGCACAGAACGCGTCAAACATCATCAGGGCTGCGATCAAGAGCACCTGGAAAATCGATATTGAGCCTGATCAGGCCCGTATCGTGACGTTCAACTATGAAATCGGCCAACCCAAACCCGCCAATGGGAAACTGCTCAATAGCATCACGCTGACGGATGCCGCGCTCAAGAACATGCGTGATAAAAATCCGGAAGATGAGTCGGCCACGGCCGACACACCGTGGTGGCAAAAGATGTTGAAGGAGGCAGAAAAGGGTTCGCCGTTGGCGATCGCGATTGAACATACCCGTTCTATCATCAATTTCGCACATACCCATGAGTACATCGTCCCCGCGTTTAAGTCTGACCCTCGGCATGTGTATCAAACCAGCGAAAAGCTCCACCACACGCCCCAGGCCTTTCGGGACTTGAATCGCCAGACTGAACTCGCAAAGCCCTACAAGGCTCACTTGGACACGTTCTGGCCGGCGAATGAAGAGAAATACCGACTCAGCAGCAAGTTCGCATTTGCCAGCGCGGCCCAGATACAGCTCCAGGACGCCAGCCTGAGCAACTATGAAACCACCTTGGCGATGCGCGCCGCAGGCTTCGGGGCGCGCAGTCGCTTAAGCGAGATGACGGTGGATGAGCTGAAGGCGCCCTACAAGGAGGACCCCACTATCGAGACCGGGTTGCTGTCGATCAACGGCAATGCCTCGACGGACCTCATCTATGTCACCGATAAGCAGTCGCGCTTGAATGCCCAAGGTAAGAAGATCAACCACACCCTGTTGTACATCCCCGGCAACTCCTCGCCGATTCATCGATTTGACAGCGTTGCACAGATGAAGAACTGGTTGGCGGATCAGGCGGCAGATCCGCACAAACGCGCGCAACTGTGCACGCATTTCAAGGAAAACGATCAAGACGACAAGGTGTTCACTGATGGCGTCAAACAAGCGCTGGTGGGCCTTGGAGGGTGGTCTGAGGCGCAAAAGCCGAATAAATGGGGGTTTGACTCGATTAATGAATGGGACCCGCAGACCTACATCACCACTGTTCCTGTAAGCCGCGATCCGTTTCAAACCATGACCCAGCGACAAAAGGCCCGCTCTTACGCAGACGCCGCCCATGACATTGTCACCGACGGTGATGTACTCAAGCGTCGGGTGATCAACCTTGCCGAGGCTGCCACCACTGCCGCGCTGATGCTGACGCCACTGGCGACGGTCATTCCAGAAGTGGCCATGGCCGTGGAGGCTGCTTACGTCGCTGCCGGCGTTGCTGAAGTCGGCGTAGGCATTGATGACGCGGTGCACGATAAGTCCACGGCAACGGACCGCAGCGTATTCGGGTTGCTCAACGCCGCACCCGCGCTCGTCCACCTGCCTTCGCGGTTGCCGGGCCTGTCGGCAATGACGGGCGGTACCGAAGCCGTGGCGCGTGCCAGCACACCCCCCGTCGAGTTTGAAGAAGTATTGAGCGGCGAACACCCGCCCGAAAACACTCAGGTGGTTGAGTTGGCGGGTGATGAGACCCGCGTGGGTACCAACAAGCGCGTGCGCCTCGACGAGACGCAAGATGCGGACGATATAAAACGCAGCAAGCCCGACGAAGACGTGAGGGATTTGGACAAAATCAACGATCTGGTGTTTACCTTTATCGACACTTACAACGGTGCTGAACGCTTGAATATTGTCGCCCATGGCGCCTTGAGGGGCAGTGGGCCTGATGCCGTCGCGGATATGGTGCTTGATGATGTGCCGTACGATGCGTCCGAACTGGTGGATATGCTGTGGGACCACAATGTGCCCACCGAAAAGTACGCCAATATCCGCTTGTTGATGTGCAACTCCGGCACCGGCGGTGAACGCTCTTTTGCCGCGCAGTTCCAGGAGTATGTCGACGTACCGGTCAAGGCATACGCCAGTAAGGTGACGGGGGAGTTCACCCTGGATGACCTCGCCGAGGTTTTTGCACCTCAGGCGCGCACCAAAAAGCTGGTGCAATTTGACGGCGTACTACCCGCGGAGCGCCGCCACCGAGTGATCAAGCGCAATCCTTACTCAGCAGATGCGCAAGGCGAGGACTACGACAAATACTTGAAATTCGCCTACGACCCCGTGCATTTCCCCCCTCGATCAGAAAACCCCAAGGCGGTGGTGGCCGGTGACTCGATGCCGGTGCTTTAACGCGCGCAAGATCGTTCAAGACAAGGCCCTTGTTACGCTGGCATGCTTGGCGACCACTCGTCGATGAGCCGTTTCCATGCCAGCTGCCTTACCTCATTACGCCTTCGCACGCGGCGCCATCGCCGTCATCCCGTTGTCTTTGGCCTGTGCGCCGTGGGGGCTGCTGGCCGGCTCCATGGCCATTGATGCGCAATTCACGCCGCTGCAAGCCCAGGGTTTATCCGCCATTGTGTTCGCCGGCGCCGCGCAGTTGGTGGCGATCGGCATGGTCAAGAGCGGCGCGAGCCTGATCTCCATTGTGCTGACCACCTTGCTGCTGACCTCCCAGCATTTGCTCTACGGCATGCACATGCGCCCGACACTGTCGGCGCTCAACACCCGCTGGAGGATGAGCCTGGGGTTTCTGCTCACCGACGAATTCTTCGCCCTGGTCAGCCACTATGACCGCCAGACGTTTAACCGCTGGTATGCACTGGGCGTCGGCTTGACGTTCTACGTCGCCTGGAACCTGTTCACCCTCGCCGGTATCGTGCTGGGCAAGAGCATTCCGGGCCTGGACCAGTTGGGCCTGGAATTCTCCATCGCCGCAACCTTTATTGCGCTGATCACCCCGGTGGTCCGTGATGTGCCGACCGTGGTCTGTGTGGCCGTGTCGTTGCTGTTCTCGGTGTGGCTGAGCTTCCTGCATTGGGAATCGGCCGTGGTGGTCTCCGGCGTGCTGGGGATGAGCGCCGGGTATGCCTGCAAACGGCTGGGAGTAGGGCAGCGATGATCTACATCATGATTGTGACGATGGGCCTGGTGGTGTTTCTCAACCGCTACCTGTTTATCGAGCCGCGTTTGCCGGTGCGCCTGAACCGTGGTGCGCGGGAGTTTCTCGGGTTTGCGGTGCCGGGGATGCTTACGGCGATTTGCGGGCCGATCATCTTTCTGGCCGACCACCAGCATCTCAACCTGAGCCCGACCAACCCGTATCTGCTCGCCGGCATCAGCGCGGTAGCGCTGATGTATTGGACGCGCAACGTGCTGCTGACGGTGCTGTTGAGCATGGCGTTGTTCTATCTGTTTCGCTGGCTGCTCTGACGTCCAGGCGAAAAAAAGCCCGCGGGAGGGCGGGCTGAAGGGAGACTTCTAAAAATGAGCGTGGCCACTATAGGTGGCCCGTTCTCCCTTCACAGTGAAACTAAATTCATGCTGGCGTGTTGCATCAGCTCTTGGCGTTGAGCTTGCGCAGTTCTTCATACGTGGCCGACTGGACGAACCAGAAACCGGAAATGATGCACCACGTCAACGTGCCGCCGATCAGGACCGCCAGGCCCGTCAGGAAACTTGCACCGAACATTGTCACCAAACCCATCAGCCAAACGAAGGCCAGGGCGATGTAGAGCACAGTGTTGTTGACGCTGATGACGAAATCTTTCATGACGCTTCCTTGTAGAGAATATCCCGTTGACCTCCTCAGTGAGATCAACGTTGGCATCATAATGCCATGTGCCAGCAGGCGCTACCTTTGGCCCCTTGGTCGCCGGCAAGTGGTAGAGTCGCGTTTTTTTGCGACGGAGCAATGGCATGCACAAGGTGGTAGTTGGCGCATTGGTACTGGCGGCACTGGCCGGCTGCGCAGGTTCGAAGATGAAAGACGCGCGCGCGGGCACGCCCTACAAAACTCTGGCTTCGGATAAAGCCACCCTGGTGGTTGCGGAATGCATCCAGTTCGGCTGGCAGGACGAAAGTGTGTTTGGCGTGGATGCGGGCGGTTTCAAAGAGCCTAACGGGGCAGGCGGCTTCACCGTGTACACCACCGGCGGCGATTACTTTGTCGATGTGCAAAGCGCGGGTGCCGGCGCCACGGTCAAGTACTACGCCGTTGAAGACAACATGCCCGCCAAGCGCCGCCTGGCGGCACTCGCGACTTGCCTGTAATCCGTTGCCTTAGTGGTTTTAGGAAATGCCCGGCGGGACAGCCGCCGGACATTCGCTTATCATTCCTCCCGCTCGTTCGACGTGATGGCTCTTTACCAGTACACGGACGTCGAGGCTGACACGTCGGACGAGCATCCTTTTTCTCCTAGCGCGGCATATAACCCAATTGCCAGCGTCGTGGAATCTTCAGCGACACCACCCCCAACAACGCCGCCAACCCACCGCTGACCACCAGCGCCTTCAGGCCCATCTGCTGCTCCAGCAATGCGCCGAGCACCGCCCCGATAAACATTCCGCCCCACGGAATCAGTTGCACACGCCAGCCATTGCGCCGCTCCCCCAGCATCCAACGCCCCAGGCCGCGGCCAAAACGCGACAGCGCGCCCGTGACGTACGTCAGGCCCACCGGCAAGCCGTTGACCTCTTCCACCGCCGCATTGAGCATGCCCATCGCAATGATCGCCGCCAGCAAGGCGGGCAGGGTTTCATCCATAGGCAAAACAGCTGCGCCGCACAGCAGGGCGGCGATGCACAGCAGCAAGGGCAGGGCATGCCGGCGACTGAGGCGGCTGACCATCACACCCAACGCATTGCCGACGACAAATGTTGCTACTAGCAACAGCAACCGACCCGTCAACCCCAAATCCCCCGCACTGATCGCCACCGCCAGCCGCGTGGTGTTGCCACTCATGAACGAGACAAAATCGCCACTGGCCATAAAGCCAATGGCATCGGTCATGCCCGCCAGCACCGAAAGGCTGGCGACCAACATCAACCCGACCCGGCCGCGCCAGCGTTGGCGGTGAGCGTGTAGGGCATTGGCGTAAGGCTTGGGGGACGACGGCAGCATAGGGCTGGGCTCCGTGTGAGATTATTCGGCCACTACCGTAGGACGCTTTGACAGCCCGCGCAATGACCTCAAGCACACTCCAGGCGCCAGCCTGCGCTTTCCCAGCTCAGGTAATGCGTCGGCCGGATTGCCCGCGTGAACGCCTCATCATGGGACACCGCGACTATCGCCCCGGTAAACCCTTGCAGCGCCTGCTCAAAAGCGAGCACCGATTCCAAGTCCAAGTGGTTGGTGGGCTCGTCCAACAACAGCAACTGCGCAGGCGTTTTGCGCCACAAGGCAATTGCCATCGCGGCCTTCAGCCGTTCACCGCCGCTGAGCTGCCTCGCCGGTTGAGTCACGCGCAACGCGTCCAGTTGCAAAAGGGCCAGGCGCGTACGCAGTTCGGCTTCCGTCAGTGGCGTGTCGAGCCGGTTGAGCTGTTCGACGATGGAGTGCTGGTCATCGAGCAGCACGAGGTGTTGATCGATATAGGCGCAGGGCACATGCACGCTGCAAACCCCGCCAATGGCCTGCCAATGACCCGCCAGCACCTTGAGCAACGTGGATTTGCCGCAGCCGTTCGGCCCACGCACCGCAACGCGAACGGGGCCCGCTAGATGAAGGTCGAGGCCTGTGCGGGCGAGCCAAGGCAGGTCAACATCCACCAGCTTCAGCACCTGTCGGCCGTTGGGCACGGTCGAGGTGGGCAACGTCAGCAAGGTCGGCGTTTCATCCTGCACGCGTTGGTAGGCATCACTCACCCGGGCGTCGAGTTCGTGCTTGTGGGCACGGTGTGCACTGCCCACCCTGCTGACGATTTCGCCGGCGGCGCCTTTCCAGCGAGCCTTGGTGAAACGGTCCACGTTGGCGGTGTCTGCCTGCTTGCGCGAACGCGCGGCATGCCGTTGCAAATTGTCATGGTCTGTTTGCAGGCGCTGTCGTTCGCGGCTGCGGGTCAGGCGTGCGTGTTCCAGGGCCGCGACTGCCGCATGCTGTTCGGCGTCACGCTGCTGGCGGTAGGCATCGTAATTGCCGCCGTAGACCTTGGCGCCAAGGGGTGAGAGTTCGATGATGCGCCCCAGGGTGTTGAGCAGTTGCCGGTCGTGGCTGACCACCACTAGGCCGCCGCGCCAATCAGCCAATCGGTGCAACAGCCACTCGCGGCCGCTGCGGTCGAGGTGGTTGGTCGGTTCATCGAGGACCAACAAATGTGGTGCAGCCAGCAGCGCGCCGATCACCGCCACCCGCGCCAATTGGCCGCCGCTGAGTTGATCGGCCAGGCTGTCAGGCCCCAGGTGTTCCAGGCCAGCGTTATCCAGCGCGTGGCGCAGGCGTTCGCCGAGGTCCCAGCGGTCGTCGATCAGTTCTAGATCTTGCAGTTGCGCCGTGCCGCTGGTCATTCGTTCAAGGGCAGCCAAGGCCGGGGCTGTGCCGGTGAGATGGGCGACGGTTTCGCCGGCGGCAACGTCCACGCTTTGCGGCACGTAAGCCACGCTGGCGGAATGCCTCAGGGTGCCGGAGGAGGGCGGTAGGCGCCCGGCGATCAATTTGGCGAGGATGCTTTTGCCTCGGCCGTTGCGCCCGACGATGCCGGTGGGCGTGTGATCGATGGTCAGGTTCAGGTCTTGCAGTAACGTTTCGCCATTGGCGAACTGAAAGCCCAGGTGTTGCAGGGAAGCTAATACGGGCAGCCGGTTGACGTCAGTCATCAGCACCTCCAAGAAAATGTCGAACAGGCCAACAAGCGCGCCGGGCGGCTTGTTGCAGATACATTTTGGAAGGCTTAGATGTTCACGTCGGCGGTCGTCCTGATACACGGAAGGGACGCAAAGGCTAACCCTGCTTGGCTGTTTTCGGCAAGCCCGCTGCCAATTTTTCCAAAAACATCGCCAGCGCCACCTCTTCCGCCTTGAGCCCCTTGCGCACTCGCGGCTTGGGCAATTTGGACAGTTGCCCGAGGCTGAAATGCTCCAATACGGCTGGGTGGATGTAACACTTGCGGCACACCGCCGGGGTGTTGCCCAGTTGCTTGGCAACGTCCTTGACCGTCGCCACGATATGGCGCTTGGCGTCGGATTCAGGCTGCCACTCCAGTTCGCGCAAGACCGCCAGCGCCAGGGCTGTCCCGGCCCAGGTGCGGTAGTCCTTGGCGGTGAAGTCGGCGCCGGTGAGGCTGTGCAGGTAGGCGTTGACGTCATGGGAACTGACGGTGTGCCGTTCGCCGTCCGCGTCGAGGTATTGGAACAGGTCTTGCCCCGGCAGCTCCAGGCAGCGCTTGACCACCGTTGCCAGTCGCCGGTCCCGGACGCTGACCTGGTGCTCCACGCCACTCTTGCCACGGAACTGGAACTGGATCTCGCTGCCCTTGATGTCGACATGCCGGTTGCGCAGGGTGGTCAGCCCATAGGACTTGTTCTCACGCGCGTACTGGCTGTTGCCGACGCGGATCAGGGTGGCATCGAGCAGCATCACCACGGTCGCGAGGACCTTCTCCCGGGTGAAACCAGGCTCGGCGATCTGAGCTTCAAGTTGCTTGCGCAGTTTTGGCAGCGCTTTGCCAAACGCCTGGAGACGCGAGTACTTGTCGCTGTCGCGTACCTCACGCCAGCGCGGGTGATAGCGGTACTGCTTGCGCCCACGGGCATCGCGGCCGGTGGCTTGCAGATGGCCGCGCGGGTCGGCGCAGATCCACACATCGGTGTAGGCCGGTGGTACCGCCAGGGCGTTCAGGCGCTGGATTTCAGCCGCATCCTTGATCCGCACGCCCTTGGCGTCGAAGTACTGGAATTTGCCACGCAGGGTCTTGCGGCGAATGCCGGGCTGGGTGTCGTCAACGTAGTGCAGGTCGCGGGGCAGCGTGGCGTCAGGCATGGCGAAGTTCCTTGGCAACAATCAGGCCGGTATGCCTGATTGACCGCAGCCCTGCGCCGTCGTGCCAAAAAGCTTGTTTAGGCGAGGACGGCCACCGCCTTGATCTGCGCCCACAGCGCCTGGCCGGGGTGCAGTTGCAACTGATCGCGGGAGAACCGTGTGATACGCGCCAACAGCGGTGTGCCGGCCGCATCCAGGCGCACGAGGACGTGGGCATTGTTGTCGGCGCCCAACTCCTGGGTAACCGTCACCGGCAAGCGATTGAGGATGCTGCTGTGTTCCTCCGCCTGCAGGCTGAGGCTCACGTCCCGTGCCTGCACCTTGACCCGTAACGCCTTGCCCACCGCCAGCGGCGCATGGGCCACGCGCATGTGCAAGGCACTGGCGGGCAGTTGCAGGGTCAGCAATTGATAGTGTTCGTCGTAGGCACTGACTGTGCCATTGATCACCACGCCGGCGTCGTCACCGGAGGCCATCGGCAGGTCCAGCCGCGCCAGGGTTTCGCCGATGGGGCCGCTGGCCAGGGCCTTGCCGTCATTGAGCAGGACGATGTGATCGGCCAGGCGCGCCACTTCGTCCTGGGCATGGCTGACGTACAGCACGGGGATATCCAGTTCATCGTGCAGGCGTTCGAGGTACGGCAGGATCTCGCCCTTGCGCTTGCTGTCGAGGGCCGCCAGTGGTTCATCCATCAACAACAACTGCGGGCTGGTGAGCAGTGCGCGGGCGATGCCGACGCGTTGCCGTTCACCGCCCGACAAGTGTTGCGGGTGACGATCGAGCAAGTGGCCGATCCCCAGCAGTTCGGTGGCTTGGGCCATGTCCACGCGGCGCTGTTGGCGGGCAATGCGCTTGAGGCCGAACTCCAGATTGGCGCGCACCGACAAATGCGGGAACAGGCTCGCCTCTTGAAACACATAACCCAGCGCGCGCTTGTGCGGGGGGACGAACAGGCCCTTTGCGCTGTCTTGCCAGACCTCGTCGTTGATCTGCACAAAACCTTGCTCGGCCCGTTCCAGCCCGGCGATGCAGCGCAAGCAGGTGGTTTTGCCGGAGCCCGAGTGGCCGTACAAAGCGGTCACCCCGCGACCCGGCAGTTGCAGGTCCACATCAAGGGCAAATCCTGAGTAATCGAGTTGCAGGCGTACATCAATCATCGCGGTCAGCTCCAGCCCATCTTGGTTTTACGGCTGGAGTAGAGCGCCAGCAACACGAGGAACGCGAACACCACCATGGAGCCCGCCAGCCAATGGGCCTGGGCATATTCCATGGCTTCGACGTGGTCGTAGATCTGCACCGAGACCACGCGGGTCTTGTCGGGGATATTGCCGCCGATCATCAACACCACGCCGAACTCACCGACGGTGTGGGCGAAGCCGAGAATCGATGCGGTGATAAACCCCGGACGGGCGAGGGGCAGGATCACCGTGAAAAACGTGTCCCAGGGATTGGCGCGCAACGTCGCCGCCACTTCCAGGGGGCGCGTGCCGATGGCGGAGAAGGCATTTTGCAACGGCTGCACCACAAACGGCATGGAATAGATCACCGAGCCGATCACCAGCCCGGCGAAGCTGAAGGTGAGGGTGCCCAGGCCCAGCCATTGGGTGAACTGGCCGAAGTAGCCATTGGGACCCATGGTCAACAGCAGGTAAAAACCGATCACCGTCGGTGGCAACACCAACGGCAAGGCGACGACCGCGCCAATGGGGCCGCGCCACCACGAACGGGTGCGTGACAGCCACAGGGCAATCGGAGTGCCGATGACCAGCAGGATCACGGTGGTCAGTGACGCCAGCTTGATGGTCAACCAGATAGCGGAAAAATCGGCACTCGATAGCGGCATTTAGAGCTCGTAACCGTAGGACTTGATAACGGCCGCGGCTTTTGGCCCTTTCAGGTATTCAATCAAGGCCTTGGCAGCGGCGCTGTCCTTGCCCTTGTTGAGGATTACCGCGTCCTGCTTGATCGGGTCATGCATGGACGACGGGACGATCCACGCCGAACCGCTGGTGACTTTGCCGTCTTTATAGATCTGCGACAAGGCCACGAAGCCCAACTCGGCGTTGCCGGTGGACACGAATTGATAGGCCTGGGTGATGTTCTGGCCTTCAACCAGCTTGTCCTTGACCTTGTCGGTCAAGCCTTCCCGTGCCAGCACTTGGGTGGCGGCCAGGCCGTAGGGCGCGGCTTTCGGGTTGGCGATGGACAGGTGTTTGAAGTCGTTCTTCTTCAACACTTCGCCCTTGGCATCGACATAACCTTCTTTTGCCGACCACAGCGCCAGGGTGCCCACCGCATAGGTGAAGCGCGAGCCTTTGACGGTGTCGCCTTCGCTTTCCAGTTTTTGCGGGGTGGTGTCATCGGCGGCAAGGAACACTTCGAACGGCGCGCCGTTCTTGATCTGCGTATAGAACTGGCCGGTGGCGCCGTACGCGGCGACCAGTTTGTGACCGGTGTCTTTTTCGAAGTCGGCGGCAATCGCCTGGATCGGTGCGGTGAAGTTGGCCGCGACAGCGACTTGCACTTCATCGGCGTGGGCCGAACCGAAGGCAAGGGCAGCGACCAACGCGGCCAGGCGTGAAACACGAATCTTCATAGAGCAGCTCCTGAGGGTGTACGGCTTGTTATAGGTAGAAGGCGTTACCGCTATTTACGGGAATATATAGCGGTTAGCCATTGCCGGTACAGTGCCAAGTTGCCCCAGGTGTCAGTTTTTCGTAAGTTTGGCCAGCGCCTGTGAGGCCAATTCGCGTGTCAGGTCATAGGTGGAAATGTCTTTGCCCAGGCGCAACGCCTGGCCCGACCACAGGTTGCTGAAACCTGCTTCGTCCTTGGCCTTGAGTGGAATCAGCGCGCCGCCGGAGGTAGGAAATGCCGGCGCTGCCGGGTTGATCGCGCCCAATTCACGCATGACCCGATTGACAATGCCCCGTGCCGGGCGGCCGGTGAACAGGTTGGTCAACGCGGTTTCGCTGGCCTGGGCATGGCGCAAGGCATGGTGATGGGACGGCGTGACATTGGCTTCCGGGGTGAACAGGTACGCGGTGCCAATCTGCACCGCCGAGGCGCCCAGGGCGAAGGCCGCGACAATCCCCCGTGCATCACCGATGCCTCCGGCGGCGATCACCGGCACGCTAACGGCGTCGACGATTTGCGGCAGCAGGGCGAACAGGCCGATCTGGGTGTTGAGGTCATCGCTCAGAAACAAGCCACGATGCCCACCGGCTTCACTGCCCATGGCGATGATTGCGTCACAGCCGTGTTGTTCCAGCCAGATCGCTTCTTCCACGGTGGTGGCCGAGGACAGCACCTTGGCGCCAGTGGCTTTTACTCGATCCAGCAGGGCTTTTTCCGGCAGGCCAAAGTGAAAGCTCACCACTTCGGGACGGAACTCTTCTACCACCTGGCAGGCGGCGTCGTTAAACGGTTCGCGATTGGAGACGGGCGTCGGCGCGTCAAAATCCGCACCCAATTCGAGGTAATAAGGTTTCAGCAACTCTTTCCATTTCTGATCGCGTGCGGCATCGGGCTCGGGCGGCTGGTGGCAGAAGAAGTTGACGTTGATCGGCCGCGTGCTGGCCTGGCGAATCGTGCTGAGGGCTTCACGCAGTTGTGCGAGGCTGAGCGCCGCCGCCGGCAGCGAGCCCAGTGCGCCCGCGTTATTGGCGGCGATGACCATGGCCGTGGTGGTACCGACCGCCATGGGGGCCTGGATGATCGGCGTGTCGATGCCCAGCAGATCAATCAGGCGGGTGTCTGGCCAGGTGCTCATGGGATGCGTCTCCAGCGTTAGTAAGATTTTTCGCTGTTTTAGCAGGGCCCATGGTCGCCGGCCACTCTGTTTTATTCACTGGACGCGGGCGCATTTTCGTGCGGGTCAGCTGTCACTTTCGCGAGCCAGTAAGCGCCGCTTGCGCTCCACGCCCCAGCGATAGCCCGACAGCTCGCCATTGCTGCGCACCACGCGATGGCAAGGGATCGCCACTGCCAGACTGTTGGCCCCGCACGCCTGGGCCACTGCGCGGAATGATTTGGGTGCGCCGATACGCTCGGCGATCTGCGCATAACTGGCGGTGCTGCCCAGCGGGATGTCGCGCAGGGCTTGCCACACCCGTTGCTGAAAGGCGGTGCCACGTAGATCCAGTGGCAGGTCCAGCCCGAGGGCGGGCGCCTCGATGAAGCCCACGACTTGCGCGACCGTTTGTTCGAAGCGGCGATCTGCGCCCACCAGGTTGGCCTTGGGGAACTGATCCTGCAGGTCGCGTACCAGCGTGTCCGGGTCATCCCCTAGTAAAATGGCGCACACGCCACGGCTGCTTTGCGCCACCAGAATCGCCCCCAATGAACATTGGCCAACTGCGAACAGGATCTCGCTGTTGGTGCCACCGGCCTTGTAATCGCTGGGTTTCATGCCGAGCAACTGATCGGCCGCCTCATAAAAGCGGCTGTTGGAATTGAAGCCTGCCTCATACAGCGCATCGGTGACCGAATGCCGGCCCTTGAGCCCCTCACGTACTTTACGGGTGCGCTGGGCACTGGCGTAGCCCTTGGGCGTCAGCCCGGTGACGGCTTTGAACACTCGGTGAAAGTGAAAAGGGCTGAGCCCCGCGCGCAGGGCGAGCGTGTTGAGGCTGGGCGGGCTGTCGGCCTGTTCGATGTGGCGACACGCCTCGGCGACCAGTTGCCCATGATGGGCGGCCAATTGGGTCTGGTCACCGCTCGCACGTTTGCTTGCGCGGTAACCAGCGGCTTCGGCTTGTGCCGGGGTGTCGAAGAACTGAATATTTTCCGGGCGTGGCAACCGCGAGGCGCTACTGGGGCGGCAATACACGCCGGTGGTTTTTACGCCATAGACAAATAATTCATCGGCCTTGGGGTCGCGGGCGACGATGGCAGCCCAGCGCGGATCTTGTTCGGTATTCATGGGCGGCACTCTTGACGGGTCTTGCGCAGATTAACCGTGCATCGGTGGCCTGGCACTCCGAAGCTTGCGGTCAAATCAGCCGGCGGTGCGAAACGTCAGGTTGATGCGTTGCGGGCCCATGATCGGGTGCAGGCCTTCCTGAATTGGCATCACGCCGTGAAAGCGCAGGCGATCGACGCCGCCCCAGACCACGACGTCGCCATGGAACAGCGAAACTTTTTGCGTCCGGTCACTGCGCTCGGGGCCACCAAACAGAAAAATCGCCGGCAAGCCGAGGGACACTGACACCACCGGTGCGGTGTAGCGGCGTTCGTTCTTGTCCTGATGCAGGGACATCTTGGCGCCGGGCACGTAGCGGTTGATCAGGCAGGCGTCGGGTGCGAAGTCGATGAAACCGGCGTCTGCCGCTGCCTGCACCGCTAATTTGCGCAACGCGGCAGGCATGGCCGGCCACGGCAGCTGGCTGCGCGGGTCGAGTGGGGAGTAGCGGTAGCCGTGGGCGTCGGTGGTCCAGCCCAGCTCACCGCAGCTGCTCAACGCCGCCGACATCGTAAAACCGCCTGGGGTGACCATCTGCCGAAACGGTGATTGCGCCAACACCTGGCGCAGCGCTGGCAGAAGACGTTCGATCCAGGGCAGGGCATAACCCCTTAGCACGTAGGACTCGTCGCCGATTTGTTCACGCCCTGCGGGTTGTTGCAGGGCGTCATCGGCGAACAGGTCGGCGGTGGGGGCGGGCATGGGCTTACAGCGCCTTGCTCACAGTGATGTCGGTGATTTCATCACTGGCATCGTGGATTTTGGCCAGGGCTTGCTTGGCTTCTTCCACGCTGTTGCTGTGCAGTTGGGCGAACTCGAAGCGGCGTTCGCCGTTGAGTTTGTACTTGATCACGTATTTGGTGGTAGTCACTGCTTATTTCCTGTGGCGAGTCCGAATCAGCTCAGCTTGGTGCTGGTGCGACGAACGATACGAATCTTGTGGGACAGTGCGGGTTTGCGCGTCACGCTGATCGCACGGCGGGTGACCACGTCCAAGGTAATGTTCCAAAAACCGGTGCTTGGCGCGGTGATCTTGGCGGGAAACTTGTCGAATGCGCCGCCGTGGTAGGTGTGGCGGCCGCCATTTTTGAAGCTGCGAAAGTTCGCATCGCTCATCAGACGAATATTACAAGTCTGCGAGCATTCGATGACGACAATGTCCCCCTCGTTGAGGTGCTCGCGCTGGTGGATGAATTTCATGGGGTGTCTCCAGAAGGGCTTTTTCTGAAAAATCAGAACGATACGTAGGTTAAGATGGAGTTTATCAGCCCCAGCGCTTTTATTATCGTGCCGTTGTCGATGACATCGACAATTTAAAACAGTTATTTACCGAGTTATCAGGGATAAATCCTACGTTGGCGGGAGAAATTTACCATCCTCGCTGTCGTAGGATCTTTATCGGAGGTTTTGTATGAAGTGGAGTGTGTTGGTTCTGGCCGTGGCGCTAGGTGGGTGTGCCTCGGTTGCCGATATCAAGCAGACCCCTCCCACGTTGGCTGTCATTTCTGGCAAGAAGCCGCAGGAATATGCCGCCTGTGTGGTCCACAAGCTGTCGGCTACGCGTCGCCCGTCGCAGATTGAGCCACACAAGGACGGCGTACAGGTGATTGTTCCGCAGAAGTTTTCTGCCGATCCTTCGGCCATTTTCGAAATCGAAGAACGTTCCAGCGGCAGCAGCATCAAGCTCTACGAGAGCATGTCCAATGTGCCGATCCGTCCGGGTGATGTGAAAAAGGCTGGGGAAGATTGCATTTCCGGCTGATGCCGTTGCGGAATATCAGATATGAAACGTGAACACGTCAAAGCGCGCCATGCCGAGGGCCAGATCTCGGCCACCCACGTGATCCAGAATCCCGCCGACCTCGGCGAATGGATCGTCTTTTTCAAGAAAAGCGGCGGACGCAGTTTTTTCCTGGTGGACGATCAGGATGAGGTCGAATCCTTCGCCAGCCTTGATGCGCTGACCGAGACCCTGCGCGGGCTGGGGATCAAGTTCGCTGAAGTCCACCTGTAACCCAAAGGGCTACTTGCAGACCACCACCACGCTGCGGCTTTTGTAATTGCCGACGTCCTTGCCCAGAGTCTTGTCGCCCTCACTCAGGGCCGGCGTGCCCTCGGTGCCGACGATGCGGTAACCGGTGCCTGCGCAGGACGCATCAGCTTTTTCGTAGCAACTGGCCCACGAGTTGGCCTCGCCCGAGCAATCGACGGTCAGGCCTTGCTCGCCGTTTTTCAGATAGACGTCAGAGGTGGTGGTGCACCCGGCAAGCGCCAGTACCGCAGTCAGTGCCAGAATTTTGTTCATGGGTAGGTCGTCGTAGAGGGTGTTGGAGGGCGCGTCGAAACGCTCGTTGAGCGTCTGCGCAAGACTATAGCGAACTGCCACCAAGGTACAGGCAAACACAAAAAAGCCCCGTAAACCGGGGCTTTTGCGCAAGGCGCCGAGGCTTACTTGCCTTTGGGACGCTTGCTCGATGCGTGGCCGGCTTCATCCACAAACACTTCAGCAACCGCCGCCGCTTGGCTTTCGGTCGCAAAAGCACCGGCAACGCTGTCGCCGTGGAAGTTGATCAGGTGCCAACCGTCCGCACGCTTGGTGATCAGGTAGCCGTTTACGCCTTTTGGTTCTGACATCTATTGAGCATCTCGTGGTCGGGTTCAAGGCTGTCATGATAGCGCCAAATGTCGCGGCCCCGCGCAAGTTATTCCAATCCAATGTACAACCGCGAAAAGCGTGCTAAAAAGGTTGCAGCCCTTTAAAACAGTGAGGGCTGGCCTTTTTTTGCCCTGCCGGTGACGACGCTGTCTGTAAGATAAGCGGAACTTACACCGACATTTTTTCTCTATGTTGACATCGCAACGCCAGCAGGACCCATTGTAAGGTGACTGCGGCCTGATTAGACTGCGCCGAATTCCGTACGCACAGCCCTTTGTAAGGACTTATATGATCAAGAAATGCTTGTTCCCAGCAGCCGGTTACGGCACTCGCTTCCTGCCAGCGACCAAAGCCATGCCTAAAGAGATGCTGCCGGTGGTGAACAAGCCACTGATTCAGTACGGCGTCGAAGAGGCACTGGATGCCGGCCTGAACGAAATCTCCATCGTGACCGGTCGCGGCAAGCGCGCCCTGGAAGACCACTTCGACATCAGCTACGAGCTGGAAAACCAGATCAAGGGCACCGACAAGGAAAAATACCTGGTTGGTATCCGCAAGCTGCTGGACGAGTGCTCGTTCTCCTACACCCGTCAAACCCAGATGAAAGGCCTTGGCCACGCAATCCTCACCGGCCGCCCGCTGATCGGTGACGAACCGTTCGCCGTGGTACTGGCGGACGACTTGTGCGTCAACCTGGAAGGTGACGGCGTGCTGACCCAGATGGTCAAGCTGTACCAGAAATACCGTTGCACCATCGTTGCGGTTCAAGAGGTTGATCCTCAAGAAACCAACAAGTACGGCGTCATCGCCGGCGACGACATTGGTGATGGCCTGATCCGCGTCCGTGACATGGTTGAAAAACCGGCGCCGGAAGATGCCCCATCGAACCTGGCGATCATCGGCCGTTACATCCTGACCCCGGACATCTTCAAGCTGATCGAAGAAACCGAGCCAGGCAAGGGCGGCGAGATCCAGATCACCGACGCCTTGCTCAAGCAAGCCAAAGATGGTTGCGTGATTGCCTACAAGTTCAAAGGCCGTCGTTTCGACTGCGGTGGCGCTGAAGGCTACATCGAAGCAACCAACTTCTGCTACGAGCACTTCTACAAGACTGGCAAGGCTTACTGATTCACTGGTAGCCAAACCGGTTTTAAGCGAAAGCCACCTTCGGGTGGCTTTTTCGTTTTTCAGGACCCTGTAAGTCGGTATGCTGATGTCCTGCCGAGGAGAGTGAAATGGCCTACGATTTTGACTTATATGTAATTGGCGCCGGTTCCGGCGGTGTTCGCGCAGCGCGTTTTGCTGCAGGGTTTGGTGCCAAGGTGGCTGTGGCTGAAAGCCGCTACCTGGGCGGCACCTGCGTCAACGTCGGCTGCGTGCCGAAAAAACTCCTGGTGTACGGCGCGCACTTTGCCGAAGACTTCGAGCAAGCCAGCGGTTTCGGCTGGTCGCTGGGGGAGGCGAATTTTGATTGGGCGACCCTGATTGCCAACAAGGATCGCGAGATCAATCGCCTCAACGGCATTTATCGCAACCTGCTGGTCAACAGTGGTGTGACCCTCCACGAAGGCCATGCGCGCCTGGTTGATGCGCACCAGGTGGAAATCAATGGCGAGCGCTTTACCGCCAAACATATCCTCATCGCCACGGGTGGCTGGCCGCAGATCCCGGAGATTCCGGGGCGCGAGCATGCTATCGGTTCCAATGAGGCGTTTTTCCTCAAGGAGCTGCCCAAGCGCGTGCTGGTAGTGGGTGGCGGCTACATTGCTGTTGAGTTCGCAGGAATTTTCCATGGCCTGGGTGCGAAAACATCGTTGTTGTATCGCGGCGACCTGTTCCTGCGCGGCTTCGATGGCGCGGTGCGCACCCATCTCAAGGAAGAGCTGACCAAGCGCGGTCTGGATTTGCAGTTCAATGCCGATATCGAACGCATCGACAAGCAAGCCGATGGCAGCCTGAAAGCAACCTTGAAAGACGGTCGAGTGCTGGAGGCGGATTGTGTGTTCTACGCCACTGGCCGGCGCCCGATGCTGGACAACCTGGGCCTGGAAAACACTGGGGTCAAACTCGACAAGCGTGGTTTTGTCGAAGTGGACGACCTTTACCAGACGGCCGAATCGTCGATCCTCGCCATTGGTGATGTGATCGGTCGCGTGCAACTCACGCCGGTTGCCCTGGCCGAGGGCATGGCGGTGGCGCGCCGCTTGTTCAAGCCTGAGCAATATCGTCCGGTGGACTACGCGATGATTCCGACGGCGGTGTTCAGCCTGCCGAACATCGGCACCGTAGGGCTGACGGAAGAAGAGGCGAAGGAGAAGGGGCACACGGTGCAGGTCTTCGAAAGCCGTTTCCGGCCGATGAAGTTGACCCTGACCGAATGCCAGGAAAAAACCTTGATGAAGCTGGTAGTGGATGCCGACACCGACAAGGTGTTGGGTTGCCACATGGTCGGCCCGGATGCCGGCGAAATCGTCCAGGGCTTGGCGATCGCACTCAAGGCGGGCGCGACCAAGCGGCATTTCGATGAAACCATCGGCGTGCATCCTACGGCGGCGGAAGAGTTCGTCACCATGCGCACGCCTGTGGCGGGCTGATCAGGCGTCTGGCGTTGCCTCTGGTGCCGTTGCAACGACGGCGGCCAGGCGCAATGCCTCGATGCTGGCCTGGGCCTTGATGAGGTCCAGTTCCAGCGTCTTGTTCACCTGCTGGTGTTCTGTCAGCGCCTCCTGGCGGGACTGGCACTCCAGCACGGCCACGCGCAAGCGCTCCTGAATCAGGCTGCGTTCGCCGTCTATCTGGCTCACCTGTTCGTTCAACTTGGCCTGCTGGGCTTGGTCCTTGCGGGCCTGCTCCTGCGCGGTCGCCAGCTCCTTGGCTGTGACCCGGTGCTCAATCAGCAGCCGCTCGTTGTCGCGGTGCAGCTGGGTGATTTCATCCTGACGCACCATGGCGCTCTGCTGCGCCTGGCGTAGCTCAGCCTGCACCTGTTGCAACTGGCCTTCATGGCGACGCTGTTCCTGCTCACGCTGCTCCTTGATGGCATTGCGGTAATGCTCCAGGGCGTCGCGGGCGTGCAGGTGTTTGTCTTCCAGCGAACGGATCTGTTCGTCCTTGTCATTGATGCGCAGCTCGTAATCGCTGCAGGCCTGGCTGAGGCCGGCGTTACGGGTTTGCTCGGTCTGCAGGCTGGTGCTGGCGGTTTGCAGGGCGGCGCTTTCTTCGACCAGGGCGGCGGCCTGGATATCAAATTGCTGCTTGAGCTGGCCGTGGGCTGCTTCCAGGGTTTCTATCTGGGCGAGCAGGGCGGTTTTCTGCTGTTCGAATTGCGCCAGAGCCTGGTCGATGGGCTCTTGGGCTTTCTCTTTCAGGCGTTGCGCCAGTCGCGCGACCAACTCACCCAGCTCATCGTCGAGCGGTGCCTGGGTGATGGTGAGGCGCGATTCGCTGTCGTCCAACTCCTTCAAATAGCGGTGAATTGTAGTCTTTGAGCCGGTATTGCCCATCTCGATGCGTACGGCATCGATGCTTGGGTTCTCGCCGCGAGCGAGGATCGCCAAACGTGCCGTTTGAACGACTGCTTTGTTTATGCCGCCACGTGCCATGGGGTCTCCGTCGATTTAGTACTGTGGTACGTAGTATGTAGATACGTACCATATCATGAATAGATTCTCGTTAAAATTCATGATTTAACAGATGTGATATTGGCGTATTATCCCGCGTGATTGACAGTTTAACCGCGTGAACACCCGCAAGCAGTACGAATAGGCCTCCCATGAGCGATCTGGACCGTTATCTCAATGCCGCCACCCGCGACAACACGCGGCGCAGTTACCGCGCGGCCATCGAGCACTTCGAAGTGAGTTGGGGTGGCTTCCTGCCGGCCACCAGCGACAGCGTGGCGCGTTACCTCGTGGCCCATGCTGGCCTGCTAGCCGTCAACACCTTGAAGCTGCGCCTCTCGGCGTTGGCGCAGTGGCACACCAGCCAAGGCTTTCCCGACCCGACGAAAGCGCCGGTAGTGCGCAAGGTGCTCAAAGGAATACGTGCCGTGCACCCGGCACAGGAGAAACAAGCCGAGCCATTGCAACTCCAGCATCTGGAGCAGGTGGTGGCGTCGCTGGCGACGGAAGCGCAAGCGGCTGCCCAAACCCATGACCAGCCGCGCTTGCTGCGTGCAAAGCGCGACACGGCGTTGATCCTGCTGGGCTTCTGGCGCGGCTTTCGCAGCGATGAGTTGTGCCGCCTGCAGATCGAGCATGTGCAAGCCACCCCCGGCGCCGGCATCAGCCTGTATCTGCCGCGCAGCAAAAGCGACCGCGACAATCTCGGCAAGACCTACCAGACCCCTGCGCTGCTGCGCCTGTGTCCAGTGCAGGCCTACAGCGAATGGCTCAGCGCCTCGGCGTTGGTGCGCGGCCCGGTGTTCCGTGGGATTGATCGCTGGGGCAACATGGGGGAGGAGGGGCTGCACCCCAACAGCGTGATCCCGCTGTTGCGCCAGGCGCTGGAGCGCGCCGGCATCGCCGCCGACCTCTACACCAGCCACTCGCTGCGCCGGGGCTTTGCAACCTGGGCCCATCGCAGCGGCTGGGATCTCAAGTCGTTGATGAGTTACGTCGGCTGGAGCGACATGAAATCGGCCATGCGCTATGTTGAAGCGACGCCCTTTCTCGGCATGACCTTGGCGACGCAGCCGCTGCTTTAAGATTTCTTCTATTAATACTGTCACCTGATAGAGAAAACCAATCGCGAGCATCAGGTTTGCCAATGAGCCATCGGCGTAGAGAGTGAGTAGGATTCATCCCATCAACTTGTTAAGCCCTTCTACAAAACCTGACGGAGAATCAACGATGCCTATCATCAACAGCCAAGTAAAACCGTTCAAAGCTACCGCCTACAAAAACGGCAACTTCGTAGATGTGTCTGACGCTGACCTGAAAGGCAAGTGGTCCGTGGTGTTCTTCTACCCAGCCGACTTCACCTTCGTTTGCCCAACCGAGCTGGAAGACCTGGCTGACAACTACGCCGAATTCCAGAAACTGGGCGTCGAAATCTACAGCGTTTCCACCGACACCCACTTTGCCCACGCGGCCTGGCACAACACTTCGCCAGCCATCGGCAAAATCCAGTACACCATGATCGGCGACCCAACCCTGACCATCTCTCGCAACTTCGACGTGCTGATCGAAGAAGCTGGCCTGGCAGATCGCGGTACGTTCGTGATCAACCCAGAAGGTCAGATCAAGATCGTTGAATTGAACGACGGCGGTGTTGGTCGTGACGCTTCCGAGCTGCTGCGCAAAATCAAGGCCGCTCAGTACGTTGCTGCCCACCCAGGCGAAGTGTGCCCAGCCAAGTGGAAAGAAGGCGAGGCTACCCTGGCTCCGTCCCTGGACCTGGTTGGCAAGATCTAAGTCTGTGAAGCACCTCAGGGCGGAATACACCGCACCTTAAGTAAGCTGCATCCGCCCTCAAAAACGCCCGGGCGATATTCGCTCGGGCGTTTTTTTTACCCAGAATTAAAGGAATCGCCCGTATGTTGGACGCCAATCTTAAAGCTCAGTTGAAGTCATACCTGGAACGGGTCACCCAGCCGATCGAGATCGTCGCCTCCCTCGATGACGGCGCGAAATCCCAGGAAATGCTTGCCCTTTTGCAGGACGTTGTCAGCCTCACCACGCTGATTACCCTGAAAACCGATGGCAATGATGCGCGCAAGCCATCGTTCTCCATCAACCGCCCGGGTGCCGAGATCAGCCTGCGTTTTGCCGGCATCCCGATGGGCCATGAATTCACTTCGCTGGTGTTGGCCCTGCTGCAAGTCGGTGGCCACCCGTCGAAGGCCAGTGTCGAAGTAATTGAACAGATCCGCGCCCTGAAAGGCGAGTTCAGCTTCGAGACGTACTTCTCGCTGTCCTGCCAGAACTGCCCGGACGTGGTCCAGGCCCTGAACCTGATGGCTGTGCTCAACCCGAACATCCGCCACGTCGCCATCGACGGCGCGCTGTTCCAGGCAGAAGTGGATGAGCGCCAGGTGATGGCGGTGCCCAGCGTCTACCTTAACGGTGTGAACTTCGGCCAGGGCCGCATGGGCCTGGAAGAAATCCTCGCCAAGCTCGACACCAGCGGTATTGAAAAAGCCGCCGAGAAAATCAGCGCCAAAGACGCGTTTGACGTGCTCGTCGTCGGTGGTGGCCCAGCCGGTTCGGCAGCCGCTATCTACGCAGCGCGTAAAGGCATCCGCACTGGCGTCGCCGCCGAGCGTTTTGGCGGGCAAGTGCTGGACACCATGTCCATTGAGAACTTCATCTCGGTGCAGGAAACCGAAGGGCCGAAACTGGCCAGCGCCCTTGAGGCCCACGTGCGCCAATACGACGTGGACATCATGAACCTGCAGCGCGCCAGCGCTCTGGTGCCGGCGAAGAACCCAGGCGAGCTGCACGAAATTCGCTTCGAAAGCGGTGCGACCCTCAAGTCCAAGACCGTAATTCTGGCCACCGGCGCCCGCTGGCGCGAAATGGGCGTGCCGGGCGAGCAGGAATACAAGGCCAAGGGCGTGTGCTTCTGCCCGCACTGCGACGGCCCATTGTTCAAAGGCAAGCGCGTGGCGGTGATCGGCGGCGGTAACTCCGGCGTGGAAGCGGCCATCGACCTGGCCGGCATTGTCAGCCATGTCACCTTGCTGGAGTTTGACAGCAAGCTGCGCGCCGATGCTGTGTTGCAGCGCAAGCTGTTCAGCCTGCCGAACGTTGACGTGATCACCAGCGCGCTGACCAGCGAAGTCAAAGGTGATGGCCAGAAAGTCACTGGCCTGGCGTACAAGGATCGCGACAGCGGTGAGTTCAAGACGGTCGATCTGGAAGGCATCTTCGTACAGATCGGGCTGTTGCCGAACACTGACTGGCTCAAAGGCACCGTAGAGCTGTCGCCTCGCGGCGAGATCATTGTCGATGCCCGTGGCGAGACTTCATTGCCGGGCGTATTTGCCGCCGGTGACGTCACCACGGTGCCGTACAAGCAGATCGTGATTGCGGTGGGCGAGGGCGCCAAGGCTTCCCTGAGTGCTTTTGATCACTTGATCCGCACCTCATAAGTTGTCTGCCTGAAATGAAAAACCCCATGAGTGATCATGGGGTTTTTTCGTTCCCACGCTTTGCGTGGGAATGCATCCAGTGACGCTCCGCGTCACGCCACATACTTACATGGGCGCTGGCTGGATAATCTCGACCCAGTACGCATCCGGGTCCTTGATGAACGCCAGGCTCTTCATGCGGCCATCGCTCAGGCGCTTCTGGAAATCACAGCCCAGGGCTTCGAAACGCTCGCAGGCGGCCACGATGTCCGGCACGGAAATGCAGATATGGCCAAAGCCGCGCGGGTCGGTGTTGCCGTTGTGATAGGCAAAGTCGGCGTCGTTTTCGGTACCGTGGTTGTGGGTCAACTCCAGGATGCCGGGAATCGACTTCATCCACTGCGTGCGCTCGGCTGCATCGGCCGGGATCTGGGACTTGTCCACCAGCGCCAGGAAGTACAGGCTGAATTCTGCTTCCGGGAAATCGCGTTTTTCCACCAGGGAGAAACCGAGAACACGGGTATAGAAGTCCAGCGATTTGGTGATGTCCTTGACCCGCAACATGGTGTGGTTGAACACGAAGTTCGAGGTGGCGGTGTCTGGTTGGGCGGTGACGCCCGGGAAAGTGTTCAGTTCGTGCAGGCTCATGGGCCCTCCAGAAAAAATGGGGCAAAGCGGTCCCTTGGCTTGCGGCAAGCATCCGTGCAGCCGGGTCATGATACGCAAGGGCCGGCCAGTGCGCCAAATGAAAAAGGTAACGCCGGCCTTGCGGCTCATGGGGGCGGGGCTCAAACTTTGGCGCTGGAACCTTGGGTGTTTTTCGCAATGATCGAATTTCGTAAACCGTTGTTGAGCGCTGTGTGTGTGCTGCTGGCCAGTCCGTGGGTGCTGGCGGCCGACCCGGAAATTCATTGGCCCAGTGGCTGGCAGGTCGAGGAAGTGGTGCCGGACGGCGAGTCACCGGCAAATCCTGCTGTGGTATCACGCCAACGCGCGATCAAGAACGATGAAAATGGCACGACCTTGATGGTCATGGAGTTGACCGCTACGCCGATTGAAGCCGGGCACAAAGTTAATCTTCAAGGTGTGTTGCTGGAAATGCGCAAATCCATCCAGAAAGAGTTTGCCCAAGGCGGCTATCAAAGTGTGTGTAGCAAAATGCACCCAACGACATTGAGTCGCCTTGATGCGCTGGAAACTACTTGTGTGATTACCGAGAACGGGCGGCACGTGCTCTCGCAAACATTGGTTGGCGCAGTTGATATGGATAAGGCGTATGTTTTTTCTTATGCCGGGCAGGCGCAAGCCTATGAGACCAGCAAGGAGGAAGTCACTTCGGTGCGCAATAGCCTGAAACTTTGAAGGTGTTGCATTGGTCGATTTTGAACAAAGTGAACTGTTAGTTAAGTTCGTTATCGAACCCGCAAAAAAGCCCCGCATGTGCGGGGCTCTTTTTTAGTGCGCTCTGATCAGCCGCGCAGCCAGGAATCTACAGTGGCAGCGCCGTACTGTTCTTTCCAGGCTTTCAGGCCGCGGTGGTTGCCGCCTTTGGTCTCGATCAGCTCACCGGTGTGCGGGTTGTGGTAAACCTTGACCACACGGGCGCGGCGCTGTTTAGGGGCGGCGGCAACAGCTGCACCGGCCTTGCCTGGGTTAGGGTCGAGGATGGAGATGATGTCACGCAGGCTTTTGCCGTAGCTTTTCATCAGCGCTTGAAGCTTTTCTTCAAATTCGATTTCTTTCTTCAAGCCAGCGTCATTCTTCAAGGTTTCCAGCTGGGCCAGCTGCTCTTGAAGGGCTTTTTCTGCTGCGCGAAATTCGGCGAGTCTGGACAAAATCTGTACTCCAATAATGTAGTTGGCTGATATCAACTGCAGGCAAAGCTATAAGCCAAAAGCTTTAAGGCGGCTCAAAAAAGAGGCCTTTCTGCGCGTTTTGCACCGGCAGAAAAAATTGTAGTAGTTAATCCGCCGGGAGTAAATAACGTCTTTGTCTAAATAAGATTATTTCATGATGTTAGTCCGTGGCTATTCAATGGCGCGCCAGGGACTCAGTGAACTCATCGCAGGGTAACGGCCGGCCGAACAGATAGCCCTGTAGGAAATCCACGCCTTGTGCCGCCAGGTACTCGCACTGCTCCGCAGTTTCCACGCCCTCGGCAACAATGCCTAGGTCGAGCTTGCCGGACAATTCTATGATGCTGTCGAGAATATGCCGCGAGAGTGCGTCCACGCCGATCATCGCGACAAAACTTTGATCGATTTTCAAGTAATCGACATTGAAGTTGCGCAAGTAACCCAAGCTTGAATGGCCAGTGCCGAAGTCATCAATGGCGATCAACACCCCTAATTGGTGCAAGGCATCGAACAGTTGGCGGGTGATATCGGTCGGCGTGATCAATTCGCGTTCGGTCAATTCCAACACCAGCGTGACCTGGCCAGGCGTGAAGGCGGCGAGAAACTCACGGCAATCTTGCACCAGCTCCAAGTCCTGGCAATGGCGCGCGGTGATGTTCACGCCGATGTGGAACCCCGGGCAGAAGCGCCCGGCATGGGGCGCCAGTTGTACGGCGGTCTGGCGCAGCAACGCGCGCGTCATGGGGACGATCAGGCCTGAATGCTCGGCCAGGGGAATAAACAAATCCGGGCGTACGAGGCCTTCTTTCGGATGTTGCCAGCGCATCAACACTTCGCAGCCCGCCCATTCGCGGGTATCCCCACGCACGACCGGTTGGTAATAGGGAATGAACTCGTTCGCGGCCAATGCCCGTTGCAGCTCATGGGTCGGCGCCGAAGAGCGTTTTTGCAGCCAATGCGCGAGAAGGCCGGCCAAAATGCCGAAGAACACCAACAGGCTGAAGAAACCCGGATATCGGGCCTCCATGTAACGCCACACTTCGCCTGCCGGCATACCGGCTTCCACGCTGTAGTCATAGCGCGTCGATGCCAAGTGTTGATGGGCTACGGCAAACTGCGGGACGGCAGTGTCTCGCACCTTGCCATCGGCCCCCAGCCAATGCGGGCCGACTTGCAAGACCAACTGCGCGTAGCGGCTGATCAGGCGCAAGGCGTTGGTCAAGTGATAGCCATCAATCGAGGCAAACGCCGCTTGATCGCCCTCGACCAGCCGATAGACCAGCAATGCGGTATCGGGCGTGACCGGGTTGCCATTCATCAGCCACAGGCGGCCATCCACGTAGTCCTCCGGGTTGACCTTCGACGCGTAAGCATCACCAAACAGCGAGCTGCAATAGATGTTCTTCTGCCAGGACAAGGTGGTTGCGCGCACAAATGGCCGGCGTGTGACCTGCTCGCGCAGTGCCAGTTGCGCAGCACTGTCACACGGCTGGCCCGCCAGTGGCAGCAGGGCTTGGGCGGCGAGGGCGGTGTTGTCGAGCATCAGGTCGAATTGGCGCACGGCTTCATGGGCGGTTTGCGCGGTGCTTTGTTCGAGGCTGCGTTCGGCTTGCCAGTACAGGATCACCATGCCCAAGGCGATCGGCAACACGGCACTGAGGGAGGTGATCAGGTAGCGACTGGCGCGGTTACGCGGGCCGTTCAGAGTCAGGGGCATTGGGGGCACGGCCTGTTGCAGTATGAAAAAACGCCGGAGGGCAAATCAGCTTGATTCGATGATAGTTGGCCGGGCCGAAATTAGCTTGCGCTACCTAGCCGTTCGGTCAGTAGGCACCGTCAGAATAGTTACCTAACATCGAACCGTCGGTTTTGCTTTAGGGACGGTCAAGTCATGAAAAGCATCGGGTTCGCGACACTACTGGTTGCACTGGCCAGTTCCACTTTTGCGGCAGATGGCACCATCACCATTACCGGTGAAATCACCGGCACGACCTGCGTCATCAGTGGTGGGGCAGGTGGAGCGCCGGGGCCTGGCAAAGATTTTTCTATCGCGTTGGATAAAGTCCAGACGTCGGCGTTGGCGGCCAGCGGGCAGGTCGCTGCCAGCAAGCCGTTCTTCATCCAGATCGGGGATGCCAGCTGTACGGCAGGTTCGGCGGCGGTGCTGTTTGAGAGTTCCAGCCCGGCGGTCAATCGGGTTTCAGGCAACCTGATCAACCTCGCCGCAGCGGGTGCTACCAATGTCGAAGTACAGATCGTCGACCTGTTGGCAAACAAGGAGATTCACCTGGGCTTGGGGACGAGTTCCACGGTAGCCACCTTGGTCAGCGGCGTTGCGACGCTGCCATTCGCCGCTCAATACATAGCGGTCAACGGGGCGGCGACCCCTGGCCCGGTGCAAACCAGTGTCCAGTATTCCGTGACATTTCCCTGATTGAGCCACCGTTAGCGGGAGGGCCTGTCGATGATTGCTGGCAGAGGGGTAGAGGCAGGCCTGATTGCGCTGGTGCTGTGGGTTTCGTTACCGGCTTTCGGCGGAGTGATCATCAGTGGCACACGCCACATCTACCCTGAGAAGTCCCGGGAAATCAGCATTCAGGTCAGCAACGAGGATCCCAAGTCACCCAGGCTGGTACAAGCCTGGCTGGATCGCGGTCGGGCGCCTGAGCTCAGTGACGTGCCCTTCAGTCTGGCGCCGCCGGTGTTTCGCATCGATGCCGGCAAGGGGCAGGTGATCCGCCTGGCCTACACCCGGGAGCCGCTGCCGGGTGATCGCGAATCGTTGTTCTGGCTCAACGTCCTGGAGGTCCCGCCCAAGCCGCATGATGTCGGTACGGCGGCAGAGGGCGAGCGCAACTACCTGCGCTTCGCCTTCCGCATCCGTACCAAGGTGTTTTTTCGCCCGGCCCAACTGCCGGGCAAGCTAGACGACGCTATTCCTCAATTGCGCTGGAGCCTGCAACGCGGCCCGCAGGGCGCGCTATTGCGGGTGGACAACCCCTCGGCGTATCACGTGACCTTTCACGAAGTCGCGTTGGCGATGGGCTCCCGTACCGGCGCCACATTGCTGGCCGGCGAAACGGGAATGGTCGCGCCCGGAGACAGTTTGACACTGGCCGTGCGTCAGGCTTCTCCCATGGTGATTCCTGCCGATGCCCAGGTGCAGTTCAAGTACATCAATGATTACGGCGCCTTTTCTACGCCGCAGCGTGCCGCGCTGCGCTTCTGACATGAACAGGCAAGGGCTGTTCTGTGGTGTGGTCGGCGCAGTGCTGACCTCGTCAGATACCGTCAGCGCGCCGTCCCTGACCTTTGACTTGCAAGCCTTCAGCAGTCAAGTCGCGCCCAATGTCGATATCTCCCGGTTCAATACCCATAACCTTATGAGCCCTGGCATTCATCGCGTGGACATCGTCGTCAACGGCCAGCGTCAAGGGCGGCGCACGCTCGAATTCGTTGCCCGCGATGCTGCCAACGACGCCCAGCCTTGCGTTGACCTCGAGCTGCTGGCGTTGCTGGGCGTCGATCCGGGCCGGCCCTCCATCACATCGCCTGCACTGCAACAGCCCTGCACAAGCCTTGAGCAATGGCTGCCGTTGGCGACCAGCAGCATCGATGCCGGCGCGCTTGAGTGGTCCGTCAGCATTCCCCAAGCCAGCCTCAAACGCCGCGCCCGGGGGTATGTTGACCCGGCCTATTGGGACGATGGGATTGACGCCGGCTTGCTCAACTATACGTTCAGCGCCTCGACGCGCACCTCGGGCGAGGGCGCAGACCGACGCTATCTGGGACTCACCAGCGGTATCAACCTGGGCAGTTGGCGTTTGCGTCACCAGGGTGCGCAGGCGTGGAATTCACGCACGGGCCTGCAACGCTATCAACACACCGCGACTTACTTGCAGCGCAGCATCGCCCCCTGGCAAGCGCAGCTGACCTTGGGCGACAGCTTCAGCGGCGGGAAGGTCCTGGAGGGTGTGCGCTTGCGCGGTCTCAGTTTGGCGACGGATGAGCGCATGCGGGCGCAGTCACTGCAAGGTTATGCACCCCAGGTCCACGGGATCGCCGAAAGCATCGCCACGGTGACCATCCGCCAGAACGGCTTTATCGTGTATGAAACCACGGTGGCGCCAGGACCGTTCGTGATCGGCGACCTGTATGCCACCGGTTATGGCGGTGACCTGACGGTAAACGTGGTGCAAGCAGACGGGCGGCGCAGCAGCTTTATCGTGCCCTGGTCAGTGGCCCCGCAGTTGCTGCGGGTGGATACCCACTCGTTCAACCTCAACCTGGGGCAGGTTCGCCAATACGGCCAGACGGATAGCAGCCCTCGGGTATTCCAGGCGTCGTTGGCCCAGGGTGTGAGCAATTACCTGACGTTGTACGGGGGCGGCTCGTTTACCGAGGGGCATCACTTGACAAAATTGGGGGTTGCCCTGGGCACACCGTTCGGCGCGTTTTCCCTGGATGGCAGCCAGTCGCACACCCGCTTGCCAAGGCAGCCGAACCTGGCGGGCCGAAGCGTGGGCATTGGCTACAGCCATTCGCTGCCGGCCAGTGGTACCCACCTCACTCTCGCCATGTACCGTTATTCCACGCGCGGTTACCTGGGCCTGAACGATGCCCTGAACCTTCGCGAACGCGCCCGTGATGCTCGGGGCAGCCAAGACTTTGCCCGGCAAAAAAGCCGTATGGACCTCACCATCAGCCAGGAATTGGGGCAGGGCACCCTGAGCCTGTATGGCAGTTCGGTGGATTTCTGGCGCAGGCAGGATGGGCGCCAGACCTCGTTCACCCTCAGCTACGGTTCGCAGTGGCGCGGCGTGTCATGGAACCTTTCCGCCCAGCGCGCAAGGATTGAGGACACGCGCCTTGCATTGACCGACCGCGAGTCCAGCGACGAGGTGTTTTTCGGCTCCGTCGGCCAGCGTGGCCGTTTGGACAATCGCCTGATGTTGACGCTGTCCATGCCCCTGGGCGGTAGCCTTCATGCACCCTCGATCAACACCACATTGTCCCGCGACAGAGGCGACCGCCGAGGCAGCCAGCAACAGTTAGGGATCTCGGGGTTACTGGGGGAGTTCGGCGAGGCCAGTTACGGCCTGTCCGGCACCCGCAGCCGTGCCGAGGGCGAAACGTTCAATATCGCCAATGCCTACGCCACTGTGCGAACGGGAGTAGGACAGTTGCGCGGTGGGTATGCCCAGGCGCGGAACGGCACGCAACTCTCGTTCAGTGCCGAAGGCGGCGTGATTGCCCATGCCGACGGCATCACCTGGGGGCCGAGGATGGGTGAAGCCTCTGCATTGGTGCAGGCACCCGATGCACAAGGTGCAAGGCTTGGCGGCGCCGGCGGTGTACGCATCGACCGTCGCGGCTTCGGTGTGGTGCCGTCCCTCAGGGCGTTCCATGGCAATAGCATCGCTATCGACCCCCGAGGCATGGCCGTGGATGTGGAGCTCAAGGAGTCGGTACAGCGCGTGGTGCCGACTGCGGGCGCGGTGACGCGGCTCACATTCGAGACGCTCAGCGGGCGGGCAGTGGTTATTAGGGCGCAGCAAACCAACGGCAAACCGCTGCCGTTCGCCGCGCAAGTCCTCGATGAGCAAGGCCGTGAAGTGGGCGTGATCGGCCAGGCCAGCAAGGCATTTGTCAGGGGGATTGCCGAGCGCGGCACGCTGGCGGTGGTGTGGGGAAAAGCGGCCGCAGATCGCTGTTTCATCGCGTATCGCCTGCCAACACCGACGTCGACACAACGCCAGATCAGTGCCGATGTGCTGGTCGCCGAGTGTGTCCAGGGTGCTGATGTGCCCGGGGTAACGACGCGATGAGTCGGCGCCGCTGCCTGTTCGCCGCGATGAGTCTGAGTATCGCCGGCGATGCCTGCGCGTTTGCCACCTGTGACCCGGGGGCGCCGACCGTGTTGTCGATTGCGCCTATCGAGGTCCCCGCCAACCCACAAATGGGCGAAGTGTTGGGCGATCCCAACGGCTATCCCTTTGATGTTCCCGACGCCATGCGTTGCACCTACGATCCCAACGTCGTGATCGATTACTGGTCGTACATGACGTTCACCCGCAACCGCCCCTTTATCGGCTACTGGCTCAACGCGCTGGACTGGCGGATGCCGGTGTACCAGAGCGGCGTGACGGGCGTCGGGATCGGCATGGTCGCGCAGGATCGGGATGGTGGGGACTATTTGGGCGTGGGTGGCCAAACCACCCTGCGTTCCAGGGAAAACCCAGGTATTGCCAGCTGGGGCGTAAGAGGGCGGCTGTTTTTCTTCGTCACCGGCAATATCCAAGGCGGGCTTATGCCTGGCCAGACGCTGGCGTCCCTGAATGTCTATACGTCCGATCGCATGCATGACATTCAGATCGCCAACGCCCGCATCGGGCCGCCGCGCCAACCTACCTGCAGGGTCTCCACACCGTCGCTGGCGATGCACCTGGGTGAAGTCTCGATCCGCCAGTTCGACGGACTTGGCAGTGTGGCCGGCAGCACAACGGAAACCATCAGCCTGGACTGCAGTGGCGGCACCGGTGCGGCGTTGGACGTCAGCGTGACCCTGACAGACCAGAGCAACCCCGCGAACCGCAGCGATCGCCTATCCCTGGCTGCGGGCTCGACGGCTTCGGGGGTGGCCTTGCAATTGCTCCACAACAGCCGATTGCTGAGCTACGGCGACCCCAACCCATGGCTGGCCGGCAGCACGGACAACGGCGTGTTCCAGATCCCACTGACCGCGCGCTACATCCAGACCGAAGCATTCATCCGCCCAGGGACGGCCAACGGCCTGGCGACGTTCACGATGAGTTACCGGTGAGCCGCCTCGGCATGCTCGGATTACTGGCCTGCCTGGTCGCCCGCAGCGCCGGGGCCGACATCGTGCTCGACCGCACCCGGCTCATCTACCTGGCCAGCGAGCGCAACGTGAGCATCACCTTGACCAATCTGGCCGACAGTCCGCGCCTGGTCCAGGCCTGGATCGATGCGGGGGATGCCCAAGTGCCACCGGAATACAGCGACGTGCCGTTCACCGTGACGCCGCCGATGCTGCGGATCGACCCCGGCAAGGGCCACGCGTTGCGCATTGCCGTGCAACCGCCGCCGGCACTGGCGACGGAAACCGTGTATTGGCTCAATGTGTTGAGCATCCGGCCCTCGCCCGCAGCGCAAACCGGCAACGCCCTGCAATGGGCGTTTCGCACCCGCATCAAAGTGTTCCTGCGCACGACTCAACGGCCCGAAGGCGATCAGCCCAGCTTGCGCTGGCGCCTCAATCCCTCACGCCTGGAAGTGCACAACCCGAGTGCTTACCACGTCACGCTGTCGCTCGTGGCGCTGAGCGTCGACGGCCACGAATATCGCAGCGACACGCCTCCCATGGTCGCGCCTTATGCCACGCAGGCTGTACCGCTCGATGCCGCTTGGGATACACCCACGGGCCAGGCCACCGTGCGTTTCAGCCTGCTAGACGACCACGGCATTACGCGCGATTACGAGCAGCGGCTGTGAACATCCTGCGCCAATTCGATAAAGGCCAAGGTCGCGGGTGATGCCTGGCGCCGGTCCAGTACCGCCAGGCCGATGGGGCGCGCGATGGCGGGGGCGAGAGGGCGCGCCACGTAGCGTGGGGCCGCCACTTGAGGCAACGAACCCTCGGCCACCAGGCTCACACCGTCGCCTCGGCTCACCGCTTCAAGGGTGCTTAACAACTGAGCGCAGCGAAAGCGCACTTTCGGCACCAACCGCGCGCTACTGAACACCCGCGTCACCAGTTCCGCCGAGCCGGCCTCGGTCAGGATAAAAGGGTCGTCGCACAACGCCTCCAGGGTGATGGCCGGGCGAGATGCCAGCGGATGATCGGCAGGCAGCAGCGCCACCAACTGGTCTTCGAACAGGGCAAACGTGTCGAAACGTTCCTGTTCCAGCACCACAAACCCGACGTCGATGCGCCGCTCGTCCAGCCATTGCATCACCTGGCGATCCGGGCCTTCGTCGATATGCACCTCGATCCCTGGATACGCCAGGCGAAAGCGCGCCAGGACAGGTGGCAGCAACCGATTGGACGACGTGGGCCCGAACGAGCCGATGCGCAGCGTGCCGCGTTTCATCCCACGGGCGTCGGCAGCCTCCTGTTGCAGGGTGTTGGCCAGGCCGAGTATGGCGCGTGCGCGCAGCAGCAGTTGCTGGCCGATGTCACTGAGTTCGACCTGGGATTGGTGACGGCGGAATAATTCCACGCCCCATTCCTGTTCCAGTGCCTTGATGGCGTGGGACACCGCTGATTGGCCGATGCCCAGGCGGTGGGCTGCGCTGGTAAAACCTTGCAGTTCGGCCACCAGGGAGAAAATTTCAAGTTGGGTCAGGGTCATGAGTAATCACTCATTTTACGATGATTGAGTATTAGCCGAAGAATACGTCAGTCCTTCTATTACCCGAGCATTGATTGATGAATTTCTCCGCAGACCACCGCACCTATTGGAAACTCGCGACCGTGACGATGATCTGGGGCGGCACCTTTGTCGCCGGTCGTTACCTGGCAGCGAGTGTCGATCCGCTGCTGGCGGCCAGCCTGCGCTTTGTCGCGGCCAGCCTGGCGTTGTTGCTGTTCATGGCTTTTGCGCGCATTCCACTGGTGTGCCCAAGCCCGGCGCAGCTGCTGCGGTTGGCGTTGCTGGGTTTCTGCGGGATCTATGTCTACAACCTGTGCTTCTTTTATGGCCTGCAGTCCATCAATGCGTCGCGGGCGTCGCTGATTGTCGCGTTGAACCCGGCGGTGATCGGGCTGGCGTCGTGGCTGTTGTTCAAGGAGCGTTTCAGCCGGGCCAAATGGCTCGGCATTGCCCTGTGCCTGGGCGGTGCGGCGACCGTGATCGTCAGTCGCAACCCACAGTTGCTGCAAGGCAGCGCGCACGCCTTGCGCGGTGACCTGTTGATTTTCGGCTGTGTGCTGGGTTGGGGCGCGTACTCGGTGTGTTCACGCGGGCTGAACCACAGCCTGGGCCCGTTGCAGACGGTGACGTGGTCGATTCTGTTGGGCACAGCCATGCTGGTAACCACCACGCTGGTCACCGGGCGCTTGACCGTAGAAGGGCTCAGTGCAATTCATTCGCCCCAGGTGTTCAGCCTGCTGTACCTCGGGGTGCTTGGCTCGGCTCTGGCGTATATCGGTTACTACGATGGCCTGCGTCGCATCGGTGCCACCCGCGCCGGCGTGTTCATCGCGCTTAACCCGCTGACCGCTGTGGTTTGCGGTGCGTTGCTGCTGGGCGAACCGCTGACCTGGCCGATGCTTGGCGGCGGGGCGGTGATCCTGCTGGGTATCTTCCTGTGCAACAAACCCCTTGCGCAGGCCAGGCCGATGGGGATTTGATAAGAGTACGGACAAATCCGGTTACGCTGTGTAGAATCGATTTACGCATACAAGAATATGGACTTGCGCTCACGCAAGCCTCGGCCGTCAGAGACTGATGCAACCATGAAGCTACTGGGCTCCCCCCTCATCTTTGGTGACTTCCTCGCCCGCAGCGTGCGAGGCCTGTCCTGTGCGCCACCTTCCGACCTCATCCTTGCTCGCAATTAACCCTGTGTTTATTACAAGAATGATGAGGTGCCACCATGGCAGATCTATACGAAAACCCAATGGGCCTGATGGGCTTTGAATTCATCGAGTTCGCCTCGCCGACGCCGGGCACCCTGGAGCCGATCTTCGAGATCATGGGCTTCACCAAGGTCGCGACCCACCGCTCCAAGAACGTCCACCTGTTCCGCCAGGGCGAGATCAACCTCATCCTGAACAACGAACCCAACAGCATCGCCTCCTACTTTGCGGCCGAGCATGGCCCGTCGGTGTGCGGCATGGCGTTCCGCGTCAAGGACTCGCAACAGGCCTACAACCGCGCGCTTGAACTGGGCGCCCAGCCGATCCATATCGAAACCGGGCCGATGGAACTGAACCTGCCCGCCATCAAGGGCATCGGCGGCGCGCCGCTGTACCTGATCGACCGTTTTGGCGAAGGCAGCTCGATCTACGACATCGACTTTGTATTCATCGAAGGCGTGGACCGCAACCCAAAAGGCGCGGGCCTCAAGGTTATCGACCACCTGACCCACAACGTGTATCGCGGGCGCATGGCCTACTGGGCCAACTTCTACGAAAAACTGTTCAACTTCCGCGAAGCGCGCTACTTCGACATCAAGGGCGAATACACCGGCCTGACCTCCAAGGCCATGAGCGCCCCGGACGGCATGATCCGTATCCCGCTGAACGAAGAGTCCTCCAAGGGCGCCGGGCAGATCGAAGAGTTCCTGATGCAGTTCAACGGCGAGGGCATCCAGCACGTGGCATTCCTCACCGAAGACCTGGTCAAGACCTGGGACGCGCTGAAGAAAATCGGCATGCGCTTCATGACCGCGCCGCCAGACACCTACTACGAAATGCTCGAAGGCCGCCTGCCGAACCACGGCGAGCCGGTTGACCAGTTGCAGGCACGCGGGATCTTGCTGGACGGTTCGTCCATCGAAGGCGACAAGCGCCTGCTGTTGCAGATCTTCTCGGAAACCCTGATGGGCCCGGTGTTCTTCGAATTCATCCAGCGCAAGGGCGACGATGGGTTTGGCGAGGGCAACTTCAAGGCGCTGTTCGAGTCCATCGAGCGTGACCAAGTGCGTCGTGGTGTGTTGACGGCTGACTGACCGTTTTCAACGCTGAAAAAGCCCGGTAGAGGACACCCTCTACCGGGCTTTCTGCTTTCTGGCATGGAACGTTCGCGCGGTTGCGGTTCACAGAGACGGCAGGGCAGCAGGAATTAACCTGCCCCGCTGACAAGAGAACTTCGCTATGACCACAATTACCTCCGCACCCGCCTCTTCGTTCGGACCGCACGTGCACAGTGAGCCAATCCGCCCAAAGCGAGATATCGCGTTTACCGAGGGATGGCAGGCCGCCAACAACGCGCGCAAAACATTCATTGAAAAGAGCCAGTCGGAATTTCGGGATGGCACATTGAGTGCCAAAGGCAAAGCACTGGCGCAAGGGTCATTAACCCGCGATGCCCAAGGCACGCCTGGCATGCAGGTTTCCACGTTTGCGGTGGACGGTTTTCAGGCGAAAGATATCGCGGTGATCCAGCGAGTACCACCCAGCGCCGAAGGCACGAATTTCTTGCTGTATGTCCCTGAGGAACCAGGGCCATCCTTTCACGAATTCAAAACGCGTGAAGAGATGACCGCCTGGGTCAAGGAGCAAGCCCATGATCCCGAGAAACAGGACAAATTTGCAGCCCATTTCGCGCCGCAGAACAGAGAACAGGTCAAGACGACACTGACTCAGTTTGCTGACAACGATGTAAACGCAGTGGTCGGCAGCTACGGCTATGAAAAAGGCGATATTTTCACCCGCTTGAATAAAGACGTCACCGAGCCGCCTGCACCCGTCTGGGGCTTGAGCAACACGTCTTTCGATGCGTTCGATAGGAACGGCCATCCCATCTATAAAGGGTACCTGCAGGATGGGACGAAGGTGACCTACAGCTACGATTCTTACGGAAATCTGGAGGGCGCGCGCGGCGAAAACACGCGGTATTTTGTACGGAACGGGTTGAACAGCTATAAGCCGCTAGTGCCGATGACGGAAAAACAGTGGGCGCGCGAAATCCACGCTCAAACGATGGACAATGTTGGGGCCAATGATAGGGCCGGGATGTTTCACGAGTTCATCAGGCAACTGCGAAACCCCGGGGAAGGGATCGGAACTGCGTTGATTGCGTTCGGCGTGCCCTCAGACGTTGCCTACTCAATTGAAGAAATCGTCAAGAACCCCGTCAAGGGCACGTTACTGCAACTGAACCATGGCAACCGACTTGGCAAGCTTTTGGGCGTTCGCAAGGACGCGATGGGCAAGTGGCTTGAAAAGGTCGGCGGTGAAATCCAAAGCCGGATACCCCGGTACGGTGCTGTCAGGGACAAACTCAACACACTTGCAGGCATCCTGGAAAAATATGGTCCGCCTGCCCCTGATACCGATACCAAAGTGACTGTTTAAGCCTGCAAAAAGGGGTACGGACACCCCGTTTCAACTCCAATCATGTCCTGCGCTGACGCACCAGATGCTTGAACCCTTCGTACACCAGCACCATCACCGCCAGCCAGATCGGGATATAGGTCAGCCACTCGCCCGCCTTGATGCCTTCGCCTAGCAGCAGCGCTACGCCCAGCAACAACACCGGCTCAACGTAGCTGAGCAGCCCGAACAGGCTGAACGCCAACAAACGACTGGCAATGATGTAGCTCACCAGCGCCGACGCACTGATGACACCCAGCGTCGGAATCAACGCGTACAACTTGGGCTGGGCGTCCAGCACGGCAAAACCCTGCTCGCCGCTTTGCACGAACCACCACGCCACCGGCAGCATCAGTGCCATATCCAGCCAGAGCCCGCCCAGGTGGTCAGTCTTGAGGTACTTGCGCACCACGAAGTAAACCGGGTAACCGATGATCACCACCAGCGTCGCCCAGGAAAAACCGCCGGCCTGGTACAACTCGTTCAGCACCCCAAGGCCCGCAAAAAACACCGCTAGCTGTTGCAGGCGCGACAGTCGCTCACCCCAGACCAGGCGGCCGGTCAGCACCATGGTCAACGGCAACAGGAAGTAACCCACCGACACATCCAGGCTGCGACCGTTGAGCGGTGCCCACATGAACAACCACAATTGCACGCCCAGCAACGCGGAAGAAACCAGCACGCCCGCGATCAGCTTCGGCTTGGCCGCCAGCACCCGCAGGAGTTCCCACACCCGTCGCCATTCGCCGCTGACAACCATGAACACCGTCATGCACGGCACGGTCAGCAGCATGCGCCAGCCGAAAATTTCCAGGCCGCTCAACGGCGTCAGCAGTGACGTGAAGTAATACATCACGGCAAACAACACCGAGGCCAAAACCGATAACACCACACCTTTAGACACGCAGTCCTCGCGAAAACCAATTGATACAAGAGAGGCGAGGATTATGGAGCTTTTGGCGTGAGAGGGTTGCGCTGTTTTGGGGCGCTTTTCAGGAAAATTTCTCGCTCATGCACGGTAAGTGCATGCATCTTGTGGCGAGGGAGCTTGCTCCCGCTGGAGTGCGCAGCGCTCCCAAAGTCTTGGGGCCGCTACGCAGCCCAGCGGGAGCAAGCTCCCTCGCCACAACAAGCTCCATAGCCACAGTGGATCAGGTCATGGGCGGGCAATTCGGCCCGAAACGAAATGGCTGACATCATTGAAGCCCGGTGTAGACGAATGCCCCGGCGTGACCAGCGTATCAATGAAGGCTTCATCCTCAGCCGTGATCTGCACATCCAGCGCACCGGTGTAGGCATCCCACTGCGCCTCGGTACGCGGCCCGACAATCGCCGAACTCACTGCCGCATTGTTCAGCACCCAGGCAATCGCAAACTCGACAATCCCCACGCCGCGCCCTTGGGTGTACTGCTGGATCTGCTGGGCAATGCGCAGTGACTCCACGCGCCATTCGGTTTCGAGGATGCGTTTGTCCTGGCGCGCGGCGCGGCTGCCGGCCTCAGGCGTGACATCCGGCGCATATTTGCCACTGAGCACGCCCCTGGCCAACGGGCTGTAAGGCACCACGCCCAAACCATAGGCTGCCGCCGCCGTGATCTGCTCGACCTCGGCCTGACGGTTGACGATGTTGTACAACGGTTGGCTGATCACCGGCTTGTCCACGCCCAGGCGCTCGGCCACGCGAATCACTTCGGCGATGCGCCAGCCACGGTAGTTGGACAGCCCCCAATAGCGGATCTTGCCCTGCCGGATCAGGTCGCCAATCGCCGACACCGTCACTTCCAGCGGCGTGTCGTGGTCTTCGCGGTGCAGGTAGTAGATGTCCAGGTAGTCGGTGTCGAGACGGGTGAGGCTGGCTTCCAACGCATTGAAAATACGTTTGCGGCTCAGGCCACTGCGGTTGGGCATGCCATCCGCCGGGCCAAAGCCGACTTTGGACGCCACCACCCAATCCTGCCGATGGCGGGCAATGGCTTCGCCCACCAGTTCCTCGGAGCGCCCAGCGGTGTAGACGTCCGCCGTGTCGATAAAATTGATGCCCTGGTCCCAGGCCTTGTCGATGATGCGCAGCGAGTCCTCGGTGCTGGTCTGTTCGCCAAACATCATGGTGCCCAGGGTCAAGGCACTGACCTTCAACCCGGACTGGCCCAACGTGCGGTAAATCATGGATAACTCCTCCTGGTCGTGAAACGTGAGCCATGCAATACCAGACTCGAACGCTCTGGAACAAGCCCTGCACGCGTTTCTTCATGTACTCAGCAAGGCCTGGCAACGGTCCTGTAAAAACCGCTGCAACACTTTCACACGTTCCGACACTTGCAGGCGATGGGGGCACATCAGGTTGAAGGGCGCCGGTTCCCCTTGCCAGTCCGCGAACAACGGCACCAGCCGGCCAGCGGCGATATCGCCCACCACATCCAGCCGCGCCTTGTAGGCAATGCCGTGGCCGGCCAGGGCCCAGCGGCGCACGACCTCACCGTCGTCGCTGAGAAAATCCCCGCTGACCTCGACCTCCTGCAACTGCGTGCCCCGCTGAAAACGCCAGGTCTTGCTCACCTGGCCCTGGCGCATGTAGCGCAGCGCGCTGTGCCGGGCCAGGTCCATGGGCTCAAGCGGCGTTCCGTGGCGCGCCAGGTAAGCGGGGCTGGCACAGGCGACGCGGCAGTGTTCGGTGGCGATGGGCAGCGCCACCAGGCTGGAGTCCTGGGGCACACCAAAGCGCAGGGCGATGTCCACCGTTTCGCGGAACAGGTCGGCGTTGCTGTCATTGAGCAGCAATTGCAGGCGGATATTCGGGTGCTCGGCCTTGAACGCATCCAGCCAGCCCAGCAGCACATTGCGCCCAAAATCCGACGGCGCCGCCAGTTGCAGCAAGCCGCTCAAGCCCTGGCTTTGTTGCTTGAGCGCCAATTCACCTTCGGCCAAGGTCGCCAACGCCACGCGCACGCTGTCGAGGTAGCGCCGGCCTTCTTCGGTCAGGCGCATGCTGCGGGTGGAACGGGCCAACAGGCGCATGCCCAAGCGGGTTTCCAGGCGCTTCAAGGCAATGCTCGCCGCCGCCGGGGTGAGGCCAAGCCCACGGGCGGCGGCAGACAAGCTGCCGGTATCTGCGGTGCGCACGAAGACTTCAAGGTCGAGAATTGAGCTCACTTGTAAAAATCCTTTAAAGATCTTGTCGTTTTACCGGGATTTTTCGCCGATTACCAAGCTGGGAAGATGAACGCTCACTTTTCAACCAGGACATTTCTCCATGACTTCTTCCCTCAACGGCAAAACCGTCATCATCATCGGCGGCAGCAGCGGCATTGGCGCCGCCGTGGCCAAGGCCGCTGCGGCCCAGGGTGCAGAGGTGGTTTTGGCCGGGCGGCGCTTGGTCTCAGGCGTGGAAAACGGCCTGCGCAGCGAACCGGTGGACGTCACCGACGCCGCCTCGCTGCAACGCCTGTTCGACAGCGTCGGGCGCTTTGATCATCTGATCTACACCTCGGGCCCGAGCGTGCGCGCAAAAACCCTGGCCGAGACCGACCTGGACGAAGCTCAGGACAACTTCAACGTGAAACTCTGGGGCGCGCTGCGGGTGATCCAACTGGCGTTGCCTTACCTCGACGCACACGGCAGCATCAGCCTGACCTCCGGGCAACTGGGCCGCAAGTTCGTGCCGGGGCAGTTCATCAAGGTCGGCATCAACGCGGCGACCGAAGCGCTGGGCAAGCAATTGGCCAAGGAGTTGGCGCCGCGTCGGGTCAATGTGATCAGCCCGGGGGTGATCGATACGCCGGCGTATGCGGGGTTGGCGGAGGAACAGCGGCTGGCGATGTTCGCCAAGGCGGGCGGCGCGCTGCCGGTTGGGCGGGTAGGGCAGGCGGAGGAAGTGGCGGCAGGCTATGTGCTGGCCATGGAGAATGGCTTTATGACCGGCGCCGTCATCGACATCGACGGCGGCGGCCTGCTGTAAATAAACCTGTGGAAGGTGGCTTGTGTGGGAGCTGGCTTGCCTGCGATAGCGGTGTTGGATTCACCACCGCCATCGCAGGCAAGCCAGCTCCCACATGGACCGCATCAGGCCTTGAGGGTGCGGGTCATTCGGAGCGCGAGCACACTGCCAGCCACAATCACCGCTGCCAACAGGTACAACGCAATATCCGTAGACCCCGTGGCATCCTTCACAAACCCGACGATATACGGGCTGAGGAACCCAGCCATCTGCCCCATCGAGTTGATCAACGCCAACCCACCGGCCGCCGCACCTGCGCTAAGCATCGCAGTCGGTACCGGCCAGAACATCGGCAAGCCGGTGAGGGCGCCCATCGTCGCGATGGTCAGGCCCAGGATGGCAATGGCCGGCGTGGTGGCGAAATTCACCGCAATCAACAAGCCCACGGCGCCCATCAGCATCGGCACCACCAAGTGCCAGCGCCGCTCTTTGCGCAAGTCAGCCGAGCGGCCCACCAGCAACATGAACACCGCCGCCAGCAGATACGGGATCGCACTCAGCCAGCCGATCACCAGGTTATCGCTGAAGCCCAGGTTCTTGATGATCGACGGCAGCCAGAAATTGATCGCGTACACGCCGCTCTGGATGCAGAAGTAGATCAAGCCGAACGCCCAGATCGCCGGGTTCTTGAACACTTCGGCAAGCGAATCGGTGGTGGTTTTCGGTTTGTTGGCCAGGTCGGTCGCCTGGTCGGCTTCCAGCACGGCACGCTCGTGGGGCTTGAGCCATTTGGCGTTGGCGAAGCTGTCGCTGAGCAGGAAGTAGGCGAGGGCGCCAAGGATGACGGTGGGCACGCCTTGCAGCAGGAACATCCACTGCCAGCCCGCGAGGCCACCTTGGCCGGCGGCGAAGTGGTTGAGGATCCAGCCGGAGAACGGGCTGCCCAGCAAGCCAGACACCGGGATCGCCGACATGAACAGCGCCATGATCCGCCCACGGCGGAAGGTGGGGAACCACTGCGAGAGGTACAGCACCACACCGGGGAAGAAGCCCGCTTCGGCGGCACCGGTAAACAGGCGCAGGGTGTAGAAGTGCGTCGGCGTGGTGACGAACAGCAGGCACGTGGACAACGTCCCCCACACGATCATCATCAGCGCAATCCAGCGCCGTGGGCCGAACCTGGTCAGCGCCAGGTTGCTCGGCACGCCGCACAGCACGTAGCCGATAAAGAAGATCCCGGCGCCCAGGCCGTACACGGTTTCGCTGAACTTCAAGGCATCGAGCATCTGCAACTTGGCAAAGCCAACGTTTACCCGGTCGAGGTAATTGAATAGATAGCAGATGAAGATGAAGGGGATCAGGCGCAGGGTGATGCGCTTGTAGATGGCGTTTTTATCGTCATCGGTGGCCAGTGCGGCAGTGGCGCTCTGTGACATGGCAGTCTCTCTTTATTATGATTTTTTGCGATGCGAGGTTAACGTTGATCGCCCAAACAGTCTCGGTGACGTGACGGGGCACTGTCTTTGTGCCTGCGCACAGCGAAGATCCCTTTGCGCTGTGCCTGTGAACAACCACCTTTCAGGAAGTTAGCCCCATGTTCGAGCTCGATCATGACTTGGCGCAGGATATTGTCGATCGCACCATGGCCATCCTGCCCTATAACGTCAATGTCATGGACAGTCAGGGGCTGATTCTCGGCAGCGGCGAGCCGGAGCGCATCAACACCCGCCACGAGGGCGCGCAACTGGTGCTGGCCAATGGGCGCGTGGTGGAGATCGACGGCCAGACCGCCAAGCACCTCAAGGGCGTGCAACCGGGCATCAACCTGCCGCTGCTGCACGATCAACGCCTGATCGGCGTACTGGGCATTACTGGCGAGCCGGAAGGGCTGCGCACCTACGCCGAACTGGTGCGCATGACCGCTGAAATGCTCGTCAGCCACCGTCACCAGCAAGTCGAACAACAGTGGCGGCGCCAGCGTTGCGATGACCTGCTGGCATTGCTCCTGGCCGAAACCGGCGACTCTCCGCGCCTGGTGGACGAAGCCCAACAGCTGGGGCTCAAGCCACAGCTGGCGCGCACGCCGTACCTGTTTGAGCTGGGCCCGGGCCAATCGGCAGAAGCCTTGAGTGCCTGGCTGACCTCGCGTTACCCGGACAGCTGGTGCGTCAGCTCGGCGCAGTTTTCCCTGCTCTGGTGCCGGCCTGCGGCGGCGCAGGTGGACAACCCAAGGTTGCTGGAAAAGCTCGAAGGCGCAGGCTGGAACATCCTGCGCGTCGCCGTGGGCGGGCAGGCCGATGGCCTCGCCGGCCTGCGCCGTTGCTACCGGCGTGTCGGCGACTTGCTGGCCTACGGTCGCGATGTGCTGCCGCACTCACGCCTGCTCACCCTCAATCGCTTTCGCCTACCGGTGATGCTCTGGCGCCATCGCAACGATGACGCCCTGGACGAGTTGCTCAACCCCCTGCGCAAAGTGCTGGCCAAGGACAGCAACGGCCAATTGCAGGCGACCCTGCGCAGCTGGTGCGAACACGACGGGCAAAGCCAGGCCTGCGCCGACGCCTTGGGCATCCACCGCAACAGCCTGCGCTATCGCATGGAGCGTATCGCCGAGCTCAGCGGCGTCGATCCGTTGACCCTCGATGGCATGCTCGCCCTGTATCTCGGCGTGCAACTCTTGCCCCAGGCTTTGTAGAAATGAACAACAAAGCCCAAGCGTACTTGTGCATCTGACCGGCGTCATTGGCGCTGCCAACTGGCAGCATGGGCGTTATAAAAACCGGAGAAAGCCCATGAAAATCATCATCGCCCCCGACTCGTTCAAGGACAGCCTGAGTGCAGAAGGCGTGGCCCAAGCTATCGCGGCAGGCTTGGCCGAGATCTGGCCGGATGCGCTGTTGGTGCAATGCCCGATGGCGGACGGTGGTGAAGGCACGGTTGAGTCGGTACTCGCAGCGTGCAACGGCGAGTTGCGCAGCCAGACCGTGCAAGGCCCGCTGGGCGGCACGGTTGAAGCCCATTGGGGCTGGCTGGCCGACAGCCACACGGCAATCATCGAGATGGCTGAAGCCAGCGGCCTGCAACTGGTTCCGCCTGGGCAGCGCGACGCCTGTTCCAGCACCACGTTTGGCACCGGCGAACTGATCCGCGCCGCCCTCGACCTCGGCGCCCAGCGCATCATCCTGGCGATTGGCGGCAGCGCCACCAACGACGGTGGCGCCGGTGCGATGCAGGCACTTGGCGTGCAGCTGTTCGACGCCGAGGAACACGCCTTGCCACCCGGCGGCCTGGCCCTGTCGCGCCTGGCCCGGATTGATCTTGCACGCTTGGACCTGCGCCTGGCAGACGTACGCTTTGAAATCGCCGCAGACGTCAACAACCCGCTCTGTGGCCCGCACGGCGCCTCGGCCATCTTCGGCCCGCAAAAAGGCGCGAATCCCGCACAAGTCCAACAACTGGACGCTGCCCTCGGCCACTTCGCCGACCATTGCGCCCGCGCCCTGGGCAACGACGTACGCGACGAGCCCGGCAGCGGCGCGGCCGGTGGCTTAGGGTTTGCGGCCAAAGCGTTCCTCGGTGCGCAGTTTCGCGCCGGCGTCGAAGTCGTCGCTGAACTGGTTGGCCTGGATGCCGCCGTACAAGGCGCCGACCTGGTGATTACCGGCGAAGGCCGTTTCGACGCCCAGACCCTGCGTGGCAAAACGCCGTTCGGCGTGGCACGCATCGCCCAACGGCATAACGTCCCGGTGATCGTCATCGCCGGGACCCTTGGCGAAGGCTACGAACAGATGTACGCCCATGGTGTAGAGGCGGCGTTCGCCCTGCCGAGTGGCCCGATGAGCCTGGAACAGGCGTGCAGCGAGGCGCCGCGGTTGTTGCGCGAGCGTGCGGCGGATATTGCGCGGGTGTGGCGGGTGGCTGTGCGGGGCTGATCCCGGCCACCAGCGTGTCGGCTCAGTTTGATACGTCGCACGCTGAAAAACGTTCGGGTTTGCGGCCATAAGCCAAGTACTGGCCGACATATTGGTTCACGCAAGCGCTTCGATCCGCAAACGACACACCATGCTGGTGGGCGCCCTTGAGCAAAACCATGTGTGTGTTCGGCAAGCTGTCAAATGCACGGAGGGCGCCGGTACTGGGGGTTTGGTCGTCATACTCGGCCTGTACCATGACGATGCTGTCCACTTGTGCCATGCGTTCAAGGGGAACACCGGTTTTTTGTCGCCCATCCCAACCCGCACAATGCCGTGCAGCAAAAAAACTGCCGCCGATTGGGTAGTGGGTCGCATAGAAGTTTTCCTTGCCTGTCCAGAACGCTTCGTCTGAGGCTGCCGAGTCGTTGCACAACACCGTACTGCGTACAGATTCAGCCGGTGTCAGTTTCAGGGTGCCGAGCGCAAAGCCGTTCCACGGCATAGGGCGACGGGTGGCGTCGAGCAGGCTGGTAAATGCCTGCCGCGCCGCGCCATCCACCTGCGCGTCCGGGCTGAACCGATGCGCTTGTGCTTTCTTTGCCAGCACTGTGTCGTCCAACTGCGGCGCATCACGTAACCAGTCACTCAGTATGCGTGCGGCCATCAGGTGTTCAGTGGAACTGTAAAACAGGCTATCAGAACGTAAAGCAGCCCTGACCTCGGGTAATAGGCGCAGGAAAACACCGTGCACGGCTTTCGGGTCATCGCCCATCAGGTAAACCGACGGGTTGCTGGCCGCTTTCTCGGCAACAAACCGGAAAAAAATCCGTTCTTTCTCCGGGGCGCCATTCAAACTGGCGTTTTGGAATGTAGACGTCCAATCCACGCTTGAGTCCATGACCATGCGGCCCACCTGACTCGGAAACAGCCCGGCGTACCAGGCGCCCAGCCATGTGCCGTATGAGTTGCCAAAATAATTGAGGTTGGGTTCCTTGAGCAGGACGCGAACGAACTCCATGTCGCGCGCGGTCTGTTCGGTATTGATGTAGGGTGCCAATCGTTGGCCGGCACAGCCTCGCGCCACTACTTGCGCGTTGTGTTGCAGGGCTTTGACATTGGCCACGGAACGGTCCTCGGTGATGTCGTTTTGCGCGACGATCACTTCGTCCGATACACACACCAATTGCGAGTCCGACGCACTGCCTTGGCCGCGAGGTGTGAGGCCAATGACGTCATAGGTACGGGTGAGATGTCGATAGGGTTCACCTTCGGGCCTTTCTCCGTAGCGCTTCCAGAGGCCTGCCAGATACACCGTGAACACATCGCTGCCGTTGGTGCCTGGCCCACTGGGGTTGGTAAATACTGCACCCTCACGCTTATCTGGTTGCTCGGCGGCAACACGCGTGATGTCCAGGCTGATGGTGCCAAGTGATGGGTTTGAATGATCCAGCGGTACTGTGACGATGCCGCACTGCGTTCGGGCGAGCACCGTGGGGTCCAGTGCAGCAGTGGGAATGCCTGCACACGAGGCCAGCCATCTGATACCCGGCTCCGGTTGCTGTTTCGTCGCACATGCGCCTGCCGCCAACAACCCGATAACACCGATGCAGCCCGCCAATAACCGTTGTTTGATCACGTTATAGCCATTCCTGTGCGGATTCGGTAAAGCCCCGAGTATTGCAAAGCGATCCTTGCCAGGAATGTAGGAAGCGGTCGCTACCTTGCACGCGAAAACGCGACTTTCCATGGAGCCGTCATGGCCTCTACACTGGTCGGCCACGTGTCTTTCAAAGGATGAAACACCATGCACACGCCTGAACCCCATATCGTCATCCAGCGCTTTACCGAGGTCCACCTTGAGGGCGTCGCCGCGCTCTATAACGAACCGGCGGTGTGCCGACAGGTGCTGCAAATGCCTTTCCAGTCGGTGCAGGCGTGGCGCAATAAACTGGAGCTGGACAACGAGCGGCGCCTACAGCTGGTAGCGGTGCATGGCGGCGAGGTGATCGGCCAACTGGGCCTGGAACAGTTGCTGCGCGTGCGTCGCAGCCATGTCGGCTCGTTCGGCATGGGCGTGGCGCCGGCCTGGCAGGGCAAGGGGGTGGGCTCGCGGCTGTTGGCGGCCGCGCTGGACGTGGCCGACAACTGGATGAACCTGCGCCGCGTCGAACTGACGGTGTACGCCGATAACGAAGCCGCGCAGCAGCTGTACCGCAAGTTCGGTTTCGAGGTTGAAGGCCGCATGCGCGATTATGCCCTGCGCGACGGCGTGTTCGTCGATACCGTGAGCATGGCGCGCCTGCGCCAATCGGCTTAGTCCTGCAACGCAAACGCCACCGCAGCCTGCGCATGCAGCTCGGTGGTGTCCAACAGCGGCAGGTCGCTGTGCTCCGGTTTGATCAGCAGGCCGATTTCCGTACAACCGAGAATGATCGCCTGGGCGCCACGCGCGGCCAGGGCCTCGATCACCCGTTGGTAGACCTGGCGCGACGCGTCGCTGATCACGCCGACACACAATTCCTCGTAAATGATCCGGTGCACAGCCTGGCGCTCGTCCGCCTCAGGCACCAACACGGTCAACCCGTGCGCAGCCAGACGCGATTTGAGAAAGTCCTGCTCCATGGTGAACGCGGTGCCCAGCAGGCCGACCGTCAACGTACCGGCTTCCACTGCGGCCAACCCAGCGGCATCGGCAATGTGCAGGAACGGAATCGACACCGCCGCCTCGATACGTGGCGCCACCAGGTGCATGGTGTTGGTACACAGCACCACGCAATCGGCACCACCGGCTTGCAGGCGACGCGCGGCGTCTTCGAGGATCAGCGCGGTGTCGTCCCAGCGCCCGGCGTGCTGGGCTTGCTCCACCGGGCCGAAGTCCACGCTGTACATCAACAGTTGCGCCGAGCGCAGCGGGCCGAGTTGGTCGCGTACGCGCTGGTTGATGATGCGGTAATACTCGGCGCTGGATTCCCAGCTCATGCCGCCGATCAGGCCGATGGTGCGCATGCGATGCTCCTTACAAGGAAAGTCGCATCACCTTACCCATCGGCCGCCGAATAGTCATACGCAGTTGCCCGCCAAATCACCGGAGCAGTTTACATATCCAGGTTGATCCAGCCCGGCTTGGCCTGCTCCGGCGCGACGGCGTTGACCTGTTTGCCGGTGGCCTGTTCCACCCGCCGCGCCACGTCCGGGTCGTCCGCGAAGGGGATCAGGCTGGCTTCATCCAGGCTTTTCTCGGATTGCCCGCGCAAGCAATATTCCACGGCGCCATACAGGCACAGCAGCATCAGCCAGCCCCACATCAGGCGATCCGCGCGTCGAGCTGCGCCAGGCGCACATCCGCCACACGTACCGTGCGCCAGGTGTTGTAGGCCATCAGCAGCATGCCCGTGAGGAAAAACACTCCCCCGGCGAAACGCACGACAAACCCTGGGTGACTGGCCTGCAACGCCTCGACAAACGAGTAGGTAAGGGTGCCGTCATCGTTCACCGCGCGCCACATCAAACCCTGGGTAATGCCGTTGACCCACATCGAGGCGATGTACAGCACTGTGCCGATCGTGGCGAGCCAGAAGTGCAGGTTGATCAGCGGCACGCTGTGCATCTGCTCGCGGCCGAACACCTTGGGGATCATGTGGTACAGCGCACCGAACGTGATCATCGCCACCCAGCCCAACGCGCCGGCGTGGACGTGGCCGATGGTCCAGTCGGTGTAGTGGGAGAGGGCGTTGACGGTCTTGATCGCCATCATCGGCCCTTCAAAGGTGGACATGCCGTAGAACGCCAGTGACAGCACCAGGAAGCGCAGGATCGGGTCGGTGCGCAACTGATGCCAGCCACCGGACAAGGTCATCATGCCGTTGATCATCCCACCCCAGCTGGGGGCCAGCAGGATCAGCGACATCGCCATGCCCAATGACTGCGCCCAATCCGGCAGCGCGGTGTAGTGCAAATGGTGCGGGCCGGCCCAGATATACAGGGTGATCAACGCCCAGAAGTGCACGATGGACAGGCGATAGGAATACACCGGCCGCCCGACTTGTTTCGGCACGAAGTAGTACATCATCCCCAAAAACCCCGTCGTCAGGAAAAACCCCACGGCGTTATGCCCATACCACCATTGCACCATCGCATCGGTCGCCCCGGCGTACACCGGGTAGGACTTGAACCAATCCACCGGAATCGCCAAGTGATTGACCACGTGCAACATGGCGATCACCAGGATAAACGCGCCAAAAAACCAGTTGCCCACGTAGATGTGCCTGGCCTTGCGCCGCACAACGGTGGTGAAGAACACCACCGCGTAAGCTACCCACACCACCGCCATCCACACCGCGCCAGAGAACTCGATCTCCGCATATTCCTTGGTGGTGGTGTAGCCCAGCGGCAGGCTGATCAGCATGATCACGATCACCGACTGCCAACCCCAAAAGGTAAACGCGGCGAGGCGATCGGAATACAGCCGCACCTGGCACGTGCGCTGTACCGCGTAATAGCTGGCGGCAAACTGGGCGCTGCCGGCAAAACCAAAGATCACCAGGCTGGTGTGCAAGGGGCGCAAGCGGCCAAAGGTGGTCCAGGGCAAGTCCAGGTTCATCTCGGGCCAGACCAGTTGCGACGCGATCCACACGCCCATGGCCATGCCAACGACGCCCCAAACAATGGTGGCAATGACGAATTGACGGACGACTTTATAGTTATAGGCCTGTCCGATTGTTGCTGTGCTCATGCTCAGTCCTCCCACGGTTCCAAGTGGCGGGCACTGTAGGAAGGGTGGGCAAAACAAAACAGGCTCAGAAAAAGCTCATTACTACGGATCAGTAGACTTGGCCTAAAAACGCGGCTTTCAGGCGATCTGATCCGCTTTTTAAGACTGCACCTGAATCTTCAACGCGCTGCGCCGTAGGTGCATAGTCGCCCCCATCATCTGATGAGGCAGTGACATGTACCAGTACGACGCATACGACCGGGCGCTGGTGTTCGAGCGTGTGGCGCAGTTTCGTGACCAAGTCCGGCGCTTTATCGCGGGAGACTTGAGCGACGCGGAGTTTTTGCCATTACGCCTGCAAAACGGCCTGTACCTGCAAAAGCATGCCTACATGCTGCGGGTGGCGATTCCCTACGGCACGTTGAGCGCCGAGCAACTGCGCACTCTGGCCAGCATCGCGCGGGATTACGACCGGGGCTACGGCCATTTCACCACGCGGCAGAACCTGCAATTCAACTGGATCGAATTGCACCAGGTGCCCGATATCCTCGAGCGCCTGGCCCACGTCAACATGCATGCCATCCAGACCTCCGGCAACTGCGTGCGCAACATCACCACCGAAGCCTTTGCCGGGGTGGCCGCCGACGAACTGCTGGACCCGCGCCCACTGGCGGAGATCCTGCGCCAATGGTCGACCATCAACCCGGAATTCCTGTTCCTGCCGCGCAAGTTCAAGATCGCCATTTGTTCGGCCCGTGACGACCGCGCCGCGATCATGATGCATGACATCGGCCTGTATCTTTATCACGACCACCAGGGCAACAAGCTGTTGCGCATGATGGTGGGCGGCGGCCTGGGGCGCACGCCGATCCTCGGAGTGCAGATCCGCGAAGGCTTGCCGTGGCAGCACCTGTTGTCCTACGTCGAGGCGGTGTTGCGGGTGTACAACCGCCATGGCCGACGGGACAACAAATACAAGGCGCGCATCAAGATCCTGGTCAAGGCCCTGGGCATCGAAGCGTTTGCCCGCGAGGTGGAGGAGGAGTGGCAGTACCTGCGTGACGGCCCGGCGCAATTGACCGACGCCGAGTATGAGCGCGTGGCCGCGGCCTTCGTCCCGCCCACCTATGCAAACCTGCCGGGCACCAACCTGGCCTACGGCACCGCGTTGACGGAAAGCCCCGCGTTTGCCCGCTGGGTCAGCCGCAATGTGATGCCGCACAAAGTCCCGGGCTACACCAGTGTGGTGCTGTCCACCAAACCGGGGATCAGCGCACCGCCCGGTGATGTCACGGCCGAGCAAATGGACGCGGTGGCGCAGTGGTCGGAACGCTTCGGCTTTGGCGAAATCCGTATCGCCCATGAACAGAACATCGTGCTGCCGGATGTGCCCAAGGAGCACTTGCATGCGCTGTGGACACTGGCCTGCGCCCACGGCCTGGGGGCGGCAAACGTCGGCCTGCTCACCGACATCATCGCCTGCCCAGGCGGCGACTTCTGCGCCTTGGCCAACGCCAAATCCATCCCCATCGCCCAGGCAATCCAGCAGCGATTCGACAACCTGGACTATCTGCATGACCTCGGCGAGATAAGCCTGAACATTTCCGGTTGCATCAACGCCTGCGGCCACCACCACATCGGCAATATCGGCATCCTCGGCGTGGATAAAAACGGCAGCGAGTGGTTCCAGGTCACCCTGGGCGGCGCCCAGGGCAATCACAGCGCCCTGGGCAAGGTGATCGGCCCCTCGTTCAGTGCCGCCGAGATACCCGATGTGATCGCACGGGTGATCAATACCTTTGTGCGCTACCGCGAAAGTGAAGAGCGCTTTGTCGACACGGTGCAGCGCATCGGCCTGGAACCGTTCAAGGAACGGGTGTACGCCGGGCGCCTGGTGGACGCGTGAGGCGTTAGTCATACGCGGCAGCGTTGCATCTGCCATGATCGGCCTTCGCAACCTGGCTCACCCAAGGAGATCCGCAATGGACGACGTACAACAACTGGGCGAGATGCTTCGTCATTACGCCGACAGCGAAGCGCACAAAAAGCAGCAATTCGACGTGCAATCCGCCCGTTGGGCACAAAAGCTCGGCGAGTTGTTCGGGCAGATCGAACAGTGGCTGGAGCCGGTCAAGCAGGTGGGCTTGCTGGAAGTGCACCGTGAAGCCTACGTCGCCAGCGGCCCCAGCGTGCCGCTGGAGACTTCGACCTTCAAGACCGAGAAGCTCAACGTGCAGATCACCGGCAAGAGTGTCGAGTTTGTGCCGGAAGTGATGGGCGCAGGCGGGCTGATCTCGGTGTCGGTGATGGGCCTGACCGCCGCCCGCCACGGCAGCGTGTCGCTGGTGCTGCCGGCGGACAAGAACGATTGGCTGTGGAAGAAGACCAATGGCCTGAAGGACCCGGACACCTTTGGTTTTGACGCGAACTTCCTGGCGTCGCAGTTGCAGAGCCTGATCCCGCGCGAGCGCCTATAAGGCTCAGGCTGCCGAGCAACCGGTGTGGCGAGGGAGCTTGCTCCCGCTGGAGTGCGCAGCGCTCCCAAAATCTTGGGGCCGCTGCGCAGCCCAGCGGGAGCAAGCTCCCTCGCCACAGGTACGGTGTTCGCCTGGCGGCTACTTCAACGCAGGGTCGCCGGGGTTGAGCTTTTTCCAACTCTGCATGATCACCTGCGCTTTCGGCTCCTGGCCGTTTTCCAGGTAGTACTGGATCAGCGACAGCCGTGCATTGCGGTTATACGGCTGACGCTGGAGCAGGCTTTCCAGGTGTTGGCAGGCGTCGTCGACCTTGCCGCTGTCATGCAGCGCCACCGCAAGGACAAAGGTGTACTGGGCGCTGGCCGGGTCCAGGCGCACGGCGTTGCGCAGATACGGCATGGCGCTCGCTGAATCACCTGCGCGAATCGCCATCAAGCCTCGGGTGTGTTGCAACAAGGCCGCGTCCGGGTGCTGCGCCAGCTGGTCCGCGATCAGGCTGCGCGCTTCCGGCCCACGGCCATTGGCTTCCAACCACTGCGCCAGGGTCACCAGCGCCGGGAAGAAATCCGGGTCACGCAACAGGGCGCTGCGCAGTTGGGCTTCGACTTTGTCGCCACGGCCGCTGGCCTGGTAGAGCATCGCCAGGTTGAGGTTGGCTTCGGCGCGCTCCAGCAGGCTCAGTTGCACCTGTTCGTACTCGGCGATGGCGCTGCTCCACGCCGGGCCTTGGCCGGGAACGCTGAGCAGATCCCGCGCGGCGAGGATGCGCACGGCGCGCACCGGATCGCGCAGCAATGGCCCATAGAGGGCGACACGCTCCGGCGGCGGGAGCAGGGCGCTGACCGCACGCACGGCACTTTCACGCACTTGCGGCGCCGGGTTGCCAAGGTCCTTGGTGGCGAGTTTCAACGCCTGTTCACTGGGGTAGTTGGGCAACTCCACCAACAACGTCGCACGCTGGATTGCCGGCAGGTTGCCCCGCGCCAGTTGCTCATACAGCGCCTGGGCCGCGCCCGGTTGGCCGCCACGGATCAACGCCATGCTCTCGGCGTAGCCTGGCGCCTTGAGTACATCACGGGCGCCGGGCGGGATGCTGAAACTGTGGTCATGGCGCAAGTCATTGCCCATGTAGACCTTGCCCGGCATATGGCAATCGACACAGAACGCGCCGGCCTTGCCCATGTGCTGGGCGGAGTCGTAGTCCTTGGCCTGCAAGCCGCGTCCATCCACCGTGGCGATGGGGGTTTTGCCGGCGGTGTTGTGACATTGCAGGCACACCGCGTTGCCCGGCGCCTTGAGTTCATTGCTATGGGGGTTGTGGCAGTTGCTGCAGCGCACACCTTTATCGGCCATTTTGCTTTGGGCGAAGGAACCGTGTTCGAACACTTCATCCTTGATCTTGCCGTCCAGCGCATACAGCTCACGGGTCAGCACACTGGGCAGGTAGTCGTCCATCAGCCGTTTGCCGACGGTGAAACCATCCCCCAGTGGCGCGCGGCGCGCATGGCAGCGGGCGCAGGTTTCGAGTTCGACGGTGGCGTCCTTGTCCTTCAGGTCTACAGCGAAACCGGCGTGCAGCAGGTCGCCTTTTTTCGTCGCCCACTGCAGGTGGTTGGAGGCCGGTCCGTGGCAGGCCTGGCAACCCACGCCCAGGCTGTTCCACTGGCTGTCGAAGGTGTTTTTTACCGGGTCGAAATTGCGTTTGTAGCCGGTGGTGTGGCATTCCACGCACATGAAATTGGCGTTCTGGCTGGGTTTGCTCCAGTGCAGCGGGTTCTTGAAGTTCACGCCCTGGCCCGGGTACAGGTGAAACCAGCGGTTCTGCTGCATATCCCACGCCACGCCCAGGGCTTGCAGGCGACCGTCGCCGACGTCGATCAGGTATTGCTGCAACGGTGCGATGCCAAAGGTGTACGCCACCTTGAAGTCGCCAGCCTGCCCGTCGTGGCCCGGCGTATTGACCCAGAATTCGGCGCCCCGTTGATAAAACCGCGTGGTCTCGCCTTCGGCGCTGAACGTGACATCGTTGAAGTCGGCCGGCACCGTCTGCGGCGTCGCCACCTGCATCGCCAATTGGTGGTGGGAGCCTTGCCAGTCCTTGGCCTGGGCCTGGTGGCAGCCCTGGCATTGTTGCTCATCGACCATCTGCGCCGGAGCAATCACCGTGGGTTTGGCGGCGACAACGGGCGCTGCCAGCCGAGGCGTACTGGTTTGCAGGAAAAACCAGATCGCGGCCATGGCCAACAACAGCAACACAATCAATACGGGGTAGAGGAAACGACGGTATGAATCACGGTGGGGTACGGCTTTTTTGGCTTTTTTGGGCTCTGGCATTCCGACTTCCGCTGTCTTGATGCGTGGACGCTCTACGGCGCGCTTAAGCTGTGTGCAGCTTTGACGCAGGTCACAGGTCTGTCAAACCTGGCACATGAAATAACCGCTATTTCCCCAGACTTGGCTATACCTACAGCTCAATGTTTCAGTGATGACCGCCAGGGAGTTCAATGATGAAACTAAGGCTAGTGATCAGCACGCTGTGTGTCGCCTCGCTCGGACTGACAGGCTGTGCCAGCAAAGTCACGCAACCGGACGAGTATTCCGGCTTTCTCTCGGACTACAGCCACCTCAAGCAAGCCCAGTCACCGTCCGGTGCCGAGGTGATGCGCTGGGTCGATCCCAAGCTCGACCTGAGCCGCTACACCGCCGTCTACGTCGAGCCGACCCAGTTCTACCCCAAGCCCCAGGCCACCGCGAAGATACCGGAAAGCACCCTCAACGGTATCAACACCTACTACAACCAGGCGCTCAAGCGTGAGCTGGAGAAATCCCTGCCACTGGCCAACGCCCCTGGCCCCGGGGTGATTGTGGTGCGTGCGGCGATCACCGCCGTAAGCAGCAAGACCGAAGCCCTCGCGCCGTACGAATACATCCCCGTCGCGCTGGTCGTGGCCGCCGCCAGTACCGCGTCTGGGCACCGTGACCAGGAAACCACCTTGGGCACCGAGGCACAGTTCCTTGACGGCGCCAGTGGCAAGGTGATCGCCCAAGTGGTGCGCAAAGGCACCGGCAAGCCGCTGGCCAACGAAGCCCAGGTGATGAAGGCCGACGATGTGAAAAGCGTGATTGATGGCTGGGCGTCGGACCTGCATCAGTCTTATGTAAAGCTGAAAAAACACTAAGGCCCATTCGCTAAGCAAGGCCTAAAAGTAACCTGTGGCGAGGGAGCTTGCTCCCGTTGGACTGCGCAACAGTCCCAGGCTTTCAAACAAAGAGCTGGGGCCGCTTCGCGACCCAACGGGAGCAAGCTCCCTCGCCACAGGTACAGTGTTGCCTCTGGTTTATGGGGTGATAAACCAGCGGTAGTACGGGTTCGCACTGTCCTGCTGCAACACCTCCCGGATATCCCGTCCCCAAGCATCGCGATCACCGTCATAGGCATGCAGGCTGGCGCGGTAGAACTGCATCAGGCGCTGCTGTTCGGCGGCGAGGGTGCGGCTGAAGGCGGCGTCGGCGTTGAGCAACGGTGCCGGTACGCGCAGGTCGAGCAGGGCGGGTAGGACACGGGTGATTTCTTTACTGCGTACCCACGGCGCGTATTCGATGCGCGGCTGGTCATCGGTGACCGGCAGCGCGTTGGCGGAGAAGCGCTCCAGCCCCTGGCGATCGGTGACCCAGGTCGCCAGCAAGGTGGCGGCCGAATCGATGCCCACCTCGGCCAACGCGATGCTGACTCCGGGCTGGTCGAAACGCTGGCGAATGCGCGTGGCGTCCAACTCGATGGGTTCGCGAGAGCCCACCAGCAGCATCTCGTGGAATTCACTGGTCCACAGCGAGGCATACGGGAACACGTTCAGGAAGCTGCGCACCAACGCGCGGGAATCGTCGATGTTTTGTGTCGGCAACGGCAGCCACTGGGCCAGCAGGCCGTTTTTCTCCAGGCGCGACGCGGCCAACTGGTAGAAGTCCTGGGAATACAGGTTTACCACGCCAGCGGCGGAGGGCGGTGGTGGTTCCAGGGTGATCAGGTCATAGGCGTGCGGAGTGCGCAGCAACTCCTGGCGACCATCGCGCAGGCGCAGGTCGATGCCGGGGTCAGTGGCGGCATTGAAATTGCCTTTGAACAGCGGCGCCGCGTCGATCACTGCAGGTAGCAGCTCGGCGACCACGCGCTGTTCCAGGCCTGGATAACGCAACAACGCGCCCGCCGTGATCCCGGTGCCGAAGCCGATCACCAGCGCCGACTTGGGTTCACCGTTGTGAATCAACAGCGGCAGCAACGCCTGCACGCGCATATAGCGCAGGGACGGCATGGCGTCACCGGTATTGGATACGCCCTGGATATACAGGCGCTGAAACGCCCGCGCGCCCTGGCCTTGGCTGACCACCGCGACCGTCGCGCCCCGGCCTTCCTGATAAAACGCCAGGCTGGCATTACGCGCTCCCGGCAGCAATTTCGCCAGGCGATCCACCGGTGTTAGCAGCGCTACGGCCAGTGACACCAGGCCCAGCGCAACCACCGCTTGGCGCCGGCCCTTTTTCACGCCATGGCCCCGGCGCACGGCCAGGTAACCCACACCAGCGGCAATCAGCGCCAGCAACCCCAAGGTACGCACCAACCCCAGCCAGGGGATCAGCACAAAACCGCAGAGCATCACCCCGACGATCCCGCCCAGGGTGTTGAAGGCCACGACCGCACCGACATCACGCCCCACATGGAGATGTCCGACACTCAGGCGCAGCGCCAAGGGAAACGCCGCGCCCAGCAACAGCGTCGGCACAAACACGATGCACAACGCAGCGACTGCAAACCGTGCGCTCATCCCTGGCAACTCGCTACCGCCCAGGCTCAGCACCAGCGCCTCGGCCTGGGTTTGCAGCAGCACCAGCCAGCGCCCGAGCAGGGCGATTTCCAGCAACGCGACCAGCCCCGCGCCCGCGATCAACAGGCCAAATACACCCCAAGGATCGCGAATCCGTTCCACCCGCCGCGACATCAGTTGGCTGCCGATAAACAACCCGCACAGGTAAGTGGCGAGTACCACGGCAAACGCATAGGTGCGCGTACTCATGAATTGCACGATGGACTGCGACCAGACCACCTCGTACCCCAGCGCCACGCCACCGGCAATGGCGTACAGCACCAGGGCCAGGCGCGCCGGCGGCCCACTGCGTGTAGGCGCGACCACCACCGGCCCATGATGACGCACAGCAGCCAGCGCACCTGCCGCCGCGACGAGGTTGAACAGCGCCGCCACCAGCGCACTGCCACGCACGCCAAACTGCGCGATCAGCACAAATGCCGCGAGCAAGGTGCCGACAATCGCGCCCGCCGTGTTCGCCGCATACAAACGTCCGCCGGCCTGGCTCAAGCCCTTGGCGTCGATGCTCAGCGCACGCACCAGCACCGGCAGCGTGCCGCCCATCAACAACGCCGGCAGGCCCACCAGGGCAAACGGCAGCGCCCAGGCCAACAGGCCGATGCGTGCTTCCAGCCAGGCAAACGGAAACGCCGCCGTGCCCAGCGCCCAAGTGGCGCCAACGCCGAACAGGGCGACCAATAATTCCAGACCTGCATACAACAACAGCGGCCGCGCGAAGCGGTCCGCCAAACGCCCGAACAGCAGCCCACCGAGGGCCAGCCCGGCAAAAAATGCGCTGATGCCGGTGGTGATTGCATACACCTCCACGCCGACCACCAACGACAGTTGCTTGATCCAAAGCACCTGGTACACCAACGCCGCGCCGCCGGAGATGAACAGGAGGAGGGCGGGAATCAGGATCGAGGGGGTGTTGCTGATTTCTATCGGCTTGCTGGCGGTGCGTGCGGTCATGACCAAATCCCAGAATGCGCAGAGAACCCTGTGGGAGCTGCTTTGTGTGGGAGCTGGCTTGCCTGCAATGCAGGCACCTCGGTCTATCAGCAATACCGAGGTGATGCAATCGCAGGCAAGCCAGCTCCCACACAAGCCAGTCTCCAGATGGGTTGTCGTGTCAGTTATTGAGCCGGTGCGGCCTTCCGCTTCGCTTCGATTTGCTGATCAACCTGCGCGCGAATCTGATCAATGCTGAAACTCGCCGGTTTCTGGCTCGGTGGGTACTCAACAAAGGTTTGCAGGAACTGCGCCGACTTGGTCACCGCCACCGCTACCAGGTAGACGTTTTTCGTGCTCCAGTCGTAGTACTGATCAGAGACCACGTCCGCCCGTTCATACGGGTCCATGCGCAGGTTGAAGATCTTCGGCACCCGCAGGCACACAAAGGGCTCGCTCCACACCTTGAACCCACCGGGCGCGCGCTGTTCGCAGTACACCGCTTTCCAGTTGCCAAAGCGCGCCGAGACCAGGACCCCGTCATCGTTGAAGTAGTAGAACTCGTCACGAGCGCCTTTGGGTTGCTGGCCGGTCAGGTACGGCAACTGGTTGAAACCGTCCAGGTGCACCTTGAAGCTCGCACCGCCGGAGGTCGGGGCCCAGCCCTTGAGCAACTTGTCCTTGACCTCGGTATCTCCCGCAGCCGCCAGCAGCGTGGGGAACCAGTCCATGCCCGAGAACATCTCGTTGGAGACCTCGGCCGGCTTGATCTTGCCCGGCCAGCGGATCATCGCCGGTACGCGATAGGCGCCTTCCCAGTTGGAGTTTTTCTCATTGCGAAACGGCGTAGTCGCCGCGTCCGGCCAGGAGAACTGGTTCGGTCCGTTGTCGGTGGTGTAGACCACGATGGTGTTGTCGGCGATTTTCAGGTCGTCGAGGGTTTGCAGGAGTTTGCCCACATCGCCGTCGTGTTCCACCATGCCGTCGGCGTATTCGTTGCCGGGCATGCCACTCTGACCCTTCATCGAGTCGCGCACGTGGGTGAACAAGTGCATGCGCGTGGTGTTCATCCACACAAAGAAGGGCTTGTCGGCTTCGGCCTGTTTCTTGATGAACGCCTGCGCAGCGGCCGTGGTTTCGTCGTCGATGGTTTCCATGCGCTTGGTGGTCAAGGCGCCGGTGTCTTCGATCTTGCCGTCGGCGAAGCTGTGGATCACCCCACGGGGCGAGTTGGCCTTGACGAAGGCGGCGTCGTCCTTGGGCCAATAGGGGCGCTCCGGCTCCTCTTCGGCGTTGAGGTGATAGAGGTTGCCGAAGAACTCATCGAAACCGTGGTTGGTGGGCAGGTATTCATCCTTGTCGCCCAAGTGGTTCTTGCCGAATTGCCCGGTGGCGTAACCGAGGGACTTGAGGGCCTGGGCAATGGTGATGTCGCGCTTTTGCAAGCCCACCGACGCCCCCGGCGCGCCGACCTTGGACAGGCCGGTGCGCAACGGCGTCTGCCCGGTGATGAACGACGAGCGCCCGGCCGTGCAGCTGTTCTCCGCGTAGTAGTCGGTGAACATCATGCCTTCCTTGGCGATCCGGTCGATATTCGGGGTCTTGTAGCCCACCACGCCCATGGAATAGGCACTGATGTTGGTTTGCCCGATGTCATCGCCAAATATCACCAGGATATTCGGCTTTTCAGCGGCCCAGGCGGATGCCGAGGCCCCTATCACCGAGACCGCCACCAGGGCGAGTTTCGGCAGCCACTTACGTATGCGAGTCATAAGACTTGCTCCTTGGTAGGGCTTGAGTCGCAGTGCATGCGACCTGCGGATTTGCTTATTGCACCTCTGCTTGCACAGCTGGATCGAACGGGTAGATACGGCGCCAGTCGCGCGCCATGTCCACCACGGTCCAGTGCTGTGTCTTGGCCAGGTCCAACGCCTTGTCCAGGCGCCCCACCTGAGAATTGCGGTCATAGGCCCATTCGCGCTGGGCGTCGGTGTGGTGCACCAGGCCCATCAGGCGCTTGCCTTTGCCGGCGGCGGTCCACTGCAGCATTTGCAGGTCGCCGTCGGAGTTGCCGAAGGCCAGGATCGGCCGCCGCCCGATGATCGAATCGATGCTTTCCGGCTTGCCCGGGCCGTCGTCGTTATGGGCCAGCTTGGCGGTGCGCAGCACCTGCGGCTGGCCGTCCTTGAGTTGGTACTGGGTGACGAAACTCGAGCCGATCACCTGCTCCGGTGGCACGCCGTACACTTCTTCGGCAAACGCGCGCATAAACGCGGTGTCGCCGCCGGAGACGATGTAGGTCTTGAATTGCTGGCTGCGCAGGTAGTCGAGCATTTCCAGCATGGGCTGGTAGATCATCTGGTCGAAGGGCTTGCCGGTCTTGGGGTGGCGGGCCTGTTTCAGCCAGTTCTTGGCGTTGTCGATAAACGCCTCGGTACTGATCCCGGTGTGAGTTGCACCGATGATTTTCAGCAGGCCGTCCATGCCGCTGGCCGCGAGCGCCTGATGGTCGCCTTCCAGCACCGCCTTGAACGGTTGGGTGGTTTGCCACTCGGGGTGCTGGGGCGCCAGGCGCTTGACTTCGTCAAAGGCGAACAGCACCTCGAAATACGCCGGTTGTTCGGTCCACAGGGTGCCATCGTTGTCGAACACCGCGATGCGCTCGGCGGGCTTGACGTAATCCTTGGAACCTTCGGTGGTGACCGCCTGGACGAACGCGATGATCTGTTGTTTGTTCGCGCCTTCGTGCCACGAGGGCAACGGGTCGGCGGCGAAGGCGGGCAGGCTCAACAGAAACAACAGGGGCAGGGCAGAACGCAGCGACGTCATGGGAAGTCCTTTTCGTGACGAGGGTTCAGTGGAAGCAAGCGTAGTCGACGACACCACCAACGCAATGCAGCCCACGTTTTTCGCGAGGTCCGCGTCATTCGCGGCCATACGACATGCAACAGATAACCCGCAAGAATCAGCGCCGCGATGGATGCGATCCACAGCAGCAATTGCCGGGGGAACGGCCAGTGCCGCTGTTCGATGGCAAACGTCGGCGTGTAGGCGCTGATCGCCTGTGCCTCGACCGTCAGCGCCGGCCATTGCGCCACTTGCAGGCGATGGTTGCGGCTGTCCCACCACTTCACGCTGATGGCCGGCAGGGTGTAATGGCCGCCGTGTTCGACGCGGTACACCATCGCGTCAATGCGCTGGCCACCGGTGACGCTACCGCGCCCATCATCGAGGTTGCTGATGCGCGGCGCTTGCGGGTACAGGCGCAGGCCGTTGATCGGCGCGGCGCTCGGGGGGGGCAGCGACAAACCTGGGGTGTTGTCGGCTTGCAGGGTGAGGGTGCGCGTGAAGCTGTCCCCGACTTTAAGGTCATGGGCGGCCAGGGTCTGGCTCAAGCGCACGGCGCTGGCCACCAGCACTGGCTCGTCGGGCGCGAAACCTGGGGGCTGGGTTGCGTCAAAGGCCAGCGCCTGGCTCTGCGCACTCAACGGCGCGCTGGCCTGACCGGGTTGGGCGCTGACCGTCAGCGCCGGCACGCTGAAATGTTGCGCCACGTTCGGCGTGATGCCGTAGCTGTAGCGCATGCCATAAAAGGCCTGCCCGTCAATCACCTGGGTGGTGTGTTCGGCTTCGCCATTGGGTGCCTGCACCCGTGCGCCGGGCAACTTGAGGTCTGGCAAGGTCGCAGCAGCGGTAAACCAGGTGTCGGTCAATACATCCACTTGTAGGTGCAGCTGTTCGCCGACCACCACTGAACTGCCCGGCAGCAACTGAACCTGCACGCGCAGTTGCGGTTCGGCCGCCCACAACGGCCCGGCGAGCAGCAACAGCACGCCACAGCAGCGGTTCATGGCTGCACCGCCTGGTCCTGGAGGGCGAATTTACGTCGCAGGAAATTGGCCGGCGAGGTGGTCAGGTTCTGCAACCACAGCGCATCGTTGTTCGCTTGTTCGGTCTGGACCGTCTTGCTCTGGCCCTTGCCGGGGGCCTTGTCGAACTTGACCTCATCGGGTTTGACCTCCGGGGTGTTGTTCGCCGCGCTTTCGGTGTCCTTTTTCAAGGCGATTGCCAGGGCCAGGTTGGCGCGGGCCTCGGGGAAATCCGCTTGCAGTTGCAGGGCCTGTTGGTAGGCGCTGATGGCGTCATCGAACTTGAAGCGCCGCACATGGATATTGCCCAGGTAGAACGCCGCTTGCGCCGTGCTCATTGCGGCGAACGTGGTTTGGGCCAGGTCATAGTCGGCGGCGTTGTAGGCGGCGATGCCTTTCCAGTACGGGTCGACAAACCGCGCGGCAGCCTCCGGGTAGTGATGGTGTTCGAAGGCCCAGCGACCTTGCTGGTCCGGCGTGAGGAATGGATTGGCCTCGGCTTGCGTGGGCGGTAGCAGCAAGCCCAGCAGCAACACGGCGGTCCAATTCAGGCTCCAGCCGCGCCGCACACTGAACAGCGCCAGCAGCAACAACGGCCAGCACAGCCAATAGCCGGCGTCCTTCCACTGCAATAGGCGCTGTTGCTCGTCGGCGGCCTGGAAATGTTGCTGGGCATGGTCTTCGATCCAGTCCAGGTCGTCGTCATTCAAGGTCAGGCTGGCCAGCGGCGCGTGGGCGGCCGAGGCCAGTTGCTTGAGCGTGGGGCTGCTGCCGAGGCCAAGGACCAGCACTTGCAGCGCGCCTGCCTTGAGCATGGGCAATGGTGCGGCGCCATCGGTCACCAGCAGCAACGTGCCGGGCGTTTGTCCGAGCAAGCGCTGGGCCTGGGCGATCACCCCGGCAACGTCCTCGCCCGGCTTGTCTATCAGGTCCGTGCTCAACGCCTGGATAAAGGTGTCGAGCAACGCCGGATCGTCAGTCGGTGGCAACACCAAATGGGCGCTGCCGGCGAAAACCAGCAGCGCCGTGCGTGCACCTTTGCGGCGCTGGACCAGGTCGTGCAGTTTGTGTTTGGCGGCGGTCAGCCGGGTCGGCGGCACATCGGCAGTGTCCATGGACGCTGACAGGTCCACGGCGATGATCAGCGGCGCGCGATTTTCCAGGAACTGCGGGCGATCCTGCTGCCAGGTCGGCCCGGCCGCGGCGATGGCGCCGAGCACCAGTAATGCGCTGAGCAGATGCACCGGACGCAACCGATGCGGGTCGCTGGGCGTGAGCAGCAGATACGGCAACAAGTGCGGGGCGATGTTGCCGCGCAGGCGCCGTTGCAGGTCACGACTGCGCCGCCAGAGCAGCGGCAACGTGGCACCGAGCAACGCCAGCAACAGCCACGCAGGGCGCAGGAAGTGGAACTCACTGAGGTCCATCCGCCACCTCCCGTTTGAAGCGCTGCTGCCAGAACGCTGCGCCCAGGTGATACACCGCGAGCAACAGCAGCGCAGCCCCCAGCGGCCACCAGAACAGGTCGCGCTTGGGCTGGTGGCTCAGAGTGTTGACTTGGTGCGGGGTGATTTGGTCGAGGGTGGCGTAGACCTGGTTGAGGCTGTCGCGGTCCTCGGCACGGAAATAGCGGCCGCCAGTCGCGTTGGCAATCCCTTGCAAGACGCTCAGGTTGACCTTGGCTTCACCACTGGCCTGGGGATCGCCGATGCCGATGGTGTGGATGACCACGCCCTTGGCGGCGGCCATGTCGGCAGCGTGGTCCGGGGTGATCGCGCTGCTGGTGTCGTTGCCGTCGGTGAGCAGGATCAGCACCTTTTGCGGCTCGTGGGCCTGATCCAGCAACTTCAGGCCCAGGCCGATCGCATCGCCAATCGCCGTATTGGGCCCGGCCATGCCGATGCCGCTGTCGTCCAGCAACAGTGACAGGCTGGTGTGGTCGAGGGTCAATGGCGCTTGGGGAAACGCACCACTGCCAAACAGGATCAGGCCGATACGGTCGTCCTTGCGCTGTTGGATAAAACCCTGCACCACCTGTTTGACGGCGGCGAGGCGGTCGATCTTGTGCCCGTCGGCGGCGGTAAAGTCCTGGGTTTGCATGGACTGGGAAATATCGATGGCCAGCATCAAGTCGCGCACCGGTTGCTGGCGTTCGATGGGCTTTTCCACCCACACCGGGCGGGCGATGGCCAGGACCAACAAGCTCCAGACCAGCAGGTTCAGACACATCTGCGGGCGATTACTGCGCGCGCCATGGGTAGCGGGGACCTCACCAACCGCCTGGCTCATGCCGCGAAAAAATGGCACCCGCACCGCGCTGCGCGCTTCCTGGTACGCGGGCAAATAGCGGTAGGCCAACCACGGCAACGGCAGCAGGAGCAGGAGCCATGGGTAGTCAAGCTGCCACATGGTGTTGCTCCACCCAGGCTTTGCACTGGGCCAGTATTTGCGGATGGTGTAACGGCGCGCCGTAGGCGAGTTGCGCCAGTTGTTCGCTAAAGTCCTCAGGCACCGGCGCACCGGTATGGCGTTGCAGGAAGGCTTGCCACTCGGCCCCGCGCAAGCTCGGCACGCGCTGGTGCTCCTGCGGGGGCAGCGGCATCGACAGGGCGACACGCTTGAGCAAGGCCGGCAGCTCGCGCAGATCGCTCATGCGCTCCAACTGCGCCAAGGCTTCACGTCGATAGGCATTGCGCCGCCAATGTAGCCACTTGCGCACGCCCAACACCAACAATCCCAGTACCAGCAGCCCCAGCAACACACCCCAGCCCCAGGTCTGCGGCCAATAACTGACGGGTGCGGGCAAGCTCAACTCCTGGAGTTGTTCGATGCTCGGCACGTGGGTCGTCACCGGCGTTTCCCCAGTTCGTTGCGCAACTGCACGGCGGCAGGCAAGGCCGTGCTGATCATCAACAGCGGCACCTGGCTGCGGCGCAACAGGCTGGCGACGTCTTTGAGGCGCCCGCCGAGAAAATCCCCCAAGGGCTGGCGCACCTTGCGTTGGCTCACCGCCAGCTCCACTTGCAACTGGCCTTGAGTGATCAGCAATTGCCCGCTGCTGGGCACGTTGAGCGCCAAGGGGTCATAGACCTGCAACGCCACAACGTCGTTGTGTGCCGACAGTTGTTGCAGCAGTTGCAAGGTGCGCGGGCCGGCACCGGCAAAGTCGCTCACCAGGCAGATCAGGTGGTCATGGCCGGCCACGGCCAGGCATTGTTGCAAGACCCGGTCCAGTTGGCTGTCACCTTCATGGTCGGCATTGCTGGCGTTGAGTTCGGCGTTTTGTTGCGCGATGCGGCTGCACAAGGCTTCCACGCGCTTGCGACTGCGCAACGGCGCCACGCTGTCGATGCGCGCATCGTTGAACACCAGCCCGCCGACCCGGTCCCCGGCGTTGAACACCATCCACGCGGCCAGCGCGCCCAGTTCGGCAGCGACGGCGGATTTGAAGCTGCGCACCGAGCCGAAAAACATCGACATGCGCTGGTCCACCACGATGAGCGCGGGGCGGTCGCGTTCTTCGGTAAAGGTGCGCACCACCGGCTTGCCGGTGCGCAACGACGCGCGCCAATCCAGATGGCGCAGGTCATCGCCCGGTTGGTAGCGGCGCAGTTCATCAAAGTTCAGGCCGCGCCCGCGCAGGCGTGACGCGTGGTTGCCGGCCAGCAGGCTGCCTTGGGGCTGGCGCGCGACAAAACTCAGGCCCCGCGCCTGGAACTGCAAGGCCATCAACTGCGCCAGGCTGACATAGACCAGGCCGTCGGCGTTCATGCGGGCAGCGCCACTTTGCTTAACAGGCGGTCTAGCACCTGATCGGCACTGACACCATCGGCCACCGCGTCATAACTCAGTTGCAGGCGATGGCGCAGCACCGGGTGGAGCACGGCGTGCACGTTGTCCGGGGTGACAAATGCCTGGCCCTGCAACCACGCATCGGCGCGGGCACAGCGGTCCAGGCCGATGCCGCCACGGGGGCTGGCGCCAAGGCTGATCCAGCGCGCGAGGTCAGGGTCGTAGTCGGCGGGATGGCGGGTGGCGTTGATCAGGTCGATGAGATAGCGGTCGAGGGCCGGGGAGACCTGGATCGCGCTGACTTCCTGGCGGGCGGCGAAGATCACCTCCTGCGCCAGGGTGAAGCCCTGGATGGCCTGGGTCGCGGCGGCCTGTTCTTCTTCGCGCAGCAGGCGCAACACCTGGCTTTCATTGTCGGCGCTGGGGTAATCCAGCAGCAGTTTCATCACAAAACGGTCCATCTGCGCTTCCGGCAACGGGTAGGTGCCTTCCTGCTCGATGGGGTTTTGCGTGGCGATCACGATAAACAACGGCGGCAGCGGGTGACTGGCGCCGGCCACGGTGATCTGGCGTTCTTCCATGGCTTCCAGCAGCGCGGCCTGGACCTTGGCCGGGGCGCGGTTGATTTCATCGGCGAGGATCAGGTTGCCGAACAACGGCCCGGGCTGGAAACGGATTTGGTTCTGGCCATCGACCTGGTGCAGCACTTCGGCGCCGGTGATGTCGGACGGCAACAGGTCGGGGGTGAACTGGATGCGGCTCATCTGCGCATCCAAGTGCCGGGCCAGGGCCTTGACCGTGCGGGTCTTGGCCAACCCCGGCAGGCTTTCCAGCAGCAGGTGACCGTTGGCCAGCAGGCCGAGCAGGATCTGGCGGATCACCTGGTCCTGGCCCAGGACACTTTCGGCCATGCTGGCTTGCAAGGCTTTCACATCATTGAGCGCTGTCATGCCATTGCTCCTTGAACGCTGGGTCACCAGGGGGCGGCGACCACGATGTATTGCACCGAGCTGCCGACGTAACGCGGCTGGTACCAGGTGGGCCCGCAATGCTGGTAGGCCACGCCATTGGCAACCACCGATACACACTCCGCCGGCACCGCGCTGACCTGGGTGCCGATGGCGAGGATGGTTGCCGTGGTGGCCCCGACCACCGCTGCCGCCGCCCAGGGGTGATACCAATCATCCGGGTGCGGAGGAGGCGGTGGTGGGGGCGGCGGCGGTGGAGGCGGCCTTGGCCCCGGATAAGGGTGTGGCCCCGGCTGCGGGTGGGGCTCGGGGTGCGGCGGCATTGGCCGTGGCGCGGGCATGGGATGGGGCATCGGTGGCGGTGGCCGATACCCACCACCGCTATGGGGCACCACGAAAGTCCGTGCGCCGCCACCGCCGCGTATTTGCCAGGCCTGGGACTCCAGGGGCAAGACGAGCAGCACCAGCAAGATCGTCGCCGTGGCCTTCATGGCTGTTCTCCCTGTGGCTCCAACTGTTGCAGGGGCACAGCCCGGGCGCCGGGCGGCGGCACAAAATCAAAGTCGCGAGGCTTGATCGCACTGTCGAGCTGCCAGTGATAGTTGACGCTGTGCCGTGGTTGCTCAGCCGTGTCGCGTCGGCTGATCACCAGGCGGCAGGGCAGGGGCCGTGGCCCTTGGCGCACCCACAGTTGCCAGTCGATGTCCGGCTGGCGATAGGCGTAGTGGGTGCAGGCGTGGCCGTCGAGGGTGTCATTGCCGATCAGCAGTGCGCTGCTGATGCCCACGTCCTTGGCGGTGCCGGGGTGCCAGCGGAACAGGTCGGCCAGGGGCAGTTCGATGCCGTAGCGTTCGCTTAACTGGTCGAGTAACCCGCTGATATCGGCCGGTGCGGTTTGGCTGGCGAAGTAACCGCTGCGGCTGTCATACAGGGTGAAGCGTTTACCGTTATAGAACAGGCTGCGGCGCTTGCCGTCGCTTTCCAGCGAGACGTGCAATTTGTCCGGCTGGCGTGCGAGCAATCGTGCCTGATGGCTGAACTCGACCACCTGGCCATTTTCCAGGACCTGGTCGGTGTGGCTGCTGGCGTCGATGCGAAACTGCTGCAGGCTGCGCAGGTAGGCGCCCATCTGGTCCAGGGCGACGAGAGCCCTGGGTTCCAGTTCGTCGGCCGAGACGGCGTTGGCCAGCAGTGCCAGGCAAATCAGTGAGCAATGAAAGCGGGACATGGCGCACCTCGTTCACAGCATGAAGGTTGGAATCACCGGGATGAATGACAAGCGGAAATTCCAGCGGGGGCTGATCTGATCGTCGGCGTGGATCACCGAGTACTGCACTTCACCGGAGATACGCACCGGCAGCTTGCCAAAATTGACGATGCGTCCTGCGCCAAGGCCAATGGGGAAGTTGACCCGGTTACCGCCGTCGGCTTTCCAGTCCACCGTGATATTGGGCGTCATGCCGACGCGCCATTGGCTGGGGCCGGGGATTGCCCGTTGGATGAAATACTGGATATTGCTCAGGCTGACGTCCTTGCGCCGCGAGTCGCCGCCGACCGACCACCAGTGCTGCGGGAAGAACCCCAGGGTCCAGTCTTCACCCAGGTAGGCCGCTACGAAAGCCGGGCCGAGGGCATACTTGCCGGTGCCGAGCACGTCTTTCTCGGCGGTCGGAAACATCGCTGTCGGGCCAACGCCCCAGACCAGCTTGCCGCCGTTGGCAAAGCGGATCGGTTGCTTGGGCGAGAACACGCCCACATAGGCCATGTCGCCAAAACCCGAGGTGCGGTCGAACGGATCGTTGACCACCGAGGGGAAATCACGGTCAGTCAGCACGCCATAGGGGCTCATGCCGATCAGGTTGCCGGCCTTGGCATTGACCGGGGCACTGACGTAGCTCAGGGGGATGCGATTGATCAGGTTCCAGTCCTCGCCGATGGAAATCGGGAAGGTCGGCATGAAACTGTATTTGCCCAGGTAGCGCGTGCCGTTGCTGTGGGGACCTTTGAGCGCGCTGTAATCGAACTGGTTGAACAGCAGCACCAGGTTGCCCACCGGGTTGTCCATCAGCTTGGCGATTTGTTCGGTAGACGGGTCGCAACCGGCCTTGACCACTTGCTTGAGGTCGATATCGAAGTCTTGCTGCAGGCGATGGCAGGTTTCGGGGTCGGACTTGGAGGCGGTGGGTGTGCTGCCGAGGTCGGGCAGGTTGGCCGCAGATACGCCGCAACTGGAGAGCATCCCGAAGATCAGCGGCGAAGCACACAAGCGGGCACGTGAAATCATGGCGTTACGTATCCTTGTAAACGGCCTGAAATCGGGGGTACGTGCCCGGCCTACAGCGGCCGGGCACGGGGTGTTACTTGAGCGGGGTCAACGGTGGCAGCTTCCATTGACCGTTACCCACCTCAGGCTTGGGCAGGTAAATACGCAGCACGGCATAAAACGGGCCCGGTGGGGCCGGCAACCAGTTGCTCTGTTCGGTTTTCGGCGGCTCGTGGTGTTGCAAGGCCAGGGTCAGGCCGCCATCGGCGTCCAACTTGAGGTCTGGCAGCATCCGCGAATTGATCAGGTAGCGTTTCTTGTGGTTGGGCACCAGCAGCTTGGTCTTGGCGTCGTACATGGTCAGCGACCAGAACGCCTCGGCGGGTGGCAACTGGTCCTTGGCGAAGTGCACGGTGTAGCTGTGGCGCGCGCCGTTGGCCGGTTTGCCTTCGCTGTCGACGAAGTAACTCAGGTAGATCGCTTCGTCGGTGGAGTTGCCGAAAATCCCTAGGTCGGCGCCGGCGTAGCGGTACAGGTAGTTGTTTTTCAGGCGGTCACGGCTGCCGAACAGGTCGCCGCTGCTCACTTGGTGCGTGTCAATCTTGTCTTTCTTGAATGCGGCAAATTCGGCGCGGCCATCGGCGATGCCGTCTTCGAGGGCCTTGCGTTGTTCAGCCGTCAACTGGTGGGCCTTGAACGGCGCGCCCGGGGCGATGCCGATCTTGGCAAAGCGCGCCATCAGGTCTTTTTCGCTGTCCTGGGGCTGGGCAAAGGCGAGCATGAAGTTCAGGTAGCGAAACAGCTGCGGGCCTTCCGTCATGGTGGCCGTAGGCTTGGGCCATTCGATCTTCGGCACGGCGGCCGGCGCCGGTTGTTTCACGTAGCTGCTCAGGGGCTGCACCTTGTAGCCGGCCTGGATCTGCTTGACCTTGCCCAGGTCTTTTTCATCGAACAACTGCGTGCGATAGAGCGCGTAGGCGATGTTGCTTTCGCTGTACACCACGCGGTCGATGTCCACCGGCTGCTGGCCTTTCCAGTCCGGGCCGGCAACCATGTAGTGGCCGCCGTTGTTGCCGGTGCTGCGGGTGCCCAGGTAGGCAAAGTTCTGCGTGTACAGGTCGATCAACTGCACCGAGTAGTAACGGTTGTCGTCGATTTTCGGCAACGTCAGCACCTGGGGCTCGCGGCGCAGGTCCATCCATACGAACGAGTAGGGCGTGTCCGAGTTCGGGGTGACGAACGCGGTGTCCTTGGGGCTGAACACCTGGGCGGTGTTGCCAATACGGTTGAACGGCGCCTTGAAGTTGGCGCCGCCTTTGTCCACGGCCTGGGTGTACAGGGTCTTGTACATCGCCACCACCGGGTAGCCGTACAGGTAGGCTTCCTTGGCAATCGCCCGCGCCTCTGCCGGGGAGGCGGTGAAGTCGGCCAGGGCGCCGGTGCTCATGAGTATCGAGAGGCTCGCCAACAGCAGGCGCGTCGGTTTTCCAATCATGTTGTTGCGTCCTTCCAGAGATCTTTTTAAGGGCGTGGGATGAAGGCGCCGAGTTAACCGGTTTATTTGCCGAACGTCACGTTAATCCCTGCGAACAACGTGAACTGCGGCAAGCCATCGCCTTTGCGTGCCACCGTCCATTGCGGTTCGACGTAGGCGTTGACGATGTTGCTGCCGGCTTTCCAGGCCTTGCCCGCCCCCAAGCCAATAGGGATGTAGTGGGTGTCGTTCTTTAAATCGAAGGTCCAGGTGCCGGTGGAGCGCAGGTACCAACCCTTGGGCAGGTTATGAATGATAAACGGCTGGAAAGTTGCACTCTCGACATGGGCGCGGTCGTGATCACCGGCAAAGGAACTTTGGTATTGCACCAGCGCGCCCAGCAGCCCGCGTGGCGAGGCGTCGATGGCGATGGCGGCGAGGCCGGCCTGCCATTTGCCGGTGCCCAGTTCATCGTGTTCGGCGGTGGGTGCGGTGAGCTGCGGGCCGATGCCCAGTTGCACGCCTTCGGTCTTGAGCAAAAAGATGTCGAACAGGTTGAGGTCGCCGATGCCGGTGCTGTAGCCGCTGCGGGGATCGGGGCGGGTACTGAGGGGCAAGGTGGCGCGCAGCAACTGCGGTACGCCGATGAAATCCGACGGGGCGATGGGCAGGGTCCCGCGCAGCAACAGGTCATTGGTGTGGGCGTTGCTGTCGTACAGGCGAGGGGTGTAATAGTCCTGCAGGTTGGCGCCCGGCGCTAGGTTGAGCGGGTTGTTACTCTTGTTGGCGGTCTCGGCATTGTCGGCCCGGGCAGAAAACCCGGGCAATACCAGAGCGGCCAGCAACAATGCCAGTGCAGACGATGACCTGAACATGCGAGTTCCCCAATTCCTTGGAAACGGGCCCGAACGTGCAGGAATCGATGCGGTCGGGCAGCCCTGTTCACTCAGTCGTGTAGGGCGTGTCGTTTGAAGCTAGCAGTTAAATTCAGGCGCGCTAGCTATCCGAACGAATTAGTTGCTTGGTGTGGGGGATATCACGGTTTTCAGACGGGCAGCATCGATTTGACTTTGTCCCGCAACTGGTCGATGGAGAACGGCTTGCCAATCACCTGCATGCCGGGCGGCACGTCGATGTTTTCCGCGTAGCCGCTGGCGAACAGGATGGGCAGCGCAGGGCGCAGTTCGCGGACCTTGGTCGCCAGTTGCTTGCCGTCCATGTCCGGCAGGCCGACGTCGGTCATCATCAGGTCGATCACCTGGGCGGTGTTTTGGATCACCGCCAATGCTTCTTCAGCGTCTGCGGCTTCAAGCACGTTGAACTCCAGTTCTTCAAGTACATCGACGATCAGCATGCGCACGATGGCGTCGTCTTCGACTACTAGGATGGTGGAGGCAGCGGGCATAGTGAAAATTCCTGAAAAATGAAGGTGCTGGTCTTGATAGGGTGGAAGGCAACTCTGTAGTGAGTGGTGAGAATGCCAGCAAGTTCCGAAACAATTGCTGGCATTGTGACGCTCACGCTCAAGAATGTCGCTTACAACCTCACAGCGCCTTGCTGAACAAGTCCTCTACTGCACTTCGGTTGATTTTTGTCGAGCTCAAGTCGCTTTCTTCGAAGCGGCTGACATTGTACTGATTCTCACCGCTGGCCGACTTGAACGGACGTTGCGTCGCGGCAATCTGGCCATCGCCCAATACCTTGGCCATACCTTTTTGCATGGACTCCAGCGTCGTAAACGTCACGTAGCCCGAATTGGGCTCGTAGAAAAACCACTCGACCTTGGTGCTTTTGTCGTCCACGCCTTTCTCGACTTTGATGCCGGCCAACATTGCATGATCCTTGGTACCAAGCCTCAATGTTCTGGAGTCGGAAAAGTTGGTCAATTTGTCGATGATTGCCTGGTAACCCACACGGGATTCCGGGGCGCCCATGTGGAACGTATCAAGCGTGCCTACCTGGTCCTGGAGGCCGCGGACGCCATCGATAAACTTCCCTGAACCCGGTGCGCCTGGATTATTCGTCGCCTTGTTCAGGTTGCTCAAAAAGACGTGCTCCTGGCCGCGATGGATGGCCAGGGCCAAGGCGTTTGACAGGCCCGCGCATTCACCTTTTGACGCCAAATCGGTTTGAGCCGTGAAATGGATCTGAGACACGGGGGAGATGTGCACGCCTGGCGCATCCACGTCTTGCTTCAACAGTGCGGACGTATATTTGGCGTCCTCGATTCGACTCGCCCTCAACTCCCTGGCCAAAACCCCCATTTCATCAGGACGTCGGCCAGGCTTTTCAGCCAATTGCCGAAGTTGCGCAGAGTCCATGCCTGGCCTGTAGTCGGGTAGGCCGTTGATACGCCCGGTGTTGTAGCCCCGATTGTAGGCAGGGAGGTTGTTGGGGGCTTTTGCTTGCGCAAGGTTTGCATTGAGTTTCACAAAGTAGCCGCCCTGGTTTGCTTCGCCCGCAGGTGCCTGGACCCAAGGAGCGCCTCTGGGGGTAAAGTCACTGATGGGCAGGCCATAGGGCTGATTGGTGACGTGGTTATAGGCATACCACTGTTGGTTTTTCAGCACTGCCGGGCCCTCAATCGGCAGCCCGCCGACGTTGTAGGTACCAATCAATGTCGGCCCATGTTGTTTGCTGGCCGCTTTCAACAGATCATAATTGCCGGAAGCACCGCGCAACGTATTGATACCTTGCACCGCCTTGGAACCAAGGTATTTCAGACCGCTGCCGGTCAACCGTGCGGTGCCAACCGCCAGGTCACCCAGCCCACTGAGTGGGTTGATCGAACTGAGGGTGGCGGCGCCAATCACTTTGGCGACCTTGAACGCCTTGGTCGCCGCCGAGACCGCGCTGGTGCCAATTCTCAATGCTTTGCCGATGGTGCCGACACCGGCGGTCAAAAAACCGAACACATCCAGCGCGAGGTCAAACGCGCCGTCACCGTAGTTGCCCTGCTTGAAGTTGACGATGGCCGAGCGAAAGGGAATCAGGTTCAGCAGGAAGTCGCCAAGCCCATCGGCGAGTCCCTGGCGGCGGTCTTCGGTGGTGAGGCCCCGTGCCTGTGCCTTGATCTGGGGGTTGTCCAGGTCGAGGTGTTTGACCAGGGTGTCAGCAATGACCTGGGTTCGCGACGAGAGAAAGCTGTCTGGCACCGTGCCCGCTGATGGCTCTGGTGCGCGCTCTTTAAGTGCCGCGCTATCAGATGCCTCGAACGCGTTGGTCTGGTGGACAACCCTCCCGCTACGGCTCTCTTTAACAGTCGTGTGCCAATTCGCAACGGGCGCAATCACGCCCTTGTTGAAGTTGATTTCATAGGCTTTGGTCACGCCGTTACGCGTGATGCTAACCAGCAGTTCCTGGCCTGGAGGGAGTTGGGTTCTGTCAGTGAACCCAGTGCCTAACTGATAGGAGGTGTTTTGAAAGAAGCTGACATCGCCGTACTCGAAGTTCTTGCGGTCTTCCAGTGGCAGTTGGGCGATCAGGTGTTTGATGACAGTGCCTACGGCGGTCTTCTTGTCCTCGATGCCCTTGGCAAATTGTTGGTCGAACTCATCGCTTATGTCGAAATGCGCGTCGGCATTCATTTGCGCAATCGGGATGCGGCTGTCAGCCGTGTGAAACACCAAATCGGGATGTTTCAAGTCCATCATCGCGATATCCAGCATGGAATGCAGCCCGGTCAGCAGCTTGCCATACCCCGAACCTTTACCACCTTCGGTGTGGATGTCGTGCCCAGTGGTGACCGAAATCACCTTTTCCTCAAACAGGGCCTCTTGGCCGGGGAAGCGCTTTTTCAGTTCCGCCAGGGCCATGTCCCTGCGCGAGGGAAGCTCGGTGTCCAACGCCGTTGTCGCACTCGCCATCAGCGTGTTGCGTGCGTTGAAGGCCTGGGTCAAGGCTGTAAAGTCTGCACTGTCATATAGGTCGTCGTCTTTGCTGGCCAGCACACCATTGGCCACGCCCCAATCCAGCACCGCTGCCTTTTGCGCACTTTCGGTGGCCACCGGGTCGACCAGCGCAGCCGACTTGGCTTCGAGCATGACCTGGGTAAAGGTCATGTTGGCGACCTTGCCTGGCGTCTGGGCTTCAATAGTGGCCGCAGCAACCGCCAGGTTGAGCCAGGCAGGGCTGCCGTAGGTGACGCTGCTGGGGATGTCTTTGATCAGGAACACTGGGGCGCGGGCGGCCAGCAGCAGATGCGCAGCCGCAGGCGCCATTGCCGGGCTGGTCTTGCCCTGGCTGATCAGGTGTTGAACAAGGCGCTCAAGCACCGCTGATGCCGACATCCCCAGGTTTTGCGTACCCGCCAGGTCAAAACCGGCCACCGTGTTGCGGCGCGGCGCAGTGATGGACTCCGGGTCCAGCTGCAATGCCATGGCGGCGAGCAGGTAGTCGTTATTGCTGCCAGGCGTGGCGATGCCATGCATTTTTTCCTGCAAGGCTTTGCCCATCAACTGCGCTTGCGCACTGCTGAGCAGCGCGTCCAGCAACGTGGCGGGGTCCTCCAGGGTTTGCGTGGACAAGGGTGTGCCCAAGCGCAGGAACTCGAGGATGCCGCCCTTGGTTTGCATGACCAACGGCTGATCGGCCAGGTGATGGGCGTGACTCATCGCGATCGTGCGCAATCGCCCCTGTGCATCGGCACTCAACGGCACCGGCCAGGACAGCGCGCCGCCCAGGCTCCCCAAGGGGTGCTCCAGCGCCCGGCCAGCCACGGCTTTGGCAAGCCCAGTCAGGGATAAGTGGTTGGTGGGTGCCGGCAACCCCAGGTGTTGGATAAATCCAGCCACCGTGACGCGATCGCTTGCCTCCCTTGGGTGCGAGGAGCCTGGGTGCAGATTCATCGGCGTAGTGTTCAGCGCGTTGGCCACTGCTTGCGGCGTTGCGTCAGCGCCCAATTGCGTGGCGATTTGCTGGAGTTTTTCACCGAGGCTCTTCAAATCCTGCTTGTCAGCCAGTGCGGTTTTCAGCGGCGACGTCGTCGGCGTTGAACCGCTGCCCTGAGAGGTTAGGCGTGGCGGGGGTGGCGATGCTTGCGTGGATTGCGCCATTGAGGATGTAGGTAAAAAAGAGGTGAGCGAGTTTTGCGCGACCGTACTGGACATGTGTGGGCACCTATTTGTTAAGGAAGTTCGCGTCTTTTTGTAAGGAGGTTCCCTGTTCCTATGACGCATCAAATGTGTGGCCCACGTTGTCACTCAGGTTCCGATCACGCGGTTGTCGCGGTGTAAGGAATTAAATCAATTGCCGCGAAAACCGCGCTCAAACATGGCCTCTGCAGCGTCTTTGGGGCAAACTCCCGGGTTTCCGCACTTGGCCAAGGCATGCCCATGACTCCTGCGTCGTCCATCGATGAAAAGAGCTTCCGTAACCTCCTGAGCCGAAACGTAGCCTTGCCCCTGGGTGTTGGCGTGCTCAGCGCGGTGTTTTTCGGGTGCCTGATCACCTACTTGCTGACCGTGATCCAGTGGGTGGAGCACACCGACCGGGTCATCAATAACCTCAACGAGTCATCAAAACTGACAGTCGACCTGGAAACCGGCATGCGCGGTTTTCTGATCACGGGCGACGAGCATTTTCTCGATCCGTATGAAGTGGCCAAGCCTCGGATCATTGCCGATTTGCGTAATTTGCAGGATTTGGTCGCGGACAATCCCCAGCAGGTGGATCGCCTCAAGCGCCTGGAAGCCTTGCAGACCGAATGGAACAAGTACGCCGAATCAATGATTGATATGCAGCGCACCAGCGGTGACTACCGCAGTGCGGTAAAAGCCGGCCGGGGCAAGCGCCTGACCGATGAGATCCGCAAGGAATATGACGACGCGGTGGCGATGGAGCAGCAGTTCCGGATCACCCGTAACGAAGAAGTCACCCGCACCACCGTTATCAGCGTCATCCTGTACCTGACGTTTGTCCTGGGGCTGAGCGGCTTTCTGGCCTACGCCGGTAGAAAGAACCTGCTTTCATTATCAAAGAGTTATAGCGACAACCTGACGTCGCAGCAGAGGATCGCGCTGCGCCTGGAACAACAGGCCTGGCTGCGCAACGGCCAGACTGAACTGGCCGAGCAGGTGCTGGGCCAACTGACCCTGAACATGCTGGGTCGCAACATCCTGCAATTCTTCGCCCAGTACATGGGCTCGGCAGTGGCCGCGCTGTACGTGCGTGAAGAACACGGCGGTCTCAAACGCGTCGCCACCTACGGGTTCTCCCGCGAACAGGAACAACTGGAACAGGCGATTTACAACGACGAAGGCATCGTTGGGCAGGCCGCCCAGCTTGATCGCCTGATTCGTCTGGACGATGTGCCAGTGGACTACTTCAAGGTCAGCTCCGGCCTGGGCGAAGGCCCAACCCGCAGTGTTCTGGTGATGCCAACCAGCGATGATGGTCGCGTCAATGGCGTGATCGAACTGGGTTTCCTGCGCCCACTGGACGATCGCGACATCGAACTGCTGGAACTGATTGCCGGCAACATCGGCACCTCCATCGAAGCCGCGCGCTATCGCCAACGTTTGCAGGAAGTACTGGCCGAGACCCAGCAGCTCAACGAAGAGCTGCAAGTGCAGCAGGAAGAACTCAAGACCGCCAACGAAGAGTTGGAGGAGCAATCGCGCATCCTCAAGGAATCCCAGGCCCACCTGGAAACCCAACAGGCAGAACTGGAGCAGACCAACGAGCAACTGGCCGAGCAGACCCAGACCCTGGCCGACCAGCGCGACGCCATGGACCGCAAGAACGTCGAACTCAGCCAGGCCCAGCTCGACCTTGAGGATCGCGCCGACGAATTGCAGCGTTCCAGCAAGTACAAGTCCGAGTTCCTCGCCAACATGTCCCACGAACTGCGCACGCCGCTGAACAGCTCGTTGATCCTGGCCAAGCTGCTGGCGGAAAACCCCCAGGACAACCTCAGCGCCGAACAGGTCAAGTTTGCCGAGTCGATCTATTCCGCTGGCAATGACCTGCTGAACCTGATCAACGACATCCTCGATATTTCCAAGGTCGAGGCCGGCAAGCTGGAAGTGCGCCCGGAGAACTCCAGCGTCGCACGCCTGGTGGACGGCCTGCGTGGCATGTTCGAACCGCTGGCGGCCGACCGCAAGCTGGGCTTCCAGGTGGAGGTGCAGGCAGGCACGCCGGCCATGCTGTTCACCGACCGCCAGCGCCTGGAACAGATCCTCAAGAACCTGCTGTCCAACGCGGTCAAGTTCACCGAACAGGGCGCGGTCAGCCTGTCCGTCTCCCGCGCGCCGGGGGAGGGCATTGCCTTCACCGTGCGCGATTCGGGGATTGGCATTGCGCTGGACCAGCAGGAAAGCATCTTCGAAGCCTTCCGCCAGGCCGATGGCACCACCAACCGCCGTTATGGCGGCACCGGCCTGGGCCTGTCGATTTCCCGCGACCTGGCGACGCTGCTCGGCGGTTACATCAGCGTGACCAGCGAACCCGGCAAGGGCAGCCTGTTTACCCTGGTGCTGCCGGAGCAGTATGTCGAGCGCGGCGAAGACGCGGCGCCGATCGAACAGCCGCGCCAAGTGGTGGTGGCACCCGCGCCAACGCCGGTGAAGGTTTCGCCGTTGCCGGTGGCCGACGCCAACCTGATCCCGCGCTTTGCCGATGACCGCGACAAGGCCCCGTTCACCACCCGCTGCATCCTGGTGGTGGAAGACGAGCCGAACTTCGCCCGTATCCTTTTCGACCTGGCCCACGAACTGGGCTACCACTGCCTGGTGGCCCACGGTGCGGACGAGGGCTACAGCCTGGCCGAGGAATACATCCCCGACGCAATCCTGCTGGACATGCGCCTGCCGGACCATTCCGGCTTGACCGTGTTGCAACGCCTCAAGGAGCACGCCAACACCCGGCATATCCCGGTGCACGTGATTTCCGTGGAAGACCGCGTCGAAGCCGCCATGCACATGGGCGCTATCGGCTATGCGGTGAAACCCACCACCCGTGAAGAGCTCAAGGACGTGTTCGCGCGCCTGGAAGCCAAACTGACCCAGAAGGTCAAGCGCGTACTGCTGGTGGAAGACGATGACCTGCAACGCGACAGCATTGCCCGCCTGATCGGCGACGATGACATTGAAATAACCGACGTTGGCTACGCCCAGGCCGCACTGGACCTGCTGCGCACCAACGTCTACGACTGCATGATCATCGACCTGAAACTGCCGGACATGCTCGGCAACGAGCTGCTCAAGCGCATGGCCACCGAGGACATCTGCTCGTTCCCACCGGTGATTGTCTACACCGGACGCAACCTGACCCGCGACGAAGAGGCCGAGCTGCGCAAGTATTCGCGCTCGATCATCATCAAGGGCGCCCGTTCGCCAGAGCGCCTGCTGGACGAAGTCACACTCTTTTTGCACAAAGTCGAATCCCAGCTGTCCCATGACCGCCAGACGATGCTCAAGACCGCCCGCAGCCGCGACAAGGTCTTTGAAGGGCGCAAGATCCTGCTGGTGGACGACGATGTGCGCAACATCTTCGCCCTGACCAGCGCCCTGGAGCACAAAGGCGCCGTGGTGGTGATCGGGCGGAACGGCCGTGAAGCCATCGACAAACTCAATGAAGTGGACGATATCGACCTAGTGCTGATGGACGTGATGATGCCGGAGATGGACGGTTACGAGGCGACCGCCTTGATCCGCCAGGACCCACGCTGGAAGAAGCTGCCGATCATCGCCGTGACGGCCAAGGCCATGAAGGACGATCAGGAGCGCTGCCTCGCGGCGGGCTCCAACGATTACCTGGCCAAGCCGATTGATCTGGACCGTCTGTTCTCACTGATTCGCGTATGGCTACCGAAGATGGAACGCATTTAAGTGGAGCGAAGTTTTTTGGAAAAAAGCAGCGATATCGAGCTGCGCCTGTTGATCGAGGCGATTTACCTCAAGTACAGCTATGACTTTCGCGACTACTCCGGCGCATCGGTCAAACGCCGCGTGGCCCACGCGTTGCGCCAGTTCGACTGCGCGACCATCTCGGCGCTGCAAGAGCGGGTGCTGCATGACCCGGCGGCGTTCATGCAGTTGCTGCAATTCCTGACGATCCCGGTGAGCGAGATGTTTCGCGACCCGTCGCACTTCCTGGCGATCCGCCAGGAAGTGGTGCCGCTGCTCAAGACCTACCCGTCGATCAAGATCTGGATCGCCGGTTGCAGCACGGGGGAGGAGGTGTACTCCATGGCCATCCTGCTGCGCGAAGAGGGCTTGCTGGAACGCACGATCATCTACGCCACGGACATCAACCCGGCGTCCCTGGACAAAGCCAAGCAGGGGATCTTTTCCCTGGAGAACGTGCGGGCCTACACCGCCAATTACCAGCAGGCCGGTGGGCAACGTTCATTTGCCGACTACTACACGGCGGCTTACGATTACGCGATCTTCGACAAGACCCTGCGCGAGAACGTGACCTTTGCTGATCACAGCCTGGCGACCGATAGCGTGTTCTCAGAAACTCAATTAATTTCGTGTCGTAACGTACTGATTTATTTCAATAAAAAGTTGCAGGACCGCGCCTTCGGATTGTTTCATGAGTCGCTGTGTCATCGCGGCTTCCTGGTGTTGGGCAGCAAAGAGACCCTGGATTTCTCTGCCTATAGCAAGCAATTCGAACCACTGGTCAAGCAAGAACGGATCTACCGAAAATCATGAACGACGCTGCAACAGGCCCGATTCGCGGGATTGAAGCCATCGTCGTCGGCGCTTCCGCCGGCGGTGTAGAGGCGTTGCTGAGTATTTTCGGCGACCTGCCGCCGGGTTTCGGCTTGCCGATCGTTGCCGTGTTGCACCTGCCGGACGAGCGTCGCAGCCAATTGGCCGAGGTGTTTGACCGCCGCATCACCCTGCCGGTGGTGGAGGCTCGCGACAAAGAGCTGATCAAGCCCGGCACCCTGTACTTTGCCGGCCCCGGCTATCACCTGTCGGTGGAGCAGGATCGCAGCCTTTCGCTGAGCCAGGAGGACCGCGTGCATCACTCGCGACCCGCCATCGATTTTTTGTTCGAATCCGCCGCCGATGCCTATGGCAGCGGCCTGTTGGCGATCCTGTTGACCGGCGCCAATCAAGACGGCGCCCGGGGCCTGGCCCATGTCAAGCAACAGGGTGGCACCACCGTGGTGCAAGACCCGGCCGAAGCACGTGTGGCCGTGATGCCCCGCGCCGCGCTGGCACTGCATACACCTGACCACATTCTTTCGTTGAGCCAGATTGGCTCATTGTTGGCTTCCCTGGAATATTCCCCATGTTAAGTACTGTCCAGGCCAAACTGCTGATCGTCGACGATCTGCCGGAAAACCTGCTGGCCCTCGAAGCGCTGATCAAGCGCGAGGATCGCCAGGTGTTCAAGGCATTGAGTTCCGACGAAGCCTTGTCGCTGTTGCTGGAACACGAGTTCGCCATGGCGATCCTCGATGTACAGATGCCCGGTATGAATGGCTTCGAGTTGGCCGAGTTGATGCGCGGTACCGAAAAAACCAAGAACATCCCGATTGTGTTTGTCAGCGCCGCTGGCCGCGAACTCAACTATGCCTTCAAAGGCTATGAAAGCGGCGCGGTGGACTTCCTGCACAAACCGCTGGATATCCACGCGGTGAAGAGCAAGGTCAATGTGTTCGTTGATCTGTACCGCCAAAGCAAAGCGATGAAGCAACAGGTCGAAGCCCTGGAGCGCAGCCGGCGCGAGCAAGAGCTATTGCTCACACGCCTGCAAGCCACCCAGGCCGAACTGGAGCAAGCGGTGCGCATGCGCGACGACTTCATGTCGATTGTCGCCCACGAAGTGCGCACGCCCCTGAACGGCCTGATTCTCGAAACCCAACTGCGCAAGATGCACCTGGCCCGGGACAACGCGGCAGCGTTTACCCTGGACAAGATGCACGCCATGGTTGACCGCGACGAGCGCCAGATCCAAAGCCTGATCCGCTTGATCGAGGACATGCTCGATGTGTCACGTATCCGTACCGGCAAACTGTCGATCCGCCCGGCGCGCTTCGACCTCGCGCAACTGGTGCGCAACCTCGTGGAAAATTTCGCCCAGCAAGTGGCAGCGGCTGGTTCTACCATGCAACTGGCCGCCGCCGGACCGGTGGAAGGCAACTGGGATGAGTTCCGCATCGAGCAGGTGGTCACCAACCTGCTGACCAACGCCCTGCGTTATGGGGCCAAAAGCCCGGTGGAGGTGCGCGTCTACAGCGAACACGGTGAAGCACGGGTAGAAGTGCGCGACCGTGGCATCGGCATCAGCGAAGACAACCAGAAGCGTATTTTCCAGCAATTCGAACGCGTGTCCGCCAGCCAAGTGGCGGCGGGCCTGGGCCTTGGATTGTTTATTTCCGAGCAGATCGTTGCAGCCCATGGCGGCACCATTGAGGTCGAAAGCCAGATAGGCGAGGGCGCCTTGTTCCGCGTGTGCCTGCCCTTTGAGGCGGCGCAATGAAATCAATCGTCACCTCGACGCAACCTCTGCGTGACCCCATGGTCGTAATTGCAGCTATTGACCGGACAAAGGCTTCCCATGAGTGAAGATGCACAAGATGTTGTACTGATCGTCGAAGACGACGAATCGATTATGTTTGTGCTGGGTGAGTACCTGGCCGGCCTGGGCTATCGGGTGTTGAAGGCCATCGATGGGGAGCAGGCGTTCGAAATCCTCGCGTCCAAGCCACACCTGGACCTCATGGTCACGGACTACCGCCTGCCCGGCGGCATTTCCGGGGTGCAGATCGCGGAACCGGCGATCAAGCTGCGCCCGGAATTGAAGGTCATCTTCATCAGCGGTTACCCGCAGGAAATCCTCGACTGCAACAGCCCGATCACGCGCAACGCACCGATCCTCGCCAAGCCGTTCGACCTGGATACACTGCATGAGCATATCCAGCGGTTGTTGGCGTAACGGCCGCGTCGGCGCCGCGCCATGGCGCCGATCGTTTCAGTGCGTCAGGGTTGTAACCGGCTGACATTCGCATGGAGCTTGCTGGCCGGTGTATACGCAAATTGCCACCCTGGCGTTCCGTTCACCCCATCGAGGAAGTCCTGCAAGCCTTTGTGCTTGCCGTTGTCCAATCGGTAGACCTGCATTCCACCGATAAACTGTGGGGGATTGCCATTGCGGATCATCGCGACATCCAGCTCCGGGCTGTTGGTATTGAATAGAATCAGCTCATTGTCGATGGTTTTCTGCACGTACACCGTGTGGCCGAACTCGCCCCCTTCATGCGCATGCTTGAAGTTGATCAGCCCGGACTCGGTGATTTCGGCAGGTTTGAAGGTTGTTTTGATGCTGCCCGGCTTGATCCCCATGAGCTCAAGGTAGCGCGGCGAGTAGTTGGTACCTCCCGTGCGGACTGTGCTGGCTTTGACAGCGTCGAATACGTTGGCTGACAACCGTTTTTCTGCTTCACCCACGCGTATCGATGCCTCATAGCAGATCAGGCCTCTATTGGCAGGATTGGCATGCAGCACTTCCCAGTTCCTTGCCAATTCCAGGCTGGACAGGCCGCGTGACGTGTTGGATGGGCCCAGCGGCGCCTCGTATAAGGCTTTGAAATCAGCACTGTTTACGCTGTTTTGCAGCTGCCAGGCATCGTCATGGTCAAACACCTTGAATTCCAGAGCCTTTCGGTCATTTCCATGGGTTTTGTAGTGAACATTCATCTTCTTGTCGTTAAATAGCTTATTCAAGCCGCCCTCCATGGCCCCTGCATCTGTAAAACTCGCCAGGCCATGGTTAGGGTCATAAAAATAAAATGTCTTCTCGCCACCCTCGACCCTGACGCCGGCGGCCATTGCATGATCTGGGGAGTCAATCATGACTGACTTTGAAACCGCCGATGCGTCCAGCTCCTTGACCATGTTTTGATAGGTCATCTGCCGGATCGGTTTACGTGCATGGAAGGCGGTTTCTGCGCCTACTTGCACCTGAAGTTTGCGTAAGGACGCCATGAAGCGCCTGGAGGCGGGATCAGCAGGAAAAGCGGCAGCGAAGTACATGTTCTTGAGCAATACCTGCTCTTTACCTTCGGCAACAGCACTTGCCATAGCGCGCGCAAGCCCCGCGCATTGTCCGTCGGACAATTGACCCGTCCGGGAGAAGTAGACGACTTGTGGCATGGGTATCACACTGCCAAAGCGGGGCTCGATATTATCGATAAAGCGGGCAACACCACGTCGGCCAAACTCATAGGCTATCTCGTCGTATCGCCTTACGAGTACACCCACCTGCTGTGGTGTCATGTCTTGGCGTGCGGCCAATTTCATCAGGTCTTCAATCTTCGAGGAGGCGGAGAGCCCTGGGACACTGCTTAAGCTTCCATTGAGGTAGCCGCTTTCGAATGCCAATTTCCCGTCTCCACTCCTATGTCCGATGACGGTTCTTTTCCAAATTTTGACCGTGGCATCGTCAATCCGCTTGACGGGGTCTTTTGCCGTTGCCCACGAACCCAGCTGTGCCGAAGGCACAAAATCATTCAGGGCCTTACCGTAAGGCTGTTGAGTAACGACGTCAAAGGCGTACCACTTATGGTTTTTCAGAATGGCCGACGTCTCGCTTACCTGCTCGCCTACCTTGTATGTACCCTCGGCAGCCGCCTCGTATTTTCGACTGGCCTGCAACAGGTCATAACGACCAGCGGTCCCGCGCAACTTTCTGATTGAAGCGACTGCCTTTTGCCCCCCACGAAACACCGCCGCCCCCAACCCATCCATGGGGTTGAGTACGCCCAGGGCCGCTCGCCCGAACGTTCTGCTGACTTGACCCAGCGTGGCAACGCTACGCGCAGCTGTGTTCAAGGCTTTGCCACCTTTCGCAGCGGTACCTGCCACCACCAGAAAACCCAGCGCATCAAAGGCCAGGTCGACAATCCCATCGCCGATATTTCCGGCCTGGAAATTCTTTATCGCCGAATACAGGGGAACCATATTCAGCAGTAGCTCGCGGCCTCTTTTGTACCATGGCTGGCGACTTTCAAACCGCGTTTGCCCGCGGGCTTGGGATTCGTAGGAGGCGATATCGGCGTCCTTCACCGCGGCGTCGACGATCAAGGCTGTACGTTGGCTGGTGAAACTTGCGGGTACCCCAGCCGGCTGCTGGCTATTGCTTGCCGCGCCCTGAGACGCTGGACTTGAGGCCACTTGACCGTACCTGCGATAAACGCGACCGTTCTCATCGGCATGCTCTCCGAGCGTTACGTCTCCCAGTCCCGTGCGTATAAGGGTGTTGTCTTTCAAATTGAGTGCGTAGGTCAGCACCTCACCACGAAAGGTTGTTTTGAGCAGCAGGCTACGGTCATTTGGCATCCTGTTTTCGGAAACCATACCAAAAGGGTCTCGCGACACCTGTGTGTCCGTCATCACCGTAAGGTTGCCGAACTCGATACGTTGCCGGTCTTCCAGGGGCAGCCGGGCAATCAGGTGCTTCGTCTGGGTGGCGATGGCCTTATCCATTTCGACACAGTAGGCCCCAAACTCCCGCGCGAACACCTCGTTCATGTCCGGTGATTGACGCGTGGTTTTCAGACGCTCGAGCGGCACTTCAGGACTGGTGGACTTCCACCCCCAGGCTAGCGACTCCGTGGTGCCTTTGTGCAAATAGAGATCTACGATCGAGTGCGGCCCCACATCATCACGGTCTTGGGCGCTGGTTGTGGACTGCAGGCACTCCTTTTCAAAATCGATACCTTCACCAAACGCCTTTTTCAGCTCCGCGAGTGCCATCTCCCTGCGCGTTGGCATCGGCGTGGAGAACGTATGCGATGCAGCACTCAATTCCAGCATTTGCTGATCGTAAGCCGTTTTGACGGTCTGCATCTGCGCTGGGCTGTATTGCCCGTTGGCGTTCGAACGGATAATGCCATTGGCCACTCCCCAATCCTTGAGCGCGGCGTGCTGAGCGGCGTATTCGACGGCCTGCTCTTGTTGCGTCACGGGAGGGCGATGCGCATGGGTCATCACCTCGGCATAGGTCATATCCGCAGTCGAACCTGGCGCCTTGGCTTCCAGGCGTGCGATGGCTACTTGAAAACTGACCCAGGAATGGGAACCCACAGTAATGGCGGCAGGTATCTGCTTGACGAGATAGGCGGGGGCGCGGTGTGCCAGCAGCAGGTATGCGGCAACGGGAGACAACTCGGCACTGGCCTTTTGTTGACTGTGTAGATGGTTGGCCAGTGCCTGGGCCACGGTCGACGGACGTTCGCCGATATGCGACTGATTGGCGAGGTCAAAGCCTGCGATGTTGTCGTGTCGCACGCCTTGCGTATTATCCAACAAGGTTTCCTTATCCAGTGAAACCTGCAGCGCAGCCAGCAGCCAGTCGGCGTGACTGGTGGGGGTGGCCAGTGCCCCATTTTTGCGCTGCAGCCCTTCGCCGATCGCTTTGCCGGCCGCAGAGGCAAGGATGTCGTTGATCACTCTGCGTGGCTGGGCCAGGTCGGTTTTGCCCCACACTTGATGGCGCGTCAGCAGTTTGAACAGCCCGTGGTCTTCCACGTCAGGGAGTGTCTGGATCGGATGGTAATACAAACCCGCTTTATCGTCCGAATGGAGGGGGACGGCCCAGGACAGGGCGCCACCAAGGTCCCCGTTACCCGGTTGTATAGGTGCGAAGGCCGTTACGCTCTGGGCGAGTTGGGCGAGTTCAAAATGGTCGGACGGCATCACCCAGCCTGCATCTTCAATGAACTGCTTCAAGCTGACACTTTCACCAGCCCCCAGGGGCATAACCGTGTCCTCCAGGCATTGCGAGAGGATCTCGCTGACCTTGCTGCGCGCTTGGGCCGGGATCACGCGGTTATGTGCTTCGTCCAGCAAGTTGAGGTTATCCAGCTCCTTCAGGTACTTCTCGATGAAGGCGGGCATCAACTTATCCATCACGCTCGCCTTGAATGCGTGCCGATGTTCGATGTTGTCCAACAATTCCTGTTGGTCTTGGGGAAAGGCAAGGGTGCCCGGCCCGGCAAATCCTTTGCTCTGGGTCAGCTGCGCCGCCCGTTGGGAAGCCTGCGCCGCATTGGTTGGAACCGTCTCACCGTAGAACGCCGCGATTTCGCTGACCTGCGCGCTATCGTCCTTTGGGCCAAAAATGTAGGTTTTTCCAGCGGCGAGGGCAGTCGTCGCCTGCAAGATAAACGGCCAGACAAGAGGGAGTTCCTTGCCACGGTTAAAACTCGTCGCTCCGAAATATTCAATTGAACCTGCTGGCGATTTGAGGCGCATTGCCGCATAACCCGGCCGGCCGCCGTCAGGTGGAAATAGTGTGATCGGCTTGGAGAGGTCGACGTTATTTGCCTGCGCCCATTGTGTGAAATCAGCCGTCTGCAACAGTCTCTTCAGATGCTGGTGCCATTGACCAAAGCTCGATGCTGGCGAGATCGGGGCAATCCGCTCGCGCCCAATGGAACCTGCGTTATCACCGCCCTTGATCAATGCAGCGGCGTACGCTTGGTAAAGATGCGCGCCGTCGCGCGATGCGGAGGGCGGTAACGGTGCCTCCGTGTGAGCGGCTCGTGCCTGGGCAGCGAGAGCGTTCGGCAATAGGGCCGTGGCTGGCACGGAGGGGCGCAGGGGAAGGGCATTCAGGGTCATCAGCAGTTACTCGATCAGGGCTAATACGCCCCGGTTCTTTAGTACCGGGCGTTGCCTGTTCGTGTCGCCTGATGACGGTTTGATTCCGATGGTCCTACAGCGCTTCGTTTCCAAACACTACAAACTAGGGGAACTACATCCTATTGCTTGATCATCTCCCGCACCTTGGCCGTCAATAAGTCAAAGGTAAACGGCTTGGTGATCAATTGCATGCCCGGGTCTAGGAATCCGCCGCGCACCGCTGCGTGTTCGGCATATCCAGTGATAAACAGCACCTTCAGCTCTGGCCGGATCTGCCGGCCGATTTCCGCCAGTTGCCGCCCGTTCATGCCGGGCAACCCGACGTCGCTGATCAGCAGATCGATCCGCTGATCAGATTCGATGATCGGCACCGCCGTATCGGCATCCCCTGCCTCGACAAAGCCATAGCCCAACTCCTTGAGCACCGCGCTGACCAAGACCCGTACCGCCGGATCATCCTCGACGATCAGCACCGTCTCACCGGCGTTGGCAAACGGCAGCAGGGTCGGGTTAACCACATCATCGGCAACGATCTGGCCAGCAAAACGTGGCAGAAACAGGCTGACCGTGGTGCCTTTGCCGACCACGCTATGAATCGTGACATGCCCATGGGACTGGCGCGCAAACCCGTAGATCATCGACAGCCCCAGGCCGGTCCCCTGACCAATGGGCTTGGTGGTAAAAAACGGGTCGAACACGCGGCCCATTACGCTTTCTGGGATACCGCAGCCAGTGTCGCTGACGCTCAATTCCACGTAGTCACCGGGTTTCAGCGTGCCATAGGCGGCGGTGAAGACGCTGTCGAGGTGGCGGTTGCCGGTTTCCACGGTGAGGCCGCCGCCGCTGGGCATGGCATCACGTGCGTTGATCACGAGGTTGAGCAGGGCGCTTTCCAGTTGGTTGGGGTCGGCTTCGGCGGTCCACAGCCCATCGGCGAGGCGCATGTCCAAGGCGATGCTTTCGTTGATGCTGCGTTGCAGCAGCTCGCCCATGGCACTGACCAACGTATTGAGCTCCACGGGCTTGGAATCCAGGGATTGGCGCCGCGAAAACGCCAATAGCCGATGGGTCAGGCCCGCCGCGCGGTTGGCGGAGGTCACGCCCAGGTCGATCAAGCTGTCGAGGTCATCCAGCTTGCCCCGCGATACCCGCCGGCGCAGCAGCTCCAGGCTGCCGATAATGCCGGTGAGCATATTGTTGAAGTCGTGGGCGATGCCACCGGTCAACTGGCCAACCGCTTCCATCTTTTGCGATTGGCGCAAGGCGTCTTCGTTGTGGCGCAATTGCGCGGTGCGCTCTTCTACCTGCTGTTCAAGGGTTTCCAGAGTACGTTGCAGGCGCAACTCACTTTCACTCAGGTCGATCAAGCGGTCGCGGGCTTCGTATTGGCGGCGCCGACCACGCAAGGCCGTACTCACCTGGCTGATCAGGGTGACCGGGTGAAAAGGCCGCTCCAGGAACGTCACGTTGCCCAGCAAGGGGCTCAGTTGCGAGGAGCCGTTCTGTCCGCTGCCGCCGTGATGGGTCATCAGCACAATCGGCAAGTCCGACCACGCTGGCTGCTGGTGCAGGATCTCCAGCAACGGCTCCAGCTCCACCCCAAGCAACGCTTCGGCCGCCACGATCACTAAGCCGGCGCCTTGTTCCAGCGCTTCGCACAGCGCACCCAGGTCGCTGGCGACGATGCCACTGTAGCCGGCTTCCTTGAGCATCATCAGCGCCAATGAGCCGTCGCGGCCCATCGGCGCCAGGATGATTGCGCGCTCGGAAAAGGGCGAAAGGCCCGGCATCAGCCCATGTCCTTGAGCAGTGGCGAGCCGGCGCCCATATACGTGGGAATCCCGCGCAGTACGCCCTGGAAGTTGTTCAGTGGCTCACCGACGGTCATGCCGCGACTGCCGATGCGGTATTCGCGAATGGTGGATTCATGGGAGCCGGTCCTTTTCTTGATGATCGAAATCGCCCGGCGCACCTCACCGATCGCTTCGAAGTAACGCAACAGGATCACGGTGTCGGCCAGGTAAGTGATATCCACCGGCGCCTGCATATCGCCTACCAGCCCGTGTTGGGCGACGGTCATAAAGGTCGCTGCACCCCGGCGGTTGAGGTACAGGAGCAGTTCGTGCATGTGCAGGATCAGCGCGTTTTCTTCCGGCATCGCGGCCGTGTAGCCGTTGATGCTATCGATCACCACGGTTTTGATGCCGCTGTCATCCACGCAACGGCGCACGCGGTGGGAGAACTCACCGGGAGATAGCTCGGCCGCGTCCACCTGTTCAATCAGCAGATTACCGGTGGCTTGCAGCGCCTCCAGGTCGATCCCCATGTTTTTCATGCGTTCGAACAACAGGCCCAGCTCTTCGTCGAAGATAAACAGCGCGGCTTTTTCGCCACGGGCCACGGCCGAGGCGGCGAAGATCATCGAGATCAGCGATTTGCCGGTACCGGCCGGGCCGAGGATCAGGCTGCTGGAGCCGGTCTCGATCCCGCCGCCGAGTAGCGAATCCAGCTCCTTGATGCCGCTGGTCAGGGTCTGGCGGTTGTAACCACCGCGGTGTTCGGCCGCCACCAGGCGCGGGAACACATGCACGCCGTCCTGCATGATGGTGAAGTCATGGAAACCGCCACGGTATTTCTGCCCGCGGTACTTCACCACCCGCACCCGGCGACGTTCCGCGCCGTAGTTGGGCGTCAGCTCTTCCAGGCGGATCACGCCGTGGGCGACGCTGTGCACGGTCTTGTCGAGGGATTCGGTGGTCAGGTCGTCCAGCAGCAGCACGGTGGCGTCATAACGCACGAAATAGTGCTTGATCGCGAGGATCTGCCGGCGATACCGCAGGGAGCTTTGCGCCAGCAGGCGAATCTCCGACAGACTGTCGACCACCACACGGGTCGGCTTGACCCGTTCCACTACCTCAAAGATCTGCCGCGTTGCTTCGCCCAACTCCAGGTCGGACGAATACAGCAGGCTTTGTTGGTGCTCGGCGTTGAGCAGGCTTTCGGGTGGGGTCAGTTCGAAGATATGGATGTTGTCGTCCAGGTCCCAGCCGTGGGACTTGGCACCTTGGCGCAATTCACGCTCGGTCTCGGACAGGGTGATGTACAGCGACTTCTCGCCGTTTTTCGCGCCGGCCTGCAAAAAATGCAGGGCGACGGTGGTTTTGCCGGTGCCGGGTTCACCTTCCAGCAAGAACAGGTGGCTGCGCGATAGCCCGCCGGAAAGAATGTCGTCCAGACCTTCGATACCGGTGGCCGCCTTTTCACTGAACAGCTCGTTGGATGTAGACAAGAAGTGCCCTCGGGTCACGGATCAATAGAGGAACGCGCCGCCTTGGGCGCGCCATATTTACTTGACCGTGATGGCCCGTAGCCGTTCAACGATTTTTTTTCGAGGGCGCTACAGGCCTTGCTGCAAGGCCGGGTCGTCGGGATTTTGCTGTTCCAATTGGGCGAGCAATACCTGGACGTTCTGCAACTGGCCACTTTCCTTCCAGTAGTTGACCAACAGCACCCGTGCTTTGCGGTTGGCGGGATGGCGTTGCAGGATTTCTTCCAACTGCCGTTGTGCGGCTTCCAGTTCGTTCTGCGCGTGCAGGGTGGTAGCCAGGTCGTAGCGATAATCCTGATTGTCCGGCTCCAGCTCCACGGCCTTGGACAGGCCAAGCAACGCATACGGACGCTCGCCGTGGTGCAGCAACCACAGGCCGAGGGCGTGTTGCAGATAGGCTGAGTCAGGGTGCGCCGCCAGTTGCCGCGCGAGCAATTGGCGGGATTCCTCGCTCTTGCCTTGTTTATCCAGCAACTCGATTTGCGCGACCACCGCCTGCAGGTTGTCCGGCTGCAAGCGCATGGCCTGTTCCAGGGCGTTTTGTGCATCCGTCAGCAAGGCGCTGTGGATGTACAGCTGCGCCAGTTGAATCCAGCCCTCGGCGGTTTCGGGTTGGGCCTTGAGGTATTTGACGAACTCGTCGAGCACCTGCTGCAAGGGGCCGAAGTACAGGCCCAGGGTGTCGGGCGACAGACCGAGCAGGGCGTTGGCGGCGGCAAAGCGCACGCTTTGTTCCGGGTCGTCCAGTGCCGGGCCGAGCAACAGCGTGCGCTGGCCGCTGGGCACCAGGCCGACAATGCTGTGGATCGCCGCTTCACGCACTTGCGGCGACTCGCTCATCAGGTCCTTGTCGGCCAGCTTCAAGGCTTGCGGGCTGGGGTAATTGGGCAACTCGGCGTGCAGCGCAGCGCGGCGCTCCGGGGACAGGTCCGGGCGGCCCAATTGCTGATACAACACGCGCGCCGCCCCCGGCTCGCCATTGCGCGCCTGTTTCAGGGCTTTGGAATAACCATGGGCAATTGCCGGCGGCACGGCCACCTGGCTGGAGCGGGAGAAATACCAAGTGATCAGCACAATCAACAGCAGGGCGCACAGGCCGACGATGGAGTAACGGCGTGACTTAGACATGCAGGCGTCCGCAAGTATTACAAAGCCGTCAGCTTCGGTCAGCGCAGGGCAGGTGTCAAACCCGCGTCAGGTCAGCACGTATTCCACCGGCTCCAGGGCGGGCGGCAAGTCGGTTTCACCGAGGGCGGCGCGCACCTCGCGCTCCAGGTTGCGCAGGATGGCGTTGCACGGCAGGTCGTTTTCGTCGAAACCGAACGGGTCTTCGAGGTCATCGCCGATTTCGTCGAGGCCAAAGAAGGTGTAGCTGACGATGGCGGTGAACACCGGCGTCAGCCAACCGAGCGGCTCGGCCATGGCAAACGGCAGCAGGATACAGAACAGGTAAATAGTGCGGTGCAGCAGCAGGGTGTAGGGGAAGGGCAGCGGTGTGCTCTTGATTCGCTCACACGACGCCTGCACTTGGCTCAGGCTGACCAGGCGGGCTTCCAGCTGGGTATAGCGCCACTCGCTGATCACCCCGCGTTCTGCCAGTTCGGAAAAGCGCGCGCCCAGTTGTTGCAGCACGCTGTCCGGCAGGTTCGGGTGCGGCGCCGCCACCGCTGCCCAGGGCTTGATCGCCAAGGCTTCATCTTCGTGGCGCAAACGCGCGATCAGCCCATGGGCAAAACCACACAAGCCGCGCAACAGCCCGGCACGCTCAGGCGAATCCCCCAGCACCTGGGTTTCGCGGATCAGCGAGCGCACATCGATGATCATCTGCCCCAATTGCTTGCGGCCTTCCCACCAGCGGTCGTAGCAGGCGTTGTTGCGAAAACTCATGAAGATCGAAAGCGACAGGCCCAATAACGTAAAGGGCGTGGCGTTGACCTTGGAAAAGTAGGCGGGGTGCCAGGTTTCCACCAGCACGATCACCGACGCCAGCAACGTCACCAGCAGGCTACGCAAGGCAATGCGCTTGGCAATCGAACCCTTGAGGGAAAACAGGATGCCCACGAGGTTGGGCTTGGGACGAACAATCATCGGGTGGGGACTTCTTTGGTGGCGCAGGCCCTCAGGTTAGAAGCTCGCTGCCAACGCGTCCAATCGCTTGGGCTGACCGGTTGATCGGCGGGGTCGATGACTGGCCAAACCAGTCAGCCATGTTGATAGCTTTGACCATTGCTGCTGGGGCGCGCTAGAGCGACTATTTCCGTGGTTTACGTCCTGAAAATAAAAAAACACAGAAGGATTTGAAGCGATGCGTGACTACTTGGCTGCCACCACCGGATTTGACTACCCGCACACTGTTGACGCCGCACTGGCCGGCACCCTGCAAGGCCTCAATGCCTGCGTGGAGTGCTGTGACCGCCACGCGCTGCCAGGGCGCATCGCGTTGTTCTGGGAGGGCAAGGACGGGCGCAGCGCCACCTCGACCTTTACCGACTTGCAGGACCAGGCCGCACGCTTCGCCAATTTCCTCCTGGCCCAGGGCGTCAAGCGTGGCGATAAAGTCGCGGGGCTGTTGCCGCGCACGGCGGAATTGCTCGTGGTGGTGCTTGCCACTTGGCGCATCGGCGCGGTCTATCAACCGTTGTTCACCGCCTTTGGCCCCAAGGCCATCGAGCACCGCCTGACCAGCTCCGGTGCGGCGCTGGTGGTCACCGACGCGGTCAACCGGCCCAAACTGGCGGAAGTCGAAGGCTGCCCGACCATCGTCACGGTCACCGGCGCCAAGGGCGAAGGCCTGGTGCGCGGCGATTTCAGTTTCTGGGCCGAGCTGCCCACCTATTCCAATGTCTGTGAGCCGGTGCTACTGGGCGCTGACGAGCCGTTCCTGCTGATGTTCACCTCGGGCACCACCGGCCCGTCGAAAGCGCTGTCGGTGCCGCTCAAGGCCATCGTCGCGTTCCAGAGCTACACCCGCGACGCCGTGGACCTGCGCCCCGAAGACGCGTTCTGGAACGTCGCCGACCCAGGCTGGGCTTACGGCATCTACTTCGGCGTGACCGGCCCGTTGTCCATGGGCCACCCGATCACCTTCTACGACGGCCCCTTCACTCTGGAAAGCACCTGCCGGGTGATCAACAAATACGGGATTACCAACCTCACCGGCTCGCCCACTGCCTACCGCCTGTTGATTGCCGGCGGCGAGCAGTTCGCCCATTCGATCAAGGGCAAGCTGCGCATCGTCAGCAGCGCCGGCGAGCCGCTGAACCCGGAAGTGATCCGCTGGTTCGCCGACAACCTAGGCGTGACCATCCACGACCACTACGGCCAGACCGAACTGGGCATGGTGCTGTGCAATCACCATGGCCTTGAGCACCCGGTGCATGTCGGCTCGGCCGGGTTTGCCTCGCCGGGGCACCGCATCGTCGTGCTGGACGATGATTACCAGGAGTTGCCAGCGGGCCAGCCAGGCATCCTCGCCATCGACCGCGAGCAGTCGCCGATGTGCTGGTTCGCCGGCTATGACGGCGTGAAGACCAAGGCATTTGTCGGCAAGTACTACCTGAGCGGCGACACCGTGGAGCTGAACCCCAACGGCAGCATCAGTTTTGTCGGGCGCAGTGACGATGTGATCACCACGTCCGGTTACCGCGTCGGCCCGTTCGACGTGGAAAGCGCGCTGGTGGAGCACCCGGCGGTGATCGAAGCGGCGGTAGTCGGCAAACCGGACCCCGAGCGCACCGAACTGGTGAAAGCCTTCGTGGTGATCAACAGCCAATACCGCGCCACCCCGGAGTTGGCCGAGGAGCTGCGCCTGCACGTGCGCAAACGCCTCGCCGCCCATGCCTACCCACGGGAAATCGAATTTGTCAGCGACTTGCCCAAGACCCCGAGCGGCAAGCTGCAACGTTTTATCTTGCGTAACCAGGAAATCGCCAAGGCGGCGGTGGCCTGATCCACTTTTAAGGAAACAATGATGCAGATCGAAAACAAGGTATTCCTGGTCAGCGGCGGCGCTTCGGGCCTCGGCGCGGCCACTGCGGAGATGCTGGTCGCCGCTGGTGCCAAGGTCATGTTGGTGGACCTCAACGCCGATGCCGTCGCGGCCAAGGCCAAGCAACTGGGCGAAAATGCGCGTAGCGCCGTGGCCGACATCAGCCAGGAAGCGGCTGCCGAAGCCGCAGTGCACGCTGCCGTTGCAGCGTTTGGCGGTTTACACGGCCTGGTCAACTGCGCCGGCGTGGTGCGCGGCGAGAAGATCCTCGGCAAGAACGGCCCCCACGCCTTGGCCAGCTTTGCCCAGGTGATCAACGTCAACCTGATTGGCAGCTTCAACCTGTTGCGCCTGGCGGCTGCGGCCATCGCCGAAACCGAAGCGAATGCCGATGGCGAGCGCGGCGTGATCATCAATACGGCCTCGGTGGCCGCGTTCGACGGGCAGATCGGCCAAGCGGCGTATTCCGCCTCCAAAGGCGCGATTGCCAGCCTCACCTTGCCCGCCGCCCGTGAGCTGGCGCGCTTTGGTATCCGCGTGATGACCATCGCCCCGGGCATTTTCGAAACGCCGATGATGGCCGGCATGACCCCGGAAGTACGCGATTCCCTGGCCGCTGGCGTGCCGTTCCCGCCGCGCCTGGGCAAACCGAGCGAATACGCCGCGCTGGTGCGTCACATCATCGAAAACAGCATGCTCAATGGCGAGGTGATCCGTCTCGACGGCGCCTTGCGCATGGCGGCCAAGTAAGGAGTTTGAATCCATGACTGATCCCATCGTAATTGTCAGCGCCGTGCGCACGCCCATGGGCGGCTTCCAGGGCGACCTCAAGGGCCTGACCGCACCGCAACTGGGTGCTGCCGCGATTCGTGCCGCCGTCGAGCGCGCCGGTATCGCCCACGATGCTGTGGATGAAGTGCTGTTCGGCTGCGTACTGCCCGCCGGCCTCGGCCAGGCGCCTGCACGCCAGGCGGCATTGGGCGCCGGGCTGGACAAGTCCACTCGCTGCACGACCCTGAACAAGATGTGCGGCTCGGGCATGGAAGCGGCCATCCTGGCCCATGATTCGCTGCTGGCCGGCAGCATTGAGGTGGCAATCGCCGGGGGCATGGAAAGCATGTCCAACGCGCCGTACCTGCTGGACCGTGCGCGCAGCGGCTATCGCATGGGCCATGGTCGCGTGCTTGACCATATGTTCCTCGACGGCCTCGAAGATGCGTATGACAAAGGCCGCCTGATGGGCACCTTTGCCGAAGACTGCGCCGAGCACAACGGTTTTACCCGTGAGGCCCAGGACGCGTTTGCCATCGCCTCCCTGACCCGCGCCCAGCAAGCGATCAGCGACGGCAGCTTTGATGCGGAAATCGTCCCGGTGCAGGTCACCGTGGGCAAGGAACAGAAAACCATCCAGCACGACGAACAACCGCCGAAAGCCAAGCTGGACAAGATTGCGAGCCTCAAACCTGCCTTCCGCGACGGCGGCACAGTCACGGCGGCGAACTCCAGTTCGATTTCCGATGGCGCGGCGGCGTTGCTGCTGATGCGTCAGTCCGAGGCGCACAAACGCGGCCTCAAGCCTTTGGCGGTGATCCACGGGCACGCGGCGTTTGCCGACGAGCCGGGGCTGTTCCCGGTGGCGCCGGTGGGGGCGATTCGCAAGCTGATGAGCAAGACCGGCTGGAACCTCGACGAGGTGGACCTGTTCGAAATCAACGAAGCCTTTGCCGTGGTCAGCCTGGTGACCATGAGCAAGCTGGAAATCCCCCACAGCAAGGTGAATATCCACGGCGGCGCCTGCGCCCTGGGCCACCCGATTGGCGCGTCCGGTGCGCGCATCCTGGTGACCTTGCTCGCGGCCCTGCGCCAAAAAGGTCTCAAGCGTGGCGTCGCCGCCATCTGCATCGGCGGTGGTGAAGCCACGGCCATGGCCGTCGAATGCCTGTATTGATCAACTGCAGCTGCAAGTTTGTAGCTGCAAGCTTCAAGTAAAAGCTGATTGGCTTTGACTTGTTGCTTGCAGCTGAAAGCTTGTAGCTGCTCAAGGAATTTCCACCATGTTACCCAATGACGAACAACTGCAAATCAGCGACGCGGCCCGGCAATTTGCCCAGGAGCGCCTGAAACCTTTCGCCGCCGAGTGGGACCGCGAGCACCGCTTTCCTAAAGAAGCCATCGGCGAAATGGCCGAGCTGGGCTTTTTCGGCATGCTCGTGCCCGAGCAGTGGGGCGGTTGCGACACCGGTTACCTGGCCTACGCCATGGCCCTGGAAGAGATCGCCGCCGGCGACGGTGCGTGCTCGACCATCATGAGCGTGCACAATTCAGTGGGCTGCGTGCCGATCCTCAAGTTCGGCAACGACCAGCAGAAAGAACAATTCCTCACGCCTTTGGCCAGCGGCGCCATGCTTGGCGCGTTTGCGTTGACCGAACCCCAGGCCGGCTCCGACGCCAGCAGCCTGAAAACCCGTGCGCGCCTGGAAGGTGACCACTACGTGCTGAACGGCTGCAAACAGTTCATCACCTCCGGGCAAAACGCCGGGGTCGTGATTGTGTTTGCGGTCACCGACCCGGCGGCGGGCAAGCGTGGGATCAGCGCGTTCATCGTGCCCACCGATTCCCCCGGCTACAGCGTGGCGCGGGTCGAGGACAAGCTCGGCCAGCATGCGTCCGACACCTGCCAGATCCTCTTTGAAGACGTCAAAGTGCCGGTGGCCAACCGGTTGGGCGAGGAGGGCGAAGGCTACAAAATCGCCTTGGCCAACCTCGAAGGCGGGCGCGTGGGCATCGCCTCGCAATCGGTGGGCATGGCCCGCGCCGCCTTTGAAGCGGCGCGAGACTACGCCCGTGAGCGCGAAAGCTTCGGCAAGGCGCTGATCGAACACCAGGCCGTGGCATTCCGCCTGGCGGACATGGCCACGCAAATCGCCGTCGCCCGGCAGATGGTGCATTACGCCGCCGCCCTGCGTGACAGCGGCAAGCCGGCGCTGGTGGAAGCCTCGATGGCCAAGCTGTTCGCCTCGGAAATGGCCGAGAAAGTCTGCTCGGCCGCCTTGCAAACCCTCGGCGGTTACGGTTACCTGAGCGACTTCCCCCTGGAGCGCATCTACCGCGATGTGCGGGTCTGCCAGATTTACGAAGGCACCAGCGATATTCAACGCATGGTCATCTCACGCAATCTCTAAGGAGCCGATACATGAGTTACGAAACCATCCTGCTCGAAGTCCAGGGCCGCGTCGGGCTGATTACCCTCAATCGCCCACAAGCCCTGAACGCGCTGAATGCGCAACTGGTCAGCGAACTGAACCAGGCGCTGGACGGCCTGGAAGCCAACCCTGAAATCGGCTGCATCGTGCTGACCGGCTCGAAAAAAGCCTTCGCCGCCGGCGCCGATATCAAGGAAATGGCCGAGCTGACCTACCCGCAGATCTACCTCGACGACCTGTTCAGCGACAGCGATCGCGTGGCCAACCGCCGCAAGCCGATCATCGCCGCCGTCAATGGATTCGCCCTCGGTGGCGGCTGTGAACTGGCGTTGATGTGCGACTTCATCCTGGCAGGCGATGGCGCCAAGTTCGGCCAGCCGGAAATCAACCTCGGCGTGTTGCCGGGCATGGGCGGCACCCAGCGGCTGACCCGCGCCGTGGGCAAGGCCAAGGCCATGGAAATGTGCCTGACCGGGCGTTTTATCGACGCGGTGGAAGCCGAGCGTTGCGGCATCGTCGCCCGTATCGTGCCGGCCGATGAACTGCTGGAAGAAGCGCTGAAAGTCGCCACGCTGATCGCCGGCAAGTCGGTGCCCATCAGCATGATGGTCAAGGAAAGCGTGAACCGCGCGTTTGAAGTCAGCCTGTCGGAAGGCGTGCGCTTTGAGCGCCGGGTGTTCCATGCGGCGTTTGCGACGCTGGATCAGAAGGAAGGCATGGCGGCGTTTGTGGCCAAGCGTGCGCCCGAGTTCAAAGACAAGTAATTCCCGAACACAGAAGATCAAACTGTGGGAACTGGACCCTGTGGGAGCTGGCTTGCCTGCGATAGCATCACCTCGGTCTAACAGATAAACCGAGGTGTCTGCATCGCAGGCAAGCCAGCTCCCACATTGGGTTATGCAGTGTGTCAGTTAGAGTTGGTAGTTCTTGAGTTCCCTGGCAATCACCATCCGCTGAATCTCGCTCGTCCCTTCATATATCTGCGTGATCCGCGCATCCCGGTAGTAACGCTCCACCGGGTAATCCTCCAAGTACCCATAACCACCATGAATCTGCATCGCTGACGAGCAGACTTTTTCCGCCATTTCCGAGGCAAACAGCTTGGCCTGGGACGCTTCCGACAGGCAAGGCTTGCCGGCACTGCGCAGGCGGGCGGCGTGCAGGATCAGCAAGCGCGCGGCATTCAGGCGGGTTTGCATGTCGGCGAGCAGGTTGGCCACGCTCTGGTGCTCGATGATCGCCTTGTCGAACTGCACCCGGTCACGGGCGTAGGCCAATGCCGCTTCGAACGCCGCACGGGCGATGCCCAGGGCCTGGGCGGCGATGCCGATGCGGCCGCCTTCGAGGTTGGACAGGGCAATCGCCAGGCCCTTGCCACGCTCGCCCAGCAGATTGGCCTCAGGCACGCTGCATTGGTTGAGGGTCACGGCACAGGTGTCCGAGGCACGGATACCCATCTTGTGTTCCGTGCGGTCCACCACAAAGCCCGGCGTGTCGGTGGGCACCAGGAACGCGGAGATACCTTTTTTGCCGAGGTCGGGATCGGTCACCGCAAACACGATGGCCAGCTTGGCGCGCTTGCCGTTGCTGACAAACTGCTTGGCACCGTTGATCACCCACTGGCCGTCACGCAGTTCGGCACGGGTGCGCAGGTTGTGGGCCTCGGAACCGGCCTGGGGTTCGGTCAAGCAGAAGCAGCCAATCGCCTGGCCGCTGGCCAGATCGGCAAGCCAGGTTTGTTTCTGCGCTTCGGAGCCGTAGTTGAGGATGGGCCCGCAACCCACTGAATTATGGATACTCATCAGCGCGCCCGTAGCGCCATCACCCGCAGAAATCTCCTCGACGGCGAGGGCGTAGGCCACGTAATCCACGTAGGTGCCGCCCCATTCTTCCGGCACCACCATGCCCAGCAAACCCAGCTCGCCCATCTTGGCCACCAGGGCATCGTCGATCCACCCGGCTTTCTCCCAGGCTTGGGCGTGGGGCGCGATTTCACCCCGGGCGAAGTCGCGCGCCATGTCGCGGATCATCACTTGTTCTTCTGTGTATTCAATATCTTGCATGGCTTATCTCCCAACAGACTTGAAGTCACTGAAGAAGCTGTCGACCTGGTGCGCGTCCAGCTCAGCCACCGTGGCAGGGTTCCAGCGTGGGGCCTTGTCCTTGTCGATGATCAAGGCGCGAACGCCTTCGATCAGGTCGCCGCGCTCGAACCATTGACGGTCCAGGTGCAACTCCAGGGCAAAGCACTGTTCCAGTGGCAGGTGGCGGCCACGGCGCAGCATTTCGAGCGTGACTGCCATGGCCAACGGCGAGCGGGTTTGCATCAGCGCTGCCGTGGCGAGTGCCCATTCATGGCTGTCGGCAACGGTGACTTGCTGCAGTTGCTCGACGATGCTCGGTACGTCCGGCAAGGCGAAGAAGTGGTCGATGGCTGGGCGCAATGCGGCCAGTGGCGCATCCGGCAAGTGCTGTACGCCGAGTTTGGCGAGCAGGCCTTGCAGGTCCTTGAGGGGCGATTCGTGCCAGTGCAGGCGGTCCAGCTTCTGGTCGAGGTCGGCCAGCTTGGCGCTTTCCAGGTACCAGTCGGCCAAGCCGCAATACAGCGCATCGGCGGCGCGGATCTGCACGCCGGTGACCCCCAGGTAAATCCCCAGCTCACCGGGAATACGCGGCAGGAAGTAGCTGCCGCCGACGTCCGGGAAGTAACCGATGGCCACTTCCGGCATGGCCAGGCGGCTGCGCTCGGTGACCACGCGCAGGTCGGCGCCTTGCACCAGGCCCATGCCGCCGCCGAGGACAAAGCCATCCATCAAGGCGAGGACGGGTTTGCGGTAGTGGTGGATGGCGAGATCGAGGGCGTATTCCTCGACGAAGAAGTCTTCGTGCAGGGTGTCGCCGCTGTTGAAGCTGTCATACAAGGAGCGGATATCGCCCCCCGCGCAGAAGGCTTTTTCCCCGGCGCCGCGCAGGACCACCGCATATACCGTGGGATCGTCGGCCCAGGCGTGCAGGTGGTGGCTCAGGCTGCGGACCATGTCCAGGGTAATGGCATTCAGGCCGGCGGGGCGGTTGAGGGTGAGGTGGCCGATATGGTTGCGGACTTCGGCGAGTATGTCGGCTTGAAGATGGTCGGTGTGGCTTGCCTCGGATGAAACCTGAGCAGTCATCGCTAACTCCCTGCTTTTATTGTTCTTTATCAAGATGTTCGGGGACGAACCTTCTTGCGATCCTACCAGTGCAAATTTGCCCAGTACACCGGGGAATCATGCAGGTCGTTGTTGCATTTATGCGCGACGACTGAGCACTTCGCCAATGCTACGCCGACGCGCATGGCCTTGCGCCGCGTGGATCAGTTGCTCAAGCTCGGAGGGTTGCACATCGTAGAACTGCTCCATCTCGGCCAGGGCCCGTTTCAGGTCGGCGGCGGTGACCTCGGGGTCGATGACCGGCGCGCTGCTGCCCACCATCGCAGGGCCCGGCACTGGCAAACCCTTGGGATAACGCGTGCGCGTGGCGTTGTTGTAGGCCAACGCGCAGCCCAGCAATGCGCCAGCACCGAGCATCACCGCGCCCAGTTCTTGCCAGCCGAGGGCGATGGAGGCCGGGTCCGCCAGTACCAAGGTCATGGCCAGCCCGCCTGCGGGGGGATGCAGGCAGCGCAGCCAGCAGATCAGGATCACGGTCATGCCGGCGGCAAGGCACGCACTGCCCAGCGTTCGCCCCAGTACACGCGCTACCAGCAGCGCAACGACAGCGGCACACAGGTAGCTGCCGATAATCGACCAGGGCTGGGCCAGCGCACCGGATGACACTGCAAACAACAATACCGCCGACGCCCCCAAAGGGCCGAGCAGGTGCAGCGCCACCTCCATGCCAAATACCTGGGCGCACGCCCATACACTGAGCAGGGTGCCCAAGGCCATGCCGATGGCGGCACGGCTCCATTCGGCGGGACGGGTATTGATGGCAGCAGGTAACCAACGAGCAAGCATTGCGATAGATCCATAAACAGCAGGCGAAAAAAAAGGCTTGCCTGGTTTCCCGGAAAAGCCCTTGAAAGTTCCACATTTGGGGGAGGAACCCGCGCAGTGTGCCCACCTCGATGCAGCGACGCCACTGCATATTAATGCAGGTTAAATGCAATAAAATTGAAGATTAATAGGTGATAGGTGTAGACGAGTGGCTAACGACCCCCAGGATCCGATCACGGCTCTCTTCGCTCAGCAGCTGCTTGTGCAGGTTGTCGCGCAGCCCTGGGTCATCGGACAAGGGGCCATTCAACGCGACAACCGCGTCACGCAACCCCATCAGGCGGTGCAGGCCGACATGCAGCTGTTCGGGCATCTGCAGTGAGTGAGTTTCAGGCAATAAGTCATTGGGCACGGCGTGGTCCTTTCAATGAAGCCCGCCGCGTTTGAGTTCACGGCGGGCAGCGTCCTTGGCATGTTCCATTGGTAGTAAATAGTTACCGCAATTGGCGACCGAGTTTACATTTTGGATCCATGAGCGGGAATGGCAAAAGGCACCAGCCATTACGCATAGCTGTGTAGGAGCTTTCGTGAGGGAGCCGGCCGAAGCCGGCTGGATCAGGGTTGTGGCGTCGCCGTCAGGTGCAGCAGCACATAGGGATTTTTGTCGAACTCACCCACCAGTGTCGGGGTGAGCGCGCGCAGGCGGGGCTCCTTCAAGGCGGCGTAGTCGTCCTCGCTCATCACCAACCAGGCCGGAGCCTGCAACGGCGCCAGGTCCGTGGTTGACTGGGTGAACAACGGCACACGGTCGCACTCGAGATTGACCATCAGCTTGATCGCCTTGGCGTCTTTGCCCAGGCCATGCAACACCACGGGCGCAGGTTGCTGGTTGATCTGTGCCTTGACCGCCAGGCTGAAGGTGCGCGTGTCGTAGAGCGTACGCTCCAGCGGCTCGACCACCACGATGTAGGTCGCCCACAATGCCAGTACCGCCGCCAATGCCGGGCCTGCCGGACGCAAGCGCGGCTTGAACCACGCGAGCAACGCCAGTACCTGCAACGCGCCCAGCACGCCGAAGATCAGGCGCAAGTCGCCCACCTGCTCGGCGTAGCGGCGACGCACCACCAGCAGGCCAATGAACAGCAGCGCCGGCAACAGGGTCCAGATGCCCAGCAGCAAACCGCGCAGCCAGGCATACACACGCCCTTGGGTGACCTGAAACGGATACGCCGCAATGATTGCCGCCATCGGCAGCATCGGCAGCACATAACGCGCCTTCTTCGCCTGTGGGATTGACAGGCCGAGCATCACCAGCAAGCCCGCAGCCGCGCAGTACAGCACCAGTTGCAAGGCCGGCTCCGGCGCGCTTTTGCCGCCGATGGCCACCGCCAGCAGCACCAACAGGGCCATCGGATACGCCAGCGCGTAGTTGCCCATGGAACTGGTGAAGTAATACAGCACACCGCTGGAGCCTTCGCTGCCGTCCATGCGCCCGAGGAATTGCATGCGGATAACGTCCTGCATGAACACCTCGCCACCGCTGAGCTTGGCCAACAGCAGCAACACCCCGACACAGGCCATCAGCAGCGCCAGTGCAAGCAAGCCGAAGCTGAACAGTTGCCGCCACTGGCGGTTGATCAGGTAGTAGCTGCACAACACGCCGGTTGGGATCACCAGGCCAATCGGCCCGCGTATCGCAAAGCCTGCGATCAACAGCAGATACACCCAGTGCAGGCGTTTGCCCGCGCCGAAGTGATCATGGGCGTAACCCAGGTAAAACACCGCCAGGGTCACGGCGGCGAGCATCTGGTCCAGGGACACGGCGCGGGTTTCGCTGACGAAGGTGCTGCTGAGCACCAACATCGCCACGCTCAGCAGGCCCCAGCGCGGGGAGTAGGGCGCCGTGAGGCGGTACACCAGGATCACGATCACTGCCGAGGCAATCGCCGTCGGCAACCACGCCGTGAAGCTGGTGACCTGGCCCAGCGGCAACGAGAACAGCCAAGTCAGCAGCGTCGAGGTCGCCAGGTAATCGGCATACGGTTGGCCGTAGGTGGTGGGGAAGAAACTCGGGCCATGGCGCAACATCTCCTGGGCGAACAGCACGAAGCGTGAGTCAAACCCGATGATCGCTTGGTGCCAGTTGCCGGCGATAAACAGCAGCAGCGCCAACAGCCCCAGCAGCAGGGACTGGCGGCGCACTGTGGCATCTATTAAGAGCGCTTTGTTCACGTCTCAGGCTTCCACGACCTGATCTACCGATTGCGCCACCCACTGTTGCTGCGGCATCGGCAGTTGGCAGGAGTCGCCACGGCCGATCGGGAAGTATTGGAAGCCTTTGCGCGCCAGGCGTTCGCCGTCGTACAGGTTGCGGCCGTCGAAAATCACCGGGGTTTTCAGGCGCGAGTGGATCAGGTCGAAATCCGGCGCCTTGAATTGCTGCCATTCTGTGCAGACGATCAGGCCATCGGCGCCGCTCAAGGTCGATTCCGGGGTGCCCATCAGCATCAGCCGTGGGTCATCGCCGTAAATGCGCTGGGTTTCCTGCATGGCTTCGGGGTCGAAGGCGCGCACGTTGGCGCCGGCGGCCCACAGGGCTTCCATCAGCACGCGGCTTGGCGCATCGCGCATGTCGTCGGTGTTGGGCTTGAAGGCCAAGCCCCACACGGCAAAGGTCTTGCCCTTGAGGTCGCCTTTGAAGAACGCGTTGACGCGCTCGAACAGCTTGCTCTTCTGGCGCTGGTTGATCGCTTCCACCGCTTCCAGCAGGTCGCTGGAGCAGTTGGCCTGCTTGGCGCTGTGGATCAGGGCGCGCATGTCCTTGGGGAAGCACGAGCCGCCGTAGCCGCAACCCGGGTAGATAAAGTGGTAGCCGATGCGCGAGTCGGCGCCGATCCCCAGGCGTACTGCTTCGATGTCCGCACCCAGGTGTTCGGCCAGTTCGGCGATCTGGTTGATAAAGCTGATCTTGGTCGCCAGCATGCAGTTGGCGGCGTACTTGGTCAGCTCGGCGCTGCGCAGGTCCATAAAGATGATGCGGTCGTGGTTGCGGTTGAACGGCGCGTACAGGTCACGCATCACCTCGCGCACTTCTTCACGTTCGCAGCCGATGACGATACGGTCCGGGCGGCGGCAGTCGGCAACCGCCGAGCCTTCCTTGAGGAATTCCGGGTTGGAGACGATATCGAACTCCAGGTGACGGCCGGCCACGTGCAGGGCTTTTTCGATATGGGCACGCAGGGTGTCGCCGGTGCCGACGGGCACGGTGGATTTCTCCACGAGGATCACCGGGTCCACACGGTGACGGGCCACCGCGTCGCCCACTGACAACACGTATTTCAGATCGGCCGAACCGTCTTCGTCCGACGGCGTGCCCACGGCGATAAACAGCACTTCACCGTGTTCGACCGCGAGTTTTTCGTCATGGGTAAAGTGCAGTCGCCCGCTTTCCAGGTTCTCCTTGACCATCGCAGCCAGCCCCGGCTCAAAGATCGTCACATGGCCTTTTTGCAGCGACTCGACCTTGTTCTTGTCTACGTCCATGCAGATGACATCGTGACCGACTTCGGCCAATACGGTGGCCTGCACCAGACCGACGTAACCACTACCAAATACACTGATTTTCATGGGGCATTCCTGGGACTTGTGGTGCTAGCACGGCGAGAGTTGATAACCAGAACTCCAAGGATGACCAACGCCACCCCGAGGGTTTTTGAAAGCGAAAAATGTTCGTTGAACACCGGCAGGCTGGCGGCCAGCAGGTACACCAGCGCGTAGCTGATGCTCAGCAGCGAATAGGCACGGCCCAACGGCAGGTGCTTGAGCGCGCCCAGCCAGCAGAGCATCGACAGGGCATAGGCGAAGATCGCCAGCAACACCGCCCCAAGGGCGCCGAGGTCGATGGCGTTGCTGTTGAACGCGGTCAACCATTCGGTGGGCAAAGGCAGGCGCGTCATGCTCCAGCGCATGCCCAACTGGGCCGCACTGACCAAGCCGACGCTGGCCAAGGCCAGGGCAAAACCACGCACGCGGCTCATACCTGACGCCCCAGCAGTACGACACCGGCAATCACCAGCGCTACGCCCAGCCAGTGGCGGCCATCGATGGGCTCATGAAAAACAAACCGCGCCACCAGCGTGACCAGCACAAAATTGAGGCTGAGCATGGGGTAGGCGATGCCGACTTCCAGACGCTGCAACACCAGCAACCACACCAGCAGGCCGAGGCCCAGGCACACCAAGGCGGCCCACAGCCAAGGCGAGCGCAGCTTCAGCGCCCAGCCGTCCGGCAGGTCGCGCCAGCTTTCCACGGCGAATTTTTGCGAGACCTGGCCCATGCATGTGAGCAGACAGGCGGCCAATAACAGGAGCAGGGTGATCATGGAGCAGCCTGCGGGAAGATCAGAATCACGATGTTGCCTTGTTCAAAGCGCTGGCCGTCATTGGGCAGCAAGGCAACTTCGGCCATTTCATCGTCACCTTTAACCCGCATCACCACACCGACCGGGCCTTTTTTGCGCGCATCGCTCATCCACTGTTGTACTTGGGTGGTGTCGATCTTGCGCGCGGCGCTGTCCGGGAAGGCCAGGCCGTATTTGACTTCGCCGACGGTGTTGTAGAGCGTCACGTCCGGACGCGCCAGGCGCCACGAGAGTGCAGATGCCGCGCCGAGATCATTGCTCAGCAACGCCGTGGCCGGGCGCAGGGCTTGCAGGTGGTCGATGATGAATTGGTCCGGGGTCTTGTTGTAGACCACCGAATGGGGCAACGCGGCGGGTACCAGCGCCACCAGCAACCAACTGCCCATCACTGGCGCCGCCCACAGTTTCAACGGGCGCGCGGCCTGCAGCAGGTTGGCGATGATCCAGCCAAACAGGAAGACAAACACCAGCACCAGGCTGAAGGTTTCCTGGCCCGGCTCGTACACCGGCTTCTTCAATTGGAACCAGGTGAGTGCCAGCAGCGCGACGATGCCCACCACCAGGTTCAACCAGCCGTTGATGCGCAGCGCACGGCTGCGGCCTGCGGCCAATTTGTCGGCCAGGGCCGAGCCCATCAGCAACGCCAGCGGCAACAGGCACGGCATGATGTAGGAAGGCAGCTTGCCCTTGGCCAGGCTGAAAAACGCCAGGGGCATCAGCAGCCACAGCAGCAGGAATGCGGTTTTCGGCAGGCGCTTGTCCTGCCACGCCTGTTTGACGGTGGACGGCAACAACGCCACCCACGGCAGCGAGAACGCCACCAACAGCGGCAGGTAGTACCAGAACGGCTCGGCATGCTGGGCATCGTCACCGGCAAAACGCTGGATATGCTCGTGCCAGAAGAAGAAGTTCCAGTAATCCGGCTCTTGCAGGTGCACGGCCAGTGCCCACGGCAGGCTGACCACAATCGCCACCACCACGGCCACCAGGCCATAGCCCAGCAGTTCACGGAAGCGTTTCTGCCAGATCGCGTAGGGCAGGGCAATCAGCACCGGCAACAGCCAGGCGAGGAAACCCTTGGTCATGAAGCCCATGCCACAGGCAAAACCCAGCAGCGCCCAAGAGGCCAGGCGACCGTTGCGCGTGGTGCTGTCGAAGCAGAACCACAAGGCCACGCCGGTCAGGTTGACCCAGAAGGTGAACTGCGGATCGAGGTTGGCGTAGCCGCCCAGGGCCGCGACGCTGACAAAGCTCATGTACAGCACGGTGCTGATCAGGCTTTTCTGCGGGTCATTCCACAACCGGCGCGACACCAGGTACACCAGCAGGATGCTCAGGCCGGTGCTCAACGCCGAGGCAAAGCGCACACCGAACAGGTTCTGCCCGAAGATCGCCTGGCCCAGCGCAATCATCCAGTAACCGGCCGCCGGTTTTTCAAAATAGCGGATGCCCATGAAGTGCGGCGAAGCCCACTTGCCGGTCAGCAGCATTTCCTGGCTGATCTGCGCGTAGCGGGTTTCATCGGGGATCCACAGGCCATGGGTGGTCAGCGGCAACAGGTAAAACACGCCAAAGGCCAACAGCAGTAGAGGTAGCGCCAGACGCCGGATCATGCCTGCTGCACTCCAAGCCAACCCTCACGCCCGGGCAGGGCGCCACGCACCAGCTGTTGCTGGGGCAGGGTAGTCAGGTCCGCTGGCAACAAATCGCCGAGGGGTTTGAAGTCGATGCCGCGCTGCCCTGCCTGGGCCAGCAACTGGCGAAAATCATTGGCCATCAGAATCCCTTCTACTTCTGCGTGGATCGTATAGACGTTGAGCTTCGACTCGGCAAAGCGGTCGAGGATAAACGCATTGAAATCTTTGGCAGCCACCACCGGCCCGACGACTTCGTCGAAGGTCGGCAGGTCTACCGGAATTTGTGGGGTGCCTGCGCTGCCATCGGCCAAGGTTGGACGAAACAGGCTGGTGCCCCGGCAATCGCTGTTGTAGCGAAAGTTGAAGCCTTGCTTGGCTTGCACCACACGCTCATCGGCGCGCCAACCGGCGGCCGCTGAACAGTCGATGCGTTCACCGAGGATGTCGCTCAGCGTGTCAACGCCACGGCGGATCTGTTCGACCAACTGTGCCTCGCTCCAGCGCCCGGTGTTGGCCTGCCAGCCGTGGTGATCCCAGGCGTGCAGGCCGACTTCATGCCCGGCGGCCTTGGCCTGGCGCATCAGATGCCCCAGGTCGCGGCCAATCGGCTTGCCCGGCCACGCCGTGCCGGCGAGCAAGATATCCAGGCCATACAGGCCGACGGCATTGGAACGCAGCATCTTCCACAGGAACTGCGGGCGGATGAGACGCCACAAGTGGCGCCCCATGTTGTCCGGCCCGACGCTGAAGAAGAACGTTGCCTTCACCCCGGCTTCATCCAGGGTTTCGAGCAACCGTGGCACACCTTCACGGGTGCCACGGTAGGTGTCGACATCAATGCGCAAGCCTGCCTTCATTATTTCTTGTCCGCGATTTCGAGCATGGCTTCACGCAGGAAGAAGTCCAGGGTGTTGCCGATGGTTTCGCTCATCTCTACGGTCGGCTCCCAGTTCAGCAGGCGCTTGGCGTTTTCGATGCTTGGCTTGCGGTGTGCCACGTCCTGGTAGCCCGTGCCGTAGAACGCCTTGCTTTCCACGTCGCGGAAACCGGCGAACGGCGGGAAGTTGCCACGCAGCGGGTGGGCTTCGAACTGACGCAGCAGCTCTTCGCCCAACTGGCGGATGCTCGCTTCGTTTTCCGGGTTGCCGATGTTGATGATCTGGCCGTTGCACACGTCATTGTCGTTATCGATGATGCGTGCCAGGGCTTCGATGCCGTCGGCGATATCGGTGAAGCAACGCTTCTGCTCGCCACCGTCGAACAGGCGGATCGGCGTGCCTTCCACCAGGTTGAGGATCAACTGGGTGATGGCGCGGGAGCTGCCGATACGTGCCGAGTCCAGGCGGTCGAGGCGTGGGCCCATCCAGTTGAATGGACGGAACAGGGTGAAGTTCAGGCCTTTGGCGCCGTAGGCCCAGATCACGCGGTCCAGCAGTTGCTTGGAGACCGAGTAGATCCAGCGTTGCTTGTTGACCGGGCCGACCACCAGGTTGGAGGTGTCTTCGTCGAAGTACTGGTCTTGGCACATGCCATAGACTTCGGAGGTCGAGGGGAAGATCACGCGCTTGTTGTACTTGACGCAGTAGCGCACCAGCTTGAGGTTTTCCTCGAAGTCCAGTTCGAACACGCGCAGCGGGTTGCGGGTGTATTCGATTGGGGTGGCGATGGCTACCAGCGGCAGGACCACGTCGCACTTCTTGATGTGGTACTCGATCCACTCGGTGTGGATGCTGATGTCGCCTTCCACGTAATGGAAGTTCGGGTGGCTGCGCAGGCGCTCGATGGCGTCGGAGCCGATGTCCAGGCCGTAGACTTCGTAACGGTCGTCACGCAGCAGGCGCTCGGACAAGTGGTTACCGATAAAGCCGTTCACACCAAGGATCAGCACGCGGGTACGGCGCGGCTTGCGGCCGGACTCGGCACCGCGCAGCACCGAACCGTCCACCAGGCCCAGTTCGTTGGCCAAGGACGGGCCGGCCAGGTACAGGCCGTTGTCGTTGCGCTGGCCGAACTTGACCACCAGGGAGTCTTCACCGCAGGCGATGCGCAGCGGGTTGACGCTGATCACGCGGCCTGGAGCCAGGCCGTCATTGCCCTGGACCACTTCGGCTTGCCACACGATCAGCTTGTGCTCGCCCACGGCGCAGAAGGCGCCCGGGTAAGGTTGGGTCACGGCGCGGACCAGGTTGAACAGTTCTTCAGCCGGCTGTTTCCAGTCCAGCTTGCCATCGGCGGCGGTGCGGCGACCGAAGTAGGTGGCCTGGCTTTCGTCCTGGGCGGTTTCAGTCAGCTTGCCCTGGGCAAGTTGTGGCAGTGCATCGCGCAGCAGGTTGGTGGCGGCATCGCGCAGTTTGGCGTGCAGGCTCAGGCCGGTGTCGGTGCGGTCGATGATGACCTTTTGCTGGGCGAGGATCGCGCCGGCATCGGCGCGTTTGACCATGCGGTGCAGGGTCACGCCGGTTTCGGTTTCGCCGTTGACCAGCACCCAGTTGGCCGGGGCGCGGCCACGGTATTTCGGCAGCAGCGAACCGTGCAGGTTGAACGCGCCTTTGCGAGCGGTGGCCAGCAGCGGCTCGCTGAGCAGGTTGCGGTAGTAGAACGAGAAGATGTAGTCCGGGTTCAGCTTGGCGATGCGCTCGATCCACAGCGGGTGGTTGGCGTCTTCCGGCGCATGCACCGGGATGCCGTTGCGGGCGCAGAGTTGGGCGACGGAGCCGTAGAAGTTGTTTTCCTTGGGATCATCGGCGTGGGTAAACACCGCAGCAATGTCGTAGCCGGCAGTCAGCAGGGCTTCAATACCTGCACAGCCAATATCGTGGTATGCGAAGACAACGGCTTTTGAATTCATGACGAAACCTGATCAGAAGGAGAAGTAGAGGTGGTATGGGAGGACACCAGGCCGTCAACAATGACGACTGGCGCCGGTGCTGCCGGGGTGTTGCGCAGCACTTTTTCGATAAAGAAGCGTGGGCGGGCGCGCACGTCGCTGTACATGCGGCCCAGGTATTCACCCAGCAGGCCCATGCCGATGAACTGGCCACCGGTGAACACGAACAGCACCGCAAATAGCACAAACATGCCGTCGCCGGCCCATTGCGCGCCAAAGGCCAGGCGCATGACGATCAACGCCAGCGCAAACAGCACACCCAGGCCAGCCAGGCTGAAGCCGACGATGGACAACAGGCGCAGCGGGGTGGTGGTCATGCACGTCAGCAGGTCGAACATCAGGCTGATCAGGCGCATGGCGCTGTATTTGGATTCGCCGTGCTCACGCTCGGCGTGGTGCACGAGGATTTCCGTGGTATGGCGGGCAAAGCCGTTGGCCAGGATCGGAATAAAGGTGCTGCGCTCACGGCAGGCGAGCATCGCATCGACGATGGTGCGGCGGTACGCGCGCAGCATGCAGCCGTAGTCGGTCATGGCCACGCCGGTGGAGCGCTGCACGGCCAGGTTGATCAGGCGCGACGGCCAGCGGCGGAAGGCCGAGTCCTGGCGGTTGTTGCGCACGGTGGCAACCACGTCGTAACCCAGGGCGGCTTGCTCCACCAGGCGCGGGATTTCTTCCGGCGGGTTTTGCAGGTCGGCGTCGAGGGTAATCACCACTTCGCCCCGGCACTGCTCGAAGCCGGCCATGATCGCCGCGTGTTGGCCGTAGTTGCGGTTGAGGATCACCGCCACCACGTTGCTGCCGTCTTCGGCGGCGGCGTCTTCGAGCATTTGCGCCGATTTGTCGCGGCTACCGTCATCCACCAGGATGATTTCGTATTCGTAGGCCAGTTGCTTGCAGGCTGCGGTGGTGCGGCGCAGCAGTTCAGGCAGGCTTTCTTCTTCGTTGTAGACCGGGATGACGATCGACACGCAATGAATAGGGTAGGGTTTCAAAGATTCAAGACCTCGGGGTTAGCGCAACTTGGAGCGTGAAAACAGCGGTCGTCAGGGGCGGTTGACGCCTTACCTGATTAAACAAAGCGTGGAGTGGCGATTATTCATTCGACTTTCCTGGGATGGGCACTGGGGTCTTCCATGATGGCGTTTTGAGTAAAGCTCAAAAAAAACAAAGGTAAAGCCTAATCAACAGGTTAGTCGAGAAAACGCGGTTGGTTCTCAAGTCCTTGGGGCCAAGATTAAGCGTAAAAATGTTGAACGAATATGAAAGGCAGATGAAAAACTCGTTTATTTGACAGGTAGACAGCCAGGGTTCAGCTACCTGATCAGGCGCCTGAGTAGGGCATTCGTTTAAACCCTGCACAATGCCATTTATTGAAGAATCTTCTCTGCAAGACCCCGCAAGTGCCGGTAAAGTAAGCGCTCTCTTGCCAGGGTAATCGGATGAATAGCGTGCAGCTTTTACGGCCAGTGTTGATGGGGTTGTTGATGACCGTGGCGTGTGTCACGACGGTGCGGGCCGACGATGGAGTCGCGCTCACCAGCATCGACCAGGTGCCGGACGGCGTGGAAGTGCGCGGCAAACAGATCGCCGCTTATACCTGGGACGACAGCCAGGGCAAAAACCTGCTGGTGCTCGCCGAGCAGGTCAGCGAGCGCGATGACGATGGCACCCAATCCGCGTTTGTCTACGCGGCCCAATACCTGATCGATGGCAACCGTCCCAAGCGCATCTGGATGCTCTACGACGACGTGCAGCATTGTGAGTTCGACGCTTCACTGCGCTTTGACAGGGCCGCGACCAAGGTGACCGACCTGTCCGGCGATGGCATCACCCAGGCCACCGTGGGCTATTCGCGCACCTGTACCAGCGACGTCAGCCCCAATGAATTCAAGCTGATCATGCACGTGGGCAAGTCGCAAAAATTCCGCCTGCGCGGCGTCGACCGCTACGGCGCAAGCTGGTGGGACGAAGACGCGGGCGCACTGCGTGGCATGCCGTTGCCCAAGGATTGCAGCGTCGCCGCACAGCAGGCGCTGGTCAGCCAGTACAAAGAGCAGGGCACCGAATTGCCGTTGCCGGGTTGCTACAGCGAAGAGAAAGACTTCGCCAAGGCGCCGGAGGCGTACCTGACCTTTATGCGCCAGCACTGGTTCGCGCTGATGCAGAAGCAGGACACCGAATGGAGCCAGACCCAGACCCAACCGCAAGACGCTGTAGAGGACGATGACACGGCACCCTGATTTTGTGCCGCCGCCATTCCTGCGTTAGACTCAGCCTTCGCCAATTCACTAAATACCTCGATTAAACAAAGGCTTGTTCGAGGTATTTAATCCAAAGGCTGATCTATTTTGACCGAGTCCATCCGCAACCCGCTGACCCTCTACCTCACTCGCCTGGCGCCTTCCAGCCAGTTGACCATGCGCTACGTGCTGCAGGACGCCGCCGACCGCCTGGGCTTCGAGGACATCAACCTCGAAGAAATCGATTGGCACTTGCTCCAGCCAGAACACGTGATCGCCCTGGTCGCCGCCCTGCGCGAGGACGGCTATGCGCCGAATACTTCATCGCTGTATGTCAACGCCGTGCGCGGCGTGATGAATGAAGCCTGGCGCCTCAGCCTGATCAGCCAGGAACACCTGCTGCGCATGCGCACGGTCAAGGCCACGCCGGGCACGCGCCTGAGCCAGGGCCGCAACCTGCGGCGCACCTTGATCCGCGAAATGATGGACGTCTGCGCTGCCGACCCACGCCCCCAGGGCCTGCGGGATGCGGCGGTGATCGGCATCTTGTACGGCTCGGGCATGCGCAAGTCGGAGTCGGTCAACCTCGACCTGGCGCAGGTCAACTTCGAAGAACGCAGCTTGCGGGTGATCGGCAAAGGCAACAAGGAACTGATCAAATACGCGCCGGCCTGGGCCTTTGCCAAATTGCAGGCCTGGCTGGATTTTCGCCGTGAACACCTCAAGGAAGGCGAGCAGGACGACACGTTCCTGTTCAACCGCATTCGCCGTGGCAGCCATATCACCCGGGAGCGCATCACCAAGCATGCGATCTACTACATCGCCCGCCAGCGCGGTGAGCAAGTGGGGGTGAAGATCATGCCCCATGACTTCCGTCGTTCGTTTATAACGCGGGTGATTGAGGAGCACGACCTGTCGATTGCGCAGAAACTGGCGCACCACACCAATATCCAGACCACGGCGAGCTACGACGTGCGCGAAGATAATGAGCGGCGGCGGGCGGTGGATCGGTTTGATTTGTAGCGAAGGGTTAACACTGTACCTGTGGCGAGGGAGCTTGCTCCCGCTGGAGTGCGCAGCGCTCCCAGAATCTTGGGGCCGCTACGCAGCCCAGCGGGAGCAAGCTCCCTCGCCACAGGTGACTTTTACCCTTCACCTACGCGGGTCTCAGGAGGAGGGCGGAACACTCGCCAAATGCGCCGGTAAACGGCGCAACGTCCACAGTGTGGTGAGCATCGCCGCCACCGCGCACAGCGCGATGCCAATCAACATCGGCGCCGGCGTATGGTCGGCGAACACACCGACCACGGTCATCGACACCGCCGCCACGATCATCTGGATCGCCCCCAGCAACGCCGACGCAGAACCGGCCACTGCACCATGATCCTCCAGGGACAACACCCCGGCCGCCGGCAACAATAGGCCGAGGAACCCGAACCCAACAAACAACAGCGTCATCATCACCGCCAGGCTGTCGATCCACAGCGTGGTGATTGCCAATGCTGCCAGGAACACCGTCACCGCAATCACCGACCCACGAATCAACGGCGCCAAACCAAAGCGCGCACTGAGACGTGCGGTCAGTTGGCTCATGGCAAAGAACGACGCCGCGTTCAGGGCAAAACACAGGCTGAATTGTGTAGGCGTCAGGCCGAAATATTCGATGTACACAAACGGCGCGCTACCGATAAACACAAAGAACGTCGCCAGCCCAAAGCCGCTGACCACCGCCAGGCCGGTGAACACCGGATCACGCAGCAGCGCCCCATAACTGCCAAATGCGTTACCCAGGTTTTTCCCCAGGCGCCGCTCCGCAGGATGGGTTTCGGGCAACTGCACAATGGTCATCACCAGACAGGCCACGGCTACCACGGCGAGCACGGCAAACACTTCGCGCCAGCTCCAGATCGAAATCACCAGGCTGCCGGCCAATGGCGCCAGAATCGGCGACACACTCATCACCAGCATCAGCAACGCCATCAGGCGAGCGGCTTCGTGGCCGGTGTACAGGTCACGCACAATCGCCCGGGGAATCACCATCCCGGCACAGGCGCCAAACGCTTGCACGGCACGAAAGCCGATCAGCACTTCAATGGTCGGCGCCAACGCGCAGCCCACGCTGCCTATCGCAAAGATCACCAGCCCGGCATAAATGGGCGGCTTGCGCCCGAACACATCACTGATCGGCCCGTAGAACAGTTGGCACACGCCGATGATCATGAAGAACACCGTCAGGCTCATCTGCACCGCTGCCGGCGAGGCATGCAAGCTGGCGCCGAGGGTGGGGAGGGCGGGCAGGTAGATGTCGATGGCGAAGGGGCCGACAGCCGTGATCAAGCCCAGTAACAGGGCGAGGTGGGCGATGCTTCGAGACATGGGCAGTTCCGCGTGGAGCAAGGGTCGGTCAGCTTAAGGGATTCGTGCACATCCGCAAACTTGGGCTTCAATAACAAGCAGTTGATGCCGATAACACTACAGGCGCAGCCCAACTGGCAGCCAGGCATGGGGACACCAGCATGACGATCAAACTCCGCTTGATGCTATTGATTGCCACCGGGTTGGTCACGGCCTTGCTCATGAGCCTGGCCAGTTACGTGGGAAACGCGCGGATGGGCCACGCCGTGCAAGACAACGAAGTGAGCATGACGGTACTGCGCAACCACATGGAAGCCGACATGATGCACGACGCCCTGCGCGCCGATGTGTTGTCGGCCATGTTGGTGGGGTTGGGTAAAAGCACCAGCACCCCAGCCGAGGTCAACAGCGCCTTGCAGGAACACGCCGAGCACTTTCGCCAGGTCTTGGCGGACAACCTCAAGCTGCCGCTGGGCGATACGCTCAGGGCCAGCCTGGAACAAATCAAACCCAGCCTCGAGACCTACATCAGCACTGGCGAGCGCATTGTTGCCCTGGCCCTGAATGATCCCGAGGCCGCCCGCGAACAATTGACAACCTTTAACAGCGCTTTCAGCCAGCTTGAAGATCAAATGGCGAGCCTAAGCGAACTGATCGAAAGCAACACCCAGCAGACCAGCGCGGGCACACGACAGACCATTGCGAACGCCAACTTCACCTTGGGCGCGGTATTGATCGCGAGCCTGTTGTTGCTCTTGGCTCAGGGCCGCTGGGTCATTCTGAGCATCATGGGCCCGCTGCAGACGGCCAGCCGCATTGCCGCCAGTATCGCCCGTGGCAATTTGAGCGAACCGATCGTCGAGCCCGCGCGCAAGGACGAAGCCAGCGCGTTGATCCGCAGCCTCGCCACGATGCAGCGCGACTTGCGCGGCATGATCGAAGTGGTGCGCAGCAACGCCCATGGCGTCAATGGCATGAGCGAACAGCTGAGCCACGGCTGCCATGAAGTGGCCGGCAGCAGCCAGCAGCAAAGCGCAGCGGCGAGCACCATGGCCGCCGCAGCCAGCGAAATGACCGCCAGCATCGAGGAAATCACCCAGCATGCCGGTCGCGCGCTGGCGATGGCCAACCAGGCCGAAACCTTGGCCAAGGACGGCGGCCGAGTGATTCACCAAGTCGTCAGTGATATGGACGGCATTGCCCGCTCGGCGCAGCAGTCGGCACAGGTTATCCGCACGCTGGACAAGGAGTCCGAGGCGATCTTCAGCATCATCCAAGTGATCAAAGGCATCGCCGACCAAACCAACCTGCTGGCCTTGAACGCCGCAATCGAAGCGGCCCGCGCCGGCGAACAAGGGCGTGGTTTCGCCGTAGTCGCCGACGAAGTACGCAGCCTGGCCGGCCGCACCAGCGCATCGACCCAGGAAATCGCCAGCATGGTCGGACGCATCCAGCAAAACACCCGGGAAGCGGTGACCAGCATGGAGGAGGGCGTCGCCCAGGTAGACAAAGGCATGGCCGTGACCGCCGAAGTCGAACGGGCGATCCGCGAGATCCTGCAAGCCACGTTGAACACCACGGAGTTGGTGAACGACATCTCCCGCACCATCGGCGAGCAGAGCCTGGCCAGTAATGAAATCGCGCACCAGGTGGAGATGATTGCGGGGATGTCGGAGAGTAACAGCCGGGTGATCGCTGCGACGGCATCGACGACGGATGAATTGTCGTCGTTGGCGGGGGAGCTTTCGCAGTCGGTGGATCGGTTTAGGTTGTAGGTTGGGGGCTCAACATATAACTAAACTAAATGACTATTTAGTTTAGTTATAATTATATTGAATATAAGAGCAGGTAGGTCAGGGCGCTTTCTTGGCACTGTCACCGAGGCTGAACAAGCGCTTATTAACGGAATAACCGGCCACACGCCATTGACTGCCATCTTCGCGAAGCACCACTTTTTCTGTTGCGGGCCCGCCGCTGAACGTGGTGACACACTCGACAACCGCATAACTGCCAGCCGGAGCATCTGGCATCTGGGTGGTAAAACCGATCTGAGCGGAATTACGCTCCACAAACGTACCGAGCCCAACACGCATGGCCTTGATCCCATTAGTCCAGACCGCTTCGGAAGTCGTTGCCTTAAGCGACGGACTGGCAACCGGCCAAGTCTGATCGACACTGCCTGAATCGAGCAGCCGTAGAAACTCGACCGTAGCGTTGAACACATCACGCTGTTGTTGTTCGCTGGCAGGTTCCGACGCAATGACCTTGGGCGGATTCTTGTTGAAGCTGACATCACAGCCCGATAGCAGCAACGAAGATAAAAGCACAGCGGCGAGTTGCTTCATGCAAAGCCTCATCGGGTGGTGACGTCCGTGAAGCGAGTAAAGATGAGGAATGCGGGGGGCGCCATTGGCAGAGGGAAAATATGAAGCGTGGGATTTGCAATCTGGGCTGCAACGACCCTGGTCGGTGTATATGATGTTGCGCATAATGTATATTATGTTAAATAATATGTCAGGCCGGAACTTTCACCTGCCGAGCATCAAAGGACTTTATAGACCTCACTAACCACCTGCATCGTAGCCTCTTCAATCGTCCCTTCATTCCGACACAAAACCCACCCCTGATCCGCAACCGCGTCCTCGAACGCTTCGGTACACGCCATCTGTTCCTCCAGCGCGTGAATCACCGTACTCCCCAACCCACGCCGTCGCGCTGCCGCCCGCGTCCATGACAACTCAGGGTCCGTAACCACTCCAACATGCAAATCCGGCACCCGCACCCCTCGATCCAGATTCAACTGCAAAATCTCCCCAAACGGCACCAACCTGCGAAACGCTGCATCAGACGGATACCAACGATCAATCAGGATAATGCTGTCCACCGGCTGCTTGACCAACACATGCTGCGAGATCCAAGCTCGACTATCCGCCAGTCGCTCACACACCGCCCATTCCAACTCCCGGCAGGGATCTCTGGCGAGTTTGTTGACGAGCGCCATCGTTTCCCCCCTAAAGGGATCACTCTTTTTCTCACACAGGCGGATAACCTTTTGGCCCTGTGCCCGCAGTTCTCGGGTTACCGCCTCCAACAACGTGGTTTTCCCGGTCCCCTTGGGCCCATCAAGTGCAACAAACAGCGGACGATTCATGCGTCAAACAACAAGTGAAAAATTGGCGACCACTCTACCCCGAATTTCTGCCTAGCCGAACCGTGGAATCGCCAACCCCAAGCTTTCGCGCAAGGTCGTCCCTTCATACGCCGTGCGATACACCCCACGCTCTTGCAGCAACGGAATGACTTCCTGGGTGAAGCGGCTGAACTGCTCCGGGTGCCCTATATAGATGTTGAAACCATCCACCGCCCGCGCTTCGAACCAATCGGCGATTTTCTGTGCGACGGTGTCCGCCGAGCCCACGAACGCTCCCGGCCGCAGTTGTCGGCCGAACTCCACCGCTTGGCGCAAGCTGAAGCCTTTCTCCTGCGCCTGATCGGCAATGCGTTTGGCGGCGGTGAAAAAGCTGCTGCGCGCAGCCTCCAAACTCTCCTGGGGAAACGGTGCATCCAGGTCGTATTGGCTGAAATCATGCCAGCCGAAATTGCGCCCAAACTCCTTCAGAGCCAGTTCAAAACTATGGTCGGCGTGATGGTAATGCTGCTCGATTTCCCGCGCGTGCGCGTCGCTGTCGCCCACGTAGATTTCGGCGCCGGGCATCACCAGTAACTGTGATGGATCGCGCCCGTGTTGCACCGCCCTGCCCTTTATATCCCGGTAAAACGCCTGGCCCTGTTCGATGCTCGCGGCGTGGGTGAAGATCACGTCCGCCGTGGCGGCGCCGAGGTCGCGGCCTTGCTCCGAGTCGCCGGCCTGGAAGATCACCGGTTGGCCCTGGGGCGATCGTTGGATGTTCAGCGGGCCGACCACGGAAAAATGCTCGCCTTTGTGATCCAGGCTGTGCAGTTTGCTGGGGTCGAAGAATTGGCCGGTGGCGCGGTCACGCACGAAGGCGTCGTCTTCGTAGGAGTTCCACAGCCCTTGCACCACTTGCACGTGTTCGGCCGCGCGGCCGTAGCGTGTGTCGTAGTCGTAGTGCTCGTCACGGCTGTAATTGCCCGCCGTGCCGGGGTCGCCGCTGGTGACGACGTTCCAGCCGGCGCGGCCTTTGCTGATCAGGTCGAGGGAGGCCAGTCGCCGTGCGACGTTGTACGGTGAGTTGTAGGAAGTCGTCAATGTTCCCACCAGGCCCAAATGCCGTGTACTCACCGCCAGCGCCGATAACAACGTCAACGGCTCCAGGCGATTGAGGTAGTGGGATGGCGAGCCCGGGGTGATGAACTGGCTGTCGACGATAAACATCAGGTCGAACAGTGCCGCCTCGGCCTGGCGCGCGATGTCGATGTACCAGTCGACGTTCACGCTGGCATCGGCCGGCAATTGCGGGTCAAGCCACAGGTTGTGGCGGCCCGGCCCGCCGCAGCCCATGGTCAGGGCGCCGAGTTTTAGCTGTCGTTTGCTCATGTGTGGGGTGGTCCTTGCGGCGTTCAGGGCTGGGTTTTGGCGACGGCGGGCTGTAAGGCGCCGGCAAAGGAGTCGTCGAACAGGCTGGCAGCAGCGTAAGACTTGACCAGGCCTTCGCTGGCGAAAAAGTCCACGGTCTTTTGTGCGTCTACCGGCGATTGGGTGGTGACCGGCTCAACCGTTGTGCGGGCGCGGGCAAACCAGGCGCGGGCGATGTCGGCATCGGCGCGGGTGCGTTTGGCCCAGGCATCGGCGTACGCGTCGGCGTTGGCGGGGTTCAGGCGTGTCCAGTCGCGGGCTTTTTTCAGGCGCTGCAGGAAATCGCTGATCTGCGCGCGCTTGGTGTCCACGGCTTTGGTATTGGCGGCGATGTAGCTCTGGGCCGGGATCAAGCCGTCAGCCGTTGCCAGCACCCGTGCACCTTGGCGTTCCTGCTGGGTGACGTAGGGTTCCCAGGTGGCGATGACGTCCACCGAACCGCCTTCTAGCGCATGGGAAGCATCCAATGCACTGAGGTAACGAAACTCCAGCGAATCCCTAGCAACCCCAGCCTTGTCGAGTGCGGTCAACAACAGTTGCTGGCTCCAGGAACCTTTCCAGATGGCCGCGCGCTTGCCGGCAAGGTCCGCGAGGCTATGGATCGATGACTCTTTTTTCACCAGGATGGCCACGCCGTCGAGATTTTGCCGGGTGACGGCAATTACCTTGATCGGCGCACCCAAGGCCCCGAGGAACAGCACCGGCGCATCGCCGAGCAAGCCGATATCCAGGCTGTTGGCATTCAGCGCTTCGGCGACTGGCGAACCGGCGGTAAATTGTTTCCACTCCAGGGTATAGGGCAGGTTGTCCAGCACTCCCGCTGCCTCCATCACGGCCTGGGCGTTGTAGCTTTGGTCGCCGACGGTCAGGGTCTGCGCCTGGGCCGTCAGGCTCAGCAACGCGCCAGCCAGGGCCGCCGCCAGTGTTGTCAGGTAACGCACATCAATCTCCAGATGCCTTCTCGGGCAGGTCAGGTCGATCCGCGCGCGCGGTCTCGGCAGTATTCACAAGGTGGGCTACGATGAGGCCAGGATCGCGCCGTGTAAAATACCCATAATGCATAACGTAATTCTATAATAATGCGTTATATGCATTTTTATCATCGACGCACCCCACGGCACATTGCGCAGTGCCCGGCACCACCTACACTGATTTGAACCCGGTTTTTCCCGTGTCCTTTTCAGCGAGCCTGCCTGATGCAAATCGGCCTCCCTCGACAAGCCTCTTGCCTGGCGCCCTTGAGCCTGTTGTGCCTCGCCCTCGTCGCCTGCACCGTCGGCCCTGACTTCAAGCGGCCCGAGGTGCCGGCAGGCGCGGGCTATACAAAAGAGAACCTGACCAGTACCGCCCACGCCGACATCGACGCCGGCGGTGCCGCACAACGCCTGGTCGCCGGCCTGGATATCCCCGGGCAATGGTGGACGCTGTTCCGCTCACCCGAACTCAATGCGCTGGTCGAAGAAGCCTTGCGCGCCAACCCGGATGTCAGCGCCGCCCAGGCTGCGTTGCGCCAGGCCAACGAGCTGGTCTACGCCGACCAGGCGTCGCTGTTTCCTTCCGTCAGTGCCAATGCGTCGAAAACCCGCGAGAAGCTCTCCGGCGTGCAGACGGGCAGCCCGTCGTCACCGATTCTCACGGTCAGTTCCGCGTCGCTGAGCGTGTCCTACGCGCCGGACGTGTTCGGCGGCACCCGCCGGCAAATTGAGTCCAGCACGGCGCAAGCCGAGTACGAACGCTTCCAGCTGGAGGCGACGTACCTGACGTTGAGCGCCAACGTGGTCAATACCGCAATCAACCTGGCTTCCGTGCGCGACCAGGTCGCCGCCACCGAAGAAATCATCCGCCTGCAAAGCGGCCAGCTCGATCTGTTGCAGGCCCAGCGCCGGCTCGGGGCCATCGGCAATACCGACGTGCTCACCCAGCAAACCACCCTGGCGCAAACCCGCGCGACGTTGCCACCGCTGCAAAAGCAGTTGGCGCAAACCCGCAACCAACTGATGGCCTACCTGGGCCGCTTTCCCAACCAGGACCGTGGCGAGGCGTTCAACCTCGCGTCCCTGCACTTGCCGCAAGAGCTGCCGGTCAGCCTGCCCTCGGCCCTCGTCGGCCAACGCCCCGATGTACAATCGGCGCAAGCGCAGTTGCATCAGGCCAGCGCGAATATCGGCGTGGCCGTGGCCAATCAACTGCCGCAGTTCAGCATTACCGGGTCGCTGGGTTCTACGGTGGCCAGCGGGACCAAGCTGTTTTCGGCCGGTACCGGCGTGTGGAGCCTGGCCGGGGCGATTGCCCAGCCGATCTTTGATGCCGGCGCGCTGGAGCACCGCAAGCGCGCCGCCGTGGCCGCCTATGACGAGTCTGCCGCGCGTTATCGCGGCACTGTGCTCATCGCGTTCCAGGATGTGGCCAACGCATTGCGCGCGCTGCAAGCCGATGCCGATGCACTCAACCAGCAGGTGGTGGCCGAGCGCTCGGCGCAAGCCAACCTGGACCTGGTGCAAGCCCAGTTCAAGCTCGGCGCCGTGGCGTATATCAACCTGCTCACGGCCCAGCAGACCTACCAGAACACCGCGCTTGCGCGGGTGCGCGCGCAGGCGGCGCGGTACAGCGACACCACGGCGCTGTTCCAGGCCCTGGGCGGCGGCTGGTGGAACCGCCGCGACGTGGACCCCGCCACCGCAGGCCACCCGGACCGCTTCGGCCTGCCCACCTGGCAAGAACTCCGGCCGGCCCACACGGCGGCGACTGAACCGACTCATTGATACAGCGAGAACCTCCATGGCCGACGTCCAGACTGCCTCTCCCCTGCCCCCGGCCCCGCGCAAGCGGCGGCTGTGGAGGCCCATGCTGATCATGGTCGTGGTGGTCCTGGTGATTGTCGCGATCATTGCCGGGGTGAAATTCGTGCAGATCTCCGCGCTGATCGCCCAGTCCAAAGTGCCGCTGCCTGCCGCCGTGGTCACGGCCCTGCACGTGCCGTTCGAAGACTGGCAGCCCAGCGTCACCGCCGTCGGCTCGATCAAGGCCGTGCGCGGCGTGGACGTGACCACCGAGGTGGGCGGTATCGTGCGCAGCCTCGGCTTCAAACCCGGGCAGGAAGTGGCAGCCCAGGCGCTGCTCGTACAATTGAATGCCGACTCGGATATCGCCCAACTGCACGCGCTGGAAGCCACCGCCGACCTGGCTGCAATCGTGCTCAAACGGGACAAGGCGCAACTGGCGGTCAACGCGGTGTCCCAGGCCCTGGTCGACAGCGACACCGCCGACCTCAAGGCCAAGCTCGCCGCCGCCGAACAACAACGCGCGCTGGTGGAGAAAAAGTCCATCCGCGCGCCGTTTGCCGGACGCATCGGCATTACCGGCGTCAATCCCGGCCAGTACCTCAACCCCGGCGACAAGATCGCCACGCTGCAAACCTTCGATCCCATCTACATCGACTTCACCGTGCCACAGACCCAACTGGAAGCCATCGCCATCGGGCAAACCGTCGCGGTGACGGCGGACGGCCTGTCCAATCAAACCTTTACCGGGCGCATCACGACCCTCGACACCCAGTTCGATGCGACCACGCGCAACGTCACGGTCGAAGCCACCGTCGCCAACCCCAAGCAAAGCCTGGTGCCGGGGATGTTTGCCCGCGCCGTGGTCAACGCCGGCAGCCCGCAGCGCTACCTCACCGTGCCGCAGACCTCGGTGACCTACAACCCCTACGGCACCACCGTGTTCATCGCCACCGCGAGCAAGAACGACAAGGGTGAAGAAGTGCTCACGGCGCAACAGACCTTTATCAAGACCGGCCCGACCCGTGGCGACCAAGTGGCGATTGTGTCCGGGGTGAAGGAAGGCGACCTGTTGATCACCAGCGGCCAGATGAAGCTGAAAAACGGCTCGCCGGTGAAGGTCGACAACAGCGCCGCGCCCTTGAACGACCCCGCCCCGACTCCCCAAGAACACTAAGGGTGCGCCATGAAATTTACCGACACCTTTATTCATCGGCCGGTCTGGGCCGTGGTGGTCTCGCTGTTCATCCTGATCCTGGGGCTGCGCTCGATCTTTGAATTGCCGGTCAACCAATGGCCGCGCACCGAAAACACCGTGGTCACCATCACCACCGCCTACTACGGTGCCGACGCGTCCACCGTCGCCGGGTTTATCACCCAGCCGCTGGAGTCGGCGATTGCCCAGGCCCAGGGCATCGACTACCTGTCGTCATCGAGCATCACCGGCGTGTCCACCATCACCGCCACCCTGCGGCTGAATTACGACGCCAGCAAGGCGCTCACCGAGATCAACACCCAGGTCAACTCGGTGAAGAACCAGTTGCCGGCGCAGGCCCAGGAACCGGTACTCACCGTGGCGGTCGGGCAAACCACCGACGCCATGTACCTGGGCTTCTACAGCGACACGCTGCCCACCAACAACATCACCGATTACCTGGTGCGCGTGGTCAAGCCCAAGCTGGATTCGGTGCAGGGCGTGCAAACCGCCGAGATCCTCGGCGGGCGCCAGTTCGCCCTGCGCGCCTGGCTGGACCCGGACAAGCTGGCGGCGCATAACGTCACCGCGCAGGATGTGGCCACCGCCCTGGCCAACAACAACTACCTGTCCGCCGTGGGTTCCACCCGTGGGCAAACGGTCACGGTGGACCTAACGGCCGGCACCGACTTGCACACCGTGGACGAATTCAAGCAACTGGTGATCAAGCAGAAAGGCGATGCCCTGGTGCACCTGGAGGACGTAGCCAATGTCACCCTCGGCGCCGAAAGCTACGACAGCAGCGTGGCGTTTTCCGGCAAGCGCTCGGTGTTCATTGGCATCAAGGTGGCGCCCAGCGCGAACATCCTGACCGTCGCCGACAGCGTGCGCGAGGCGTTCCCCGAGCTGCAAGCACAGCTGCCCGCCGGCGTGCGCGGCGAGATTGTGTATGACTCCACCGCCTTCATTAACACCTCGATTGTCGAGGTGGTGAAGACCCTGGCCGAAGCCATGGTGATTGTCTCGGTGGTGATCTACCTGTTCCTCGGCTCCTTCCGCGCGGTGATCGTGCCGCTGGTGGCGATCCCGCTGTCGCTGGTCGGGACCTTCTTTGTCATGTACCTGCTGGGTTACTCCATCAACCTGCTGACCCTGCTCGCCTTGGTGCTGGCGATTGGGCTAGTGGTGGATGACGCGATTATCGTGGTGGAAAACGTCGACCGGCATATCAAGGAGGAAGGCAAAGGCGTGCTGGAGGCCGCGCTGGTGGCGGCGCGGGAACTGGGCGGGCCGATCGTGGCGATGACCGTGGTGCTGGTGGCCGCCTACGTGCCCATCGGTCTGCGCAGTGGGCTGACTGGGGCGTTGTTCAAGGAGTTCTGTTTTTCCCTCGCGGGGGCGGTGACCGTTTCCGCCGTGGTGGCGCTGACCCTGTCGCCGATGATGACCTCACGCCTGTTCAAGCCCGGTCAGGAAGAAGGCCGCTTCGCCCGCCGCCTCGACGGCTATTTTGACTGGCTGCGCGGGCGCTATCACCGCATCTTGTCCGGGGGCCTGGATATCTGGCCGGTGCTGGTGACCTTTGGGTTTGTCCTGTTCCTGCTGGTGGCCGCCAGCGGCATGACGGCCAAGAGCGAACTGTCGCCCACCGAGGACCAGGGCCTGGTGTTCATGCAGATCAAAGGCCCGCCGACCGCCTCGCCGCAGCAGATGGAACGCATTGCCGACCAGGCCTTCCAGATCGCCAATAAAGAGGCCGAATACGCGCAAATGTTCCAGCTCACCGGGCTGCCTGCGCTGAACCAGGGCCTCGGCGGCGTGCTGCTCAAATCCTGGGGCGACCGTACACGCTCCCAGGCCGAGCTGATCCTGGATTTGCAGCAAAAATGGAACCAGGTGCCGGGCGCAACCATCGCAGCGTTCCCGTTGCCATCACTGCCGGGGGCGCAAGGCTTGCCGGTGCAGTTCGTGATCACCACCACCGACTCGGTGGAAAACCTCAACGAAGTCGCCCAGGCGGTGATGGCCGAAGCACAGAAGCAACAGCTGTTCTGGTTCGCCGACATGGACTTGAAACTGGACAAACCCCAGGCACGGCTGGTGGTCGATCGGAAAAAAATCGCCGCCCTCGGCATGACCCAGGCCGACGTCGGCGCCGCGCTGTCCGCCGCGTTGGGCGGCAACTACGTGAACTACTTCTCCACCGCCGGGCGCTCGTACAAAGTGATTCCCCAGGTGTTGCAGGTGGACCGCCTCAACCCCGAGCAGATTCTCGACTACTACATCCGCACACCAGCCGGCGCGATGATCCCGGCGCGCACCGTGGCGCATATCGAAACCTCGACGCAACCGGAGTCGATCAACCACTTCCAGCAACTCAACTCGGCGACCCTGGCGGGCGTGAGTGGCGTGGCCCAGGGCGAGTTGCTGGGCAAGCTGAACGCGATCCTCAACAGCATCGCGCCCTCGGGCTACACCTCGGATTTCGCCGGCGAATCCCGGCAGTTCATCCAGGAATCCGGGGGGTTCGTCGGCCTGCTGCTGTTTTCGATCCTGATCGTCTATCTGGCACTGGCGTTCCAGTTCGAGAGCTTTCGCGACCCGGTGGTGATCCTGTTTTCCGTGCCGCCCGCCCTGTTTGGTGCGCTGGCGTTTATCACCATGGGCTTCGCCTCGATCAACGTGTACACCCAGGTCGGCCTGGTGACGTTGCTGGGGTTGATCACCAAGCACGGCATCTTGATCGTGCAATTCGCCAATGAACTGCAACGGGCCGGCCGCAGCAAACGTGAAGCGATTGAAGAGGCTGCGGCGGTGCGTTTGCGCCCGATCCTGATGACCACCGCCGCGATGGTGCTCGGCGTCGCGCCGCTGGTCTGGGCCTCGGGGGCCGGGGCTGCGGGGCGGCATGACATGGGCCTGGTGATCTTCAGCGGGCTGTCGATCGGCACCTTGCTCACGCTGTTTATGGTGCCGGCGATGTATATGTTTATTGGCGCCACTCACTCACACGCTGCTGAATCGGTGCAGCACCCTATGTGAATTGCGCATGGGCCATTCTCAAACGTCATAATCCTACCTTTTCCTACATGGTAATCTCGCACGTCCACCCACAGGCATTGATCGTATGCAGTCAATGGCCCCACCAGGAAAGATCATGCCGAAAAAGTCCCACACAGCCCTGCGCCGTCATTTCCGTGAACTGCTGGCAACGCCTGCGTGCGTTGAAACCGCTTCTGTCTTTGACCCGATGTCCGCCCGCATCGCCGCCGACCTGGGCTTCGAAGTTGGCATCCTTGGCGGCTCCGTCGCCTCCCTGCAAGTACTGGCAGCCCCCGACTTTGCCCTGATCACCCTGAGTGAATTCGTTGAGCAGGCCACCCGAATCGGCCGCGTCGCCCAACTGCCGTTCATTGCCGACGCCGACCACGGCTACGGCAACGCCCTCAACGTGATGCGTACCGTCGAAGAACTTGAGCGTGCCGGCGTGGCCGCGTTGACCATTGAAGACACCCTGCTGCCAGCGCAATTCGGGCGCAAATCCACTGACCTGATTTCCATCGAAGAAGGCATCGGCAAAGTGCGCGCCGCCCTGGAAGCGCGGGTTGACCCCGAGCTGTCGATCATCGCCCGTACCAACGCCGGCGTGTTGCCCACCGAAGCCGTGATCGAACGCACCCTGGCCTATCAAAAAGCCGGTGCGGATGGGATCTGCATGGTCGGTGTCAGCGACTTCGAACACCTGGAAAAGATCGCCGAACACCTCACAGTGCCGTTGATGCTGGTGACCTACGGCAATCCAAAGCTGAATGACGCTGCACGTCTGGCCAGCCTTGGCGTGCGTATCGTGGTGGCCGGCCATGGCGCCTACTTTGCGGCGATCAAAGCCACCTACGACAGCCTGCGCGCCCAGCGCCAGCTGACCCACAGCACCTCCAACCTCAGCGCTACCGAACTGACGCACACCTACACGTTGCCCGAGAACTACGTGGCGTGGGCAAAAGAGTTCATGGATGTAAAAGAGTAGTCCTTACCTGCCAGGTAAGCGGTGAATGCCCTCCTACTGCCTTGGGCTCACCGCCACCGTTGGCACGCGTCAGTCCCCTCCCCCCGCCTTAAAAGTCATATCGCGCCGTTGCGCCCAGCGTCCGCGGAGTGCCCAGCACCCCGGTATACGCGCCGTTTGGCGAGTTCCACAGCGTGGTGTAGTAGGTCTTGTCGAAGGCATTTTTAAGCCACAACGACACGTCCCATTGCCCATCCCCCCAATTCCCCCGCAGCCCCGTGGACAGGTTGACCAACCCGTAACCCGGCAATTGCGCTTCGCGCGAATCGTCCACCGTACCCACCGCATGGGAGCGCCACGCATAGCTGCCGTTCACATACGGCTGCAAACCGTTATTCATCTGCCATTGATAGCTGGCGCTGGTGTTGTAGATCCATTTCGACGCCCCGACCACCGCGTGCCCGCTCAAATCACACGCGGCGGGCGCTCCGGGGCGCAGGGCGACTTCGGCCGGGCACGGCGCATCCTCGTAAGACAGGTAGCGCACGTCATTCCATGAACCGTTCACGCTGAGCGTCAAGCCCCGCAGCGGCCGCCAACTGCTTTCCAGCTCCAGGCCACGGCTGCGCACGGTGCCGGCGTTGGTCAGGTAGCTGGTGAGGTTGGCGTCGTCGTAGGCGTTGGTCTGGTAGCCGTGGACCACGGTCCAGAACAGGTTGGCGTTAAGCAGCAGGCGCTGGTCGAGCAAGGTGGTCTTGACCCCCAGCTCGGCATCGTTGGCGCGTTCGCTGCCGATCAACAGCGAGTCGGCCCCGGCAACCGGCGCACTGGCCACACTGAGGTTGACCCCACCGGACTTCTCGCCGTGGGACAACGACGCGTACGCCAGCACGTTCTCGTCCACCTGCCAGGCGAGGCTGGCCAGCGCCGAGGGGCTGAAGCTGTAGAGGCTCAAATCACCCGAGTCATACGCGCCGAGCCGCCCGGTCCTGGCGCCCGCCGCTGCGCCCGATACCGCAGCACCGCCCACCGGCGCGTTGCGCGTGACCTGCGCCAACTTGCGTTCATAGGTGCCGCGCACGCCGAGGCTGAAATCCAGGCTTGGCGTCAAATGCCAGGTGCCCTGGGCAAACGTGGCAAAGCTGTCGGTGTCGACCGTGCCGTGCCCCACGCTGCTGACATTGTTCAGCGCGCCTTGCGCGGTGCCGTTCCAGGTGTCGGCCAGCGGGCCGTAATCGGTGAACACGGTGTTGCGCATCTCCTGGCGGAAGTAATACGCGCCCAGCACATAGTCAAAGTGTTCACCCACCGGCGAGGCCAGGCGCAGTTCCTGGGAATACTGCTTGTCCCGCGCGGATTGACCGACGTTGTGCATGACATCGACGTTGAGTTCGTCATCGTTGCGCGGGGTGAAATCCCACCAGCGATAGGCGCTGATGGCGGTCAGCGTGTAGTCGTTGGGCAATGTCCAGTTGGCTTCCAGCGAGGTGCCGCCCTGGAAAACCTTGACGCTCTGGTCGGCGTCCAGGTTGACCCGGCGCCCGCTCACCAACGTCGCGCCCACGGCGGCGGCGCGCTGCTCGTAGCGGTTGACGCCGTTAATGGTCGGCCCGGTGCTGAACAGCGAACGGGTGCCGGCGCTGGAGTCTTCTTCGTGGTAGTCGGCGACCCAGCGCAGGTTGAAATCTGCGTTGGGCTGGAACAGCAACTGCGTGCGAAAGCCCTGGCGTTGCCCGCCGCCGAGGGTGTTGCCGTTGTATTGGTTCTCGACGTAGCCGTTTTCATGGGTGCGATACAGCGCAATCCGCCCGGCCAAGGTGTCGTTGAGCGGGCCGGAAAGACTCGCCTGGGTTTGCACGTAACCGTCCTCGCCCAGTGACGTCACGAGGCTGCCCTGCGGGGTAAACGTGGGGCGCCGCGTGGTGATGTTGAGTACGCCCGCCGTGGTGTTCTTGCCAAACAAGGTGCCTTGAGGCCCGCGCAGCAGCTCGATCTGTTCGACATCCAGCAGGTCGAACACCGCCATGCCCGGGCGGCCCAGGTACACGTTGTCGAGGTAAATCCCGGCGCTGCCCTCCAGGCCATCGCTGGCCGGGTTGTTGCCCAGCCCGCGAATCGACAGGCTGGATTGGCGCGCATGCATAAACGCCACGTTGACGCTGGGCATCGCCTGCTGCACATCCTGCAAGCGATACAGGCGCTGTTCCTCCAGGGTTTGCGCGCCGAGCACGCTCATGGCCACGGGCACTTGCTGGGCGTCTTCGCTGCGCCGGCGTGACTCCACCGTCACTGCTTGCAGCACGGTGTCGGCGGGCTCAGGTAACGTCTCGGCCGCTGCCGGCAGCCCTTGGATCAGCGCGCAAACGCCCAGTGCAGCCACGCTCAAAGGGCGCGAATAAAGCAGAATCATCGGTGGTTCCTTAAGTCTGGGATGAGTCGATACTTCGCTGCGCGTGGCCTGCGTGAGCGTGATCGTTGCGGGGTTGAGTCAGTCGCGCAGCCAGGGCAGGTCCTGACGCTGGTAGCGGTGTGCGCGGAAGATCGCGTTGTTTTCCCCCGGCAAGTAGCGGCGGGAGGCCTCGTCGGGGTAGGTGGCGAAGTGCGGGTTGACGTATTCCCACACCACTTCACCGGCCGGGGTGACTTCGAACAAACGCCCGAAATTGGCCTCGGTCACCAGGGTGTTGCCGTTGTGCAGGCGCTGGGCGCCGCCCATGAACGGGGTGAAGAACGCATAGCCCGGGGTGTCGGCGTATTGCCACACGATGCGCTGTTGCTGCGGGTCGATTTCAACGATGCGCGAGTGCGGCATGCTGATGTGCGGGCGGGAAATACCGTTGTCGAACACCAGGATGTTGCCGTTTTCCAGCTCGCTCGGGCAGTGCTGCTGCGCCACCAGGTCGTGCCCGAGGCGCCATAGCACCTCGCCGCTGCCACGTTGCACGGCAATCACCGACGACACGCTGCGCAGGCTCAGGATGACCTTGCCGTCACGGCCCGGCGAAACCGCGTTGGTCATCGGCCAGTGGTAGCGCTCGAACGTCGCGTGCAGGGGGTAATCCTCGGGACGCAGGTGTTCCCAGCTGCGCCACTCCCACACCACCTGGCCTTGGCGGTCGACTTCCTTGACCACATCGGCATAGATCACCCCACCGGCCGCCTCGCTGCCGGGAATGCCGCCGACCACGCGGCTGGCCAGTTCCGCGCTGAGGGGCTCGACGGTGGTGTACAGCAGGTTGCCGTTATCCAGCCATTGGGCGTCGTGGTGGTGCAGCAGGTCCGTGTGTTCCCACACCACTTCACCTTCTGGAGTGACTTCACTGAATGCCCCGCCGTGCCACACCGACCAGCCGGGGAACAGCTCCGGGGAGTCCGGGTGGTTGCCGTTGTAGCCGAGGTTGCCGTTGGCCAGGATCACCGCGTCGCGGCCGGGGCGTTGGGGCAGCTTCCAGCGGTGGACGACCTCGCCGTCGAGGTCGATCAGGAAAACGTTGCCGTCGGCGGTTTGCGGCGCGAACAAGGTGTAGCCGCCGGCGCTGCGGGTGTGATCTACGCCGATCAGGCCGGTCTTCTGGCGTTTGAGGGTGGTGCTGTGCATGGCTTTTCTCCGGGTGCAGGAACCCCTGCCGGCGGCACACCGGCAAGGTCAAACGTAGGGATCAGTTAGGTGGTAGGAAGGTGTTGAAGCGCGTGTCGAAGATCTGCCCGACGTCCAGCGGGCGCGGGATCACCCGCTCGGCGGCGAACAGGTCCGCCAGGCGCTGTTGCAAGGCGATGACCGATGGATCAATCGGTACGTAACGCAAGTTTTGATGAGCGAGCATGTCGCGCACCAATGTCAGCGGCAGCCGCGTTGTCTGCGCGAACACCTGCGCCCAGGCGTCCGGGTTGGCCGTGGCCCAGGCCTGCGCGCGGGCGAGCCTGGCGAGCAAATCGCCGGCCTCGGCGGCGCGTTGTGGGTCGGCCAGCGCCTTGAGGCTCGCCAGGGTGAAGTTCTGCCCGGTTTCCGGCCAGGCATCGCCGTCTACCAACACACGGGCGCCCCGCGAGGTGGCCTGGCCGACAAAGGGGTACCACACCGACCAGGCCTCCAGCCGGCCACTGGCAAACGCGGTTTGCGCGTCGAGCGGGTTGACGTAGGCAATGTTCACATCCCGTGTCGTCAAGCCGGCCTGGTGCAGCGCCGCCAGCAGCAGGTAGTGGCCGCTGGTGCCTTTGGCCACGGCGACGCGCTGGCCCTTGAGGTCGGCGACACGCTGCACGCTGGAACCTTGCGGCAGCAACAACGCATTGTTGTTCTGCGCCCCGCTCGCCACGCCAATGATGCGCACATCAAAACCACCGGCCTGGGCAAACACCGGCGGCGCATTGCCGACCACGCCGATATCGATGGCGCCGGCGCTCAATGCCTCCAGCAGCGTGGTGCCGGCGTTGAACGGATGCCACGCCAGCGCGGCCGGCAGGTCCTGGTCTTCACCGGACGCGTGCAGCATGGCCTGGATCAGGCCGCTCTGGTCTCCGACCTTTAGCGCCGCCGACACCGGTTGCACCATCAACAGCGCCGCCAGGCACGCCAACCCGGCCAGGCGGCGCCGTACGGGGTGCTTGGCAGCATCAGGTTTTAGCGTCATTGTCGTGCCCTCATTTTTGCGTTGAACCCAGTATGTCGAGGCTCGCCGTGACGCTCCATGCCAAACACCCCTCCTTTACTGCCACGTCGGACAACGGCGTGCGCACGGTCGTCGTGCTGGCGTTCGATGACTTGCTGCTGCTGAACGCGGCCGGGCCGCTGGAGGTGTTTGCGGCGATTCCGCGCCTGTTGGGCGGTGCGGCGCCGTATCGCCTGCTGTTGGCGTCGCCATTGGGGGGCGTGGTGACGTCGGTCTCGGGGATCAGCGCCAACACCCTGTCGCTGGAGCAGATCGATGCACAGGCGCCACTGATCGACACCTTGATTGTCGCGGGCGGCCCCGGCATGGCCGCGCTGGAGGCTAACGAGCAAGCGTGCGCCTGGTTGCAGCGGCGCGCGGCGCATATCCGCCGTCTGTGCTCAATCGGCACCGGGGCCTTTGCGTTGGCCGCCGCCGGTTTGCTGGATGGGCGCAAGGTGGTGACCCACTGGAAATTTGCCGATGAACTGCAGGCGCGCTACCCCAAGGTCATCTGCCAGACCGACGTGCTGTACCTGCACGACGGCAACCTGTGGACCTGCGGCGGTGCCACTGCCGGCATCGACCTCGCCCTCGGGCTGGTGGAGCAGGACCTCGGCGCCGAGGCCGCGCTGTCGTTGGCGCGCTATTTCACGGTGTTCCTGTGGCGCTCGGGTGAACAGCCGCAGTTGAGCGCTTCGCTGAATGCGCAGTCCACGGCTTTGCGTACAGATCCCGATGTGCGCCTGGCGCGCTTGCATGCGTGGATTGCGGGGAACCTCAACGGTGATCTGCGGGTAGAACGCTTGGCCGAGCAATTCGGCATGAGCCCCCGGCACTTTGCCCGGGCCTACGTCGCCGCCACGGGCGATACGCCAGCGCAAGCGGTGGAGAGCCTGCGCCTGGAGGCCGCTTGCCGGGTGCTGGCGACCACCAACGAGCCGATCAAGCGGATCGCCGAAACGGTCGGCTTCGGTCGTGAAGAACGCATGCGCCGGGCGTTTCAAAAACAATTGGGCACCAGCCCGCTCGGTTATCGCACGCAAATGAAGGCTGCGCCCGCCAGCCAGCCGCCGTTCCCGATGGGTATCGCCTTACACGGCTTGGCGCACTAAGCCCCTCAACTTAAAACTATCCCAACGAAAAAAATCCGCCGCAGAGTCTGCGGCGGCAACCAAAGGATTTTGTCGAAGCAGAGCGGCTAAGACAGGTCCCACGCTACACCTCCCGCCGCTTAAATTATGTGAAGTTTAATTAATCGAGTTTCATCCTTTGCCTGGCTGTAGCCCCCGCAAACTGGGCTTAGAATCAACTTCGGCAACCACGCCGAACACAATAAAAAACCGTAACGCCCACCTTGTAAAACTCTGCCGATCATACGTTTTGCGCCATTTAAAAAGTGCGGTGTTTCTGTGCGCGCGCTTATTACCCGGGGAAGTGAATACCATGATTAAGCAGTCGAGCCTGTTAGCGCTGGCGGTGTGTGCCGGTATCAGTCAGATGGCCTTTGCCGAGTCCGTGACGGACCAGGCGGATGCCAAGGGGTTTATCGAAGGCAGCAGCATTACCGGGCTGTTGCGCAACTACTACATGGACCGCGACCGCCAAAGCGGCAAGGCCGATAACCGCGACTGGACCCAAGGCGCCATGCTCAATTACGCCTCGGGTTTCACCCAGGGCACGATTGGCTTTGGTGTCGATGCCTACGCCTACGGCGGATTGAAGCTGGACGCCACCCACGCCGACGCCGGCACCGGCAACCTGCCCACCGATCGCCATGGCGACCCGGAAAACGCCTACGGTTCCGTGGGCGCAGCGGTGAAGGTGAAGATCTCCAAGACCGAGCTGAAATTCGGTGACATGCAGCCCACCGCCCCGGTCTTCGCCACCGGCGGCACGCGCCTGCTACCTCAGACCGCCACCGGTTTCGACCTGACCAGCAGCGAAATCGCCGGCCTCGACCTGGAAGCCGGGCACTTCACCAGCACCAACAGCGGCATGACCAGCAACCATGACCACGATATCTATGCGACCTACGCCAACATCCCCGCCAACAGCGCGAGTTTTGTCGGCGGCAAATACACCTTTACCCCGAACCTGAGTGCCACCTTGTATGCGGGCGAGCTGGACGATATCTGGCGCCAGTACTACACCAACCTCAACTACGTGATCCCGTTGCCGAATGACCAGTCGCTGGCGCTGGACGGCAATCTGTACCGCACCCTCGACACCGGCAGCGCCAAGGCCGGGGCGATCAACAACACCACTTACTCGCTGGCGGCGGCCTATTCGTTCTTGCAGGCCCACACGCTGACGCTGTCGTTCCAGAAGGTGCATGGCGACACGCCGTTTGACTACATCGGCACCGGCAACAATGGCGCGGGTGAAGGCGGCGACTCGGTGTTCCTCGCCAACTCGGTGCAGTGGGGCGACTTCAACGGCCCGGGCGAACAGTCCTGGGGCATCCGTTATGACCTGAACATGGCCAGTTACGGCGTGCCGGGCCTGAGCTTCATGGGCCGCTATATCAACGGTTCGGACATCGATGGCACACACACGCCCGCGCACAGCGCCTACGTCAACGACTACGGCTCGGATGGCGCTCATCACGAGACCGACCTGGAAGCCAAATACGTGATCCAGAGCGGGCCGGCGAAGAACCTGTCGCTGCGGGTGCGCGATGCCATCGTCTCGTCGAATGCCGACCAGGGTGACGGCAACTTGAACGAGCTGCGGCTGATCGTCGATTACCCGTTTACCTTGCTGTAGTTTGCCCCTGCGGTCATTTTCGCGGACCATGGGCGCCTTTCTGAATCTGCCAATGAGAGGCGCCCATGGCCAACCACGACCTGTCCTACACCCCCGACCCGGATGCCGACTCGATTTCTTCTGACGTTGTCGGTTTCAACGGCATCCTGGTCTCCACCCAGATCCCGACCCGCGCCGATGGCAGCCTGGAACTGGGCGACGCCACCCTGCAAAGCGAATGCACCCTGCAAGCGCTGAAAGTCGCGCTGGAAAAGGCCGGCAGCTCGATGGACCGGGTGATGCATTTGACTATCTACCTGACGGACATGGCTGATCGTGCCGCGTTCAATGAAGTCTACAAGCGCTTCTTCGCCAAGCCGTGGCCGGTGCGGGCGGCGGTGGGCGTTGCTTCCCTGGCCGTAGAAGGCATGCGCGTCGAAGTCACTGCAATGGCCGCAAAAGCCTAAGCCAGACACAGCCTAAAAAATGTGGGAGCGGGCTTGCCCGCGATAGCGGTGTGTCAGTCAAAGATATATTCACTGAACCGCCGCAATCGCGGGCAAGCCCGCTCCCACATGGGATCTCATTGGCTCCAGCGCCCTGTGGTAGGTGCCCCCCCAGCGTTTCACAGCTACAATGCGCGCCTCAACCGTGACAAGCCTGACTAAAAAAACTATGTCCTTGCCCAAGCATCACCTTGAATTGCTCAGCCCTGCCCGCGATGTGGCCATTGCGCGCGAGGCGATCCTGCATGGCGCCGACGCCATCTACATCGGCGGCCCAAGCTTCGGCGCCCGCCACAATGCGTGCAATGACGTGAGCGACATCGCGTCACTGGTGGAATTCGCCCGCCGTTACCACGCTCGCGTGTTCACCACGATCAACACGATTCTGCATGACAACGAACTGGAACCCGCGCGCAAGCTGATCCATCAGCTCTACGACGCCGGTGTCGATGCGTTGATCGTGCAAGACCTGGGCGTGATGGAGCTGGATATCCCGCCCATCGAGCTGCACGCCAGCACCCAGACCGACATCCGCACCCTGGGCCGCGCGAAGTTTCTCGACCAGGCCGGTTTCTCGCAGTTGGTATTGGCCCGTGAGCTGAACCTGCAAGAGATCCGCGCCATCGCCGACGAAACCGATGCCGCCATCGAGTTCTTTATCCACGGCGCCTTGTGCGTGGCGTTCTCCGGACAGTGCAATATCTCCCACGCGCAGAACGGCCGCAGCGCCAACCGTGGCGATTGCTCCCAGGCCTGCCGCCTGCCGTACACCTTGAAAGATGACCAGGGCCGCGTCGTGGCCTTTGAAAAGCACCTGCTGTCGATGAAAGACAACAACCAGAGCGCCAACATCCGCGCGCTGGTCGAAGCCGGCGTGCGCTCGTTCAAGATCGAAGGCCGTTACAAGGACATGGGCTATGTGAAGAACATCACGTCCTACTACCGCCAACGCCTCGACGACGTGCTTGAAGACCGCCCGGACCTGGCTCGCGCCTCCAGCGGCCGTACCGTGCACTTCTTCCTGCCCGACCCGGAAAAAACCTTCCACCGGGGCAGCACTGACTATTTCGTCACCGACCGCAAGGTCGATATCGGCGCCTTCGACACGCCGACCTTTACCGGCTTGCCGGTGGGCGTGGTGGAAAAAGCCGGCAAGCGCGACTTGCAGGTGGTCACCCATGAGCCGCTGTCCAATGGCGACGGCCTCAATGTGCTGGTCAAGCGCGAAGTCGTGGGTTTCCGCGCCAACATCGCCGAGCCCAAGGGCGAGTTCGAAGAAGACGGCGAGAAGCGCTACCGCTACCGCGTCGAGCCGAACGAAATGCCGGCCGGCCTGCACCAGTTGCGCCCGAACCATCCGCTGAACCGCAACCTCGATCACAACTGGCAACAGGCGCTGCTCAAGACCTCGTCCGAGCGCCGTATCGGCCTGACCTGGGCCGCGCGCCTGCGTGAAGAACAGCTGGAAGTCACCGCCACCAGCGAAGAAGGCATCAGTGCCAGCGTCACCCTGCCCGGCCCGTTCGGCGTGGCCAACAAGCCAGAACAGGCGCTCGATACCTTGCGCGACCTGCTCGGCCAACTGGGCACCACCGAATACCACGCCACCGACATCCAGCTGGATGCGCCGCAAGCGTTCTTCATCCCCAACTCGCAGCTCAAGGCCTTGCGCCGCGAAGTGATCGAAGCGCTGACCGCCGCCCGTGTTGCTGCGCACCCGCGTGGTGGGCGTAAAGCCGAAACCACGCCGCCGCCGGTGTACCCGGAAGCGCATCTGTCGTTCCTGGCCAACGTCTACAACCAGAAGGCCCGTGATTTCTACTACCGTCACGGCGTGAAGCTGATCGACGCCGCCTTCGAAGCCCACGAAGAGACCGGCGAAGTACCGGTGATGATCACCAAGCACTGCCTGCGCTTCTCGTTCAACCTGTGCCCGAAACAGGCCAAGGGTGTCACGGGCGTGAAGACCAAGGTCGCGCCGATGCAGTTGATCCACGGTGATGAAGTGCTGACCTTGAAGTTCGACTGCAAACCCTGCGAGATGCACGTGGTGGGCAAGATCAAGGGGCATATCCTCGGCCTGCCGCAACCGGGCAGCGCAGTGGAGCACTTCAACCCGGAAAACATTATTTTCCAGGGTACGCACTAACCTTCTGGGAGCGGGGCCACCACCAGCCCCGCTGCAACCCCGCAGCCGCCAGCAGAATTGCCGCTACCCCCAACCATTGTTGCCAGCCCAGGCGATGCCCGAAGGCGATCCAATCGACGAAGATCGCCGCAATCGGGTAGATAAAGGACAAGGCGCCGGTCAATGCGGTCGGCAGTTTCTGGATCGCGCCGTACAACAACACATACATCACACCGGTGTGCACCACGCCCAGGGTCACCAATGCCGCCCAGGCAGTAGGCGCCACAGGCACACTGCCCCACGGCACCAGCGGCGCCAGCAACACAGCGCCGGTGGCCACCTGGATCAGCGCCATCAAATGGGGCGGTACGTCTTTCAAGCGCTTGATGATCAGCGCGGCAATCGCATACAAAAACGCTGCGCCCAACGCCAACGCGATACCCGCCAGGTAATCCCCACCGCTCTGCTGCGAGCCATGGGCGGTCACAATCGCGAGCATCCCGATAAACGCCACGCTCAACCACGTGAGTTTCTGCACGGTGATTTTCTCGCCAAGGAACACCGCCGCAAGCATCACCAACATGAACGGCTGCACGTTGTACACCGCCGTGCTGATGGCGATGGACGCGTGGGAATAGGATTCGAACAGCAGCAGCCAGTTACCAACGATGGCCACACCGCTGAGCATTGCCAGCCCGAGCTTGGCCCCACTCAGCAGGTCCAGGCGCAGGTAACCCAGCAAGGCGCACACCAGCAGCAAGGTCAGCCCGCCGATCACGCAACGCCAGAACACCACCTCGATCACCGACACGCCTGACACCAGCACAAACCAGCCAATGGTCCCCGAAATCAGCATGGCGGCGACCATTTCCCACGAACCGCGACGGATGGATGTATCCACGATTGATGCTCCTCAAGTGAGGCTCAATTATGGCAATCTGCTGGGCAGCGCCTCCAGCGACTAAAAAAGGCCAGACACCCGAATCACCTTTTCTTATTAGGCAAATCCCATGATCGACAGCATCGACCAGCAACTGATCGCCGCCTTGATGGACGATTCGCGCCTGTCCCTCAAGGCCCTGGCGGGCATCACCGGGCTGTCATCGCCCAGCGTCGGCGAGCGTCTGCGCCGCCTCGAAGAGCGTGGGGTGCTGACCCACTACACGGTGGACATCGACGCCAAACACTTCGGCTACCTGCTGCAAGCCATCGTGCGCATCCGCCCGCTGCCAGGGAAGTTGCAGGAGGTTGAGCGGCAAATCCAGGCGATTCCCGAGTTCACCGAGTGCGACAAGGTGACTGGCGATGACTGTTTTATCGCGCGGTTGCATGTGCGCACCATGGAGCAACTGGACACCCTGCTCGACCGGCTCAATGTGTATGCCGAGACCAACACGGCCATCGTCAAGAAAACCCCGGTGAAACGGCGCTTGCCACCGTTGGGTGGTGGGAACGATCAATCCAATTGAGGGTTTATCGCAAAACCAAGACATCAAAACGCCACAATCTCTGCTACTGTCCAATGACCTCATCTCCTCCTCGTCGCCTCATCGCGATCTTCTGTGAGCATGCTCTGCGCCCTCGTCGGCTGACGCGGGCGGGCCTGAACCTCACGGAATGACCCCGCAATGGACACACCTTTACCCGGCCCCGCGCAATCACGCGCCGAAAAGATCGTCGAGTTCAAACGCCAGAAAACCCTGCTCAAGGCCGGCGCCCTGCAGGATGCCATCTTCAACAGCGCGTACTTTTCCAGCATCGCCACCGACGAAAAAGGCGTGATCCAGATCTTCAACGTCGGCGCCGAACGCATGCTTGGCTATGCCGCTGCCGATGTGGTCAACCGCATTACCCCCGCCGACATCTCCGACCCCGTCGAGCTGATCACCCGCGCCGCCGCCCTCAGCCTCGAACTCGACACGCCGATCACCCCGGGCTTTGAAGCCCTGGTGTTCAAGGCCTCCCGGGGCATCGAAGACATCTACGAGCTGACCTATATCCGCCAGGACGGCAGCCGCTTGTCGGCGATGGTCTCGGTGACCGCCCTGCGCAACCGCCATGACACCATCATCGGCTACCTGCTGATCGGCACCGACAACACCGCGCGCAAGCAGGAAGAAGCCGAGCGCAAAGGCTTTGAACGCGCCCTGGAAGAAAAGAACCTGGAGCTGGAGCACGCCAGCCACATGAAGTCCGAGTTCCTCGCCACCATGTCCCACGAACTGCGCACGCCGTTGAATGCGGTGATCGGGTTTTCCGAAGCGCTCAAGGACGGGCTGGTGGGTGACATGACCGAGACCCAGCGCGAGTACATCGGCGATATCTTCACCAGCGGCCAGCACCTGCTGTCGTTGATCAACGACATTCTCGACCTGTCCAAGGTCGAAGCCGGGATGATGGAATTGGAACTGGAAGCGGCTGAGCTGCCGGGGTTGCTGGCCAACAGTTTGCTGATCGTGCGTGAGAAGGCGGCGTTGCAGCAGATCCAGTTGAAGTTGGACAGCCCGGATGACTTCGGCACCCTGGCTCTGGACCTGCGCAAGACCAAACAGATCATCTACAACCTGCTGGCCAATGCGGTGAAGTTCAGCGAACACGGCAGTTGCGTGACCCTGGCGGTGCGCGAGGTCAAGGCTGACCAAGTGGGCAAGATCCCCGGGGATTGGCCGGTGCACAGCTTTGACGTGCCGCTTGGCGCGCATCAAACGTTTTTGCAGTTCAGCGTCAGCGACACCGGCCTGGGCATCGCAGCAGACGACATGGGCAAGCTGTTCAAGGCCTTCAGCCAGATCGACAGCAGCCTGGCACGCAAATTCGAAGGCACTGGCCTGGGGCTGGCGATGGTCAAGCAACTTGTCGACCTGCACGGCGGCAGCGTCGCTGTGGCCAGCCGCGAAGGCCTCGGCGCGCGGTTCGTGGTGTGGCTGCCGTTGCGCCGGGCTGCCAACCTGGAGGCGCCGTGGCCGACATCCTGATCATCGAAGACAACGAAGCCAATATGCGCCTGGCGCGCTTGCTACTGACCAATGCCGGGCACAGCGTGCGCTGGGCCGCCGATGCGGAAAGCGGCCTGACCCTGGCCCGCGAACACCAACCGGCGCTGATCCTGATGGACATCCAACTGCCGGGCATGGACGGCCTGGCCGCTACCGCCCTGCTCAAGCACGACCCGCTCACCGCGCACATCCCGGTGATCGCCCTGACCGCCATGGCGATGAAGGAAGACCGCGAAAAAACCCGCCTGGCCGGCTGCGACGCCTATGTGATCAAGCCCTTGCGCTACAAGGAGCTGTATCAGGTGATCGACACGCTGCTTAACACACCGCCACTCAGATGAGTCCCCACTATGGCTACGCTGCTGATCGTCGATGATGAACCCCAGGTGCGCAAGCTGTTGGAAACCCTGTTGCAGTACGAGGGCTACCACACCCTCAGCGTTGGCTCCGGCGAGGAAGCCCTGGCCCTGGTGGCAGAGCAACCGCCGGACCTGATCCTGCTGGACATCATGATGCCCGGCATGGACGGGTTTGAAGTGGCCAACCAGCTCAAGGGCAACCCGGCCACGGCGAATATCCCGATCATCATGCTCTCGGCGTTGAGCGAGCCGAGTGCGCGCCTCAGCGGCCTGCAAACCGGTGCCGAAGAGTTCATCAGCAAACCGGTGGAGCGCGTCGAGTTGTGGCTGCGGGTGCGCAACTTGTTGCGGCTGAAAAGTTACGGCGATCAATTAAAAAGCCACAGCCTGATGCTCGAACAGCAACTGCGCGAGCGCGGCACTGAAACCGCGACGATGAATGTCCACGACCTGGCACGCCTGGACCTGCAAAACGCCCTGCGCCAGGCGGTCAAGGCCAACGAATTCAGCCTGCACTATCAACCCAAGCTGGACCTGGGCAGCGGCCAGGTTTCTGGCCTGGAAGCCTTGCTGCGCTGGGATCGCCCAGGTTATGGCGCGGTGTCGCCGGCGGTGTTTGTGCCGATCCTGGAGAGCCTGGGTTTGATCATCACGGTGGGGCGCTGGGTGATCGACCAGGTCTGCCGGCAGATCGCGATTTGGCAAGGCAGCGCCGTCGGGGCGGTTGAAGTGTCGGTGAACGTGTCCGGCCATCAGTTGATGGAAGGCGACCTGATCTCGGATATTGCGCAAATACTTGCAGACACCGGGGTTGCGCCGCATTGGCTTGAAGTGGAGCTCACCGAAAGCTCACTGATGGAAAACACCCAGCACACCATCAGCAGCCTGCAACGCCTGCGCGACATGGGCGTGAAGATCGCCATCGACGACTTTGGCACCGGCTATTCCAGCCTGGCGTACCTGCGCCGTTTTCCGTTGGACACGCTGAAGATCGACATTGCGTTTATCCGTGAAGTCACCAGCAACCCCCAGGATGCCGCCATCGCCCGCACCATTATCGAACTGGCCCACAGCCTGAAGCTGCGCGCCGTGGCCGAGGGCGTGGAAACCGCCGCGCAACTGGCGTTCCTGAAGGAAGCCGGCTGCGATCAGATCCAGGGCTACTGGGTGAGCAAACCGTTGCCGCTGGAGGCGCTGGAACGGTTGCTGCTGGAACAGCGCCGCTGAGCACACCGGTTTATTCCTCCGGCGTATCAATCAGCGGCACCTGCGCATCATCCATCAGCGAACCGGGGTCTTCGTTGCCCGGGTCGTTGAGTTCCTCGTCCGGTTCGTCCTCACGTTCATCCGACATGACCTGCACCTCTATGAACCCGGGTTATCCACCTGGATATAAAACGCGTAGGCGCCGAGCAACAGCCAGAACACCATAAACAGCCACGGCGCACGCATAGAGAATAGCAGTGACTTGCGATAGCCCTTGTGGGACGACTCCGTCTCGCAGAACAGCGGCGAATCGTCATAAGCCAGGCCCATCACCGGTTCGCTGCGCAGCAACTCGCTTTGCTTGTAGTGCCAGTGGTCGATGATCTCGTACGCCGCACGAATCCCCGGCCAGGCGTTCAGCGAGCTGAGGATGCCGAGCAAGACCAGGAACACCGGCACCACCAGGGTGAACAACTTGCCCCACTCTGGGTTGAGGTTGCCCATGCCGGACACGAAGGCTATGACCAGGAACGATTGTGCGGTGAGGTAGGCGTCGGTGCGGTTGGCCAGGATGGTGGTTTCGTACTGGATCTCGCGCCGGTAGAAGTCCAGGCGGTCCTTGGGCGAGCCGAAGATCTTGGCATTGTGTTCACTGTGGTCGGTCAGGGCCGTTTCCGGGGAATGCGGCGAGATGATTCTGGGCACGGCGGTGCTCCAAGAAGTTTCGAGTGACGTTAGAAGAACGGGCGGGAGGTGAAGTTCAAGTTTGTTCATGCACCAATCTGAAGCAGCGCACGCCCCCAACTGTGGCGAGGGAGCTTGCTCCCGCTGGGCTGCGCAGCGGCCCCAAAATCTTGGGAGCGCTGCGCACTCCAGCGGGAGCAAGCTCCCGCGCCACAACAAGCTCCCTCTACACAACAAGCCCACTCACCCTGGGTTTCGGCACAAGCATTGCTTTAGCCCTTCATCACTGCCCGCACACAGGAGCATCCGTTACCCCCCGACCCAAGAGCCAACCCCATAAGAAAGTAAGGACCAGGCCCAGTGGCACCCTTAGCCACGGGCTCATAAAAACATGCGTTTTTCAAAGCGGCAGTGCCACCCAAGCGTCCCTCGGCACTGACAAGGTACTGGAATGGCTCGATCTTTCTTCGATGAAATGAATGACGCAAACGGCGTGTGCCGTGCGCACTATCAGGAATTCTCCCGCTGGCTGGCCAACACGCCACCGGAACTGCTGGCCCAGCGTCGCCGCGAAGCCGACTTGCTGTTTCACCGCGCCGGGATCACCTTCACCCTCTATGGCGACGAGCAGGACACCGAGCGCCTGATCCCCTTCGACATCATCCCCCGCAGCATCCCCGCCAGTGAGTGGAGCGTGATCGAACGCGGCTGCATCCAGCGCGTCACCGCGCTGAACATGTTCCTCGCCGATATCTACCACGACCAGCGCATCATCAAGGCCGGGATCATTCCCGCCGACCAGGTGCTGGGCAACGAGGGTTACCAGAAGGCCATGGTCGGCCTCGACCTGCACCGCGACATCTACTCCCACATCTCCGGCGTCGACCTGGTGCGCGACGGCGACGGCACCTACTACGTGCTGGAAGACAACCTGCGCACCCCCAGCGGCGTGAGCTACATGCTCGAAGACCGCAAGATGATGATGCGCCTGTTCCCCGAAGTGTTTGCCAAGCAGCGCATCGCGCCGGTGGACCACTACCCCAACCTGCTGCTCAAGACCCTGAAAAGCTCAAGCCGCCTGGACAACCCCAACGTCGTGGTGCTCACCCCCGGCCGCTTCAACAGCGCGTTCTTTGAACACGCCTTTCTCGCCCGGGAAATGGGCGTGGAACTGGTGGAAGGCGCCGACCTGTTCGTGCACGACCTCAAGGTGTTCATGCGCACCACCGACGGCCCCAAGGCCGTGGACGTGATCTACCGGCGCATCGACGACGCGTTCCTCGACCCGCAGGCGTTCAACCCCGAATCGATGCTCGGCGTGCCCGGCCTGGTCGCCGCCTACTGCGCGGGCAACGTGGTACTGGCCAATGCCATCGGCACCGGCGTCGCTGATGACAAGTCGATCTACCCCTATGTGCCGGAGATGATCCGCTTCTACCTCGACGAAGAACCGGTGCTGCAAAACGTGCCGACCTTCCAGTGCCGCAAGCCCGATGAACTGTCCCACGTGCTGGCGCACCTGCCGGAACTGGTGGTCAAGGAGACCCAGGGCTCCGGCGGCTACGGCATGCTGGTGGGCCCGGCGTCCACGGCGGCCGAGATCGAGGACTTCCGCCAACGCATCAAGGCGCGTCCCCATGCGTATATCGCCCAACCCACGTTGAGCCTGTCCACCTGCCCGACCTTTGTCGAAAACGGCATCGCGCCCCGGCATATCGACCTGCGGCCGTTCGTGCTATCGGGCAAGGAAACCCGCCTGGTGCCCGGTGGCCTCACGCGCGTGGCCTTGCGTGAAGGCTCGCTGATCGTCAACTCGTCGCAAGGCGGCGGAACCAAGGACACCTGGGTGGTGGAGGGCTGATTATGTTGAGTAGAACCGCCGCAGATCTTTACTGGATGTCCCGTTACCTGGAGCGCGCCGAGAACCTGGCGCGCATGCTGGAAGTCAGCTATTCGCTGTCGCTGATGCCCCAATCCGGGCGCAGCGATGGCCTGGATGAACTGGCGATGTCGCTGCTCAGTAGCGGCACCCTCGACAGCTACCTGGAACGCCACAAGGAACTGGATGCCGAGCGTATGTTGCACTTCTTCGCTCTCGACGAAGAAAACCCCGCGAGCATCTACAACTGCCTGCGCGCCGCTCGCGGCAACGCGCATGCGGTACGCGGGCGCATCACCGCCGACATGTGGGAAAACCTCAACGCCACCTGGCTGGAAATGCGCAGCATCGCCGCCGGCGGCCTGGCGCGCCACGGCATCAGCCACTTCTGTGATTGGGTCAAGCAACGCTCGCACCTGTTCCGTGGCGCCACCTCGGGGACCATCATGCGCAACGACGCCTACCGGTTTATCCGCCTGGGCACCTTTGTCGAACGCGCCGACAACACCTTGCGCCTGCTGGATGCGCGCTACGAGATGTTTGGCGAAGAGTCGGAGGAAGTCAGCGACGTCTCGGCGCGCGGCTATTACCAGTGGAGCGCCCTGCTCCGCGCGTTGTCGTCGTTCGAGGCGTACACCGAGCTGTACCCGAATGCGCTGAATGCACGCTCCGTGTCCGAGCTGCTGTTACTGCGCAGCGACGTACCGCGCTCGTTGCACGCGTGTATCGAGGAATTGAGCCACATCCTCGCCGACTTGCCCGGCAGTTACGGGCGCACGGCGCAACGCTTGGCGGCAGAGTTCGAAGCGCGGCTGCGGTATACGGGGATTGATGAAATCCTTGAGGACGGCCTGCACAGCCGGCTGACGGACTTTATCGACACCGTGCGCGAACTGGCGCGGGCGATACACAGCTCTTACCTGGAAGTGGTCTAGCTCAACAGGCGTGGCCCGGATTTTGTGGGAGCTGGGCTTTTGTGGGAGCTGGCTTGCCTGCGATGGCATCGCCTCGGTCTCACTGATGTACCGAGGTGTCTGCATCGCAGGCAAGCCAGCTCCCACATAAGACCATTCATACATCAGGTGTTTACTGGGTTTTCACCAATACCGGCTCAGCGCGGTACTGGTCAGGAAACAGCTTTTTCAACTGCGCCACCTTTGGCAAGTCATTGATCACGATGTACGGGTAAGACGGGTTTTCAGTAAGAAAGTCCTGGTGGTAGGCCTCCGCCGGGTAGAACGGCTTGCCCATCTCGATCCGCGTCACGATCGGCTTGTCGAAGGACTTGGCGGCATCCAGTTGCGCGATATACGCCTGGGCGACTTTTTGCTGCTCGGCATCCTGCGCAAAGATCGCCGAGCGGTATTGCGTACCCGTATCCGGGCCCTGGCGGTTGAGTTCTGTGGGGTTGTGGGCCACCGAAAAGTAGATCTGCAACAGCTTGCCGTAGCTGACTTTGCTCGGGTCATAGGTGACGGAAACCGCCTCGGCATGGCCGGTATCGCCCGCGCTGACCGACTCATACTGCGCCGTACCTGCCGCGCCGCCGTCATAGCCGGAGACCGCGTTTTTGACGCCCTGCACGTGCTGGAAAACGCCTTGTACGCCCCAGAAGCAGCCGCCGGCGAAGACCGCCGTTTGCAGGTTGGCCGAGGCTGGCAGGTCCAGCGCGGGTGGTGCGATGACGACGGCATCATCGGAAGAACCAAAGGAAAACGCCTGGGCTTGGCCGATAAAGGCAACCAACGCCAGCACCGGTAAACATCTCAAGATTTTCATAGATATCACTCCAAAACACGGTCAACTGTGGGAGCTGGCTTGCCTGCGATAGCGGTGTATCAGCGCCAGATTAGGTGGCTGACCTACCGCCATCGCAGGCAAGCCAGCTCCCACAAAAGCCAGCTCTCACAGTTATAGGGTTGTCGAATCAGCCAAAGGTAAAGGCATACGCCGCCACATTCGGGTCCAGAAACTCAATGCTGAAGGTACGGTCCTGCACCTCACCCGGCTGGCGCACCAGTTGGTACAAGCGCTGTTCAGTCACCGCACCGCTGCCATCCGGCGCCACGTCCGTGCCGTGGGCTTCGCCCGGGGCCTGGCCGTCCACCGTGACCTTGAAACGCACCGGCTTGCCATCCGCGCCAGGCGCCAGCACCAGGTGCAAGTCACGGGCGTGGAAGCGGTAGACGATGCGCCCACCCGCCTGCTCCAGCGTGACTTGCTGGCCGCCCACGTTCCATTGGCCTTCCAGGGTCCAGTTGTTCAGCGCCAGTGGGCCGGACTTGACGAAGTTCTCGGCGCGCTGCGCGCCCAGGTAGGTTTCCGGCGACTGTACGGTGTTCAGGTCCGGCGCCTGTTGCACGCCCTTGGCGTCCACGTCGATCAAGCCGCCCGCGACGTTTTGTGCGCCGGCTTCGCGCAACAACTGCTGGATCACCCGCTCCGATTCGGCATAGTCGCCCTCGCCAAAGTGGTGGTAGCGAATCTGGCCGTTGGCATCGGCAAAGTAGTGCGCCGGCCAGTACTGGTTGTTGAAGGCGCGCCAGATCTTGTAGTTGTTGTCGACAGCCACCGGGTAGGTAATGCCCAGGTCCTTCATGGCCTGGGTGACATTGCCCACATCCCGCTCAAAGGCAAACTCCGGGGCGTGTACGCCAATCACCACCAAGCCCTGGTCGCGGTACTTCTCGGCCCAGGCTTTGACGTAAGGCAAGGTGCGCAGGCAATTGATGCAGGAGTAGGTCCAGAAATCCACCAGCACCACTTTGCCCTTGAGCGCCTCGGCGCTCAGCGGCGGGCTGTTGAGCCATTGCACGGCGCCGTCCAACGGCGGCAGCGCGCCTTCGATCGGCAGCGCATCGCTGGCGTGGTTGGCCGCCATCATCATCGCTCCACCCTGTGCTGGCGGCTTGGCGCTCAAGCGGTCCACCAGGCTTTGTTCCAGGCCACCGGTGGACGCCGTCGACAAGCGCGACAACACACCAGTGTCCAGGCCCAGGGCAATCGCTGCGACACCCACCAACATCAGCGCGCCAAGGCCGCGACGCAGCCATTCACCAGCGCCCAGGGACTTCTTCATCAAGCCAAAGACTTTACCGCCGACCAGCAACGCCAGCGCCAGGGACGTCGCTGCACCGGCGGCGTAGGCCAGCAACAGCAAGGTAGTGCCGATATTGGCGCCCTGCAGCGCGGCGCCGGTCAGCAGCAGCCCCAGAATCGGCCCGGCGCACGGCGCCCAGAGCAACCCGGTGGCCACGCCGATCAGGAACGAAGCGCCCGCACGCGGCCTGGCGTCGGCCCCGGCGGCTTCCGACAAGCGACTGCCGGCGGCCACCAGCGGCCGCGTCAGGCGTTCCGACAGCTGGGGCAGCAGCAGCGTGAGTCCAAACAGCGCCACGCAGAGCAACGCGAGCCAGCGCCCGTATTGATTGACTTGCACCACCCAGCCGCCGCCCACGGCGGCCAGCGTGGCCACCAGGGCAAACGTCACCGCCATCCCCGCCAACAGCGGCAAGCCACTGCGCAAAAACGGCTGCCCGGTGCGAGCGAAGACAAAAGGCAGAACCGGCAGGATGCACGGGCTGACGATGGTCAGCACGCCGCCCAGATACGCGAGAAGCAGAAGCCACATGGGATAAGACCTTATAAGAAAGAAACATTGGCTTACGCCGCCGTGAACGTCATGGCCGCGCCATTCATGCAATAGCGCAGGCCAGTGGGTCGTGGGCCGTCGTCGAACACGTGCCCTTGGTGACCGCCGCAACGGCGGCAGTGGATTTCGTTGCGTGCCATGCCGAAAGAACGGTCGGTACGGCTGGCCACCGCGTTGTCCAGCGGCTGCCAGAAACTCGGCCAACCGGTGTGGCTGTCGAACTTGGTAGTTGAGGAGAACAACGGCAATGCGCAACCTGCACAAGCAAAGGTGCCGGCGCGGTGCTCGTCATTCAGTTTGCTGCTGTAGGGACGCTCGGTGCCCTCTTCGCGCAGCACGGCGTATTGCTCAACGCTGAGCAGGCTGCGCCACTCGGCGTCGGTGTGGCTGACCTCGAAGGTTTCAGCCGCCTCGGCTTCGCTGACCAGGTTGAGTTGTTTCAGCAAGCCACCGGCGAGGACGGCGACACCCAGGCCACCGCCGGCCAGCAGGATTTGTCTGCGTGAGTACATAGGTTTCTCCATTCAAGGCCCTGTGGCGAGGGAGCTTGCTCCCGCTGGAGTGCGCAGCGCTCCCAAAAAAAAAGCCGGCTCCAGCTGCGCTGTCGAGCGGGAGCAAGCTCCCTCGCCACATACAAGCCATTCCCCAACTGCAATGACGCCATCCTGCCCCCCGGCCGGTCGCCAAATCCTCACGCAGAGTTAAACAATTCGTGATAACTACACTGAGGCAAAAGCCGCACAATGCGCCGACTACAAGCCAAGGTTTCGCTTACATGGATCAGCCCAAACGTGTCCTGGTGGTCGAGGACGATGCCCATATCGCCGACTTGATCTGCCTGCACCTGCGTGACGAGCAGTTTGACGTGGTGCACAGCGCCGATGGCAACGAGGGCCTGCGCCTGCTGGAGCAAGGCGGTTGGGATGCGCTGATCCTCGACCTGATGCTCCCCGGCGTCGATGGCCTGGAAATCTGCCGCCGCGCCCGCGCCATGACGCGCTACACGCCAATCATCATCACCAGTGCGCGTTCCAGTGAACTGCACCGCATCCTCGGCCTGGAGCTGGGCGCCGACGATTACCTGGCCAAGCCATTCTCGATGCCGGAGCTGGTGGCACGTGTCAAGGCGCTGCTGCGCCGGGTGGACGCCATGGCGCGCAACCTGAAGATGGACGCCGGCAGCCTCGACCTCGGCCAGTTATTCATCAACCCGCTGACCCGCGACGTGACCCTGCAAGGCCAGCGCCTGGACCTGACGCCGCGTGAGTTCGACCTGCTGTACTTCTTCGCCCGCCAGCCGGGCAAGGTGTTTTCGCGCATGGACCTGCTCAACGCCGTGTGGGGCTACAGCCACGAGGGCTATGAACACACGGTCAATACCCATATCAATCGCCTGCGCGCCAAGGTCGAGACCGACCCGGCCAATCCGGCGCGCATCCTCACGGTGTGGGGCCGTGGCTACAAGTTTGCCGAGAGCGCGCCATGAAGCTGACCCTGACCCAGCGCCTGTCGGTGGTGTTTGCCGTGTTGCTGCTGATCTGCAGCGGCACCTCGGCGTGGCTGCAAGTGCGCTCAAACCGCATGCACGAGCTGGAAGTGGTGCAAGGCCTGTCCCGCGACCTCGCGGCGCACATCGCCCGTGACACGCAACTGATGGACGCCGATGGCCTCAAGCCCGAGGCCGTGCGCATGCTGTTCAGCCAACTGATGCTGGTGAACCCGAGCGTCGAGGTGTACCTGCTCGACATCGACGGCCGCGTGGTCGGCAATGCGGCACCCAGCGGGCACTTGTTGCGCGACCGCGTCGACCTGGCGCCGGTGCGGCGCTTCCTCAGCGGCGCCATGCTGCCGATCCTCGGCGATGACCCGCGCAGCGTCGAGGGGCGCAAGGTGTTCAGCGCCGCACCGCTCAAGGCCAACGGCAAGCAGACCGGTTTCCTGTACGTGGTATTGCTGGGTGAAGCCCACGATGTGTTCGATGCCAAGGATGCGACCGGCATGGCGTTGAAGATCGCGCTGTGGTCCATCGGCCTGGTCGCATTGTTATGCCTGATGGCGGGCCTGATCGCCTTTGCCTGGATCACCCGCCCGCTGCGCCAATTGACCGACAAGGTCGCGCAGTTCGATATCAACGGCGCGCCGAAAACCCCGGAGCCCGCCACCGAACCGCTGCACAGCGGTGACGAAATCGCCGTGCTCGACCACGCCTTCGTGCAAATGGAGAACCGCCTCGGTGAACAGTGGCGTGCCCTCACCCACCAGGACCAGGAACGCCGGGACATGGTCGCGAACATCTCCCATGACCTGCGCACCCCGCTGGCGTCGTTGCACGGCTACCTGGAAACCCTGTCCCTCAAGGACGCCAGCCTCAGCCCCGAAGACCGCCGGCGCTACCTGGGCATCGCCCTGGACCAGAGCCGCAAGGTCGGCGGCCTCGCCCAATCCCTGCTGGAACTGGTGCGCCTGGAGCACGGCTTTGTGCAGCCGGTAATCGAAGGGTTTTCGCTACCGGACCTGGTGCAGGACGTGTTCCAGAAGTTCGAACTCACCGCCGAAGCCCGCGCCATTACCCTCACGGCCACCCTACCCCCGCAGGTGCCGACGGTGCTGGCCGACCTCGGCTTGATCGAACGGGTACTCACCAATCTGCTGGACAACGCCCTGCGCCACACGCCGCTCAACGGCGAAGTCGAAGTGATCCTCGCGCCGGGCGCCGAAGGTGTCGCCGTGACGGTCAGCGACAGCGGCCCGGGCATTGACCCCGAGCTGCGCGAAGGTTTGTTCCTGCGCGCCTTCACCATAGGCGGCGCGCGCCGCGATGGCGGCCTGGGGTTGCGCATCGTGCACCGCATCCTGCAATTGCACGGGCGCAGCATCCGCCTGGTGGAGCGCCCCGGGCGCGGCGCGACGTTTACCTTCTCCCTAGAAAGGCAAGCATCAAGCCGTTGACCTGTTGCCCTTGCTCGTTCTGGATCCAGTGACCGCAGTTGGCCAATACGTGTTGCTCCAGATCGGGCACGGCCTCCGGCATGCGCTTGAGGGTGTGGGCTTCAAACACCCCGACCGGGTCGCGGTCGCCGATCAGGAACAGCGTGGGTTGCAGCACCTGCCGGCCGGCCAGGGGCTCGGTGCGCTGCCAGTTGCGCGGGAAGTTGCGATACCAGTTCAGTGCGCCACGAAAGCCCTGTTCGGCGAAGGTGTGCACGTACACGTCGAGGTCCGCGCGGGTACACCACGACGGCAATGCACCGGGCGCGGCAACGCCGTCCAACAAGCGGGCGTTGGCGGGTTTCTTTTGTAAAAACACATCCTGGTCCTGCATGAACAGGCGCAGGGTGCGTTCGATATCGGCGTCCAGTTCCTGCTCGGCGACGCCGGGTTCCTGGAAATACAGGATGTAATTGAAGCGGTCGGCGTACAGCTCGCGCATGATTTCAATCACCGGCCGCCGTGCGCGCCCGGCGAACGGCACCGACAGCGTGATCAGGCGCGTCACGCGCTCAGGCTCCAGCAACGCCAGGTGCCAGGCCACCACGGCGCCCCAATCGTGGCCGACCATTACCACCTGGGTGTGGCCGAAATGGTCCATGGCCTGCTGGATATCGGCGCACAGGGTCAGCAAGTCGTAGTCGGCGATTTCGGCGGGCGCGCTGGATTGGCCATAACCCCGCATTTCGGGGACAAACACCCGATAACCCGCCGCCACCAGTGCCGGGATCTGCAAACGCCAGGAGTGCCAACACTCGGGGAACCCGTGCAGCAACCAGACCGGCTGGCCGTCCTCGGGGCCGGCGATGTGCACACTCAGCGTAATGCCGTTGACGGGGATCAGTTGCTGGCGCATGGGTGTGCCCTGTGTGAAGGTTTTTACCCAGCGTGGAGGATTGCCGGCGCCGGCGCCAGCATCATTGATGCCGGGAATGCCTCACTCCACCGCCCACCAGCGGGGCAGCAGTTGCCGCACCCGCGCCTCGCCGAAGCGGTCGTCGATCAACATCACCACACCCTCGTCCTGCTGGCTGCGGATCACCCGCCCGGCGGCCTGCACGACTTTTTGCAACCCTGGATACAGATAGGTGTAGTCATAACCCGCGCCAAAGATCGCGGCCATGCGCAGCTTCATCTGCTCGTTGACCGGGTTCAGTTGCGGCAACCCCAGGGTGGCAATGAACGCACCAATCAACCGCGCGCCGGGCAGGTCGATGCCTTCACCAAAGGCGCCGCCGAGCACGGCAAAACCAATGCCTTGGCTGTGTTCGGTGAACTGGTCAAGAAACGCCTGGCGCTCCGCCTCGGCCATGCCCCGTGACTGTTGCCACAGCGGGATCTGCGGGTGGCGCTCGGCGAGCAATTGCGCCACCTGTTGCAGGTAATCAAAGCTGGAGAAAAACGCCAGGTAGTTACCCGGCCGTTGCGCGAACTGAGCGGCGATGAGCGCGACGATCGGCTCCAGCGAGGCTTGGCGGTGCACGAAGCGCGTAGAGATTGCATCGACAATCCGCACCTGCAATTGCTCAGCCTGGAACGGCGATTCCACGTCGATCCACGCCGTGTCGGGCGGCAGCCCCAGCAGATCGGCGTAGTAATGCCGGGGGCTGAGGGTCGCGGAAAACAGCACGCTGCTGCGGGCGGCGGTCAGGCGCGGGCGGATAAATTCGGCCGGCACCACATTGCGCAGGCACAGGGTTGAGCTGCTGCGCTTGCCGTTGAGCTGGCGCTTGCTGATGTCGAAGATGAAGTGTTCGTTGAACAGCTCGGCGACCTTGGCAAATTGCAGGGCTTCGAAGTAGAAGGTTTGCAGCTCGCCGCTGAGGGCTTCGGGCTGCTCATTAAAATAGTCCCCCAGGGCGCTGGTGCATAGGCTCAGGGCTTGCAGGAGTTTTTCCGGGCGGGCGGCATAGGCCTGGTACGGCGCGAGCTGGTCCTTGTGCAGCGCATTCCATTCGCGGTTCAGGCGTTGCAGGGGTTTCTTCAGCGGTTCGGGCACCGTATCGCGCAGGATCTTGAGGCTGTACTGGTCGAGGCTGGCGCTGTACATCGAGCGGGCGCGCTCCACCAGGTTGTGGGCCTCGTCCACCAACACGGCCGCACGCCACTGGTTGAGCTGGGCGAGGCCGAACAGCATGGCGCCGAAGTCGAAATAGTAGTTGTAGTCGGCGACCACCAGGTCGGCCCAACGCGCCATTTCCTGGCTCAGATAATACGGGCACACGCTGTGGGCCAGGGCCACGTCGCGCAGGCTGCGCTGGTCGAGCAGGCGCACCTGGGCGGCGGCGGCACGCGCGGCGGGCAGGCGGTCGTAGAAGCCTTTGGCCAACGGGCACGAGTCACCGTGGCAGGCTTTGTCCAGGTGTTCGCAGGCTTTGTCACGGGCCACCAGTTCCAGCACACGCAGGGGCAAGTCGGGGCTGCTGCGGTGCAGCACGCTGGCGGCGTCGAGGGCGAGCTTGCGCCCCGGGGTCTTGGCGGTAAGGAAAAACACCTTGTCCAGTTGCTGCGGCGCCAGCGCCTTGAGCAGCGGGAAGATGGTGCCGATGGTCTTACCGATGCCGGTGGGCGCCTGGGCCATCAGGCAGCGGCCGGTGGTGACGGCCTTGTACACCGTCTCGGCCAGGGCACGCTGGCCCGTACGAAAGCCGGCGTGGGGGAAACCCAGGCTTTGCGCCGCGAGGTTGCGGGCATCGCGGTGCTGCATTTCCTGCTCGGCCCAACCGAGGAACAACGCACACTGCCTGTTGAAGAACGCCTCCAGCTCCGTCGCCTGGGCACTTTGGCTGAGCACGGTCTCGCCTTCGCCGACGATATCGAAGTACACCAGCGCCAGGTTGATCTCGGCCAGCCCGAGTTTCTGGCACAACAGCCAGCCGTACACCTTGGCCTGGGCCCAGTGCAGTTGGCGATGGTTGGCGGGCTGGGCGTCGAGGTCGCCGCGATAGGTCTTCACTTCTTCCAGGCGGTTGGTGTCCGGATCATAGCCGTCCGCCCTGCCCCGCACCTTCAGCTGTTGGTACTCGCCCTCCAGGGCCACTTCGTTCTGGTAGTGCGCACTGCGCCGCGAGGCGACGGTGCGATGGCCGACGATGCCTTCCTGGGCGCTGGGCGACGGGGTAAACCGCAGGTCGAGATCACCAACCTTGGCCGTGAACTCACACAGCGCACGCACGGCCACGCTGTAGCTCAAAGCGCAGGCTCCGCCCAACGCACGTAGCAGACGGTGACCGGCATCTGGTGCTGGGCACAGAATTCCAGCCAGCGCAGTTGGTTGTCTTGCAGGCGGTCACCGGGGCCCTTGACCTCGATCATGCGGTAGGTGTTTTGCGCAGGCCAGAACTGGATCAGGTCGGGCATGCCGGCGCGGTTGGCGCGAATGTCCAGTAACAGCCGGTCGAACCAGTGGCGCAGGTGGGCGGCGGGCAAGCAGGCCAGTGCTTGTTCCAGCAATTCCTCCGTGAGCAGGTTCCAGAATACAAAAGGCGACTGGATGCCCCACTTTTCCACGAAGCGTTGGCGGATCGTGGTTTTGTAGCGCTCATCCGCTAGTTGTTCGAAACAGGCGTCAAACAACGCAGCGCGGCGCGCGTGGAAGTCTTCGCTGTGCAAGTCCACCGGCCCACGCTGGAATGGGTGGAAAAACGAGCCCGGCAGCGGCGCGAAGATAGCGTCCCAGCACAGCAGGCCAAACAACGAATTGATCAGGCCGTTCTCGACGTAATGCACCGGCGCCTCGGGCGTGCTCAGGTGCATCTGCACACTGGTTTCCACCGACTCCAGCGGTTGCGGCAACGCCAGGTCCAGGCGGCTGACTTCGTGCGGCTTGACCTTGGGCAGCGCCGGCGCCCCCAGTTTGCGCCGCAGACGCGGTAGCACCCGCAGCAGGTGTTGGAGCTCGGCAGGACTTTCCGGCGCCTGTTGCGCTGCGCTTGCCAGTTCCATGGCCTGGGCGTAGTCCTCCTGGCGCTCCAGCACACGGATCAACCGTGCACGGGCGCCGGGATAGGCGCAGGTGCGGTAGATCTGTGCGGCCAGGGGCAACTCGGCCAGACGCTCGCAATGCTGACCGAGTTGGAACGCCAGCTTGGCCCGGCGCCGTTCCAGCCAGGGGTTGTCGGTGCTCAGGGTGGCGATGTGCGTCAGTACGTCCGTGATCGGTTCACCGGCCTCGAAGGCTTGCTGGCAAGCATGCAGGAACAGAAACCCCTGCACGTCATCACGGCTGCGCAAGCCCCGGGATTCGGCGCAGATATCCACCTTTTCGTAGGTGTAGATGCCCAGGTCCGCCAGCACGAACTCGGACCAGTCCTGGTATAGGTTGCCGAAGAACATCAAGCGCAGGCGGTCGCACAGGTCCATCACGTTGAGGCTGTACAACGTGTCGGGCAGTTCCGGGCACCAGGTGGCAAAGCTGCGGCTGTCGGGAAACTGCGCCGCCAAACCTTCCAACCAGTCGGCCTTGTTGCCCTTGGGGTTGTCGATCCAGGGCTTGAACGCTACGAGGATTTCGCCTTTTTGCAGCAAGGCGAACAGCGCCTCAAAGCTCAGCGGGCAGTGCTCGTCGATCCAGCCCAGGCGCAACAACGGCTCCGCCGCTGCGCGGGTACAACCGATTTCCAGGTAATTGAGTTTGCCCGCACGAAAATGCACACCCTTGCGCATGACCATGCGCACCAGCAAGGCCTGGGAGGCTTGCGGCAAGCTGTCAAATTGCTGAATGAACTGCGTTTCATCGGGGTCGAGCAGGTCGGCATAGCGTTGCCCCAGCCATTGCAGGACCTGACGGAAGTTTTGCAGGTAATAAAGCGGGTCTTCGAGGGGATTGGCCATGGCGCACAGGGGTCAAATACTGGTTATGCATACAGAGTGCCGCTGCCAGTGCCTTGTTGCAATCGGTAATAGATAAATGGCGCACGCAACTTTTTGTATAAAAGTGATCTGATGGGTGAGCCGATGGCGTAAAATTTGTGCCCCGCAGCCCTTGGCGCGGGACTTTTCAGGGTTGATAGGTAAGGGTTATGAGCATGAAGAATTTGGGTCTGCCACTGGTTGCACTCACTTTTCTGGTATTGGCCGGTTGCGCGACGCAAACGGTGGTGACATTGCAAAATGGCACGCAGTATTTGACCAAGGACCTGCCGAAAACCAACTCTGCCGATGGTTTCTACGAATTCACTGATATTGCTGGCAAGCGTGTGCGGGTGAAGGCTGCGGATGTGGCGACCGTTATCAAGGAAAAGTAATCCTCGCTGCATGTGAGAGCTGGCTTGTGTGGGAGCTGGCTTGCCTGCTCCCACAGTTGCACTGCATTTCAACATTTAGCTGATCACAATCCCCTCTCCCGTCCAGCCGCTCACGCCGACCAGCGTCACCGAATCACCACCCACACTGATCACCGTATCCCCACCCTGCTCCCGGTACTCCACACTGCCCTGCACCTCCTTGAACACCAGCCTGTCCGTCGGCTGATAGCCAATCACCCGATCCTGCCCAAACTGCCCGCTGAACAGAAACGTGTTGTGCCCGCTGCTGTCACGGATCGTGTCATTACCCTTGCCGCCTTCGATAAAATCCGCGCCCTTGCCGCCCTGGATCAGGTCGTTGCCGTCACTGCCGATTATGAAGGTGTTGCCCTTATGGGGCTCGGCGTTGCGGTTGAGGTCTTGTACCCAGGTCGTCGCGCGGGCCGGGTCGGACAGGTTGGCGACGATCACCGTGGAGTCGCGGGTCATCTGTTCGTAGAAGCCGGACTCAAGGACACGCGTGAGACCATCGCCATAGCCTGTGGGCAGGTGAGAAATCCAGGTCGGCAGGTTGGCGATGGAAAACGGCAGCACATTCCACAAGGTCGAGGCGTAGTGGTCGTTGAAGCTGACGATGTTGTCGGTGCTCGACTCATGGGGTTTGTCATGCACGCCGAGGGACGACAGGTTGAACGCTGAACCGTCCAGCGCACGAAACACCGGGTCGTTCTCGTAGCCGATATTGAGCACCTTGTCGCTACTGCTTTGGGTCGGCGAGGCGTAGGCCACGTAGTTGGCGTCCCTGTAGAAACCCGACCACTTGTTGCCACTGAGGTCGGCCATGCTGTTGACTGCCAAGCCACCCAGGCTATGGCCGCTGACCACCACGTCCTTGCCGCTGAGGCCGTGGGCGCCGGCGTAGTCGGCAACGTGCTTGAGCAAGGTGCCGAACGCTTCGCCGCTGTAGTTCTTCGCGTAGTCCTTGGGGCCCAGCGCGGCCATCAGGTCGCTGACCAAGTCGCCGATGGAGTCGCTGATCAGGCTTTCCCGGGGCCCGGAGGTGCCGCGAAAGCCGATGCCGATCTCCAGCAGTTTGCCGGCGGCGTCGTACTTGCCCAGCACTTCCACTTGCGCGCTGGTGTAGCCGGCCTTTTCGCCAAAGAACGTACCGCGCGCATCGACCTTGCCGGCGTAACCCAGGGTGCTCGCACTGATGGGCGTCCAACCGGCTTTCTGCACCGCGTCCAGGGCGGCTTTTTCCGAGTCCGGGTTCCAGGGAATGCCAGGGATAACCCCTTGGGAATCCGTGCCACCGAGCAGCGCGCCAACCAAGGTCGCCGGCAAGCCCCAGCCCAAACCATTGTGCTGGTAGCCCACGGCAAAGCCGTTATCAAGGTTGTGATAGCTGTACAACGTGATTGCCATGGCGTCGGCGAACAACGCCTTGGAACCCTCGGTACCGAGGTTTTTATAATCAAAAATACCCATCGTAGTGCCTCTCTGATCGTTCCCACGCTCCGCGTGGGAATGCCGCCCTGGACGCTCTGCGTCCATTCTTATTATCGTGCCGGCCCAAACGCCTCATCCACATTGGCCAGGTCGGTGTCGCGCAGGTTGCCGGCGTAGTAGTGCAATTTGGTCCAGGCCATCAGGTAGTCATAACGCGCCTGGGCCAGGTCGCGGCGCGTGCTGTAGAGCTGCTGCTCGGCGTTGAGCGCATCGAGGTTGACGCGCTCGCCGCCGAGGATGCTTTGCTTGGTCGAGACCACCAGCGCTTCGGCCGACGTCAACGCCTTCTGGTACGCGCGCAATTTGCTCACCCCCGACAGGCACGCGCTGAACTGGCGACGCAGTTCGATCAGGGTTTCGCGGGTCTTGCCCTCCAGTTCGTACTCGGCCTGCTCCATGGCACGGCTGGCCTGGCGCGTAGACGCGGAGATACCGCCGCCGGCATAAAGCGGCAGGCTCACTTCGACGCCGATGGTGTTGGTGTCGTAGCGCTGGTTGTAGGTGTTGCCGCTGTCGGACTCTTGCTGGCGCGAACTGGCGTACGCAGTGACTTTCGGCAGATGCCCGGCGCGGTTGCGCTCCACTTCATAACGCGCCACTTCCAGGGCCTGGCGCTGGGACGCCAACGTCGGGTTGTTGCTGATCGCCAGCTCGTGCCAGGTGTCGTAGTTGGCCGGGGTCAAGGTAAACGCAGCAAACCCCTGGTTCAGCGGCGCCAGATCACCGATGTTGACGCTGGGCACACCGATCAACGCACCCAGTTCCCTGAGCGATGCGTCCTGCTCGTCCAGCGCCTGTATCTCTTCGGCGGTGGCCAGTTCATAACGGGATTCGGCTTCGAGAATGTCCGTGCGCGTGCCCTCGCCCTGCTGGAACAAGTGCCGGTTCTGCTGGAACTGCTGCTCGAATGCCTTCTTCTTGGCGCGGGCAATGTCGATCTGGTCCTGTGCGAACAACGCCTGGGTGTAGTAGGACAACACCCGCACCAACAACGCCTGGCTCTTGTCGCGAAAGCTCTCATCGGCGAACAGCGCCTGGGCCACGCCCTTGCGGTAGTTGGCGTAGGCCTCGTAGTCGAACAACGGTTGTTGCAGGCTGAAGGTGGAGCCGTAGCTGTTGTAGTTGCGGTCATCGTGGTACGTGCCACCACGCCCGTCGGGCAAGGTGGCCTGGGAGTTGTTGCGGCCCTTGTTGTAGTTGTAGGACAGCTTGGGCAGCAGGCCGGCGCGGCCGATGGTGCGGTTTTCCAGGCCGGCGTCGCGCTCCTTGATCGCGCCAAGGAACACCGGATCGTTGCGCAAGGCTTGTTCGTACACGTCGAACGGGCCCATGGCGGCGTGGGCACTGGTGCAGCTCAACAGCAAGGCGATAAACACCGGTTTCATGCTTATTCCTCGGTCAACGCGGAGCCGGCACGATCCAGCAGCGGCTTGAACAGATAGTTGAGCAACGAACGCTCGCCAGTACGCACAAACATCTCGGCGGGCATGCCGGGCTTGATCACCAGGCCGTGGAGTTTCTCCAGCGCCATGTCGCTGACCGTGGTGCGCAGCACGTAATACGGCGCGCCGGTCTTTTCATCGAGCATCTGGTCGGCCGAGATCAGGCTGACCTGCCCCGGCACCCGTGGTGTGCGGCTCTGGTTGAACGCGGTGAAGAGGATGTCCACCGGCAGTTGGGTGCCGACCTTGTCCACCAAATGCACGGGCAGGCGCCCTTCGACTTCCAGGCGCGTGCCCTGGGGCACGATTTCCAGCAGGGTTTCCCCGGCGCGCACCACCGCGCCCACCGTGTGCACGCTGAGGTTGACCGCAATGCCATCGGCCGGCGCGTTGATCTGGCTGTGTTGCAGGTCGAACCCGGCCGAGGTCAGTTGCTGTTCGAGGGTCAGGCTGCGCAGTTGCGCGTCGGCCAGTTGGCTGCGCACTTCCTTCTGGTATTCCTCGCTGTGCTGTTGAAGTTTCAGACGCGATTCGAGGATGCCCTGCTCCACCCGCCCGCTTTCGCCGGTGTTCTGCGCCAGGTCCTGCTGCACCTGGGACAGTTGGCGCTGGTACTCCAGCAGGCGGTTGCGCGGGATGTAGCCGTTGTCGGCCAAGGGTTGCAGGTTGCCCAGTTGATCGCGCAGGGATTGGGCCTGGGCCGTCAGGTCGCTGCGCGCCCGGCGCATGCCGCCGAGTTGCGCGGTGGCGCCGTCGATATTTGCGCGAATCCCGGCCTGTTCACGGGCAAAGGCTTCGCGACGGCTACTGAACAGTTGGCGTTGGCCTTCCAGGACCAGCGCCAGGGCGGGATCGGCATCGCTGCTCAGCTCGGCGGGAAAGGTAATGGCCGCGAGGTTGTCACGCTCGCTCTGCCAACGCGCCACGCTGGCCCAGGCCATGCGGTACTGCGCTTGCAGCGATTGCACATCGGCCTGGTGTTGGGTCTGGTCGAGGCGAAACAGCGGCTGGCCCTGTTTAACGGCCTCGCCTTCACGCACCAGAATCCCAGTGACCACGCCGGGGCTGAGGGTTTGCACGGCCTTGCGCTTGCCCGACACCACCACCGTGCCTTGCACCGGAATGCCTTGGTCCAGCGGTGCCAGACTGGCCCACAGGAAAAATCCACCGGCACCCAGCACCGTCAGCAGCCAGCCCATGCGCACAAAAAAACGCGCGTCGTGTTGTTCGTGGATCATGCTGGCATCCTCTCTTGAGGCGGTTGTTCACGTTGCCCGGACAAGGCCCGCAGCACTTCCTGGCTGGGGCCGAACACTTGCAACTGGCCCTCGTTGAGGACCAGCAACTTGTCAGCCTGGGCCAACGCCGCCGAACGGTGGGTGACCAGCACCACACTGCTGCCCTGGGCCTTCATCTGCACAATGGCGCTGGCCAGCGCGGCTTCGCCCTGCGTGTCGAGGTTGGAGTTGGGCTCATCCAGCACGATCAACCGTGGCCCGCCGTACAACGCTCGGGCCAGGGCCACCCGTTGTTTCTGCCCGCCAGAAAGGCCGCCGCCGTTGTCACCCAGCAGCGTGTCGTAGCCTTGGGGCAGGCGCAGGATCAGCTCATGCACCCCGGCTTGTTGCGCGGCCTGCACCACAAGCTGCGGGTCGGCCTGGCGAAACCGCGCGATGTTGTCGGCGATGCTGCCGCTGAACAGTTCGATGTCCTGGGGCAAGTAGCCGATGTGCGGGCCGAGGTCGTCGCGGTCCCAGCGATGGATGTCCGCACCGTCGAGGCGCACGGTGCCGGCCAGGGTCGGCCACACGCCCACCAGCACGCGGGCCAGGGTGGACTTACCCGAGCCCGAGGCGCCCAGCACGCCGAGCACCTCGCCCGCGCCGAGGTTGAAACTGACGTGGTGCAAGGTCGCCACCCGCCGCCCCGGCGGGCCTGCGCTGACCTGCTCGAAACTGATCTGGCCCTTGGGCGCCGGCAGTTTCATCGGCTCGACGGCCTCGGGGCTCTCGCGCAGCAACGCGTCCAGACGCTGGTAGGCCAACTTGGCCGAACTCCACTGTTTCCACACCGCAATCAGTTGGTCGATGGGGCTGAGCACGCGGCCCATCAGGATCGAGCCGGCAATCATCATGCCGGCGGTCATCTCGCCTTTGATCACCAGCAACGCGCCCAGACCCAACACCAGCGATTGCAGGCACAAGCGCAGGGTCTTGCTCAAAGCGGTGATCACCGAACCGGTGTCGCTGGCCTGGTTCTGCAAGCCGAGAAACTGCGAATGCACGGCGAACCAACGCTGACGCAGCGCGCCGAGCATGCCCATGGCCTGGATGGTCTCGGCATTGTGCAAATGGCTGGTGGCCAGTTGGGTGGATTGCTGCGAGTAGCCGCTGGCTTCGCCCAAGGGTTTTTTCGTCAGGTATTCGTTGAGACACGCCAGGCCGATCAGCAGCAATGCCCCGGCCGTGGCCAGCACGCCGAGCCAGACGTTGAACAGGAAGATCACCAGCAGGTAGATGGGAAACCACGGCGCATCAAAAAACGCGAACAGCGCCGGCCCCGTGATGAATTGGCGGATGTGGGTCAAGTCCCCCAATGACTGCCCGGCATGCCCTTGGCCGCGATGCAGGTTGCGTTCAAACGCGGCCTTGTAGACGCGCAGGTTGAAACGCCGCTCCAACTGGCTGCCGATGCGGATCACGATAAAGCTGCGAATCGCCTCCAGCGTGCCAATAAACACAAAGAAGCCGACGACCATCAGCGTCAACATCACCAGGGTGGTTTCATTCTGGGAAGACAGCACGCGGTCATACACTTGCAGCATGTAGATCGACGGCACCAGCATCAGCAGGTTAATCAATGCCGTGAAACAGCCAACGCTGAGCAAGACACTCTTGTATTCACCCAGCGCTTTGAATAAAGGCGGCGTGGCCATAGCTTGCGATCTTCCTTGAACCAAATAGCGCGCAATAGTTACCCGCACCCCGAATAACGGAGCGAGCAACTAATAAATCAAGTTATAGGCTTATAACCGACAACTAAGGCAGGCGTTGCAATATCACTTCCGTGCCGGAAAGTGTGCGGCCTGTATATTCACCGTTCTTCTGTCGATTCAAATGGGTAATCCCGGTGCCGTCGGCATTCATCAGCCAGATGCCGTCCGGCGTCGGTAGCCAGGTCTTGGGGGTGTCCCCCAGCCATTGTTCGGCGCACGCTACATCGCCGCGCACGGCATTGGGTGCCAATAGGTCCAGGGCACACACCTGGTCCTGCTGGTGCAGTTGCCAGTGCCCGGCCAGTTGGGCGCTGCTGGGTAAAACGAGGCTACTCGCCATAACGGGGGCTCCTGCCGACATGAACATTACCTGCACCACGCAGGCAATAAAGTGGGTAAAACGCTGCATCTTCACGCTCCATCGGGAAACGCGGCGCCGAAACGCCGCGCTGCTACATCACGCCACGATGTCGCTGACGGCTGCCTGGCCCACGGTGGTGACGAGGAAATCCGCCACGCCGTGCCCAGAGAAGTCTACCGCCAAGGTGCCCAGGTTGGTGCCTGCGGCGTAGGTCAATACCGCGTCGCCGGCGTGCCCGGTGAACGCATTGACGAACGTCAGGCCTGCGCCTTTGGTGATGCCGCTGAGGTCGATCTTGTCTGAACCGGAGGTGAAGTCAAAGATCTTGTCCGCAGCCCCAGGCTTGGAATCGGAGCTGGCACCAAACACAAAGGTGTCGTTGCCCGCGCCGCCCCACAGTTGGTCGGCCCCGCCGCCGCCGTAGATGATGTCGTTGCCAGCACCGCCCTTGATCAGGTTGGCCGCGTTGTTACCGATGATCAGGTCGTTGCCGGCGCCACCGAAGGCATTCTCCACGGTCACGCCCTTGGCGATGGACACGTTGCCCACCAGCCCGCCAACGTCGGAGAACGAGGCCTCATTGAGGTTGATCTTCTGGTTTTGGGTAAAGCCGGAGAAGTCCAGGGTGTCGTTGCCACCGCCGTCCCACACCGAGAACACCAGCTTGTCGGCATTGGAAGTGGCGCTGTAGAAATCACGCCCGGTGTTGGAGTTGAACCCGTAGGTGGTGTCGCCGGCGCGGGTGTTGTAGTTGGCGCCGTAGAGCTTCTGGATCGCGGCAATGTCGTCGATCAGCGGCCCGGAAGCATAGGCTTCAACCCCGCCTTTACTGAAGTTCTGGTTGGTGTTGCTCTCGCTCCAGTAACTCATGACGCTGTAGCCGCGCGTGTCCTGTCCATAGGACGCGTCGTTGTAGGTCGGTGCGCCTTCGCCGGCGTTGTAGTCACCGGGATGCGCCAGGCCCAGGGTGTGGCCGATTTCGTGGGTCAGGGTCTGCCGGCCATAGTTGTTCAGGTCCGGGGTCTTGTTCGGCGTGTAGCTACTGTTGGTCAAGTACCACGAGGTGCCGTCGTAGCCTGCGCCGGTGCCGGGCAGGTAGGCGAACGCCGCCGCGCCGTCCTGGCCGCCGCTGTAGTTGCCGAAGGTCATGTGGGCGTCACCGCCGCTGGCCTTCTCGGTGAAGGTGACGTTGGCCACATCCGCCCAGGATTGCATGGCCAGCGCGGCCTGTGCTTTTTGCTGTGCGCTGAACTGGCTGAAGCCCGAGATACCATGTTTGTTCATGGTGCTGGACGACGCCGAGGTCAGGAAGGTGTAGGTCAGATCGATCTTGCCGTTGCCGTCAACGTCCCGGTAGGCCGCTCCGTCGCGCAGCAGCTGGGTGGCAGCCTGGTCGACGGTGTAGGACGGTTTGCCATTGACCGTGAGGTTGCCGCCACGGTCATACAGATGGCTGAAGCTATCGATTTGCGAGTAAGCGGTGCTGGCTTGCGCCGCCGACACGATAGCCTTGTCTTTAACTTTTGACATAAACGTACTTCCTTGTTTGCAAGTGCATCAGTCTTTGATCGATAGGAACCCCGCGGGCGAGATCGTCCTATCACTCGCCTCTTTTGAAGGCGTAAGAAAACTGACACAACTTGAAATCTTTCGTCTACATCTTTTCTTGCACACAAAACACGCAAACAATTTGCGCAAATAGTTGCGTACCGTATCTGTTGGGCGGACTTGGTTTTGTCCGACAAAAAACAGCACCCCCTTATTTAAATATTAAATAGCGCTAAAGCCGCGCAACTTGCGCGGCAGCATTAGTTAATGGATCCAATATATTGGCACGGTGTCATTGGCGACATTAAACAGCCACTACTTACACTAATATATGCAGTTGCCCCCTATTACCGGGACACACTCCAGCCGGTTTTATGCAATGCCGCCAACAGCGTGTCGCCGTGCAGGCCCGGTACGCGCACGCCGTCGTCGGTGTCCATGTCTTCGCCGGCGAGGATCGCGTTGATGATCGCCTCTTCCACCGCTTCTGCCGCCGCGCTGAACAGCGGCGAGATATGGTCGTTGTTGACCATCTGCAACGCACTGCTCAATGGCAGGCTTTTTCGCCCGTAATCGGCCGCCGGTAAATCCTGGTTACCGGTGGCAAAGGCCAGGAACAGGTCGCCGCTGGAGTCCTCGGTGCCGCCGCCTGTGCGGGCGATGCCGATGGACGCGCGCTGCGCCAGGCGCGTGCATTGGTGCGGCAAGAGCGGTGCGTCGGTGGCGATGATCACCACGATGGAACCCATGCCCGGGGTGCCCCGTTCGGCAAATGGCGAAGGAATATCCATCAACCGCCGGCCCACCGGGTAGCCATCGACCCGCAACTCCTGGCGCTTGCCGTGGTTGGCCTGCACCAGCACGCCGACGGTCCAGCCGCCCTGCTCCGCCGACAAGCACCGCGACGCCGTGCCGATGCCGCCCTTGAACTCATGGCAGATCATCCCGGTGCCGCCGCCGACGGCGCCTTCCTGCACTGGGCCGGATTCGGCATTGTCCAGCGCTTCGCGCACATGCTCAGGCCCGACGTGCTGGCCCCAGATATCGTTGAGCAGGCCGTCGTAGGTTTCCATCACCACCGGCATGCACCAATACACCGCCGGGTCCGCCAGACGCTCGCGCTCCAGGGCGATCAGGGTGTCGCGCACAATACCGATGCTGTGGGTGTTGGTGATGGCCAGCGGCGTGGTCAGCAGCCCCGCTTCGCTGATCCACTCCAGGCCCGTCGCGTCACCGTTGCCATTGAGCACGTGGTACCCGGCAAAACACGGTTGTTGCCGCGCCTCACCGGCACGTGGCTGCACCACGCTGACCCCGGTGCGCACCTGTTTGCCCTTGATGCGGGTCTTGAGTGTGCTGTGGCCGACCCGCACGCCCGGTACGTCGGTGATGGCGTTCAACGCGCCGGGGGTGCCCAGGCCCAAGGTGATCCCCAATTGCCGTGCTCGCATAACCACTCCTTACAATTTCTGATACGCCGGACTCGACCGGCCACTGATGCAATAGAAAATCACCGACACGGCCAGCAAGCCGGCAATGATCATAACGTCGCGCACGGACGCCGCAGCGACCAGGGTCGCCAGCAGATAGCCGGCGCCCACTACCGCCAGTAACGCCGGCAATGGCCACAGCGGCATGCGATACGGATGTTCGCGATCGCGCAGCCACACCCGGCTCATCAAGGCGCTCAACGCCACCACCAGGTACACCAACATGATCAGCAATACGGTGAACGAGGTGAGGTCGGCGAGATTGGAACTGAAACTGAGCAGCGCCGAAGGCACTGCCAGGAACAGCGTCGCCAGCCAGGGCGAATCCCAGCGCGGGTGAATACGCGTGAACAAGGTGTTGATGCGTGGCGTCCACAGGGCATCACGGCCACTGCTGAACACCACGCGGCCGATCTGGATCACGATCGCGACAATGGCATTGAACACCGAGAGAAAGATCCCCGCACTGACCAGCCGCGACAGGGTTTCGTTGCCATGACTGGTCAACAGGTAACCGATGGGGTCCGGGCTGCTGATCATCGCACTCAGGGACGGCGCGCCGATCAACAACGCAGTGATGGGCACCAGTTCGATCACCACCACCAGCCCCAACGACCACAACACCGCCTTGTGCACGCCCTTGCCGCCGCACTTCATGTCTTCGGCCAGCAATACCGCCGGGCCATATCCGTTGAACGAGAACAGGCCAATCCCCACCGCACCGATCACCAAGGCCCAGGGCGCCAGGTGCAGCACGCCGTTTTCGACGATCTGCGGCTGGAACAGCACGCTGGCCGGCTGCACAGGGTTGCCGAAACCGAGACACACGATCACCAACAACGCCGCGACTTCCAACAGCAGGCACGTGCCGGTGATCCAGGCGTTGAGCTTGATGTTGAGGATGGCCAGGGCGTAACTGCACACCACGATGACCAGGGCGACGGTTTGTGAGTCGAATTTTGTGCCCAGCGCATTATTCAGATACGTCGCCGCACCGGTGGCCAATACCGGCGGGATGAACAGCAGCATCACCAACACCGTCAGGAACGTCGCATAACCGGCCATGCCACCAAACACCCGCTTGGCGTACACATATTCGCCGCCCGCGCTGTTGTGGGCGCGGCCCAGTTCGGCGTAACAAAAGGCGAACATCAACGCGAGCAACGCGGCCAGCACAAACGCGAGGAACACGCCGCTGCCGGCCTGCTGGATGGCAAACGGCGCAATGACAAACACGGAGCTGGCGGGCGTGACGGCGGAGACGGTGATGGCCACCACATCGAACACACTCAGCGTGGGTTTAAGCACGCCGTCTGGCGTGGGAGAAGCACTCATATCGTTATCCTCTGCTGTTTTTTTTGGTGTGAGGCAGAAACGAAAAATGAAGCCTTGTCGGGATATGTTTCCCGTTGAATAGAGCCGACGTTATCCCCTCGGCCGTTGTCAGCCAATTCCCCTATTGGAGTACTCCCCTTGACGCCGCCGGGCAAAAGCCGAAACCTTGGCCGATCTTTTGTCCATGGGAGCCTGCGCTATGAGCCTGTTCAGGGAAGTCGGCCTGCACGCGGGCCTGGGCCGTACCGTCGCGCATATCGGCACCGAGCGCTTCTGGAAACAGTTGGTGCTGTTGCTGCAGCAATGCCTGCCCTTCGATAACGCCTTGGCGATCTTCTACCCCACCGATGGCACGCCGCTGGCGCTGGAGGAATACGACGCGCAACCCACCAGCAAACCCGCGTCGATGCTGGTGTACCTCAATGGTTTGTACTTGATCGACCCGTTTTTCCAGGCCTGCCGCGAGGGTTTCAGCAGCGGCGTGTACCGCCTGGAGGAAGTGGCGCCGGACCATTTTCGCCAGAGTGAGTACTTCCTCAACTACTTCCACGACAACGTGCTGGAAGACGAGGTGCAGTTCATTCTGCAAGTGCCCGGCGCAGGAACCTTGTCATTGTCCCTGGGCATGCAGCGGCGGTTCAGCGCTGAAGAGACGGGACTGCTGACGATGGTGGCCGCCTGGGTATTGCCGCTAATGCAGCAGCATTGGCAACAAAGCACCCAGCGCGCACCGGCGATGGACAGCCAGATCCGCGATGCGTTGAGTCACTTTGGTTGCGGCGTGCTCTCGGAGCGTGAACTGGAGATTGCCCGCCTGGTGCTGCGCGGGTTCTCGTCCAAGGCCATGGCCGAGCGCCTGAATATCTCGCCGGATACGGTGAAGGTGCACCGGCGACATCTGTACGCGAAGCTGGATATCTCGTCACAGCCGGAGCTGTTTTCGTTGTTTATCCAGTCGTTGGGGCATGATCTGGAACACCCATGATCGCGGTATAAAGGCCACCAACCGGAAGAAGCAGTGGCACTGGGTCGGTTGGTGGCAGCCTTCACTTGGCTTCAGGCGATACGTTGTAAGTCACATCAAATACTACAGTTTCCGCGACTAAATACATTCTTCCCGAAACCTCCTGCGTATCGGGGTTGTTTGTGACGGTGATGAACCCCGACTCCGCGAGGTGGAGCTGGTCGCCAGGTGTAAGAATTGCCGCATAGTTAAACGGTTGCTCCCCCACACGGTACGTACCATCGGGTAGATAGGCCCTTGAAATCACCGCGAGAACCCCCGTTGCGTCAGCGGGGTTTGCCGGTGACGAATGGTATTGCTCGCCCGCAAACTCGGTACGTGGGGAGTTTATATAGTTCAAAGCGTCAGCTGAGAATGGCCTGCTCGCATTGCCCTCTTTCACCGTACCCCTCATGTAGTCGGCTTCTTTCTTACCCGGCTCCGGTATCAGGTGTGTCCACTGTTGATGTGCCATATCTGTTTCTCCTTGGTTTGTTTTAGCGTTGCGCCTGTATTAAATCAGCACGCAACGCAAAAAAAACCTGTCAGAAATGACACCTTGTACCGGCAGCTTTTTATCGCCAAATCAACTATAGACAATTCAGCATTCCCGCCAGAAGCCCTTCATCATTTAATGGGGGCTATAGAATTTTATATGCTCAGGCATCAACTTCACATTATCGACGCGAATCGAAAACAGTGGCCCGTCAGGCGTGAGTTTCATATTTAGCGTACTTACGCCAAAAGCATTATGGGTAATTTGTACATCCCCCACTTCCCTTGGTAGTTTCTGCTGAATATAAATGGCTGTTATACCGTTCTCCTTCAACACTCCGGAGAGATCGATCTGGTCTTGTTTTGGGTTGAAATTCAAGATCGTATCCGGGTCATTGCTCAGGGAATCGCTGGCCTTTTCATACTTGAACGTATTGGCACCTTTTGCGCCCAGCAATTGGTCACCACCGCCACCGCCAACCAGGATCGAGTCCTCGCCAGGCTTGGCTTCAAGCCGTTCGCGACCATCGGTGCCCCGCAACACGGGGCGGCTGTTTTCAGGGTACGTCCAGTTATCGACGGGCGGGAGACTTTGTACTGATGACATAGTGTTGACCTGTTGGGAAATATATTGAATCAAAGGCGACATGCCTAAGCGCAAAGAAACTTCGCACGGCAAAGACATCGCTTTCCATTCGGTTTTCTTAACAGCCTATTTCCTAAAAACTGCGACATTTCTGCATAAAAAATAAATATTCTTTATCAAGCCACCCAAACCAGTGTTATATCGGCAGACCTGCTGCCGACAGAACAAATTGCAGCACATTATTCATCGGATGGTTGCTGGCCACTTCCCATTAGCCAGCAACATTTAGCCGAAATAAAACACCCTATGCTCGGTAGGGTGCTCTTAACGCCCCATCCGAATGGTGTTCCACACCCGCGTCCGAATCCTATCGATATTCAACGGCATCGCTTCTAACGCAAACAACTTGCCCATCATTTCTTCGCTCGGGTAGATCTTGGTATCCGCCTTGATCTCCGGCTCCACCAGGCTGTCAGCCGCACTGTTGCCGTTGGCGTAGTGCACCGAGTTGGTGATGTCGGCCATCACCTTGGGCTCCAGCAGGTAGTTCATGAACGCATAACCAGCCTTTTCGTCCGGGGCGTCGGCAGGCATGGCCACCATATCAAACCAAATGGCAGCGCCTTCCTTGGGGATCTGGTAACCGATCTTCACGCCGTTCTTGGCTTCCTTGGCGCGGCTTTCGGCTTGCAGCACGTCGCCGGAGAAACCGACGGCCACGCAGATGTCGCCATTGGCCAGGTCGCCGGTGTATTTCGAGGAATGAAAGTAAGCCACGTAGGGCCGCACTTTCATCAGCAGCGCTTCGGCTTTTTTGTAGTCCTCGGGGTTCTTGCTGTGGGGTGGCAAGCCCAGGTAATTGAGGGCAATGGGCAGCAATTCCGGGCCGTTGTCGAGGATGGCCACGCCACATTTGCTGAGTTTCTCCATGTACTCGGGCTTGAAGATCAGGTCCCAGGAGTCCACCGGGGCGTTATCCCCCAACACGGCCTTGACCTTGTCGATGTTGTAGCCGATGCCGGTGCTGCCCCACAGGTACGGGAAACCGTGGGCATTGCCGGGGTCGTTGTTTTCCAGGGCCTTGAGCAGCACCGGGTTGAGGTTTTTCCAGTTGGGCAACTGGCTCTTGTCGAGCTTTTTCAAGGCGCCGCCCTGGATCTGCCGAGCCATGAAGTGGTTGGACGGAAACACCACGTCATACCCGGAGTTGCCGGTCATCAGCTTACCGTCGAGGGTTTCGTTGCTGTCGTACACGTCGTAGCTGAAACCGATTCCGGTCTGCTTCTGGAAGTTCTTGGTGGTGTCCGGCGCGATGTAGCTGGACCAGTTGTAGATTTTCACCGTCTCGGCGGCCTGGCTGATAGAGGCCACCAACATCAAGGGCAACAGGGCAATGGCTTTCATGGTTCGATTTCCTGGCGGTTTTAGGGCTGTTTTTATGGCAGGCGATCAAGGATCAAAGCGTTACAGAATCAATACGTAGGTCTTGCGCACAGTGTCCTGGATGTCCCAGATACCGGTGCTGTTGGCTGGCAACATCAGTGCATCGCCGGCTTCTATGTGGACGACGTCACCGTTGTCCGGGGTGAAGGTGCAGCGACCCTGGATGAAATGGCAAAACTCCTGGGATTTGATCTGGCGGCGCCAACGGCCGGGGGTGCATTCCCAGATGCCGGTTTCGACGCCGTCGCTGCGTTCGACGCTCAAGGTCGAGGCCACGGCGATGGGCTCGCCAAGGGGCACAGCCACTGGCGACGAGTCCGGCAGGTGGGCATTCAACGTGTCTTTGAATTGAGTGATGCTCATGGGTTTTCCCGTGTGAGTGGAACGGTTCAGTGCATGAAACCTTCCATGAAGCCCGCCACGCCGGTCGCCAACTTGCGGCGCCAAGGGGCGCTGTTGGGGTTGGCCAGCACCTGGTCTTCATGGACAAAACTGCGAATGATCGCGTTGTAACCCAGCCAGCGGCACGGCTCGGGTTCCCAGGCCTTGAGGGCCTCGAGGCCATGCTCGCGGATCACCCAGGGTTGCTGGACCAGCGGCGTGTCGTGGCCGAGGATCAAATCCGCAAGCGTGCGCCCGCCAAGGTTGGTGGCACCGACGCCCTCCCCGCCATAACCACCGGACAGTGCGATGCCGGTCTTATGGTCGCAAAGCATGTGCGGTCGGAAATTTCGCGACATGCCAAGGTTGCCGCCCCAGGAATGGGTAATCCGCACGTTCTTGAGCTGTGGGAAAAGCTCGCCGAACAGATAACGGCGCAGCTCCACTTCGCTGTCCGTCAAATCGAAGTCGTGGCGCAGTTTGCCGGCGAACTGGTAACCGCCACGGGCGCCGAACACCAGGCGATTGTCCGCCGTACGCTGGCCATAGGTGACCTGGCGACTGCTTTCGCCGAACGCCTGGCCGTGGCTCAAGCCGATTTCGTCCCAGGTGCTGGCGGGCAGCGGCTCGGTGGCGACGATCAGGCTTTGCACCGGCAGTTGATAACGGCCCAGGGGCGGCAAAGTGTTGGCATAACCCTCGACGGCTGGCACCACCCAGGCGGCACGAATAGTGGCCTTGGCAGTGCGCACGCTGCCGGATTGCCAGTGGGTGGCTGGGGTATTTTCGTAGATTTGCACGCCCATGCTTTCAACCACCCGCGCCAGGCCACGCACCAGCTTGGCCGGGTTGATAGTTGCAACGTGGGGTGCATAGATACCGCCATAAGGCTTGGCGATGCGGATCTGTTCGGCCAGTTGCTGCGGGGCCAGCCAGCGATAATCGGCTTCGGTCAGGCCCTGGGCGTAGAGTTTGTCCAGGTAACGGCGCAGGCTGCCTTCCTGTTCGGGGTAACGCGCGGCACAGTAAAGGGCGCCGCCTTTGCGGTAGTCGCAATCGATGCCTTCGCGGGCCAGGACCTGGGCGACTTCATCGGGAATGCCATGCAACAGGTCAAACGAGGCGCGCCGTTGCTCGGGCGGTAGGTCGGCCAGCAGACGGTCTTCACCGAGCAGGTTGCCCATCAACCAGCCACCGTTGCGGCCTGACGCGCCGAAGCCGGCGGTTTGCGCTTCGACAATTGCGATATTCAGTTCAGGTGCCTGGCGTTTCAGGTAGTACGCGGTCCACAGCCCGGTGTAACCGGCGCCTATGATGACCACATTGACGTCCAGGTCGTGCTCCAGGGACGGCCGCGCCACCAGCGGGTCGTCCAACTGGTCCATCCATAAACTGATATTGCGCCATGCTGGCATGCCCGCTTCCCCTACCTCGTTTCGATAGGGCTGATCCTAGAGCGCGGTGTTACGGCATGTCTTGCGCGCGTGCACGCAGGGAAATTTGTTTGACATAGGCCTTGGGCGACTGGCCAGTGTGCTGGCGAAATGCACTGTAGAAGGCCGACAACGAATTGAAACCGGCGGCGAACGCGAGGTCATCGACCTTGATCGGCGGCGTGGCAGTGTCCAGTGCCGCAAGCAAATGCTGGAGCCGCGCCTGGTTGACGTAGCGGTAGAAGCTTTGCCCGAGCACCTGGTTGAGCAAGTAGGAAATCTGATTCCTGCTGTAGCCACACTCCTTGGACACCCGCTGTAGATCCAATTCTGGGTCCAGATAGGGTTGCTTGCATTCGAAGTACTGCTGCAAGTCATTGGCCATATGCCCCAGTTGCTGGGGCGACAACCCCAGGCGGCTGACGGTGGGGCGCAGCGCCTGGGCGGGCTGTTCGTGCACCAGGGACGCGTATTCATTGACCCGCCAGATCAACCCATCGCGCACAGTAATAGCTTCGCTGGTGCGAAATGACACCAGGCCCTGGCCACCGCGCAGGGTGATGCGGTATTGGATAAAGGCGGTGTCGCCATCGGCGCGGATGCGGTCGGTGTGTTCAATTGCCTCGTCCGCCGCCCGTGGCATGCTGGCTTGCAGGTACGCGCGTAATTCGGCAAAGCGGATTACACGGTTCTGGAAGAAATCGTGGTACTGGATGTCCGGGTGGTAGTAGGACATCACCCCATCAAGATCGCGATGCCGCCAGCACAAGTGATGGCGCAGCACCAAGTCGCTGGTGGCTTGAGTGTGCGGGCGGTCATCGTCTGCGGCGATGTTTGGCATGGGCGGCTCTGAGGCGGGTAAACCGTGGAGATTGCCGACTTTTGCTGGTGGCGACAATGGCCAATGGGCGCTTTTGGCTAATGGCATATTGCCCAGTCATCAGTAGGACATGACCCACGTCAAACTTCAGGAAAACAACCGCCGAACGGAACGCAAAAAGTCGCCTGGCGTTTACGAACGAATGCTATTTTTAAACTCTCCAACGCCACGACCAATGAAGGCCATGGCTCCCTGCCGCGAGCAAAAGGAAGCGCTCAATGAACAAGGTAGGCAACATGAACAAAGTGACATTCCCCAACGCCTGCCAGCTGATGCGCTGGCATTTCCATCCAATAGGCTTCGAGGGCAGCATGGACGCGCCTGGCAGCATGGTCGCCCGCCTGTTCGACCGTGCCAGCGGCGAGACATTGATCGCCATTGCCGGCATTCCCTGTGCCACGGTGATGAACGCCGCCGATGTGGAGCGGATCATCGAGGCGGTGGAGGATGAGCTGGAATCGTTTGTGCCGCCGCAGTCCTTGCGGGCCTGACCTCAACCCATCAGACGACGAAAATCCAATGTGGGAGCGGGCTTGCCCGCGATAGCAGTGTGTCAGTCACCGGATATGGCAACTGATATACCGCTATCGCGGGCAAGCCCGCTCCCACAAGTTTTTTGTGTTGGCAGGTCAGCCGCGTTGGTCGTCGAAAAACGCCTTCTTGCCGTCTACCCGCTCCGACGCCTTGGGCACATTCACCGACTGCCCTTCAGACTTTTCCACATGCCAATAGCAATGGCTCACGGCGCGGGTAATGCCCACATACGCCAGGCGCAGCACCTCGTCCTTTTGCGCATTGTCATACGGTTCGCTGTCACCGTCCTTGCCCAGCCCTGCCATGCGGTAGACCTGGTTCTTGTAGGGGGAGCTGGTGACATGCTGGCAATCACCAAGCAGAAACACCGCATCCGCCTGTAGGCCCTTGGCACTGTGATAAGTCAGTTGCTTCAGCCTGCGTGCGTGGGGCGGCAAGCTAGAATCCACATTAACTACAGACTGAATATGCTCTTGAATCAATAACTTATCGCTACTTTTTCGATACAACATCAACACCGTTTCACCGCGCTGGTAGTGCTCCTGCAGTTGCTGACCCAGCGCCACCTCATCGCGCTCCAACACCTTGACCGGCACCAGCGCCTTTGGCGCGCCACTGGCTTTTGCCTTTTTGCCAGGAATCGCCGGCGCGGCGCGCACGATATGCTCGGCCGCGTCAATGATGTGCTGGTGGCTGCGGTAGTTCTCGCCAAGCATCACGCGCGTGGTCGCAGGCGACGGGAACTCCTTGTTGAACTCCATGAAGTACTTCGGCGAACTGCCGCGCCAGCCGTAGATCGACTGCCAGTCATCGCCCACGCACAGCAGCGAAGAGCGCTGCGCGCCGCGCCCGACGTGCATGGCCGGGCCGCGACTGCGGATCTCCCGCAGGCTGGCGCGAATCCACGAGACGATTTGCGGCGACACGTCCTGGAATTCGTCGATCATCAGGTGGGACAGCGGCCGCAACAGCGGATCGCTAAGCAGCTTGAGGTTTTCCGGGGTGTTCTCGCCGAACAGCGAGAACATGCGGTTGTAGGTCATGATCGGCGGCGACTGGTCGAGCAGGTGATCTTCCAGGGCTTTCCAGAAAATGCTCAGGGCCTCGAAGAAAAACCGGTCCGGGTCGTCCTTGGCAAAGCTCATTTGGCCGACCGCCGTGGACACATCCAGCCCGAGGTTCTCGATAAACCCGGCGGCCATCACAAAGCAGTCCAGCAGCGGCGCCGACACCAGCTCGCCCTTGACCTTGTAATCAAAGCCAGGCCCGGCGCTGGCATCGCCGGCCAGACTGCTTACAAGGCGCTTTGAAGATTCGTAGTTATCCAACCATATCAATGGCTTGCGAAAGAAAGCTTGAAACAGTGTGCGCTTAACCGCCCACTCCGCACGCACCGACAACTTTGCATTGGGCCGGTTGATCTGGGGGTTTTCGCGAGAATCGAAGCCCAGCACCACCCAGGCATCCAACTCGGGGATATAGCCATGGCAATGGAACTGCGCGCCATTGATTTCCACGGTCTGCCGGTTGGGCTCGATGCCCTTGATCGGCCAGGCGCCTGCACGAAACCACAGGTCTTCGACGAGGTCGCAGAGCTCTTCGTCGCGCTTGGCCGCCAGTTCGGTCACCGCCACGCGCTTTTGCACGTCAGGATGGTCGCGTTCCAGCTCCTTGAGCTGCAACCCGTGCCGGGCCAGCGGCGCGATCAGCTCGCGAAATCGCGCGTGCTGGCCGTGCAGCCGGTGATAGCAGGCGTTCATCTGCTGGCGTTGGGCGTCGTTGATACGCAGGTCAAACGGGTTGCTGTCCGCGTCTTCAACGCCGGCGCTGAGGTTCTCGAACGCTTGCAACCGCTCAAAACCCGGCAGGCTGCGCACCATCGGCAGGATGCGCGAGTGAAAGGTGCGCACCACTGCCTGGGCCTCTTTGATGCCAAGGGGTTGGCCCCACAGGCTGAGAATATCCATGAGCTTGTGGATGAAGTCTTTACGCGACTCACGGGTGAAGGTCACGACGGTCATCGAACTCAGCTCAAAGCCCAGGTAATGGGTGAGCAGCAGGATACGCAGCACCAGCGAGGTGGATTTGCCCGCCCCCGCGCCCGCAATCACCGAGGTGGACGGCGTGTCGCTGAAAATCATCTTCCATTGCGCCGCGCTCGGCTGGGCATGGGCCGGCAGCAGCCGTGCTACATCAGCCTTCATGCGTTTCTTCAACTCGGCGGTCAGCGGCAGGCGCCAATCATCGAACAGACTGTCGTCAACGCCGGGGGCACGGTGCTCATCGGGACGAAAGTCACGGATCAACAGGACTTGCCGGCCTTCTTCGATGCCATCGGCCTTGCCTTCGCGGTAGCCATACTCGACACCTGCCTCGTGCCCACTGCGAAAACCATCTGCCTGCCCATGCAACCAGGAAAACCGGTGCTGGGCGCGCAAACGCGTCAACCCATGGCCAAACAGGCGCGCGGCGAGGCGCTTGAACAGGGGCATGTCTGCCAGTGGGCGCAGTTCTGGGGGCAAATCAGGGGTGTGTTGCGGCACGCGGACTCCAGCGATGAGGTTGGTTTTGGCGAATGCGCCATGGTCGCCGGAATCGACGCGCAGTTCCAGCCAATTGCTTTACCGTCATGCAGTTAGGCGATGAAGTGAAAGTCAAAACCCCAGCAATCGATCTGCTAAATCGATAGGAATCAGGCAGTTTTTACGCTTTTTATCGATCATGCTCTGCTGGATCATAGGTGCCATCCACAGGAGACGATCATGCTTGAACTTCGACCTTTCAACACGCTGGGCGGCGCCCACCATGGCTGGCTTGACGCCCATCACCACTTTTCATTTGCCGAATACCATGACCCTTCGCGCATGCACTGGGGCAATTTGCGCGTGTGGAACGACGACATCATCGCGCCCGGCACGGGTTTCCCGCAGCACCCACACCGCGACATGGAAATCATCACCTATGTGCGCGAGGGCGCCATCAGCCATGCCGACAACCTCGGCAACAAAGGCCGCACCGAAGCGGGTGACGTACAGGTGATGAGCGCGGGCACGGGGATCGCCCACAGCGAATACAACCTGGAGGCGACGCCGACCAAGATCTTCCAGATCTGGATCATCCCGAATGAAGGTGGGCTGCCGCCGTCGTGGGGCGCCAAGCCGTTTCCGAAAGAGGGCCGCGATGGTTTTGTGACCTTGGCCAGCGGCAAGGCTGGTGACAATGAAAGCCTGCGCATTCGTGCGGATGCGCGCTTGGTGGCGGCCAATCTGAAAGCTGGGGAAAGCGCGGAATACCGGCTGGATAGCGGACGGCGTGCCTACCTGGTGCCGGCGACGGGTGTGATTGAAATCAACGGCTTGCGGGCACAAGCTCGGGATGGTGTGGCGGTTGAGGATGAGGCGGTGTTGCGGGTAACTGCAATTGAGGACAGTGAGATCGTGTTGGTCGATCTGGCCTGATACCTGACTTCAATGGATAAAAATGTGGGAGCGGGCAAGCCCGCTCCCACATTTTGGGGGCTGTGGGGTTATTGGGAGATCGCGCCGTCCACCAACACCTGCGCCTCTTCCACCAACTGCTTGAGGTGATCTTCGCCAACAAAGCTCTCGGCGTAGATCTTGTAGATGTCCTCGGTGCCCGATGGCCGCGCCGCGAACCAGCCGTTTTCAGTCATGACTTTCAAACCGCCAATCGCCTGGTTGTTGCCCGGCGCGTGGCTGAGGATCTGCTGGATGCTTTCCCCGGCCAGTTGCGTGGACGTGACCTGCTCCGGTGACAGTTTGCCCAGCAGGGCTTTCTGCGCCGGGGTCGCCTTTGCATCCACCCGAATAGCGAACGGCTCGCCCAAGGCGTCGGTCAGGCCGCGGTAGATCTGGCTTGGGTCCTGGCCTTTGCGCGAGGTCATTTCTGCGGCCAACAGGGCCGGGATCAGGCCGTCCTTGTCGGTGCTCCAGACGCTGCCGTCCTTGCGCAGGAACGATGCACCCGCGCTTTCTTCACCGCCAAAACCCAGCGAGCCTTCAAACAGGCCATCGGCGAACCATTTGAAGCCCACCGGCACTTCGTACAGGCGACGGCCAATGCGCGCGGCCACACGATCGATCAGGCCGCTGCTGACCACGGTCTTGCCCACCGCCGCGTCGGCGCGCCAGTCGGGACGGTTCTGGAACAGGTAGTCGATGGACACCGCCAGGTAGTTGTTCGGCGCCAACAGGCCGCCGGACGGCGTGACGATGCCATGGCGGTCGTGGTCCGGGTCACAGGCGAAGGCCACGTCGAAACGTTCCTTGAGGCCTATCAACCCTTGCATGGCGTAGCTGGACGAAGGGTCCATGCGGATCTGGCCGTCCCAGTCCACGCTCATGAAGCGGAACGTGGAATCCACTTCGGTGTTCACCACGTCCAGGTTCAGGCGGTAGTGCTCGGCAATCGCCGACCAGTAGCGCACCCCTGCTCCGCCCAACGGGTCCACGCCCAGGCGCAGGTCGGCGCTGCGGATGGCGTCCATGTCGATCACATTGATCAGGTCGGCAACGTAGCTGTTGAGGTAGTCATGGCGATGGGTGGTGTCGGCCTTGAGCGCCTGGGCGTAGGTGATGCGCTTGACCCCAGCCAGCTTGTTGGCCAGCAGTTCGTTGGCCTTGGCTTCGATCCACTTGGTGACGTGGGTATCGGCTGGGCCGCCGTTGGGCGGGTTGTACTTGTAGCCACCACTTTGCGGCGGGTTGTGGGATGGCGTAATGACAATGCCGTCAGCCAGGCCAGTGGTACGGCCGCGGTTGTAGCAGATGATGGCGTGGGAAATGGCCGGCGTCGGCGTGTATTCGTCGCCTTCGGCCAGCATCACATGGACGCCGTTGGCGGCGAGCACTTCCAGGGCGCTGGCGCCGGCCGGCGTCGAGAGCGCGTGGGTGTCGAGGCCGACGAACAACGGGCCGTTGATGCCCTGTGCTTCACGGTACAGGCAAATGGCCTGGCTGATAGCGAGCACATGCCATTCGTTGAAGCTCAGTTCGAATGAGCTGCCACGGTGCCCGGAAGTGCCAAAAGCGACACGTTGAGTGGAGATCGCTGCATCAGGCTGGCCGGTGTAATAGGCCGTGACCAGTCGCGGGATATCCACCAGCAACTGGGCTGGCGCCGGCTTGCCCGCAAAAGGACTGATTGTCATGCATAAACCTCAGAAAGAAGGATTCGGAAAAAATGGCAGTTTACTGGGAGTTGGACTACTGCGCGATGGTATCTATCCCATAGAAGAAGTAGAAATTTCACACAATCATCAGCCTAGCCAAGCTGCGACTGATGCAATGCGTCGGCCAATGCGTCCAAGGCCGCATCCAGGTTTGGATGCCCATTGAAGGCGTGGCTCACTCGCACATGCTGCTGATGCAGGCCGCCGAGGCTGAACAACTCACCCGGCGCAATCACCACCTGTTGAGCCACCATGCGCTGAAACACCTGGCGCATGTCCACCAGCGCCACCGATTGCAGCCAAAAGCTCGCCCCGGCGGTCGGCATCCGGTAGCTCACACGCCCCTCAAGGCGCGCATCCAGGCGCTGGCTCATGGCATCGGTTTGTTCCTGAAGACGCTGGCGCAACGTGCGCAGGTGTTGGTCGAAACGCCCGCTCTGGTAAAGCCGCGCAATGGCGCGCTGGCGGATTGATGACAGGCGAAATGCGCGCAGCAGGAATTGACGTTGCAGTTCACTGCTCAAGTGGCGGGATAACACATAGCCGTAGGGCGCTTCGGCACCGAGGGTCTTTTCGAACGATGAAAACACGATCAGCCGCTCAGGATTGACCAGGTTACGTAGCGCGGGCAGGCGGGGGCCGAAGACCAGTTCGCCAAAGGTGTCGTTCTCCAGCAACCAGCAGCCGTGCTGGTCCAGCAGATGCGCCACCTGCAAACGCTCGGGCATTGATAGCGCCGCCCCGGACGGCAGGCTGGCCACCGATGACAGCAACACGACGTGCACCGGTTCATCGCGCAAGAGCCGCTCGAATGTCAGCACGTCCAAACCGCCATCGACCTGCCACGGCAGTTCGAGCACGCGCACGCCGGCGGCCTGCAACAAGCGCAGGATCAGCCAGTCGCAGGGCGACTCGACAAGCAACGTGGTGCCCTTGAGGCCCAATACATCAATGAGGATTTCCAGTACGCCCTGCAGATCCGCGCCGACATACACCTCATCGGCCTGCCAGCACCGGGTGGGCGATGAGGTGTAGCGTGCCGCCAACGCCGCCCGTAGTTCCCAGACGCCGCAGGGTTGCGACCACGGTTGCAGGTGACGCGGGTAACGGCGTACCAGTTGGCGCTCCAACATCAGCAGCGTGCCGTCCAGCGTCGCCAGCAACGCCGGCTCGTCGCCACTGAGCACCACCATTCTCGGGCGCCGCGCCGCTGCGTAGAGTCTTTCCAGCAGATCGCCCGTGGATGCCATCAGCGGGTTGCCGGCCACGGGCCAGGCAAAGTACCCGGACTTGGCCACGGAATAGACCCGGCCCTCCTTTTCCAGCAACGAATACGCGTACTGGATCGTAGAGATGGACACGCGCAAGCGTGTCGACAGCTGCCGCAGGGACGGCAGCCTGACGGGTGTCTCCAGGCTGACTTCGTTGATCAGGTTGATCATGTAGCGGTACACCGCCTGATAGGCAAAGTCCGCCTGCCGCTCCCCCCGCAAGTTCATTGCGACACATCCGCGTGACGTAATCCAGACACGCCTCAGCGCCCGGACAACTGAAACGAGCGCACTTCGACGCCGCCCAGTGAGCGCAGGCTACGCCGGCTGCGTGCACCGGCGCTGTGATCGATCGACAAGGGGCGCTTGCGATACAAGTGCTGAAGCAACGGCAGAGGCAGCCCGCTGGTGTCGGTCACCCACTGTTGCAGCATTTCCGCGGCCGACTTGCCTTGCAACACCTTGTGCAGCTCCGGCAGCGCGACCAGCATGCCCGGGTGACATTGGCGCAGGTAGCCTTCCAACCGCTCGCCATGGTGAATGAAAGGTGAGTAAAGCAGGCACGTCAGTTGCCCCTCCTCCAGTCCGAAGAACTCCTGGGCATAGGTCGCCGACAACACTCGCCCATCCTGACTGCTCGCCCCGGCAATCAAGTGCTCAGGGATTCTTCGATGACACATGTAGTCCTGTGCCTGGCGGACAAATCCTTCAACCCCATCTTCGTAGGAAAGTTCGCGCAGGCACTGGGCCTGCAATCCACACAGATGAGCCATCAGCAGTGGATTGGGAAAGTCTGGATGGCTGAAATGAAAGCTGAGTGGGTCCGGTTTGCGGGCCAGAAATTCAGTCAGCAACGGCGTCGACCCTGGGTCCACCTCGCCGAGTAGATCGGCAATGCCGATGTAGGCCAGATGCCGGTGTCCCCCTCGTCCTGGGCTCTCATTGGCCACGTACTGCTCACCATAGAGGTCGCGATAGCATCCGACGCTCCACTCTTCCATGCGTGCAAACAGCCCATTGAGCGATATCGGCTTTCCGGGAGGCATGGCAACGCCAGCCTTCAAGGCGTTCTTTTTCAGCCACGCCAGGTATTGGCCCTGTTTACGCGGTGAATCCCCACTGACCAGCGCATGGACCCCGCCATTCCAGGTAGTGACGCGCTGGTAGAAGTCACCGAGGGACAGGTAGGTGTCATTGCGCAGCGTGGCGCGAACGTCCCCGGACGTCAGATGCCCGATCATCAACATGGCTCGCTGGCTGACTTCCCGCCCGGCACTTGATGCGGGCCGCTGGTGGTTAAAGGGCAAGACTTCCTGGTTTTCCACCATCAGCAGTTCCACCCGCGGATCGTCATGGAAAAACAACGCGCTGTAGCCCTGCTGGAGGGTATCAAGCGTGGCTTGCGTCATGCCCGCGTGGCGCAATGTCGCGACCCGCAAATGAAAGGTCTTGGGCGCCCGGCCGGCAATCGACAATTGCGCTGCACGCAGCAGCGCCAGTGTGTAGGTGCTGACTTCACCACCACCATGGGCGACCAGTACCTTGTAATTCCCCACTTGCTCCATCCCGCCTGCCGCCACCACGATCCGCTGAATCAGCAATTGCAGTGCGGTACGTTCGACGCGCGAAAAGTGCCCAATCAAACGTTGCAGAACTTGTTGGTAAACATAGTTCATGGCTTGTTCGTGAATTGCGCTCATAGTTCTACTACCCAAGTTGAAATATCAGTTTCAAGCAATTACTTATTAGCACTCGCTCGACCCATTACATCTGTAGGTTTGACGTTTATTGCTCGGCATTTCGACTAACAAACACTAGCACCTTGCAACAAAAGCATCGCAAGCGAGCATCCATTCACTTGGTCGCCATGCCGCTGCGAAAGGCTGACGCGCTAGCCTAGGCTTGTGTTTCCGCCACACCTAGGAATGCTCCGACAACCTCCTACACCCCTTTAACCGGGAATTTAAAGACGCGTCCGACGTATATAAATCAACCGTATTAGCGGAACCCTTGTAAGGCTATGGGCACACAGAGTAGCAATCTGCTTAGTACCAGCAGCGCCAAGTGTAAATGTCAGATATTCAATCATCGCTCAATCCTTGAGATGACAGTGAGGCCACAATTATCGGCGCTCGAATAATGATTAACAGATACAGAAAATCGTCCGAAACCAGCGCAGATGAAAAGCTGCCAGGACTTTGTTTTCGCCCACACAACAACGCCGCACTGAAATTCAGTGCGGCGTCAGGGACAAAGGTATTGTTTGCGGGGCTTGGGGCCCGAACAGCGGCTCAACCAGGGAACGGGTTAAGCCCTGTCAAATGGCGCATTTACCCCATCCATTTGGATGTTGGTGCATTCATTTACGAATACTCCTACAGCTCAAACAGCTTCAACCTGCAACGCAACACGCTCACGACACGGGCATTCGTCCATGTAGCGGTGCGCTTCGACAAATTGGCTGAACGCAAATACCGTGGTTTTCAGCGGCACCAGCACGCGGTCGGCGGTGAGCTGGTTGATATCACGCAAGGCGCGCTGCAAGGCCACGTGGTCCTGGGTGATGCCCAGTTCCGGTTTGCCGGTGAAGTTACCGATACAGTGCACAAAGAACTGAATGTTCTTCTGGAACGCTGCACACGCCGGGAATGGCGTCTGGTTGCCGCCCTGCAAGCCATACAGCACCAGGCTGCCACGCGGGGCCAGCACATCGCCAAGCAACGACATCTGCGGGCCACCCAAGCCATCGAACACCACGTCCACGCCGCGGTTATCGGTGAACTTGTTGATCTGCATAAGCAGGTCCTGTTCTTCGGTGACGATGACTTTTTCTGCGCCGAGCGACAGTAAATACTCGCGCTCTGCGCTGTCCTTGGTGGCCGCAATCACCCGTACACCCAGGGCCTTGCCCAGCTGCACAAAGGACGGGCCAGCGCAGTGGCTCGCGTCCGTCACCAGGGCAAACTGGCCGGGTTTGACCCGCGCCAGATCCACATAGGCAAAGTAGGCGATCAACAGCGGGGTGTAATGCACACTGGCTTCGATCGGGCTCAAGACGTCCGGGTAACGGGTCAGGGCCGAACGGGGCAAGACGATCAGCTCGCCATACACCGGGTAATCATTAGGGCTCTCGGCCGGAAAACTGGCGACTTTATCGCCCACTGCCAAGTCATCCACGCCTTCGCCCAGGGCGACAACCACCCCGGCCATCTCATGGCCAAGGCCGGACGGCAGGCGCGCATGAGACGACGCCAGGTTCTGGCGCCACAGAATGTCGTACCAACTGATGCCGATCGCTTCGACACGCACCTGCACTTCGCCCGGTGCGGGCTGCGCGGCTACATGCTCTTCGCACTTGAGCACCTCGGCCGGACCAAACTTGTGAAAACGGATCGTGCGGGACATCGCAAACCTCGTCAAAGTAACCTCTAATGCCATGAACTCTATCTGGGCTTTCCCGGTAAGACCACAGGTCACCATTAATAGTCGACATGCCTGTCATTGATTCCGCTCCCGAGGAAAAGACCCCGGCTAACGTAGGAAAACTCAATTAGCCGGTGCAGAGTACCAGCCTTTCCCCGTAAGATTCATGCCGGTCATGCTTTTCTAATCGAATCCAAGGGGTTCTTTCATGGCCGCTCTCGTCAAGCTCGCTGACTCATCCAGGACACAAGATGAACCGTAACGACCTGCGTCGTGTCGACCTTAACCTCTTGATCGTATTCGAAACCTTGATGCACGAGCGCAGCGTGACCCGCGCCGCCGAGAAACTTTTCCTCGGCCAACCGGCGATCAGCGCGGCGTTGTCGCGCCTACGCGGGCTGTTCGATGACCCACTGTTCGTGCGCACCGGCCGCAGCATGGAACCGTCGGCCCGCGCCGTGGAAATCTTCGCCCTGCTCTCCCCGGCCCTGGACTCGATTTCCACCGCCGTCAGCCGTGCCGCCGACTTCGACCCGGCCACCAGCACTGCGGTATTCCGTATCGGCCTGTCCGACGACGTTGAATTCGCCCTGCTGCCCCAACTGCTCAAGCGCCTGCGCGCCGAAGCCCCCGGCATCGTGCTGGTGGTGCGCCGCGTCAACTACATCCTCATGCCCGGCCTGCTGGCCTCCGGCGAAATTTCCATCGGCGTCAGCTACACCGCCGACCTGCCGGCCAACGCCAAGCGCAAGCTGCTGCGCCGCAGCGTGCCCAAACTGCTGCGCGCCGACAGCGTGCCGGGCAGCCTGAGCCTCGACGACTTCTGCGCCCGCCCCCATGCACTGGTGTCATTTGCCGGCGACTTGAGCGGTTTTATCGACGAAGAACTGGAAAAACTCGACCGCAAACGCCACGTGGTACTGGCCGTACCGCAGTTCAACGGCCTGGGTACGTTGCTGGCGGGCACGGATATTGTCGCCATCGTGCCGGACTATGCCGCCGAAGCCCTGACGGCTGCGGGCGGCTTGCGCGCGGAAGAACCGCCGTTGCCGGTGCGCTCGTTTGAGTTGCATATGGCGTGGCGTGGGTCGCAGGATAATGACCCGGGGGAAAGGTGGTTAAGGTCGCGGATCCAGATGTTTTTTGGGGATCCTGACAGCTTGTAGTATCGGGCACCGAGCAGGCACCCCACACCTTACGTCCCACTCTTCACCTTACTCCAAACCCGCGTCCGCACCCGCTCCAACTTGAGCGGCAGCGGCTCCAGCGGAAACAGCGTATCCAACACCAATTTCGCCGGATACACCCCAGGATTATCCCGCACCCGCTCCTCCAACAACGCCGTGGCGTCCTTGTTCGCATTGGCATAACTCAAGTAATTGGACGTCTGCGCAATCACCTGCGGGCGCAGCATATAGTCGATAAACGCCAGCCCCTGCTGGGGGTTCGGTGCATCGTTGAGCAGCACCAGGCTTTCGACCCACACCGGCGCGCCTTCCTTGGGGATGCTGTATTGAATGTGGCGGCCACTGCCGGCTGCATCGGCGGCTTTCTTGGCGTCCATCACGCCGCCGGCCCAGCCGACAACGGCGCAGATGTTGCCATTGGCGAGGTCAGTGATGAAGCGCGATGAGTCGAAGTAGCGGATGTGCGGGCGCAGTTTCAGCAGCAGTGCCTGGGCTTTCTGGTAGTCGTCCGGGTTCTGGCTGTTGTAGGGCAGGCCCAGGTAATGCAGGGCGATGGGGATGATTTCACCCGGCGCATCCAGCATGGCCACGCCGCAGGTGTCCAGCTTGGCGAGGTTTTCCTCTTGGAAGATCAGGTCCCAGGAGTTGACCGGTGCGTCGGCGCCGAGGATGGCGCGGACTTTTTCCACGTCGTAGCCAATGCCCGTGGTGCCCCACAGGTACGGCACGGCGTAGCGATTGCCGGGGTCGTTGCTCTGCACCTTGGCCAGGATGGCCGGATCAAGGTGGGTTGCGTTGGGCAACTGCGCGCGATCCAGCTCCTTGAGCACGCCCGCCTTGATCAGGTTGGGCAGCAGGTCGCCGGTGGCCACCACCACGTCGTAGCCGCTGCGGCCGGCCATGAGTTTGCTCTGCATGACTTCACTGTTGTCGAACACGTCATACGCGCTGTGTATGCCCGTCTGCGCCTGGAAGGTTTTCAGCGTGTCGGGGGCGATGAAGTCATACCAGTTGTAGATATTGACCTTCGGTTCTTCTGCCTGGGCGCAGGTCACTGCGCCACTGATCAAGCAGGCCAGGCCCCATCGTACGTATCGAGTCAGGATCATCGAGCACTCCAGGGCGTTGCCGCCCGATTATTGTTTTGGTTGGGGAAGATCGATCAGCGCAGCAGCAGCTCCCGGCGTCCATCGGCGTGTTGCACGCTTTCGCCGCTCAGGTACAGGCGGCGATCATTGAGGTAGTGGTAGTCCGCGCGGGCGGCGTCGAGTTGTGTCATGTCCAGGGTGACGACCTGGCGGGTTTCGTCGCGCCCCGCCTCGAACAACACGCGGCCGAACGGATCAACCACGGCACTGCCGCCAGCGAAAACCAGGCCGTCGTCGCCCTCGCCGACGCGGTTGACCATCACGCTGAACACCTGGTTTTCCTGGGCGCGGGCCATGATGGCGGTGCGGTGCACGGGAGCATAGGGGTCCATATTGCCGTTGGTGACGATGATCAGCTCGGCCCCCAACTGCGCCAGGGCACGGGCTGTTTCCGGCAGTTCGATGTCGTAGCAAATCAGGATGCCGACGCGGATGCCCTTCCACAGCGCCGTGACAAAACGGTCGCCCGGAGTAATGTCGCCGCGCTCGGAAGGCCATAGGTGGGTCTTGCGATAACGCAACGCGATGCCCTCGGGCGTGACCAGCACCGAGGTGTTGTAGTGCACGCCGGCATCGCTCTCGACCAGGCCAATGACCACCGACACACCACGCTCGCGCACCGCCTGCTCGATTGCACGCAACGCCGGGCCGTCAAGGGGCTGCGCCACCTCGGCCAATTGTTCGCCGGCGACGAAGCCCATCAGATGGGTCTCGGGAAACACCAGCAGGTCGGTGTCCGTGCCACACGTGGCGATGGCTTCCAGGGCGCGTCGCAGGTTATAAGCAGTGTCGCCGTCACGGCCGGCCAGTTGCATGAGTTCGATCTTCATCGTGGATCCTTGTGCACAGTAAGCTGGCAACGAGTATGGGCCGTACCCCCATGGCACAAAATCACTTCGATGGGGTAACCCCGAATGGGTAGCGAGATGCACCTGACCTTGCAGGACCTGGCCTGGCATGACGCCGTCGGCCGGTTGATCGAAACACTGGACCAACCGAATTTCTGGACGTCACTCACGCGCCTGCTCGGGCGTTATGTGCCGATGGACAACTGGGTGGTGTTGATTTTCAGCGCAGGGCGCCCGCAGCTGCTGGCCGAATCGCCGGCACAGGAAAGCGCCAGCGACTCGCTGTTCCAGGACTATCTCAAAGGCTTGTACTTGCTCGACCCGTTTTACCTGGCCAATCGTGAAGCGCCGCAAAGCGGCTTGTTCCAGTTGGATGACGTGGCACCGGAATGCTTTGAGCAGACCGATTATTACCAGCGCTACTTCCGCCTCAACATCGTCGCCGACGAGATCCACTTCAATGTGCAACTCGACGCGGAGCGCACCCTGAGCCTGTCCCTCGGTAGCAGCACACGCTTCAGCCACGAACACTTCGCGTTGCTCGGGTTGATCCAGCCTTGGGTCGCCGGGCTGATGCGCCAGCGTTGTGGGTTTGAACAGGGCTTCAAGCGCGCACCAGAACCCGCCACAGACTGGCAGGAACGCGTGGACTCCCCCGGGCTGCACATCAGCTCAACCTTGACCAGTCGCGAAACCGAAGTGGCCCAGTTGATGCTCAGTGGCTGCTCGAACAAAGAGATCGCCCGCAAGCTGGCGATCTCTGCCGAAACGGTGAAGGTGCACCGCCGACACCTGTACAACAAGCTGGGGATCAAGTCCCAGTCCGAGCTGTTCCTGTTGTTCCTGCAAGCTCAGGAGTGAGGCGCCCAGCCGACCTGTTTCAGCGCCGCCAGCAGTTGCTCGGGCTTGAGGGCCAGCGCGGTCTTGCCCCGGCCGCTCAGGTCGTTGGCGGCCAGCATGGCGTTGAGGATCGCTTCTTCAACCGCGTCCGCCGCCGCGACAAACAACGCCGAAATATAGTCGTTGTTGACCATCTGCAACGCCGTCGTCGGCGGCCCGGGCTGCCCCAGGTCGGCCACCGGCAACCCGCTGTTGCCCACCGAGAACGCGATAAAAATATCGCCACTGTCGTCTTCGGTGCCGCCACCCACCCGTGCCAAGCCGATGCTCGCGCGCTGCGCCAGGCGTGTGCATTGGTGCGGCAATAACGGCGCATCCGTCGCCAGGGTAATCACGATGGAACCCATGCCAGGCACGCCGACTTTCACCGGGCCGTCATAGGGTGAAGGCACATCCTTCAACACGCTGCCAACCGGGTAACCCGCCACCCGCAATGCGCCGCGCGCGCCGTAGTTGGCCTGCACCAGCACGCCGACGGTCCAACCGCCCTCCTCGTCGCTCAACACCCGTGACGACGTACCGATGCCGCCCTTGAACTCATGGCAGATCATGCCGGTGCCACCGCCCACACAACCCTCCTGCACCGGTCCGCTACGGGCATCAGCCAGCGCCGCGTGGACATGCTCGGCCGTCACGTGCTGGTCCCAGATATCACTGAGGATGCCGTCGTAGGTCTCCAGCACCACGGGCATGCACCAGTAGGTGTGCTGCTGGCCCATCTCACGCTCGGCGGCGACCAGCGCATCACGCACCACGCCGACGCTGTGGGTATTGGTGTAGGCGATGGGCGTGGTCAACAGGCCGGCTTCGCGAATCCACTCCAGGCCCGTGGCGTCGCCGTTGCCATTCAACACATGCACACCGGCAAAACACGGCGCCAGGTGCGCGGCAACCGCACGCGGCTCGATGACGGTCACGCCGGTGTGCATGGAACGGTCGGCGTGCTCGGCATTGAGGGTGTGATGACCGACGCGCACGCCGGGCACGTCGGTGATGGCGTTGAACGCACCCGGCTGGCCGTCGCCGATGGTGATACCCAGATCTCGTAAACGCATGTTTTTACTCTCAATTGTCGAGTGAAGAACGTGCGGCGAGTCTAGGTTCACCCTGCGGCGGTGACGATAACCCTCTATTGTTACCCCCGAGGCGTTAGGCCGGCCGCGATGCAGACTCGAGTAAAGTGCGGCCCTGCTCCCACAACCCGGTCATGCGCCACTGCTGCTCCAGCACACCCTCGCCAAACGGCTGCACGCCGCCGAGGTTTTCCCCCAGTGCCTGGAAGTAAGCGCCCTCTTCAAACAGCAGGATCCATTCAGCCGATTGCAGCAGGTTCGGCCCGAAGAACGTCGCGCCGCCATTGGCTTCCAGTACCGCTGGCGTGTGCGGGTTGGCGGCGAGTACGTCGAGGATGTACTCGGATTCGGGCTGACGCCGGTCTATGTACACCGGCAGCTCGCGGGCCAGCGTCACCCGTTGCGCAGCGGCGTAGTTGAGCGGGAACACACGATGCGCTGCCGCATACCCACCCAAGTACGGCGTGTGTACATGGATCACCACGTTGACTTGCGGCGCGCCGCGAAAGGTCGCCGCATAGCGTCGGCCACCGCCGCCCTGGCGGCTGGCGCTCAACGGCTGGCCCGGCGCCAGGTGTTCGTCCAGATGCACCACGCCGTCGTAGCTGGCGACCACCGCACGGATGCTCTGGTCATCGTCCCACGGGCCGGGCGTGGCCACGACGATCAGCAAGTCGCTGCCCGGCACCCGTACATGGGCCTGGAAGGTGTTGGTGGCGGTCAAGGTACGGGTGTCCTTGAGCACCTTGAAAATCTTCGCGGTATCGCGCTTGGTCTGTTCGACCTGGTGCAGCAGGGCTTCACTCAACGGGGCAGGCTGGCTCATCTGACGGACTCCAGAATCAGGGAAAGGTTGTTCCTCCTCTCAGCACGAGTTGTGCCAGCCGCCACAGGCCCGTGATCCGGGGCATTGGCACCGTAAGGATGTTGTCTCCCCAGCAACCACTGCTGACCGACTGCTGCCACAGCAGCACCCGGCGCCGCGCGTAGCCGGGTCGCGCCCGCAATTACGCTGCCCCGGGGGACTGGCATGGGCGTTGCTATCAGCCTCTGCAACGTTTTCCATTTCTTTTCGGGAGCCTGTATGAGCACGGAGTTTTTCTGGCGGTTGCCCCTGGGCACCGACGGCCAGCAACTGAGTACAGACCTGCACAATCGCGGTAGCTTCAACCGCAGCCCTGGGCATATCGCGCCAGGCTATCGGCCCAACGGTGAGCCGGATGGCTTCACCTATATCGACTACATCGCGCAGGTGGCCAAGGCCGCCGAGCTGGCCGGTTTCGAGGGCGCGTTGTTGCCCACCGGCCCGGAGCCGTGGATTGTCGCTGCCGCGCTGGCCCGCGAGACCCGGCGCATCCGTTTCCTGGTGGCGTTCCAGGCCACCTGGACCCTGCCCGCCTACGCCGCGCAGCAGGCCGCGATCCTGCAACACCTGAGCCACGGGCGCCTGGACTGGAACATCATCACCGGCGGCAACCCGGCCAGCCAGCGCGCCCAGGGCGACTTCCTCGACCATGACCAGCGTTACCGGCGCACCGGCGAGTTCCTCGACATCATCCAGGGCCTGTGGGAGCACGAGCAGTTTTCCTATGAAGGCCAGGTCTACCAGCTGGAGAACGGCTCGCTGCCCCCTGGCCTGCGCGCCGAACGCAAACCCGGCGTGTACTTTTCCGGCTTTTCCGAGCCGGCGCTGGACGTCGCCGCCAAACACGCCGACGTGTACCTGAACTGGGCCGAGCCGTTGGACAAACTCCAGCCGCACATGGACCGGGTGCGCGAACGCGCCGCGCAACAAGGCCGCGAAGTGCGCTTCGGCCTGCGCGTGGACCTGTTCGCCCGGGAAACCGAAGAAGCCGCCTGGCGCGACCTGCGTCGCCAGTTCGACGCCGTGGGCAATCGCGGCAGCAGCGAGGCCAAGGCCTTTGTTGGCGGCTCGGATTCGGTGGGCGCCGCACGCCAGACCGCGTACCACCAGAATGTCGACCGCTTTGAAGACCTGATCATCGGCCCCAACCTGTGGGCCGGTTTTGCCAAGGCCAAGCCCGGCCCCACCGTGGGCCTGGTGGGCAGCCATGAAAACGTCGCCGAACGCCTGGCCGAGTACCGTGACGCGGGCTTCTCGACCTTTATCCTCGCCAGCAACCCACACCTGGAAGAAGCCCTGCGCATCGGCCAGGAAGTATTGCCACTGGTGCAAGACCGCCCTTCGCGCTGAACAGGATGACCATGAGCACACCTTCTCTCGATACCCTCTGGTACACCCACAGCCCGGTGCCGACCGGCCTCGGCATCGCCGTGGAATCCGGGCGCCTGGCCGAAGCGTTCCTGCCTTCGGGCACCAATATCCAGGCCTTGCGCGAATCCAGCGAACGCGACATCCGCGAAGCCCACTACGACCATCACCTGCCCAACTCCGTGCGCCACGGCGGCAACATCCCGGCGATCTGGGCCTATGCCAATGGCGGCGACACGCGCCTGCTGGGGTTGTCGTGGAGCGATGAAGTGCAGCTGATCCTGACCACCGTCGAAAGCGGGGTGAAAACCGTACGCGACCTCAAGCACCGCCGCTTCGGCATCCCCAAGTGGGCCAACGTGCAGATCGACTTCACCCGCGCCCAAGCCCTGCGCGGCCTGGAGAACGCGCTGAAGCTGGAAGGCATGAGCGTCAGCGACGTGGACCTGGTGGACTACCCCTACGGCGGCACTTACAGCGATGAACAGATGCGCCACGTCCACGGCGCCCAGGTGTCGTTCGGCTTCAACCGCGCGCAACGGCGCAACAATGAACTGATCGGCCTGCTGCGCGGCGACATCGACGCGATCTTTCTCAAGGGCGCCCACGCCGTGCAACTGGCTGCCGAGTTCGGCCTGCATGTGGTGATCGACACCGGCTCCCACCCCGACCCGATGATCCGCTCCAACAACGGCACGCCGCGCACACTCACCGTGGACGGGCATTTGCGCGAGCATCACTTCGACGCCGCGAAAACCATCGTCGACTGCGTGCTGCGCGCCGAGCAATGGGCCTGGGCCAATCCCGAGAAAACCCGCCAGTTCCTCGCCCGCGAACTCAACACCAGCGAGTACTGGGTGGCCACGGCCTATGGCGAAGATGCCCATCGGCGCCTGCGCACCATGCTTGATGAACAGTCGATCCTGGCGTTGCAGGACTTCACCGATTTTCTCCATCGCTGGCAGTTCATCCCACGGCGTTTCGATGTGCGTGACTGGATTGATTTCAGCGTGCTGGAAAGTGTCCTCGGTGCCACTTCACGCTTGTCTGTCTAGTTTCATGACGCGCACCTTGGCCGGCTTGCCGGCCTTTTTTTCGCCCCGGGAAAAACCCGCCTGCTCACCCGTAAACAGCCCCTTGCTGACCGGCTGCTGCTGGGGCAGCAACACCCTGCGCAAACCCGAATAAAAACCATATATATCAACAACATAAAACTTGGCACAGGCCCTGCTATAGAGCTGTAGCTTTCAAGGTTTGCAGCGCACTTAAAAGACAACTTAAGCAGACCGAAAAGTACCAGCACCATTACTTTCGGAGGGGTTATGTACCGCATCAACAGGATCACCCACAGCCTATGGCTGGCCACGGCATTGACCGGCACGCTGCACAGCCTGCCCGTATTGGCGCAGGAACAAACGCCCGCCGCCGACGACAGCGCGCCCACCCTCAAATCGGTGACGGTCACCGCCCAGCGCCGCGAAGAAAGCGTGCAGGACATCGCCAACGCGGTCAGCGCCGTGTCCGGCGAAAGCCTCGGCCAGACCGGCACCGACTACATCGGCAAGGCCCTCAAGTTCGTGCCCAACGCCCAGGCCAACAACCCGGACGGCGATGCACGACCGCGCTGGTACATTCGTGGCGTGGGCACCGGCGACCAGGGCGCCGCCACGGTGTTCCCGGTGGGCGTGTACGTCGACGATGTGTACCTCAACGCGCCGCTGGCGGGCGGCGACCCGCTGTTCGACCTGGACCGCATCGAAATCCTGCGCGGCCCGCAAGGCACGCTCTATGGCAAGAACACCACCGGTGGCGCGGTGAACATCCTGACCAAAAAGCCGACCTTTGAGAACGACGGCTACGCCACCCTTGGCTACGGCAGCAAGAACGAAAAAATCGTCAATGGCGCTATCGGCGGCACCCTGGTGGAAGACCGCCTGGCCGCGCGCGTGTCGCTGTATTCCAAGGAACGCGACGGCTTTATCAAGAACGTCTACGACGACAAGGATTACGACCGCGTCGACAACAAAGCCGTGCGCCTGCAATTCCTCGCCAAGCTCAACCCCGACCTCACCGCACTGTGGACCCTGCACGACAGCCAGACACGCGGCACCGCAGCAGGTCTGTTACCGGTGGGCCGCTTCCCGTGGCTGGGCGGCTATAACCGCAGCAACCCGGACCGGCGTTACATCGACAGCAACGTCGACAATAAATCGAAGATCGAGCACGCCGGCACCGCGCTAACCCTCAACTACGACCTGGGCGACTACCGCCTCACCTCGATCAGCGCCTACGACGAAACCAAGCAACGCAGCATCAGCGATGACGACCTGTCGCCGGTAGAAAGCGGGCGCAACTACACCAACAACCGCTGGCGCCAGTACTCCCAGGAATTCCGTGTTGCCTCGCCCACCAGCGAAACCCTGCGCTGGATCCTCGGCACGCACTTCTTCCACGAAGACCTGCAAAGCGCTGGCGCCACCTCGGCCTTACCGGATGAAGGCGCGTCTGAGGCCAGCTACACCGGCACCTCGTTCAGCCATAAAAACACTAGCTACGCACTGTTCGGCAACCTCGCCTACGACTTCACCGACCAGTTCACCGTCACCGGCGGCCTGCGCTGGACCCGCGAGAAAAAAGCCATCGACCTGGACCTGGTGCAAACCACCGGCAGCAACTTCAACGGCGACTGGTGGGATTCAGGCTCCCTGCAAAACCCGGTGGACGTGACCGGCGCCGGCATCACTACCAACGGTAATGCCAAGCGCAACAAGACCTGGAGCGCGGTGACCTACGACCTGACCCCGGAATACCGCATCAACGACAACCTGCGGGTGTATGCCCGTTATGCCAAGGGCTTCCGCTCGGGGGCGTTCAACACCGGGTTGTCCAGCAGCCTGGAGCAGTTGAGTACGGTGCAGCCGGAGACCCTCAATTCCTATGAACTGGGGCTCAAGTCCGAGTGGCTCAATGGTCGGGTGCACGCCAACGCCAACGTCTTCTACTACGACTACAAGGACATGCAGGTCAGCGCTACCACCACCACCGCCAGCGGCAGCCTGGTGTCGTTGCTCACCAACGGCGCCGAAGGCACGGCGCGCGGCGCCGAGTTCGAACTGGAAGCCCAGGCCACCGACAACCTGCACCTGCAATTGGCCGCCTCGGTATTTTCCAGCGAGTTCACTGGCGACCTGTGGAAGGGCAACAGCTTTATCCGCGCGCCACGCCACACCTACGCGCTGGGTGCCGACTACCGCTTCCCACTGGATATTCCCGGCGCCCTGGTCCTGGGCGGCGACCTGCGTTACCAAAGCAAGGAGTACTTCATCTCGGCGTACCAGCAGTCGCAGTGGACCTGGCTCAACCAGGGCGGCTACACCGTCAGCAATGCGCACCTGAGCTACACCACCGCCGATGAGAAGTACAACATCACCGGCTTCGTCAATAACCTCACCGACAAGCAGTACCAGAACCACGGCATTTCCCTCAACCGTGGCAGCGCGCCGTATTGGGCGTCGTTCGGTGACCCGCGCACCGCCGGTGTGACCGTGACGGCGAAGTTCTGAGGATGCCCGTGAAGACCTCGCGCCCGGGTTTCCTGGTCAACTTCATGCTGCTGGCCACGTTCAGTGGCGCCACCATCGGCATGGCCAAGATCGTCACCACCTTGTACGCCCTGTCGCTGGGGGCGAACGCCATGCAGGTGGGGATCATCTCGGCCATGGAATCTTTAGGGATGGTGTTTCTCACCCTGCCTGCGGGTTTCGTGATCGCCCGTTATGGCGCCAAGCCGATCTATTTTGTGTCGAGCCTTGGCCCGATGCTGGTCAACCTGCTGATCCCACTGTTCAGCGGTTGGCTGTGGCTGGCGCTGGCGCAGTGGCTGATCGGCTTGTTCATTCCGTTTCGCATCGTGGCAATGAACAGCGCCTTCCTGCGCGAACTCAAGCACCTGGGCCTGAGCAAAGCCGGCTGGTATCGCGGCGCCTTGACCCTGGGCCTGGGCTTGCTGGGGCCGCTGCTGGGCAACCAGTTCAGCGGTGAGGGCCAGTTTCACTGGGCCTTTGTGCTGATCAGCCTGTGCTTTGGCGCGATGGCGGTGTACAGCCTGAGCTTCTGGGAAGGTGAACCGCCGAGCGAGCGCGCGCCTGCGCTCAACCTGGCGGCCATGTTCAGCGAAGCCCGTGAGCTGCTGGCGCATCGGGAGATCCGCGAGCCGTGCGCCATGGAGGCGCTCAACAGCGCGAGCACCTCGGTGTTCAGCACCTTCATCATCCTCTTTGCGCTACAGGAGGCGGGCTTGTCCCAGGACCGTGCGGTGGCGTTGGTGGTGATCGAAGGGGTTGGCGCGGTGCTGGCGCTGTTTGGCCTGGGCTACTTGCTGCGCCATCTCAGCCAGAGCTTGGCCTATGGCTTGAGCCTGGTGTTCGGCATCGCGGCGCTGCTGCTGATCGGGCTGAGTCGGGACTTTGTCTGGCTGGCCCTGGCGGGGGTTCTGCTGAGCCTTGCGGCCGCTGCGTTGCACCTGCTGAACATGAACCAACTCAGCCAGCAGGTGCAGGACAAGAGCAAGGTGTCGGGGCTGTTCCAGCTCGCCTCCATGGCCGGCGGTTTTGTCGGCGCGATGGCGGGCGGTGTGATCAGTTACCTGATCGGCCTCGGCCCGCTGTTTGTGTGTTGGGCGCTGCTGATCCTGGTGATTGCGCTGGCTTGGTATGCAGCGCGGCGCCAGGTGCCCGTCGCGGCCTGACTGCTGCTGTAGCAGCAGTGCACCAGCAACGCGTTGCCCTTGCAGCAGCGCGGTTGCCCGCCTTCACCCGTGTTTGCCGGGCCTTGGGCCTTGGCATACAAGCTGCACTATTGCCCTCAAGCAGACTGATAAGAGTGTACCCATGCCCCAACCTTCACTGCCGGTGCTTGCGTCCCGGCTCTCTTGGCTGATTTCGCCGCTGGCCTTGCTTGGCCTGTGGGCCGGCGTCGCAGCGGCCGGGGTATTCCCCCGGCAGTTGCTGGTGCCGCCCGGCCAGGTGTGGCGCACCTTTGCGCTGCTGCTGGAAAACGGCGAGCTGTTGGACCACTTGTTCACCAGCCTCGGCCGCCTGGGCTGGGGCCTGGGCATTGGTGCCGCGAGCGGGTTGCTGTTCGGCTTGCTGATGGGCTTGTCGAAAACCGTGGAAGCCTATTGCGGGCCGCTGTTCCATAGCCTGCGGCAGATCCCCAGCCTGGCCTTGATTCCGCTCTTGGTGCTGGTGTTCGGCATCGATGAAATCTTCAAAATCGTCATCGTTGCCGAGGCGGCGTTTTTCCCGCTGGCATTGGCCACCAGCCAGGGCGTCAAGGGCATTCCCCGCAGCTATTTCGAAGTGGCGGCGGTGTATCGCCTGCCCTGGCTGAGCCTGGTCAGGGCGGTGGCGTTGCCAGCGGTGACGCCGCAGATTGTCACCGGCCTGCGCATCGGCCTGACCCGCGCCTGGGTGGTGCTGATCGCCGCCGAACTGCTGGCGGCCGACAGCGGCCTGGGGCAGATGATCGAGATGGCGCGGCAGATGTTGCGCATCGACGTGGTCATGGTCGGTATCGTCGTCACCGGCCTGGTCGGCTTCGCCCTCGACTGGTCCCTGCGCCGCCTTGAGCGCCGCTTGCAGCGCTGGCAACCGACGCGGGTGGCGCCATGAAACGCCTGCTCCGCCACGCCCGTGGCGCGCTGCTGCCCCTACTGTTACTGGCCGCCTGGGAATATGCCTCGCGCCAGGGCGCCAGCGGCGCGTACGCCGTGGTGCCGTTGGCACAGGTGGCGGCCGGGTTGGTGGAGATCGTCGGCAACGGCGAGCTGCTGACCAACCTGCTCGCCAGCCTGCTGCGCACCAGCCAGGGCCTGTTGCTTGGCGTGCTTGCCGGCACCCTGATCGGCGCCAGCATGGCGTTGTCCAACTGGGGCGAGCGCTTGATTGCACCGCTGTTCCATAGCCTGCGGCAAGTGCCGATGCTGGCCTGGATTCCGTTGATCGCGTTGTGGTTCGGCAATGGCGAAAGCTCCAAGGTGCTGATCATCGCCCTCGCCGCCAGCTACCCGATGGCCCTCAACACCTTCGAAGGCTTGCGCCAGGTGGATGCGCGCCACCTCGAAGTCGCCCAGGCCCTGGTCCTCAGTCGCCGCCAACGCTTTGCCTTGGTGCTGCTGCCATCGGCACTGCCGAGCCTGTGTACCGGCGTGCTGCAAGCGATTGCCTTCGCCTGGGTCACGGCGGTGGGCAGCGAACTGTTCCTCTCGGCCGGCCCCGGGCTGGGCAACCTGATGATGAATGCCGAAGCCGGCGCGCGCATGGAGATCATCCTGCTGTGCGTGATCAGCATCGCCGCCCTGGGCTACGGCATGAGCCTGTTATTCACCTGCCTGAGCCGCTACCTGCTGCGCTGGCGCCCCTGATTCTGGAAGGCTTGGACATGACTGCAATCGCACCGGACATTGTTTCCCTGACACCCCACACCCTGCCCGGCGCCCTTGAAATCAAAGGGCTGAGCAAGGACTACCACCTCAAGGGCCAGCGCCTGCCCGTGCTTGACGGCATCGACCTGAAGGTCGCCCCCGGCGAGTTCGTCAGCATCGTCGGCCCCAGCGGCTGCGGCAAATCCACCTTGCTGCGCTTGATCCTCGGCCTGGACAACGACTACAGCGGCCAGATCCTCCTCGACGGCCAACCCGTCACCGGCACCAGCCTCGACCGTGGCATCGTGTTCCAGGACCATCGTCTGTTCCCATGGATGACCGTCAGCCAGAACATCGCCCTGGCCCTGAAAAACCACCGCCTGAGCGCCCAGGCCAAGCAGCAGTTGGTGGATGAACACATCGCCAAGGTCAACCTCGAAGGCTTCGCCGACGCCTACCCGCACCAACTCTCCGGCGGCATGGCCCAACGCGCCGCCATCGCCCGCGCGTTGATCAATACGCCAAAAGTGCTGTTGCTCGACGAACCCCTGGGCGCCCTGGATGCCCTGACCCGGGTGTACCTGCAACAGGAACTGCAACGCATCTGGGTCAAGCAGCGGTGCACGGTGATCATGGTCACCCATGACATCGAAGAAGCGCTGTACCTGGGAGACCGGGTGATCGTGATGCAGGCGCATCCGGGGAAGATCCGGCGGGAGATTGCGGTGGGGTTGCCCCATCCGAGGGATCATCTGTCGCCAGAGTTGCACGCGTTGAAGGCGCAGTTGCGCGCTGAGTTACTAGGGGAACATCAGGCCTGACACATCCAAAAAATGTGGGAGCTGGCTTGCCTGCGATGGCATCAACTGGGTGGACCTGATGTACCGAGGTGTCTGCATCGCAGGCAAGCCAGCTCCCACAGGGGACTTGTGTCAGGCCAGTGCCGTGTGCAGCTCAATCGGCCTTGGCCGGATACCCGCCAATCGGCGGCAACTCTCCAATTTTCTCCAAGCGCGCCCGCACAATATTGCGGCTGATCCCCAGCAACCGCCCCGTCTGCAACTGGTTGCCATGGCAGAACTGGTACGCCGTGCGAAACACCTGTTCCTCGATATGATCGAACAGGTTGTCCAGGTTCTTCTCAAACAAACTGATCAACGCCGACTCCAGGTCGCCGCCCGCCGCAGGCAGCGCCTGGATCTCCTGGCGCACCGCCGCACTCATCTCCACCAGGTGCAAATCCCCCGGTTGGATCAACTGCTGGCGGCACACCAGCAACGCGTGGTGAATGGCGTTTTCCAGCTCACGGATGTTCCCCGGCCAGTTATGCGCCAACAGCTTGCGCTCGGCCTCGGGGCTCAGTTGCGCGCTGCTGTAGCCCAGGCGCCGGCAGTGTTCGGCGACAAAAAATTCGGTGAGCGGCAGGATGTCTCCCGGGCGCTCGCGCAGTGGCGGCAGGCGGATGGTGGCGACGTGCAGGCGGTAGAACAGATCCTCGCGGAAATTGCCCGCGACCACCGCATCCGCGAGGTTGATATTGGTCGCCGCCACCAGCCGCACGTTGATCGGAATCGGCGTGCGCGAGCCTAGGCGCACCACTTCGCGCTCCTGCAACACCCGCAGCAATTTGACCTGCATGCCCAACGGCAAATCGCCGATCTCATCGAGGAACAAGGTGCCGCCGTTGGCCGCTTCAAACCAACCGGCCTTGTTCTGCGTGGCACCGGTAAAGGCGCCCTTCTCATGGCCAAACAGTTCGCTCTCCACCAGGGTTTCGGGGAACGCGCCGCAGTTCACCGCGACAAAGTTGGCCTGGCTGCGCCGGCTCAGGTTGTGGATCTGCCGCGCGACCAATTCCTTGCCGGTGCCGGTCTCGCCGATGATCAGCGCGTTGGCTTCACTGGGCGCCAGGCGCTCGATGCGGTTGAGCAGTTCCTGGGAACGCGGGTCTTTGAAAACCAGTACGGTGGCCCGCACCGTTTTGCTCAGTTCACGGGCGTTGGGGTGGGTGAGCAATGACATCTTACGGTCCTGTTTCCAAAGTACTTGGGCGCCATAGTGAACCAAGCCACATAGATAAAATAATTATTAATTGGCATTTGAATATTCCAATAAAACATATGAGATGCACTGCTGCTGGAGCAGCAATCCATCAGCAATCGCTCGCTGCTGATTCAGCAAAATCCCCCAAGAAAACGCACCCACATCCCGAAAACAGGGGACATGGGCGCCTGGCATGCATTCTGCGTTGTCCCTCGGCATTCGTCGTTTGAACCCCGAGGCTTTTGCATGAATTTAACCCGCCCCATCCCCGCGCTGCTCGCCGCCTTGCTCGTCGCGCCCCTGGCCAGCGCCGTTGAAATCGACCCGCAACGGTTGAGCCAACTGGACCAGGACATCCAGCGCGCCACCCCGCAGTTGATCGAACTGCGCCATGCCATCCACCAACATCCCGAGCTGGGCAACCGCGAATTCGAGACGGCCAAACGCGTCGCTCAGCGCTTGCGTGAACTGGGGCTGACGGTGCAGACCGAAGTGGCCCACACCGGCGTGGTGGCGATCCTGCGCGGCGGCAAGCCTGGCCCGGTGGTGGCGATCCGCTCCGAGCTGGACGCGCTGCCCGTCACCGAGCAAACCGGCCTGCCCTACGCCTCCACCGTCAGCGTGCCCTACAGCGGCAACGACTTCAGCCAGGCCGGCAAGACCGTCGGCGTGATGCACGCCTGCGGTCACGACGCGCACATCGCGATTGTGCTGGGGGTGGCTGAAGTGCTGGCCAAGCACAAGGACAGCCTGCCCGGCACCGTCAAGTTCATCTTCCAGCCCGCCGAAGAAGGCGTGCCGGTCGGCGAGAAAGGCGGCGCGCGCCTGATGATCGAACAAGGCGTGCTGGCCGAGCCGGCGCCGCAGGCGATTTTCGGCCTGCATGTGGGGCGCGGCGTGTCCGGCTCGCTGTCCATCAGCCGCGAGCGCACCACGGCAGCGGCGGACACCTTTGTCGCCACCGTGACCGGCGCACAAACCCACGGCGCCTTCCCTTGGGCCGGGATCGACCCGATCCCCCTGGCCGCGCAGATCGTGCTGGGCTGGCAAACCATCCCGAGCCGGCAAATGGATCTGGTGGCGTTGCCGGCACCGGTGATTTCCGTCGGGCGCATCGACGCCGGTGTGCGCAGCAACATCATCCCCGCGCAAGTGCGCCTGGAAGGCACCGTGCGCACCTTGAGCCAGACCCAGCGCGACGACGTGATCGAACGCCTGCGCCGCACCGCCAGCAAGATCGCCGAGAGTGCCGGCGCCAGCGCCAACATCGACGTCACCCCGACCTACCCGGCGGGCTACAACAACAGTGCCTTGGTGGATGCGCTGCTGCCGCAACTCAAGGCCTCATCCAAGCTGCCGGTGGACATCGAATCCGGCGTCTACGCGGCGGACGACTTCGCCGAATACTCGCGCAAGATCCCCGGCGTGTTCTTCGGCCTGGGGGTGACGCCCGACGGCATCGACCCGGCGCACACCTGGCCCAACCATTCGCCCAAGTTCCTGGTGGACGACAACGCGCTGCCGGTGGGCGTGCGGGCGCTGTCCCGCGTGACCCTGGCCTATCTCGCCAACAACGGCTTTGGAGCACACCCATGAAGCGGCCCTACAAGTACTTGATCGCAGCACTGGCGCTGATTCCCGCGCTGAGCGTGTTTGCTGCCGACACCCCGAGCAGCGTGCGCATCGGCATCGTCTCGTTCACCCAGGGCGGCAAGCCGGTGTTCGGCGGCATTCCCGGGCGCGTTATCGAAGAAGGCTGGCTGCAACAGGAGCTGCAAAAACGCGGGGTCACTCTGGAGTGGCAGGCCCTGCCCCACGCCAACGCCGGCCCGCAGATCAACGAAGGTTTTTCCAACAACGGCCTGGACTTCGCCGTGCGCGGTGACTTGCCGTCGGTGATCGCCCTGGCCGGCGGCGTGCCCGGCAAGCTGGTGGTGCCCGGCGGCAGCGGCAATAACATCTATCTGGTGGTGCCCAAGGATTCGCCCGCGCAGTCCATCGGCGACCTCAAGGGCAAGCGCCTGGCCCTGCACCGTGGGCGGCCGTGGGAGTTCCCGTTCAGCCAGTTCCTCGCCAGCCAGGGCCTGGCGCTGAAAGACTTCAAGATCGCCAATATCAACCCGCAGGTCGGCGCCGCAGCGGTGTCCGCTGGCAAGGTCGATGCCGCCGTGCTGCTCAGCGAGGCCTATCTGCTGGAAGACAAACAGGTCGGCCGGGTGCTCTGGTCCAGCAAGCAAGGCGACGCCGACTGGCGACTGGCCTCGGACCTGTGGGGCACCGAGCGCTTTGTCGACAGCCAGCCGCAACTGACCCAACTGGTCGCCACCGCCTGGGTCAAGGCCAGCCAATGGTTGGCCGATGAGCACAACAGCGACGAGTACTACCGCTTCTCGTCCCTGGCCGGCACCCCGCAAAGCGTGCTGCGCCGCGACGATCAAGGCGATCCGGTGCCGTGGGTGCAACGCTGGGCACCGAAGACCGATGCACAGTTGCTCAAGCACTTCGCCGCGCTGTCCCAGTACGCCCTCGACAACCAGTTGATCAGCAGCCAGCCCGACTTCAGCCAGGCCCTGGCCACCCGTTTCACCGACCAGGCGATCCGCGACCTCGGCCTGATCGACCTGTGGCCCAACCTCAAGGCCCAGGTCGAAAGCGCCCGCTAATTTTTTCCAGGAGACTGCTTGATGAGCATCGACTTTTTCACCCGCCTGCCGCTGCATGGCGAAACCCAATTCCTCCCCGGCGACCCGCGCAACCGCGGCGACTGGCAAGCCCCGGAAAACAACAGCGGCGCCGTCTCGGACTTCGCCGTCGGCGACCCCTTCACCTACATCGACTACCTCGGGCAGATCGCCCGTGCCGCCGAGATCAACCGCTTCAGCGGCGTGCTGATGGTCAACGCACCCAGCGGCGAAGAACCCTGGACCGTCTGCTCATTGCTGGCCCGGGAAACCCGCACGCTGAAATTCGTCAGTGCATTCCAGCCCTTCCACTTCTCGCCCTTCGTCGCCGCGCAGATGGCCGCCACCTACCAGCGCGCCAGCGGCAACCGCCTGGTGTGGAACATCATCAACGGCGGCTCCGAAGTGATGCAGCGCCAGGTCGGCGACGTCACCGGCCACGATGAGCGTTACGCGCGGGCCAGCGAGTTCATGGACGTGGTCAAGGGCTACTGGAACAACGAACAGTTCCACTACGCCGGGCGCTACTACAGCGCCGAAGGCGGCGGCCTGCGTGGCCCGCAGAGAAAAGCCGAGCTGCCGCTGATCTGCACCGCCGGCTCTTCCGAAGCCGCCCGTGAATTCGCGGCCAAACACGCCGATTACTACTTGATGCGCGCCGAGCGCCCGGAAGAAATCCGCGCACTGATCGACGACGTGCGCCGTCGCGCCGTGGCCCATGGCAATGGCAACCTGCGCTTTGGCTTGTCCGTCGATGTGGTCACCCGCCCGACCGAGGACGAAGCCCGTGCCGAGGCCCGGCGCTTTTTCGACGAAGGCGTGGCCAAGGGCGTGGTCCAGCAACTGGCGGCCCACGACGGCCTGCGCTCGGCGCGCAAGCTGGGTTTTGAACAGGAGTACGCGCAAAAACAGGCGCCCGGGTTCGATGACTTTTTCATCCACCCCAATGTGTGGTCCGGCTTCGGATATATCGGCGTGCCGCCCGGCGTGGCGCTGGTGGGCAGTTACGCCCAGGTGATTGAGCGGATTCACGAATACAACGCGGTGGGCATCGAGCTGTTTTTCCTCGCCGGCTACCCGCACCTGGAAGAAAACTACCGCCTGGGCGAACACATCCTTCCGCACTTCCGCCACCTGCGCCAACCCGCAGCGCGGCAGCCGGCACAACCCGACGAGCAGGTGGCGTAATGGACCCGACGTTTTTCAGCCGCCGGCGTTTTCTCGGCAACAGCCTGACCGCCGGCTGCGGCCTCGTGCTCGGCAGCAGCTTGCTCAGCGCCTGTGGCGACGGCGCAGCACCGCAGGCTTTGGTCAACACCGTGCCGAGCGGCCCGCAGTACGGCGGACGCCTGCGCCTGGGGGTGATCGACGGCAGCCGCAGCGGCAACCTCGACGCCCACAAGCCGGTAGGCAGCGGCATCATTCGCGGCTTTGCGCTGTACAGCAAACTATGGGAATGGGACGAAAACATGCTGCCGCGCCTGGCCCTGGCCGAGGAGGCCGAAGTCAGCGCAGATGCACGCACCTGGACCCTGCGCCTACACAAGGACCTGGAATTCCACCACGGCAAGACCATCGACGCCGACGACCTGGTGTTCTCCATCCGCCGCCTCACCGACCCACAACTGGCCTCGCCCTACGCGGCGCTGCTGCACTGGATCGACCGTGACAACCTGGAAAAACTCGACAACCGTACCCTGCGCGTGCGCTTCAAGGACGGCGCCGGCTTTGTGCCGCTGCCGGAAACCTGGGTCAACTTCGGCGGCATCGTGCCGGTGGACTATCACCCGGTGACCAACCCGGTGGGCGCCGGCCCCTACAAATTCAAAAGCTTCAGCCCCGGCCAACGCTCGCTGTTCACCCGCTTCGAGAACTACTACAAGGACGGCAAGCCTTACGCTGATGAGTTGGAAATCATCGACTTCAAGGACCAGACTTCGCGCCTGGGCGCCTTGCAGTCCGGGCAGATCGACCTTGCCAACGGCTTGGCCAACGAACACCTGCGCCTGGTCCAGGCCAATCCAAAATTGCAGGTGCTGACCTCAGTCACCGGCAACTGGCTGACCTTCGACATGAACCTCAGCCAGGCACCGTTCAACGACCCGCGCGTGCGCGAAGCCTTTCGCCTGATGGCGGACCGCGAAGATCTGGTGGCTCGCGCCCTCAACGGCCAGGGCCGCGTGGCCAACGACCTCTATGCGCCCAACGACCCGACCTTCGACCACAGCATCCCGCAGCGCAGCTACAACCTGGAACGTGCCAAAGCCTTGCTGCGCGAAGCCGGCCAGGAGCATTTGAGCGTGGAACTGGTGGCCGACCAGGACAGCGGCGGCGTCGGCTCGGCGCTGGTGTTTGCCGAACAGGCCAAACGCGCTGGCGTGGACATTCGCGTGCGTCAGGTCGACAGCGCCACCTTCAACGGCCCGCAACTCACCGAATGGCCGCTGAGTACCGGTGGCAGCATCGGTGCGCCGTTCCTCACCTGCGGGCTGCACTCCGACGCGCCGGTGTCGGTGGCCAACAAGACCCACTTCAGCGACCCGCGCTTCGACCAGCTGTTCCTCGAGGCCCTGGCCCAACCCGACCTGGAAAAACGCCGCGTGCTGGTGCACGAAGCCCAGCAGATCCAGCATGACAAAGGCGGCATGTTGATCTGGGGTTACGCCAACCTGCTCGACGGCATCGCGAACCGGGTCGGCGGCGCCCAGGCGGAGAAAACCCTGTTCCCCACCTGGCGCTTCGACAGCCTGTGGCTCAAGGAGCCGGCGTGAGTAGGCTGGCACGGCGCCTGTTGTCCGCGCTTGGCAGCGTGCTGCTGATCAGCTTGCTGGTGTTCCTCGCCATCCGCCTGCTGCCGTCCGACCCGGCGCGGGTGATCCTCGGGCCGGGCGCGCCCGAGGCGTCGTTGCAGGTGCTGCGCGAACAACTGGGCCTGCACTTGCCGCTGTGGCAGCAATACCTGCACTGGCTGGGCGCGGCGCTGCACGGTGACCTGGGCCAGTCCCTGGACTCCCAGGTGCCCGTGACCCAACTGCTGGGCCAGCGCTTCGCCAACTCCCTGGCGCTGCTCATCCCCGTCGCCCTGTGCAACCTGCTGCTGGCCGTGGGGCTGGGCACGCTGCTGGCGCTGTACCGCGACCGCTGGATCGACCGCCTGACCCTGCCCCTGCTGGTGATGTTCAAATCATTGCCGGGGTTTGTGCTGGCGATCGGCTTGATCATGCTGTTCGCCACCAGCCTGTTCACCTGGCTGCCAGCCGTGTCGCTGCTCGACCCGGATCACTCGGCGTTCACCCAGGGCCGCTACCTGGTGCTGCCCGTGGCCGCGCTGGTGCTGGCGAGCGCGCCGTACCTGATCCGCCTGGTGCGTGGGGCGATGATCGAAGCGCTGCACAGCGACTACCTCGAAGCCGCCCGCCTGCGTGGCCTGCAACCCTGGCGGCTGGTGCTCGGGCATGCCTTGCCCAACGCCGTGCTGCCGCTGATCCAGGGGCTGGCGCTGACCCTCAGCGTGTTTTTCAGCAGCACCTTGCTGGTGGAGATGGCGTTTACGTACCCGGGGGTGGGCAGCCTGCTCAACGACGCGATTCGCCTGCGCGACGTGCCGGTGATTCAAGGGGGGGTGAGTGCGATTGCGGCGTTTGTGGTGGGGGTGAATTTGCTGGCGGATGTGCTGGCGAGGCTGTGCGTGCCCAAACTGCGTACCCATCACCTCTCGATGAGTTAAGGGCAAACACTGTACCTGTGGCGAGGGAGCTTGCTCCCGCTGGAGTGCGAAGCGCTCCCAAGATTTTGGGGCCGCTGCGCAGCCCAGCGGGAGCAAGCTCCCTCGCCACAGGTACAGCAGCAATGCTCATTGAGACTTGAGCGTCATGACCCTATCCGCAATCGCCCGCACCACATTCAGATCATGGGTGACGAACACCAGCGCCATCCCCTGCGCCTGCAAACCCCGCAGCAATTCGAGGATCGACGCCTGCACCGAGACGTCCAGCGCCGAGGTGATCTCATCGCAGATCAACAACCTCGGCTCGCACACGAGCGCCCGGGCAATCGCCACGCGCTGGCGCTCGCCACCGGACAAACTGCCGGGATAGGCATCCGCAATCGCCACCGGCAAGGCCACGCGGGTCAACGCTTGTTCGATACGCTCGCGCAATTGCGTGCCGCGCAAGCCGAAGAAGTGCCGCAGTGGCGTAGCCAAGCTTTGCGCCACGGTGTGACGCGGGTTCAACGCACGCAGGGGGTTCTGGAAGATGTACTGGATGCGCCGCCGTTGCTCGGACGAGCGTGCGCCGACCGCCAGGCTCAGCGGCGCGCCAGCAAATCGCAGGCGCCCTGCCGCTTCCTGTGCCAGGCCGACCAGCGCGCGGGACACGCTGCTTTTACCGGAACCCGAGGCGCCCACCAAGGCCAGGCATTCGCCCCGGCGCAGGTGCAGGTTTACCCCTGCAACTACGAGCCGCCCGGCATAACTCACCGCCAGTTCATCGACCTCCAACACCAGCGGCTGCTGCGACAGGTCTTCCAGCGGTCGCGCCGCCAGCCGCGCTGCCGCCAACAAGCGTTGGCTGTAAGGGTGTTGCGGCTGGCGAAACAACTGCGCGGTCTCGGCACATTCCACCACCCTGCCGGCGTACAGCACCATCACCCGGTCGGCCAGGGACTCGACCACGCCGAGATCATGGGACACGTACACCGCCGCCACGCCCTGGGTCTTGCACAACTGGCGCAAGGCAGCCAGGAAGTGCGCCTGGGTGGTCACATCCAGCGCCGTGGTCGGTTCGTCGAGCACCACCACTTGCGGGCGCAGGATAAACGCCAGGGCGAGCAGCACCCGCTGCTGCTGGCCGCCGGATAATTGATGGGCAAAGCGCTTGAGAAACCCCTCTTCATCCGGTAAACCCACTTGCTGCAAAGTGTCGCGCAGGCGCTGTTGGCGTTCCGCTCGCGACATCTGCGGGACGTGGGCGGCCAGGGTTTCCTGCAACTGGCGGAGGATGCGCAACGCCGGGTTCAGCGCCATCGCCGGGTCCTGGGGGATATAGGCGATCACGCCACCCCGGGCCTGGCGCAGCGCTTCGCCCTGCAAGCCGAGCAGATCGATGCCGGCGACCAGCACCTGCCCGCCACTGATGTGCGCGCCCTTGCGTACATGGCCGAGCAACGCGGTGGCCAGTGTGGTCTTGCCCGAGCCGGACTCCCCCACCAGGCCGAGGATTTCTCCCGCTTCCAGTTCAAAATGGATGTCGGCCACCACCTCCTTGCCGCTGTCCAGTTGCACCCGCAGGTCCTGCACACGCAACGGCGTCATGGCGTGTGCTCCAGCACCCCGGCACGCACCCGGCCGATGCCTTCGGCGAGCATGTTGCTGGCATAGGCGAACACGCCGATCAGCAGCGCCGGCACCAGCACGGCCCAGGGTTGCAGGACCAGCCCGCCCTGGTTCTCGCTAATCATCAGGCCCCAATCCGCCGCCGGCGGCGCCACGCCGTAGCCGAGAAAACTCAGCCCCGACAAGATGCCGATGGCCCAGGTCAGCATGCTGCCAAAATGCACGAGCATGGGGGTGAGGATATTTGGCAGCACTTCGCGCAGCAGCAGGTGGCGGCGCGGCAAGCCCATGGCCCGCAGCACTTCGATGAACTCCTGCTCGACCACGGCCTGGGTGCTGGCGCGGGTCTGGCGGATCATGCCGGGCAGGAACGCGAAGGCCACCGTCAGCACGATCAACCACGGCTCGCGCCCCAGCAGCGAGACCACCAGCAGCACCAGGATCAACTCGGGAAACGCCAGGGACAGGTCGGCGCTCCAGCGGATCAAACGGTCCAGCGGCCCACGGGAAAACCCCGCCAGCAGCCCCAGGCCCGCGCCCACCAGCAACGCCAGCGAGGCGGCCGCCAACGCCATCCACACCACGCTCCAACCACCCACCAGCACCCGTGACAGCACGTCATGCCCGAGGTAGTCGTAACCCAGCGGCGCGCCAGCGCTGGGCGCGCCGTACACCGGGCCGAGCAGTTCACTCGCGCCATGGGGCGCCAGCAGCGGCCCCGCCAGTGCCAGGCCGATCACCAGCAGGCTCAGGCCGGCGCCCTGGCGCACTTGTCGGTTGGCGGCCAAGGCACGCCAAGGTAAACACAGCATCGGGCTCACCTCGCCGACAACAACGGAATGTCGAAACCGTGATCCAGATCCAGCAACGGGAACAGCAGATCCGCCACGCGCTGCGCTTCATCGATCAGCGGATAACCCGAGAGAATAAACGCCGACACGCCCTGCGCCTGGTACTCGCGCAAACGCTCGGCCACCTGGGCGGCACTGCCCACCAGATAGGTGCCGGCCGCCGGACGCAGGATGTCGAAACCAAACAGGCTCGGCCCGACCCACACGTTGGGGTAGATCTCCAGTTCCCGTGCCGTGGGCAGACGGCCTTCGCGCAGGGTTTGCAGGTTGCGTTGCACCTGGGGATCGTCGCTGACGTACGTCTCCAGGGTTTCACCAGCGGGCAACTGCCCGGCCACGCTGTCGAGGGCGGTTTGCAGGGAGGTGCGTTGCAACAACAACTCGGCGTGGGCCCACGCCTCCTCTGCGGTCTCGCGCACGATGATCTGCAAGCGCGTGCCGAACCGCAGGCTACGCCCGCGCTTGGCTGCCTCAAAGCCGACGCGGCGGAACTTGTCCCCCAGGCGCGGCGGCGTGTCGGCAAAGCTCAGGTACACGTCGAGCAGGTCGGCCGAATGGGCGACGCCGGCGTCGGATGTGCCGGCGCCCCAGAACTCGATGGGCGTGGATTGCGTCGGCGCCAGCCAGCCGCCCAACGGGTGGTTGGCATCTGCCGGATCGCGGGGGGCCAGGTTGATGTATTTACCGGCAAAACCCTGGGTTTCACCGGCGTACACACTGCGAAAGGCCCGCCAGTATTCACGACTGAAGTCGTAGCGCTCATCGTGGGGAAAATGCACACCCAAGGCCGCCAGGCCGCTGTCATCGCCATTGACCAGGTTGAGCAGCAAACGCCCACCGGAATACTGGTCGAAGCTCAGCGCCCACTTGGCCAACACCGCCGGCGACAGTTCGCCGGGGTACTGCGCAATCAAAAACCGCAGGCGCTTGGTCGCATCGATCAAGGCGGCAGCCGTGGCCAGGTTGGAATTGGGGCTGGTGCCCAGCAGCGAGCCGTAATAGCCAAGACGGTCGGCAACCACGGCAATCTGCTTGAGTTGTTCGAAACCGGTCACCCAGCGCCCGGCCGCTTCCCACGGATACGGACCATCGGGGGTGGTGAGGTACCACAAGAGTTTGATCGTCATGCTGTATCGCTCCAGTAAAAGGTCAGGGATGCACGCAGGGGCATGGCCTTAGAAACGGGTCAGCGCGCTGACACCAAAGGTGCGCCGGTCACCCCGCGCGTCCCAGGCCACATCGAAGGGCAAGGGCACGCTGTCGGTCTTGTATTGTTTGTCGGTGAGGTTGTTGATGTAGGCGGTCAGGTCCAGGTCCAGGCGCCCGCCAAAGTGGTAGGTGGCGCTGGCGCTGCCCAGGGTGTAGCCGCCTTGAGACACGCTGTGGTCTTGCTGGGCGGTGGGCAGGAAGTAGATGCGGCTCTGGTAGCGCCAGTCGCTGCCGAAGTTGAGCGCGTCGCCGTTGTCCAGCGGGATGCGGTAACTGGCGCCCACCGCCAGGGTGCGTGACGGCGAACGGGCGATGCGGTTGCCGGAGTAATCGACGCCGCCGGATTCGAAGTCCTGCAACTCGGTGTGCAACAGACCCGCCGAGGCGTTCAGGTGCAGGTTGGTGAGCGGCAGCGCTTCAAGTTCGAACTCCGCGCCGCGAATCACGCCCTTGCCGCTGTTGGTCAGCAGCGACACCACCTGGCCGTCGCGCACCGACACGGCGTTGACCTGGATGTCCGAGTAGTCGTAGTAGAAGACGTTGGCGTTGGCGGTCAGGCGTTCATCGAACCATTCACTCTTGATCCCCAGTTCGTAGGCGTCGACGTTTTCCGGCGCCACCACCGACGCTTCGGCTTGCACCAGCGCGCCGCCGCTGAAACCACCGGAACGGAAGCCCTTGGCATAACGCAAGTACACGCGGGCGTTGTCGTTGAGCTGGTACTCGGGGGTGATGTCGTAGGTGAGTTTGTTCCAGGTGCGTTTTTCGTCCTGCACCACGGTGGTCACCAGCGGCCCGGTGTAGTGCTTCCACCACTGGTCCGCGCTGGCGAACGACACCTCGTCGCTGCCCGGCGCGGCCACGCGTTGCAGGTCGATGTCCTTGGTTTCGCGGGTCCAGCGCAGGCCGGTGGTGATGCTCAAGGGCTCGCTGACCTGCCAGGTGGTGCTGCCGAAGACTGCGAAACTGTCGGTGGTCTGGTCAATGGACGTCTTGCCGTAATCGGCGACGCCGAACGCCTGGTTGTAGTCGGCCGGCAGCAAGGCACTGCTGGAAGCACTGTCCAGGTGTTCGTGGAACAGGTGGGTGCCGACGATCCAACTGACCGGTTGGTTCTTCGCCGAGGACAGGCGCAGTTCCTGGGACGCCTGCTTCCAGTGGTCATCGGAATAGGAGCGGCCGAACTCGTAGATGCTCATGTTCGGGCCCTGGGCTTTTTCCTGGATGTCGTCGAACGCGGTGATCGAATCCAGTTGCAGCTCGCCCAGGTCCCACTTCAACGCCAGTTGCACGCCGTTGTGCTGGATGCGGTCGTCGGCCTTGCCGGTAAACGCGGCGTGGCCGGTGTTCGGCTTGGGCGCCGGGCCGAACAACGTGCTACCGCCCGCCCCTGCGCCCCAGGCGCGGGTGGCGATGCCTTGGCCTTTGTAGTCGCGGGCATGCAGTTGCAGGGTGGCTTGCAGGTCATCGTTGATTTGCGCCAGCAGTTGCAGGCGCAGGGCTTGCTCGTGGATATCGCCGACGGTGTGGCCGTCCACCTGGTTTTTCAGTTGGCCGTCGCTGCTCTGGTCGATAAACGCCACGCGCCCGGCCAGCTTGTCCTTGAGCAAGGTGCCGCCGTAGGCGCCTTCATACAGCTTGGCGTTGTAGTTGCCGGCGTCGGCCTTGAAGTAGCCCGCAGGGTCGTCGAAGGTCGGTTTGCGCGAGACAAAGTTGATTGCGCCGCCGGTGGTGTTCTTGCCCCACAGGGTGCCTTGGGGGCCACGCAGCACTTCCACGCGCTCCATGTCATACAGCGGGAAACCGGTGGCCACGTGGGGGTCGATGTACACGTCGTCGGTGTAGATGCCCACCGGGTACACCGTGGTCGAAGCCATGTCGCCGGAGCCCATGCCCCGGATGTACCAGCGCGGCCGCTGGTGGCCGGCAAACTCCGGCGCGATCGCATTGGGCACGTTGCGCAAGGCCTTGCCGGCGCTGAAGCCGCCACCATTGCTTTCGATGTCCTTGGCGCTGACCACGGAGATTGCCGAGGGCACGTCCTGCAGCGATTCTTCGCGCTTTTGCGCGGTGACGGTCACCGTGGGCAATGCCTCGTTGGCCACCGGTTCGTCAGCGGCAGCGAGCTGGCCGTGCAACGCCAGGGCCCCGGCAATCGCCCAGGCCAGGCGGTTGAAGCGAAAGTGTGCGGGCATGGGCTTACTGTCCTTGGCTACGGGTGAGCAGTGCGCGGGCGTCTTGCAACGGTTGCGGGGCGACCCACTGGGCGAGGTCGAAATCGTGCTCCAGGAAGCCGTGGCGGTAGAGGAAGTTCTTTTGCAGCGCCAGGTATTCCAGGCGCTCGGCCGAGAGGTCCGGGTGCAGCGAGGTATGGAAATCACCGCGATAAGCCGCCTCGACACCGGCACTGGCGGCGCGGGTTTCTTCGGCGAGGATGCCGCGCAGGGCGTCGAGGTTCTGCGCGGCCCAATCGGCGGCACGCAGGGTTTGCGCGAGGAAGCGCACCACCACGTCGTAGTGCTCGTCCAACAGGTTCTGGTGAATGGTGATCGGGCGCGGCGTGCCGTTGTTGATGCGTTGGCGAGGCGTGGCCACCTGGTCGAGGTCGATGCCCACCACCAAGCCCAGGCGCTGCGCGGCGTCGGCGGCCGAGGCACCTTTTACGTACACCGCATCCACCTCGCCGCGCACCAGGTGGTCGAGGCCCGACCACAGGCGCTGCAAACCCTCCTCGGGCGGCAGGCTGTCGTCACGCGGGTGCAGGGCCACTTCCACCAGGTCCACATCGCTGAAATCCAGGCCGGCCAACGACAGCGCGCCCTTGTAGCCGGACAGGCTCATGGCGCGGGCGATGCTGCCGGGACGGTCGCCGGCTTCCCAGGCCGGCAGGGCCAGGCGCTTGCCGCGCAGGTCGGCGGGCGAGCGGATGCCCGAGTCGGGACGCACGAGGATGGTTTGCCATTCCTCGATCCAGGTCAGCCCGATCAAGCGCGTCGGTGTGCCGGCCCCGCGTGCGGCCAGGGCCGGTACGTTGCCGCCCTCACGAAACAGCCCCGGCAGTTCGTGATCGTAGTGATGACGCCCCAGTTGCAGGGCGTCCTGCAAGGTGGCGACGCGGATACCGTCGCGGGCGAATTCTTCGCCCAGCCAGCCGAGCTTGAAGGCAATACCCGAGGCGGTAGGCACTGGGCAACGGGTGAACCACAACGTGTCCAGGGTGGAAGGAGGCAAGGCAGCGGCAATGGGCATGGGAACTCCGGTCAGCACAAATGAAAGACCCGTTAGCGGGTAGATGGGCAGCTCATCGCAACGACCATGCCAACCAACTATCCACCTGATTTATAACGGTTTTATTTGATATCGGAGTTTCAGGAAGCGCCGACTGCTGCCAGCGCAGCAGGCCACCAGCAGCCATTGCTGCCAATGCCACAACCGGCGCGATTGCGTTGCGCCAAAGCCCCTGCGCACGGGCCAATGCGCGCTGGCGCAGAACTTGCTCAGGGCTGGCGTGAGTGTTTTTTTCATCTGCCCAACGAGACGTTTACCCATGAGCGACATCGCCCTGCCCCTACGCACCGAACGCCAGGCCCTGGACGCCGCCCGCGCGGCCGCCCTGCGCATCGCCGAGCTGGCCCGCGACCCTGCAAACAACGAGCAACTCCCCAGCCGCCAGGCCCAATGGCTCTCCGATTACGGGCTGACCGCCATCGGCGTACCCGCCGCCTTGGGTGGCCTCGGCGCCTCGGTACACACCCAGGTCGAGGTGGTGCGCATCATTTCCACGGCCGACGGCGGTGTCGGCCAGTTGTTGCAGATTCACTACGTGATGCTGCGCGGCATCCTCGAGGACTACAGCGCCACGGCCCGCCAGCGGATCGTCAGCGATGTGTTGGCCGGCAAGCGCCTGGCCAATGCCTTGGCCGAAGTCGGCGGAAAAAACAAATTTGCCCTGAAGACCCGCGTGGAGCGGCGCGCCGACGGGCAACTGGTGCTCAATGGCAGCAAGTTCTATTCGACCGGTGCGTACCTGGCCGACTGGATCTGGCTGGCCGCCGCTTCTGAGCAAGGCGGCGCCGGCATCTGGCTGCACCGCGATACCCCCGGCCTGACCCTGGTGGACGATTGGCGTGCCTTTGGCCAGCAGCATTCGGTGAGCGGCACCGTGCGCTTCGACAACGTGATCCTCGACCCTGATTTCGTTCTGCTGCGCGAAGGCCCGATGAAGCGCACCGGCCTGACCTTCCCGCAGATCCTCCACGCCGCCATCGACACCGGCATCGCCGCCGGCGCGTTGCAGGCCGGCGTCGAGTACCTGCGCCAGCACGCACGGCCGTGGGTGGAGAGTGGCGTCGACCACGCCTATGAAGAGCCGCACGTGATCCGCCAGATCGGCGAATTCGCCGTGGCCCTGCGCGCCGCCGAATCCCTGCTGCGCGACGCCGCCCGGCTGTTCGACCAGCATCTGCTGGATGAGCACGATACGGTTCTGCAAAGCGAGCTGATCCTCGCGGTGGCGACGGTGCGCGCCCACTCCGACAGTGCCGCGCTGAAAATCTCCAGCGAGATCTTCGCCCTGCTGGGCGCCAGTTCCGCCCTGAGCAAATGGAACCTCGACCGCTTCTGGCGCAATGCGCGGGTGCACACCACCCATGATCCGATCCGCTGGCGCTTGCACCATGTCGGCAATTACTACCTCAACGACGTGGACCCCGGCGAATACACGGCGATCCTCGCCAAAGGTGAACAGGGCCGCAAGACGGGTTGAGGGTTGCTGCACGGAAGCGCCAATGTGTGATCCAATCGCCGACGATTCGCCCCAACCATCGGCACTACAAGGATATTGCGCACATGGCTGCTTCCAATAAATGGCTGATGTCGTCAGTCGCTTATTACCTCGACTTTTTCAGCGTCCCGCTGTTTATCGCCCTGGCCCTGTACCTCGCGCCATTTGACGCCGGCCTGGCGCTGCTGGGCCTGCTGGCCTGGACGCTGGTGGAGTACTCGACCCATCGCTTCCTGTTCCACTCGCTGTATCGCCGCGAGCATTGGACCCACCATGTCGACGTGCTCGCCTATATCGGCGTGTCGAGCTGGAAGACCAGTTCCACCTTTGCCGCCCTGCTGCTGTTTGCCTGGTACACCGGGCTGACCTCGGTGTTTATCGGCGCGCTCACCGGCTACTTTTTCTACATCTCCCTGCATTACGTGATGCACCGTCCCGAGCACTGGGCTTACCGCTACATCCCCGGTTTGGTGGCCAACCACGACCTGCATCACCGCAAGGGCATCGAGAAAAACTTCGGGGTGTCATCACCGCTCTGGGACCATGTCTTTCGTAGCTACATCCGCGCCGAATCGCTGAACGCCGAGGAAAAGCCGGCCTGACCCGTGGGCCGCGAATACGCCGGGTCGTCAATTACCCGCACATGCTGCTCCAGCAGCAAGGGCAGTTGCGCTTGCAGGAACTCCACCCAGGTGCGCACCTTGGCATCCAGGAAGCGGCGGGACGGATACAGCGCAAAGATACTGCGCTCACGCAAGCGGTGATCCGGCAGCAGGCGCACCAGCGAGCCGTCCTGCAACGCCTGATGCACGCTGAAAAACGGCAGCAGGCTGATGCCCATGCCTTCCTCGGTGGCCTTGACCATGGCGTCGGCCACGTTGGTCCTGAAGGTGTCGCCCGGGGCAATGGCCAGGTCGCCCGTCGGGCCTTTGAACAGCCAAGCGTCTTCCTGGAAGTCTTGCAGGTGCAGGCGCCGATGTTGCATCAGGTGCTCCGGCTGTTCGGGCACGCCGTGCTGATGCAGGTACCGGGGCGCAGCGCAGGGCACGCTGAACAACTGGCCGAGCGTTTGGCTGACCAATGCCGAGTCGGGCAGTGAGCGGGCAATCGAGATCACCACGTCGTGGCCTTCCTCCAGCGGGTCCGGGTTGTGCTGGGACAGGCTCAGCTCGATGCACACGTCGGGGTAACGCTCGCTGTAACGCGCGATCAAGGGTGTGATCAGTACGCCCAACCCGCTCATGCAATGCACGCGCAAACGCCCGCGCGGGTTGAGGTGGGCGCCGTGGGCCTCGGCCGTAGCCTCGCGGACGTCCTCCAGAATGTCGCGACAACGCAGCAGAAAGCGCTCGCCGGATTCGGTGAGGCACAGGCGTCGCGTGGTGCGTTGCAGCAGGCGCGTTTGTAGATGCTTCTCCAGGTCGGACACCAGCCGCGACACCTGCGCGCCGGACAGTTCCAGGCACTCGGCGGCGGCGGCAAAGCTGCCACTGTCGACCACCCGCGCAAACACCTGCATGCCATGGAGCAGGTCCATCAGCGCGGCCCTGCGATTGCTACGAAAAACGTATGAGTCATTTACCCGCTCCTGTCTTTAACCCTGCGCTGTGCTGGCTAAACTGAAGCCTACTGACAGAGGGCCATCCCATGAATATCAAGTTTTGCAGCCTCATCCTGCTCTTCGCCGCCAGCGGCGCGTTCGCCGCCGACAGCGTGCCGGATGTGCAGCGTGTAGTGTCCGTTACCGCCGTGCCCGGTGGTTGCCAGGTGGAGCCGGCCACCCTGGTGTATCTCGATAGCCAGGGCGTGCAGCACACCGTCAACTACCTGGTCATGGGCACATGCCAGGGCGGCGTTTAAAGCAGGGTCCAGGTGTAGCTGAGGATCAGCCGGTTCTCGTCGATATCACTGCGGTAGTTGGAACGCGCCATGACATTGCGCACGCGAATGCCCAGGCCGCGTAACACGCCGCTTTGCACGGCGTAGCCGATGTCGAGGTCGCGTTCGCGGTCCTTGCCTTCGAATCCCGCGCCGGTGGTCACGTTGTCACCGCTGATATAACGCAGCGTGGTGATCAACCCTGGCACGCCGAGCGCGGCGAAGTCGTAGTCATACCGCGCCTGCCAGGAACGTTCGTCGGTGTAGGCGAATTCGTAGGTGGGCACCTCGTTGCCCAGCGGCGTGACGTTGGCAAACACCCTTGGGAACGCGCTGTCGCCGTACATGGCCTGGTAGCCGACATACACCGTGTGGCCGCCGTGCCGGGCCGACAGCAGCGAGAAAAATGCCTGGTTGTCGATCTTGCCCAGGCGTTTTTCGCCGTCCTCTCGCGCCGTGTAGTAACCGAGGTTGGCGCCCAACACCCAATCCCCCAGCGGCTGGCTGTGCTTGAGGCCGAGGAAGTTCTGCGCGTAGATGTCTTGCAACTCGCCACGCCACAGGCTAACGCTGGTGCGGTTGGCGTTGAAGGCGTAGTCACCGCCCACATAGTCGAACGCATCGCTGTCGGCGCTGCGTTGCGGTACGTGGCCGAGCATGGCGAGCATCTTCTCGTCACCGGCTTCATTGCGCAGGCTGGTGGTGGTCAGGTGGCCGGCCTGTAGCGTGAGGCCTTTGATCTCATTGGAGCTGATGTTCACCCCCTGATAACTCGGTGGCAGCAGGCGGATATCACTGAAGGCCAGTACCGGCAGGTTGGGCTGCAATTCGCCGACCTTCAATTCGGTCTCTGACAGCCGCGCCTTGAAGGTCAGGCCCAGGCGGCTGTAGTCGTCTGCCGCGCGGCCATTGTCCTTGACCGGCAACAAGCCGGTATTGACCCGGTCCGGGCTACTGTCGAGTTTCAGGCCCAGGGTGCCCAGTGCATCCAGGCCAAAGCCCACGGGCCCCGGGGTGTAGCCGGATTTGTAGGTGAGAATAAAACCCTGGCCCCACTCCTCGGCCTTGGATTGTTTATTCGCGCCGACGATGTCGGAGAAGTCGCGGCTGAAGTAATAATTGCGCGCTTGCAAGGTAGCGCTGGAGCCTTCGAAAAAGCCGCCCTCGGCCGCCGTCGCGGCGAGGGGCATGCCAAGTAGAGACAGCCAGAGTCGCTGGGTGGTCTGCTGATTCATGTCGTTGCTCTTTTAATTGTTGTTATCGACGAGGGGGAGATCAACGCGCGCCGGCCGCCTCCAGGCGCTCGCGCGGCCGACGCACATTCAGCGCGTAGGTCAGCATCGCCAGCGCCGCAATCGCGCCGGGGATGGCAAAGACCAGGAAGTTCAGTTGCAACGGCAGCTCCGCCGACATCAACGCGCCCCCCAGCAACGGCCCGACGATCGCGCCATTGCGGCCAATGCCGGACGCCCAGCCCAGGCCGGTGGCGCGGATGGACAAGCCGTAGAGTTGCGCGGCAGCGGCATACAGCAGGATTTGCGTGCCGATGGTGGTGGCGCCCGCGAGGAAGATCAGCAGGTACAGGACCGGCATCGGGCTGTTGATGCCCAGCAGGCTGATGGACACCACGCCAGTCAGGAAGAAGCAGATCATGACTTTGATCAGGTTCAAGCGATCACCCAACCAGCCACCCACCAGCGCCCCGGCCATGCCGCCGAGGTTCAGGGCCACGAGGAAAGACAGGCTCGAACCGAGGCTGTAACCAGCGCCCGCCATCAGTTTTGGCAGCCACGAACTCAGCGCGTAGACCATCAGCAGGCAGCAGAAAAACGCGACCCAGACCATTGCCGTGCGCACGCCCAGACCGTGGCGGAACAGCTCCACCACCGAGGCGCCCTTGGCTTTCACATCGTTGAGCACCAGCTCATCGCCCGCCTCAATCTGTGTGCCCGGCGACAGGCGCATCAGCAAGCCCCGCGCCTGTTCGTGGCGGCCCTGGCGCACCAGGAAACCGATGGATTCCGGCAGCCAATACACGATGATCGGCAACAGCAACAACGGCACAGCCGCCGCAAAGAACATCGACGACCAGCCATAGTTGGGCAGCATGAAAATCCCCACGCTGGCCGCGAGCATGCCGCCCAGGGAATAGCCGCTGAACATCACCGCCATCAGGGTGCTGCGCAGTTTCTTCGGCGCGTATTCGTTCATCAGCGCCGCCGCATTGGGCATCAGCCCGCCACAGCCGAGCCCCGCGATAAACCGGCAGATACCGAATTCCGTCGGGCTGCTGGCAAAGCCGTTGACCACCGTGGCCACGCTGAACAACGCGAAGCACACGGCGATGCCTTTCTTGCGCCCGAAGCGGTCCGCCAGGCTGCCAAACACCAGCGCGCCGAACATCATGCCGAACAGCGCATAACTGCCCAGCGCCCCGGCTTGCAAGGGCGAAAGCCCCCACTCTTTCATGATCGACGGCAGGACCACCCCGTAGATGAACAGGTCGTAGCCGTCGAAGATCAACAGCAAGGCACACAGGCCCACCACCATCCAGTGGAACCGGCTGAAGCGGGCGTTATCGATAATTGAATGAACGTCATGGGTACGCATGGCAGTGCTCTCTTTATTGTTGTTGTGAGTGCAAAGGAGGCTCAACCCAGGTCGCCGCCTCCCACGGGCAGGGTTACGCCGGTGATATAGGAGGCTTCGTCAGACGCGAGGAACAGGATCGCGCCGGCTTGCTCGTCGATGCTGCCGTAGCGTTGCATCGGGCTGCTGGCGAGGGTCTGGTCGACGATCTGTTGGTACCAGACGCGTTCCTGTTCGGTTTGCGCCTGGCTGTTGCGCGGGATGCGGCGCGGTGGAGCTTCGGTGCCGCCGGGGGCGGTGGCGTTGACGCGGATGCCGCTGCCGGCGGTTTCGAAGGCCAGGCACGCGGTGAGGGCATTCACGCCACCCTTGGCCGCGCCATATGGCACGCGGTTGACACCGCGCGTGGCAATCGACGAGACGTTGACGATGGCGCCGCTGCCCTGCTCCAACATGTACGGCAGCACGCAATGGCAGCACCACAACGTGGGGAACAGCGAGCGGCGCACTTCAGCTTCGATTTCCGCTGCGGCGTAATGCTCGAAGGGTTTCGCCCAGATCGTGCCGCCGACGTTGTTGATCAGGACATCGATGCGCCCGAAACGCGCCTGGGCCGCCGCCATCACCTGCGCGCAGTCGGCGTGTTGCTCCAGGTCAGCGGTGAGGATCAGCGCGCGCTCGTGCTGTAACTCATGCACCAGGTCCGAGCGATCAACCGCCACCAGCCAGGCACCCTCCTCCAGCAAACGCTCGGCAACGCGCCGACCAATGCCTTGGGCCGCGCCCGTCACGAGCGCCACCTTATTGTTGAACCTTGAAGTCATGGGGCCTCCTCAGGCTGCATCGCCGGTGACGATGGCGTTGGGGGTGAATTTCTCGTAGTGGAAGCTGGCCGGGCTGACGCCCTGGTGCTTGAAGTGCTCGCGCACGGCATCGACCATCGGCGGCGGCCCGCACAGGTACACGTCAACGTCACCGTCGTGGAGGGCTGCGGCGGGCATGTGCTGGGTGACATAACCCTGCCGTGGGTGGGTGGTCTGCGGGTCGGCGACGCAGGTGACCACGGTGAGGTTCGGCAAGCGCTGGGCAAACCCATGCAGGGCCTCGACCATCACCAGGTCCTGGTCGCGGGTCACCCCGTAGATCAGCGTGATTGCGCGCGACTCCTGGCGTTCGGCGAGCACTTCGAGCATCGACAGGAACGGCGCCAGCCCGGTGCCACCGGCCAGCAGCAACAACGGCCGCGCCACCTCGCGCAGGTAGAAGCTGCCCAGTGGGCCGGTCATCGAGACCGCGTCGCCGGGCTGGGCGTGGGCCAGCCAGTTGCTCATCAAGCCGCCCGGCACCTGCTTGATCAGGAAGCTCGCACGGCGCTCGCCGGGGCAGCTGCTGAAGGAATAGGCGCGGGTCTGGCCGCTGCCGGGCACGCCGATATTCACGTATTGGCCCGGCAGGAACACCGGCGCCTGGTCCAGTTCGAAACTCACCTCCACCGCCGCATCGGCGTGGCGGGTGATGCTGGCGAGCGTCGCTGCGAATTGCGTGGTGCCGGTCTTGCATGCGCTGGACGGCACCGGCACGGCGATCACGCAATCGGACTGCGGCACCATCTGGCAGGTCAGTACCTGGCGTTCCTCGGCTTCGTCGGCGCTGAGGGCGTCGTCGATATAGTCATCGCCCAGGTCATAGGCGCCGGTTTCGCAGCGGCACTTACAGGTGCCGCACACGCCGTCCGAGCAGTCCATGGGCAGGTTGATACGTTGGCGAAAGGCCGCGTCGAGGACCTTCTCACCCACCTTGCAGTCGATGAAACGGGTCACCCCGTCCTCGAAGTTCAGGGCAATGGCGTACGTCATTGGGGCGTCCTCAGATGTGATAGATGTCGATGACCTGATGGATGTAGTCGTTTTTCAGCACCACCTTCTTGCGCGTAATCAGCGGCTGCTCGCCGCGCATATCGAGGTGATAGAACGAGGTGCCGAAGTACGTGTCCGTGGTCTTGTAGCGGTGGCTGAGGGTTTGCCAGTTGAAGCGCAAGTGCACCTGCGCGCCGTCGTCGGCCAGCACTTCGAGGTTGGTGATCAGGTGCGCGGTGCGCGGTTCCGGCGTGCTGGCGCTGGAGCGTTCGGTCTTGATGCGGAACACTCGGTCTTCCAGGCCGTCACGGCTGGGGTAGTAGATCAGCGAGATTTCGCGCTGCGGGTCTTCGGTGAGGGTGTCGTGGTCGTCCCACGCTGGCATCCAGTATTCGACCTTGGGCGAGTAGCACGCCAGCCATTCGTCCCATTGGCGATCATCCAGCAGGCGCGCTTCGCGGTAGAGAAAGTCGAGCAAACGGTCACGGGAGGCGCTCATGACAGCACCGCCTTGTCGCTGGCGATCAGGTGTTGTTGCTCGTGCTGGATGGCGCGTTGCAGGCTTTGCGCCCAATGGGCGTGCTGGCGCACAAACAAGCCTTCGTCTTCGGTCTTGACCCCGCTGAGCTGCGGCTGCATGCCCATGGCCCGGGCGTTTTCATCGGCGCCTTCGACCCATTGTTTGGCGCCACGGCTGAGGTCGTTCCACAGGGTGGTCGCGCCCTGGTAGCCGGTCTGGCAGGCGCGGAATTCTTCCAGGTCATCCGGGGTGCCCATGCCGCTGACGTTGAAGAAGTCTTCGTACTGGCGGATGCGTGTGGCGCGTTCCTCGGCGCTTTCGCCGATGGGCGCCATGCAATAGATGGTGACTTCGGTCTTGTCCACCGCGAGCGGGCGTACCACGCGGATCTGCGTGGAGAACTGGTCCATCAGGTACACGTTGGGGTACAGGCACAGGTTGCGCGTCTGCTCGACGATAAAGTCGGCACGCTCCTGGCCCAGGCGTTCGGCGAGCGCCGCGCGGTGGGCGTGGACCGGGCGCACTTCGGGGTTGAGCAGGCGCGTCCACAGCAGGATATGCCCGTGCTCGAAGGCGTAGACCCCGCCGAGGCTTTTCGACCAGCCATTGGCGTCGACGGTGCGGGTGCCTTCGGCTTCGTAGTTGCGCCGGCCCATGGTCGCCGAGTAGTTCCAGTGCACCGAGCTGACGTGGTAGCCGTCGGCGCCGTTTTCGATCTGCAGCTTCCAGTTGCCGTCGTAGACATACGAGGAACTGCCGCGCAGCACTTCCAGGCCGAGGGGCGCCTGATCGACCATCTGGTCAATGATCACACGGGTCTCGCCCAGGTAATCGCTGAGTTCCGGCACCGTTTCGCTGAGGCTGCCAAACAGGAAGCCGCGATAGTTTTCGAAGCGCCCCAGGCGCGTAAGGTCGTGGGAGCCGTCGCAGTCGAAGCTGTCGGGGTAGGCGCCGGTCTTGGCGTCCTTCACTTTGAGCAGCTTGCCGGCGTTGCTGAAGGTCCAGCCGTGGAACGGGCAGGTAAACGAACCTTTGTTGCCTTGCTTGCGTCGGCAGAGCATGGCGCCACGGTGCGCGCAGGCGTTGACCATGCCGTGCAGGGTGCCGTGCTTGTCGCGGGTGATGACCACCGGTTGGCGGCCGATCCAGGTGGTGAAGTAGTCGTTGATCTCGGGCACCTGGCTTTCGTGCGCCAGGTAGATCCAACCGCCTTCGAAGATGTGTTTCATCTCCAGGGCGAACAGGTCGGGGTCGGTGAAGATGTCGCGGCGGCAGCGGAATACCCCGGTGGCGGGGTCTTCCTGGACGGATTCGCCGAGTTGCCGGGCGAGGCGGTCGAGTGTGCTGATCATGGGGTAGGCCCTCGGTTGTTCTTGTATCAGGCGCCTTCACTGTAGGGGCACGCTCCAACCGTCAATATCCGCTGACTGCAATTCGCTATCCGCCGGGCGCGCGGCGTTTCCAGGTCTGCGACGGCAACTCGCCAAAGCGCTTGCGATAGGCCTCGGAAAACCGCCCCAGGTGCATAAAGCCGTGATCCAACGCCACCTCGGTCACGCTGCGCGCAGTGGCCAGTTGCAGGCGTGCGTGGACGCGCTCCAGCTTGCGTTGGCGCACGTAGTCGCGCGGCGACAGGCCGACCTGGCGTTCAAACAAGGTATAGAGCGAACGCTCGCTGACCTTGGCCGTGGCCATCAGTTGTTCGACGCTGATGTCGTCGGTCAGGTGCTCCTCGATAAACTGGCGCACCGCTTCGAACCCGCCGCCTTGCGCCACGGGCGGGACCACACGCAAGACGTTGCTGGCCAACAGCGCCAGCAGTTTGTTGGCGACGATGCGCTCATACAGGCCCTGCACCTCGGGCTCGGCGGCGTTTTCCGCCTCGTGGCAGATCAAGCCCAGCAGTTGCAGGAAGCCGCTCATCTCACTCAGGGCATGCCGCGCCGTGGCAAAGCGGATGCCCTGTTGCGGCAGGGTCCAGCGCTGTTCCAGGCAGGCGTTTTCCAGCAGGCGCACCGGCAACTTGATGATGAATTTCTCGCAGTCGGCGGAATAGGTCAGGTCCACCGGGTCATCCGGGTTGATCAGCAGGATCTCGCCGGGCTGGAACACCTGCTCGACGCCACGGGCATTGGAGCGGCAGTGGCCGCTCAGGAGGATTTGCAGGTGGTAGATGGTCTGCAGCGCCTCGGACGTGACTTGCACTGGCGCGCCGTAGCTGATGCGGCACAGGTCGAGGCTGGAAAAGGTGCGGTGGCTGATGCTCGCCTGCGGGCGCCCGCGCGGTGGCAGGCGAATGCAGTGGCTGCCCACATGCTGGTTGACGTAGTCGGAGACCGCGTAGGCATCGGCACGTTGGAAGATCTGGCTGCGCTCACTCAATAGCACGGTCATGGTTGCGCCTCTTTTATAGTTATTGGGTGCAGGCTGACGCCTGGGGGTGTGGCCGTCCAATATGGATAAGGTCTCAATGAATACCCAGCGGGTATTGACGTGTCTAGTGCGTCACGCAGTGAGCAATTGGACTTATTACGAAACAATCTAGCGGTCCATACACCCGCCAGCGCCGACTTATCTACGCTCAGCAACGTGCCAGGAGGCGTATTGAAGAGTCCATGACGGACCCACTGTCTCCTGGCGCCTGATGCCTAGGAGATCACGATGAGAAAGGAAACCCATCGCCCCCGGCCTGGGTTCGGCTGCGCGTTGTTCGGCGCATTGCTGAGCCCACTGGTCGTCGCGGCCCCCACGCTGTCTACGCAAATCCCCTTCGATGTCACGGCCACCCCGCCGTTTTCCCTGACCAGCCTGCAACAGAACTTCGACGATATGTCGTGGCAGACGTTTATTGCCCTGAACTGGCCGGCCCTGGCCGACGGCAACCCCAACACCGGCGTCCAAATCGGCCAGCAGGACGCGGCCACGGTGTGGGAAAGCTACCGGGAGAGTTACCAGATTTTCCTGCCCCAGGGCCAGAAGCCGCAGCCGTTTCGCGCGCCGGCTGCCGTGCCGCCGGCCTGTGAGGGCAAGGGTACCGGACGCTTGCTGCAACAGATGGGCAAGGTCCCGGACGTGCTGGACGAGTTTATCCAACCCTTTGAAAGCGGCCCGCTGGTGGACCAGAGCGGCGTGTACACGCGCAATGAAATCGTGGTGAACCAGTCGATGTTCGACGGCATCGTCAACAACGGCCTGTATAGCGTCCAAGGCCAGCAGGCGTTTTTTGCCGCCAGCCCGACCAATGCGGTGGCGTTCAGTTGCGGCAACCCGAACACCAGCGAGGTCGGCTCGATCATGGTCAAGGCGTCGTGGAAGGTGCTGGACGGCAACGATAAGCCCGGTAGTTTCCACACCGTCGATGCCCTGGTGTATACGCCGGGCAACAGCGACCCGAGCAAGGGGCCGGTGGTGGCGGAATCCTGCACGGCCGAGCCGGTGGGTTTGGTCGGCCTGCACATCGTGCACAAGACCACCAGCGCGCCGCAGTGGGTGTGGTCGACCTTCGAGCACGTCGACAATGTGCCGGAAAAGACCACGCCACCGGCCGAGCGCAAAGGCCCGTACCTGTTCTACAACGCCAGCAGCCACGCCGAGGTCAACCAGCCGCCGCCACGCCCGTGGAACCCGGCGGTGAAGGCGACGCCGTCGCAGATCGTGCGCGAGATCCCGCTGACCGATGCGACGAAAGCCCTGAACAGCACCTACCAGACCTTGCTGCGCACGGTGAACCCCAACAGCGTGTGGGCCAACTACCAGTTGATCAGCACCCAGTGGCCGACCCTCAGCGGCCAGCCGCCTTGCCAGATCTCGGCCACCGTTCCGCTGGGCAAGCCGGCGCCGTCGTTCCTCGCCAATGCGACGTTGGAGACGTACATCCAGGGCACCGTGCCCCAGGCGTCGTCCAGTTGCATCGCCTGCCACGGCAATGCCGCGACCCACGTCACACAGTCGCCACGCACCAGCTTCGCCGACTTCACTTACCTGCTCGAACGCGCCCAATCCACCGGGGCAACAGGGAGCCAGCCATGAGTACCGACCTCGACAACTTCACCGGCCTGAGCGTGGTGCTCACCGGGATCAACCAGGAACTGCTGGCGCCCTCCGTGGACCCCATCGGCCTGCCCACCACCTTCCTCAATTTCATCGGCCCGCGCCTGGGGCAGAACGTGCTCAGCGCCCTGCTCGGCCAATACGCGTCGTTGCTGGCCGAGCAACAAACGCCGCAGCAGATCGGCACCGCGATCCTCATGCAAAACGGCCAGCCCGCCACCACGCAAACCGCCCAGGCGGCGCGCGCGATCATGAAGCTGTGGCTGCTCGGTGTGTGGTACCAGCCGTATACCCAAGGCGCATTCCCTGTGAATGAGCAAACCGTGGTCAGCGCCGAGGCCTACACCCAAAGCTGGGCGTGGAGCATCGCCCAAGCGCACCCGATAGGCTACAGCGAGTTCTTCTTTGGCTACTGGAACAGTGCGCCGCCGAGCCTTGAGGACTTCACCGGCGTTGCCGCCAGCACCCAGCCAGGAGCCTCATCATGAGTACCGAACAAGCGGATGTAGTGATCGTCGGTGCAGGCCTTGCGGGCAGCCTGATTGCCTATCAACTGGGATTGGCCGGAGTGAAGGTGCTGGTGCTGGAATCCGGCCCGGAAATCCCGGCGAACCGCAACCAGTACCTGGAGCGGTTCTATACCGCCACCCTGAAAACCCCGGAGTCGCCCTACCCGCCCGTCAGCACCCTGAGCCCGGCGCGCAACCCGGCCGAGCAGAACGCACCGCGTGCGACCATCGCCGACCTGATCCTGGGTTGGAACAACCCCGACGTCAGCTACCTGGTGCAGAAAGGCCCGCTGCCGTTTACCAGCACCTACGAGCGCGTGGGCGGCGGTACCACCTGGCATTGGGTGGCGACGTGCCTGCGCATGCTGCCCAATGACTTTCGCCTGAAGTCGCTGTACGGCGTCGGCGTGGACTGGCCGATCAGCTACAACGACCTGCAAAGCGCCTATTGCCGCGCCGAGGCGGAAATCGGCGTGGCGGCCAACGTTGCCGACCAGGGCTACCTGGGCATCACCTTCCCCGCCAACTACGAGTTCCCAATGACCAGCATCCCGCTGTCGCTGGTGGACGGCAGCTTTGTCAGCGCGGTGCAGGGCCAGTCGTTCCAGGGCTTGCCGCTGGTGGTCAGCCCGACCCCGGCCGGTCGCAACTCGCAGCCCTATGCCGGGCGCCGGGTATGTGCGGGCAACACCAACTGCACGCCGATCTGCCCGATCCAGGCCAAGTACGACGCCACGGTGACGATGAACAACGCGCTCAACACCGGCAATGTGCGCATCTTGTACAAAACCGTGGCAAGCAAGGTCACCGTCGCGGCGGACAAGACCATCAGTGGCATCGAGTTCATCCAGTATCAACTGGGTGACGGGCCGGCGACCGGCACCGGCGTGGCCATCGGGCAGCGTTATGTGATCGCTGCGCATGCCATCGAGACGCCCAAGCTGCTGCTCAACTCCACCAGCAGCGCCTGGCCCAACGGCGTGGCCAACAGCAGCGGCCAGGTCGGGCGCAGCCTGGCGGACCACCCGATCTACCTGGCCTGGGGCTTGATGCCCGAAGGCAAGACGGTGTTCCCGTATCGGGGGCCGGTGTCCACATCAGGCATCGAAAGCCTGCGCGACGGGGCGTTTCGCAGCCAGCGTGCGGCGTGGCGGATCGAGATCGGCAATGAAGGCTTCAACTGGCCGATTGGCGATCCCTACACCACCGTCCGCGACCTGATCGATGGCACCAACGTCAGCCATACCAACCCGCTGCCTAATACGGGCGGCGCTTCGCAAGTGCTGTTCGGCACGGCACTGGTGCAACAGTTGAACAACCTGCTGACCCGGCAATTTCGCGTGGGCTTCCTGGTGGAGCAAGTCGAGGAGGATCCCGACAACGCCAACTGCTACATCGTGCCGTCCAGCCAGTACAAGGACCGCCTGGGCATTCCGCGCCCGGAAATCCATTACGACCTGTCGGACTACACCAAGGAGGGCTTCAAGCAGGCGCGTATCCTCGCCAGCCACGTCATCACCGAACTGCTCGGTGCCACGGAGCTGACCGCCGACATCCCGCCGGGGGTGTTCGTCTACCAGGGCGAATCCTATTCGTTCCAGGGCGCCGGGCACTTGATGGGCACCTACCGCATGGGCGCCGATCCGAAGACCTCGGTGGTGGACAAGTACCAACGCAGTTGGGACCACGCCAACCTGTTCCTGGTGGGTGACGGCGTGTTCCCCAGCACTGGCACGTCCAACCCGAGCCTGACCATCGCCGCGCTGTCGATCCAGGCTGGCGACACCCTGTGCAACGACCTCAAGGCCGTGACCGTGCAGGTGCAGGCCAACCAGCCGTGGCAAGGCACTGGCGTGCAGATCAGTGGGCCGAGCCCACGCCTGGTGCGCTACGTGAGCGGCAAATGGCTGGCGAGCCCGGTGGGCGGGATGGTGGATGGCAATGGCAGCCCGGGGTTGATTGCCAAGGCGGGTTATACGTTGCCGGGGGCCAATGAAGGCGCGTTGATCGGGCGTGTGGGCAGTGGAGGGACGCCGTTTCTGGTGGGGGATTTGGCAGAGGCTCCGCCGGGTGAGACGGGGGAATTGCAGCTGTGTATCAATGATGATCTGGAGGGTAGGTATGGGATTGGGCTGGGGGATAACCAGGGGGCGCTGACGGTGCAGGTGGGGTTCGGCACTTTGTAATACGCAGAGATCCAAATGTGGGAGCGGGCTTGCCCGCGATGAGGGTGTGTCAGTCACATATGAATCGACTGACACACCCTCATCGCAGGCAAGCCAGCTCCCACAGTTTTTGACCGAGCCTGATAGGTACTTCTGCACACCCTGCAACAGTCCTTTGTTATCAACGACATTGATAGCCCCCTAACGAAACCCCCATCCTAGAGGGCTTTCCCGCCGCTTATATCATTCCGAATGATAGTTACCTTTGCTTCATTCGATTCGTGACATAGCACCCCGCCGCGCATGATCCGCCCATCTCAAATACATTGGCGGATGCACCTCATGGAACAGTCACTCAAACATTTGCGCTTCCCCCTGGCGATCCTGGCCGTGGTGGTGATGAGCGCGTGCGGCAAGCCCCCGGAACAAGCGGCCGCCATGCCAGCTGCCAAAGTCAGCGTGGCCAAGGTGCTGGAACAACCGGTCAACGAGTGGGATGAATTCACCGGCCGCCTGGAAGCGCCGGAGACGGTGCAGATCCGTCCGCGGGTGTCGGGCCAGATCGATCAGGTGGCCTTCATCGAAGGTGCGCTGGTGAAGAAAGGCGACCTGCTGTTCCAGATCGACCCGCGTCCGTTCCAGGCTGAAGTGCGCCGCCTCGAAGCCCAGCTGCAACAAACCCGTGCCGCCGCCAGCCGCAGCGACAACGAAGCGCAACGCGGTGAACGCCTGCGCCAGAGCAATGCGATCTCCGCCGAACTGGCCGACTCGCGCACCACCGCCGCCCAGGAAGCCCGCGCCGCTGTCGCCGGGATCCAGGCGCAGTTGGACCTGGCCAAGCTGAACCTGAGTTTCACCCGCGTGACTTCGCCGATCAGCGGCCGCGTCAGCCGTGCCGAAATCACCGCCGGCAACCTGGTGACCGCCGACGTCACCGCGCTGACCAGCGTGGTCTCCACCGACAAGGTCTACGCCTACTTCGACGCCGATGAGCGCGTGTTCCTCAAGTACACCGAACTGGCCCGCCAAGGCCGTCGCGGTGCGACCACTCCTGTGTACCTGGGCCTGTCCAACGAAACCGGCAACCCGCACCAGGGCCAGATGAACTTCGTCGACAACCAGGTCAACCCAGCCACCGGCACCATCCGTGGGCGTGCGGTGTTCGACAACACGGACGGTCGCTACACCCCGGGCCTGTACGCGCGCTTGAAGCTGGTCGGCAGCGGCACCTACTCCGCCGTGTTGATCAATGACGAAGCCGTCGGCACTGACCTGGGCAAGAAATTCGTGCTGGTGATGGAAGGCGATAAGCCGGCGTATCGCTCGGTGGAACTGGGGCCGAAAATCGAAGGCTTGCGCATCGTGCGCAGTGGCCTGGGCAAGGACGACACCATCGTCGTCAAAGGCTTGCAGCGCATCCGCCCAGGCTCGCCGGTCGCCCCGGAAACCATCCCGATGGCCAGCAAGGAAACCCTCGCCGCCTTGGCCCAACAACGACAAGCGCTTGAAGCCAGCAACCTGGAGCAAGTGGCGCCGGAAAAAACCGCGCCCAAGCTCGCAGCCGTTGCGACTCCACGCGGTTAAGGGATACGACTCAAGATGAATTTTTCCAAGTTCTTCATTTCGCGGCCGATCTTCGCAGCAGTGCTTTCACTGCTGATTTTGATCGCCGGTGCAATCTCGCTGTTCCAGCTGCCGATCAGCGAATACCCGGAAGTGGTACCGCCGACCGTGGTGGTGCGTGCCAACTTCCCCGGCGCCAACCCCAAGGTCATCGGTGAAACCGTGGCTGCGCCGCTGGAGCAAGCCATCACCGGTGTCGAGAACATGCTGTACATGTCCTCGCAATCCACCGCCGACGGCAAGCTGACCCTGACCATCACCTTCGCCCTGGGCACCGACCTGGACAACGCGCAGGTGCAGGTGCAAAACCGGGTGACGCGGACTCAGCCGAAACTGCCTGAGGAAGTGACGCGCATCGGTATCACCGTGGACAAGGCCTCCCCCGACCTGACCATGGTGGTGCACTTGACCTCCCCGGATCAGCGCTACGACATGCTCTACCTGTCCAACTATGCCTTGCTCAACGTCAAGGATGAGTTGGCGCGCCTGGGCGGCGTGGGTGACGTGCAGCTGTTCGGCATGGGCGACTATTCCCTGCGTGTGTGGCTGGACCCGAACAAGACCGCTTCGCGCAACTTGACCGCGACTGATGTAGTCACCGCGATCCGCGAGCAGAACCGCCAAGTGGCAGCCGGTGCCTTGGGTGCGCAACCTGCGCCGAATGCCACCAGCTTCCAGTTGTCGGTGAACACTCAAGGCCGTCTGGTGACGGAAGAAGAGTTCGAGAACATCATCATTCGCTCCGGCGATAACGGTGAGATCACCCGTTTGAAAGACATCGCACGGGTCGAGCTGGGTTCCAGCCAATACGCCCTGCGTTCGTTGCTGAACAACCAGCCGGCGGTGGCGATCCCGATCTTCCAGCGTCCGGGTTCCAACGCGATCGAGATCTCCAACGAAGTGCGCGGCAAGATGGAAGAGCTGAAGAAGAGCTTCCCGCAGGGCATGGACTACAGCATCGTCTATGACCCGACCATCTTCGTGCGTGGCTCCATCGAAGCGGTGGTGCACACGCTGTTCGAAGCGCTGATCCTGGTGGTTCTGGTGGTGATTCTGTTCCTGCAAACCTGGCGCGCCTCGATCATTCCGTTGGTGGCGGTGCCGGTATCGTTGATCGGTACGTTTGCGGTGATGCACCTGTTTGGCTTCTCGCTCAACGCCCTGTCGCTGTTCGGCCTGGTACTGGCGATCGGTATCGTGGTGGACGACGCCATCGTGGTGGTGGAGAACGTCGAACGGAACATCGAGCTGGGCCTGGAACCATTCCCGGCCACTGAAAAAGCCATGAGCGAAGTGACCGGCCCGATCATTGCCACGGCGCTGGTGCTGTGTGCGGTGTTCATTCCGGCTGCGTTTATCAGCGGCTTGACCGGGCAGTTCTACAAGCAGTTCGCCTTGACCATTGCGATCTCGACCGTGATCTCGGCGTTCAACTCGCTGACCTTGTCGCCGGCCCTCGCCGCCGTGTTGCTCAAGAGCCACAACGCCCCGAAAGACCGTTTCTCCAAGGTGCTCGACAAACTGCTGGGCGGCTGGTTGTTCAAACCGTTCAACCGCTTCTTCGAGAAAGCCAGCCACGGTTACGTCGGCACCGTACGCCGAGTGATTCGCGGCAGCGGCATCGCCCTGTTCCTGTACGCCGGCCTGATGGTGCTGACCTGGTTCGGTTTTGCCCACACCCCGACCGGTTTCGTACCGGCCCAGGACAAGCAATACCTGGTGGCCTTCGCCCAACTGCCGGACGCCGCGAGCCTGGACCGTACCGAAGATGTGATCAAGCGCATGTCCGACATCGCCCTCAAGCAGCCGGGCGTGGAAGCAGCGGTAGCTTTCCCGGGTCTGTCGATCAACGGTTTCACCAACAGCCCGAACAGCGGCATCGTGTTCGTCACCTTGAAGCCGTTCGATGAGCGTAAAGACCCAAGCATGTCGGCCGGTGCAATTGCCGGTGCGTTGAACGGCAAGTACAGCGACATCCAGGAAGCCTACATGGCGATCTTCCCACCGCCGCCGGTACAGGGCCTGGGTACGATTGGCGGCTTCCGCCTGCAGATCGAAGACCGTGGCAACCTGGGTTACGACGAGCTGTACAAAGAAGTGCAGAACGTCATCACCAAGAGCCACAACGTGCCGGAACTGTTCGGCCTGTTCACCAGCTACACGGTCAACGTGCCCCAGGTCGATGCTGCCATCGACCGCGAAAAGGCCAAGACCCACGGCGTGGCGATCAGCGACATCTTCGACACCCTGCAGATCTACCTGGGTTCGTTGTATGCCAACGACTTCAACCGCTTTGGCCGTACCTACCAGGTCAACGTGCAGGCTGAGCAGCAGTTCCGCCTCGACGAAGACCAGATCGGCCAGCTGAAAGTACGCAACAACAAAGGCGAGATGATCCCGCTGGCGACCTTTATCAAGGTCAGCGACACCTCGGGCCCGGACCGCGTGATGCACTACAACGGCTTTATCACCGCCGAGATCAACGGCAACGCTGCACCGGGCTACAGCTCGGGCCAGGCGGAAGCGGCGATCGAGAAACTGCTGAAAGAAGAACTGCCCAACGGCATGACCTACGAGTGGACTGACCTGACGTATCAGCAAATCCTCTCGGGCAACACTGCACTGTTCGTGTTCCCGCTGTGTGTGCTGCTGGCGTTTCTGGTACTGGCGGCCCAATACGAAAGCTGGAGCCTGCCGCTGGCGGTGATCCTGATCGTACCGATGACCCTGCTGTCGGCCATCACCGGGGTGATTATCTCCGGCGGCGACAACAACATATTCACCCAGATCGGCCTGATCGTACTGGTGGGCCTGGCGTGCAAGAACGCGATTCTGATCGTCGAGTTTGCCAAGGATAAACAGGCGGAGGGTCTTGACCCGCTGGCTGCGGTGCTGGAGGCGTGCCGTCTGCGTCTGCGGCCGATCCTGATGACCTCGTTCGCGTTCATCATGGGTGTGGTGCCACTGGTGTTGTCCAGCGGTGCCGGTGCCGAGATGCGTCATGCCATGGGTGTGGCGGTGTTCTCCGGAATGATCGGCGTGACCTTCTTCGGTCTGTTGCTGACGCCAGTGTTCTACGTACTGATCCGTCGCTATGTGGAGCGCCAGGAAGCGCGCAAAGCGGCCAAGGCCTTGAAGCTGGAGACACAGCAATGAGCGTGAAAGTATTCCTGCCGAGCTTGCTGGTACTGGCGCTGAGCGCCTGTGCCGTGGGCCCGGACTACAAAACCGAGAACCTGGAGGCGGCCAATATCACGGCCGCCGCCGACACCAAGAGCTACGACCACGCCAAGTACGAAGGCATCTGGTGGCAGCAGTTCGAGGACCCGACCCTCAACCAACTGGTGACCCAGTCGTTGAGCGGTAACCGCGACCTGCGCGTGGCGTTTGCCCGCCTGCGCGCCGCCCGTGCGATCCGTGATGATGCGGCCAACGACATCATGCCGGTGGTCACCTCCCGTGCCAGCAGCGATGTGGGTAAGGGGCAGATTCCGGGCCAGACCACCAAGCGCGTCACCAGCGAGCGCTATGACCTGGGCCTGGACATGGCCTGGGAAGTGGATTTGTTCGGGCGCATCCGCCGCAACCTGGAGGCCAGCGACGCTGACCAACAAGTGGCAGAGGCCGACCTGTACCAACTGCAAGTGACCATGATTGCCGAACTGGTGGATGCCTACGGTCAACTGCGCGGCGCGCAACTGCGTGAACGCATCGCCTTGGACAACCTGAAGAACCAGCAGGAATCGCGCACCATCACCGTCAGCCTGCGCGATGCCGGGGTTGGCGACCAGTTGGACGTAGAACGTGCCGACGCCCGCCTGGCGGCGGTCGAAGCCAGCGTGCCGCAACTGCAAGCCGAGCAAGTGCGCGAGCGCAACCGCATCGCCACCCTCCTCGGCCAGCGCCCGGACAAGCTGAGCGTGGACCTGAACCCGAAAGACCTGCCGGCGATTGCCAAGGCGCTGCCGATTGGCGACCCAGGGCAACTGCTGCAACGGCGCCCGGACATCCTCAGCGCCGAACGCAAACTGGCCGCCGCCACCGCGCGCATCGGCGTGGCCAAGGCCGACCTGTTCCCACGGGTCAGCCTCAGCGGCTTCCTCGGCTTCACCGCCGGGCGCGGTTCGCAGATCGGCTCGGCCGCGGCGAATGCCTGGTCCCTGGGCCCGAGCATCACCTGGGCCGCCTTTGACCTGGGCAGCGTGCGCGCCCGTTTGCGCGGTGCAAATGCCGAAGCCGACGGCGCGTTGGCGACCTATGAGCAACAAGTGTTGCTGGCGCTGGAAGAGTCCGAGAATGCGTTCAGTGACTACGGCAAGCGGCAACAGCGGCTGGTGTCGTTGATTCGTCAGAGTGAATCCAGCCGTGCGGCGGCGGACCTGGCGGCGATTCGTTACCGCGAAGGTACGGTGGATTTCCTGGTGCTGTTGGACGCGCAGCGTGAGCGGTTGGCGGCGGAAGACTCCCAGGCCCAGGCCGAGGTGGATTTGTATCGCGGGATTGTGGCGATCTACAAAGCACTGGGGGGTGGCTGGCAGCCGGATACGGTGGTGGCCAGCGCGAAGTGATTTGATTTAAAGCGCTCCTTTGGTTGGTCGCATCCAGCCAATTTTTAGTCCCATGGTCCATTTGGTCGTGGGGCTTTTTTTTGAGGATTTTTTGTGGGAAAGGTCTTAAAAAATTGAGGGCAATAACTGTAGGATCATTAGAGAATTATTATAGGCTTTTTCGTAATCCTGCCTGCCGTGGTATTCGCTGACAGGACTTACTTCAATTAAACCTGAAAACGCATAGCTAACTGTCGTTTACCTTGATTCAAGAAAACAGTGAGCCGGACGAAAAGCCGATGTAACTTTCAACTATTGAAGGGCACCATCATGGCGATTTTGTTGACTGCTGAGCAAATGCGGCACACCAAGGCTTCCAATCCTTTCCAGATCAAGAACCCTGGACAGGTGACGAATCAATTCACAATAACCGAGGCATCCAAAGCCGCAGAGACGCTAAAACTTAGCGATAGTAAAGAAATTGTGGAGCTGAAAGCGTTTTTGAAAAAATATGACATGACGTCAATCAGCACTGACGAATTGAAAGTCGTTGGCCGAATGCTTTACAAAAACGAAATAATTAGCCAGCGTTCTTTTGGCATGTTTATTTCTGGAGATGGTGCATCCGACGCTAACGGAAATCAAACGGACACTCACGTGAAATTCAACGCTATCGCCCTTTTCAACGAAAAACTTGAAGATACTATTGCACATTTCAAAAGCGATCCGGCAATCCCGAAGCGTGAAGGAGCCACGGACCACTTGCAGGGCATGATAGATGCGAATCATGCAATCAATGCCCTCGCCTACTTCATAAATTCAAACGCCAGTAGTCTGTCAATCGACGAACGCGCTTGAGGAGCACGCAAGTACCAGTGCGCCGAGTAATCCTTGGCGCACTGGCCTTTACAGAAGGTTAACGCCCGTAACGAGTCGTACCTGAATACGCTTTTGGAAGTTCCTCGTTATTTTTCACGCGTACTCGATAAGTCCCAAGCGGACCATTGTATGAGGCATTGCTACCTATACCGAAGGTTTCTCGCTTCCACGAGGCGCCTATTTCTCGCTCAATATAAACTTCAGGTGCTCTGCCTGCTCCCAAGGCGGAAATTCTCGCCTCAACATTTGCGTTAGAACATCCATTGGCCGAGGTTATTGTAAACGGCCCATAGGCCGTCTGCTCCGCTCCCCCTGGCACTATATTCGTATAACTATCCGTTATGTATAGGCACGCAGCGAACAGCTGCGACGACATCACCATCAACACAACAAACGGCAACGCAATAAGACTTTTCATGATCACACCTCAAAATCAAAAATTAATTTTCAAATATGCACAGAAAGCCAATCAATTGGTTTATATATCCATAGAACCCCCTCACAGTTAAACAGTATGTCCAGCTTCCTACGCGGCAACCTAAAGTCACAGCAACTGGCAGAAGGAAACACACGGCTTACTGTGCACGAATTCATGCTGCGAATATGCCAGCCGCGTCCTAAAATCATTTAGGAGCGCTCTGTCATATTAATTCGATGGAACGAGTCAGCTATATCCTAATCCCGCTCAGGAGCAACTAACTCCGGGCACTTTCATTCAAAATCAAACTCCGATAATGCCCCGGATTAGACCCCACCCATTTACGAAACGCCTTATAAAACGAACTAGCGTCCGCAAACCCCAACCGTGCGGCAATCTCGGCAAAGCTGATCTGCGGTTCAGCCAGCCAGACAATGGCCAGCTCTTTACGCACGCTGTCCTTGAGGCCCTGATACGTCTGCCCCTCTTCCGCCAGGCGTCGGCGCAGGGTTGAGGCGGAGATGCACAAACTGGCGGCAAGGCCGTCGGTTTCCGGCCACGTGTCGGGGGGCATGTGGCGCAGGTCGTGTTTGATGCGGGTGGCGAGGCTGTCGGGGTCGCGGTATTTGACGAGGATGTTGGCGGGGGCATGGGCGAGGAAGCGTTTGAGTTCTTCGGCGCTGCGCTTGATCGGCAGGTCGAGGCAGTCGGCGGAAAAGATCATGCGGGTGCGTGGCCGATCAAACCGTAAGTTGTCGGAAAACATCACCTGGTAGTCGTCGCAAAAGTCCGGCTGCGCACAGCGCAGTTCGATCGCCAGGATCGGAATGCGCCGCCCCGCCAGCCAGCAGGCCACGCCATGCACGATCATCCAATAGGTGAAATAGGTGAACGCGCGTTTGGGCGCAGGCTCCGTCACCACGATCTCCGCCAGGCTCTGTTGACGCACCAGTTGCGCGGGCATTTGCTCCAGCATCAGCGACAAAAACCCCAGCGCGGTTTCCAAGGCGGTAGCGAGCGTCGGTTGCGCCATCGAAGCGTGACAAAGGAACGCCAGGCTGCCGGATTTGAGCCGGCGCGGGTCCATACCGAAAAACTCATCGTCGTGACGCCGCGCCAGCAGGCGCCACAACCGCGCGTAGGCCGTGGCCGGTACGCGGGCGTCGGGCTGTTCCAGCAATGCGGGGTCAATCCCGACTTTGCTCAGCGCTTCAACCGTGGCCGCCCCCGGCGCACAGCTCTGCAACAGGGCTTCGCGCACGAGGTGGATGGAGATGGAGTCTTTTTCCGACATGGGCAGTTGGGCGTTCCGGCGGCACACAAGATGGCGTGCATCATAAGGGCGGTTGCCCTTCGCCACCACCGTTCAGCCACTGTTCAGCAAACGTCAAGAATTGTTGTTTAGCAATGAGTATCATTATGTTACAACTTAGCCTCCTATCTAGTTCTGATGCGGTGCCGAATGCTTGTCCCTTTTCTCATCATGTTGCGCGAAGGCATTGAAGCCGCATTGATCGTTGGCATCATCGCCAGCTACCTGCAACAGACCGGCCGTGGCCAGTGGATGCCGGCCGTGTGGGTCGGTGTATTCCTTGCCGCCGCCCTGGCGTTGCTGGTCGGTGGTGGCCTGGAGCTGGTCAGCGCCGAATTCCCGCAAAAGCAGCAGGAATTGTTCGAAGGCGTTGTCGGACTGGTCGCCGTAGCCATCCTCAGCTCCATGGTGTTCTGGATGCGCAAGGTGGCGCGTTCCATCAAGCATTCCCTGCATGAATCCCTCGATCATGCGCTGGCCGGTTCCAAGCATCAGGTGACGGCGCTGATCCTCATGGTGTTTTTTGCCGTGGCCCGCGAAGGGCTGGAAACCGTGTTCTTCCTGCTCGCCGTGTTCCAGCAAAGCGAAGGCCCGGGCGCGCCGATTGGCGCCCTGCTCGGCTTGATCCTGGCGATCATCGTCGGCTTCCTGATCTACAGCGGCAGCATGCGCCTGAACCTCGGCGCGTTTTTCCGCTGGACCGGCCTGTTCATCCTGGTGGTGGCTGCCGGCATCCTCGCCAATTCGGTGCAGGCCCTGCATGAAGCCGGCGTGTGGAACCACCTGCAAACCGTGCTGTTCGATTTCAGCGCCGTGTTGCCGATGGACAGCCCGCTGGGCTCGGTACTTGCCGGTATGTTCGGCTATCAGGAAGCGCCGACCGTGAGCACCCTGGGCGCCTATCTGATCTACCTGGTGGTGGCGCTGGTGATGTTCTTCCTGCCGGCGACACCGGCCAAGCCGGTCGCCAATCCCTCTTCCGTTTCCAGCCAGTAAGGACCGCCCCTTGTCCAACCCAACTCCTCAACCGGCGCTGCCGCCCCGCGCCCTGCGCTGGGCCGTGGCGGGCTCGGTGGTCGTGATGATCGCCGCCGGTGGCCTGTTCTACTATGCGTCGCAACTGGCCGCGAGCAAGCGCCAGGCCAACCACAATGAAATCGCCGTGACCATTCATGGCCACGCCTGCGAGCCGAATGCGCTGACCGTACCCGCCGGACGTGCGAGCTTTCGTATCATCAACCGCTCCGACCGTGCGGTGGAGTGGGAAATCCTCGACGGCGTGCTGGTGGTCGAAGAACGGGAGAACATCGCCCCCGGCCTGAGCCAGGTGATCAACGCCAACCTGCTGCCGGGCGACTATGCGATTACCTGCGGCTTGCTCAGCAACCCACGCGGCACCTTGCACGTGACGCCGACGGCGGAGTCCGACGCCCAGGCCAAGGCCAAGCCGTCGATGGTGGCGTTTATCGGCCCGCTGTCGGAGTTCCGCGTGTACCTGAGCGCCCAGGGCAGCGCGCTGGTCAAGGCAGTGACCGCCTTGCAGCAGGCCATTGACGCCGGTGACCTGGCCCAGGCGCAAGCGCTGTACATTCCGGCCCGTGAGGCGTACCAGCGCCTCGCCCCGGCATCCCAGCGCCTGGCGGAGCTGGATAACGCGATCAACGCCCGCGCCGACTACTTTGAAAAACGCGAGCAGGACCCGGCCTTCAACGGCTTCCACCGCATCGAATACAGCCTGTTCCAGCAGCGCAGCCTCGATGGCCTGGCGCCGATTGCACAGCGCTTGCTGACCGACGTCAGCACGCTCAAGCAACAGTTGCTGGCCCAATCGCTGCCACCGGAACAGTTGGTCAGCATCGTGGTGCGCAACCTCAACAGCCTGGCGGATGTGCGCGCCCTCAGCGGTGAAGAAGAACGCTACAGCCACATCGACCTAAATGGTTTCGCCGCCAACCTGGAGGCTGCGCACAAGGTGGTCGACTTGATGCGCCCGCTGCTGGGCAAATCCGCCGCCGAACTGTTGCCAGAGATCGACAGCGCCCTCGCTGCCTTCGATGGTGAACTCGCTGGATTCAAAACAAGTAACGGTTACACCACCTACGACAGCGTGACCGCCGATCAGCGCAAGCAGATCGCCGACAAGGCCAAGGCTCTGGCCGCCGCACTCGATGGAATCGATCCCGCCCTTGGCCTTTCCGGCCTGCAGTGAAGACGACCGCACACATGAGTGATTCCGCACACACCAACCTCCAGCGCCGCCGTGTCCTGCTGGGCATGGCCGCCACTGGCGTCGCGCTGGCCGGCAGCAGCCTGAGCTGCCCGGCCATGGCCGCCGCCGAACAAGTCACCACCGCACCGCGCAGCGACAAGACCCAGGACCATCACGACTTCTTCGGCCAGCACCAAAGCGGCATCGTCACCCCGCGCCCGGCCTGCGGCATGCTGGTGGCGTTCGACGTGCTGGCCAGCGACCGCGAAGACCTGGAGCGGCTGTTTCGCACCTTGAACGAACGCATCAGCTTCCTGATGACCGGCGGTGCCGTGGCGCAAGTCGACCCAAAGCTGCCGCCCACCGATTCGGGGATTCTCGGCCCGGTGGTCACGCCGGATAACCTGACCATCACCGTGTCCGTCGGCGAGTCGCTGTTCGATGAGCGCTTCGGTCTGGAACACGCTAAGCCCAAGCGCCTGAGCCGCATGGTCGGCTTTCCCAATGACGCGCTGGAACCGGCGCAGTGCCATGGCGACTTGAGCCTGCAATTTTGTTCCAACACCCCCGACACCAATATCCACGCCCTGCGCGACATCGTGAAAAACCTGCCCGACTTGCTGCTGGTGCGCTGGAAACAGGAAGGCAGCGTGCCGCCCCAGGCGCCGAGCAAACCCGGTGAGCCGGCGCAGAGCGCGCGCAACTTCCTCGGTTTTCGTGACGGCTCGGCCAACCCCGATTCCAACGACGGCAAGGCCATGGACCAGATCGTCTGGGTCCAGCCGAGCAGCGACGAACCGGCCTGGGCCGCCCACGGCAGCTACCAGGCGGTGCGCATCATCCGCAACTTCGTCGAACGCTGGGACCGCACCCCGCTGCAAGAACAGGAAAGCATCATCGGCCGCGTCAAGACCACGGGCGCGCCCATGGGTGGCCAGCAAGAAAGCCAGGTCCCCGACTACAGCAAGGACCCTGAAGGCAAGCTGACCAAGCTCGACGCCCACATCCGCCTGGCCAACCCGCGCACGCCGCACACCCAGGGCAACTTGATCTTGCGTCGGCCGTTCAACTACTCCAACGGCGTCAATAAAAACGGTCAGCTGGACATGGGGCTGTTGTTCATTTGCTACCAGGCTGACCTGGAGAAAGGCTTTATCAGCGTGCAAACCCGGCTCAACGGCGAGCCCCTGGAGGAATACCTCAAGCCGGTCGGCGGCGGGTATTTCTTCACCTTGCCGGGGGTCACGGGACCCACGGATTTCATTGGGCGCACGCTGCTTGCAGCCACGCACCCGCACACCACTGCCAACACCTGAAACCCACCCCACAGCGGAAACCGTCCCATGAAGAAGTCGACTCTCGCGTTGTCGTTGCTACTGACCCTTTCGCCACTGGCCGCGTTCGCCGCCACGGCGCCGCTGGACCTGGTAGGCCCGGTGTCGGACTACAAGATCTACGTCACCGAAGAAATCGGTGAACTGGTTACCCAGACCCAGGCGTTTACCGATGCGATCAACAAGGGCGACCTGGCCACCGCCAAGAAGCTCTACCCAACGACCCGCGTACATTACGAGTCCATCGAGCCGATCGCCGAGCTGTTCAGCGACCTTGATGCGTCCATCGATTCGCGCGTGGACGACCATGAAAAAGGCGTGACCGCCGAAGACTTCACCGGCTTCCACCGCATCGAATATGCACTGTTCTCGCAGAACACCACCAAAGGCCTGGAGGCACTCACCGCCAAGCTCAACACCGACGTCAACGACCTGAAAACCCGTGTGGATGGCCTGACCTTCCCGCCAGAGAAAGTCGTCGGCGGTGCGGCCGCGTTGTTGGAAGAAGTCGCCGCGACCAAGATCTCCGGCGAAGAAGACCGCTACAGCCACACTGATTTGTATGACTTCCAGGGCAACATCGACGGCGCGAAGAAAATCGTCGACCTGTTCCGTGGCCAGATCGAGAAACAAGACAAGGCCTTCCTGGCCAAGGTCGATAAGAACTTCGCCACCGTGGACAAGGTCCTGGCCAAGTACAAGACCAAGGATGGCGGCTTCGAGACCTACGACAAGGTCAAGGAAAATGACCGCAAGGCCCTCGTGGGTCCGGTCAATACCCTGGCTGAAGATCTGTCCACGTTGCGTGGCAAGCTGGGCTTGAACTGATTGCACTTCCTGGTGCCGCGCGCGCGCACGGCACCAGGCCGATCGCTATAGGATTCGATATAACAACCGTTCGATCCGCACGCGGCTAACCCGACGCAGAAACTTGCCGACCGCCTCGGGGTAATCCACCAGGGTCTGCAATTGCTGGTAACGCTCGATGCGCGTGGCGTGCTGGAATATCTGCGTCAGCTCGGTGCGCCGCGGCTCCAGCCATTGGCCTTGGGGATCATCGATCAGCAAGGCGTTTTCCAGGTCCAGGCGGAACGCCCGTGGGTTGAGGTTGTTGCCCGTCAGCAACGTATAGCGCTGGTCCACCCACATGCCCTTGAGGTGATAGGTGTTGTCGCCATCGCGCCACAGGTGCAGGTTCAACTGGCCGCTGTCGAGCATCGGCTGGTGGCGCTTGGCAAAGCGGCGCAGGCTGATTTCATACAGGTACGGCAGTGCCGCGATCACCTTGAACGGCTCGCTGGGCGGGATGTAGAAGTCGTTGGCGGTCTTGTCGCCGACGATGATGTCGATTTTCACCCCACGGGCCAGGGCGCGGTTGATCTCGCGGGTCACTGGCAGTGGCAGGTTGAAATAGGGTGTGCAGATCGTCAGCTGATGCTGGGCACTGGCGATCAGCTCCAGGATCACCCGGCTCAAAGGGTTATTCTTGCCCACCCCCAGCAGCGGGCTGACGGATAGGTGACCATTGGGCAACTGCCCCGCCGTGGTGTCATACGCCGCGTGTTTCAGGCGGCTGCGCAGGTCGCCGATGTCGTTGCGCAGGCTGCGGGTGGTGGGCGGGTTCGGCAGGTCCAGGCGATGCACCGCCTTGGATGCCACCAGGCCATGCTCCACCAGATGCTGCATCGAATCGGCCAGCGGCTGGTTGTGGATCAGGTGGTAACGGTCGAAGCGGTATTTGTCGAACTTGTGCAGGTACACATTGTTCAGGCTCGCGCCGCTGTACAGCACCGTGTCGTCGATCACAAAGCCCTTGAGATGCAGCACGCCGAACAGCTCGCGGGTCTGCACCGGCACGCCGTACACCGGCACTTCACTGGCGTGGCGCTGGGTCATGGCTTGGTACCAGGCGCTATTGCCCGGTTGTTTGCCCGCACCGATCAGCCCGCGTTGGGCGCGCAGCCAGTCAACCACCACCACGATGTCCAACTCCGGGCGCGCAGCCTTGGCGGCGTGCAGGGCGTCGTAGATTTCCTGCCCGGCTTCGTCGTGCTGCAAGTACAGCGCAACGATATAGATGCGCCGAGTCGCCTGGGGGATCAGGGCCAGCAGGCGGCGGCGATACGCGTCGGCGCCAGACAGCACGTCAATCGCATCGGGAGTGAGGGGGAAACCGCGCAGTTTGGGCAACAGGGAGCGTTTGAAGAACGACGGCATAGGGCTCGCAATGGGTCGAATCCGAAGAGGCACCGAGCTTACACCATGGGGGTGCTCAGGTCTTGCTGCGGCGCATGGAAAAAATTTAATTGACCAAGAAGAACGATCGTTCTACTGTTCACCACATGAACGACATGACCCGCGACATTATCCTCGACGTTACCGAAAAGTTGATCTATCGCCATGGCATCGCTGCCACCGGCATGGACTTCCTGGTGAAAACTGCCGGCGTCTCGAGAAAAAGTATCTACCGTTACTTCGCCAACAAAGACGAGTTGGTGATTGCCGCCTTGCAGCGCCGCGACGAGCGCTGGCTGCAATGGCTGCGCACGGAAGTGGAGCGCCAGGAAGGCAGCGGCGAACGCCTGCTGGCGCTGTTCGACGCCCTCAAGGCCTGGTTCGGCTCGGCCGACTTCCGTGGCTGTGCCTTTATCAACACCAGCGGTGAGACCGGCGACCCACAAGACCCGGTGCGCCTGTTGGCCAAGGCCCATAAACAGAAACTGTTCGAGTACGCACTTGAACTGTGTCACGCACATGGCACCCCCGACCCGCAACAGCAGGCCGCGCAACTGCTGATCCTGATCGATGGCGCCATTACCGTTGCCCTGGTGATGGGTGATTCAACCGCAGCCGATAATGCGCAATGCATGGCGCGAACGTTATTGGCGCTGTGAACCCACAGGCCAGGCAACTTTTCGATAATCCCTTATTGTTTTAAGGAGCATGCCAATGTCATCCAACATCGATGTACGCCCGCCCTTGCCGCCCTTTACCCGCGCATCGGCCATCGAGAAAGTGCGCCTGGCCGAAGACGGCTGGAACTCCCGCGACCCACAACGGGTGTCCCTGGCCTATACGCTGGACACCCGCTGGCGCAACCGCGCCGAATTTGCCCACGGCCGCGAACAAGCCAAGGATTTCCTCACACGCAAATGGGCCAAGGAGCTGGACTATCGGCTGATCAAGGAACTGTGGGCCTTCACCGACAACCGTATCGCCGTGCGTTATGCCTACGAATGGCATGACGACTCGGGCAACTGGTTCCGCTCCTACGGCAACGAGAACTGGGAGTTCGACGAAAACGGCCTGATGGCCAATCGGTTTGCCTGCATCAACGACCTGCCGATCCAGGCGAGCGAGCGCAAGTTCCACTGGCCGCTGGGCCGGCGCCCGGATGATCATCCGGGGCTATCGGAGCTGGGACTCTAGCCTGAAGCCGCAAGCTTGAAGCCTCAAGCTTGCGGCTGCCCGCTCAATCCTGATTCAGCCCCACGCGGTACAACACGCCATTATCCTCATCCGTCAGCACGTACAAGTAGCCATCCGGCCCCTGTCGCACATCGCGAATGCGCGCTTTCAAAGCGCCCAACAGCCGTTCCTCGTGGATCACCTTGTCGCCATCGAACTGCAAGCGGATCAACTCCTGGCTGGCGAGTGCACCGATAAACACATTGTGCTGCCAGGGCTTGAAGCGGTCAGCATCATAAAACGCCATGCCACTGATGCCGGGGGACTGCTCCCAGACATGGTGGGGCTGCACCGTGCCCTCTGCCGTCTTGCCTTTGGCCTCCGGGATGGGGGTGAGCGAATAGTTGATGCCGTGGGTCGCCAACGGCCAGCCGTAGTTCTTGCCGCGCTCAATGATGTTGATTTCATCGCCGCCACGAGGCCCGTGTTCGTTTTCCCAGATCGTGCCGCTCCACGGATTTAGCGCCAGGCCTTGTGGGTTGCGCTGGCCGTAGGACCAGATCTCCGGCCGCACACCCGTTTGGCCCACAAACGGGTTGTCATCCGGCACACGCCCGTCCGGGTAGATGCGCACGACCTTGCCCTGCAATTTGTCCAGGTCCTGGGCGGTCGGGCGATCATTGTTTTCGCCCAGCGTCACGAACAGGTAGCCGTCACGGTCGAACGCCAGGCGCGAGCCAAAGTGGTTGCCAGTGGACAGCTTGGGCTCCTGGCGCAGGATCACCTTGAAATCCTGCAAACCGCTGAGGTCATCGGCCAAACGCCCACGCCCAACCGCCGTACCGGCGGTTCCGCCCTTGCCGCCGCCTTCGGCGTACGACAGGTACACCATGCGGTCCTGCTTGAAGTCCGGCGACAGCACCACATCGAGTAAACCACCCTGCCCTTTGGCCCACACCTGCGGCACACCGCTGAGTGGCGCCGACAACTTGCCGTCCGGGCTGACGAACCGCAGATGGCCTGGGCGTTCCGTCACCAGGAAACCTTGCCGGTCAGGCAGAAACGCCACGGCCCATGGATGATCCAGACCCTGGGCGACCGGCGTGACCGTGAGGCTGCCTTGCTCGCTGGGGAATTGTTGGGGGCCAGCGGCGTACACCGCCGACAGTGGAAGCATGGTGGTCGCGCACAGGGCGGCCAGAAGGGTTTTACGTAGGTGCATTAGGCGAGTCCTTACCGGCGATTGCCGTTGGCATCGTAAGTGGGGGCTTTGGTTTCGGTGGCCAGGCGGCTGGGGGCGCTGTTTCGCTCGGGATAACGGTTGCCGATGCCGCCGTTTTCCAGGGTAGGTACGCGCGGCGCCGGGCCGACCTGGGGCCCGCGCACGGCCGGCGCATTGGGCTGGGTGCCCTGCATGCTGTTGGGGTTGGCCCGGTGGATCGGGCTGTTGTTGGCGTCGTTGCTGCCCGGCAGGTTTTGCGCCTGGGCAGCGGGGAGAATGAAGACGCCCAGTGCCAGCAGGGCCAGGTGACGTACACAACTGTTCATGACAAAGCCTCTCAAGGGCGAGTAGTACGTGCTTTCGATAACACGCTACGCCCAGGGTTCGGCTTTGGTAACTAAATAGTTTCTCATCAGGTGTAACACGATCTGTCTGCGAGACCTTCAGATCAACAGGAAAATGGCTGCCAACGCGGCAAAAATCGCCCACTTCTCCAGGTAGTAACGCGTGCGGTTGCGTTTCTTCAGCGCCTTGCCGCGCAGGCGAATCTTGTACAGCCGGGTAAAGGCACGGTTCAGCCCGCCGGTCTTGTCACCTGCGTCATTCGGCGAGCCCGCCGCCGCCATCACGTTGCGGCTGAACCAGCGGTTGAAGGCCGTCGCCCAGCGGTATTTCATCGGCCGTTCGATATCGCAGAACAAAATGATGCGGTTCTGCTGCGTGGCGTTTTCGGCGTAATGGATGTAGGTCTCGTCAAACATCACCGCCTCGCCATCCCGCCAGGCGTAGCGCTCGCCATCCACGTTGATGTAGCAGGCCGCATCGTTGGGCGTATCCAACCCGAGGTGGTAACGGTAGGAGCCGGCGTAGGGGTCGCGATGGCGCACGAGCTTGGAGCCTGGCGGCAGCTCGGCGAACATTGCCGCCTTGATCGAGCCAATGCCCTGCACCAATTCAGTGGTACGTGGGCACAGTTTCATCGCCGAGGGATGGCTGTCGCCGTACCACTTGAGGTAGAAGCGCTTCCAGCCTGACTTGAAGAACGAGTTGAAACCCACGTCGTTGTACTGGTCCGAACGCTTGATCGCGCCGGCACGCATCAGGTTCTGCCCTTCCTGACGAATTTCTTCCCAGTGTTCCTGCAGTGGGCTGAGGTCTGGAAAGTCGCTGGGGGCCAGATAGGGTCGGCTGGGCAGCTTGGAGAACAGGTAGAGAAAGCAGTTGATCGGTGCCAGGAAGGTGGAGTGGTCGCTCAATTGGCGGCCCAGTGTGTGGCGCACCCGACCACGCAGGTGTACATACGCAATGGAAGCAACGTAGAGAACAACAATAAAAAGTTTCACGGAATTTCGTCACACGTCAGGAGAAAACAGGCTGCTCCTGCGTGCCCACGACGGCCGAGGTTTGGTTAGCAGCAGCTGTAATCACAATTCACAGACAGGCAGCGCAGGCGGCTCAGTGACAAGCCGCTGCGTGACCATTTGGCAGTTATTTAGCCACAAGTTGTAACCAAAGGTTAGCGAAGAATTGTGAAAAGCTGTCCACTCAGCCTACTTATTGAGGCTCATATCGTCCTCGCGGATGGCCCCGACGCAGGCTCGCAAAATATCGCACCATCGCCACCAACACCCCCAGCATCAGGTCAGCTGACAGGCTCAACGCCACCACGAACGCCTTGCGGGGTTTGATCGGGGCCAATGGCTCTTGGGCCGGGCGGTCGATCATCGCCAACTGCAACCCGCCCATATCAAGATTGAGCGCACGCAGCCGGGTGGTTTCCGTGCGGAGCCATTCAACATCCTGAAGGAACATGTCCTCGTTGCCGCGCGCTTTCAGTGCGTCAACCTCGCGATTGACCTCCAACAAACGTAGCTTTCTGTGGATGTCGGCGACGCGTTCGTTGGTGAAGTCGTCACTGCTGCGTTGCTGCAACACCGCACGCTCAGCTTCCAACACTTGTGTTCCCATGAAAAACAACGGGATGGTTTGCTGGGAAATCTCCCTCACCTGGTGCGCCCCACGCAATGCCGACGCGCCCATTGCCGAGGGCGTGGTCGGCCTTGTGATACCGACAGATCGGGCAATGGCAATGGCTTCAGCCAGCCTCGCCAAGCGATGGGAGCGCTCCTTTCGCATCTCCTCGTGCAGGGCGCCGAGTTCATCCTGCAGTTGCCCGCGCTTGATGGCATCACTCTCCAGCAGCCTGGCGATTTTCGTGGACTTTTCGTTCTCATAGTTTTCACGGGCGGCATCGATCTTACGGCCCAGCTCCGTGAGACGATTGTTGACGATCACCTTGATATCAGCCGCTACGCGCTCACGCTGGCGGGCAATCGCGTAATCGACGAAACCATTGAGGATCGCCACTCCGCCGCCGCCTTGGGGGTACTGCATTTCAAGGCGTATATAGGTGCCGGGTGCAGTGCTGTTTTTCGGATCGGGCAGCACCTGGCTGATGAGGCTGCGGTCAAACGCGTCAAAGCTTCGCTCCTGGCTATGCCCAGGCCGCTGATACGTTTCGAATAGCGTGGCATTGGCCTTGAAAAACCCAAGCCGGGTGTCATAGGAATCCAACTGCAACGCCACTTTACTCAATGCATCGGCTGGCGACAGCGGGTAGACCTCGGAACGGTTGAGCGCGTCCAGCTCATTGAGCTCGACCGCCCTCAGCACACTGCTGGCCTGATACACCTGAGGCGCAAACAACACGTAGCCGACACCCAGGATTGCAGCGATGGCTGCGCACGTGACGACCAGCACGCGTTGTTTCCAGAGCCCATGCGCCAGTTCAAAAAGATCGATCTCATCCGAGGCCGGATGCGCAATAGTCGGGGGGATTTTTTTCACTGTAAGTTCGCCCTGAAGAGTGGTTATTCAGCGCCCAACAACACAGACCTGAATAACGACGGAATAAACAGGGGGCAACGTCAAGGGCGAAAGAGGCGCCCTTTGTTACACGCGAAAGCATAGAAGGTTCCGTACGTGACGCTGCCCGAGAACCAGAAAATAGCGCTAATCCATTGCCTACAAAGGGGAATTTTGCCCAACTGCAAAGAATAGAGACGAGTCCTACAGTCTTCGGAAAATTAATTGACTGAACACAGCCCCTTACCGCTAACTAACGGCGACTAACCCTTCAGCAAAAAGGAATTTGTATGTCACTTACCACAGATCCAGACCTACAAGCCCTGCAAGGCATCTGGGAGCAAACCGCACTGGAAGACAGTGGTGTGCTCAATCCCGTCGATGCCCACAGTGCGCCCGGCGCCATCACGACGATTGCGGGCGACCGATTCAAAGTGACGACCGTCAGTGGCAAGGTGTTGCTCGCCGGACGGTTTTTCCTCGACAGCACAACCACCCCCAAGCGCATTACCTGGATCGACAGCATGGGCGATGACGCAGGCAAGCACCTGCCCGCCAGCTACCGCCTCGAAGGGGATGAGTTTGTGTTTATTGCAGCGGATGAGCACATGCCCCGCCCGAGTGAATTCCGCACCGGCCCGGGCCAGACCATGCGCAGTTTCGTACGCCGGGCCTGACCCGTTCCACGTGCGAATTCAAGACAACCTTTTCACACGCGCTTCACTTTGCGGCCTATAGGGTGAAGCCTACCTACTCCTGTAAATCCCTTGGCCCGCCGTTCTTCGCGGGCCTTTTTTTGCCCGCAGGAAGCGGCTCAGCGCTTGGTGGCGGTCAAGGTGAAACACAATGGCAATTGCGCAGGCTGGTGCTCATATTGGTCATAGAGTTCCTCGCGGTTGGAGTGCGGGTACTCCTGCAAGTGGCCAATCTGCAGCCCCGCTGCTATCGCCCCAGTCACCAGGCTGCCCATCGTGTGCACGTACCAGTAGGACGTCGGCCCCTCAACTTCGCCCTGCCCTTCATAGACGATGGATTCCTGCAACACAAAGGGATCGCGCTGAAAGTACGAACTGGCAGGCAGCAACGGGTTGTTCGCGCGCGGGTCAAACACCTCCAGGAACGGGTGGGTTTCATACATCACCAGGGTGCCGCCGGGCTTCAAGGTACTCGCGACATGGCGCATGAACAGCGCCACATCCGGCATCCAGCCGAGTACACCAATGGTCACCAAGGCAATATCGAAACGCCCGAGCAACAGCTCAGGCAAATGATGGATATCGGCTTCAATAAACTCGGGACTGTGCGGTGAGACCTCCGCCAGTTCCTGTGCCTGCTGCAAAAATGCCCGGGATTGATCGACCCCCACCACCGACCGCGCCCCCAGGCTGAACAACGACAGGCACTCACGTCCGTTGTTGCAACACAGTTGCACCACGTCTTTGCCGGCGACGCCAACATCTTGCAGCACGCCGGTGATGGTGGGGTCCAGCCGCGAGAAGCCTGGATCGGCGACTGAGCGCAGCAGGGTTTTCCAGTTGTCCGTGTCTTTGTGCAGCTGGGCGGATTGATCCCAGGCGTGCTTGTTGCTGGTGATAGCCTCTTGGGCTGAGGGCATGTCCATTGCGTCTCCAGAACATCGTTACAATCGGGCTCAGAAAATAAGCTAAGCGCCCGCCAAATAAAAGCCTGTCAACCCTGCGAAACTTATCGCAAAACCCGCAGGTCACTAACGCAATGGGTGTTCAGCCGTTGAACGCCGCTCCCGAAGCCTGCGCCGTGACTCCACACTCAGACCTGCGTAACACCCTGTCCCTCGACAGCCTGAACTTCTTCCTCGCCGACGTGCGCGACGGCCTCGGCCCCTACCTGGCGATTTACCTGCTGGCCGTGCACCAATGGGACCCTGCCAGTATCGGCGTGGTCATGACTCTGGCCGGTATCGCCGCGCTGATCAGCCAGGGGCCGGCGGGCGCGCTGATCGATCGCACCCGCCGCAAACGCGCGGTGGTCGCGATTGCCGCCGTGCTGGTCACCGCCAGCTGCCTGCTGCTGCCTTTCGTCAGCTCATTCAGCCTGGTGGCCCTGACCCAGGCGGCCAGCGCGGTCGCTGCATCCGTGTTCGCCCCGGCGATTTCAGCGATTTCCCTCGGTATTACCGGGCCCCGCGCCTTTACCCGGCGTACCGGGCGCAACGAGACCTTCAACCACGCCGGCAACGCCACCGCTGCGTTGCTGGCCGGCGGCCTGGCGTATCTGTACGGGCCGGTGGTGGTGTTCTACCTGATGGCGGCCATGGCGCTGGCCAGTGTGATGGCGATCAGTTGCGTGTCGGCAAAGGCCATCGACCATGACGTCGCCCGCGGCTTCGACCCCGACCACGTCACCGACCACGCGCAACCCTCCGGCATGGGCGTATTGCTGGCGAACTGCCCACTGCTGGTATTCGCCATCTGCTGCGCGTTGTTTCACCTGGCCAATGCCGCGATGCTACCGCTGGTCAGCCAGAAACTGGCGCAGATCAACCTGCACCTGGCCACGCCGCTGACCTCGGCGTGCATCGTCGCCGCGCAACTGGTGATGGTGCCAGTGGCCTGGCTGGTGGGCATAAAGGCCGATAGCTGGGGACGCAAGCCACTGTTGCTCGCCGGCTTCATGATCCTGCCGTTGCGCGGCGTGCTGTATACCCTGTCCAACGACCCCTACTGGCTGGTTGCGGTGCAAATGCTCGACGGCATCGGTGCGGGCATCTTTGGCGCGCTGTTCCCGGTGATCGTCAAAGACCTGACCCAAGGCACCGGCCGCTTTAATGTCACCCTGGGCGCCCTCTCCACCGCCTTCGGCCTGGGCGCGGCACTGAGCAGCAGCCTGGCGGGTTTTGTGGTGCAGCAAGCCGGTTATAACGCGGCGTTCCTGACGTTGGCGGGTGTGGCAGGCGTGGCGTTGGCGCTGTTGACGTTGGCGATGCCGGAGACGTTGGCGAAACCAACGCTCGCACGGCAAACGGCGGTCGCCTGACGCTCGTGCAGGGGACTCACACTGGCGCCATTAACGCTTACATGTCCGGGTGCAGGTACGTGATCTCAATCCGAACATTTAACCGATCGTTCGTCATTTCATTGATCAACTCGCAGCGTGCATTGTTCAAGTGCCATCGCAGATGAGATCTGGACTGTCCGACCTTGATTTTATTGATATTACGCAGCCCACACTGAAAGGCCCTATCGAAGTAAGGGTGCGACACCTTGTGTTCGCCCAATACCCTTTTGAGCGCATCCAGGTATTTGCGCGCACGAACGTGCAACCCTTCATTGGTGGTTAGAAACCCCGGATCATATTTCAAAACATCGGAATCCTTGGAATAGGAGATCAGGTCCCACATGCTCTTATCAAATTCGCGCAAGCCGTCTCTGAGAACTTTGCGTGCTTCCTTGGATAACTTGTCCATGCCGACATCCTTGTGTTGCTCGTGTATCGATGAGTTACGGCAACCTGCACGTATTGCCAATCCTTTCGACAAAGGGCTGATAATTACTACATTCCTGTCGACCATCCTGATTGGCGGAGTCGATCGCTAGCTTGTTCTGACTTGAGACCCAGGATGAACATCGGTCTTGTGCCTGTATTTTCCTTCACGCCATTTTAATTGGAGCGTCTGCCTAACATCGTTCTGGCTTGCTAGCGTCTTGATTCAGGGATCAAGCGGCGTCTCAGAAACAAATTCGTAGCGTCTTTCGCCGCTGTCTTCAAGTACCGCTTTAAGAGCCTTGGCCCGTCGTTCCAGGCAAGCATTGAAGCCGGGACTCTGAGGGGCACCAAAATCCAGGCAAGGGTCACGATTATCCAGCGGCTTTCGTGGGCTGGAACATCCAATCAGAAGTAGCGCCACCGCTACCGCAGCTATCAAAATCCGCATGCTGTTCCTTCTTTGGTTTGCCTGGGATGTCACCATCCACAAGGCTCCTTTGGGGTGTCACTGTGCCTTTGTCGAGTGCTTGACCAGCAAGACGCCAATCAAAATAAACACCGCTGATTTTGCAGCAGAAAAAAGAGCATCTCTCCCGACAAACAACTCGACAGCCGAAAAGAGCAGTGCAAATGTTCCAACTATTGCCAAGCCATAGCCAACCGGCCGCAAAGATCTATGAAACATTTTTCGTCTCCCTGAAAAACTGAAATTGTAAATTTCCGCACCCTGTAGCGCTATCAATTATCCGAGATCACAGAGGGCGGCGCCTATCGTTTCCACTCTTCGCAGGGATGAAGCTGCCTACAAATAAAACGCTCGCAGGCCCGATGAGCCAACTGACGGATGTTCCTGGACTGATAAGTGGCACAGTGAAAGTAATTGCATACAAGGCGACTCCTGCCCATAGCCGCCTTCGCGGCGTGAGCCATTCTTGAATCCTTTCCAACCTTTTGCCCATTGCCACTCTCCGTGTTCGATAAGCGGCAAAGCATATCACTCAGTGTTACGAATCACGCCAGCCGGCAAGGATCGCAGATTGGCAAAGATTCGAGCACGCAATAGGTCGAGGTGTTGGCAGACTGCCGAGCTCTCTGTATCTGGCAAGCGCCTTGGCCTGCTATCTTGGCGCCCTTTGATTGCAATGGAAGCATTGAAGAATGGAACCATGGAAGACTCTGGCAATCGCCCTCTTTGTGTCAATCAGCACACATGCCGTGTCGGGTGATGACGTCAACCCTATCGCTGCCGGGATATTTATCACAATCTCCTCGCCAACCATTTTAATTGGAGCAACCACATCTCTCACGACCGATCCGCCAAAGATTTTCACGTCAGCCAAGACCGACGCTTTGGCATTCATCGGTTCGGGTGGCGAGATCCGCGGCGCTCAGTTTGAGCAAGCGGTGCGCTATTACCGCACGACATACAGCCCTCCCCTGATGACAGATCAACGACTGGCCGAGGCAATCGTCACCTCGAACTGAGCACGAGCTTTGCGCACTAAGGCGCCTTGGGTTATCTAAGCGCCCAGTGAAACCCTTCGTGCCCGCTAAGGGCTTTTCTTTGTCTGCGATCTAGCGGGGCCTTGCCCGCTTGATGGTGGCTACACCCAAACCACTGAACATCCATCGTCGCCTGCCATACAACTGTCGCCTCACATATGCGACAATGCGCGCCAAATTCCAACACACATCCCCAATTTTTGCGCAGCGACCGGGTTTCGCGCCTTGATGTCGCTGTTGATGCATGCCTGAAGGCTCCTGCCGACACGCTCGCAACCCATTGATAGGTAAAGTAATTGATCTCCACAGCTAACATCACCATGCGGTCTGGAATGCATGCTGGTGATTAGCGGAGATCAGTGTTTATTGGGCGAAGTCGTCGTGAGTCATCACGCGTAAAGCACCGAAATGCACCCGTTGGTCCCAGAAGTGGTCCCAACGGGGAAATTTCGGGCCATGCCGGAAATGCATAACCCCTTCCCTCGGCGTCCTGCCGAACGAATACACGCCACCAACAGCCCGCGACTCGCGAGACAAATCGTATGGCCGCGTTCGGCCAGCACCAAACGCTGAGCCATGAGTTCAAAAGCCGCCATTCACACTGATGCGACTGGTTTTTTCAACGCTCGTTTGCTCCAGTCACCACCGTGACTATCCTTCAAGACTGCAAGGCCGAACGGGTTCCCCACGTCTTTGCCATTCCCATTCCCTACCTGTATGGGGACCTAAAAAATTGGAGAAAAACAAATTTAGTTTTATTACGAAACTAATTTAGTTGCGTAACAAAACTAAAAACCATAAAGTCGAGACTACATTTCTTGCATTTGAAGTCCTATGCCGCGCCTGAAAGTCAACGACTCCCTATGTTCTGCCGCCCGCGCTCTTGAAGTGCTGGGCGATCGCTGGACGCTCCTCTTGATTCGCGAAGTCGTATTCGGCACGCGCCGTTTCGACGAGTTTGCATTGCACCTCGGCATCGCACGCAACATCCTGACCGCGCGCCTGAATGCAATGATTGCCGCCGATATTCTGGTGCAGGCGCCGGTCCGCGACGATGCGCTTCGCAAGGCCTACCATCTAACCGAAAAGGGACGAGATCTCCTGCCCGTCCTAATAGCATTGCTACAGTGGGGCGACCGCTGGCTACAAACGCCCGACTCGATTCCGGTCCAGATCATCGAGCGCGAGTCGGGCGAAGTGCTCGAGCCCATGCGACCTCGCAATCGGTCTGGCAAAGCGCTAACCATGCGCGACCTTGACTGGGTTCCGGGCCCCGGCAGTACCGATCCACGGATTGCCCCATTAGTCGCCGCCTACGAAAAACAGCGACGCATCGAACCGCGGCCAATAGCTGCGCCAAAAAAACCGAAGAAAGAGAAATCAGCATGAGCCTTTACTTTCGGCTGTTCTGGACCTGGCTACGAGCCCGTTTTAAATCGCCGATCCAGATGGGTGAAACCATCGAGCTGGTCATGCGCGTCTGGCCAAATGACCTCGACATCAACGGCCACATGAACAACGGTCGCTACATGACGATTACTGACTTGGCCCTGATCGAATACTTCACCCGCGCCGGATTCATCGAAATCGCGTTACGCAAGAGATGGCGCCCCATGCTGGGCGGTAGCATCATTTCGTACCGCCGCGCTCTGAAGCCGTTCGCGGTTTACACCTTGCGCTTTTCGATGAAATGCTGGGACGCCCGTTGGAACTACATGGCGTTCGAGTTTCTGCAGGATGGCAGGATTATGGCTCACGGCCACAGCAAAGGCGCAATTGTCGGCAGAGATGGTTTCGTGAGCAGCGCGGACGTGCGTAATGCGATGGGGCTCAATCCGGCATCGCCTGAATTTCCCGCGTCGATTTCCGCGTGGGTCGAAACCGAACGACTGATGAACATTTAGTAGGGATCGCCATGCTTGCGCAAATACTCATAACAATCAGTGCAGGAATCATCATGTTGTTAGGCCTGGTACATCTGGCCTACACCTACTTTGGTGACAAGCTACATCCTCGTGACACCGACTTACTGGCACGACTTAAAACGACCTCCCCCGTCATCAGCCGCCAAACAAGCGTTTGGAAAGCATGGATCGGCTTCAACGCGAGCCACAGTCTGGGTGCAATTTTGTTCGGATCGATTTTTGGGTATCTGGCACTTCAGCAGCCAATGCTGCTCTTTCATTCTTACTTCCTAGGATTCACAGGTTTGATCGTGCTTGCTGCCTACCTTGTGATGGCGAAACTGTACTGGTTCATCCGTCCCTTACAAGGCATCTCGCTGGCACTCCTTTTTTATGTCGTCGGATTTATCCTCGAAAATATTCACTTTTCCACTTGAGGCGACGGTGCACCATGCACCGTGCATGCAAACATCCTTCTTGGCTCTGCCCTTCAATTCGATGACATTTCCTTTCTGGCTGGTTCTGTTGCGCCTGCTGGGCTCTACTACTACATGAGGCATGCCTGCTTTGGGTCGCATAGCTTTGGAGCAGGCGACCACACATCTGCTGCTACGCTGTTTACTCCACCAGAGGAACGCCGATGCCCAACTCAGACCTGCTCCCTCCCCTGCTCTCCAAGCTGTACGAAAACCAGCTGGCCCTTGAAGCCTCGATTATGGAGCTATCGAACTGGGTCGAGCAGCGCGGCTCCGACGAGGTAGCAGAAAATATCCGGGGAGCGCTGCACACCATCGACGACAACGAAGAGTTCATCAAATTGACGCTCGCAGTTCTCATGGCACCGGAGTAATCCGATCTACTACAGCTCGTCGCCTCAAATCGAGCCACGCTTAAACCTCGATTACTGTATGTGCATACAGCATTCGGATTTGCCCACCATGAACCTCGATGAAGACACCTGTGAGTGGCTTGGCCTCCCCTCGCCCCTGGAAATGTACCAACAGCATTGCCTGCTGCTGGAGAACGAAATCCAGGAATTGAACCTGCTGCTGAGCAAAGCTCGCACCGACATCTTTGGCTTGGTCTCGATGCTGTCCGAGGCCCAGGCCAAGAAGGACGAGTTCGCCGGCTATCTGCGCGTGCGCGGTACTGAAGCGGCAGCGATGAGGAAGGAGATCGCCGACCTGACCACGTCGGCCGGTTCTAGTAAACGCGAAGCCGAGGGACTGAGACGGATCGTGAATGAAATGAGACCTCGCCCAACCACGATTGTCTAAGCTCACACGGACACGGAGGGCCTGGCCATGTGCGGAAGACTTTCACAGTATCGAGGAATCCACGACTTCGTCGCCGCGCTGAGCATGCCCAATGCCCTGGCGAACTCCGTGGGTGATCAGCCGATTGAGCGCTACAACGTCGCCCCGTCCACCCAGGTGGCATTGCTGCACATCCAGGGCGACCTGTTGCACGCTGACTCCGTGCGCTGGGGATGGAGACCTCATTGGGCCAAGGACCGTACCGCGCCGATCAATGCCCGTGCAGAGAAGGTGGCCCACGGCCCGTTCTTCCGGGCGATCTGGCCGCACCGGGCAATCACGCCCATCGATAACTGGTTTGAATGGGTGGATGAAGGTGGGCCGAAGAAGCAGCCCTACTTGATCCGCCGCCGCGATGGCGCCCCCCTGCTATGCGCAGCCATTGGGCAACTTCCAGACGCCGATGAAGGCCCAGGCGAGCATGACGGCTTTGTGATCATCACCGCCGACAGCGCCGGCGGCATGGTGGACATTCACGACCGGCGCCCCGTGGTGCTAACGCCGGACCTTGCACGGGAATGGCTGGACCCGGCCACGCCCAAGGAGCGTGCTGAGCAGATGGTGCTGCACCAGGGTGAACCGTCATTGGTTTTTGAGTGGTTTCAGGTCAATAAGGCCGTGGGAAACGTACGGAACAAAGGGCCTGAGCTAATCCAGCCATCGCATCAGTTTTGACCTGGTGATGCTACACCCTGAAACGCATTCGGGTGATTAGCGATGACCAGTGCTTGTTGGGCGAAGTCGTCCCTCGGAAAGCACCCACAGTTGAATCTCCCCTTGCGCACGTGTCCGTGCCATCAGGATGAATTGCATCTCACGAATGCTGCAGACGGCTAAATCAGATCGTCTTAGAGATCAAGGTAATCTCTTCGAAACATCATACGTCACGTTTTCGAGTGCTAAATACATCGCGTTGTTGGGTGCTTGGTTCAGAACTTTGTCTATCTCAGCACCTGAACGAACCTTTGCCCTCGGTCATCGCGTTGAGAACATCCGTCCCAAGCAAATCGTTTCGCTGCAAACGCCACTCGCTTCATCGTCGAGGCGTAGCTGCGCTATGTGGTAAAAAACGCTGGAGTTTCAGCCCTGTAATCCACAATGCCGTGGATCACGCCATAGGGTGGGCTGGCCCCTCCTACCATAAACCATTCAGCCCTCCAGTTAAAAACCTAAGCACCCACCAACAGATACGCACGAACTCAGGATTGTCTGATATTCGCTGCGCCAAACGACTGTCAATATTGAAGAAATCCATCGAAACGAGTCGTTATGATCCCCTCAAAAATTTTCGCATTCATAATACCTACAATCGCAATTACAACATTATTGTGTTCACCCGGCGCAATGGCGGCTTGCTACTTTGACAATAGCACTACTGAGCAGACTTTGAATTTCGGCGCAGGCTTGAGCAATACAACTATGACAGTTCCACAAGATGCGCCTATTGGCACCGTCATCTTCACGCAGAAATTGTACGCACGCGATCCGTATTTTAGTTGCAACTCCACAAGCATATTTGGTTTTGCCATGAACTCCGCGCTCGGCACACCTTCTTCGAATGAAATTTTCCCTTTGGGCGATACAGGGCTTTCATTTCGTATAGCAACGGATAGAGCACAGGTGCCATACCTACTTAAACCGAATACATTAAGTCAGGGAAGTTACCATTTAGATATAACCGCATACACATTTGAAGTCATAAAAACCAAAGAACTATCATCAAAAAATCAAGTGCCAGCAGGTTTTCTAGGCAATTACGGAACCACTGACTTAGCTCTCGTAAAATTCAATCTAACCGACCCTATCAATCTAAATACCGCATCCTGCCAAACACCCTCGGTATCGGTTAACATGGGTGACGACTACCAAGTTATGGATTTCGATAACGCCGTAGATCCACCTAGAGCGGTCAAGTTCAATATTGGTCTAAACCAGTGCCAAAGTGGCATCAACAAAGTAACCTACTCTCTCAAAGCCAACACAAAAGTTATAGATGCTAAAAAAGGCGCGGTTGCGCTAGATTCCAGCTCAACTGCTAAAGGAATAGGGCTTAAGATAATGGACGAGGTTGGGCAGCCTATTGCTCTAGACACGACCTACACGTTCAACGGCTTCAGCACTTCAGGCACTAGCTTTAACATACCGCTATTCGCTGCTTACTATCGCTTGCCAGACAGCTACGTAGGACCCGGGCTCGCAAACTCTTCAGTTACGTTCATTGTTAATTACCTGTAATCAACCCAAATTAGTCGCGAAAATTGCTTGAGTTCAATCATATGTTAAAAGGGGGAGCTCACCCTATGGCAAGGCTAGCTTCACTGACCGCTACGGTGCTCTCACTAATGAGGAACTGCGATGACAAACTCAGACCTGCTCCCTTCCTTGCTCTCCAAGCTTCACGAAAACCAGCTGGCCCTTGAGGCGTCCATCATGGAGATCTCGAACTGGGTCGAGCAGCGTGGCTCCACTGAAGTCGCCGAGAACATCCGGGCCGGTCTGCACACCATCGACCAGAACGAAGAGTTCATAAAGCTAGCCTTGGCAGTACTAATGGCCCCGGAGTGAATCATCTCATACCGGAATCAGTGAAGTCGGAGCTTGGGCTTATGGCGTAGCTTTGTAGGCTCGTTGCAACTGCTCGTGAAATCAGCTGCACGATTCATCATTCGCTGTCCAGTTACAACGTAAAGAACATCGACGCCGACTTTAGCTATCGATGCTAGATAGTCAGCGCGGGGAACTCTAACCCCCGCCTCATATCGACCTTGCGCATTCACCTCCACTCCCCCCGCGGCGCCAAGGCTCGCTTGGGTTAGGCCTAGTCGCTGCCTTTCAGACTTCAACCTTGCTCCAATATCCATCGCGCCCCTCCCGACTATCTTGCCAGCCAGACATACTTATCGACTATTTTATTACGCATGCTGAGTATTTATTCAAGGGGCGTGAGAGCAAGGCTAGAAAAGCTGTTTCATAAATTCCTGAGTCGTTAAATCCAGCCCATGATCTTCACCGAATGCAACTTTAACCCCATCATTTGCCCTTAGCAGCATCTCACTGTGCATACCGAGAGCGGCCGCTTGATGGAAATACTCACGCCGCTCTTGCAGGTACTTATCCTTGTAGGCTTGCAGGCGTTCAGATGCCAGGTTCTTGAGCTTCGGATCCGTCTCTTGGGCTAGAGCGCGCTGATCCTCTAGCAGTCGCCGCTCAGTCATACCTACCCGCAAATTTGCCATACGAAAGCGCGTGTAGGTGCGTATGACGTTCAAGGCACGAGATGTGAACTCTACTGCCGCATCTCGTTTCATCTCGGCGCCCGACCAATCGGCAGATTGCATCTCAAGAAGGTCCGCCGCCAGCTCCTTCTCAGCATCCTCACCGCGCGCCAAGTAGCTGGACAGGTCGAGTCTCGGCTCCCGTTTAAAAGCAAGCAGATGCCTGGACACCAGTGATGATGTTTTTGCCACGTTATCCCGGTTATACCAATCGCTCCATCTATAACCAGCTACTCCAACTCCCAGAATGAACAGTAAAAACATGATGATAGTTTTTTTCATGGATCCCTCCAAAATCATCTGTAAAGGCTATCACGGAGGGCACCAGAAGAAGGAATTGAGCCTTCTGGCGTCGTGAAAATCTCGCTGAACAATTCCTCTCCAAGCGTCCTGCCAACGAACACTTCCCCCTCATTGCCGCATTGAGTCAAAGCTCCTCTCACACGCAAGTCCAGCTATTCGGGCTCGATCAAACGCAACCGCCAGCTCTCCCGCTCTTTTGTCAGCCCGCTGGAGCAGGTCGGAAAGCACCATTGCGGCGCGGGTAGCTGACGCGCCTCGCTGGGCAGCTCCGGGATCGCCGCAGGCGGTGGCGGCAAATTGGTTGGCTTCGACATGCAGCCGGTCACCAGCAGCATCAGCGGTACCAGCATCCACAGTTGCAGCCTTGTTCTGTTCTCGCGCATCGCTTGCTTCCTTATTCACTTTCGCCTGGCGGCGCTGTTCTTCACTGCGGGCCGTGTTGCCCGCTTCGGTAATCGCGAGCGCCTGGGTCTTGCCGATTTCTGCCAGCTGTTTGCCGTAGCGCCAGTCCTGCACTTGCCAGGTGCTGCCGCCAGTGATGGCCATGGCTAGCAAAATCGCAGTCAGGATTTGTCCGGGCGTCACGACATCACCCCGCCCGCCAGGCGGTACTGCTTCAGCAGGTCCTCCAGTCGGTGTTCTCGCTGGCCATACCCAGCGCCCGGCAGGCTGGCCCAGATGTTCCGGCACTTCGCGATAGCCGTCTCGATCCGACCGGCAAGCACATCAGGCAAAGCCCGGCACTCGCGGATATGTTGCAAGGCCAGCAGGTCCTGGCTGATCGGACTGAAGTCAGGCAGCTTGAGCAGTGCCTTGTAGTGCGGCCAGTCCTTCAGCATCTGCTGGTACCGGCCGGAAGCATTGGACGTCAGCCCCTTGCTGTTGATGACCTTCGACGCTCGTCCCTTGGCGAACGGGTGGTCCGTGAAATCCTTGAAAACCTCGGGCTTGCGGTCGATGCCAGTCACGATAACGTCGTAGCCATCCATGGCCGTGGCCGGCGAGGTGCTGGTGCCCTCAGACCAGCCGAGCATATCGAGGAAGGCCAGCGCATTGCGGCCACCGGCGAGCGTTTCGGAAAGTCGTGCCATTGCTTTTCTCCAGACAAAAAAATACCGACTCCTGGTCGGCATTCGAAAGATCTCCAGCGGCTCACGCTGGGTATAAAAGTCAGTTCATAAACCTAAATAGATGGCACTGTGCTTGCTCCTCCCCCCAGGCGTCTGTAAAGTCGCCTGCGAGTTTTATACTTGGTTGCTTGGCATTGGCATGAAGCCTAACGGAACCGGCGTCAATACACCCTAACGGACATACACGGGGAACCCGATGCAACTCCAAAATTTTTTACCGCTATTTATCGTTACTTTTTTTGTGTCCCTGTCCTTCCTATTCTTTCGAACTAGACCTGAAGATCAGACGCAGAACCAAGATAGGGATCTTTATTTAGACGGCGTCAGGGGCCTAGCAGCAATCGCGGTGGTTGCCACCCATTTCTGGAGGCTAGCCGCTCAAGGTATAAATTATAAATTCGACTTTGCCTTGCGGGAAAACTACGGATCGCTCGCAGTTCAGGTATTTTTCTGCATCACCGGACTTCTATTTTTCGGCCAGATGTATGCGAAGTCAGGAGTTTTCGATTGGTCGAAATTCTACACTTCACGATTTCGCAGAATCATGCCCGCATACGCGGCATATTTTTTACTAAACGTCATCGCTATCTGTGCAGTTGGTGACTGGTCTGCGTTTAAGTCAACGCAGATTTATTATCTCTTGGATATGGCATTTCTCGGACTTAAGGGCAACGGCAATGATTTTTATGCCCTGGGAATAGAAATAGATCGTTTCTTCTCCGTGATATGGACTTTGGCATATGAGGTAAAGTTCTACCTCGCTTTCCCATTCATCGTCTGGGCGTCGTTTACAAAGTACGGAGAAAAGCTTGCGTTTCCGTTCGGGGGGATACTGGTCGCTTACGAACTTGTCGCCACCGGCACAACTTTCGCGGGATACTTCCTGATAGGCGCGCTTGCTGCTAAATACCTTCGCCACATCAGACTTTCACCAAAATACAAAGCTGTATTTTCGGCGATATCCGTTATCGCCCTTTATTTTTCCCTAAGCCACGAGTACAGCCCTTATGGTTGGGAACGGTATCTACTTACAGCAGCACTGTTTTGCTCCATTGTTGTGGCAAGGCCAAAACTCATGACTCTTCGTCCACTCACCGCCTTGGGCGACATGAGTTACAGCGTGTACTTGGTGCATGCGCCTCTTTTGATGCTATCCGGCTTTGCACTCAAACACCTGATAGCAAAAAACCCTGGGTCAGATACACAATTTCTGCTTATAACTTTTTGCGCAACAGCCCTGGTATTTTTTATCTCGCATCTGAGCTACAAATACGTCGAATCCCCATTTCTTCGTAAAACACCTGCCGTCACAAAAAAAACCACAGAACCGGCCCTCAGCCAATAATGCCGGCAACTGGCCGCCTGACCGGGTCGAACTCAGAAATGGTTCAGCATGGCTGAACTGGGCGCTTGGCCACATCGGGAAAGTCAGGGTTGGTGTCGGTCCACTTGCGCAGCTCGCGCCAGTACATCTGCCACTGCTGCGCGGTGCCAAGGATGCCCTGCTCGCCGTACTCGATGGCGGTCACGGTGTCCTTTGCCCTGGGCATCTGCTCTTCACGCCACTGGTTTTCAGTGTCTGCCAGCTCCTGGGCGGTGGCCACGTATGGAGGCGGAATGTATTCGTCTCGCTTGACCAGCGTGCCGCCGATCTCTTTGACGTACTCAAAGATGTCGATGTCTGCGGCTACGGCCGTGACGCTACCGTCTTCGCCAACAATGATGTAATTGTCCATCATGCCCACTCCCCGATTAATGTGAACTGCGCGACACCCGTATTAGGATCGACAGACGAGGCGCCGCCGGGTGAAGCAATCTGAATAAGTTTGATGGTGTTGCCAGCAACGCCCGCTTGCCCCGGGTCAATTTGGAGAGCGTCAAAATAACTCGACCCTGACCGACCTGCGGAAGTACAGAACGCTCGCCAGCCGGCCTTCACAGCCCTGGGCAAGTTGACCGTATAAAACCCGGCAGCGGTGCGGGTAATCGACGTGATGTTGTTGGCGTTAGATAGCACGGGCGGCGCTGCCGTCGTGAAGCTGACGCCTGCGATGATTTGATTCGCTGCGACGATGTCCGACTTGAGTTGATACCTGGACAGCTCAGTCACAAACGCCGAGCTGTCAGTCGGATAGCCCGTGATGGTGCTGTATGAAACCGTGGTCGCCACGGACTTGTACGTCCCATCCCCCGCCAAAAACTTCGCCTGATCGCCTGCCGCAGGAACCGGGACTAAGCCAGATCGGCCTGCGGCACCGGACGTAGCGCCGAACATCACAGGCAGTTGCGAAACATCCAGCACCGTCTTGCCGGTCGGATAAAGCACCAGGTAATCATCAGCACGGATGTTTTTGCCACTGGAGCGCCTGACCGCGACGGCGCTGGAGGTCCGATCAAACAGCATCATGGCCCAGTGGTATTCGTCGGTGTCGTCGGCGTACGCGATCTTGTACCCAGAAGATCCCCCATCAAATCTGGCTGTGGTGCTACCAAACTTGAACGGGGAGTTGGCTGTATTTACGCCCGTGGTAAAGCTTTTGTTGATACCGGCACCTATGGAGTTCAAGTCTGCTGGTGGGGCTTTGAACCCAGGCACTCCCCAACCGCTATCGGTGTTTTGGGTCTGTAGCTTTCCGATGGCCGCCAGAATAGTGTCAGCAGCAACAACAACCGCTGAATTGGTGACCACCATACCGGCAAGGGTGCTTCCAATGGAGCGCGCATTCGTCCACCACCGGTTCGTGGTCCCTTCTGTGATTTTGTCGGTCGTTGGCAGTTGCGCTGTGGGCACGACACCTGCGGCGTCCAATGAAGCGAGGCCGCCAGGCTGCGACTTCTGCCCAACAAGCTGCCACGCCGCGCTGGAGGCTTGACGAAGCGCGTCCGCACTGTCCTTCACGTAGCCTTGCACCGGCATGATGGCGTAGGCGCCGGCAGCAACCGTTGCCCCCAGGTACCCAGGCGCAATGGAAAGGGTCGTGTTGCTGACGATGTTGTCTACTTCGTACCACGCACCATCGGGACCACGGAAACCATCGCCGACCCGCGCATTCGCGAGGAACGCGGTGCCCGTGCCGACAACGGCGGTCGAGTTCTTCGTAACGGAAACAGTGCCCGTCTTGTACCAGCCCATAGTTTTCTCCAGGCAATAAAAAACCGCACAAGGCGGCTATCGGTTTCTACTCGCGATAAAAACTATGAAGCAGGCTTCGCAAAAACCACTGGGGTGTAAAGTGTCTTTTGTATGTCGATTCCGACCACTTGCATCACTAGCCTGTCATTTTCATACTGCCAAAGTGCGTACATGTTTCCTTGCCTTGAAGTGCTCCCAGCAACATCCATAGCAATATTATTAAGCAACATAAAATCTCCGGTACTTAGAGGAGTATAAGCAGTCCAACTTAGCCTATACACACCCTGACCTGTTTGTTCGCTGCCAATATGCGACCACCCGGAAATCGCTCTTGTGAACTGGGCACAAGCTGTTCCGTTATCGAACAAAAGCCTGGTACTGCCATCCCAAAGCCTTAGGCCGAACTGAGCTTTCTCTTGCGATTGAAACGCGGCACAGAACCAGGTGCCTGATGTGTACGTGCCGACCGTTCCGCGAAATGAAAACCCGGTCCACGCTCCGGGCGCCCCCAATATTTTGCAAAAACAAAACATATTTGACTGTGCGGGCCTTACAAAAACCAAGGGCGGCTCTGCCGACGTGATCGTATTAGGAAAACCAACCCCAACCCCCGACCCATCACCACTCCATCCGCCCTTAAATAAAACAACCAGCCTAGCAAACTCAGAATCCAGGGTAACTACATTGCTGTTATTTCTGAAGGTTAGTCCATAGGCCATTATCTGAACCTCATAACGAGAAGCCTCTGCGCAGTGGGTCCACCCACAGGCCCGGTAGATGTCGTTGGGCAGCCGAAATGAACAATAACCCCACCGGAAGAAACTATAGGGGTGTATTGGATTGCTGAGGTATCTTGCCCATCTGTTCTGTAGTCTTGGATTGGCACACATACAGCAGAGTGCGTACTCGGATCTACTTCAGGGATAGATATAAATGTTGACCGAGCCCCTTGATACCCTTGAAAAACACCGGAATAAACAATCATCACGGTAAAGGAATTTTCATCTAACTCAAGGAGGCCAGTAGGCCCCCAGGTTCGTAAACCACCGATCATGCTGTGAGATCTCCGAGCTGAACGCGCTTGACTCCATTTTCGTCGTAAACCTTGATCGCCCGATTGGTCATCGTCAGGCGCCCACCACCTGGTGATGGACCGTTGAACTCCAAATTGCCCGCCTTATCCAGTCGCCACCCCTGCACGCCGGCGAAGTAGTTATCGGACTGCAACGCCTCGCCGATTTTCAGCATGGTGATGCTGCCGTCCTGGATGAACGCCGAACGCATGAACACCTGGCCGTTCTGCACAGTGAACGGGGTGAACACCTGCCCGCCGGCCAACGTGGTGACAATGGAAAAACGATCCGCGCTCACCAGGAACTGGCTTTGAAGCGCGCCATCTACGTTCTCAATGCCAAGCCCAATGCCCGCCATCACGTACTGCCCGTTCTGATTGAGCTGCATCTTCACGGACCACATCGTCGAGAGCTTGCCCTCGGCGTCGGCCTGGGCCTTGCTCACAGTCTGGATATCCGCCGAGTTCCCCTCGAGCTTCACGCCGACTTGCTGAATGGCCTGAGCGGTCACCTGCCGATCCGTGACCACCACGCGTTCCAGATTGGTCACGGTACCGGCAACTTCGCCCACAGAAGCAGCGAGCTCAGTCTGGCGTTGCACGTTGGCCGCGTATTGCGAGGTGCGCACCGTCACTTCCTGCGCGAAGCTCGCCGTGGCGCTGTAACCCCCGAGCGCGTCCGCCAGGTCGCCTTCCCCAGTGTCATCCCGGAAAGCCGCCTGCAAGGTCTGCAGGCTGGACGCCTGGGCTGTGACCACCCCGTTCAGCTCGGTAATGCTGGTGGTGTTGGTCGCAACTTGGCGCGCCAGGCCATTGGCCGTGACCACAGCCTGGCCCACGTCCTGCCAGTAGATGGCATTCGGCGGAGGCTTGTTCGCAGGTACCGGGGCGATGGCCTGGTAGATCCGCTTGCCGACCACCACCAGGTCATATACCAAGTAGGTCAACGTGGGGTCGTAGACCGCGAGGCCGTCGAGCGCATCGATCTGCGCCTGCAAGCCAGGGATTTTGTCGATCTCGGTAATGATGTCCTTGCCGAGTTCAGTCCTGCCCACCTGGCCTGCGATCAACTCCAGCACCGGCGCCGCGTCTGCGCTGGCCATTCCCATCACACCATTGGCGATGGGATAGAACGGGCCGATGTTTCCGGTGCGGTCCACCAGACGCGCCCAGAAGAAGAACTGCGCACCAGCCTTGAGAGCCTGCATGCGGTAATTCGCCTGAGGGTAGGCCAAGTCGGAAAGCTTTGTGGCCGCCGACAGGTTGTTGGCAGGGCCATACCACAGCTCGGTGCGCTGGGTGTCCTCGGCGCCGGGCGGGAAGGCCCAGCGAATGCCGATGCCGAACAGCTCGCTGGTGGCGGCCAGGGACGCCACCGCCGGCGGAAGGCCCTCTTTGCCCTTCAGGTTGGTCAGGTTGGAGCTCTTCCAGATCGACGAGATCTCAAAGGCGCTCACCGAGCGGACCCGGGCCATATAGGCGCCCGAGTAAATACCGGTGACATCCACACTCGTCGAACCAGTGCGCTGCAGCTTGATCCAGTTGCCGCTGTCCTTGCGCCACTCCACGTCGTAGGCGACTGCACCAGACACAGCAGGCCAGGAGATGTTCATGGTGCTGATCGCCAGCCCCTGGTTCACGGAGTAGTTCGACGTGATGGTTACGCTCGCCGGCGCCGGAACCACGGTGATGGGTACAACACTGATCGGGCGGTCCTCCAGGCGCGCGCCGGTGTCGATGTGATCAAACTTGCTCGGGTCGTACTGCACGGCCGAGATCTCGAACACGCCAGGCTCTGGCCGGGCCACGCTCACCACGCGGTAAAGCGGGATGGCCAGGTCGTCCGCATCCAGTGCCCACACCAGCTCGCGCTCAGGCGGCACGGAGTAGGCAAGGGTCACGGTGAGCTGCCGGCCGCTGACCAGTTGCACGGTGCGGCCCTCGCACTTGCCATTGGGCAGGTTGAGGATCAGCCGGTCGCCCGGCTTGGCCTGGGTGTCGCGGTCCAGGGTGATGACCTTGCCGTTGACCGCCGAGATGCGGCCGCCCACCGGCCGACCGGCCAACAGTTCGTCGGCAATCGGGATCACGTAGCCCGGCAGCGGGATGCGCCCGTCGAGGCCTACCCTGAAAGTGACGGCGCGGTCCTTCGAGTTCGTGAGCAACGCCCACTTACCGCGGCGCTGCGCCTCCGACTCACGGGTGCAGCCGATGGCGCTGATCTCCAGCGGGTTGTCGCCGTAGCGTCGCTGCAGCTTGGGATCCGTGACCGCCGTGACATCGGTGTCGTAGTTGTTGGCTGGGTTGTCGTAGCTGATCAGCGCCCGGGTGTAGCGCGTGCGCTCCGAGGCGCTGGAGTAGGTGAACTTGCCGTCGATCACGTTCGCCCTGGTATAGGCGAAGTCGAAGTCGGTGGCGCGCGGCATGTCCGCCAGCGTGAAGACCTGGCCCTGCGCCCAGTAGGTCATGCCACGGTAGATCGTCGAGATGTCTTGCAGCAGTGACCAGGCGTCGGCTTTGCTCTGGAGGTTCAGGTTGCAGATGAAACGCGGCTCCTGGCCACCCTTCCCGTCTGGCACCATTTGATCGGCGTACTGCGAGATGCGATAGAGCTCCCACTTGTCCACCATCCACGGCTTGATACGGCGGCCGAGGCCGAAGCGGTCAGTCGTGGTGATGCCGTACGTGGCCCAGACCGGGTTGTTGGTGTATGCCTCCTTGAGCGTCCCATCCCAGATGCCGCTGTATGTGCGCGACACCGGGTCGTAATTGCTGGGCACCTGCCACTTGCGAGCCTTGCAGCCAACGGTCACCGCCGGGATGCTGCGGAACTGCTCGGCGGAGAACTCGATATAGAGCAACGCCGTGTTCGGGTAGCGGATCTTCGCGTCGATCACCTCGGTGAAGCCCGCGATCTGCATGGTGTCAGCGATTTTGTTGTTGTTCTGGTTGGTCGTCAGACGGGTGATGCGCATCAGCCAGCCGGTGGTTGCCCGAGGCAAGTCGATACGGTGGGTGCGCTCGTAGGTGCTGGTAGTCTTGCCGTCTACGGCCTCGCTCAGCACCTGCTGATACGCGCCACCGTCGGTGGCCACCTCGACCTTGTACTCAATACGGTAGCCGTTGATGTTGTTGCTCGAATCCACGGACTGAAGCGCGGGCCAGGCAAAGCGCACGCGGACGGCGGAAAGCTGCGTGTTGCTGATCGAGCGCACCCACGGATTACCACTGCGCAGCTCAGTGCTGATGGTGGTCTCGTTTTCAATCGACGGAATGCCCTGGATATAGGTCTGGTCAACCGCGCCGGTGCGCCACTCCCACTTCACGTTCGGGAAGTTCATGTTGCCCTGAGGGTCTTGCAGTGGGGTGTTATCGAGGTAGATGTCGCGCGCGGTCGGCGTGCCTTCGAACTCACCCTCGCCCACGGCGATCAGCATTTTGGCGATGGCGACAGAGCGCAGGCTGTCCGGGGCTTCCGTTGGCGTTTTGGGTTTATCTTCGCCGCCCTTGGCGCCGTGGATGTCTAACTTGCGTGCTGCGCCCATGCTTTCCTCCAGGCAATAAAAAACCGCCTCTTGGGCGGCGTATGGCTCTCAAATGCTGGTTGCTACAGAATCTTGTCCCATGGGATGTTTCCAGCCAGGTATCCGACTGCGACGATCACCCCGAGGGCGTACAGCAGAACGAAGCGCCAGGTTGGCATTTTCGTCGCCATTTCTCGTACCTCTCTTATGATTTTGCTAATATCCAACTATGTTCTCCTCTTGGTTCTGACAAGGGGTTGAAATAAAAACCCCCGGCACGTTGCGAGCGTCCGGGGGTTTTGCTTTTCTGGCCCGGCGATCTGTTGATCATGTGCGGCCCAGGGTGTCGGTTTCCCGACTATTTGATGTGTCCCGGTTGTAGTGAGGGATTTTGCATTCCAGCCATAACCGAAAACTTTCAATCGTGTTTAAAGACTCACATCTGGTCTTCGGCGTAGATCGCGGCACTGATGATTGCACCGCCCCAGCGGCGTTCGCCAATGCAAAGCGGGACCGGATTGCCGGATGCCGTGGTGTTCTTGGCGCTGCCGAAGGCGTAGCCGGGGGTGTTCTCGGGCGCGGCGCTGGTCTTGAGTCCGCCGGCCTGGGGGCTGAGCATTTGGATAACTCCACCAGCGACAAGGCCGATGCCAGCCGGAGCTAAATATGGCGCAGTAACCGGAAATACGTATGAAATCGCGAGTAGCACTACACCAACAATCGTCTGGAGAATCCCCGCCCGCTTGCTCCCAGTGATCACTGGAGCAATGCGGATGTCGCCATCTCCGCCAAAAGAGAGCTCGCCCTCTCCAATATTTTTCTTCCCCCTGAACACCGCGAACTCAATACCTCGAGACTTCGCATTCGACAAGAACCGCTCGAAGCCAGGAACCTGCACGCAGAGGGCCTTGATCGCCTCTGCCGTCGTTCTGACCGATAGCCTGAAAGATCGGCCGAACTGGCGTAGCTGGCCGAAAAGCAGGATGGTAGTGAGTGGCTGGTATTCGATTGCTAGTGCTGCCATGGTTTTCTCCGGGCATGAAAAAGCCGCCCTGAGGCGGCTTGATGTAGTTGTTAGTTACAGGCAGTCACGAACCGCCTTTTCAATGGCTGATCGACCGTAACCTGGCGCCCAGGACAGTCGCTGATAAAGCGCGATGCTGCTGCCATTTGCGGTTTGATTCACCTCAAGAAGCTCCTCGGCCGTCGAGTCGGTAGCAACGATGAGTCTGTAACCAGTTGAGGTTTCGGTCATCGTGGAGCCTGAGCGAGCATCCTGCCATTTAGGCATGACGCAGAGGGCATATTGCTTAGGCGCCTTACTCGACGATGCGCTGATGGTTGCTTTTCCGCTTTTTAGATCGCCAGGTGTTGTGCATCCCGCCAGCATCGCCACCGCTACAGCAGCTATCAAAATCCGCATGTCGTTTCCTCTCTATTTTGGCGGGACTTTAGCATCCGGAAAAGGGCGCACAAAGCCAAACGCCGACCGGGGTTCCAAGGCCATGTGTGCTGAGGCTTCATTGGCTGAACGCGTACCCAGGTTCTTGCATAGCAAATCATCTGACCCATTAGACGGATCGTCTCGTATGGAGCCTGAGAAGTGACTACGTTGTGGGCTGTGGCCACCAATCATTTGGCAATTGCCTTATGACTGACAGCTTGGAGATTACGACCCAGACGCAACCGCTCGATAGCACACGAACCCGGTGGTCGTTATATTCAAAAATGTCGTTGTGGTGCGCAACTCTCGGTTCGCCGAGCTTCAGCCTCAAAAGATTGGAGTATTCCGATGCGAGCCGAGCGATCTTTCTATGATCCTCTTTGTACAGGGCCTCGGTGAGGTCTTTTGGTTCGCTCCCGATAAACAGCCGTATCTCCTCAATGAAATCATCGACGATGATGGCCTGGCCAGTCATATGATTCTTGCCGGAAAAGCTGAAGTAACCCTGCCGAGGAGCGATCTTATGAAGGCCAACATTGACCGCCGCTTTCTTGAATTCTACAGCCGTCCAGAGATCTGGAGACTGGATGATCTGGCTGTAAAGCTGCCAAATATCCTCCGGGGTTGGGACGTCCCGTCCATAAATCCGCATGTCGTTCCCTCTATGGTTTGGCGGGACTGTAGCACTGAGGGGGAGATGCAAAAAGCCCAGCGCGGGCCTTCGATGACGATAGCTACGGATTCCCTCGCGATTAGGTAGACGTGCCCCGCAGCGCCTTAAACACCAAACTTGGCGCTTTACCTGGGACATCATCCAACTGTCCATAGGGTTGCATGCCGATCTTCTGTAGCACCCGGATAGAAGCCATATGATCTGGTCTGACTAGCCCGTAAACTTCGGACAAGTAAAGCTGTTCAAATGCATATGTAAGCGCATCTCGTCCTAACTGGGTTGCATAACCATGACCCCACGCTTCGACCGCGAAGCGATAACCCAGATTGACGCGCTGTTCAGTCAAGTAATCGTGGAGGGAAATGCCACCGAACCCTATGACGTGCTCCGGCGCATCGCTCCTTGCAATAGCCCATACGCCGTATAGATGCTTGTCCCAATGCTCGATCCAGCGACCCAGTAGATCCTGTGCGCCGACAAGATCAGTCATTGGGCCTGCCGGGTTGAAAAGGTTGGTTTTGGGGTCGCTATAAATAGTGAATAGCCGCTGTACATCGAATGGTTGCGGCACTCTATAAATCAGGCGGTCCATCATGCTGAAACCCTCCAATGCCGACCAAATCTACGCAGTTCAAATCGCTTACTGTGGCGCTGGACTGTAGCACTGAGGGGGAGGATGCAGTTCGGCTTTGGCCTATAGCTGCCTCTTGAAGGTGCCTAAGGATGAAGCGACGGCTTAATAACTGGAAGCTTGACCATAAAGGTGGTGCCTCCAGTAGAGTCAGAACTGACATCGATTGAGCCGTTGTGTGCTGCCACAATCTCTGACGCAATGAATAGGCCCAAGCCCAGCCCATCTGTCGGTCCGTGATCGATTGCAGATCGCTGAGAGAAACGACCCATAGGATTAAATATAAAAGGGATAACGTCTTCTGGTATCGGATCACCACTGTTATGAACAGTAAAGATAGCCCAATCCTCTGAGGTCTCTAACTTCACATGAATAGGGAGTTGACTATCACCATGCTGTAGCGCGTTGCTGATTATGTTCGAGAACACTTGTTCCATTCTGTGCCCATCGAATTGCCCTTGAACTGGAGTCTTAGCGTCCAACAAAACCATGGCCTCGGGATGAAACGCTCTGATTTCTTCGACAACAAGTGTGCAAACTTGCGACAGATCTGTATCCGTCGTTTTGACAGGGATACCTGGGCCCATTTGGCAGCGCGTTAAATCAAGTAGGTCTCCAACAATTTGGCTCGCTCGACGCACGCTCGTATATATCTGATTGGCGACTCTGGTTTCCCGAGTTCCGGTCCCTTCTGAGCGCCTCAATAAGTCGGAACCCAGCATGATCGCTCCAAGCGGGGTGCGCAGGTCGTGCCCAAGAATGCCCAAAAAAACGTTGCGCGAAGCCTCTACCGCTCGTGAGTAACTGGCGATGGATTCGGCGAGTGCCTGATCGATGGCCTCGTGAAACCGGGTCATATCGTCAACGTTAATCGGCGCGCCATCCTTTACTTGCCTCATCCACTGACTGACCACACTCGTTCTCAATGCCCGATATTCCGAGACCATTTGATCGATCGTAAAACCTGCCATTAGCCGAGTTATCGCATGAGTTTCAGCTGCGGTTTCCTCTTCATCTAAAGGGGCCTGACCTTGAGACTTGGCAGCTCGCTCTCGCTGCGTCTGCTTTGTTCGCAAGTCACTGACAATTGCTCGCAACATCTGTTCGGCATGGTCTCGCAGAGCTTCACTATCGAGGTCCGCACCCGGGGTATCGATGGTCCTGGCGAAATCTTCCCACGCCTGCAGAATCGGCTCGAGGTTCTCGAGAATGAAATCGGACAGGCGCATGTCAGTGATCCTATGGGAGGCGATGCAGAGGCCGGCAGGAAGGCGAGGTTGCGCAGATACGTTGTGAACGTATGTCAGCAGTGTAAGCAGTTGTTCATGGCTTTAAAAGCTCGGCCCGTACTAGGCCTCCTTTGTCGATACGTATGATAAAGGCGTCGCCAGCTTTGACACTGATACTGATTTCTTGCGCCCATTGCACAAAACACTGATCCGAGGTTCGGACCGAGAGAGTGTGTGATCCGAATGTAAGCCCAAAATGGGCTACTTCTGCGCCGAAAAAGCGGGCTGCCGGCTTTTCGTCTATTGATACACGCACTGTGCAATTACTTCCTAACGAAGCCCCGGCCAAGATGACGAGATGGGCATCAGAGGTTTTTGTGAAACCAAAAAGCCGCTCTTGGGGAACATTAGTGATGTCCTCAGGAGCGGGTGTCGTTGTGCAGCTTGCTGTTAGAGCGAGTATCAAAAGGAAAGTGACGCACTTCATCCTATTCCTCTACGCGTTTTTTCTATACAGCTGATGCTACAGCCCGAAAGTCAGCGACCTCATTCGTTGCTCCACGGTGCTGTCAAAATGTTCTGATAACAGTTCACAGCGCTCCCTTGGCAGGCCTTCACAGCATTTTATTCCGAGTATGAATCCTTGGGCTTTAGCGCCACTTTTCACCGCAAGAATCATCGAGCCCGCGCGTTCTATCTCACGGATAATCATCTCTGCCTGCCCCTTCATTGGCTCGGGCAAATCGTCGATAGCTTCTCTCATGGCCTTCTCCACCAGCGGTTACGATCGAATGACAATCGACACCTATTCGCTCTGAAAGCATGGACCAAAGGTTGCTCCAAGAGTTTCGCTGGTTTCATATCATGAAATTCTAACCAGTCATCCGGCCATCACAAAGGACTCCAACCAGCCACAGAAAGTCACTGGGTAGCTCTGTTGCCAGCCGCTAAATGCCCCTCTGACAGGAGATGGGCTCCCCATTCACTCCAAGGGCGAATTGGGCTGAAGACAACGGCTGGGAGAACGGTCACAGGAGAAAGAGGCTTCAATGCTCAAAAACTATTTTACAAGGGCGTGCATCCACTTTGATCGTTGGCTCGTAGATTCAATACCCTCAGTCGGAGGGTATAAGAGCCAAGGAGATACATCATGCACGCTTTTTACAAAAAACTTGCTGCAGCAGCCTGCTTCGCGATTCTCTCCGTCAATGCAACGCTCAGCTTTGCCGCAGACACCGTCATGGTCGGGGGTGCTGCGATGTACCCGAGCAAGACCATTGTCGAAAATGCGGTTAATTCGAAGGACCACACGACACTCGTAGCAGCAGTCAAGGCTGCCGGGTTGGTTGATACGCTGAACAGCAAAGGCCCCTTCACAGTGTTCGCACCTACCAACGAAGCGTTTGCGAAGTTGCCAGCTGGAACCGTTGATACTCTTGTGAAACCTGAGCACAAAGCAGACCTGACGAAAATCCTGACCTACCACGTCGTGCCTGGCACTCACACATCGGCGCAGCTAATGGCAGAGGCCAAAAAGAATGGCGGCACTGTGGTCCTGAAAACGGTTCAAGGTGAATCTCTAAACATCAAGCTGCATGACGGTAAGCTTTGGGTAGTAGACGCCAAAGGTGGTAAGGCTGGGATCAGCATCGCAGACGTTATGCAGTCCAACGGCGTAATCCACGTTGTCGACTCGGTCTTAATGCCTTAAACGCGCTTGAACCCGGCAGGCGTGTAGTTTGCCGGGTGTTGACCTCCGTATAGAAACGTCAGTTACTGCCACTTCAAGGAAAGGCAAGCGCGTCGCTGGCCTACCAAGCGGACGAATAACCAGCTGTATGAATCCCCAGTAACGCCTTGTCATCCCGCGATAGTAGCCTCCGCCCACTCAAACGCTTGCCAGGAGGCCCTATGTCGTCACTACTGTTCTACACGGATGAAAACGAAGCGATTGTGGCCACGGATACGCTTTTACATTATTCCGTCGATACGCCCCCAGGCTACGTGAGTAAAGCTATCGCCATCCCGCACATGCGCATGGTCATCGCAGCGACAGGCTCCGCCCTGCTTTTCAGCCGCTGGGTCGGCCTTGTGAATAACCAAGGTTTTGCCCTCGATGTAGACGCGGTCGATGCTCATGCGCCCCAAGAGCTTCAGGCCCTCTGGAGCGAATTGAATCGACATGCCCCCACCCTCAAGGACCAATCTGCAACGATCTATCACTTCGGGATTTCCGACGACTCTGGAAAAATCCATGGATTTGCTTACCGTTCCGTGTCGGACTTTAAATCCGAGGCTTTAGATTATGGCCTTGGCGTAAAGCCAGAGCTTATGGATAAAGCGAGGATAGACTGGAGTTCGTTCCCAACGTGCGCACCCGAGATAATGCGTGCGCAGTCGCGGCAGGAAGAAGGAAAGACCAAAGATCGCGTCTACATTGGTGGCTCAGTCAACGTCACTCACCTGACACAGGGTGGCTTCTCCATTTACTCCATGGGCAAACTGGCTTGAGCATCTTTGTGCCTAAGGATCAGGCGAGTTCGGTCATGCCACGGGCCGCCAAAGACGATGATCTCGGAAGGCCTGCCGTAAAGGTGATGCAGTAGAAAAGGCCCCGGGCCGAACGTGCCAGATTCTTCGCCAGGTAGCGTTGGATCGGTTCCCAGGTAGATCCCCGCGTGATTAGGGTGAACCGTTCGGCCGACATGCATTACGATCAGGTCACCGCGCTGCGGCTGGTCCACCCGCACAAAACCGGCGGCCTCGTAATGCTGCTCGTACAGGCTGGCGTTCTCGGCACTCTCCCACCAGCCATCGGTACGCTGGAAGGCTTCGAACTCCAGCCCCCACTCCCGCTGATACCAGTCAGCGCAAACCTGCCAGCAGTCCCAGGCACCGTGTACGAACGGGCGCTTGAGCAGCGGTGTGCTGCCGGTTGGTGTGATCGTTCGTAGGTCGCCCTCGGGCCAGCTCAGGATATGCCAGGGCAAGGCCGTGGCCTCGCACATGGCCAGGTCATGCGGAGACGGTCGGCTGGTAGCGTCCGGATGCGAGTGAACAATCCCGATCACCTCGCCCAGGTCTTCCGCCGCGGAATAGTCCTCAGGATCAAGCCGAAACTCTTCGTTCGGCTCCGTGGCGATGTTCCGGCACGGGAAGTACTTCTGCGCCCGCCCGATTGCCAGCAGCAGCCCGCAACACTCTTTCGGGTACTGCGCGGCCGCGTGCGCCTGGATGGCGGTGATGATGTGTTTTCGCATTGTTTGCGCCCACTAAAAAGGGCGCCGTAGCGCCCTTGGTTAAACTATTTTTCTTGAATGGTCTACGGGAGTGGATAGAGCCCGTTCGGGCTCCCAGCCTCCCCGTAATCTGCCGCGAATTGCATAACGTCCGATGCCAGTCTTCTCCACCCATTCAGCCAAGCTGAGGGTTTGGCCGAATGCGGTGATCATATGGCTATTGCGACGATTTCTGTTCTGCTGCTCTGCAGTTGCCCAGCGGCAATTTTCCAAATAATACCCATCATCGTTGTCACGACGGTCAAGGGTCATGCCGTCCGGCCTATCACCCATGTCAAAAACGAACAGATTGAAGTCAGACCACCTATCGCAGACGGAGATGCCCCTCGCGCCATACTTCGGATAATCGACATACCCTGGGTCTGAGCAACGGTAATGCATGCAAATCCAAGTATGGTAAAGAGGGTGGTCGCTGTAACCATGAGTTCTGCCAGTGTTAGAAGCGACCTCCTTCTGTAAGCAGCCACAAGACTTTGATGCCCCAGAGGTCAGGCTGTAGAGAAGAACCGAAGCCTCTTTTCCGCAGTCGCAGTGGCACAAAAAATATCGCCGTCCACCTCTGCTTTCGCTCTCTTGGATTACGGTCCATCGAACAAATTGACTACCCGAAAAATCTTTCAAGTTCTTCATGATTAACCCCTGCACCTGGAAGAAAAGCAGCAGCCCGAATCAATGACCTCCGTGCCGTAGAACTAAGGCCCTATTGTATCAACTGCGAGCGATCAAGCTCACAGCTGGGAACCCCCCAAATGGGAGTTCTTCGTGCTCCCCGAATCTCACCTTACAACCAGTCGAAAGGCATCCATCGCAGTCGTCCTTTGCTGGATCGTCCGTGAGGTTTCCATCAATGTCACGGTACGGGCCGATGTATCCACAATCAGGGCCTCTATATCCCCCTGTCATGCTCCAATGGCACAGCGTCGTCATCTGCCGCCCCGGCAGCCCGTGGTTGTCGATCTCGCCCGGAGAAGACAGCTCCCACACCACCGCCTCGCCGTCCTCACTGGTTTTCTGGTCAATGAACCAGATCTCCAGCGCTTCCTGGGTCGGATCAGCCGTTGGGTTCCCTTCCGGGAAGTTCGCCGCATCCAGGTACTGGACAAGGGTCTCGCGAACCGTCAGTTTGAACTTGAGCATGTCCTCGAAGGCCAGGCATAACGCCGTGACGCGCCCGTTGATGTTGCCGGCGGCGAACGTCGGTCGTGAGGCGGTGCCGTCGCTGCTGGAGGAAATACCCTCGATCTGCACCGGCCAGGCCGCGTATTCCTCGCCCTGCCACCAGATGGACTTAGCCGGCAGATCCTCTTCCGAGTGCTCGTAGGCCAATAGCTCTTCCGGCGTGTGCGGAATGGCGTGCCCATGGAAGCGCAGGTAATCGGCGCCGTACTCGGTCCCGTCAATTTCAAACAGGCGAATCTCGCCGCCGGGCTCCAGTTTCTGGATGTCCGTGATCAGTGCCATGGGCGGTTATCTCAAGGGTGAAAGGTTTGCTGAAAGGTGGCGTTGATGGCGTAGACCTGGCCGCCGCGGTGCACGGGCTTGTAGCCGTTGCACTTGTAGAGGCCAAGCTCCCCGAGGGGCGGCGTCCAGAGGAACGCTTTTGCCCCCTTATGCCGATCAAGAAACGCCTTGATCGACATCACCCGGGGCTTGGCACCGGTGAAGATGAGCGGCCAGGACTGGGACTGGTTGTTGAGGCCGTCCTCCACCGACTGCTCGTACCCGTCGCCGAACTGTTTGGTGCGGACGCGCTGGGCAACATCCCCTTCCGCGCCCTTCTCCGTCTCCCAGATGAATCGTTCGATTGCCATCAGCGCCCCTTGATTGCTTTGTTGATGACGCCGCCCTGGCGCATGTCCTTCGTCCGCAGCTCTTGGTACTTCTGCTCGACGAACGTTGCCAGCTCTTTGCCGAACAGGTCGTAGCCAGGGTCGTCAGAGGAGGACGACGCGTTGCCGTCGCCATCGATGTGCACCTCGACATTGATCTGCGTGCCGCCAGCGCCTCCACCGCCCATGGCCATAACGCCAAGCTTGCCGCTGGAGGTGCGCGTGAGCGGCATGATTGCCTCCGGCCCCGCCTCGCCGGCGATCCCCATGCTGCCATTGGCCATACCAAACGCCGTGGGCTTGCTGACAACGGAGTTGGTGAAGGCGCCGCCGTCGGCGAACATCTGCACACCGCCCGACCATGCCCCGCCCAGCGCCTGCGGAAAGTAGGTGTTGGAGTAGCCAGCCTGGGAAGCGCCGAGGTTTGACGAGGTGGCGCCAGCAGACCCGGCGGCCATGCCATTGCCGCCCCCGGCAGCGCTGCCTCCCAAGTAGCTCGCAGCCGCACCGACCAGGCTGCCCAGCAATGCCGAACTGGCCTGTCGCGTGGCAATGCGCGCCATGTCTGCCAGGATCGACTTGGTGAAGTCAGCAAACGACAGCTTCCCGGTCATGGCGAAGTTGACGACCGCGTCTTCCATGGAGCTGAATGCATTGCCGAACAAGGACTTGGTCTGGCCGGCGACGTCCTGCGCCGAATCCAGATAGTTTTGCCAGGCTGCCGTCGCGCCGTTGGTCCAATCGCCCTGGGCACTTTCCACATCCGCGTAGTTCTGCCGGATCTGGTCGGTGGCCTTCTTGTTCGCGTCGGCGAGTGCCTGCGATTTGCGGGTGAACTCTTCGTCCGACATCTTGCGCGACGGGTCGGAGCGCTGGTTTTCCAGTTCCAGCGACTGCTGAGCAAACCGGTCTTGCTGGCTGTTCAACTGCCCGTTGAGCGCGTTCTGGCGATCGCCCTGGCCAACGCCCAGCACGGCGCGTTGCCCAGCCAGTTCCAGAGCCCGCTGTTGCTGCCCCAGCGCCTGCACGTACGAACTGATCGCCCGCTCCTGCTTGGCGAGTCGCCCGGTCTCGTTGGTCGCCAACAAATCAAGCTGGCTATCCGCATCCTTCTGCGCCTTGACCATCCCTGCGCGCGCGTCGGCGATCTTCTGGTCCAGCTGGATGCTTTGCGCGGCCGACGTAGTCTTCTTGCCCTTGGCGGCCTCCAGCGCGGCAATCTCGGACTCGTACGCGGCCGTTACCTGGTCACGTTCGTTGCCGATCAGCGCCTGGCGCCGCAGCAGATAGTCTTCCTCGGACAGCAGGCCTGCCTTCTGCGCCGCTTCCAGTTCCTTCTGGTAGTTTTTGTAGGTGTCGGTGATGGCCGCCAGTTCATTCTTGGCGTCGTTGAAGCCGGTCAAGTCGACCTGCGTGCCGGCGGCTTTTGGGTCCTTGAACTTGTCGTTGATGTTGGAGATGTTCTTGTCGATTGCCGACTGGTCGAGCCGCGAATCCTTCGGGTCAACCTTCCGGATATCGTCGAGTTGCCGCTTATAGTCCTTCAGGGCCTCCGCCCGTTTTTGCTCGTTGGTCAGCGAAGACTTGGTGAGTGCGTCGACCTTCGCCATCGCGCTAACGGCGGCCTGCTGAGACTTGGCTCTATCTCCTTCCTGTTTTGCTATATCGGCTTCAGCGTCACGCTGATCTTCAAGCATGTTCAGATGATTGGTATAGAGCTCAATCATCTCCTTCTGGTTTTGAAAGATCCCGACATTACCCGCCTGTGCTTCTGCGAGGTATTGTCGCGCCAAGTCAATATCAGCGCCGATATCGGGACGGCCAACATTTTTGAGATAGTCCGCGGCTTTGGATACGGCGTTGTAACCTTTCTCCCAGTAACTGAGATTCTCCAGAATCTTCGGCGTGCGCTCATTGATCGCGTCGGCGTAGGACTCGGTCGCCAGCTTCACGGCGCCGGCGTGATCGCCCTGCTCTTCCAGTGCGGCGATCTGCGAGTAAACCGAGGCCGTCAGGTAGTGATACTGCTCATTCAGTGCAGCAGAAGCCTTCACTGGGTCATCGGCCAGCTTCACGAACTCGGAGACCGTATCGCTGACTGCCTTGCCGGTGGCTTCCTGCATCGACACAGCGGCCTGGGTGATGCCGGTGAAACTCTCGCCGGCGATCTTGCCGTTGTCGGCCAGCATCGCCAGCACTGCGGCCGCTTGGCCGGAGGTGCCCACAGTAGCGCTGACCTGCCGAGCCATATCGCCCAGTTGCCCAGCACTCACGCCGGCGTAGTTTCCCGTGAGGATCAGCGATTTGTTGTAGCGGTCCTGTTCCTCGCTGCCCTTGTAGTAGGCAACTGCCAATCCGCCCACGGCAGCGGTGGCCAGAGCCAGCGGCGCCAGAATGGCGAACAGTCCGGCAGCACCTGCGCCCGCACCAGCGCCCAACTGAGCCACGGCACGCACGCCACTGCCCCAATCACCCGACGACAGCGCGTTACCGAGCTGTACAACGTTTTCTTGCGCCTGGCGCGTGCCGAGCCGCAGCTTGTCGAAACCGGTGGCCGTCTTTTCGAGCTTGGCGTAATCCTTGTCGATCTTGCCCAGCGCCTTGTTGTAGTCCTCCTGGCTCAGGCGCCCCTCGTCCAAGTGCTTGCCAAGCTGCTCGACCTGGGTGTCCAGCTTCGCCAGCGCAGCGCGGGCCGGGTCGATGGCACCCAGCAGGCTGTTCAGGGCTTTTTGCTCGTCCAGGGCAGACTTGGCCAGGGCCACCTGCTGTTTGTCGAGCTGCGCGGAGATCTTCGCCGCCTCGGCCTCGCCATAGGCGCCGGTCTTGGTCAGCTTGGCGAGCGCGTCACGCTGCTTTGCCAGGTCCTGGGTGGTTTTAGCGTTGGTTGACAGCGCCTTTTCCAGGGCCTGCATTTCGTTCATCAGCGAAGCAGCAGACTGCTCGGCCCGGCCGCCAGCCTTCGCCATTTCATCCAGGCTGGTTTTCGCCTGGATTGCATCGGCCGAGTCGATCTTGACGCCGAGTTCTGCAATGTTCATCGACTCACCTTGAATAAGTGCCCGTGGTTACGGGCTGTTTTCCCTTTCCTCCGCCATGACGCGCAGGGCTTCGCCTTCCAGCACCTGAAGGTCAGGGAAGATTTCGGCGAGTTTCTTTTTCTTGATGCCAAGGAAGCCGGCCACGTCGCGGATGCTGCTGTAGTCGAGACCGATTGCGCCGCCGGTGCCTGCTCGCCACTGGGTGGACATGCGGTTGAACAGGATGAAGGCCGGCCAGTTGCAGGGCCAGACCTCCGTCACCTCTTCCAGATCGCCCGGGGAAAGGCCGAACAGGCCCATCAGTTCCGGTGGCGCATCGGGCGCATACATCGCGCGCGCAGCCTCGGTTAGTTTCCCAGGCGGGCCTGTCCATAGGCTGCTTCGTACGTGCCGACAACCGCCTCGGTTGTGCCCTGGCAAGATTTAACGAGCTCCCGAATGTTCTCCTCGTCGAACTTGTCATCGAAGGCCCAGCCAGCCACCAGATCCTTGATGCGTTGCACCTGGTGCTCAGTTTCAGCGGTGACGACATCGGACAAGGTGATGTCTTCACCGAAGCTCGCCCGGAGTTCTTTGTCCTTTGCGCGCCACTCATCGAACAGCGCGGCGAGCTCAATGCGATCCCGGTACTTGAAGGTGAATTCGACCTTATCGGGCTCGCCACCTACGATCGGAATCAGCACGAACGCCTTGAACGTCGGCTTTTGCGCAATGCGGATCTTTGCCATGGGTTACACCACCGCCGTCAGGTAGCGGGTCGGTTCGCCTTGCAGCGCCAGGTTCACCGTACGGGTGAGCAGATTGCTGCGAGACACGGCCGGTTGGTTGGAAAACGAGGTAAAGGCGCCGTAGAACAGCGTGTCGTTGCCCGGGAGGTTGAGGCGCGCGGCCTGGATGGTCTGGCTGGCATCGGCTGCGCGCAGGACAGCGTTAAACGCCTGGGCCGGATCGTCAGCAATGGTCAGCGCCAGACTCGCGGCAGCCTTGTCGGTTGGCATCTGGCGGCCTTGCTTGTCTTCCAGGAACGCCACGTCCAGGTAGTTCTGGGTGCCTCCAGCGAAGTTCACATCGGTGATTTGCGGAATCTGCACCCAGGTCAGCACCTTTTTCAGCGAGCCAATGCCAGAGCCCGCCGGGTAGACCTGAACATCGGTGGTGTCGACACCTTCCAGGGTAATCGCGGTAGCGGTGGCAGCCTTCACGCGCACGACGCGGTTGCCCAGGCGAGTCCAGCCAGAGGTGACAATGACAATGTCACCTGCGGCCAGCGTGCCGCCAACGACAGTGGCCACGGCTTCGGCGGCGTTGCTCAGCGCCGAAAACGAGATATCCGGGCCATAGGTAGCGCCGTGCTGGAAGGTGCCGCCGTCCGGAATTTTGTAGCCCATGGGTATTTCCTCTTTGCAGATATGAAAAAACCCGCTCGATGGCGGGTTCTTGGGGTTGCCCAGTGGGCGGGATCAGTTGGTGTCGCAGCGGTACGAAAACGAGACCGGGACGGTGTAGGTGGAATCACCGGTGATGCCTGGGCCCGGGTCCACCGGTGACATGGTCACCACGGTGATCTCGCCCTTCGTGTCACGGGTATACAGCGGGAACAGGCCGGTCAGCTCAGCAGCAATCGGGGTTGTCTTGGCCTTACCGGTACCCGCCGGCGCGATAATGCTGACCTGGAACACGCCGGTGTACAGCCGGTGGTCGCCGCCAAGCGTATTACTCGCGGTGTCGCCCGGGATCGTGAACGCCCGGACGTACGTCTCGCCCGCCGCTGGTGCGTAGGCCATGTTCTCGAAGACGATCTTCAGCTTCTCCGTTCTGGCTGCGTTCCAGGCGATGAGCTTGGCCTCGTAGATCGAGGCGATGGTGGAGTGAGACATCAGGCCACCTCGTAGGTAAGTGCGGGCGAAACGCCGCGCAAACTCTGCTGCCGACCGCAGACACTGCACTCGTGCAGGTATTGCGCGGGAAAGGACAGCAACACCGGCGCGCTATCGGTCTGCACCAGTCTCCCGCCGCAATCGCAAAGCGTGTAACGCATCACCGGGCGAACCGGCACGTCTTCGAACTTCATACCTGGTTGTTCCTGATGGCCTCCAGCACGATCTGCTGAAAGCGAGCCACGGTTACCCGGACCATGCCGCCGGGGGCCTGGGTTGAATGGCCGAACTCCAGCGGGATCGCGTAAGGCAAGTTGTTGATGATGTAGGCCATCTGGCCGGCGGTGAAGTCGCTCATTGCGGCGACCAGCGCGGCAGTGGTTTCGGCGCCGCTCGGGTCCACCTCGTCGAAGGTGACGCTTTCGACCACGCCCAGCGAGATGTGCCAGTTGGCCCGAAAGCGGCCGCCGACGTAGCCTTCTGGCGCCTTGATGTCCATGCCGTCGTTGAGCTTGCGGCCTTTCTTCAGCCTGCCGCCCTTGGTGAGGTTGGCCGGATCGCTACGCAGCGCGCTGTTGTGATCGTCGACAGCCTTGTTGTACTGGGTCGCGACGGCGTTCTCGGCCCAGATCTCCGGGTTGCCCACCGGGGACATGCGGATCAGGCTGCTGCCGACCTCGATGATGATCTCGCGCACGCTGGCGTCGATGGCTTCGCTGGTCTGGGCGGCGAACTCGGCTAGGCTCAGGGCGAAGCTGCCAGATTGGCCGCTGCCTGGCCGGCTCAAGAGCGCACCTGCATCTCGTACAGGATCGGCGTGCCGGCGGGGTTGATCTCTTTCAGTGGTGGGACGATTGACCAGGTGCTGCCCTGGGCGACCACCTTGTCGAGCAGGCCCGGCACCCAGGCCAAGCCCTGCGCGGCGATCTTGAGCTTCTTGTCGCCCTGCCTGATGAGGCTGTTGTTTTGAAATTCGAGGCCAGTGAAGTCGAGGAGGATGCCTTGGGCGGTTTGCTCGATGGTTGCGCCTGGTGCTTCGCCGCCGGTCTCGGGGTCGTATTCACCCGGCTCCGTCTTGCTGATGGTCACGGGTTGGCCGAACTCTGTGATCATCTCCAGAGCCATCACGGCCATTTCGTCGTAGAAGGCCATGTTATCTCCGGACAGTAAGGCTATTTTGAGTTTGCTTCTTTTCGCAGGTATAACGCGCCAAGGCCTGGGAGGCCCACTCCGAAAACTGCAAGAGCCCAGCCCGCGTTGTGCTTTCCAAACAGCTTCAACGCTAAACCAAGCACCAGAAACGCAAGGAACGGGAAACCAATAGCCGATACCGCCACGGCGTAGTCTCCAAACACTCTGGCCAAGACCTTCTCCGCCCCAAAGACACATAGGTACCAGAGATACATCCAGCCAAGCATGGTCAAGCCAATGAGCACCAGCATTACCAAATCACCAAGCAATCCAAACCCGCGCATACTGAATCTCCATCTTTTCTGCCAACTTAGGCCCGTACAGAAAATAACCCGCGCTTTTGCAGGTAGTCCGCAAATTGAGTAGCGCTCGGGCGATCCGGCGCCGCCGGCAACAGCCGGTTACTGGTCGAAGGGATAGCCGCATACTGCCGCGTCACCGCCCCCTCAACACGATCCAGCAGCACAGCGCCTTTGCGCTTCTCCACCGGATCGATGTCGTCCTGATGAATCTCAGCGGCCAGGGCCATCTGCCCATACTGAATCCGCGCCGGCAGGTAGTTGTTCGCCTTGATCTCACGATCCAGCAGCACTTCCCGGCGCGGCCAGGACAGGCCCTGTTCGCTGTTGGTCTTGCGCCCCTTCCAGACCATGCCATCCATCGCCAAGGCCGCCCGGCGCAACAGCGCTTCCTGCTCTGGAACACCTGCGGGAATGACCGTGCCGAACTTCACGGCATACAGGGCCAGGTCCTCGGCGCTCGCGTAGCTTTCGGCGTCAGGCTTGCCGGTGCCGTCCTCAATGATGAGTGTCATGCGTCAACTCGCTGGAATGGTTTGTAAATTGGCCGCCGGCTAACCGGCAGCCAGCAGTATCACTCCTTGGACAGATCAGCTACGAGCTTTTCCAGGGATTCTTTCGAGGCGTTGGAGCGGTAAGGCACCTTGGCTTCGTCCAGCTTCGCTTTCAACGCCGCGATTTCGCCAGCCTCGTCAGCCGTCTGCGCGCCCGCGGCCTTCTTCAGCGCCTCAATCTCACCACGCAACTCACCGACGGTAGAGGCCAGGTCGTCACGTGCCTTGGTCAACTCACCAAGAGCGGTATGGGCGGATTCAAACGCATCAAACAAGCAGATCGCCAACTCACCCGAGTCTGGACGCACAACCTCGCCAGATTTCAGGCCGTCAACCAAGAAGACAATTGCATTGTTTTCAGCGCGCAGCCCGGCAATGAGGCGTTCCAGTTCAGCCTGATTGTCGGTGCCGACAACCTGCACTCGAGCGCCTTCCTTTACCGAAACATCGACGCCAACCGACTCATAGGCGTCAACCACCTTAGGCCAATCGCCAATCACCAGCACGCTGGTTACACCCGCCTCTGGCTTATCGAAGTGTTCCGGGTTGCGATAACGCTCATCCGGGTCGAAGCCATCAAGCTGATTGCTGTAAGTCAGTTTCATGCATATCTCCGTGGCGGCCATTTCTGGCCGCTTTCAGGGGTTGTTATCAGCCGCCGGCTGGAGGCGTGGCAGTCAGTTTGATCATCACGCCAGCGGTGACCTTGTTGCTTCCAGCGTGCTTGACCCAGTTAGCCGCGGAGCCAACAGCAGCCAGGGTTGGGTTGGAGCCGCCGGTGGTGGCTTTCCAGCTGTAACCCAGCACGTCGATGTTCACGGTGCCTTCTGCGCGGTAACCGATGCTCAAGTTCTCTTCGTCGTTGACTTCGTACGAGCGGAAGCCTGGAGCCTGAGACTCGGTGATGGTTACAGCGTTTGGCAGCAGGCCGAAGATCACGTCCGCCGGCGCGGTGTCGGTTACCAGTACGGGCTTTCCGAGAGTGCCGGGCAGGCCGCCGTAGATCACGACACCCGCTTCTTCGTAGATCTTGTTGGTGATCGCCTCGTCAACGATGTCGAAGTACGCAGACGAGTGCATGACCCACAGCGCGATGCGGCCGAACTTGTCGCCGAACTTGCGCATACCGCGCGTCAACGTCTTCTTGCCGTCGGTTTCGATGTTGGCAGAGACCACCATTTCGGCGTTGGAGCCGATAGCGGCGCGCAGGCCGGCAGTGGCGTACTGGATGAAGCCTTCCAGGGTCGCGTCGGCCACGTCGGCACCGACGATCTGGGAGAACTCCTCAACCGGACGACCGCGGCGCTTGAACGCCTCTTCGGTGGTCTGGTACGGGCCGTACTTCCAAGGAGCCTTGACGCCGACAGCTTCGCCAGCGGTGATTTTCTTGGCAGTTACCTTGCCTTCGGAGTTCACGTCGCGGTGTTCCAGCGAGCCGTTCAGCTTGTAGAGGGCGCGCTTACGGAAGTCGCCTTCGATCAGCTCGTTGTCGAGCACCATCGCGCCGTTGGACGACGCGTTGAACACATCGAGGTTGTCCTGGACACGCTCCAGGTATGCAGTTTGCGCCTCATCGTTGTAGATGATCAGGTCGCTGTTGACGGTTGTAGCCATGGGTTTGTCCCCTTATTTGGGCAATGCGAGATATGCGGTTTGGCCGTGCTTGCGCTGGAAGTCGCGCTTCTGCTCGGAGGTCATTTCGGAGCGCTTGAATGCAGCCTTGCCGCCACCCCCGCCCGGGGCAAATGTTCCCGAAGCCCTTGGCCACAGGTGAGGTGCGCTTTCACGCAGAGATTCCGCCCATTCGAGCGGAGTCAGAGGGGTCTTGCCGTCTTTACCGAGGATGACCTGGCCGGATTCATCAACGGCGACGGCATCGCCATCTTCGTTAAGGGTGAACACGCCTTTGGCGCGCAGAATGATGTCGTCGGTTGCTTCGGGGAGAGCACCAGCTTTCAATGCGGCACCGCGTACCGAGTCGCCCAGGACTTTGCCCTGGAACTTGGCAGCAAAGGACTCGGCTTTCTCGGCGCGCTCGCTGATGGCCTTCAACTGCTTGTCGTAGTCGCCACGCAGGCGCTCGGTACGTCGGTTAAAGACCTCATCCACCTTGCCCTCGGTCAGCAGCTTGGTTTCTTCATCCTGGCCCGCTCGGCTGAGCAAGCCTTTGACGGCGTCGATGTCGATGCCTTCAAACTGGGTTTCGAACTGGGTCAGCTTGGTGGAGGTGTCCTTCAGCTTTCCCAGCAGCTCTGTATTCTTGGTTTTCAAACCGGAAACGGATGCTTCAACGGCAGTCGCGATAGCGGCCTTGATTGCCGGGTTTTCCAGGTCGATTTCGTTTTCTTCTGCCACGTTGATGCACCCCTTGGGTTTGGTCGGCCCGCTTTGCAGGCATAAAAAAACCCGCCGTAGCGGGTTAAATAGCTCGATTAACTTTTAATACAGGAGCCATTCGAGAGCCGTTAGATTCGGATCGTCAACGCGATGAATAGCTGTCTGTTCAATCAAATACAAAATTTTCCTCTGCGCCTTACTGATATTTTCGTCTGTCGAATCCAGATTAATAACGATGCTCGCCTGCCGAAGAACCTTTAAATTCAAATAGAAAATACTCAAAAAACAATGCAGTACTGCACCAAGATCATGCTCAGAGCTAAGAAGCCCATCGGCAGTCGCTTGTTGGCTGAAGTCCTCTATCCAGCCCTGAGCCATACCAGCAAGAAAACCATCAGGACACTGATCCATCGCGCAAACAAAGTACTCGCAGATTTTTGCTATTTCTTGCGGAGCAAACTTACTCAACATTCCCTGACCCTTAGGCTACCCAGACAGCGAATTAACTTTGCAGTGACGCGCGCTCAAATGCTAGCGGTTCTAAGGCCTTCATCTGTATTAAAGAAAGTGGCTCGTAGTTTCGATCAAGCTGCAGCTCCGAGAAACGCTCTACGCTCAGCCCGCCCTCCCGGAACAGCTTGGCCCGGACTGGGCCGATAGCAACGTCCTGAAACGCCGCCGGCTGCTGCTGAAGCCAGTGGTAATAGTCGAGGCTTGCACTGACCTGCCCCGCTCCACTCGCCCCCACCGACGCCCGGGTAGCGCCCTTGGCAAACATCTCGCTGAGCTTGGTCAACAGAATGAACGTGGTGCGGCAATTCGGGTGAAACGGTGGCCGTGGCCCGGAATCCACTGGAAACCTGCGCTTGTCCATCGACCGGCATTGCTGGCTGGTCTTGCTGTCCAGGGTGGCGACCATCTCGACTTCGGACACAATGTCGATATTGGCCTTGGCCACCTCCATCCGCGCCTGGGACGACACATGCTGAATGGCGGTATGTACGACCGTGCTGGCATTGCGGTTGGTGGTCGCCAGGATGCCGTCCTTGTAGCCGGCGGCCTTGGTCCCGCGAATATTGCGGATGACCTGGAAGTTCGTCTGCCCCTCGAAGAACCCCTGCCTGATGGTGCCCGTGACGCGCTCACGCTCCGCACCGGTCCATCCCTTGATGAAGGCCTTGAGCAGCTTACCGCCGCCGGTACCGCGCACGCTGAGCGGATTGGTCAACACAGCGGTGCGGATTGCAGCAGCCGTCGGCGCGACCACATCCAGCGACACACCTACCGGCTCCGACCGGGCAAGGCTGGTCGCCTCAAACTGCGCCTCATAGTTGGCGATATCCACCAGGTCGAGGTTCAGCTGCGCGCTGTACCGGTCAAAGATGCCCAGCAGCAGGCTATCCACTTCCTTCAGCAGCGCTTCCAGGCGCTTCGTGTTGTACTCGGTCAGGTCCGACTGGGTGAGCCGGTCGCGGATCGAGCGGTCAATCTCCTTGAGGAAGGGAGCGAACTTGCCCACCTCCCCGGCCTTGAGCTTTTCGAGGAAGACCGCGTGCCGGATGGTCGCGTCAAGTATTGCTTGGTTCGCCGCCATCTACTTTGCCCTCATCTTCCAGGCCCAGGCCGTCGCCCTGCTCGTCCAGTTCGCCGTCGATCTGCTGGTCAGTGCGCTCTGGCGCGATCAACCCCAGTTTGCGCAGGTAAGCCCGCAAGTCAGCCTTGGCGAAGCCGCCGTTCTGCCACAAACCAACCAAGGCGGTGATCATTTGCGGATCAGCCGTCAGTTCGACGAACTCTTGATTGACCTGGTAGGCGACCTTCTTGTCGGCAATGCCCATGTAGGTGCAGCACCACATGATGGCCCGCGTATAGGCTTCGCTGACATTCGCGACACAGCCGGCAAGGACAGATGTCGATGCCGACTGATCGCCGCGCGACTCGGTGGCGGTCTTGGTGGCAAGCGATGCCACCACCATCCGGGCGCCCAGCTCGATCATCATTTGGTTCTTGTCGGCCATGGCCTCCTTGACCAGTGTGTTCGGTGCGGGCTGGGCGTAGCCGAATGCGCCGCCGGCGGGCAGCAGCATGGGTGCGCGCGATCCCACATAAACGCCCTTTTTCTCCAACAGTTCGACCCACTGCTCGGTCAGGCCGGAAATCCAAGGTTGAGCTTGCCCGCACCAGAAGACACTGTCCTCATAGTCGGCGCTGTTCCGGTAATGGCCCAGGTTGATCATGGCAATGTCGTAGAGCGGCGACTCGTCGATGCTTGGATCGTTGTTCTGTGCACCGACGAAGGTGAATGGGATCTCCTTCAGCCGGCCACCGGCACCTGTAGGTCGAAACTCTTCGACAACCGTCAGCGGACCGCCAGTTTCAGGGCCAGCCCGGCGCCAGACACGGCAAACAAAGCCGTCATCCTCCAAGGCAAGCTCCCGGTACTGCTCAACCGTCTTGAAGCCGAAGCCATCAGGTATTTCCGGCGACTCCTTCAACACCACCAGCGTCAGCACGCTATGGCCGTTCACCATGCCGGTGCGCCAGTTGATGATGTCCTCGGCGCAGTAGGTAAGGATCACCGCGTGCCCGCCGATGCCGTCGTCTTGGTGGTAGTCGACGTACAGGCCATGCCGACCAGCCTCAAGCACCTTTTCCAGCGTGCCTTGGGAGTGCTGGTAAATGCTCACCCCGGAACCGTTGGCGTTGTCCTGCAGGTATTCCAGTTTCTTGGGCACCGTCAGCGTCGGGTCTTTGTGAAAGGCCAGGCCAAGCAAGCCGTTTCGGGTGTGTCCGGTGGCGTTCTTGAACACTGCCCGCTCGCGATACGCCCGATTGCGGTCTTGGTTCTCCGGCGATTTGTCGTGAGAGTTGATATACGGCAGCCGTGGTACCACTCGGTGCTGGCCGGCGCACACGTCGCGAACGGTCGCCCAGCGATCCAGCACTCCCAAATACTCCGCCCGCTTGAAGGAGACGTCGTTGCTCATCGGGCGTATCCCATTTTGATAGAAGTGGCCGGCTTCCTCGAGCTCTTCGCCACAGCGAAGTAACGGAAACCGTCGGAGCCATGAGAGGTCCAGTCATGAAGCGGCTTGTCTTTCCAGCAGCCGCGCTTGTCGTCCCATTCCTTGCGGTAATTCTCAAGGCAGGACACACCCTGTTCGCACTTCGAATCGTCGAAGACGCACTTGGGCAGAATCTCCCGCACCTGCTCAATGCCGTCATTGACGCCGAGCTTAGGAACGACCTGGAACGTCATGCAGTACTTCTGGCCGTCGATGTCGTATCCCTCACGGGCCAGCTCCCGGCGAGTTTTGGCGTCACTGCCGAACTCTCGGTTGTCGATGTCGTGCGGGCCCCAGTGCTCGGAGTAGGTGTAACCCTTGTCCTTGAGCACCTTCATGTAATGGCGCAGGCCTTCGCCGCTGTTCTCGTAGTAGTCGATGACGTGAAACTCTTCAACGACCTGGCGCACGAACCAAATAGCCGTGGAGTCGCCGACACCGATATCCCAGAAGGTCATCACCGGGAGGTGGCTGTTGTTCGGGATCACTCCGATGCGCTGTTGCGCGTAGAGCTTGGTCAGTTGCTGGGCGTAGTAGGCGCCCTCGACCGACTGCTGGAAGGCCTCGACAGGGATCGACGGGTATTCCCGTTTCATGTCGTCGCCGAGCGTCTTCTCCTTGGCCGCGTACCAAGCGCGCTGACCGTCATTGGTGACGATGCTGTGCTTGGCGAGCAGTTCGTTGAAGTAGTCGGTGAGGCGCTGCGGGATGACCACATCAGTCGGGTCAAGCCAATAGGCTTTGTTCTTCCACCAGGAGAAGAAGAAAAACTTCCAGTCCAGCAGCCCCAGGGGCACACCAGCCAGTTGCTGGCGCTCCGCGCTCTGCGAGTAATCGAAGAAGTAGCCCGCCCTGCCCTCCGCCGTCGACTCAATCGTGACGAAGCAATCGGTGGCGACAGCCTCGAAGGCGCCGGTGACGATCTCTCGGGCCTTGTGGGGAAACTTGGCACAGATCTTCCCGAACTCGGATACGTGCAGATACCGTAAAGTCCCGCCCCGGAAGGACGTTGACACGTAGAGCGATCCGCCCTTGCTGAAGACAAGCTCACCAGCAGCATCGTTAGAAGCAGGATTGGCGGCGCGTATCTCAGCAGGCAGGTTGTCGTAGGCATATTTGACCTTCTCCCGGAACAGGCGCTTGGCATCGTTCAGGGTGTGGGCGATCAGGGCGCACTTGGCCGATTCGAAGAGGGCCGCGTCCAGTTGGATGATGCAGCACTCAGTCGTGAAACCGAGCTGCCGAGCCTTCAGGATGATGTTGCGCGTGTGCATCCCGTCGAAGTATTCGATCTGCTCGTCCGTCATCCGGAAGCGAACCTTCTTCCCCGCTTTGTCGGTAATGAAGTAGAGGTTGTTCAACCGCCAGCGCTTATCCCGGAGCAGCTTCAAGTGCTCGGGCTTCATGTCAGGCTTCCTTCGATAGATCGTCCATCAGTTTCGAGAGCGCGTCGGCATCGCTGTTGCCGGCTTTGGTATCAAGGTCGTAGGCCTGACGCTCCAGGGCAACCAGCGTCTTCAGGGTTTCGGCCAGTTCCTTCATGGTCTTGGTTCGGCCCGGCAGGCTGATCACCTTGCCATAAAGGTCATTGCGCTTGTCGAAACCGTTGTCGTCCGGGTCGCGCATCAACTCGCCCAGCTCCTCGAACAACTCGCGGTTGTCGGTCAGGCCTTCCAGCTCGTCCAGCAGCTTGTTGGTGAGTCGCCTCCCACGGGAGATGTCACCGCGGTGAGCCATGCGGATGTTCGCAATGACTTCAGCGTTTACCTCGATGATCTCTCTTTCGGTATCCGCCTGTTTGGTGGATACCTCAGTGGATACCGTGCGTTTGGATACCAGCGAATCGGCCTTCGCCTGGATCTTCGCCTTGAGGTCTCGCTCCCACCCATCCCGCTTGGCGCGCTTGTTGATTGCGCCGTGGGTAATGCCCTGAGTTGAGGCGATTTCGCGGATGGAAAGCAGCCCGGCCCGGTAGGCGCGTTCGATTGCCTCCCAGTCGGGTTGCTTGGTTATCATACTAAACTCCACTCAATAAAAAGCCCCGCACGTGGCGAGGCTGGAGTTAGGCAGTGATGCTGCCAAATTCTAACTGTTTCAAATTTAAACTTTGATAAGGCTTTCTGGATAGAACGTAGCCGTTTGGAGAGCGTCCTTGGCATCAAACCACTTGCAGTAGATCTCTACACGGAACGGAATGCCAGAAGTGAAGACATCTTCAGGGTTTGGCGTGTCGTCAATGTAAGTGATCGTCATTTTTGGACCGCCGCTTTTGAGCTGTACCACTTCACCATTACTGAATTCCGACATCGCCCTACTCCTTGGATAGTTGAACGGCCATCATGGCCAGCATGCAGCTCAAACTCAACAGGATAGCGATTGGGCGTTGTGCAGACTGGTAACCAAAAGTGTCCGTATCGTGCCGCCAGTGCCGGTATCACGCTTCGCCGCCATCTCAACCGCCCTACAAGCACTGGCGCCCATCTCCATGGCATTGATGGCGTGGTCCGCGCCAGAGCCAATTGCATAAGTTGCCTCAATTGGGATTGGGCTCTTCCAGAATCCATCTTCAATATTGGCACCTACACACCAAACACCTTCGCCATCCGAGACGATTGCCGATGCATCCAGATCTTTGGTTACAGGGCATCCAAAGTAGGCATCCTGTAGCGCAGTGTAGTCAGAGGTCTTGCCGCACATCACGAACCTGACCCCTTTCACCTGATGACACTTTTCGTAGTCGTCGTAAGTGATGGTGCTCCCACAGGTGATCTGGGAGTCATAGGCAATCACGCCGTCTTTGTAGGCAATGGTTGTCATTTTGCCCCCCAATCTCCAAAGCGCCGCATACCTTGATTGGCTCGCCCGATGGCGGTATTGATACGTCTCGACACTTAACAAGGACTAAACGCATGGATCACAACAAGGCTGGAATCGTCATCCACACAAATAATGCCGAGCCAGAGCAGCTGACTAACGTCCAGTTTCATTTCGCCCCGGGTGAGCGCTCACTCTATGCAGGCGCAGACAACACTGGCGCAATTGTCCAGCGGGCAGGCTGGCTAGGGATTCGAATCGATCCTTTCTCAGGCTGGCTAGGAACCTTCTTAATCGAGCTGAGGCCCACTAATGATCTACGCAGTGAGCATATGTTTGAGGTGACACGCAGCTTCCACGAACCACTTCAGGACGGCGAGTGGTTGTGGTTTCCTGTGAAGCCTGTAGTAGTGACGGCCTATAGCGATCACGACTAGATCGCGCCACGATTTGGCGCATTCAAAAACGTGGCGCGGATTACTGTGTCGCCCGGTTGAGGGCTTCATCCGCCTTGTCAGCAGCTTGGGCGGCAGTGGTTGCAGCCTTGTTGGCCTTGTCAGCGGCAGTGCCCGTCTTGCGGGTCAACTCCTCCAAACGCTTGTCACGCTCAGTCATCGCCGTGTCGTATGCCCTGCGGATGTCCGACACCTGGTTGCTTTGCTTCTCGGCGAGCGACCAGTAAGCAGCCTGATAACCCAGAACTGCCCCACCTCCCACGAGCACGACAGCAATGGCCCAGACCTCAGTCCGGCGCCACCAGCGGCGTGCGATAAATTCCAATGCGCACCTGTCCATCAGGCGATACCTCCCAGCTTGGTGCGCAGGCGAGTGATCTCGTCGCTCTGCTGCGTCACGCGGTCAGTGAGTTGGGCGACCTGGCTGGTCAACGCTTCGATCTTGCCTTCCATGCGGCCAACGGCGGCGGCCAGGTCATTCCGTTCCTTGGCGAACTGATCAGCGCGAGCTTCTGCCTCTTTGCGCGCGGCGCGCTCTTGGTTCAGCAGCTCGTTCAGCCGCTTCAGGGTGCCGATATCGGCGCTGTCCATGGCCCGGTCGGTCGCATCCTTCGAAAGGAACCGGCGCAGCCAAAGCAGGCCGCCCAGCACAACGGTGGCACTACCGCCCAGCCAGGTAGCTGTGCCTGGGCCGAGATCAGTAGGATCCATCGTCACTCCATGAAGAAAATGGCAGTCGCCAGTAATAGGTCAGCCCCAGAAGCACTCCCAGCTCGGAGCAATGGGTGTGGTGGAGCCGAAAACGAAAAGGCCTCGATTAATGTCGAAGCCTGGGATTGGTAGCTGGCTTTCAGGCTTTCTTGGGCGCCTGGGTGATCTTCACCAGGCCGTCCGGCAGGACTTCCATGTGGGATGCCTTTACGATGATGTCAGGCATGAAATCACCGCTGGCCCCAATGCCAAGGCCGATACCGGCGGCAACGTACTTGCCATCTGCGCTTAGCTTCATCTTCACGCCCCAGGCGGCGGGCCATGGCGAAGCAACGCAGGCTTTATCGACAACGTCCTGCCGCATGCAGACTTTACCGTCAGCAACAATGAAAGGATCCGGGTCTCCAAGCTTGCCAAGCCGAGCGCGAAGCTTGCCATCTTGATAGATATTCAAATTGGCGCCACCAAGGCGATTGACCATCCCGAAAATTGAGCTCTGTTTACAGCGAGCCTCCACTTCCTCGGGTGTCTCTTGCCGATCATAGGTCAGCGAGATGCGCACATCCGAGCCGTCTCGATCAAACGAGATGTCCTCGGTCGTGAGTTCCGCATTAGCGCGGTACTCTGCCGGAATCCTCTCCATCTCTGCGCCGATGAAAGCCAGTCGTTCCAGCGCGTTCGTTGGCAGATCGTGGTCAGACCAAGACCCCGCCGTGACGGCGACCAACTGGGCATCAGCGCTCGAATTGCCGCTTGAACTGTGGATCTCGAACTCGCCTGAGGCCTCGTTGAACTTCCAGCCGGAAACGCCCGGCACGTAGTTGCTGGATTGGATCGTGCGGGACATTTTCGGAGCCTCAGAACGAGAAAAGCCCCAGCGAATGCTGGGGCCTTGAATAAGTGTGCGGTCTTTCCCGCTATTAGCCGAAGACTATCCCGGCATCGATGCACAGGGTTTACGAGGGCTGTAGGTGTAAAGTGGCGGCACAGGGCGCTATTCAATGCAAACGTCGCTATTTGCTCTGCATCACAGGACTCTCGCACGATGGATCTCGCCAACCTCCAAACCAAAGATTTGCTCAGGCTTCAGTCTGAAGTAATAGCGGAGCTCAGAATTCGTGGAATCCTGAGAACAATGAACAATCCCGTCGGCGACTACGCTGAATGGCTGGTTGCTTCAGCCCTGGGATTGAAGCTCGCACAGAACTCATCTGCCGGCCATGACGCAGAATCTGAAGATGGCAAAAAAATTCAGATCAAGGCCCGCCGAATCAGCCCTACCAACAAATCCAGACAGCTAGGCGTAATACGCAATTTAGATAAAGGCGATTTCGACGAACTGATCGCAGTTATTTTCAGCGAGTCATATGAGGTAGTAGAGGCAGTATCAATCCCGCACGCAGTAATATCCGAGTACAGCACGCATAGATCCCATGTAAATGGACACGTTTTGAGCCTGCGTGGAAAACTTCTCTCAGACGGTCGCGTTCGGGATATTCGCGCCGACCTTAATCGAGGAGCCTCCCAGCAGCCTCAGAAAGCTGGCGAGATATCAAAGTAGTAGTCCTTCCCTTCTTCGAAATGCTCGGCGCGGTCGGCGGCCACGTTCACGGTGTATTCACCGTACGGCGTGTATTTGCCATAGACCGCATCCTCTTCCGCCGGATTGGCAGACCACACCGCACCAAAATTCAGGCGCGTCAGTGACTCAGTAGAGCCTTGAACGGGACCTTTTGAACGGAGAGTCATTTTGCAGCGAGTGATATGCGACATCGGTAGATCCTCTGTATCGAATGGGCAGGAGGGTCTTTCCGGTCTTTCGCCTGCATTTGGGCAATAAAAAACCCGGCGCAGAGGCCGGGTTTGGTCGAGGCTGGAAGCCTCAGATGGAGCGGGGAACTGCGCCAGCAGCGGTGCAGCTACACCAGACGGCGGATACCACGATTGCAATAGGCTTGAAAAACAGCGCAGTGAAACTAGGGATCTCGGTCATCTTACTACCCTCATCCGCGAGCAAAATAACTGTCGCGGTCAGCATTTCTGGTGTTGTGTAAAGCACGGTCATGAAGACCGCCATAACGAACAGCAATGCCATCTGGGTAGCTGTGAGAGCTGCCGGAATCGAACCGTCCGCCCCCCGAAGCCATTAGTCATTCCCCGATGTGCGCAGAAATGACAGGATGGATGAATAATGCGACATGACGACATGACATTGCAAGCCCTTTTGAGGGACTATTTCACGCCGCCTCGCACTCCAGCACTCCAACCGCTTCAAGCATGTGCTGCGCATCGACCAACGCCTCGTCCACCATCGACTCCAGCGCTCCCTTGATGCTCTTATTCCAGCGCTGATAGGTGCGCTCCGTCAGGCCCTGGGAGTCCCAGTTAGTCATGTCGTAGTTCGACTCGGCAAGGACGATCATCTCTCCCGGCTTCGTCTCGGCCACTGATCTGGCGCGCTTGTTGGCGCGGGCAACATCTGCGTCGGCAGCTTTGTTGCGCCAATCCCACTGACCCTCATCCTTGTTTTCCCGGTGCTTCGGCGCCTTCACCTCAACCACGGCGCGCTGAATGCCCTTCGACTGCTGCGGCACAGCCCAGACCAACACCGCCTGCTGAGTGAACCGCATTGGCGCCGGCGAAGGCACTACCGCGACAAGACGACCGATGGAATCTATCTTGCGCCCGCGGTGGGTGCTGTACTTAGCCACCAATGCATTCCAGTGGCGCGGACTGAGCTGGGCATGCAGAAGCTTGTGCACGATGCAGTCAGCAAGCAGGGCCGCATCCTTACCAGTGATCTCGCCCTTGAGCTTGCTGGTCTGCACTCGCGGCTCGACGTTGCACCCGCCGGCACTGTTGATGGTCTCCGCTGCCAGGGCGCGGACGACTGCAGAAATGACGTTTTGGTAATTCATGCTGCAGCCCTCTTCAGTTCTCTGGTCATTGCGCGGTATTTGGCCTTGATGGCCTTGATCTCTTCGATGGTGTACTTGCAGGCCGGGTGCAGCCCTTCCAGCCATGCCACCTTCTCGGCGCCGATGCGCAGCACCAGACGAATGCGGTACTCCACGGCGTTGCCGGAAAGGTTGCGATTGCACTTCACACACTGGCGGTGGATGTTCAGCGGCTCGAAGCGCAGTTCCGGGCAGGCGCCGACGGATCGGTAGTGCCCAGCATCCCAGCGGCTACCCGTCATCAGGTCGTTGTCGTTCGGCATTGAGTCGCAGCTGATGCACGGCAGGCACGCGTCACGCAGGCGCACGTACTCGTTCACGGCGGTCTGGGCTTCGCGCAGGTGGTCCGCTCTGCTCTTCAGCTTCTCCTTGCGGACCTTGATCTCGGCGCGCTCGATGTCGGCCAGAGCCTTGCGGGCCTTCGGCGCGTGGCGCGGCCCGTCGACGAGTGCGCACTTCGGACTACATACGGCCTGTCCCAGGCGCGCAGGAATGAATGAGGCCCTGCACGTAGCAACGCGGCACTTCTTCGGCTTGGCCGGCTTCCTTTCGATGCTCATGCGGCCTCCTGGCTGAGCAGGTCAGAGAAGTACACGTCATGCCCGGTGAAGTAGTTGACGATGCGGTCGGTGTACTGAATGCCCTGGGAGCGATTGAAGAGGCTTGTTACCGGCATCCCGTCAGGGCCGAACAGATTGCAGCCTCCCATCAGCGAAAGCTTCCGCTCGTACGTCAGGTGGCGCATAACCTGGTACCAGTCAGCCTGGAAACCGGCGTCCTCGTTCAACAGAATCTGCACGCCGAAGTGCAATTTTCAGTACCGGCGCGCATCTTCTGGTTCTCCGATCTGGGTCATCTCGGAGATGCGCTTGTACATCGCAAACCACAGGCGGTTCTGGTCCAGCGTGCGGTCCTTGCCCGGGCGGAGGCTCACCACCACAAAGTGCTTGTCCTCGAACATCTTGGACATGCGGGTGATGGCCTCGGTGAGCATGGAACGGCAGTTGACGCTGATCTTGTCCGTCATGGATTCACCTTCCTGCAGTACCGATGATAGGTCCAAACTGCGAGATAGATCGGCCAAACCATTGAAGCGATCCAAAGAACGGCAACCGTGAAAGGCTTCAGGTCCTTAGGCGGCGTCAATCCGATGTTTAACCCGCATATTCCGCAGGCCAGCATGAAATAGAGCTCAGTCATGACCGCTCTCCGTTGCCCATGGCGGCGCTGACCGACCAGTCTTTGTGCTTAGCCCGAAGGCGGCTCAGTTCGCCCGCCAACTTTGCGCGGCTTGACGCAAGCAACTCGTTCTCGGCCTTGAGCTGGTCGCGCTCGGCTCGAAACGAATCACTGAGCGCCTTGTTCTGGACATTCAGCCTTTCCCAGCAGTCAGCGGCTTTTGCAGGAAGAACGACATCAGCTTTAAGCTTTTCGATATTCGCTTCCTGCCTTCGAATTCGCTGTGCCGCAGCCAGAAGAACGATGACAAATTGGTCTTCTTCTCCATCGTCAGCGTTTTCCTGAATCGCTTGAGCGTTATCGACCAGCTCCTTGATCAGGTCCTCGGCCAGCCAGTCATGCGGCCCTTTCAGCGCGTTGATCTCAGCGATCAGCTCCAGGACTGTTTCGGGGTCAACCTCTTCGTGGAACTTCTGGAGCGCACGCATTTCCTCGTCTTCGTCGGCGAATTTTGTCACGTCCTGGGCGGCGTATTCGGCAGCCTTCTGGAGGTCCATGTAGTCAGTCATGGCTTACTCCTGAAATACATGACGACGCAGACAGGAATCAGTGCAAACGCGATGAACGCGGCGGCAAACAAATAACCGTATTGGCCCATGGTCAGAAACCCTCCTTGCCGCGCTGCGATTCCCACTCGAACGCCACGCCAATGCAGCCGTTCTCTCGGATGCGGTCGACACAGCGCACGCCTAGGGCGTCGTTCAGCTCGGCAGGCGAGAGGTTGCTGACGATGATCATCGGGCGCCCCTGCTCATACCGGCCGTTGATGATGCTGAACAGGGTGGCCAGCTCGAACTCGCTCTGCTTGGTGGCACCCACTTCGTCCAGCACCAGCAGGTCAGCACCAATCAGCTCGCGCATGATGTGGGCCTCGGTTTCGCCAGACTTGTCGCTGAAGGTCGCCTTGATATCGCCGATAACGGAGCCGACAGTGCGGTAGATCGCCTTGACCATGTGCTCGTTGATCAGTGCGCTCGCTGCGGATGTGGCCAGGTGCGTCTTGCCGGTACCGACTTTGCCAAGGAGCAACATGCATCGCCCTTCCCGCTTGTGTTTCGAGAAGTTGTCGACGTACTCGATGCATGCATCCAGAGCGACTTGCTGGGCAGGCGACGACACCATAAATCCGGCGAAGGACTTGTCAGCGAAGCGCTTGGGGATCTTGGCGGCGTCGTGCTGAAGCGTCCGGAACTGAAAGCGCTTGCGCTCAAGCTCTTCCATGTCGCGCTTGTCGCTGGCACAGATCGGGCAACCAGAAACACCACCAGCCCTGAGCATTACCGCCGAATACTCACCGTGAGTTTCGCAGTGCGCCGGCTGGCGGCCAATGACGCCAAACGTGCGGTCCAGGTGCGGGCCAAGGTCAGAGACGGAACGTGCCATTGGCGTTCTCCTTGGTGCCTGCTTTGTAATCGCGGCTTTCGGTCAGGGTGTGGCGGGAGATCGCTTGCGGCCTAGGGAATTGGCGAACATTGCTTGCCCGGGTCAAGTCGCCCTTGACCCACTTCACCAGCAGGGATACCCACTTGGATTGGGTTTGCAGGGTGCCTTCGGTTTCATGGTGGGCAGTGAATGGGGCTACGGCTTGCTTGGTGAACAGGTCAGTCGAGATGCCGAAGTGAGTGCAATAGGTCTTCAGCAAGTGAGCGTCAGGCATCCAGTCCAGGGTCATCTCGACTGGGGCTTTTGGGTCAGCATATTGCTCAGCCTCATCCGGTGGCAGGTCTTCAAGATCCTCGACGCCTTCGAAGGTGCCGCCCTCTTCACCGCCGGAACCCGGAATTTCTTCGCCCGCGTTGAGAGAGTGGTGTTGATCTTGATTCGGAGAATCAGGAATCAGGATTCCACAATCAGGAATCAGGGCGTTATCGAACGGTGGGTTAACAGGCTCTAACGGTTCTTTAACGTTAAGCTCTGGTGCGGTAACGAGAACCTTCCGTTGAGAGCCTGCGACGACAACGTTCTTTTTCCGTTCGTTAACAGTGAGATAACCGTTAATGTCTGGGAGCGTGCTGTCTTTCTCAGACCCGTGCGGGCTCTGATGCTTCTGGAAATTGACGATCTCAATTACGGAATACCCAGCCACCTGGTAGCGGGAAATAAAGCCGCTGTCAGCAAGGCGCATCAGCCCCGCCTCGACGTCATAGTCGTCACACGGGAACAGCTCGATCTTGATTCGCTTCACGCGATCCTCAAGGCGCCCTTCCCGATCTGCCAGGCACCACAGGCCGATGAAGGCCAGACGGTCGAATGCTGGAAGCTCTACGAGCAGTTCATTGCTGAACAGACCCGGCTTGATGTTTCGTGCTCTGGCCATTACGCGGCCCTCAATGCTTTGTCATGGGTGAACAAGCCGTCCCAGGTCTTCTTCATGGGCAGCTCGCCGGCCAGGTACAGGTCGTACAAACGGACAGCACCCTTCTTCAGCAGAGCAGGTGTGTAGGAGATGAAGGGGTCTTTGCCGTGCGGGGTGACTTCGATCTGGTGCTCCGTCATGTACTTGTCGCGGGCGTAGGAACCAACGCGGTGACGAACTCCCGACTTGCTTTCGTTATAGAGCCAGCTGCGTGACTCCAGGTAATTCCCCACCTGCATGACGTTGACCCCGTTGAGGCCCTTGCAGAACTGGGTGTGGGTCATGCCTTCCTTGAACAGGTTCTCCAAGGAGTGGATCTTGGTGGCCTGCTGCTCGACCTGGGCGGTGAGCAGCAATCGGGCCTTTTCAGACTCCACGGCAATATTCAGGATTTCGAGGGTGGAGAGTTGCTGAGGCTTGGCTGCTTGCGCTTCAAGTTCCTGCCAGCGGTCCACAAGCGCGGCCGTGAACTCAGGACTGAGCTGGGCGACGACTACGAAACTGTCACGCTTGCCAATCAGGTAGTGCGTCCCCGGCCGACCGACGGTTCCAGAGTTTTCCTCAACTTGAGGAAAAGTAATTACCTTGTCAGCCGCCAACGAATCTATGGTCCGCTTAACGTTGTCATGGCGTTTTCCGGTCAACTCGGCGATTTCCCGAGATGACATTGTGTGCGCCACGTTTTGAGATTGCGGAAAACGTGGCGCGAGATTGGTAGCACTATTGAAATGTGGCGGGGTTTGCATATAATCGGCCTCACAAAGTGTTATCGAATTAGCCGACCTCGACCGTCGGCTTTTTTGTGCCTGGGTTTCTGGTCCGCTTAATTGATAATGCGAACCTGGTGGGCACCGATTTCCGCGCATGCGCGGGAAATTAAGCGATAGATTTCAAATTTGGACGGTGCGCCGCGAGCAGTTGCTCAGCCTTGCGCCCCAACTCCCCCGCCTTCGCTTCAACCTGGCGGCACTGCTTGGCGAACGCAGGCAAGTGCGGCTGGTCCTGCTCGCACATCACCTGGTCGTCAAACACCTCACTGCCAGTGTCGATCACGTCGCCCAGGGCACGGATCAACGCACCGAAGCTTTTGTTCGCGCATTGGTCGCTGGTCATCTGGCGGGCGCCGGTCAGGCCGTGGCGGCTTGCCAGTTCGTTGATGCAGTGGTCGCGAAATTCAGGCTCAAGGGCTTGAACCCATGATTCTTCAAGCCAGGACGGCATTTCCTGATCACCCGAAAGCCAGCGCTGAACGCGCTTGAGCCAGCGGCTGGTCGCCTTCATGAATTCGCCAACATCGTTTTGACGGGCCAATTCTTCGAAGTCAGGAACCTTTGCCAGCTCGATCCTCGAAGTAGGAACGGTCAGGTAGATCTCGCGACTTAGCGCCTGGGCGAAATCGTCCTGGCTCAAGCTGGTGCGAGCGATCTGGTTTTGAGCATGAGCGACCAGCACCTGATCACGGGTTTGTACGGTGTGTCTGGAACTGGACGTTTGCATGGGGCCTGCTCTCTTCTAATCTGGCTTCAATGGAACGGCGGACATGAATATCAAGCGGCCTGGATCTTCTTTGCCGCCTTAAACTTGCCGTTGGAGAGGACCTGAATCTGGTACTGCCGGGATTCAGGGATCGTTTCCCCCCACATGGTCACGGCGCTCGGACGAATGCCCAGAGCCAGTGCCAGCTTTGTCTTACTACCGAAAAATTCGGCGACTTCATCAGTCTTCATTGCTCATCCTCGTTCGATTCTGACGCAATTTCAGCATGCTTAAGTTATTGCGTCAACGAGGTTTTCTGCCTACTGCATACTTAAATTCAGTTAACTTAATATTGAGTCCATGGAAAGACACGAACGTATTGCCCGCGCTATCAAGCTCAGCGGTAAAAAAAAGGGAGAAATTGCGACGCTTTGCGGCGTAGCAAACTCTGCTGTGACTCAATGGATTTCTGGCGAGAGCAAAAGCCTCCGTCCGGAGAATCTTTACGCGCTCGCTAAGGCGACCGGATTCCGAGCGGAGTGGCTCGGCATTGGCGAAGGCCCGGAACAAGACGCATCGGAGTCCAACGTTTCAATGACTGCGCAGCCTTCGCATAGCTTTCGCTACCCGGTGATCAGTTGGGTGTCTGCTGGCTCCTGGTCGGAAGCAGTTGAGCCCTACCCTGCCGGGATCTCGGATCGCTACGAGTTTTCCGAGTACAACTCGAAAGGACCTGCGTTCTGGCTTGAGGTGAAGGGCGACTCGATGACCTCTCCGGTCGGCACGAGCATCGCCCAGGGATCACTGATCCTGGTAGACACCGAAGTCGAAGCAACGCCGGGTAGGCTTGTCGTGGCCAAGCTTCCTGACAGCAACGAGGCAACCTTTAAGAAGCTGGTCAGTGATGGCGGGAGGCTTTACCTGAAACCCCTGAACCCTGGCTACCCAACTGAAGTTTTTGACGAGAACTGCCGGATCGTCGGTGTTGTTGTTCAGGCTACGCAGAAGTTTCTCTGATGCCCTCCGCTCTTGGAAAGCCATCGACCTCATGGCGAGAGGAAAGCTTCTGGAGCAAGGTCTGGCTCTGGGCCTGGCTGGCGCTCATGGTGGTTTTCACAGCTGAAGCTGGCATTTGGCCGGACGGCAGCTCATCCAACCGCAAGCGAGTCTTCAGCCCTGGCTTCGTTGTGCTCTGCGCCATCGTCGCTGTAGTTGAGCTGATAGCGCTGAACCACTTCTATGGTGCGCGCGGATGAGGTGAAGGCAGGAAAGATTACGAAGTCGAAATAACAAACTTTTATGTAGGCCAAAATAACAACCGCAATTGTGTTTTGCTGGTATCGCGAGATTTAGGGAGTTCAATTGGTGAAACAGGAAAAACAAAAGCGCTACATATTTGATTTCTATTCGATAACATCAGTCCAGCAAGACCTCTTCGCCATGACCACAGAAGCCGCATTCGAGAAGATAATAAACGGGGATCACCCTAAAAGCTATGCGAGCTATGGGTGTATACGAGAAATTTTCGGCCTGAACTACCGTAGCAGTACCAATTCATACGCGGGCCAAATCCGTAAAATACGGAAAGCAGATCTTCCAGAGATTGGAGCATTGGGGAAGGATGGAAAAAAGATTGAGTTGGAAATGGACGAAGGCGTTATTGAAAAGAATTTTTTCGTTTACTACAAAGAAAATTCCTTACTAGTTATACACAGGAATGATGACGGTAACACTGGCTTGCATCTTGCCCAACTGCTGACGGCTAGTGCTGGCGTGAATTTTTTTTCCAGCCCAATCATAAGGCCGGACCAAGCAGAGATGCTCCTTAATAAAAAACTGAGCATAAAAAAGTTCTCCGTAAAAATCCCCAAACCAACTAACCCTGATTTGTATCCACAAGATAACTTGAGCGCCAGAACTTTAGAACTATTAAACCAATCAGGTGCTGATTTTCTCGACGTAACCTTCACAATTGATAACAAACTCGATACAAGCTCAGGAAAGCTGAGTAGTGCCATACAGAGTTCAATTGGCCACCTTTTAACAATGGGTGCTACTAAAGCAAAAATTGAAACTGATGAAAATGGCAAAATACTACCTATAGACTTAATCGCCAATAGGATATACTCATCTCAGACCATTAGATCCAACTCATCTTTTCCGCCTCCTGAAAGCATGTATAAACTTGCTGACAAGGCAAAGGAAGAACAGAGAGAATCAGTAGATGAATATTTCGGCAAAACTGATAGAATTATTTAAACTATCCACTGCGATATTCATGACGTGGATGTTTCACAAGTATAACTTCCGCTTCCAGCCTGGCGAAATCTCTACGCTTGCCGGCGTCCTTGCTGGCGCTTCTGGAACGATACTCGGGTTCCTGATCACTGCAATCGCATTGATGGCATCAGTGATGGATCGGGATCTTTTGAAAAACCTCAGGGCGACCGGGGGATATCGGATACTCATCTCCGGAAGCTTTGTATGTGCATTCCTTTTTTTGCTGCTCCTTGCGTCATCAATATGTCTATTACTTCCATGGGCAGGAGAAAAGCAGCTTCTCCTGCTCCTGAACATATTCATAGGGTCTCTGGCGGCAATACAGCTTGCCGGCACTGGGCTGGGTTTCTACCGAATTATTATGTCGATTAGCAGAGGCTGAGCGCGAATGCGCTGACTCTTCAGCTTGTCATACCCAGCCCAGCGCCGGGCTTCTCGTTCCTAGTGATCCCCTACCCTGCTATGGTGGCGCCCTCTGATCGCAATGGAAGCATCGAAGAATGGACTCATGGAAGGCTCTGGCCATCGCCCTACTGGCATCGGTCAGCACACAGGCCGTATCAGGTGATGGTGCCAACCCTATCGCTGCCGCGATATTCATCACAATTTCCTCGCCGACCATTTTAATTGGCGCGACCACATCTCTCACGACCGATCCGCCAAAGATTTTCAAGTCAGCCAAAAATGACGCCTTGGCGTTCATTGGTTCGGACGGAGAGATACGGGGTGCTGAGTTTGAACAGGCGTCCAGATACTATCGTTCGGCCTACAAATCACCTCATATGTCTGACATGCGACTGGCCCAGGCGATAGCGACCTCGTTTTGATGCCCGCTTAAGACGGACTTTCGCCTTCTCCCAGCAGGAACGCACTCTGCTATGGTAGCGGCCCTCTCTGATCGGAATGGAAGCATCGCAGCATGGACTCATGGAAGATTGTAGCCGCAGCCCTCATGGTATCGATCAACGCTCATGCCTCTGAGGGGTCCGACGACTCCTATAACAACTCGATGCTGTCTGTACTGATGGCTCCAAGCTACACCGTTGCAGGAACTACCGGGCTCACCATGCTCGCTACTAATAACTTCAAGCCTGCAAAGGCTGACGCGCTCGCCTTTATTGGCTCAAACGGTGAAATACGCGGTGCCCAATTTGAACAGGCGGTGCGCTTCTACCGTACGACCTATGCACCACCGTTGATGAATGATCAGCAGCTCGCCCAGGCAATCGTAAGTACGTTTTGAGATCGACACCGAATGCCTACCCCTAGCGCTAGACAGGATCAGAAGAACAGCCACTACACAAACCAAATGGAGCGTGGTATCAATTAGCTATCGCGAAGTTTCACGGGGAGGCTGCGATGAAGGTCTTTGGATTAGCACTGCTCGCACCAACCTGCCTGATCAGCTTCTTCATCAGCAGCGGCGACAATGGAGTCGCTCTTGCAGCTGATCTTATGTTCTACATCAGCGCCGTAGCCCTTTACCTATTCCCCTCAATTTATACCGCCCTAGTCGAACCAGTTCCGCCCCGTCGAATTTTTCTAATCAACCTACTGACCGGATGGACACTGATCGGCTGGTGTGTGGCTTACTACTTAGCTTTGTGCGATCCACAGAACCAGCAAGTCGAGGATAGTCGACACGAAAAGGTGTAAGCGCAGAAGGATCATCAGATCACTTCCGAATATTAATAACGGCCAGCCCATGAGCAAACCTCTTCTACCTGGCCTTTCACGACCTTTTCACAGTCGGGCGCCTATGGTTATCCCAGCTCCTAATGAAACCCTTTAAGCCCGCCAATCCCCATCGCGGGCTTTTCTTTTCCTGCGATTTGGAGGGCTGACACTCGCCCTCCCCGGCTTACCCTACGACCGCTATACACGCCCACCGTCAAAATGACACGATAACGCCTCGCCTCCGTGAGTAGGAATACAGGATGTTCAGTCACGTAACCGTTGGGACAAACGATCTTGATAAGGCCGCTACCTTCTATGACGCGGTTCTGATCCCTCTGGGGCTCTGCCGTCGACCTGTAACGCCCGATGGCGGACCACCTTCGGCATGCTGGGTGAACCCCGACAGCCCTCTGCCCCGCTTCTATGTTTACCGCCCTTACGATCTCAAAGAGGCCCTCGCTGGAAATGGCAGCATGGTGGCTTTCTCCGCACCACATCCAGATTCTGTCGATGCCGCCTATGCCGCAGGCCTTATTGCCGGCGGTTTTGATGCTGGCGAACCGGGGCCACGCTCGCATTATGGGGGCGGCTATTATGGCGCGTACCTACGGGACCCGGATGGCAATAAAGTGCACATAGTCCATCGTGGCGATTTGCGCTTGCCTGCTTAAGCTCGACTTTCAGTGCTCGCTTAAAGCCCGCCAAGCGCGGGCTTTTTTGTGCCCGCGAGAAGATAACCTTCTCAGCTTCTATGCATTTGCGCATGAAAAAGCAAAACGGAGCTTGCCAATATATGACAGCACCAATACTGTACATGCATCCAGTATAGGTAAGGAGTACCACATGCACAGCCTAGCGTTTACCACGTCTAAACCGCCCTCTTCCTACGAAGCTGCAGGCCGACGCCTGCAAGCCCTGATTGCCTCACCAGGTGTTCAGAAGGTCCAGGCGGTCACGGTGTGTAGGCTGGAGCATGAAAACCCCGAGGACTGGAAGCGGCTTCTAGATGAGATTGGCGAAACCGCAGGCGTCCGCGTCGAGACCTTGGAAGGCGGGACCGTCAGGATCGGCTGGCGAGAATACTGCGACGCATAAATGAGCCCGCCATTGAGCGGGCTTTTTATCGATCAATAATTTCAGCAATCTGAATTTATTGTTTCAGCATGCTTGACATGATTATTTCAGCTTGCTTAAATTCACCTCAAGCCAGCAGCAACAACAGCCGGCCAGCAGCGAAAGCCGCGCCGCTCTTTAGCGACACCTCTTGCCGGATCACCACCGGCCCAGATTCAAAGGCAGCGATGAACCGGCCTAAACGGTTCAGAGGGTTGGCAACTGACCCGGGCGTGCAGCGTAAAACGTCGAAAGCAGTTATCCAGCGGGAGAACAAGCCGAAAGGCCCGCGGCTGGAGGAACAATTTGGAACTGCCGAGGATTTCTCGGTAGTTGGATTCAAGCCGGTGACCGACGCCAGTAGCGGGTCACGGCCAGCACCAAAAGATTTGAATTAGCGGGCCCGATAGCTTCGGCTTGGACCGCCGGACCTCATGCACCCTGCCCACCTAACCGGGCAAACGAGCTGCAGCGTGCATGTTGTAGGGACCTGTGATCCAAGGCGAACAGATGCTGATTGACGCCCCGGGGAGGAAGCTCACCGCCAACCTACGAAGACGAAAGGCCAGCCCTGCAATCAACAGCGGGCAACGGGCCACACCGCTGACGCAACAAACCCAGGCCGTCGCCAGTAGCGGGCCTGGGCACCCTTCCCACCTCTATTACATCAGCACTCACCCCGCGCCCATCGGCAACCAGCAGGAGGAATGAGTGTTGACGAATACAGGTGAACAACACGCCACTTTGGAGGCGACCATGAGCGCAGTATTGAAGTTATGCCAGGAGCGTTACGAGGCCCAGGTGCCTCCAGAAGTTAGTGAGGCGAACCCTGAGCAGGAGTGGCTGGAACACTCGGCCGAGCGCCTGGTGTGCGGCGTCGACATCAAGTGGAAGCGCCGCAACGGCCGGCCGCAGGTTGTTACGTTCGACCGGTACTGCACCCACCTGCAGGGGGTCCTGAACCAGCGCCAGATCGACGGCTTGGATCAGCGCGACTCGTTCGCCCGCCTCTTCCTGTCGTCAATCCTGGGCAGCCAGGCAGACTCGCGCGGCCACGCCGCTGACCTGATGGGTGAACAACGCCCCATCGAAGCCGCTGAACGGATCGCCATGGACCTCCTGAAGCCCTACGCAACAGACGCGGTTGCAGCAGAGCGTGAAGAAACCGAAGACGACGTGGACCGCGACCTATGAGCCCACACATCCTCATCGACGAAGCACTTGAAGCCCTGGAGCATCCTGGCATCGAGCCAAGCGCCCAGATCGTAGTCCAGCGGATGATCACCAATATGCTCACCGGCAGCGTGATCTCCATCGAAGAGTTCAACCACTACTGCAAGCGCCTGCTCAAGATCTGCCAGCAGCGCAAGGAGGCAGCGTGACAACAGCACCGGTTAAATCACTGGTCGACGAGCAGCTCGAAGACATCAGCGCTCACAACCTGCGTGAAGCCTACAGCCTGGCCGAACGCCGCGGCTTCTTCGGCGCGCCGGTTGAGCAGTATGCCGAACCTGGCTACGGCGGCCGCGTTCTCCAAGTCCTGCGCTACCGGGTTGAGCAGCAAAGTCAGCAACAGTGCTGATCAGCCTTTGCCCTTGTTTTTGTTCTTCGCACTACCCTGTCGCGCTTTGAATTTCGGATTGGATTTACAAATCACGTAGATCCGGCCCCGGCGCATCACGATCTGGCAGTCGCGGTGACGGTTTTTCGCTTCTTTCAGTGAGGACAGCACTTTCATCGGTGAGGCTCCTTGCATTGAGTTGATACGTTATTACGTATCTTAGATGCGAATGATAACGCTTATCAACTCTTATTTCCCCTACCCCTTTCATCGCTGCGAGCATCGCGGCAAGGAATCCCCATGTCCGCAGTAATGAAGCAGGACGACAACACGCCTGCGATGTCGGAGGCCGCGCTCGTTGAAGTGCTGAGCAGCAGCCTCTACCCCGGCGCCGAAAAGAACTCTGTAGTGATGGTGTTGGCTTACTGCCAGGCCGCGCACCTGGACCCAATGTTGAAGCCGGTGCACATCGTCCCGATCTGGAACTCGAAGACGAAAAAGATGCAGGACACGGTGATGCCGGGCATCGGCCTTTACCGCATCCAGGCTGCGCGCACCGGCCAATACGCCGGAATCAGCGAGCCTGAATATGGCCCTCCAGTGACAGCGAAGTTGAGCGGTGTAGAAGTCACCTACCCCGAATGGTGCCGCGTGACGGTAAAGCGGCAGATGAGCAACGGCCTGGTTGCCGAATACACGGCCAACGAGCGCTGGCTTGAAAACTACGCAACGTCGAGCAAGGACACCGCAGCGCCCAACGCCATGTGGAAGCGCCGAGCATTCGCCCAACTCGCCAAGTGCGCCGAGGCGCAGGCCCTGCGTAAAGCGTTCCCTGAGGTAGGTTCTGCGCCAACGGCTGACGAGATGGAGGGCAAGATATTCGAGGAAGTCGCCAAAGACATCTCACCAGCACGCCAAGCCCCACCAGAACCAGACGCCAAGCCTTCCTATCCCGACGAACTGCTGGCCGAAAACATCGAAAAGTGGCAGCCGCTGATCGACGCGGGCCGCACCAGTCCAGAGCACATAATTGCCAACGTCATCAGCAAGTACTCATTGCGCGATGACCAGATCGAAACCATCACCAACCTCAAAGCCCTCGATGGAGACGCAGCATGAAAATTCACAACGTAGCTCAAGGCTCCGCCGAGTGGCTTGCCCTTCGCGCCAAGTTCCGCACCGCCTCAGAAGCCCCGGCAATGATGGGAGCATCGAAGTACCAGACCCGCACCGATCTGCTCGCAGCCAAAAAAACCGGCATCACGCCCGATGTCACGCCGTCTCAGCAGTTCATCTTCGACAAAGGCCACGCCACTGAAGCCCTGGCCCGCCCACTGGCCGAGGCGTTAATCGGTGAAGAGCTGTATCCGATCGTTGCTACCGAGGGCAACCTGCTCGCCTCCATGGATGGCGCCACGATGCTCGGCGAGACACTGTTCGAGCACAAGCTGTGGAGTGAGTCGGTCGTGGCCCAGGTGAACGCCGGCGACCTGGCTCCGCACTACTACTGGCAGCTTGAGCAGCAACTCTTGGTCAGCGGCGCTGAGCGGGTGATCTTTGTTTGCTCGGACGGCACGCCGGAGAACTTCGTGCACATGGAGTACCGGCCCGTCGGCGGCCGCGCGGCTCAGTTGATCGAAGGATGGAAGCAGTTCGAGGCAGACCTGGCCAACTTCGAAATGGCCGACGCTCCTTCAATCGTAGTCGGCAAGGCACCTGACGAGCTGCCAGCCCTGCGAATCGAGCTGACCGGCATGGTTACCGCCAGCAACCTGAAGGTGTTTGAAGACTCGGCCCTGGCCGTGATCGACTCGGTGAAAACCACCCTCTCCACCGACCAGGACTTCGCCGACGCGAAAAAGGCAGTCAAGTGGTGCGGTGATGTTGAAGAGGCTGTCGCAGCCGCCAAGAAACAGGCCCTGTCGCAGAACCAAAGCATCGACGAGCTGTTTTCGTCGCTGGATCGCATCAGCGCCCATGCCCGCGAGACCCGCCTGAAGGTCGACAAGCTAGTGAAGGCTCAAGAGCTGCTGGTGAAGACCAACATCAAGCAGAAAGCCGAGCTGGCACTGGCAGATCACATTGCCGCCATCAACAAGACGCTGGGCCAAGTCACGCTGCCTCATGTCGTTTCGGACTTCGCCGGCGCCATGAAGAACAAGCGCACCATCGCCAGCCTCCAGGACGCAGTAGATACCGAACTCGCCCGGGCGAAGATCGATGCAAGCCAGGCAGCCGACGGCATCCGCTTAAACCTGACTAGTCTGGCAGAGCTCGCCGTTGATCATGCCTTCCTGTTCAGCGACGTGCAGCAGTTGGTGACCAAGGCCAACGATGATCTGGTAACACTGATCAAATTCCGCATCTCCGAACACCAGAAGGCGGAGCAGGCAAAGGCCGACGCGAAGCGCGTCGCCGAAGAGCAGGAAGCCCTGCGACTGGCAGCCATAAAGCCTGAGCCAGTCGTGGAGAAAGTGGCGACACCCGAGCCTGTCCACGCCACGCTAGTTCAAACAGCGGCACCCGTCGCCCAGGCTACAAAGCCAGTAACGAGCCACGTGGTCGAGCAGGTAGTGCTGCAGGCCAACGTGACGGACTTCGGGGCACTGATAAAAGCGGTGGCATATGGTCAGGCGCCGATCACCGTCCTCCTGGTCAACTGGGAAGCGCTCGACGCGATGGTCGCAGAGCAGGGATCAACCTTCAGCATGGCTGGGGTGACGCTGACCAAGGCGGCAGCATGATCAGCAACCTCAGATCTGATATCGAGTTCCGGCGCGAGAAAGCGCTGGAGCTCTCCAGCCAGGTACATCAGCACCTGGCCGCAGGCGGAAAGCTCACAATCGGCAAGAGCCCGGCGATCAATCCAGCCCCGGCGAAGCGTTCGGAATTCATCGACCCGGCAACCATCCTCAAGCGCCGCAAGCCGCCCATCACCCGAGCCGAGCGTGAAGCGCTACGCAAACTCGCGGAGGCATTATGAGCAAGCGCAAACCGCATAACCTGCAGGCGCGCATTGCCCGGTCGTGCCGCTCGCTGCTGGCCGCCAACCACGTCGCGGTGGTCAACATCGACCCCAGTGGCCGCCAAGGCATGATCAATTACAAGTCGTTGAGGAACATTGCGGCCGGGAAGATCGGCCAGGCCGTATGCGGAATCTCCCACCGGTGGACGATCTATCTCAGCGCGCTTTGCATCGACGCCCACGGCGACCGGTACAGCAAGTCGATGGAGGTTGCGCCCGAAGGCGTCTACCTCTCCGACCACCTGGAAGACGTGATCGAGCATTGGTACAAGGAGCTGCGCGATTCGGCCAATCAAAGCCAGATGGTGGCGTCAGGCTGGATCGCCATTCCCGAGGTGATGTCGCTCGACGAGGCGCACGCCGCACGGATCTTCGAAGCGGTCGGCGCCTGGAATCAACAGAAGGTCGCAGCATGAAGCGAATCCACAAACAGGTCAGCGCAAGACGCCGGCCAACCTGGCTCGCACTGCCGGCCAGCGGAATAGAAGAGGTAGGCCATGGCAGCCGAACAGAAGGAACGCACAGCCAGGCTTGCCGAGAAACGGCAGGAGCTGGGCGAGCAGGAATTGCGGCACACGGTCCCGTACGGCACCCGGCAGATGCTCGACGAGCTGATGCGCTGGCATGAAATCGAGGAAGTCAGCGAGGCGGTGCAACTCTTGGTGCTGAATGGTCTGGCCGAGGATCTGCCGCCGGCGCCGCCGAAGATCAAAGGGGCGTCCGACATCATCCGCCACTACTTCAGACAGGGAATGCGTGACCGGTTGGCAGCGCTAACCGCCGAACTGGTCGAGACGAAAGACCGGACGACCATCTGGCGACTGGTCGCGTACGCCCATTCATTGGGTGCTGAAAAGTCAGCGCCTCTCTTCGAAATTAAGCGCCACGTTTTTGAGATATCCGAAAACGTAGCGCGAAAATTACGGCAAGCGGGTTTCGCAGAGTCGCTCCAGATTGAGGTCGAATGAGAAAATCATAAAAATCTATCCGATGACAAAAAGCTTCTCAAGACTACTTGGCTGGGTCAAGTCGCTCTAATACCGCGCACTGCAGAAGGGTCGGCCTATATTGCTGAAAGATATCCGGAGAGGCCCCGGCAAGAAACTCTGTTGCCAACAAACCAGAGAGAAGTATTTTTTGCTGAGGCGAGAATATCATTACATAAAACATCAACAACTTCTCATCGGCTGACATTTGAGCAAATACCGCCTTCATAGCGAACTCTGTGGACTTTGCGTCTTTTCCACTTTCAACTACGTATGAGATTAGAAAAAGCATCGACTCCATATAGCTTGCCACTGCAGACCAGTAACTATTTTTCCAATTGTCAAATTCCGGCTTCAATGCTTTGTACATCTCTTCTGGCTTCCCTGGAGAGACGTTGTAAAGAAAATCCCCCAAAAGCCTATTTAGGGCAAACGCTACACCACGGTGACCTTCGTACTCCATTTTTGTAATACCATTTTCCTTCCACAAATATTTTATTGACGAAACCGAAGAGTGACTTAATGCCAGAAGCTGGAAAATACGAGTATCAAAAGTTTCCTGATCGTGACGCAGAGATGCTTTCTTGCTTTCTTCTTGCTGGGACCGCAAATTAAACAGCAACCCAACTAACGCCATAAATGATAAAAGCGGATTTAATACCCCGCCAAAATAATCGCCAAACTGACCCCATATTGCTTGATCGCTAGATTTTACCGCTGAAAAACTTGAAAAATAGTTATAACAAGTTAAAGCGATCACCAATACTGCAGAGACCACACCAAAACTCAAATAATTTCTGTTAAAAAATCTCTTAGATTCATCGCAAAACGATTTTAACACCGGTAAGTCCCCATTTCTGTGATCGCGATATTCTTGCTAAGGCTAAGTTTACGGTAAGGAGATGAGCAACTGCTCGGCTGCATACATCTGCGGTTGATTTGTCATATATGTTTTCTTGATCCGGCCCATGCCGGTAACCCGTAATACCCCATATCAACGAATCAAGCCAGCCTCGCCCTGCCCCGCGAGCGACTCCGAATGATCTTCGATCTCCTTCCTGTAAGTCGCCAGATCAATTATCTGCCGCAAACAAATGACGATCTCCAGTTTCTTCTCGTCGTCTGGAAGGCCAATCCACTTAAGCATCACCAAGGCGTCTTCCTCGATTGCTGCGAGTGCATAGATATCGCTTTGTAGTCTCATGTCGGCCTCCTGCCAGGATGAGCTAGACAGAAACCAATAGCCCACAAATCAACTTCACGCCAGCCGGCGAGGCAGGCGCACGCCTGGAGATAACCCATGAGCACCTTTGCAGTGTTTGGAATGACCCTCGATGTCGCCAAGACCGAGGCCCGCAAGAAGACGGCAGGCACCCGGAAGAACCCAAAGGCACCTGGCGGCGTCGAGCCGATCCCGGAGGCTGAATGGCTGGAACTGGTTGCCAAGCGCACCGAGAAGATTATGGGGGGGGGTACGGTCCGCCAGCTCTCGCCGCTCTTCGACGCTCCGCAGTACGCCGAGCAGTTCATTGAGCTGGCCCGCAAGACGCTGAGGTGCCGTGACATGCGAATCCGGGCCAAGGCCCTGCTAGTGGATGCCAAAGGCAAGCCGATCATCAACCCGAAGACGAAGGCGCCACGCGTTGGGTTTTCGGAATGGCCGCCGAAGCAACAAGACCAGGCCGCGTAACCCACTCTTACAGCGAGAACAACCATGACCATCACCTACGGCTCGGTTTGCTCAGGCATCGAGGCTGCAACACAAGCGTGGCACCCGCTGGGCATGCGCGCCGCCTGGTTTGCCGAGATTGAGCCGTTCCCCTCGGCGGTTCTGGCCCACCACTACGCCAACGTGCCGAACCACGGCGACATGACGAAGCTGGCCGCCTTGGTGCTGGCCGACAAGATCCCGGCGCCTGAAGTGCTGGTTGGCGGCACCCCGTGCCAGGCTTTTTCGGTTGCCGGTATGCGGGAAGGCCTCACCGACCCGCGCGGCGCCCTTACCATCAAATACGTGGAGCTTGCAGATGCAGTTGACTATGTTCGAGCCATCAACGGAAAACCCGCCAGCGTCATCGTCTGGGAGAACGTCCCCGGCGTCCTCAGCGACAAAGGGAACGCCTTCGGATGCTTTCTTGGCGCGCTTGCTGGGGAAGACTGCGAGCTGCAGCCTCCAGGGAAAAAATGGCAGGACGCTGGTTGTGTGTATGGATCCAAAAGAACAATCGCGTGGCGGGTCCTGGACGCCCAATATTTCGGCCTGGCCCAACGACGCCGTCGTGTGTTCGTTGTCGCAAGTGCTCGTGACGGGTTCGATCCCGCCGAGGTACTTTTTGAGCGCGAAAGCGTGCGCCGGGATACTCCGCCGCGCCGAGGCGAGAAAGCGGACTCTACCGCCGGCACTCTTAGAAGCACTGACGGCGGCAGCGACGTTGATCACGCCTTAGCTGGTCACCTCCAATCAACAGCATTTGGAGGCGGCGCAAACTGTAAACAGACCGAGGTAGCAACTGCTCTCAGCGCACACCCTGGCGGAACTCGGATGGACGCTGAGACCGAGACATTCGTTGTATCCGCACCGCTTACAACCAACTCATACGGCGACCATGAGAGCAGAGAAAGCCTATTGGTCGTGGCGGGCACGCTTCAGGCCGGCGGCAAGGCTGCTGGCAGCGCGACCCAACAGGATGCCGAATCAGGTCTTCTGGTGGTACATGGCACACAAGACCCAGGCGTTAGCGACAAACTGGCCTTTGCCCTGGGGCGGAACAACGGCCAGGAGAATGCAGTGATATCTTTCTCCTGCAAGGACCACGGCGCTGATGCTGGGGAGATTTCCCCTACCCTTCGCGCCATGAATCACTCAGGCAGCCACGCCAACGCAGGTGGCCAGGTTGCCGTGTGCATCACTGGCGATATCTCACACGCTGAAGATTTCGACGGAAGCGAGGACGGCACGGGACGCGGCCAGCCAATCACCCCGGCCGCGTCAGGAGTTCGCCGCCTGGCGCCTGTCGAATGCGAGCGCCTCCAGGGCATGGCCGACGATTACACGCAGATCCCCTGGCGCGGCAAGCCTGCCAGCGAATGCCCAGACGGCCCCCGCTATAAGGCGATCGGCAACAGCAAGGCCGTTTCTGTGGTTCGTTGGATCGGCGATAGAATTATTCGTCAATTACTCCAGTAAATCTTCGTCCCAAGTTTCAATAATTGGCTCGGGCACAGTTGATGCAAGTTCCTTTCTACGCTCATCCAATAATTTCCGCATTTCATGCATAGGAAATTTGCGACCCTGCATCAAATCGATCAATATTTTGGAGATTTTATATCTGCCACAGTATTGGCAGTCGATAACCAAATAGTCTTTGGTAGTTCGTTCCTCTAAAGCATCTTTTTCACAGACATAACATTTCATATCAAATCAAATCCCTTTGCTTTTTTTTAATTCTATCCGTTTTTAGCTTGGAGAGCTCGCCATGTCTACAGAAAACCCAACCGCCGCGCCGCTGCAAGTGGAGCGATCGACAGTCACAAAGCTGGTCATCACCGGCGCGCCGCGGCTGGACCAGATCACCGTATTCCTCGAGGACTTCGGCCGACGTGATTGCCCGACCGAATCCGACCCGAATTACCAAACAGCCCAGGGCAAGATCACCATCAACTGCTGGGACAACAGCTGGAATGCGTACTGGGGCGGCATGGGCCCGCGCACCGTTGCCGAGTTCGTCACGCACTGCGGTTGGGACTATGTGCTGAATTGCCTGGATCGCGGGATCAGATCAACCGTATTCAGCGGAGACGCGCTGCACACCCTAGCCAAGAAGTGCATCGTCCAGCGCCGCCGGCAACAGACTGGGCGACACGACTGGGAGCCGGGCGAACTGAGCAAGGATGAGGCGCGCGAGCTTTGGCACGACATCGACTCATTGCGCAGTATCGAGAGCCCGAACGAATGCTGGCACCAGAGCAGATTGTTGACCGAGCTATTCGGTGAGGAATGGCATTACCCGCTCGACGGCAAGGCAGTAGAAGAAAACCACAAGTACACGTACCTGCGGCGGGTTGTCGAGGCGGTACAGCAGGCCCTGCGCCAAGAACAGAAGCAGGAGGCCGCATGAAGCACATCTACCTCAGCGGCCCCATGACCGGCCTGCCCAGCCTCAACTTCGCTGCCTTCCACACAATGACAACCAGCCTGCAGTCCGTCGGCCACCCCGTAACCAACCCCGCTGAGATCAACCGCGACGGCTGCGCCTAGAACGACTGCATGCACCACGACATCGTGGCCCTGATGGAGTGCAACACCGTGGCCACACTGCCCGGCTGGGAGCATTCAAAGGGTGCACGCCTGGAAGTCCTGATCGCCGAACGCCTCGGCATGACGGTAGTGAATGCACATGATCTGGTAGCGAGGGAGACTGCGTGGACGAATGGGCAAGGATGTGACCAGTGGACCAAGGCGTTGAGTTACTAGCCCAAAGGAAGGGAGTTGTTTAACTCGTAGCTAACTACTTCGGTCCACTGAATCACTGCCCACAGCATGAAGGGCGCGCTCCAATGGCTTGATAGAGCGCCAGCCGACAATGCACCTCAACAACGAATATCTGAAATGCATGCGCGACATGTCATTTCTAGCACAGCTTTCGATATCGTCCAGGATCGTTTTCAAATAAAACCCCTCCCCCTTCATAGTCAGCCGCTATAGCGGCAAGGAGAGGTTCTACGGCGCGAACTCACCCAAGCTTTCGCGAGCGGTTGGGATGGCGTACTCAAGCAACTCTAAAGGGACATCCTGCTCGAACAGGGTCACCTCAAAACGCAGAGTTTCGTCATTCCTGAATATCTCAAACACCATATCGTTGCCGCGCCAGCACTCAACCCCCAAGCCGTCATGCCCCTTTGTAACGTGTGAAGCTGTAAAAAACTCGTATTCAACTCCGTGTACGACCACATCGCACCTCCTTATCTGAGCTGGCAACCATACCTCTCCCTTCTATGAATTTGGTAGCCGCTATAGCGGCAAGGACGACCCGTGGCCAGAAAAAACCACCTGATCATTGACTCAGGTTGCACCCAAGATAACGAGCGCTGGGCACTCTCCGCCTGCGGGCTTAACGAAGATTCAGAGGTGCCGTGGGATGGCACCCACAAGCGCGAATTTGTCAGCTGCAAACGGTGCCAGGCGAAGATGGCCAAGCCGCGGCCGGCGCCGGAACCTTTCCATAAAGAGCGGCCCATTCTTTTCAGCGGTGCAATGGTTCGCGCGATTCTTTCCGGACAAAAGACCGTCACGCGCCGCCTGGTCAAAGGCAATCAGATCCCGAGCCGTAGCAAATCCGATTCCCAGGAACATCAATGGATTGCCGTTGTTCAAGACCATCCGCGCTGGGGATTCGCTGCGTTTGGCGCGACCGAGCAGGAATGCGCCGCCGAACTCGCCATGTACGGTGGGTGCCCATATGGGCGACGCGGCGACCGGTTGTGGGTTCGCGAGGCCTGGGCGGAGATCAACGTAGCCCAGGCGCCTGGCGAACGCTGGGTTGTCTACCGCGAATGCGACAACCGCACCGACTACGGCGGCCCATGGAAGCCCAGCATCCACATGCGCCGCCGCGACAGCCGCATCCTGCTGGAGATAACCGGCGTGCGCGTAGAGCGGCTGCAGGACATCAGCGAGGGCCAGGCCAAGGCCGAGGGTTGCTTCTTCACCGACTACGGCCGCAAGTGCGGGCATACTGGCAGTGGCTGGACTGAAGTCGGTGACTGCCCGGCGCCCGAAGCGCATCACCCGCAGCGAAATGGATGGATGTGGGATAAGACGTCCAGTTCGAATGAGTGCTTGGGTACCGCGACGTGGGCGTTCGCGAATCTGTGGCAGAGCGTCGGCGGTGCCTGGGACATGAACCCGTGGGTCTGGGTCGTCGAGTTCAAGCGGGTGACACCAAGATCGCCACCCTCTGGTTCGCCTACGAGCTCGTCAACAAGGGGCCAAGGCCATGAAGGATGCACCGAAGAGTCTGGGCTGGATGGACCACGGAAAGACAAATTGCGGCCTTCTGATAATGAGCCGCTGGGATAGCCCGGAACTTGACAACAAATCAAAGGACCTGGCTCGCTTCGTCAAAGACGTGAAGCGCACCGGGCTAATTCACTCTCGCATTGAGCGTTACGAGGGCGATCAATTCCCAACCTGGGCTGGCGAACTGCACTGCGAAGATAAGCAATGCCAATGCCAGCACTTCGTTCGCACCAAAAAAGCCTAACTCCAATCCCACAACATGCCACCGATGAACAACAGGCAGGTGCCCACCCAGCAGGATTAGCCTCGCCATCCATAGACCGGTAAAGAGCCTCTACTGCTGGGTGGGCACGGAAAAGACTACTCAGACAAGAAACATTTTCAATAGCCATTTATCGATTGGATAAAAGCGTAGAACTGAAAAGTGTTCGCCCAAACCAGATGCAAGTCCCCCGGTAAGGCTGCAATTAAGTTCTGGCAGGGCGAACGCTAAAAAACTATCACAAGTGGAGCCCCGCTCCTACTTCGTACCTCAAAACTGGTGAAGGGGGCCAGCAAGTTCGGCAGCACGCCTCCCTACCGCCAATCCCTTAAACGCCAGCCAGTGAGCGATAGGCGAGGCCTTCCACTCAGGAAAGCACATCAAACCAGCCCAACACCCGTATCGTCTTCGCAAACTGTTTTTCATTCGCCAGCAACACCAACAACACCAGACCGCTCCCCATAACGATACTAAGCCCACCCCCCGTTCCATCGATGACAATCAAAAAAACACCCAACACCAAGAGCGCAACACCAAACGCTCCTACCCACTTTCGGGCCTGCTTTTGCTCGGGATATTTGTCGAACATCCATTTTCTCCCCGCCGAGTAACGTCTCGATCAACTGTAGACCAAACGCAACTACTCATTACCCACCATCCGCCGCCCCGCGCGGCCAGGACACCCAATGTCAGCAGCCGAACAACAAAACGACGGCATCACCGGCGACAAAGTCCCCGAAGCCCAAATGGCCCAAATCCTCGGCACCACCCTCGCCGCCCTGCGCTCCAAACGCGCCCGCAACCAAATCCCCCTCGGTGTCTGGAACAAACAAGACAGCCGTGTTTTGTACAGCATCAGGAGATACTACGAATGGCTCGAAAGCCAATGGGTTTGCCCGCAGGAATGGACCTCCACCACGGATCGATCCGCATCCGATTTATGTGGAACGGCATCCGGCGCAGTGAAACGCTCCCCTATCCCCCGACACAGAAAGGAATCAAGTCTGCCTCACAGGTTGTTGATCAAGTAAAAGGCCTGATTAAGCTGGGGCTGCTCGACGACGATAAGTACGCCGAGCTTTTCCCCAGTTCCAGCAACGTCGCTGGGGGGAAGATCAACTTCGGCGAGTATGCCCAGCTCTGGCTAGACAGTCGTGAGGTGGTCGGTGGAACGAAGGCGAACTACAAGGGCGCACTGAACCGGTACTGGATGCCCGGCCTGGCCCTGGTGCGAATCGACCTGATCACCACTACGCTGCTCCGCCGGGTGATGGCAGCCAGTGAGTGGAAGTCCCCCGGGGTAAAGCGCAACGCGATCTCAAAGCTGTCGACCATCCTGAACTCGGCAATGTCCGAAGAGCTTATCCCGAAGAACCCCGCGGCGATCCTGGAGTTACCCAGGCGCAGCAAGAAGGAAATTGACCCGTTCACTTTGGAAGAGGCAAACCTGATCATCGCCAAGATGTACGATCACGACCACTGGCCCAGCACGATCTATGCGGCATTTTTTGAGTTTGTGTTTTTTACAGGAATGCGCCTTTCCGAGGCCCTGGCAATGCGCTGGGATGCGGTAGACGAAGAGAAAAGGACGGCCCACGTCTGTCGTGGGATCGCCCTGGGGGAAGTGGTAGAGCGAACGAAAACGGGTGGAGACCGCTTTGTTTTGCTGAATGAACGCGCCATGCATGCGCTGAAATTCGCGAGGGAATACGCAGAGCGTCGGAAAAAAGGTAAAGGGAAGGTGTTGGAAACGCCTTTCATTTTCCCGCCGTCAAAGAACTCGGAGTACGTGAAACAGACATCTGACCTGCACAAGCAGTGGATTCCGACCCTGAAGGCTCTGAATATCCGTCGTCGCCCGCCATACAACTGTCGTCACACCTATGCGACAATATGCATTATGTCTGGCATGAACCCCGCCTTCATCTCCCAGCAGCTCGGCCATAGTGTGCAGATGCTGCTCTCGACTTATGCGCGTTGGATCAACTCAAGCTCGGACTGGAGCGAAATGCAAAAGCTCCAGATTGGTCCCAAATTGGTCCCAGTTCAAATAAGCGCACCCTAAGCTATTGATAGGTAAAGTAATTGATCTCCACAGCTAACATCACCATGCAGTTCGGCGCCAAGCCGCTCTTCGAGAACGTCTCGGTCAAGTTCGGCGCTGGCAACCGTTATGGTTTGATCGGTGCCAACGGTTGCGGCAAGTCGACCTTCATGAAAATCCTCGGCGGTGACCTCGATCCGTCTGGCGGCCAGGTCATGCTGGAGCCGAATGTGCGTCTGGGTAAGCTGCGCCAGGACCAGTTCGCCTATGAAGAATTCACCGTGCTCGACACCGTGATCATGGGTCACGAGGAGTTGTGGAAGGTCAAGGCCGAGCGCGACCGTATCTATTCGCTGCCGGAAATGAGCGAAGAAGACGGCATGGCCGTGGCCGAGCTGGAAACCGAGTTCGCCGAGATGGACGGCTACACCGCCGAGTCCCGTGCGGGTGAGTTGCTGTTGGGCCTGGGTATTCCGTTGGAGCAACACTTCGGCCCGATGAGCGAAGTGTCCCCGGGCTGGAAACTGCGTGTATTGCTGGCCCAGGCGCTGTTCTCTGATCCTGAAGTGCTGTTGCTCGACGAGCCGACCAACCACTTGGACATCAACACCATCCGCTGGCTGGAAAATATCCTGACCCAGCGCTCCAGCCTGATGATCATCATCTCTCACGACCGTCACTTCCTGAACAGCGTGTGCACCCACATGGCTGACCTGGACTACGGCGAGCTGCGCCTGTTCCCGGGCAACTACGACGAGTACATGACCGTGGCGACCCAGTCCCGTGAGCAACTGCTGTCGGACAACGCCAAGAAGAAGGCGCAGATCACCGAGCTGCAATCCTTCGTCAGCCGCTTCTCGGCCAACGCCTCGAAAGCCAAGCAGGCCACTTCCCGTGCCAAGGCAATCGACAAGATCCAGCTGGCCGAGGTCAAGCCTTCGAGCCGTGTGAGCCCGTTCATCCGTTTCGAGCAGACCAAAAAGCTGCACCGTCAGGCAGTCATGGTCGAAAAAATGGCCAAAGGCTTCGATGGCAAGCCGCTGTTCAAGGATTTCAGCTTCCAGGTTGAAGCCGGCGAGCGCGTGGCGATCATCGGCCCGAACGGTATCGGCAAGACCACCCTGCTGCGCACCCTGGTCAGCGAGCTGACGCCGGACGCCGGTAGCATCAAGTGGACCGACGCCGCGGAACTGGGCTACTACGCTCAGGACCACGCCCACGACTTCGAAGACGACGTGACCCTGTTCGACTGGATGGGCCAGTGGACTCAGGGCGAACAGATGATCCGTGGCACCCTGGGTCGCATGCTGTTCTCCAACGACGACATCCAGAAGTCGGTCAAGGTGATCTCCGGTGGTGAGCAAGGCCGCATGCTGTTCGGCAAGCTGATCCTGCAAAAGCCAAACGTGCTGATCATGGACGAACCGACCAACCACTTGGACATGGAGTCCATCGAGGCGCTGAACCTGGCGCTGGAAAACTACCCGGGCACGCTGATCTTCGTCAGCCACGACCGTGAGTTCGTATCGTCCCTGGCCACCCGCATCATCGAGTTGAGCGCCGACGGCGTGATCGACTTCAGCGGCACCTATGACGACTACCTGCGTAGCCAAGGCGTCGTGTTCTAAGCACCGCCCGCTGCACACAAAAGCCCCGTCCACTGTGACGGGGCTTTTTGCATTTAATGGCACGTCATCATTAATAGATAGCCTGCTTTCTTTTCCTCCACGCCCTTGCCATGATGGCCGCACCGCCCGCCCGCGAACGAGTGCCCATGCCTGCCGCCGCCCCCAGCTCCCTGTCGATCACCTTGCAGATCGTCTCCATCGTCTTCTACACCTTTATTGCCTTTATCTGCATCGGCCTGCCGATTGCGGTGATCCCGGGTTATGTGCACGAGCAGTTGGGGTTCAGCGCGGTGGTGGCCGGGATCACCATTGGTTCGCAATACCTGGCCACTTTGCTCAGTCGTCCGATGGCCGGGCGCATGTCGGACAACGTCGGCACCAAGCGTGCGATTGTGCTGGGGCTGGCCGGGATTCTGCTCAGTGGCGTGTTGACGCTACTGGCGACGTTGATGGAAAGCATGCCCGCAATCAGTCTGGGGATTTTGATCGCAGGGCGCCTGTTGCTGGGCGTGGCGCAGGGCTTGATCGGCGTCGGCACCATCAGTTGGTGCATGGGCCAGGTCGGCGCCGAGCATACGGCGCGTTCGATCTCCTGGAACGGCATCGCGTCCTACGGCGCCATCGCCATCGGCGCACCGTTGGGGGTGGTGATGGTCGCCGAATACGGCTACAGCAGCCTGGGGATTGCGCTGTCGGTGCTGGCGGCGTTGGGTTTGTTGCTGATCCGCAATAAACCGTCGGTGCCGGTGGTGCGGGGCGAGCGCTTGCCGTTCTGGGCGGTGTTCGGGCGCATCGCACCGTTTGGCGCCAGTTTGTGCCTGGCCTCGATCGGCTACGGCACGCTGACGACCTTTATCACCCTGTATTACCTCAACCGTGGCTGGGCGGGTGCGGCGTATTGCCTGACGGTGTTCGGCGTGTGCTTTATTGTGTCGCGCCTGATCTTTATCTCGGCCATCAGCCGCTTTGGCGGCTTTCGTGCGGCGATTGCCTGCATGACCATCGAGACCCTGGGCCTGACGCTGCTGTGGCTGGCGCCGAGCACTGGCGTGGCCCTGATCGGCGCGGGTTTGACCGGTTTTGGCCTGTCGTTGGTGTACCCGGCGCTGGGCGTGGAGGCGATCAAACAGGTGCCCAACAGCAGCCGTGGCGCCGGGCTGAGTGCCTATGCGGTGTTTTTTGACCTGGCCCTGGCGATTGCCGGGCCGTTGATGGGGTTTGTCGCCTTGAACCTCGGCTACGGCTGGATCTTCTTCTGCGCCGCACTCCTGTCGGTCGGCGCACTGGGCTTGACCCTGCTGCTCAAGCGCCGCGCTTACTGATCAGCGGTCTGCAAGCCGGCGCGGGTGGATTGCCCCAAGGTGTGGGTGAAAAAGCGCCCTGCCTCGGAAATCAGGTTGCGATGAATGCCTTCGCGATCGACACCGTCCGCATCGGTACAGATGGCCGGCATCGCCAGCAGTTGGTCGCTGTCGCACGGCGCCATGAACACAAAGTGCCCCGCTCCGGCTAGCAGCTTGAAGTCCGGCGGTTCCGGCAGTTTGCGCGCCAGGGCGGCGGCGTTCTTGTCCACGGCCACCAGTTTGTCGCCATCGCCGCTGTAGAGCAGCACCGGCACGTGCACATCGGCCAGGGTCTGGCGGCCAAACATCAGGCTGAGCGGTGCCATCAGCATCAGTGCGTGGATGCGTGGGTCGGCTTGCGGTTGCAAGTCATCGCGGTCCATCACCAACTCGCCTTTGGTGGTGCAGGCGTCGCGGTCTTCAGGGCGTTCCTGGCAATAGCGGCGCAGGCGGTCGAAATCCGGCTTCGCGCCCGCGAGGATCAGCGCCGTCTCGCCACCGGCCGAGTAGCCGATCACACCGACTTGATCAATGTTGACGAACGGCGACAGCATGGGGTCGCCCAGGGTCGCGGTAATCGCTTCGGAAATCTGGATCGGCCGCCCATACAGATTGCTCAGCGTGCCCAAGCGGCTGTGGTCCTTATAGTTGTCGCCAGGATGCAGCACCGCCACCACCACAAAACCCTTGCGCGCCAGCGAGGTGGCCAAGTCATGCAGGGCCAGCGGCGTGCCGGTATTGCCGTGGGACAACATCAACATCGGAAAGCGGCCAATGGCAACCTTGGCGTCCTCGCCAGCGCCCACGCGGTAAGCGCCCAGCTGCGTGCTGTGCTCGACATCGGTGGACGGGTAGAACGCGATGGCCTTCATCGGCTGCAAATCCAGCGGGTCGAGAAAAGTCATGCGATGAAAGCCCACACTCCAATGCGGGTGCGGCGCCGGTGCGGCGTGCACTGAAACCAGGCCGCCGAGCAGGGAAAGAACCAAAACAGCACAAAGACGCATCATGGGGATGTCCACCTTTGTTGCGTGAGAACCGACATGTCGAATTAAACGTCCAGGGTGTTGAACCCGAGCTTGCATAACCTGGGCCATATTAAAAAGACAGCGGGTAAACGAAAAAACTCCGTACTCCGATCGCGTTGAAGGCGAGCAGAATACAGAGTTTAGGCGCCCGTTTTCAGAATGAAACGGGGAATAGCGAACTTTTACATAACCCTTACGCGGCAGCGAACAATTGTTCGTTAATGACTACGTTGGCGTCGCTCAACGACTTGTTGCGCACTTCATCACCGTAGGCCAGGCCTTGGGCGCGGACGAACTCGATATCGGTGATGCCGAGGAAGCCAAACACCAGCTTCAGGTAGTCTTCATGGCCGACGTTGCTGGCTTGGCCAGCGTGCAGGCCGCCAGCGGTGGAGACGATGATCAGCTTCTTGCCACCGCACAGGCCTTCAGGGCCGGCTTCGGTGTAGCGGAAGGTCTGGCCGGCGACGGCGATGCGGTCGATCCAGGCCTTGAGTTGGGACGGCACCGAGAAGTTGTACATCGGCGCGCCGATCACCACCGCGTCCGCGGCGATGAATTCTGCCAACGACGAAGCACTCAGTTGCGCCTCGTGCTGTTGGACCGCGTCGCGCAGTTCGGCGGCGGTGCCCAGCGCGCCCAGAGTCAGGCCGGAAAAGTGGCTGATGCCTTCGCTCGCCAGGTCGCGGTAGGTCACTTCCACACCCGGCTCAGCCGCTTGCCAGGCCTTGACCACGCCAGCGGTAAGCTGACGGGATGCCGAGTTGTCGCCGAGGATGCTGGAATCGATGTGCAACAGTTTCATGTGAGTGCTCCGAGTAGGATCGTCAGTGGCGATCAGATGGTGGTGATGCTACGCATGAAACCAATAGCCGATAAGCCAGCTGAAATGCGATAGTTTGTCCCACTGACAGGACAATAGGCCGATCATGCAAGACCTCAACGACCTCTACTATTTCGCCAAAGTCGTCGAAGCCGGCGGTTTCGCGGCCGCCGGCCGGCTGCTGGGGATTCCCAAGTCGCGGCTGTCGCGGCGTATTGCCGAGCTGGAAGACCGCCTGGGTGCCCGCCTGCTGCAACGCACCACGCGGCAATTGACCCTCACCGCCGTCGGCGAACGCTACCTGCGTCATTGCCAGGCCATGCTGCTGGAAGCCGAGATGGCCGACGAGGCCGTGGCCAGCATGTCCAGCGAAGCCCGTGGACGGCTGCGGGTCAGTTGCCCGGTGGGCATGGCCCAGCACATCCTGCCGGAACTGGTGGCCGGGTTTCTCGCCGCCCATCCCCATGTGCAACTGGAAATGACCTTGGTCAACCGCCGCGTCGACCTGGTGGCCGAAGGCATCGACGTGGCCCTGCGCGTGCGCGAGCTGGGAGATGAAGATCCGCTGCTGGTGACCAAGCGCCTGCGCCAGGCCCAGACCGTGCTGGTGGCCAGCCCGGCCTTTGTCCACGGCAAGCAGATCAACAGCCTCGACGACCTCAAGCAACTGCCCATACTCGGTGCGCTGGAACCGGACCGCATGGTCCATCAACGCATTCTCGACCCCGAGGGCAACCCCCACGAGCTGGTGATGGAGGCGCGCCTGGGCATCGACGACTTTATCGTGCGCAAGGCCAGCGCAATCATGGGCCTGGGCTTTACCGTGCTGCCGATGATGTATTGCGAAGAGGAACTGGCCAGCGGTCGCCTGGTGCAACTGCTGCCGCAATGGTCATTGCCGGGTGGTTGGCTGCAAGCCGTGTACCCCCATCGGCGTGGTGTGTTGCCGGCCATTCGGGCCTGGATCGACTATTTGGAAGAAGGCTTCAAAGGTTGCGGAGACCGTCTGCTATGAAGATCACCGAAGAGCAAGTCGCGAGCTACTGCCTGAGCCTGCCCGGCGCTCGCGAGGACTACAAATGGGGCGGCGTGCGGGTGTTTTCGATTGCCGGCAACAAGATGTTCGCCCTGCAAAACCTGCGCGGTGAGTCGCTGGCGTTCAAGGTCGACAAGGATCTGTTCCTCGGCCACGTCGATCGCCCCGGCATCCACCCGGCGCCGTACCTGGCGCGCGCGCAGTGGATCATCATGAACACGCCCTACCCGCTCGGCGCGGAGGAGCTGCGTGGCTTGTTGCAGCGCTCCCACCAACTGGTGGTGAGCAAACTGCCCAAGCGCACGCAGATCGGCTTGCGGCTAGAGGATTGAAAGCAAGGTGCCGCCCAGGAACAGTTGGTCCAGCCAGAACACCTGATGCAGCAGCACAATCGCCCAGAACAGCACCTGGTAAGACACCTTGCGCGTCTTGTGCCGGAACACTTGCTGGGCAAGCAACGCCCCCGGCCAACCGCCTGCCAGTTCGACGGCGTGCAGGATGTTTTCCGGGGTGCGCCGGCCCTCGGTCTGCGCCTGGCGCTTGTCGCGCCAGTACAAAAAGAACGCCAACACGCTGACCACGCCGTACGCCGCCAGCGGCAGCACCGTCTCGCCGCGATGCCACAGCAGCACCGAGCCCAGCAGCGGCGCGGCGCACAACAGCAGGAAAATCGCCGCCTTCAAGCGTGGGTGCTGGATGTTCATGGCTTGACCGCAGACCAGTCGATCCAACCGAACTGCCAGGTCGCCAGGATCACCAGGCCGAACGCGATGCGATACCAGGCAAACGCTGCATAGCTGTGGCTGGCGATGAACTTGAGCAAGGCCTTGACCGCAATCATCGCGAAGATGAACGAGGTCACAAAGCCGATGGCAAACACCGGCAGGTCGGCGGGCTGGAACAGGTCGCGGTATTTGTAGCCCGAGTACAGCGCCGCACCGACCATCGTCGGCATGGCCAGGAAGAACGAGAACTCCGTGGCGGTCTTGCGCGACAGGCCAAACAACAGGCCGCCGATAATCGTCGCGCCGGAACGGGACGTGCCCGGGATCATCGCCAGGCACTGGGCCAGGCCGACCTTGAGCGCGTCTTTCCAGGTGATGTCATCGACCGTCTCGGCGTGCACCGCATGTTGCCGCCGCTCCGCCCACAACATGATCACACCGCCCACCACCAAGGCCGTCGCCACGGTGATCGGGTTGAACAGATAGTGTTTGATCAGGTCGGCAAAAATCACCCCCAGCACCACCGCCGGCAATACCGCGATGATCAGGTTCACCGTGAAACGCTGGGCCTTGCGCTGCGTCGGCAGGCCGATGACCACGTCAAGGATCTTGCGCCGGAATTCCCAGACCACGGCGAGGATCGCGCCCAATTGAATAATGATGTTGAACGCTTCAAAGCGCTCGCCGCCGAAGCCGATCAGGTCGGCGACAATAATCTGGTGGCCGGTGCTGGAAATCGGCAGGAACTCCGTCAACCCCTCCACTACGCCAAGAATCAATGCCTGTATGGCGGTCCAAAAATCCATTCATCCCCCAAAAGGTCCTGCGCGGGGCAGGCCTCGATAGTCTTTTTTAAGTGGTTCACTGACGCCGGGCGTATCAAAAACCCGTGAAAAATCAGGCAGTACTCAGGTTTTCCGATTACAGGCCGAAAGCCTATCAGACAAGGCGTAAAAGTCGATGCAGCGCCCACAATTATAAAAAACACGGAGTGACAGGACGATGAACAGTTTGCGCAGCATGTCGATCAGCCGCCGGCTCTGGCTGATCCTGATAGTCGCCGTGTTGATGTTGTTGACCTTGGGCCTGTTGATGCTCAAGCAGATCCATGGCGACCTCTACCAGGCCAAACGCCAGCAGACCCAACATGTGGTGCAGACCGCCAGCGGCGTGCTGGCCTACTACCAGAACCTCGAGAAAACCGGCGCCCTCACCCGCGACGCCGCGCAGAAGCAGGCCTTGAGCGTGGTGCGTGGCCTGCGCTACGACCATGACGACTACTTCTGGATCAACGACCTCACGCCGGTGATGATCATGCACCCGGCCAACCCCAAGCTGGACGGCCAGAACCTCTCGGCCATTCGCGACCCGGACGGTTTTGCGGTGTTCAACGAATTCGTGATCCTGGCCAAGGCCAAGGGCGCCGGCATCGTCAACTACCGCTGGCCAAAGCCGGGCGCCGATGCGCCGGTGGCGAAAACCTCGTACATCCAACTGTTCGAACCCTGGGGCTGGATCATCGGCTCGGGCGTGTACGTGGATGATGTGCAGGCCGAGTTCACTGGCCAAGTGTGGAAAGCCTCGGTGATCGGCCTGATCATTGCGGTGGTGATGGCCTTGCTGGTGGCGCTGATCGCCCGCAGCATCGTGCGCCCGCTGCAAGCGGCGGTGAACGCCATGGGCAACATCGCCAGCGGCGAAAGCGACCTGACCCGCAGCCTCGACACCCACGGCCACGACGAAGTGACTCAACTGTCGCAACACTTCAACAGCTTCACCGCCAAGTTGCGCCTGGTGGTCAGCCAGTTGCAGGTGTGCGCCAACGCCCTGGGCCAGTCATCCACCGAGCTGGGCAGCAACGCCACCCAGGCCCATGACCGCAGCCAGCAGCAGTCCCAGCAGATGGAGTTGGTCGCCACCGCCATCAACGAAGTCACCTACGGCGTGCAGGACGTGGCCAAGAACGCCGAACACGCCGCCAGCGAAATGCGCGACGCCCAGGCCCAGGCGCAGCAAGGCCAGGTCAACATCGACGGCAGCTTGCAGCAAATCGACCAACTCTCCGGCACCATCAGCCAGGCGGTCGAGGTGATGCGCACGCTGTCTGCGGAAAGTACCCAGATCGGCAGCGTGCTCGAAGTGATCCGCTCCATCGCCGACCAGACCAACCTGCTGGCCCTGAACGCCGCGATCGAAGCCGCCCGTGCCGGCGAACAAGGCCGAGGGTTTGCCGTGGTGGCCGATGAAGTGCGGCTGCTGGCCCAGCGCACGCAAAAATCCACCGCCGAGATCCAGGGCATGATCGAACGCCTGCAAGGGCACTCGGAAGCGGCGGTCAAGGTGATCAGCGACAGCCACAGCGCCTCGCAACTGACCATCGAACAAGCCGGCCAGGCCGGGGCCAGCCTCACGGCCATCGGCCAGGCGTTGCGCAATCTCAATGGCTTGAACGCGTCGATTGCCAGCGCCACGCTGCAACAGGCTCATGTGGTGGAAGACATCAACCAGAACGTCACCCAGGCGGCGGGCTTGTCCCACAGCACGGCGTTGGCGGCGCAGCAGTCGAGTGTGGCGAGCACGCATTTGCGCGGCCTAAGCGAACAGCTCGACGGCCTGCTGCGTCAGTTCAAGGTCTAACACCGTTCTATCGTGGGACCTGGCTCATGTGGGAGCTGGCTTGCCTGCGATGCAGACACCTCGGTCTTTCAGCCAGACCAGGGTGATGCCATCGCAGGCAAGCCAGCTCCCACACAAGCCCAGCTCCCACAGACAGTGCTCAGTGTTTTGTAGATTGCACGCCTCTGGTTACAATCCCCGCCCTCTCCCACTCCTCCAAGGAACCGCCATGTCCGGGCTTGAACTGTTCGCCGCCGCCCTGGGGGTGATCGCTGTCTGGCTGACGGTCAAACAAAACCCTTGGTGCTGGCCCATTGGCCTGATCATGGTGCTGCTCTACACCTGGGTGTTCTACGACGTAAAACTCTATTCCGACATGCTCCTGCAAGTGGTCTACGCCGTGTTGCAGCTGTACGGCTGGTGGCAGTGGACCCGCGCCGGCGAGGTCAAGCAAGGCCGCCAGGTCACCAGCCTTGGCGTGCCGGCCATTGTCACCAGCTTGGCGATAGGCGCCGTGGGCAGCCTGCTGCTGGGCGCCGCCATGGCCCACTGGACCGACGCCGCACAACCCTGGCTCGACGCCGCCCTCACCGGTTTCAGCCTGGTGGCGCAGCTGTGGATGGCGCAAAAACGCGTGCAATGCTGGCCGCTGTGGATCGCCGTGGATGTGATCTTCGTCGGCCTGTTCCTCTATAAAGGCCTGTATCTCACCGCCGCGCTCTACGCCTTGTTCACCGTGATCGCCGTGCAAGGCTGGCGAGAGTGGCGCGCCGACCCGGCGTTGCAATCATGAAAGTAGTGGTATTGGCCGGTCCCGAATCCAGCGGTAAAAGTTGGCTAGCGGCAGAACTGCACGCGCATTTCGGTGGCCTGATGGTCGGCGAATACGTGCGCCACTTCATCGACCATCATCAACGCGACACCACCCTGGCCGACATCCCGGCCATCGCCCACGGCCAACTGGCCTGGGAAGATGCCGCCCGCGCGCAACAGCCGCGCCTGCTGATCCTCGATACGCATTTGCTCACCAACAAACTCTGGAGCCAGGTCCTGTTCGGCGACTACCCGGCCTGGCTCGACAGCGAACTGCTGGCCCGTCACTACGACCTGCACTTGCTGTTGTCGCCGGATGATGTGGAGTGGACGGCTGATGGGCAGCGTTGCCAGCCGCAGTTGGCGGATCGACAGGCGTTTTTCCAGGGTAGCCTGGAGTGGATGCGGGCGCATCGACAGCCTGTGCGGGTGATTCGCGGGGATTGGGAAGAACGCCGGCGGGCGGCGTTTTCAGCAGTCGAACACCTGCTCCAGCCCTAACACTGCCCTCACTGTAGGAGCAGGCTTATGTGGGAGCGGGCTTGCCCGCGATTGCGGTGGGCCAGTGAATACATCTTTGGCTGACACACCGCCATCGCGGGCAAGCCCGCTCCCACAGGGTTATCAATAACCCAAGGACAGGCCTGTGTTACGACGCGGATCATTGGCCCCATAGAACCGGTTATTCCCCACCGGCTTGCCCCCCAGCGACGGCGCACCCACCAGGATCGCCGCCAAGTGGTTGGCATCCTGCGGCCCGGCAAACTTATGGCCCCAGCTTTCGAGGATCTTCTGGGTATCCGGGCTCACCGCAAACGTTTCAAGATTGGTGGTCTCCGGCATCCACTGCTGGTGGAAACGCGGCGCGTCCACGGCTTCCTGGATGTTCATCTTGTAGTCGATGACGTTCAGGATCGTCAGCAACGTCGCGGTAATGATGCGACTGCCACCCGGCGTGCCCACCACCATCACTGCCTTGCCGTCCTTGGTCACGATGGTCGGGCTCATCGACGACAGCGGCGCCTTGCCCGGTGCAATCGCATTGGCCTCACCCTGCACCAGCCCGTACATGTTCGGCACGCCGACCTTGACGGTGAAGTCGTCCATTTCGTCGTTGAGGATCACCCCGGTCTTGCTGGCCATCACGCCCGCACCGAACCAGTCGTTGAGGGTGTAGGTGACGGAGACCGCGTTGCCCCACTTGTCGACGATGGAATAGTGGGTGGTGTTGTTGCCTTCATGGGGCGAGACGCCCGGCTTGATCGCCTGGGAATCCCCGGCCTTTTGCGGCTCGATGGCGGCGCGCAGCTTGGCGGCGTAGTCCTTGTCCAGCAGGTGGGCGATGGGGTTCTGCACGAAGTCCGGGTCGCCAAGGTAGCTGTTGCGGTCCACGTAGGCGTGGCGCATGGCTTCGATCTGGTAGTGCAGGCCCTGGGCCGAGTGATAACCGAGGTCGGCCATCGGGTAGCCTTCGAGGATATTCATGATCTGGCAGATCACCACGCCACCGGAGCTCGGCGGCGGCGCCGAGACCACGTGGTAGCCACGGTAATCGCACTCGATGGGCGCCAGTTCGCGGGTCTTGTACTTGTCGAGGTCGGCCTGGGTGATGATGCCTTTGCCGGCCTGGCTGGAATCCACCAGCGCCTTGGCTACCCAGCCTTTATAGAAACCGTCGCTGCCCTTGGCCGAGATTTCCTTGAGGGTCTTGGCCAGGTCTTTCTGCACCAGTTTCTGGCCAACCTGCATCGGCTGGCCGTTGTGCAGGAAGATTCCGCGCATGTCCTGGTCTTTTTCAAACTCGCCGGTGGCGGTGTGCAGCAGGTCGATATCGCCCTGCTCCAGGGCAAAGCCGTTTTCCGCCAGCTTGATCGCCGGGGCAATCACCTGGGCGCGCTTGAGGGTGCCGTATTTGCTCAGGGCCAGTTCCATGCCCGAGACGGTGCCCGGCACGCCGACGGCCAGGTGGCCCTTGGCGCTCAGGCCTTCAATGACATTGCCGTCTTTATCCAGGTACATGTTGGCGGTGGCCGCCAGTGGGGCTTTTTCGCGGAAGTCGAGGAAGGTCTTGCGCCCGTCCGCCAACTGCACGGTCATGAAACCGCCGCCGCCGAGGTTGCCCGCTGCCGGGTACACCACCGCCAGCGCATAACCCACGGCCACGGCCGCGTCCACGGCGTTGCCGCCGGCCTTGAGCACATCCACGCCGACATGGGTGGCCAAATGCTGGGCGGTGACCACCATGCCATTTTCACCGGCCACCGGGGCCTGGGACGCAGCTTGCACACCGCTGACCGTCAACACCAACGCGGTGGCAATCAAGGTACGGCTGAAGGGTTGGTATTTCATCCATGGCTACTCTGGTTATTGAGATGCACCAAAATAGCCCGCCGTAGATTTAATCCCCAGCACCATGGCGTTTTTATTACAGAACTTGTCGGTCACAGAACGGCCACGGAAAAGCCCATGGTATATTTCGCGCCACTTCCCGCCAGCCGCCCTGACGAGCCCGCCATGAGTTTTGATTTCGACACGATCCACCCCCGCCTCGGTACCGGCAGTACCAAGTGGAACCGTTACCCGGCCGACGTCCTGCCGATGTGGATCGCCGACATGGACATCGCCGCACCGCCCGCCGTGTTACAGGCCCTGCGCGAGCGCCTCGACCAGCAGATCCTCGGCTACAGCGTGGCCGGCCCGGATGTGCGCGAAGCCATCGTCGCCGACCTGTGGGCCAAGTACGCCTGGCGCGTGCAGCCCGAAGACTTGCTGTTCCTGCCGGGCGTCGAGCCGGGCTTCAACATGGCCCTGCATGCCTTTGTGCAACCGGGCCAGCCGGTGGTGTTGCAAACCCCCAACTACCGCCCGATCCGCCTGGCGCCGGGGCACTGGAACCTGCCGAAAATCGAAGTGCCGTTCGAACTGAAAAACGGCGAATACCTGACCCCGCTGCCTGCCATGCGCGATGCACTCGCCGGCGCCGGCGCGCTGCTGCTGAGCAACCCGCACAACCCGATGGGCAAAGTCTTCCCCCGTGAAGAGTTGCTGGCCGTGGCCAACGCGTGCCTGGAACAGGGTGCGTTGATCATCAGCGACGAAATCCACGCCGAGTTGTGCTTCGACGGTCGCCGCCACATCCCCACCGCCAGCCTCAGCGCAGAGATTGCCGATCGCACTATCACGCTGATGTCGGCGAGCAAGGCGTATAACGTCGCCGGCTTGAAGACCTGCTTTGCGGTGATCCAGAACGCCGAGATCCGCGAACGCTTCAACAACGCCCGTTGCGGCATGGTCGACAGCGTCAGCCCCCTGGGCCTGGAAGCCACCCGCGCCGCCTACAGCCAGTGCGGCGAATGGCTGGAAGCGCTGAAACAGTATCTGCAAGCCAACCGCGACTACCTGCTCGATGCCGTGCAAACCCGCTTGCCCGGCGTGGTCATGCATGCGCCCCAAGGCACTTTCCTGGCTTGGTTGGATTGCAGCGCCTTGGGCCTGGAAGACCCGCAGCAGTTCTTCCTCGAACAAGCCAAGGTCGGCTTGAGCGCCGGGATCGAATTCGGCGATGACAGCCAGCAATTCGTGCGCCTGAACTTCGGCTGCCCACGGGCGCTGCTGGAAGAAGGCGTGCAGCGCATGGAACGTTGCTTACAAAACCGCTGAAATCGGCCGGAACCGCGAAACCGGTTTTCGATACACAGAGGGCGCCCCCTTTTGTGTCTCGCAAACCTTCGCGGAGTCAGTCATTCCATGCCGTTATCGGTCCGCAACATCGCCCCAGCCCCGCAGTACGTCATCGAATCCTTTGCCGGTGACGTGCCTGCCAACCTCCCGATCTATACCACGCAACGTGATCCAAGGGTCGAAGGCGACCAAGAGCTGGCACACAGTATTGGCCCAGCGCCCTTTCACCACCCGCCGTCCGGTCCCAATTCCGTGTTCGACATCCCGCCCGAATCCACCCTGGGCGTGTGGCTGAATCAACTGGACAGCGCCCTGCGTCACCCGGACTTCCAGCGCTGGATGAAGGACCGGAACGTTTCACCCTCGACGGTGCGGTTCGACCCCAGCAACAACACCCTGCACGTATTTATCAACAGTCAGCCCCAGCAGTTTTCCCTGGAGGACGACTCCGGCTTCGCCGCCGTGGCCGGACCATTGATCCAGGCCGTGCGGACGCTGGGGTTCTGGCCGCCGTCCAGCGGGCGTTTTCTGGACTACCCACACAAGCCCTACAACGTTGCGCATTTCCATGATGTATTGCGCTTCTACGCAATCAACCCATCGGCGCCACCCGACGGCCTCCAGTCATTCAACAGCATCTCCCGTACCGACCCGCAGCGCGGGGATACAGCCCTGGCGGAGCAACAACGCATCGTCGGCGATATCCACGACCGCCACACCCTGCTCGGCCACCTCACGCGCCTGAGGGCCAAGCTGCCGACGGCTGTTGCGCCAGAGGTTCTGGCACGGGACTTGAGTGCCCTTAAAATCGACGTGCATCCGGGTTCCACTTTTGCGCAGGCACACCCCGGCGCATTCCAACCCAAGGTCAGTGCCGCGCATTTCATCACGGCGTCCGGCGCTGCGCTGCCAAAGACCCTGGAGGCCTTGCAAGGGATGATTCGGACGCTGCGCGACAGCCCCCTCGAACAGGCCCGCGCGCAGCGTGAAAAGAACCGCTACACCGCGCTGTTGCGCAAGACCCACACCGCACTGCCCAAGGTGCGCGAAGAGGCCAAGAAATGGGCCGAAGGGATTATCTTCAAACTGACCGGCAACCACGTGGACGCCGACACGGTCTATCTGAATCGTTTCCAAGGCGGCGGCAATACCGCAACCACCCTCAACGGCTGGGAGTGGACGATTCAAGAGCCGTGGCGCTCGCAGAAATTGCCGGATGCGTTGCTGAGTAACTTCAGCGAAGACGACTGGTTGCCCGGCAACCTTGATTCACAGTCCGGCCTGTACACCGTAGGCGCTGGGCAAAGCACCAAAGGCGGCTATGGTGCGCACAATCAGTTCCCCCTGCTGCCCTCGGATGTGATGCACGCGGCCTGGAAAACCGATTTCCAGGGGCTCATCAGCCAAAAGCAGAAAACCTTTTGGCAAGACCATGGCGAGGACTACCGTGCCTCCCTCAAGGGCGAGTTTGTCAGCCAGGCGCGCCAACAGCTCAAGGCCTACGCACTTGCCGGCAAAACCCTGCCCGCCGAGCACAGGTTCACCCGCGACGACTATCACCTGGTGATGAAAGCCGTGGCCAATCTGCCGCTGGATGAAAACCAACCGCTGACCCTCGAACAACTGCGCCACAGCGCACCGGTCAAGGGCGTCGTCAGGGCTCACCTGCTGGATATCAACGGCCGTGCGTCCACCGATATCCTGCGGTTCAGCGCGGCCGATCACACCACGCAAATCCTCTATGTGCCCGGCCATGCCCCGGCCTTTTTGCGGTTCGCGTCCATCGTTGAACTGGATGAATGGGTCAAGGCGCAGGGCAGCGACCCCGACAAGCGCAAGGCCTTGGCTTCGCACTTTTCCCTTAGGGACCGCCAGGATGAAGACGTGGGTTTCTGGAGCGATTTCGCCTCGTTCATCAGTGGCGACCGGCATTCGCGCAAAGGCGTGGACAGCGCCCTCAAGTACCTGGGCAACGACTATTGGAGCCACCAGGAAGGCGTGGTCATCGACAGCGGGCGCCTGCTGATCGAGGCCGATGTGTTCAGCGTGATCAACAACACCACGCGGCGACGCATGACCGGCGATGCGGATGTGGTGATCAAATCCAACAGCGAAGTCACCCGTGACACCTGGCTCAACGACCTGACAGCAGCGGCCGGCCTGATGGCCAACTTCGCGTTGATCGGCGAGCCCATCGTCGTCGGCGCCGCCGTCGCTGTCGGGGTGGCGCAAACCGCATTGGGCACAGAGAAAGCCGTTTCTGGCGACACCCAGGCTGAGCGCCAACAAGGCGCATCAAGCGCCCTGGACGGAGCGCTCAACACCCTGTTCTCCCTCGGCGGCGGCATCGCCGAGGAAGAGGTGTTTGAAGCCCCCATCACCCAACCGCTGCGCCAGGAGGTGTTCGCCGATGGCCGCCAGGCCCAGGTCCTCGACCACCCCGTCAGCGACAGCGCCTACACCCTGCCCCGCAGCAACGGCTACGACCTGGTGGACGGCGACACCGTCTACCGCTATCAAAACGCCAAGCCCGGCGAGCTGACTGAGCTGAAATCGGGCTATACCGCCGCGCCCCTTGAGGATGTCGAGGCGATTTGCCCGGCGCCCGCCACGGGGAGCCGAGTCCGGCGCGGTATCAACGCCGAGTGCTTTGCCAAACTCATCGCCGACCTGCCCGGCGACGCGGCGCAGCTGCAGGCTCTGGAACATGTGCGGCTATTCCCGGCCAAGGTTGGCCTGTTCAACAAGGAACGCCAGGTGGTCTACGAAAAACGCCTGTACAAAATGATCGACGGCGAAACCGGCGCTCAACTGATACCCGTCGCCCGCACCGAGCCCATCACCTACAAAAACCGCATACGCGGCGCGCTGGTCAAGGAACCGGGCTTTGGCTTCTCATCCGGCGAGCCGACGGGGCCGTTCGCGCAACAGACCCGCGTGGTCAAACTGAACAAGATCAGCAACGTCAGTGACGACCAGCGCCAGCTGCGAGGCGTGGTCATTACGCGAGAGGCGCGCCAGTACCTGGTGATCGAGGCTGACACTGCCGAATTCTACTTCGCGCCGCTGGGCAAAGCGCACATGGGTGAGTTGACCTTTCACAAGTGCAGCGTGCGGGACTTGCCAATGGTGCAGGACTATCGCGCGTTCATGAGCCTGTACAAAGGCGCTCAAAGCCTGGATGCAGAACTGGTCGCGCTGCCCACACTCAAGGAGGCCTACAGCCAACTGGAAAAGGCCGGCTATGCCAAAGCCGACCTCGATCAATTGAAGCAAGCCTGCAAAGGCATGACCGACGAACAACAACGCGAAGTGGTCTACCAACTGCAACGCGCCAGTGCCATCCGCGCCCCGGACATTGCCTTGCGCCCCAACAAGGTTCTGCCGCTGGAAAAACCGGCGGATTTTTCCAGTTGGCCAACCAAACAGCAGAACCAGTTCTATGCCGAAAAGGCCAAGGCCTCGGTGGACCAAGCCCTCACCATCACGGGCCTCGGGCCGGGCAACCTGGTGCGCTCGCCGGCCGACCTGGCCAGGGCCGATGCGGCACACATGACCCGCGAATGGTTGCTGCGCACCGCCAACCTGCGCGCGCCCAACGCCGGGGATCTAATTATGAAAACCGGCGCGGGCAACTGCGGCGAAATGGCCTTGCTGTCCAAGGACATCATCAACAAAAGTGGCGGCCGCGCCTACGAATGGGGCGCGGGCGACGCGCACTCGTTCACCGTGGTCGGTGGCCCCAGCGGTGGGGTCAGTGGCACAGTGGATTTCGCTGAAGCCGCCTGGGCTGATGCGTGGATTGTCGATCCCTGGGCCGGTATCGCCTGCCCCGCCGCCGAGTACACGCAGCAGCTAAAAAACACCCTGGTGGCGTGGGACAAGGCCGGCTTGAAGATTCGATCCGGCACCAACGCAAATATGAACCCACTGGACCCTGAGTGGTTGGACACCCTCATCGACCAGCCGAAGCGCCCCTACGGCTTGCCGCGCCCACCAACCAGCGCCGCCCCCCACTTTGTCGCCATGGGCGAGTCGACCACCCTGAGCGAAGGCAACGCCGCCTTGTCTACCCGCAGCTTGAGCGACTGCTCGGCCCTTGCCGTCCTCACCGACTGGAACGGCAGCATTTATCAGACGCGCACACTGATGCACCTGACCGGCAGCAACCTGGAGTTTGGTTTGTTGGATGGCAGCACCCGCCGCGTGCTGGATACGCTGCAAGACTCATTGAAAAATGGCGGCAAGGTGATCCTGGTGGGTGGTGTCGATACCCAGTCCACCCAAGGCATGGCCACGGTGATCGGGCAAACCTTCCACGGTCAACAACCGCTCAAAGCACTGCTTGAAGAGCGCCCCGGCGTTTCCGTGAGCATTGCCAGCTCGTCAGGGGTGCAGGTCAACGCCGATGGCACGTTCACCCTGATCGACGGCACCGGCAAAGGCGTGTTCAGTGCAGCAATGGTCAAACAGATCTTTGAACGCATCGACTGATAAACGCCGCTGCAAATGCCCCCGCCTGTGCGCGGGGGCCATCCTTTACAGCTTGGCGATGGACACTTCGGTGGACTTCACAAAGGCAATCACTTCGCTGCCCACTTTCAATTCCAGATCCCGTACCGAGCGCGTGGTGATCACCGAAGTGACAATGCCGGACGCGGTTTGCACGTCGATTTCGGACACCACTTCCCCCAGCAGGATTTCCTTGATCACGCCCTTGAACTGGTTGCGCACGTTGATCGCTTTAATGGTCATGTCGGCTTTCCTTTTGGCTGTTGGGTCAATCCGCACGAATGCGCAGGTCCTCAAGATGCCGCAGCGGGCAAAAACTTAAAAGGAATAAATAACTCTTTGTTTATATCTTATAGATATATAGAGAGTGCCCGTGGCCCCAGCACAGGACTCAACTGAGGGTGACCCAATACCGCGTGCGCGCCTGCACCTTGAAGCCCAGGGTCGACGCCAGCAGGTTGAGGATGCGGTCCGTGTCATCCAGGCGAAAACTGCCGGTCACCCGCAACGCTTCCAGGCGCGGCTCCCAGCGCAGCACGCCAGGGCGATAGCGCTCCAGCTCACGCAGGAAATCCCCCAACCCTTGGTCCTGTGCGGTCAGCACGCCGTCGCGCCAGCCCAGTTGCAGCACATCAAATGGCAACCAGGCGCCGAGGCCGCTGGCGGTCAATGGCGCTTGCTGGCCACTGTGCAACGTCGCCAACTGCCCGTTGAGGTCGCGTACCTGCACGGCGCCCTTGAGCACCGACACCCGGCAGCCCGAGGCGAGTTGCCGGACGCACACTTCAGCCCGGCTGACCTGAAGTTCGCCATAACGGGTCTGTACCGTCATCGCGCCCGGACCCGGCACGTTCAACGCCAGTTCGCCTTCCACCAACCGGATATGCCGTGACGCTACATCCACGGCGCTGGCGGTATTGAGCTGCAGGCTGGCGCCGTCGGCCAGCGCCATGCGCTTACGCTCGCCCGTGGCGGTGTGCAGGTCGGAGCGCCACACGTCGATGGGCAACTGGCGGCTGATCAGCCACGCCGTCGGCAGCAACGCCGCCACACCCAGCGCACGCTTGAGCACGGCACGCCGGCCCGGTTGCGGGCGGTCAAGGCTGGCCATCGCCAACGCCTGGGGCAAGCCGCCGAAGCGCTGGCGCAAGGTCTGGGCTTTTTGCCAGGTCTGTTCGTGCTGCGGGTGGCTGTCGCGCCAGTGTTGCAACGCGGCGTGATCACCCTCGGTGGCGGTGCCGGACTCCAGCAGCGCCAGCCACTGCGCCGCCGCACGGGCGACATCGCGGCTCACAGCTCCACCAGCAGGCAGTGTTCGTAGGCTTGCGCCATGTAGCGTTTCACCGTGCGTTCGGATACGTCGAGGCGCTCGGCGATCTCGCGATAACCCAAGCCTTCCAGCTGGCTCCACAAAAACGCGCGGCGCACCAGCACGGGCAAACCATCGAGCAATTCATCCAGGGCTTGCAGGGTTTCCAGCAGCAACCAGCGTTGCTCGGGGGACGGCACGCACGCCTCAGGCAAGCTGGCGAGCGCATTCAGATAGGCCTGTTCCAGGCTGCGGCGCTGATGAAAGTTGACCAGCAATCGCTTGCCTACCGTCACCAGATACGCCCGGGGCTCCTGCATCTGCGCTATCGGCTGGGCACTGGCGAGCACCCGCAGAAACGTGTCCTGGCTCAGGTCCGCCGCATCCCAGGCATTGCCCAGGCGCCGGCGCAGCCAGCTTTCCAGCCAACTGCGGTGGTCGCGGTATAGGCTCGACAGCGTCAGTTCGGGGGCGACAACATCATTCATGGCAAGCAACCTGCGCGGCGCGATTACATCTCAAATGAGATTCATTCTATTTAATATCGCTGCGCCACACCACGATCTTTTCAACTGATCGTTCCCACGCTCCGCGTGGGAATGCCGCCCCGGACGCTCCGCGTCCTACAACAACGCCGCCTTTTGCCGCAGCAAGTCAATAAACAACGCCAACTCGCGCCCCACCCCTTCGCCCTTGCGCAACAACAGGCCAAACGGCGCCAGGCGCACATCCAGCGCCACCGGCAGGGCCACCACCAGGCCCATTTTCAGGTAGTCGCGCAGGGCGCTTTCCGACAACACCATCACCGCGTCAGTCAACTGGATCAGCTGCTGCATGGAATACACCGAGCTGCATTCAATGATGTCCGCCGGGCTCGGCAAGGCCAGGTCTTGCAGCGCCTGATCAAAGCCGATCCGCGCCGGGCTGGTTTGCGGTTGCAAAATCCACGGCCAGTCGCGCACCAATTCCGCCAGCGCCACATGCTCACGCTGGGCCAGCGGGTGGCCGGCGTGCACCACCACCAGCATGCGCTCGTTGCCCAAGGGCTCGAAGCTGTAGTGCTCACTGTCGGTGGCGGCGTTGCGACGGGTGATGGCCAGGTCGATGCGGCCCTGCTCCAGCAGTTGGATCACCTGGTCGCTGGTGTCCCCCATGATGCGGATGCGCAGCTGCGGGTTGAGTGACTTGATCTGCGCGATGCAGTCCATCACCAGGTCTGGCGCGGCGCCCATGATGGTGCCGATGGACAGGTAGCCATAACCGCCCTGCTGGCGCGCCATCAAGTCTTCGGCGCAACGGTCAAGGCCACTCAGGGCCGATTCGGCAAAGCGGATCAACTCCAGGCCCAAGGCCGTGGGGCGCATGCCCCGTGGCAGGCGCTCGAACAGGTCGCAGCCAAACATGTCCTCGATCTCGCGCAACATGCGCGTGGCCGCCGGTTGCGACATGTTCAGGGCCTGGGACGCCCGATGCAGGTTCTGGCTGGAACTGAGGGCCACCAGCATATGCAGGTGCTTGTAGCGCAAACGGTTGAACAGGCTGGGACTACGCATTTTCACCTTTCTTATCGATACCCTGAGGTTATCACTTGTAAGCGAGATTCGATTTGTAGCGCATTGCTCGGCCGCCGTACAGTCCGGCCCATAAGAACAAAACACTGGACTGCCCCTATGAAAACCCTGCCCGCGCCCCTGCTCGCCAAGATTTCCTGGCGGCTGCTGCCCTTCCTGCTGCTGATGTACATCATGGCGTTTCTCGACCGCGCCAACGTCGGCTTTGCCAAGCAAGCCTTCCAGGCGGACACCGGCTTGAGCGATGCCGCGTTTGCCTTCGGCGCCGGTGTGTTTTTTGTCGGCTACGCGCTGTTGGAAGTGCCGAGTAACCTGATCCTGCACCGTGTCGGCGCCCGCCTGTGGATGTGCCGGATCATGGTCAGCTGGGGCCTGATCTCGGCGGCGATGGTGTTTGCCCACAACGAAACCAGCTTCTACGTCCTGCGCTTCCTGCTGGGTGTGGCCGAAGCCGGCTTCTTTCCCGGCGTCATCCTCTACCTCACCTACTGGTTCCCCCAGGCCGTGCGCGGCAAGGCCATGGGTTTCTTCTACTTTGGCGCGCCACTGGCGTTTATCTTCGGCAGCCCGTTGTCCGGCCTGCTCCTCGAAATGGACGGCTGGGCCGGCATCCACGGCTGGCAATGGTTGTTCGCCGTCGAGGGCTTGATGGCCTCGGTGGTGGGCATCTGGGCCTACTTCTACCTGGACAACCGCCCCGCCGACGCCAAGTGGCTAAGCAGCGACGAGCGCCTGCAAATCCAAACCCTGCTCGACAGCGAAGACCAACACAAAACCTCCCACGGCCGCAGCCTGCTCAACGTGCTGTGCCAACCGTCGGTGCTGTACCTGTGCCTGGTGTACCTGCTGATCCAGGCCAGTGTGTACGGCGTGGTGTTTTACCTGCCGACCCAAGTCGGTGGCCTGCTCGGCACCAAGGTCGGCCTGATGGTCGGGCTGGTCTCGGCGATTCCGTGGCTGTGTGCGTTGTTTGCGGCCTGGTGGATTCCGGCCTATTCCGACCGCACCGGCCTGCGTCGGCAAACCGCCTGCCTGACCCTGCTGATGGCCGCCGCCGGCATCGCCTGCTCGGTGACATTCGCCAGCCCGCTGCTGGGCATGCTTGCCCTGTGTTTTGCCGCCTCCGGTTTTATCGCGGTGCAGCCGGTGTTCTGGACCTTTCCATCGAGCTACCTGGCCGGCAGCGCCGCCGCAGCGGGCATCGCGCTGATCAATTCCTTCGGCGCCCTCGGCGGCTTTATCGCCCCGGTGCTCAAACACTGGGCCGAAGGCGCCTTCCATTCCCCGGCAGCCGGTCTGTACCTGCTGTCCGCCACCACGGTACTGGCTGCGTTGCTGGTACTGGGCATCCATTCACCTGGCCCCAAAGCGTCGAACACGCCGGCCACTGTTTAACTCCAGGAGTCACACCATGGGCAACCTCACCATCAAACACGTGCGCGCCTTTGTATTGCGCGGCGGCGGCGCCGATTACCACGACCAGGGCGACGGCCACTGGATCGACGACCATATTTCCACGCCAATGAGCAAATACCCGGAGTACCGCCAGAGCCGCCGCAGCTTCGGCATCAACGTGCTCGGCACGCTGGTGGTGGAGATCGAGGCCAGCGACGGCACCGTCGGTTTCGCCGTGACCACCGGTGGTGAACCGGCGGCCTATATCGTCGAGAAACACCTGGCGCGTTTCATCGAAGGCGCCCGCGTCACCGACATCGAAAAGATCTGGGACCAGATGTACCAGTCCACCCTTTACTACGGGCGCAAGGGCCTGGTGATCAACACGATCTCCGGCGTCGACCTGGCGCTATGGGACCTGCTCGGCAAACTGCGCCAGGAGCCGGTGCACCACCTGCTCGGCGGCGCAGTGCGTGATGAATTGCAGTTCTACGCCACCGGCGCGCGCCCCGACCTGGCGCAGAAGATGGGCTTTATCGGCGGCAAGATGCCCCTGCACCACGGCCCCAGCGAAGGCGAAGAAGGCCTGCGCAAAAACCTCGAAGAACTGGCGACCATGCGCGAGCGGGTCGGCCCGGACTTCTGGCTGATGCTCGACTGCTGGATGAGCCTGGACTTGAACTACGCGACCAAACTGGCCATCGGCGCCCATGAACACGGCCTCAAGTGGATCGAAGAAGCGCTGTCACCGGACGATTACTGGGGCTACGCCGCCCTGCGCAACAACGTGCCCAAGGGCATGCTGGTGACCACCGGCGAACACGAAGCCACGCGCTGGGGTTTCCGCATGCTCCTCGAGATGGGCTGCTGCGACATCATCCAGCCGGATGTCGGCTGGTGCGGCGGCCTCACCGAACTGGTGAAAATCTCCGCCCTGGCCGATGCGCATAACGCCATGGTCGTGCCCCACGGTTCCTCGGTGTACAGCTACCACTTCGTCGCCACCCGCCATAACAGCCCGTTCGCCGAGTTCCTGATGATGGCGCCGAAGGCCGATGAAGTGGTGCCGATGTTCCACCCGCAACTGCTCGGCGAGCCGGTGCCGGTGAACGGGCGTATGCGTCTGTCGGCGTTGGATAAACCCGGCTTCGGCGTTGACCTGAACCCCGACTGCCAGCTGCACCGTCCCTACAACCGCTGAGGAAACCTGCCATGCACATGCCCCGCAACGGCTTCAAGGCCGCCTTGGCCAACGACGCCACGCAGTACGGCATCTGGGCCGGTTTTTCCACCGGCTACGCCGCCGAAATCGTCGCCAGCCTCGGTTACGACTGGATGCTGATCGACGGCGAGCACGCACCGAACACCGTGCCCAGCGTGCTCAACCAATTGCAGACCGTGGCGCCCTACGCCACCGCGCCGGTAGTACGCGCGGTGAATGGCGACGCCAACCTGATCAAGCAACTGCTGGATGTTGGCGCGCAGACGCTGATGATCCCCATGGTCGAAACCGCCGAACAGGCCCAGGCCCTGGTGCGCGCCATGCGTTACCCGCCCCACGGCATCCGTGGCGTCGGCGGTGGCTTGACCCGCGCCACACGCTGGGACGGCGTCGACAATTACCTCACCACCGCCCATGAAGAACTGTGCCTGATCGTGCAAGTGGAGTCGCGCCTGGGCGTGGAAAACGTCGCCGCGATTGCCGCCGTCGAAGGGGTGCACGCGGTGTTCATCGGCCCGGCCGACCTGTCCATCGGCCTCGGCCACGCCGGCAATCCCGGCCATCCCGAAGTCCAGGAACGCATCAAACACGCGGTGGACGCCACCCTCGCCGCCGGCAAGGTCTGCGGCATCCTCGCGCCCAATGAAGACGACGCTCGCCGCTACCAGACCTGGGGTTGCCGCTTTATTGCGGTGGCCATCGACATCAGCCTGCTGCGCCAGAGCGCCCTGGCCACCCTCGCCCGCTATCGCCCGGCTGCCGACGCGAAAGCGCCGTCACGCACTTACTAAGGAGCTGCCCCATGTCGTCCGTTCCCGTGTACCAGAACTTTATCAACGGCCGCTTCGTGACCAGCGAAGCCCACATTGATGTACTCAACCCGGCCACCGGCGCGCTGCTGTCCAAGGTCCCGGCGTCCACCGCCGCCGATGTCGACCAGGCCCTCGCTGCCGCACGCCAGGCGCAAAAAGACTGGGCGCGCAAACCGGCCATCGAGCGCGCCGGGCACCTGCGCCGGATTGCCGCCAAGCTGCGTGAAAACGTCGCGCACCTGGCGCGCACCATCACCTTGGAACAAGGCAAGGTCAGCGGGCTGGCCGAGGTCGAAGTGAACTTCACTGCCGACTACCTCGACTACATGGCCGAGTGGGCGCGGCGCATCGAAGGCGAGATCATCACCAGCGACCGCCCGAACGAAAACATCTTCCTGTTCCGCAAACCGCTGGGCGTGGTGGCCGGCATCCTGCCGTGGAATTTCCCGTTCTTCCTGATCGCGCGCAAGATGGCCCCGGCGCTGCTCACCGGCAACACCATCGTGATCAAGCCCAGCGAAGAAACGCCAAACAACTGCTTTGAATTCGCCAAGCTCGTGGCCGAAACCGACCTGCCCACCGGCGTGTTCAACGTGGTGTGCGGCGACGGCCAGGTTGGCGGCGCCCTCACTGCGCACAAGGGCGTGGACATGATCAGCTTCACCGGCAGCGTCGCCACCGGTTCGCGGATCATGGCCGCCGCCGCGCCGAACATCACCAAGCTCAACCTCGAACTGGGCGGCAAGGCGCCGGCCATTGTCCTGGCCGACGCCGACCTGGACCTGGCGGTCAAAGCCATCCGCGATTCGCGCATCATCAATACGGGGCAAGTGTGCAACTGCGCCGAGCGCGTGTACGTCGAGCGCAAAGTCGCCGACCAGTTTATCGAGCGCATCAGTGCGGCGATGGCCGCCACGCGCTACGGCGACCCGCTGGCCCAGGCCGATGTGGAGATGGGCCCGCTGATCAACCGCCAGGGCCTGGATAACGTCAACCGCAAGGTGCGCACCGCGCTGAGTCAGGGCGCCAACTTGATCACCGGCGGGCAGATTGCCGATCTGGGTGCGGGCTTTCACTTCCAGCCGACGGTGTTGGCCGGTTGCCGCGCCGACATGGAGATCATGCGGGAAGAGATCTTCGGCCCGGTGCTGCCGATCCAAATTGTCGACGACCTCGACGAAGCCATCTCCATGGCCAACGACTGCGACTACGGCCTGACCTCGTCGATCTACACCCGCGACCTAGGCAAGGCGATGCACGCGGTGCGCGAGATCGACTTTGGTGAAACCTACGTCAACCGCGAGAACTTCGAAGCCATGCAAGGCTTCCATGCCGGCGTGCGTAAATCCGGGATCGGCGGGGCCGACGGCAAGCATGGCCTGTACGAATACACCCATACCCATGTGGTGTACCTGCAGAGCTGATCTGGTTAAACGGGCCCGCTCACGGTAGCGTGCGGGCCCTTCCCAATGTGCTCCTGATAAGGACTGCCCCATGCCCTTGACGCCCTACAGCGGCCCGATCATCGACAGCCATCTGCACCTGTTCGACCCGCGCCGGCCCCAAGGCATCCCTTGGCCCGAGCCGGGCAACCGCTTGTACGCCGCGCATCTGCCGGCGGATTACTGGGCGCTGGCCGCGCCGCACAACGTGGTCGGCGCGATTGCCGTGGAAGCCAGCCCGTGGCGCGACGACAACCGCTGGCTGCTGCACACCCTGCGCAGCGACCCGCGCATGCTCGGTTTTGTCGGTAACCTCGACCCGTTGCACGCGGACTTCGCCCGTGATCTTGAGGCGCTGGCCGACGAGCCGCTGTTCCTCGGCCTGCGCTACGGCAACCTGTGGGACCGCGACCTGCTGCTGGACCAGACCCGCCCCGGTTTTATCGACGGCCTGCGCCAACTCGCCGCCACCGGCCGGGGCCTGGACAGCGCCAACCCGAACCCGCGCTTGATCAAGGGCCTGTTGCACCTGAGCGATGCCTTGCCCGAGCTGCGCATCATCGTCGATCACCTGCCCAACGCCCAGGTGCCAGCCGCTGAAGAAACGGCCTATCACGCCGACCTGTTACGCCTGGCCGAGCGGCCGAACGTGTTCGCCAAACTGGCGGAAATCCCGCAGGTCGGCCCCCAGGGATTGATCAGCGACCCGGCGTTCTACAACGACCGCCTGGCCGTGCTGTGGCAAGCCTTTGGTGAAGACCGTTGCTTCTTTGGCAGCGACTGGCCCAACAGCGATCACCTGGCGGATTTCGCCACTACGTTAGGCCTGGTCAAGCGCTGCATGGCGGATAAGCCGCAAGCGGTGCAAGCCAACTTCTTCCTGCACAACGCGGTGCGCATCTACACGCCCGCCCATGGAGCGCAATGATGCAGACCCGCGCCTTTCGCATGAACCTCAACCCCGGCCAGGCCAATGAATACTGCAAGCGCCACGACGAGATCTGGCCCGAACTGGCCCAGGCCCTGCTGGACGCTGGCGTGGTGGATTACCGGATTTTCCTCGATGAACCGGCCAATGCGCTGTTCGCCGTGCTCACTCACGAAGACGCCCACGGCCTCGATGAACTGCCCGGCACCGCGCTGATGCAGCGTTGGTGGAACCACATGCAGGACATCATGCCCAGCCACGCGGATGCCTCGCCGGTCAGCGTCGATCTACAGCCGATGTTCCAGCTCACGCGCCCCTGACCAACCAAGACCACAACAACAATAAAAAGGATTCAACTACGTGGAAATCATTCTCCTCGGTGTGATTCTGCACTTTATCGGCGGCTTCGCTTCCGGCAGTTTCTACATCCCCTACAAGAAGGTCCGTGGCTGGGCCTGGGAAAGCTATTGGATCACCGGCGGCCTGGTGTCCTGGCTGATCGTGCCGCTGATTGCCGCGCAATTGACGGTGCCAGGCTGGGTGCAGATCCTGCGCGATGCCGACACCAGCACGCTGCTGTGGACGTATATGTTCGGCGTGTTGTGGGGCATCGGCGGGCTGACGTTTGGCCTGACCATGCGCTACCTCGGCCTGTCCCTGGGCATGTCGCTGATCATGGGCCTCACCTCGGCCCTCGGCGCCTTGATGCCGGCGCTGTACCGCGACCTGTTCACCGACGCCACCGAAGGCACGCTGACCTCGATGCTGGCTTCCCAGGGCGGCCATTGGGTGCTGTGGGGCGTGGCGGTGTCGTTGGTCGGTATCGCGGTGTGCGGCAAGGCCGGGCTGATCAAGGAACGGGAAGTGTCCCAGGCGGTGAAGTTCGCCAGTGTCAGCGAGTTTTCCCTGGGCAAGGGCATGCTGGTGGCGGTGATCTCCGGCGTGCTCAGTGCCTGTTTCAGCTACGGCATTTCCGCCGGGCGCCCACTCGCTGCCGCTGCGGTGGAGCACGGCGCCAACAGCCTGTTCCAGAACAACGTGACCTTTATGGTGATCATGTGGGGCGGCCTGACCACCAACGGCCTCTGGTGCCTGTGGCTGAACTGGCGCAACCGCACCTTCCACAACTACACCGACCGCAGCACCCCGCTGCTGGGCAATTACTTGCTGGTGGCGATCGCAGGCACGCTGTGGTTCTTGCAGTTCTTTTTCTACGGCATGGGCGAAAGCCGCCTGCAAAACGACGCCAGTTCGTGGGTGCTGCACATGTCGTTCATCATCATCGTGTCCAACTGCTGGGGCCTGTATTTCCGCGAATGGCACGGCACCAGCGCCGCCAACAAAGGCGTGCTGGTGGCCGGGATCGCGGTGATCATCGGCGCAATCGCCATGGTCGGCTACGGCAATTACCTCGGCTGAGGCCGCTTATTTTTGAAGGAGTGTTTTTATGTTGCTTGCAGATAAAACCGTGATCATCACCGGCGCCTCCCGTGGCATCGGCCACGCCGCCGCCCGTGAATGTGCACGCCAAGGCGCCCGTGTCGTCATCGGCCACAGCGGCAGCAGCCAAGGCACCGAGGCTGCCTATTCGTTGATCGAAGAGATCAAGGCGTTTGGCGGCGCAGCCATCGAAGTGGGCGGCGACGCGGCCGACCCGGACACCGGCGACAAACTGGTGGCCGGCGCGGTGAAGGCCTTTGGCAGCGTCGATGTGTTCGTCAACAACGCCGGTATCTGCCCGTTCCACTCGTTCCTCGACATGCCCCGCGAGGTCTACCTGAAGACCGTCAACACCAACCTCAATGGCGCCTACTTCGCCGTGCAGGCGGCGGCCAACCAAATGAAAAACCAAGGCCGGGGCGGCGCAATCATCGCGGTCAGCTCCATCAGCGCCCTGGTGGGCGGCGGCATGCAAACCCACTACACGCCGACCAAGGCCGGCCTGCATTCGTTGATGCAATCCTGCGCGATTGCCCTGGGGCCGTATGGGATTCGTTGCAACTCGGTGCTGCCGGGGACGATTGCCACGGATATCAACAAAGAGGATTTGGCGGATGCGGAGAAGCTCGCCTATATGACCTCGCGTACACCGTTGGGCCGCCTCGGTGAACCGGATGATGTGGCCGGGCCGATTGTGTTCCTGGCCTCGGACATGGCGCGCTATGTGACTGGTGCGTCGTTGCTCGTCGATGGCGGTCTCTACGTAAACCTTCAGTAACCCCGCTCTCCCGAAAACACCACAGTTCCAATGTGGGAGCGGGCTTGCTCGCGAATGCGGTGTATCCGTCAGCACATCAGTAACTGACAGACCGCTTTCGCGAGCAAGCCCGCTCCCACAGGGGGCCTCTGTGTGCCTGAAATTTGTGCATTTCCCAATAAAAACAACAATCCAAGGAGCTTCTCCATGCGCACCACCTACCCCCTGGCCCTGCTTTGCAGCGCCCTCTCCACCTGCGCCTACAGCGCCCCCGCCATGCTCGGCGACTGGAACGGCCTGCGCCCGCAACTGGCCGAACAGGGCTACGACTTCACCCTCAAATACGTCGGCGAAGTCGGCTCCAACCTCGGTGGCGGCTACAACTCCCACACCACCGCGCGCTGGAGCGATCAACTGATCCTTGGCGTGGACATGGACCTGCAAAAACTCCTCGGCTGGCAGGACGCGACGTTTCGCATCGGTATCGGCGAGCGCCATGGCAAGGACATCACCAACGACCGCGTACACCACCCCAACGCCACCGGGCTGACCTCGACCATGGAAGTGTTCGGCGGCGGCAATGCCTGGCGGCTGTCGCAGTTCTGGTATGAGCAGAAGTTCTTCGACAGGAAATTCGCCTTGAAACTCGGGCGTTTCGGCCACGGTGAAGACTTCGACCAGTTCCCCTGCGAATTCCAGAACGTGACCCTGTGCGGTTCCCAGGAAGGCAACTGGAACGGCGTATGGAACAGCTTTCCCATCAGCCAGTGGGCGGTGCGCGCCAAGTACCAGTTCACGGAAGAGTTCGCCCTGCAGGTCGGCGCGTATGACAAGAACCCGGGCAACGCCGAAGCCAGCAACGGCTTCAAACCGTTTATCAGCGGCTCACAAGGCACCAGTTTTCCCATCGAAGCGATCTGGAAAGGACACATTGATGGGCTGAATTCGGAGTATCACGCCGGCTATTACTACGCCAACGCCGACACCAAGGACATGCTCAAGGACGCCGACGGCAACTATGCCGCCAGCTCGCAAAAACCCTACCGGATGTACTCCAGCAACAGTGGCTGGTGGCTATCGGGCCAGCAGCAACTGACCACGGTAGATGGCAACAACAAGCGCGGGCTCAACGTGTTCGCCAACCTCACGGTGAACGACCCGGACAAAAGCGTGATCAAGAGCCTGATCCAGGTCGGCCTGATCTACCGAGGCCCGTTCGATGCGCGCCCGGATGACACCTTCGGCGTGGGTGCGTCGAAATTGCAGGTCAGCGACCGCTACACGCGCAACACGCAAATGCTCAATGCGGCAAATGGCGTGACGTCCCTCGACGACCCGCTGTACGTACCCGAACAGCGCCGTGAATACAGCTACGAGATCAACTATGGCGTGCAGGCGACGCAGTGGCTGATGGTGCGGCCCAACCTGCAATACGTGAAGTACCCGGGTGGGCTCACGCAAACCCGGGGTGCGGTGGTCGGTGGCATACAGTTTATCGCTGATTTCTAACCCCTGGTCCTGACGTAACTTAAGACTGGCAGCGACCCAAGACCGCACATCTTGTGCGTTGACCAGTCTTGTTACACACCATATAGTGTGCCCACAAACAGAACAGACCACTACATAGTGTGCAGTATCGGTATTTACCGACCACACTCTGCGCAGTATTTCAATGCCTAGTAGCCTGCAAATCGCATATTTTTGGACGGGTTCACACGCCGTCAGAACAGACCAGGAAGGAGAATTTCAATGCTGAGTTGGGATGAAGTCGACAACGAAGACACCGGTGCAGCGGTGATCAAGGGCGCCAACGCCGGCCATGCCAGCGAAGCCAACATGGACCGCCTCGACGGTGCCGGTGCTGCCGCCGCGCTGGAAGCCCGTAACGTGACCGCCAACGACTCCGCCGCCATCATCCGCGCCAAGGCCGCCCTCGACAAACTCGACATCGCCGAAGGCCTCGCCGAACTCGAAGGCGCCTCCGCCCGTGTCGCCGTTGACGAAAAGCGCATGATCAACTGCCGCGCCGACCTCAACCAACTTGTGCCGTTCAAGTACGACTGGGCCTGGCAGAAATACCTCGACGGCTGCGCCAACCACTGGATGCCGCAAGAGGTCAACATGACCGCCGACATCGCCCTGTGGAAAAACCCCGAAGGCCTGACCGACGACGAGCGCCGCATCGTCATGCGCAACCTGGGCTTCTTCTCTACCGCTGACTCCCTGGTCGCGAACAACCTGGTGCTGGCCGTTTACCGCCTGATCACCAACCCGGAGTGCCGCCAGTACATCCTGCGCCAGGCCTTCGAAGAGGCGATCCACACCCACGCCTACCAGTACTGCATCGAATCGCTGGCCATGGATGAAGGCGAAATCTTCAACATGTACCACGAGATCCCATCGGTCGCGAAAAAGGCCGCTTGGGGCCTGAAGTACACCCGTTCGATCTCCGATCCGAAGTTCGAAACCGGCACCGTCGACACCGACAAAGAACTGCTGCGCAACCTGGTCGCCTACTACTGCGTCCTGGAAGGCATCTTCTTCTATTGTGGCTTCACCCAGATCCTGTCCATGGGCCGCCGCAACAAAATGACCGGCGTGGCCGAGCAGTTCCAGTACATCCTGCGCGATGAGTCGATGCACCTGAACTTCGGTATCGACGTGATCAACCAGATCAAAATCGAAAACCCACACCTGTGGGATACCGAGATGAAGGAAGAAGCGACCCAGATGATCCTGCAAGGGACCCAGCTGGAAATCGAATACGCCCGCGACACCATGCCGCGCGGCGTACTGGGCATGAACGCCGCGATGATGGAGGACTACCTCAAGTTCATCGCCAACCGTCGCCTGTCGCAGATTGGCTTGAAGGAAGAATACCCAGGGACGACCAACCCGTTCCCGTGGATGAGCGAGATCATGGACTTGAAGAAAGAGAAGAATTTCTTTGAGACCCGAGTGATCGAGTACCAGACGGGTGGTGCGTTGAGCTGGGATTGACGCTCTCAACGGCGCCTACCCATGGGCCGCCCCAAAGCGGCCCATGGGAACCTTCAGTTCGAAACCTGCTCCAGGAATATCAGTTTCAGCGGCTCGCTGAGCAGATCATCAGCCGTTGCGGCAAACCGCTGGAAGTGCGCAGTCGCGAAGTGCGCATCAAGCGCGGCTTGGCCCTGGAACGCCTCACGCATGTAGAACGTACCGGGTTCATCCTTCTGCTCAAACAACACGTAATCAAGGTTGCCCGGCTCGGCGCGCGTCGGTTCGATCAGGCTCAACAAACCGCTTTTCAGGGCGTCCTGTTGACCCGGTTTAGCCTTGAGTACGGCGAGGGAAATCAAAGGCGCATGCATTCTGGTGACTCCTGTAGAGGGCTGGCTTACGCACCCGCTGGCGGCGATCAACATCAGTGCCGCCAGACAGTAACCTAAGGGTTTGAACGTGGTTTTCATGGTTCGTCATCCTTTGGGGACTGCGACCATCTTTGTCTGCCACACCACAAAGAAACACTGACAAAATGCGCTAACACTTTCGCCAAAGAATTGAAAATGCGTTGCTTTAGATCTCTATTACCCTGCCACTTCAAATAGATCAGCGTCTTTATGCCCAATCAAACCATCAAGACCCCCTGCATCGGCCTGTGCTCCACCGTCTACGGCGACCTGGTCTGCCGGGGCTGCAAGCGTTACCACCACGAAGTGATCCAGTGGAACGGCTACAACGCCGAGGAAAAACAGGCGGTTTGGCTGCGCCTGGAGCAATTGCTGGTGCAGGTGATGGCCAGCAAGCTGGAGGTGTTTGATGCGCACCTGCTGCGCCAGCAACTGGAAAACCGCAAGATCCGCTTTGTGCCGCACCAGTCGCCGTATTGCTGGGCGTACCAGTTGATTGCCCGGGGCGCGCGGGTGATTTCCAGGCTGGATGCGTATGGGTTGGTGTTGCTGCCGGAGTTTCGTGAGCGGCAGCTGGCCGACCTCCGCGATGCGATTGACCGGGAGTTTTTCCTGTTGTCGGAGGCGCATTACGAGCGGTACATCGCCCCAGGCTTCCTCAAGGAAGCGTTTGGGCCGGCCCTGATCGCCACATTCTAGGCCACAGCACAAAACCCATGTGGGAGCTGGCTTGCCTGCGATGACAGAGTGTCAGTCAACACATTTATCGACTGATGCACCGCCATCGCAGGCAAGCCAGCTCCCACAGTTGATCTCTGTTGTTCAGGAGGTCCAGGATGGATCACGCTCCGTCTGCAAGCCGTACTTCTCAATCGCCTGCTGACCCATCCGCGCATCCAACGCCGTCAACGCTGCCAATACGATGTGATATCGATCCACCTCAAAGAAATCCCGCAACGCCGCCCGTGTATCACTGCGCCCAAACCCGTCAGTACCCAACACGGTATAGCTGGAACCGATGTACGAACCCACCATCTGCGGTACCGCCCGTACGTAGTCCGACACCGCGACAACCGGCGCCCCTTTGGGCAAGCATTCAGCCAGATGGCTGGTGCGTGCAGAATCTTGCGGATGCAGGCGATTCCACCGCTCCACCTCCCGCGCGTCCCGTGCCAGTTCGCTGTAACTGGTGACGCTGAACACTTCACTCGCCACGTGCCAATCGTCTGCCAGCAACTGCGCCGCCGCTTGCACCTCGCGCACCAGCGTGCCGGAACCGAGCAGGCGCACCTGGGCATCATCCGCGCCTTCGAGGCGATACATGCCCTTGATGATCGCCGCGTCCACCCCTTCCGGCAGGCTCGGCTGCGGGTAGTTTTCGTTCATCAGGGTCACGTAGTAGAACTCGTCCACCTCCTGCTCCAGCATCTGGCGCATGCCGTGGTCGAGGATCACCGCAAACTCCCCGGCAAACGCCGGATCGTAGGCACGGCAGTTGGGCACGGTGGCCGCCATGAGGTGGCTGCTGCCGTCCTGATGCTGCAAGCCTTCGCCACCCAAGGTGGTGCGCCCTGCCGTCGCGCCGAGCAGGAAACCACGGGCGCGCTGGTCGGCGGCGGCCCAGATCAGGTCGCCCACGCGCTGGAAACCGAACATCGAGTAATAGATGTAGAACGGCAGCATGCGCAGGCCATGCACCGAGTAGCTGGTGGCCGCTGCGACCCAGGAGCTGATGGCGCTGGCTTCGCTGATGCCCTCTTCGAGGATCTGCCCGTCGGTGGCTTCGCGGTAGCTGAGGATCGAGCCGATGTCTTCCGGCTCGTAGCGCTGGCCGACGCTGGAATAAATGCCGATCTGCTTGAACAGGTTCGCCATGCCAAAGGTGCGCGCTTCGTCGGCAACGATAGGCACGATGCGCGGGCCCAAGGCCTTGTCCTTGAGCAAATTGGTGAGCATGCGCACAAAGGCCATGGTGGTGGACATTTCCTTGCCGTCGGCCGCCGTGGCAAAACCGGCATAGCCTGCCACCGGCGGCACGTTGACCGGGGCGGCGTGCTGGCTGCGACTCGGCACATAGCCGCCGAGGGCGTGGCGACGCTGGTGCAGGTAGCGCATCTCAAGGCTGTCATCGGCCGGTTTGAAGAAGCTCAGGGATTCGGTCTGCTCATCACTCAGCGGCAGTTGGAAGCGATTGCGAAAGGCGATCAACGCCTCGCGGTCGAGCTTCTTCTGCTGGTGCGTGGTCATCTTGCCCTGCCCGGCCTCGCCCATGCCGAAGCCCTTCTTGGTCTGGGCGAGGATCACCGTAGGCTTGCCCTTGACCCGGCGCGCTGCGTGGTAGGCCGCGTGGATCTTGACCATGTCATGGCCGCCGCGCTTGAGACGGTCGATCTGTTCGTCGCTCATGCCCGCCACGAGTTTGGCCAGGGATTCACTCTGGCCGAAAAAGTGCTCGCGGTTGTAGGCGCCGTCCTTGGCGGCAAAGGTCTGGAACTGGCCATCCACGGTCTGTGACAAGGTGTTGACCAGCGCACCATCGGCATCCTTGGCGAGCAAGGCGTCCCAGTCCGAACCCCAGACCAGCTTGATCACGTTCCAGCCCGCGCCGGCGAACAAGGCTTCCAGTTCGTCGATGATCCGCCCATTGCCACGCACCGGGCCGTCGAGGCGTTGCAGGTTGCAGTTGACCACCCAGGTCAGGTTGTCCAGGCCTTCGCGGGCCGCCAGGGTCAGGGCGGACATGCTTTCCGGTTCGTCCATTTCGCCGTCGCCGAATACGCCCCAGACGTGGCGGTCAGTGGTGTCCAACAGGTTGCGGTGTTGCAGGTAGCGCATGAAACGCGCGTGGAAAATAGAGCTGATGGGACCGATCCCCATCGAACCCGTGGGGAACTGCCAGAAATCAGGCATCAACCACGGATGGGGATAGCTGGACAGCCCGCGCGCGCCGGCCTTGGGGCCGCCGAGTTCCTGGCGATAGTGGGCCAGGTCGTGTTCACTTAAGCGCCCTTCGAGAAACGCCCGCGCATAGATGCCGGGGGCGGAATGGGGCTGATAGAACACCAGGTCGCCGCCAAAACCGTCATTGCGCGCACGGAAAAAGTGATTGAAGCCCACCTCGAACAAATCCGCCGCACTGGCGTAGCTGGCGATATGCCCGCCGAGTTCGCCGTAGGCCTGGTTGGCCCGCACCACCATGGCCAGGGCGTTCCAGCGCACCAGCGAGGCCAGGCGCTCTTCAGTGGCGAGGTCGCCGGGAAACGCCGGTTGCTGCTCGACGCTGATGCTATTGATATAAGGCGTGCCGTGGCGTGGTTTCCAGTCGATGTGCGGCGCACTGCCTTCACGGGCCAGCAGGTCGAGGATCTGCCGGGCTCGTGCAGGGCCGGCGTTGGCCACCAGGGACGCAAGGGCGTCGCGCCACTCGTCCAACTCTTGTTGATCCAGGGCTGTGTGATTCACCGCGCTCGCGAAACCGTTCATGGGCACCTCCAGGCTTTTTTTCCAGTTTATGTCGGGGCCAAAGGATTTTTTGCCTGATATCAGGCGCAAAAATCTGCATTTTGAGCATGATTCACTGGCAATCCGCCTTTCCTCAGCACGTTGTGCTCAAGCCCCCCGAACCCTCGCCATTGTGTTTAAAATGCCGCCCGCTCAACGAACGACGCTAAACGATGAACCCAGACGCACTTGCCACCCTGCACGCTCACTTGCTCACCGCCCTGGCGACCCCGCCCAGTGAAACCCGCCGCCTGTTCCACGGCCGTGGGCGCTGCTGGCCGGGCCTGGAGCAACTGACGGTGGATTGGTTGCAAGGCGTGGTGCTGGTATCGCTGTTCAAGGAGCCGGAAGCTGAGCAGCTGGAAGCCCTGAAGCAGCTACTGCAAACGCTGTTGAGCGCCCACACCGTCGCGCTGCAACACCGCTACCTGCCGCAAAGCACCACCGAATGGCTGGTGGGCAACCCTGTCGATGAGCTGACCATCACCGAAGGCGGCCTGCGTTACCTGATCGATCTGGGTAAAAAACAGAACAGCGGGTTGTTCCTCGACATGCGCTACGGGCGCAACTGGGTGCGTGAACAGGCCAAGGGCCAGCGCGTCCTCAACCTGTTCGCCTACACCTGCGGTTTCTCCGTGGCGGCCATCGAAGGCGGCGCCGACCATGTGGTGAACCTGGACATGGCCCGTGGCGCCCTCAGCCGTGGGCGCGACAACCATCGCCTGAACGGCCACGACCTGAGCCAGGTAACGTTCCTCGGCCACGACCTGTTCAAGTCCTGGGCCAAGGTCACCCATAGCGGCCCCTATGACCTGGTGATCATCGACCCGCCGTCGTTCCAGAAAGGCAGTTTCCTGCTGACCAAGGACTACCAGCGCGTGCTGCGCCGCCTGCCCGATCTGCTGACAGCGCAAGGCACGGTGCTGGCCTGCATGAACGACCCGGCCTTCGGTGAAGACTTCCTGATCGACGGCGTGACCCGTGAAGCACCGGGGCTGCGCTTTGTCGAACGTCTGGAAAACCCGCCGGAATTTCCTGACATCGACCCACAGAGCGGCCTGAAGGCGCTGGTGTTCCGTCAAGGCTGATGCTGAAACGGCGCGCGCTTGCTACGCTTAGTCTTACACCGGGCGGTGAACCATATCCTCCCCTTCCCGGTCGATACCTGCATTCCCTGGCCAGACTCGACGGCGTCACGTTGTCGGCTGCCCCGCTTCACCTTTTGGAGAACCGCCTGTGATATCGACCCTGCATGTAGCCAGACTCAAAGCCTGGGGCGCCCACGGCTTTACCGCCACTGGCGTGGTATTGGCCTTCCTGGCCACCCTGGCGCTGCTGGAAAACTCACCCAAGGCCTGCCTGCTGTGGCTGGGCCTGGCGCTGGTGGTCGATGGCGTCGACGGCTCACTGGCACGACGGGTCAACGTCAGCACCGTGCTGCCGAGCTTTGACGGCTCGGTGCTGGACCTGGTGATCGATTACCTGACCTACGTGTTTATCCCAGCATTGTTTATCTATCGTTACATCGACCTGCCGGACTTTACCCACCTGTTCACCGTGTCGGTGATCCTCGTGTCGTCGCTGTTCTGCTTCTGCAACGTGAACATGAAGAGCAAGGACAACTACTTCGTCGGCTTCCCCGCCGCCTGGAACGTGGTCGCCCTGTGCGTGTACATCATCCAGCCCGACGCCTGGGTCACCTTGCTCACCGTGATCGGCCTGGCCCTGCTGACCGTGACGCCGATGAAGTTCTTGCACCCGTTCCGCGTGAAGCGCTTTATGCCGATCAATATCGCGGTGACCACCATCTGGTTGCTGTGCAGCTTTTTGATGGTGGTGGATTATCCGAACACCAACCCGTGGACGTTTGGGTTGTGGTCGGTGATGTCGGCGTACTTCCTGGGGATTTGCATCTGGCGTACGGCGCTGGAGTGGATCGAAGCACACCGCTAAGTCATGTGGGCACAGTTTAAAAATGTGGGAGCTGGCTTGCCTGCGATAGCGGTGGGTCAGCCCCAGATTTTTTGCTGACAGACCGCTATCGCAGGCAAGCCAGCTCCCACATTTGGATCTGTGTACATCTGGCAGTAAGATGGCGGCCGCCCTGCCAACCATAAGCCCTGCCCATGCCCTTCGAACTCAGCGTTGACCTCACCACCCTCGCCATTCTCGCCGCCGTGGCCTTTGTCGCCGGTTTTATCGACGCCATCGCCGGCGGCGGCGGGTTGCTCACCACGCCTGCCCTGCTCACCGCCGGCATGCCGCCGCATCTGGTACTGGGCACCAACAAGCTCAGCTCCACCTTTGGCTCGGCCACCGCCAGCTTCACCTTCTACCGCCGCAAGCTGTTTCACCCGCGCCAGTGGGTGCACGCCATCGTCGGCACCTTTATCGGTGCGCTGACCGGTGCGGTGGTCGCCCACTACCTGCCCGCCGAGACCCTGAACAAGATGCTGCCGGTGATCGTCTTTGGTTGCGGCCTGTATTTGCTGTTCGGCGGCACGCCCAAGGCGCCGCCGGCGGCCGACGCACCGATCAAGAAGAAATGGCAATCTACCCAGGGCTTCGGCCTGGGCTTCTACGATGGTGTGGCCGGCCCGGGCACCGGCGCGTTCTGGACCGTCAGCACGATGCTGATGTACCCCGTCGACCTGGTGAAGGCCAGCGGCGTGGCGCGCAGCATGAACTTCGTCAGCAACGCGGCAGCGCTGTCGGTGTTTATCTTCAACGGCACGGTGGATTGGATCGTCGGCCTGACCATGGGCGTCTGCGTGATGGGCGGCGCATTCTTTGGCGCACGCAGCGCGATCAGCGGCGGCGCCAAGTTCATTCGCCCGGTGTTTATCACCGTAGTGCTGGGCCTGACGGTGCGCCTAGCCTGGCAGCACTGGTTCAGCGTGGCCTAAGCGCCGCGCCAGGTAGAGGTCGATCAGGTAGCGCGCAATCGAACGTGACGCCGGCAACGGCGGCAGGTTGTGGATGTTGAACCACTGCGCGTCTTCGATCTCGTCGGCCTGGGGCACGATGTCGCCACCGGCGTATTCGGCGTGGAAGCCAAGCATCATCGAATGGGGAAACGGCCAGCACTGGCTGCCCATGTACTGGATATTCTGCACCTCCACCTGCACTTCCTCGCGCACTTCGCGCACCAGGCAGTCTTCGGCCGACTCACCCGGTTCGGCAAACCCCGCCAGCGTGCTGTACACCCCCGTGACAAACCGAGGCGAACGCGCCAGCAGGATCTCGTCGCCACGGGTCACCAGCACAATCATGCTCGGTGAAATCCGTGGGTAGCTGCGCAGGTCGCAAGGCTGGCAATACATCGCGCGTTCGCGTGGCACCTGGACCATGGCCTGGCCGCAACTCCCGCAAAAACGGTGCTCCCGCGCCCAGGTACCGATCTGGGCGGCGTAACCCAACACTTTGTACAGGGTGTGATCGCCTTGCAGCATAAAGGCGCGCAGGCCCTGCCAGCCGCAATCCGGCACGTCGGCCGGCGCATTCAGCTCCAGCAGGTACACCGGCTCGCCGTCGAGGTGGCCGATGCCGTGCTCGGCAAACACCGACAGGTCCTGGCGCTTGAGCCATTCCCGGGGGAACAGCGGGCCATTGCTGTCATGCAAAAAACCCTCGCGGCTGCGGGCGACGGCCCAGCCGCCGGGGGTGTCGTTGTCCAGCAGTGTTGTGGTAATCCAGCCTGGGGTCATGTCAGTCAATCCACGAATTCGGGTTTCTGCTTGCTCATATGGGCCGCGATGGCCACGCGCAGGTCGTTGGATTGCAACATAGCCGCGTTCCAGGTGGCAACGTATTCCAGACCATCATTGACTGTATGGTCACGCATGTAGCTGATCATGGCTTTGGTGCCGGTCACGGCAATCGGCGACTTGGCGGCGATTTCATGGGCGATCTCGAACACGCCGGCCAGCAGGCTTTCCTGATCGGCGTAGACGCGGTTGACCAGGCCGATGCTGCGCGCTTCCTCGGCGCCGAACTGGCGGCCGGTGTAGGCCAGTTCCCGCAGCATGCCGTCGCCGATAATGCGCGGCAGGCGTTGCAGGGTGCCGACGTCAGCGGCCATGCCGATATCGATTTCCTTGATGGAGAACTGCGCGCCCTCGGCGGCGTAGCGCATGTCGCAGGCGCTGATCAGGTCGATGGCGCCGCCGATGCAATAGCCCTGGATCGCCGCCAGCACCGGTTTGCGGCAGTTGTCGACAGCGTTGAACGACGCTTGCAGCTCAAGGATCTTGCGGCGCAGCAGGCGCGCGTTGCGGCCGACGTCCTTGCCGAATTCGTTGGCCACCGAGGCCAGCATCATCAGGTCGATGCCCGAGGAGAAATGCTTGCCCGCGCCACTCAGCACCACCGCGCGTACCGCATCGGTGTCTTCGATCCACTGGAAGATCTCGATGATTTCGGTCCAGAACACCGCGTTCATCGCGTTGATCTTTTCCGGGCGATTGATCTGCACATGGGCAACGTTGCCAGTGAGTTCGACGACAAAAGCTTGGTATTCGGACATGGCAGTGATCCCTGACTGGCGAGTGATAAGGGCCGAACTATAACAAGGGTGCGCCACGGCGCATCGGCCAAAAGCGGGACTGGGAAAACGCTGGATAAAACCCGGCGTACACGCCATCCTTCGCGCTTTAAGCCGCCCCATCAGCGGCGCTCGACGTTTAAAGGATATGCCCATGCACGCCCAACCCCTCTCCCCGGCCGAATTCGAATTTGTCGAAGACACCCTGCAAAAGTACGGCGACGACCATTCGGTGCTGAACCTCGCCGAACTCGACGGCTACTTCACCGCCCTGGTGTCGAGCCCGGCCCAGGTGGACGTGGCCGAGTGGTTCCCGGCGATCTGGGGCGGGCAAAACCCCGAGTGGGAAAGCATGGACGAGGCGCAACGTTTCCTCGAACTGTGCGTGCGCCACATCAACACCCTGGCCGGGCAACTGGCCACCGACGCCCAGGGCTTCAAGGCACGTTTCGACGACACCGAACACCAGGGCCAAACCGTGACCCTCGCCGAGGAATGGTGCTTTGGTTATATCCGTGGCGCCGCTATCGGCAACTGGCCTGCACTGCCGGCAGTACAGGCCGGCGAACTGGAGAAAATCTCATGGTGTGCCGAGCAGGACAATTTCGAGTTGCCGGCTGACCTGGATGTAGCCGCGCACCAACAGCGTGTCAGCCAGATCGAACCGGCCGCGCGTGCCCTGCACGATTACTGGCTGAGCCAGCGCTAAACCTCGACAAGTACTGCTGGTTTGGCCGATTATTCGGGTCCGCCCGTCGGCCACTCCGTACCACCTTGCCTTGCATCAGGAGCCTTGTACCTTGAGTTCGCAGAAAACCGTGACCGTTACACCGCCCAACTTCCCCCTCAATGGCAAGGTCGCGCCCCCCGGCTCCAAATCCATTACCAACCGCGCCCTGTTGCTGGCCGCCCTGGCCAAGGGCACCAGCCGCCTGAGCGGCGCGTTGAAGAGCGATGACACCCGCCATATGTCGGTGGCCCTGCGCCAGATGGGCGTGACCATCGACGAGCCGGATGACACCACCTTTGTCGTCACCAGCACCGGCAAGCTGCAACTGCCGGCGCAACCGCTGTTTCTCGGCAACGCCGGCACCGCGATGCGTTTTCTCACCGCCGCCGTCGCCACCGTTGAAGGCACCGTGGTGCTGACCGGCGACGACTATATGCAGAAGCGCCCGATCGGCCCGCTGCTGGCGACCCTGCGCGAGAACGGCATCCAGGTCGACAGCCCGACCGGTTGCCCGCCGGTGACCGTGCATGGCGTGGGCAAGGTCCAGGCCAAGCGCTTCGAGATCGACGGCGGTTTGTCCAGCCAGTACGTGTCGGCCCTGCTGATGCTTGCGGCCTGTGGCGAAGCGCCGATTGAAGTGGCACTGACCGGCAAGGACATCGGCGCCCGTGGCTACGTGGACCTGACCCTGGACTGCATGCGCGCCTTCGGTGCCCAGGTCGACACCGTCGACGACACCACCTGGCGTGTCGCGCCGACCGGCTACACCGCCCACGATTACCTGATCGAGCCGGACGCGTCCGCCGCAACCTACTTGTGGGCAGCCGAAGTGCTGACCGCTGGCCGTATCGACATCGGCGTGGCCGCGCAGGACTTCACCCAACCGGACGCCAAGGCCCAGGCCGTGATCGCCCAGTTCCCGAACATGCAGGCCACGGTGGTTGGCTCGCAGATGCAGGACGCCATCCCGACCCTGGCCGTACTGGCCGCGTTCAACAACACTCCGGTGCGTTTCACCGAGCTGGCCAACCTGCGGGTCAAGGAATGTGATCGCGTGCAGGCGCTGCACGACGGCTTGAATGAAATCCGCCCGGGCCTGGCCACCATCGAAGGCGACGATCTGCTCGTGGCCAGCGACCCGGCGTTGGCCGGCACGTCGTGCAATGCCTTGATCGACACCCACGCCGACCACCGCATCGCCATGTGCTTTGCCCTGGCTGGCTTGAAAGTGGCGGGCATCCGCATTCAGGACCCGGACTGCGTGGCCAAGACCTATCCTGAGTACTGGAAGGCCCTGGGCAGTCTTGGGGTTCAACTCAGCTACTGAGCCGTCAGCGTCGGAATGGGGAGGCCAAGCACATGACTATTCGCCAACCCTGCCCACCCGGCGCTTGCGACTGCGACCGCGAGCAACTGCTGCAAACCCCTGGCGCCGACGCGCGTATCCTCGCCCTTACGCGCCAGGAAGAGAAGAAGCTGATCGCACGCCTCGAAGACCTCAAGAGCCTGCAAGACCTGGAGCGCATGCAACAGCTGATGTACCAGCAACTGGGCATCCGCGTGCAGGTGGCGCCGGGGCACACCGAGGTCAAGAGCATGCGCGGCATCCAGATCGACATCGAGCCGTTTCCAGGCCTGTGTCGCAAGACCCGCCAAGCGATTCCAGCAGCGATTCGCCGGGGCATGGAAAAACGCCCGGAAATTGCCTACCGCCTGCTCGACGCCCACGACCTGTTTCGCGAAGGCTGAATCAGCCGGCGACCGTCTCTGTATCAAACAACCCCTGCCCCACGGCGTGCGCTTTGCGCAAATGCGCCTCGGCGGTGCCGCTTTCCGATTCCAGCAACAGCTCGGAGGTGAGCACCTTGGCGCCGCAATAATCAAAGATGCCGTGGTCGATCTGCGTACGCATGGCCTTGGCATAACCGTGGCGATCGAACGCACTTTCATCCGCCGCCCCCACGGCCAGCAGGTGCACGTTCAAGTGCCGCAGTTTTTTCACCACCGGCATATCAGGGCCGTAATCAATCGCCCAACCGTTGACGAACACACGGTCGACCCAGCCTTTGAGCAGCCCCGGCAGCGACCACCAGTAGATCGGGAACGCCAGCACCAGCGCGTCGGCGCGGTCGATACGCGCTTGCTCGGCCAACACGTCAGCCGGTGGCTCGGCGCGGGCGCGATGAACGCGCTGGTCGGCGGCGCCGTAGCGCGGGTCGAAACCTTCGGCGGCGAGATCGGCGACTTCAAAGGTGTGGCCGGCAGCGGTCAGCCCTGCGGCGGCTTGCAAGGCGATGCTGTGAGTCAGGGATTGCGGGTCGTGATGAGCAACTACGATCAAGGCGTGCATGACATTGACTCCGTTTCGGTTTAGGCTGGGCTTAAGTTACCTTTGGTAAGTTACTTTTGGTATATAAGCATGTCAAGCAGTGAATCCCCCTCCCCACGTCGCCGCCTGTCGCGTGAAGATCGTCTGCGCCAACTGTTGGACGTGGCCTGGCAACTGGTCCGCGATGAAGGCACCGACGCCCTGAGCCTGGGGCGCCTGGCGGAACTGGCGGGTGTGACCAAGCCGGTGGTCTACGATCACTTCGTCACCCGCGCCGGGTTGTTGGCCGCGCTGTATGCCGATTTCGACGGGCGCCAGAACCAGGTGTTTGCCGAGGCTATCGAAGCGAGCAATGCAACGCTGGAGGACCGGGCGTGGGTGATTGCCTCGTCCTATGTCGATTGCGTGTTGTTGCAGGGCAGGGAAATCCCCGGGGTGATTGCGGCGTTGAGCAGCTCACCGGAGCTGGAAACCCTCAAGCGCCAGTACGAGGCGATCTTCCTCGATAAATGCAGCGCCGCACTGTCGCCGTTTGCGCCCGGAGGCAAGGTGTCCCGGGCCGGTTTGCGGGGGATGCTTGGGGCGGCGGAAGCGTTGTCACAGGCGGCGGCCAGTGGTGAGCTGAGTCGGGAGGAGGCGCAGCAGGAGTTGTTGGGGATGATTCTGGGGATGGTGGGTAGGCAGTGACGGCCTCATCGCAGCGATGCGGCGACCCGACAAGCCAGCTCCCACATTTTGACCGTGTGAACCCGATCAAGTGTGGGAGCTGGCTTGCCTGCGATAGCGGTGGCCCAAAGAACCAATCATCCAAAGAAAACTAGATTTCAACCCCGCCCCTGCACAAACATCTGCACCTTGCGCGTCAGTTGATCAAGGTGCCGGTCGCGCTGCTTCTCGGCATCCACCATCGCGCGCTTGCCGTGCTTTTGCAGCAGGTAGGTGTGAATCTGCCGCACTTCCAGCGAGCTATAGATCGCCGCCACATCCAGCACACCCATCAAGCCGTCGGTGCCATAGCTGCGGGTATTCATCACCACCTGGGTCTCCCGCGCGCCACGCACCTGAAAGCCCATGGCCTCGAAGGCCGGGACTTTTTCCACGGCACAGCTCAATTCAGCGTGAGGATAGCGTTCAAGCACGTCACCCATCAGGGTGCGCGCCACACCCTGGCGCCGAAAACCGGCCTGCACCGCCATAAACGCGATGCCACAGGCCTCGGGGTCATCTTTGACCGGCAAGCACAGTACAAAACCGATGACTTTCTCCGGATCCAGTGTGGCAGTGGCCACGATCAACTCGACCGCAATCCCCTTGGTCCCATTCAAGGCTTCCAGGTACAGATGCACCTCAAACCCAGTGGCGTACTGGTAAATGTTGTACAGCAGGTTGCTGGGCGGCAGTGCCACGCTGCTGATGTCGGTGAGGTTGTCCACCACCATCTGCAGGATCTGGTCGCTGATGTGCGCGGGGCACGGCGTGGTGTAACGGGTAAGGATCAACATGCAAATTCCTGGGGTTTCGCGTCAAGACCGCGGCGATTGTACCTGTTGCGGCCCGCAGACCTCACGCAAACATCCACGCAACCAGCGATGGCCGAGGTCGGCATCCAGGCGCGGGTGCCAGAGCATCGCCACGGTAAAGGTCGGCAGCGCCAATGGCAGCGCGAAGCTGTGCAGGCCTTCGCGCTGATGGGCGGTGTAGCGTTCGGGCACGCTGGCGATCAAGTCGGTGGCGCGGGCCAGGGCGATGGCGGTGGAAAACCCGGTGACAATCGTGCCGATCTGCCGGCTGAAGCCTTGGGCTTCCAGCGCGTCGTCGATCTGCCCACGGTCTTGCCCGCGCCGGGACACGTAGACGTGCTGGCCCTCGGCGTAGCGCTGCACACTGATGTCACCCTGGCTCAGGAGATGGCCGCTGCGCACCACACCGATCAAGCGGTCGCGAAACAGCGCCTGGGTCAGCAGTTCAGGGCTGGCGTTGGCGTCGACCACGCCGGTTTCCAGGTCAACGCTGCCATCGCGTAGCCAGGCGCTGTCCTTGTCGGTCTTGTTGACGAAGCGCAGGCGCACGCCAGGCGCTTCCTCAGCGATACGCGCGAGCAGCGCAGGGCCGAAGTTTTCGACGAACTCTTCACTGGTGCGCAGGGTGAAGGTGCGCTCCACCCGCGCCATGTCCAGGGTTTGCGCGGGACGCAACACGGCCTGGGCGTCCAGCACCAGGCGGCTGACGTGTTCACGCAGGGCCAAGGCCCGTGGCGTTGGCACCAGGCCACGGCCGGCACGCACCAGCAAAGGATCGCCGGTGGTTTCACGCAAACGCGCCAAGGCGCGGCTCATGGCCGAGGCGCTCAGGCGCAAACGCTTGGCCGCGCCGGCGACGCTGCCTTCGGCGAGCAAGGCATCCAGGGTGATCAGCAAATTCAGATCGGGCATCAGCGCTCCTTATCAGGCGTCCTGTGCAGGTATTAATTGCAATCCATGCGCCTTCCGCCATGTTAGGCCACGCCGTAGAGTTGTGACAGTAGCGATCATTCAAGGAATTCCAGATGCACACGTCCACACGCGGCGCCCTTTTCAGCCTGTCACTGTCCATGTTGCTGGCCTCCCTCGGCACCAGCATTGCCAATGTCGGCCTGCCCAGCCTGGCGCTGGCGTTTGATGCGTCGTTTCAGGCTGTGCAATGGGTGGTGCTCGCCTATTTGCTGGCGATCACCGCCGTGATTGTCAGCGCGGGCCGCTTGGGCGATCGCTTGGGCCGGCGGCGGTTGTTGCTCGCCGGCTTGTTGTTGTTCGCCCTGGCCTGCGGGTTGTGCGCCATGGCGCCCTCGCTGCACTGGCTGATTGCCGCGCGAGTGCTGCAAGGCCTCGGCGCGGCGATCATGATGGCGATGACCCTGGGGATGGTCGGCGACACGGTCAGCAAGGACCGCACCGGGCGCGTGATGGGCTTGCTCGGCACGCTGTCGGCCGTCGGCACCGCCATGGGGCCCAGCGTCGGTGGCGTGTTGTTGAGCCTGTGGAGTTGGCGCGCGCTGTTCCTGCTCGGCGCGCCGCTGGGCCTGCTGGCGGCCGCCCTCGCCTACCGCTACCTGCCGAATGAACCCGGCGCTCGGGCGGCAGCGCCGTTCTGGTCGGCCCTGGCCAGCCCTGGGCTGCGCGCCGGCCTGGGGATGAGCGCGCTGGTGTCGGCGGTGATGATGGCGACGTTTGTGGTCGGCCCGTTCTACTTGTCCCGTGGCCTGGGGCTCGCGCCGGCGTGGATGGGCCTGGTGATGGCGGTCGGGCCCTGTATCGCGGCCGTCACCGGCGTGCCTGCCGGCCATCTCACAGACCGCTTCGGCAGCCCGCGCATGACCGCTCTCGGGCTGGCCATCATGGCCATGGGCGCGCTGTCACTGGCGCTGGCCGGCGGGCTGTTAGCCTACCTTGGCGCGTTGGTCTTGCTGACATCGGGCTACAGCCTGTTCCAGGCCGCCAACAACACGGCGGTGATGCGTGATGTCGAAGGCCCACGGCGGGGCACGGTGTCGGGCCTGTTGAACCTGTCGCGCAATGTCGGCCTGATTTTCGGCGCCTCGGCCCTCGGTGCGGTGTTCGCCTGGGCCACGCCGGATGTCATCCGCGCCACCCCGCAATCCGTGGCTTTTGGCCTGCAAACCACCTTTGCGGTGGCGGTGGGCTTGATCCTGTTGGCCGGCGCGCTGCGACACAAACATTGACAAGATAAAATCGCAGCGACTATTGTCTGACAACCTGATCACCAAGGTTGTCCCATGCTTGAGCTCCAGCGCCCCGACTCGCTTGTCGTGCGAGTTGTCAGTGCGATCCGCGCAGAAATCGATTCCGGCCAATTGCCGCCGGAGTCGCGCATGCCCACCGAACAGCAACTGGCCGAACAACTCAACGTCAGCCGCTCCGTGGTGCGCGAAGCCATTGCCCAGCTCAAGGCAGACGGCGTGATCACCGCCCGCCGGGGCTTGGGCTCGTTCATTTCGCAGACGCCCGCTGGCACGGTGTTCCGTTTCCCCCAGCCCAACGGCCGTAGCCCGGACCTGGCGCAAATGTTTGAAGTGCGCCTGTGGATCGAAACCCAAGCCGCCTCGATTGCCGCCCAACGCCGCGATGCAGCCGACCTGCAGCGCATGAAAAGCGCCCTGCAGGCCATGCAGGACCACCGCGACAACTTCGAAGCCGCCGCCCTCGCCGATGTGGAATTCCACCGCGCCATCGCGGACGCGAGCAAAAATGACTACTTCGTCGCCTTCCACGACTTCCTGCGAAGCCAACTGGCCAGCGCGCGCAAAACCGCCTGGGAAAACTCGGCGTCACGTTTTGCCACCGGCTCTGCCGATGCGACCCAGGAACACCAGGCGCTCTACCAGGCCATCGCCGACGGCGACGCCCAACGCGCTGCCGCCAGTGCCGAGGCGCACTTGCGCGCAGCGGCGCGGCGACTAAGCCTGGAGCTGCCAGCCACCCGTTGATCCTTTAAGTAGCGTGTCCTCGACACGCCATTTTTTTAACAAAAACATTAGTCTGACAACCTGATAATCAGACCGAAATGTGCAACTTTAGGTACCCCACGCAATGATTCACGACTTTTGCATTATCGGCGGCGGCATCGTCGGCCTGGCCACCGCGATGGAGCTGCTCAAGCGCCAGCCGGGCGCCTCGCTGGTGATCCTGGAAAAAGAGTCGGTGCTGGCCAAGCACCAGACCGGCCACAACAGCGGTGTAATCCACGCCGGCATCTACTACGCGCCGGGCAGCCTCAAAGCCGACCTGTGCAAGCGCGGCGCCGAGCAGACCAAGCAGTTCTGCACGGAGCACGGGATCAAGTTCGAGGTGTGCGGCAAGTTGCTGGTGGCCTCCAGCCCCCTGGAAATGCAGCGCATGGAAGCGTTGTACGCGCGCTCCCAGCTCAACGGCATGAAGGTCGAGCGCCTCGACGCCGAGCAGTTGCGTCAACGTGAGCCGAACATCGTCGGCCTCGGCGGGTTGTTTCTCGATGCCACCGGTATCGTCGATTACCGCCAGGTGTGCGAAACCATGGCCCAGGTGATCCGCCGCAGCGGTGGCGAGATCTGCCTGGAACGCACCGTCACCGCGATCCACGAGGACACCGACAAAGTCACCGTCAACACCCGTGGCGAAACCTGGCAAGCCAAGCACCTGGTGGTCTGCGCCGGTTTGCAGTCGGACCGTCTGGCGACCCTTGCCGGCATTCCCATCGACCACCAGATCATCCCGTTTCGCGGTGAATACTTCCGCCTGCCCGCCGCGAAAAACAACATCGTCAACCACCTGATCTACCCGATTCCCGACCCGGAGCTGCCGTTCCTCGGCGTACACCTCACGCGCATGATCGACGGCAGCGTCACCGTCGGCCCGAATGCCGTGCTCGGCCTGGGCCGCGAGAACTACCGCAAGTTCTCGGTGAACTGGCGCGACGTGGCGCAGTACGCGAGCTTCCCCGGTTTCTGGAAAACCATTTGGCAGAACCTCGGCTCCGGTACCACCGAGATGAAAAATTCGCTGTTCAAGTCCGGCTACCTGGAGCAGTGCCGCAAGTATTGCCCATCCCTGACGATTGACGACCTGCTGCCCTATGAAGCGGGCATCCGCGCCCAGGCGGTGATGCGCGACGGCAGCCTGGTGCACGATTTCCTGTTCGCCCAGACCCCACGAATGCTGCATGTGTGCAACGCGCCCTCGCCGGCCGCCACCTCAGCCATGCCCATCGGCGCGATGATCGCCGACCGCCTGTTCCAGCCCGAGTAACACCCCGCAATACGCGTCCATTTGACAATAACTATAAAGACCCAGAAGGAAGTCCAGCATGTCGGCACCTGCCTCCATTCCGTCCACCGAAACACCCGAACAAACCCGCAAGCGCCTGCGTAAAGTCGCCGCCGCGACCATCTTTGGCTCAATGCTGGAGTGGTACGACTTTTACCTGTACGCCACCATGGCGGCCATTGTGTTCTCGAAGATCTTCTTCGATAACAGCGACCCGAAAACCGCCACCCTGATGGCCTTTTCCACCTTTGCCATTGGCTTTATTGCCCGCCCGTTCGGCGGCATCCTGTTCGGTTACCTCGGCGACAAGTTCGGCCGCAAGCAAGTGCTGGTGCTGACCTTTTGCCTGATGGGCGTGTGCACCACGCTGATCGGCCTGATCCCCAGCTACGCCTCGATTGGCATCTGGGCGCCGATCCTGCTGGTGTTTATCCGCATCATCCAGGGTCTGGGCGCGGGCGCTGAGCTGTCGGGGGCGGCGGTGACGTCCTACGAGCACGCGTCGGAAGGCAAGCGCGGCAGCCAAGGCGCATGGCCTGCACTGGGCCTGAACCTTGGCCTGTTGTTGTCGTCGCTTACCGTGTACGTGCTGACCATCAACGGCAATGAGTTCCTGCTGGCCGGCGGCTGGCGCATCCCGTTCGTGTGCAGCATCGTGCTGGTGGGCGTGGGCCTGTGGGTGCGCAACAGCATCCCGGAAACCCCGCAGTTCAACGAGCTGAGCAAAGAAGCTGCCAAGGCCAAGGCGTCGCCGCTGAAAACCCTGTTCAAAAACGATATGAAAGGCCTGGCCGTGGTGTTCTTCGTGGCCATTGGCTACAACGCCCTGAGCTACATCTTCAAGACCTTCTCCCTGGCGTACCTGACCCAGTTCAAAGGCGTGGATGTGCACGTCACCTCGCTGTCGGTGACCATCGCCAGCCTGATCGCCATTGTCGCCGTGCCGTGCTTCGGCTGGCTGTGCGACAAATGGAGCAGCAAGACCGTACTGATGCTCGGCGGTGTGTGCTCGCTGCTGTTCGCCTACCCGTTCCTGGCCCTGCTCAACACCGGCGAAAGCCTGATGATCTACATCGCCATCGGCGTCGGCACGGGCATCCTCGCGCCGATGATGTTTGCCCCCCAGGGTTCGTTCCTCAGCCGGCAGTTCCCGACCCAGACCCGCTCCTCCGGCTTTGGTACCGGCCGTGAAATCGGCACCGCCATCGCCGGTGGCCTGGCGCCATTGGGCGCACTGTCGATGGTGGCAGCGTCGGCCACGCACTCCACCGATGGCGTGGTGATCATCCTGGGCATTTCGGCCCTGCTGGTGGTGGTGTTTGCCTTGTGCGACCAGGGCCGCAAACACTCGGCCTTCAAGAACTGAAGGAAAAAGTTCAGACCAACGGGTGCATGGACGCACCTACATCGCGCATCATGGGCACTTTACAAGCTCAAGGGTAATGTCCATGCGCGTGCTGTCATTGATGATGGGTCTGACGACGCTGGCCGCCACTACGGTGTTCTGCGCCAGCGCGATGGCGAATGAAGAAAGTCAGTTGGTACAACAGATCAACCAATACCGCAGCCAGCTACAGCGCTGCGGTGACCAGGGTTCCCAGGAACTGCCACCGCTGACCAGCGACACGCGGCTGGTGCTGCCGGCCAATAATGTCGGCGACCTGCAACAGGCACTGGCGCGGGCGGCGTACCCGATGGTCAACGTGCAGGCCATCAGCCTGTCCGGGCCCAAGGATGCTGCTTCAGCCATGAAGGCTGTGCGCGAAAGCTTCTGCCGCGTGGTGCTGGACCCGCAATTTGTCGATATCGGCGTGAGCAACAGCGGCCAGGACTGGCGCATCGTGCTCGCCCGCCCGCTGCTGTCCAGCGGCCTTGGCGACTGGCAGACCGAAGGCAGGCAACTGCTCAACCTGATCAACGCCGCCCGCGAACAAGCACGCCAATGTGGCACCCAGGCGTTCAACGCCACCACGCCGTTGAGCTGGAACGACGACCTGGCCGGCGCCGCCAACAGCCACACGCGCAACATGGCCAACGGCAATTTCTTCGACCACCTGGATCACGATGGACGCACCCCCGGCGACCGTGCGGAACTGGCCGGGTATATCGCGAAGAACATCGGCGAAAACATCGCCGCCGGCCTCGACACCCCGCGCAAGGTGGTGGACGGCTGGCTCGCCAGCCCCGGGCATTGCGCCAACCTGATGAACCCGCAGTTTCGCGAGCTGGGCGCGGCGTACGCCATGGACCCGAAGAGTGATGCAGGGATCTATTGGACCGGATTGTTCGGCACCCAATAATTACATTCAAATGGATAGAGCATCAAAATGCCATCTCCGCGATAATCGTACTGAACTGCCAGCGGGCATTCCGGTCTGTAGCGTGTTCACCTGATCTTTCAGGCGACTAAAAAGACGGCGGCAAACAAGGTGTTCTTCCAATGATGAATTGGCTGCAAAGCAGCAGCGACATGGCCGAGCAGGTGCGCCTGCATGATTGGGCCAGCACGCCGCTGGGCCCGCTGGAACAATGGCCCGACGTGCTCAAGACCACTGTCGCGCTGTGCTTTGCCTCAAGCTTCCCCCAGGCCATCGTTTGGGGGCCTGCGCTGACCATGCTCTACAACGATGCGTTTATCCCGATCCTCGGTGACAAGCCCCACGCATTGGGGCGTCCCTTCAGCGAGGTATGGAGTGAAGTCTGGAAGGACATCAGCCCCATCGCCAAGGCCGCATTCGAGGGGCATGCAACGTATATCGAGAACTACCCGCTGCTGATCGAACGCGGCGCCGGTACCGAGCAGGCCTACTTCACCTTCTGTTACAGCCCGATCCGCGACCCCTACGGCACCGTGGTCGGCATGCTCGACACCGTCACTGAAACCACCGCCACCGTGTTCCTCGCGCGCCGCCTGGCGATGCTGGACGCCATCGGCAATGCCGTGGCCAACGCTACCGATGCCGAAGCCATCATGACCAGCACCACCCGCCTGCTGGCGCAGCACCTGCAAGTGTCCAACTGCGCGTATGCCGACATGGACGCCGATGAAGACGGCTTCACCATTCGCGGCAACTGGGGCGCGCCGGGCTCGCCGAGCATCGTCGGGCGCTACAGCCTGGCGTCGTTCGGCGCCTTGGCAGTACAGCGCCTGCGCGCTGGCGAGCCCCTGGTGATCCGCGACAATCGCGTGGAGTTCCCGCCCGACGAGTCCGCCAGCTACCAGGCCCTCGGGGCCACGGCGACGGTGTGTTTCCCCCTGATCAAGGAGGGTCGCTTGACTGCCTTGATGGCGGCGCACCACAAGTCGGCGCGGGTCTGGTCACCCTATGACCTGGCGCTGCTGGGGGAAGTCACCGAACGTTCCTGGGCCCATATCGAGCGCGTGCGCGCCGACGCCGCCGTGCGCGAAGGGCTGGCGGCCTTTAGCGAATTGAACGCGACCCTGGAGCAACGGGTGGAGGAACGCACCACCGCCCTCACCCAGGCCGAAGCCGCGCTGCATCAATCGCAAAAGCTTGAAGCCATCGGCCAACTGACCGGCGGCGTGGCCCACGACTTCAACAACCTGCTGACCATCATTCGCTCTTCGGTGGATTTCCTGCGCCAGCCTGGGTTGTCCGAAGAACGCCGGCAACGCTACCTGGGCGCCGTTTCCGACACTGTCGAGCGGGCCAGCAAGCTCACCAGCCAACTGCTCGCCTTCGCCCGCCGCCAGCCGCTGAACCCGGAAGTCTTCGACGTGTGCCAGCGCGTGAGCAACATCGGCGAGATGCTGGAGAGCCTCACCGGTGCACGCATCCGCGTACAGGTCGAGTTACCGCCGCAGCCGTGCCATGTGTGTGTCGATGCCAGCCAGTTTGAAACGGCGCTGATCAACATTGCCCTCAACGCCCGCGATGCCATGGACGGCCAAGGCACCTTGACCCTACGGGTGGCCCATGTGCCGACGTTGCCGCGCATCCGTGGCGATGCCGAAGCCCACCAATCGTTTGTCGCGGTGTCGCTGAGCGATACGGGCGTAGGCATTCCCGGGGACACGTTCGAGCGCATCTTCGAGCCGTTCTTTACCACCAAGGCCGTGGGTAAAGGCACCGGGCTGGGTTTGTCGCAAGTGTTCGGGTTCGCCAAGCAATCGGGCGGCAACGTCGATGTGAGCAGCGCGCTGGGCCAGGGCGCGCGGTTTACCCTGTATTTGCCCGCCGTCGCCGCGCAGGTGGCACCGCCCGGCCCGTCAGTTGAACCCGGCGTGTCCATCGACACCGCGCAGCGGCATATCCTGATCGTCGAAGACAACCTGGAAGTCGGGCGCTTTGCCAACCAGATCCTGCAAGATCTCGGCTACCGCACCACCTGGGCCACCCATGCCGAACAGGCACTCGCACTGGCAGGCCCGGACGCCATGGCCTTCGACGGGATTTTCTCGGATGTGGTGATGCCCGGCATGACCGGCGTGGCCATGGCCAAACTGCTGCGCCAGCGCCGACCGGACCTGCCGGTGGTGCTCACCTCCGGTTACAGCGAAGAGCTGGCCGACAGCGGCTACGAAGGCTTTGAGTTCCTCGCCAAGCCCTACTCCGCCGATCAGGTCGCGCGCGTGCTGGCCAAGTCGATGCAGCGCGACTGACGCCCTACTCGGCCACGGCCACCTGGTTGCGGCCCTGGGCCTTGGCGCGGTACAGCGCCTTGTCGGCGGTATTCATCAGGCTGTGCAGGTCCTGGTCGACACTGCGGATCGACGCCACGCCGAGGCTGGCAGTCAAGCCATGCACCGGCTCGGCCGCCAGCCCGGAAATCGCGCGGATCAACTGCTCGGCGATACTGCGCGCCGTTTCCAGAGAGGTATTGGGCAGCAGTACGGCAAACTCTTCTCCACCCAACCGGCCGTAAACATCCGTCTGACGAAACGAGGCACTGATCACCCCGCCGATCTGACGCAACACCTGATCGCCCGCCTGATGGCCGTAGGTGTCGTTGATCTCCTTGAAATGGTCCATGTCCAGCATCAGCGCGCACAGTGGCTGGCTGTTGTGTCGGCAATGTGCGTACAACAAGTGGGCATGTTCGAAGAACGCGCGGCGATTCATCAGGCCGGTGAGCTCATCGGTCTGGGCGGCGCGTGTGGAAATATTGTGGGCACGTTCCATTTGCCGGGTAAGGCGAAAGGCTTTTTCCAGGGCATCGGAGAGTTTGCGCGTGGCGCTGACCACAAACGTCGAAAACACCAGCACCGCCACGGCCACGCCGACTTGCATGGGCGATGGCTGGAACAGCAGCCACACCGTGCAGGGCAACAACACCAGGGCCATGGACATCAGCGTCATGTAGCGATACGCCGAATAACACGACACCGCGCTGACCGACATGCCCACGGTGAACAACATCACCAGCACCTGGGACACGCGATCATCGGTGGGCATCACGGCCAACGCACCCGCGCCCCAGATCCCGGCAGACAACATCAGTGTCAGCCAGTAGCGACGCTCCCAGCGATCCGGCGTGCGTTCGGCATGGGCGCAGCGAAACCAGCCCATGAACAGGTGAACGCGCAGCAGCGACGATGCGCCCAGCGCTACCAGCCAGATCAGGATGACCTGGTGGGAAAACCGGTCCCAGCACAGCCAGCACAGCATGGCCGCGCCGAGGAAGCTGCCGAAAATGGCGGCAAATGACTGTCGAAACAGCTGGTGCAGACGGTCTGTCCGCACCTGCTCCTCAATAACGCAATCCTGGTCCTGCCCACGCTCAAGGCCATTCATGAAATCCGCCTGCTTCGACTGCCACGACAAAGGCGCCATTGTGGCACCCTGCCAGTAGCGTGGACAACAGAATCCAGCATGCCAGAGCCTTTAAACGCTTAAGGACGCAGGATCAGCACGCCAAGCGGTGGCAGATTCAGCGTCAAGGACACCGGTTGCCCATGGCGCGGTTCATCCTGAGTAAATACTTCACCGCCATTGCCATAGTTCGAACCGGCATAGGTGTCGGCATCGGTGTTGATCACCTCGCTCCAGCGCCCGGCAAATGGCACGCCCACCGCATACGCTTCACGGGGCACCGGGGTGAAGTTGGCCACCACCAGCACCGGCTTGCCATCCTTGCTCCAGCGCAGCCATGCGTAGACGCTGTTGATTGCATCGTCGCCGATCAGCCACTGGAAGCCTTGGGGCGCGTCGTCCTGTTCGTGCAGCGCCGGTTCTTCGCGGTACAGGCGGTTCAAGTCGCCCACCAGTTTCTGCACGCCCTTGTGTTCGGCGTATTGCAGCAGGTACCAGTCCAGTTGCTGGTCGTGGTTCCACTCGCGCCACTGGCCGAATTCGCAGCCCATAAACAGCAATTTCTTACCGGGGTGCATCCACATGAATGCCAGGTAGGCGCGCAGGTTGGCGAACTTCTGCCAACGGTCGCCGGGCATCTTGTCGATCAGCGAGTGTTTGCCGTGCACCACTTCGTCATGGGAAATCGGCAGGATGAATCGCTCGGACCAGGCATACACCAGGCCAAAACTCAGTTCGTTGTGATGATGGGCGCGGTATACCGGGTCTTGCTGGATGTAGTGCAGCGAATCGTGCATCCAGCCCATGTTCCATTTGTAGTTGAAACCCAGGCCGCCCTGCTGGGTCGGCTGGCTCACGCCGGGCCAGGCCGTGGATTCTTCGGCGATCACCAGCGCGCCGGGCGCTTCCTGGGCGACAACATCGTTCAAGTGACGCAAAAAGTCGATGGCTTCGAGATTCTCGCGACCACCATGGCGGTTGGGCACCCACTCGCCGGCCTTGCGCGAATAATCGCGGTACAGCATCGACGCCACGGCATCCACCCGCAGGCCGTCGACGTGGAAGTGTTTCAGCCAGTGCAACGCCGAAGCCAGCATAAAGCCATGCACTTCGGTGCGGCCGAGGTTGTAGATCAGCGTGTCCCAGTCCTGGTGAAAGCCTTCCAGCGGGTTGGCATATTCGTACAGCGCGGTGCCGTCAAACTGCGCCAAGCCATGGGTGTCGGTGGGAAAATGCGCCGGCACCCAGTCGAGGATCACGCCGATATCCGCCCGATGCAGGGCGTTGACGAAGTAGGCGAAGTCTTCCGGCGAACCGAAGCGCGCCGTCGGGGCAAATTGTGAAAGCGCCTGATAGCCCCACGAGCCGCCAAACGGGTGCTCCATGATCGGCATCAGTTCGATATGGGTGAAGCCCAGTTGCTGCACATAGGGGATCAAGCGCTCGGCCAGCTCACGCCAGCCATACTGGCGGGCGACCTCGCCGGCCTCGTCCAGCTCACACTGCCAGGAGCCCACGTGCAGCTCGTAGATCGACAGCGGCGCCGTGGTTTTGTGCTTGTCGAGGCGCGACTGCATCCAGTCGTGGTCTTGCCAGTCCACCTGCAACGGCGCGGCGACTTTCGACGCGGTGTCGGGCGGCAACTGCGTGGCCAGCGCACAGGGGTCGGCCTTAAGCGGCAAAATCCCATTGGCGCCGAGAATCTCGTACTTGTAGGCCGCGCCCGGTTGCAGGCGTGGGATAAAGATCTCCCACACGCCGGACGGATGCCGCAGGCGCATCGGATGACGCCGACCGTCCCAGATATTGAAGTCCCCCACTACCGACACCCGCCGTGCATTCGGCGCCCACACGGCAAAGCGCACGCCTTGCACGCCATCCACCGTGGTCACTTGCGCGCCAAGGCAACTGCTGAGGTCGCGGTGGTTGCCTTCGGCAAACAGATACAGGTCCATTTCCCCCAGCAACAATTGGCTGAAACTGTAGGGATCTTCGGTGATCTGCTCGCCACCGGCCCACTGGATCTGCAGCAGGTACGCCTGGCGAGTCGCGAAGTGCCCGACAAACAAGCCCGGCACCTGGGTCGCGTCCAGGCTGCCGAGCGGCTCGCCGTTATCCCGCGCCAGCACCTGGACGCTCAGCGCCTCTGGCAGGAACGCGCGGATAAACTGGCCGCCCTGTTCGTCATCGTGGGGCCCGAGAATCGAGAACGGGTCCGGGTGCTCGGCGCGCACCAGCAATTCGATGTCGTTGGACGCCGGCAATGCAGTCAACTTGGGCTGCAGCGGTTCTTTATGTGTAAAGCTCATGACGTCTCCCCACCGCGTGCAGTTTTCGATATTGGTTCAAGCCCGCCGAGCAAACGGTGCAGCCCTTGCAGGGGCACCGGTAGCCAGCTGGGGCGGTTTTCCGCTTCGTAAGCCACTTCATACGCGGCCTTTTCCAGGCTGAACAACGTCAGCGCGGCGTCCTGGCCGTTGGCTTCCTGCCAGTCATGCGCCAGTGTAGACGTAGCTGCCTGATAAGCCTGGATAAATGCCTGACGTGCGTCACTCAGGTAACGATCAGTCACGCGCTGGCGCGCCAGGTCGGCTTCGGGCGAGTGATCCAACCCCTGCCCGTTCAAGGCCAGCGCCGCCGCGTAATCAAACGAGCGCAGCACGCCACTCACATCTTTATACGGGCTGTGCTTGCCGCGTCGTTCATGCAACGGCCGCGCCGGTTCGCCTTCGAAGTCGATCAAGTAGGCATCGCCCTTCACCACCAAGACCTGGCCCAAATGCAAATCACCGTGGACGCGTATGCGCAAGCCACCGGCCGTGGCTTTCGCCAAGGCCTGCACATGCGTGGCGATGGCTTTTTCCTGCGCCAGCATCTCAGTGACCCGCAGCTGGTCCGCAGGGTTCAGTTTGGTTTGGTGCTGACTGAGCAATTGCAGGGCGCGGTCGATCTGCGCGCCGACATCCTTGGCCCACGCCTGGGTGTCTTTGACGCGGGTGACTTCAGGCTTGAAGTCAGGATCAGCCGTGTCCGCGCCCAATACCCCGTGCATTTCGCCCAAGCGCTGGCCAAGCAACCCGGCAAAATCCTTCAGCTCGCCGAGGGCGTTGTAGTGCTGTTCCTGTTCGGAGATGGCCCCGGCCAGCTCATCACGGATCGCCCGTTCCAGGCTGTTCTGGGTCCATGCCCACGCGTCGCCCTGATTGCTCAGGTAACCCTGGGCAATCATCAACAGGTTGTCCTGCCCGCCCCCGTCGTGGCGGATCACTGCGCCCAACAGCGGCGAAATATTCGGGTAACCGGCGGCGGTCAGGTAAGCGCTCATTTCCAGTTCCGGGTGCACGCCGCTGGCGACCTTGCGGATCAGCTTGAGCACCAGGCTTTCGCCCACCACCACTGAACTGTTGGATTGTTCGGCCGACAGGTAGCGCACCGGCGCGTCGTCCGTCAGTTGCAACTTGGCCAGATGGGGCGTCGCGTCGAACCGCAACTCGCCGTCACTGGAAGAGAGCCGCGTGCCGGCCTGCAAGCCTTGGATCACGGCGCGAATGAAATGCTCAAGGCTGAACGCATCGGTCACCAGCCCCACCTGGTGCGCACGCCGCACACGGGCCAGGGCCAGTTGCTGGGGCAAGGCGCTGGTGAATTCGTCTTCAGCGAGGAAGCCGAACGGCAACTGGTAACGACTGACCTGGCCGGCGCTGGTCACCTCGATTTCGCTGAGCAACACCGGGTGCTGCGGGTCGCCGAAGCGCACGCCGTAGGCAATGTGCACGCTGTCGATGGCAACATCCTTGGCCGCGAACCAGCGCCGCTTGGGCAACCAGGCGGGCAGCGCGGCCTGTTCCAGCGTGGCGCGGCAGGGTTGCTCCAACAGTTCTTCCAGGCGTTTTTTCAGCACCAGGGTGGTGAAATCCGGGATGCTCTGCGCCGGTTCGACGTGCCAGCTGGGCATCTGGTTTTCCGCCGCCAGCACGAACCAATAGAAACCGTACGGCGCTAGGGTCAGCAGGAAATGCAACTGGCCGATGGGCGGAAAGGCGTTACCGCCGAGCATCTCCACCGGCACCATCCCGGCGTACGCCGACAGGTCCAGCTCGGCCGCCTGGGCGCTGCGCGACACGTTGGCCACACACAGAATGATTTCCGTGCGGCCGTCTTCCCCGGTGAACTCACGGGTGTACGCGAGGATGCGGCGGTTGGCTGGCGACAGCATATTCAAACGCCCCCGGCCAAACGCCTTGGATTGCTTGCGCACCGCCAGCATGCGCCGGGTCCAGTTCAGCAAGGAATGGGGGTCTTGGGCCTGGGTTTCGACGTTCACCGACTGATAGCCGTATTGCGGGTCCATGATCGGCGGCAGCACCAGGCTCGCCGGGTCGGCGCGGGAGAAGCCGCCGTTGCGGTCGATGGACCACTGCATCGGCGTGCGCACGCCATCGCGGTCGCCGAGGTAGATGTTATCGCCCATGCCAATTTCATCGCCGTAATACAGGGTTGGGGTACCGGGCATCGACAACAGCAGGCTATTGAGCAGTTCGATGCGCCGACGGTCGCGCTCCATCAGCGGCGCGAGGCGACGGCGAATACCCAGGTTGATGCGAGCGCGGCGGTCGGCGGCGTAGTAATTCCACAGGTAGTCGCGCTCTTTGTCAGTGACCATCTCCAGGGTCAATTCATCGTGGTTGCGCAGGAAGATCGCCCATTGGCAATTGGCGGGGATCTCCGGGGTCTGGCGCAGAATATCGGTGATGGGGAAACGATCTTCCTGGGCCAGCGCCATGTACATGCGCGGCATCAGCGGGAAGTGGAAGGCCATATGGCATTCGTCGCCGTCATCGCCCTTGGCGTCGCCGAAGTAGAGTTGGGTGTCTTCCGGCCATTGGTTGGCCTCCGCGAGCAACATGCGGTCGGGATAGTGGGCATCGATCTCGGCGCGGATCTGTTTAAGTACGTCGTGGGTTTGCGGCAGGTTTTCGTTGTTCGTGCCGTCGCGTTCGATCAGGTAGGGAATGGCATCCAGGCGCAGGCCGTCGATGCCCATGTCGAGCCAGTAGCGCATCACCGACAGCACGGCCTTCATCACTTGCGGGTTGTCGAAGTTGAGGTCTGGTTGGTGGGAATAAAAACGGTGCCAGAAGTACTGGCCGGCCACCGGGTCCCAGGTCCAGTTGGACTTTTCGGTGTCGAGGAAAATGATGCGGGTGCCGGCGTACTTCTGGTCGTCATCGGACCACACGTAGAAGTCCCGCGCCGCCGAACCGGGCTTGGCCTTGCGGGCGCGCTGGAACCACGGGTGCTGGTCGCTGGTGTGGTTGATCACCAACTCGGTGATGACCCGCAGCCCGCGCTTGTGGGCCTCGGCGATAAAGCGCTTGGCGTCGGCCAGGGTTCCGTAGTCGCTGTGGACGCCGCGGTATTCGGCGATGTCGTAGCCGTCATCGTGCCGTGGCGAGGGGTAGAACGGCAACAGCCACAGGGTGTTCACACCGAGGTCGGCGATGTAGTCGAGCTTGGCGATCAGCCCGGCAAAGTCGCCGATACCGTCGTTATTGGCATCGAAGAAGGATTTGACGTGAACCTGGTAGATCACCGCGTCCTTGTACCAGAGCGGGTCCTGGGTGAAGGGAGATGGGGTGGGTTTCTTCGCCATTGGAAACTCCTGAGAATACGTTCATAACCACCTGAAGAAACTCGGTCAATGTGGGAGCTGGCTTGCCTGCGATAGCGGTTTATCAGTGCCAACTGTATTGGCTGATGGACCGCTATCGCAGGCAAGCCAGCTCCCACATTTTTTGATCTCCAGCAGGCTTAAGAGAGGGTGATACGCCAGATCCCGAACGGCATCTGCGGCTCCAGCCGCATCCACTGGGTCTTGCCATACCAGGTCCAGCGATGGCCATTCATCAGGTCTTCACCCTGGGTGTGCGCATCGTCCGGCAAGCCCAATTCCCACAACGGCAATTCAAAATTCGCTTCCTGGGCGTTGTAAGGGTCGAGGTTCACCGCTATCAGGATAAAGTTGCTGCCGTCCTCGCTGCGCTTGCCGAAGTACAGGATGTTGTCGTTCCAGGCGTTGTACAGCTTCAAGCCCAGGTGCGTCTGCAACGCCGGGTTTTGCCGGCGGATGCGGTTGAGCTGGGCAATCTCGGCGATGATATTGCCCGCCGCGGTGAAATCCCTGACACGGATCTCGTACTTCTCCGAATCCAGGTATTCCTCTTTGCCCGGCACCGGTGCGGCTTCACACAGCTCATACCCCGAATACATGCCCCAGAGGCCCGAGCCCATGGTGGCCAGCGCCGCGCGGATCAAAAAGCCCGGACGGCCGGACTCGTGCAGGAAAGCGGGATTGATATCCGGCGTGTTGACGAAAAAGTTCGGCCGGAAACACTCGCGCCACGGCGATTCATTCAGCTGGGTGAAGTACTCGCTCAACTCGGCCTTGGTGTTGCGCCAGGTGAAATAGGTGTAGCTCTGGGTGTAACCGACCTTGCCCAGGCGCGCCATCATCGCTGGCGTGGTGAAGGCTTCGGCGAGGAAGATCACCTCCGGGTGCCGGGCCCGCACATCGCTGATCAACCACTGCCAGAACGGCAGCGGCTTGGTGTGGGGGTTGTCGACACGAAAGGTCTTCACGCCCTCCTCGACCCAGCCCACCACGATGTCGCGCAACTCGATCCACAGGCTGGGAATGGCATCGGCCGCATAGAAATCCACGTTGACGATGTCCTGGTACTTTTTCGGCGGGTTCTCCGCGTACTTGATCGTGCCGTCCGGGCGCCAGTTGAACCAGCCCGGGTGCTGCTTGAGCCACGGATGGTCCTGGGAACACTGGATGGCGAAGTCCAGGGCGATTTCCAGGCCGTGCTCGGCGGCGGCCTTGACCAAGCGGCGGAAGTCATCGCGGCTGCCCAATTGCGGATGGATCGCCTCGTGCCCGCCCTCCTCGCTGCCGATGGCGTAGGGGCTGCCGGGATCATCGGGGCCGGCCGTCAGGGAATTGTTGCGCCCCTTGCGATGGCTGCGGCCAATGGGGTGGATCGGCGGGAAGTACAGCACGTCGAAACCCATGTCATGGATCATCGACAGCCGCGAATGCACGTCATTGAACGTACCATGGCGCGCGGGATCGTCGGTGATCGAGCGGGGAAACAGTTCGTACCAGCTGGCAAATTGCGCCGCCTGGCGCTCGACATCGATCGGGTACACCGTGCTGATACTCAGGTAGGCGCGGTGGTCGGCCTGGGTCATCTGGTGTGCACTGTCTTCGTGCAGGAACAGCGCGACCTGCTCGGTTTCCAGCAGGCCGGACAGTTCGTGGTGCAACAGCATCAGGCGGTCGCGCAGTTCGTTGTCACTGCGCTCGGCCGCTTGCAACACCAGGCTGCGGCCTTCCTGCAATTCCAGGCTGACCGGCACGCCGGCCTCGTGTTTCTTGCGCAATTCGTAGCAGAAGCTGGCAAACGTATCGACCCAGGCTTCGATGCAGTATTCATGGGGGCCTTGGCTGGTGACGGTAAACGCGCCTTCCCAGCCATTATTGCCCACATCGGCCATCACCACGCTGTGCCAGCTTTCGTCCTGCAGCGGCCGCCAACGGATCAGCACGGCGAGCTTGTCGTGGCCGTCAGCGAACACCTTGCTGGTGACATTGACCCGTTGACCCACCACCGCCTTGACGGCAAATTCGCCGCCGTCGATCACCGGCATGGTGCTTTCGATAGCGATCCTGGGCAGTAACAGTGCCTGGGACAGCGGTAATGCAGATGCATTGGGAACCAGTGTTTCAGCAGTCATCGAGCATCTTCCCCTTACGCCCAGTGGACGCTCTTTGCTTGATCCGGGTTCTGATACGCCAGCGCTCTCCCTGAGCGCAACCGTCATAGGTCCGAGCCTGTGCCCGCGCGAAAAGTTCAGGTGGATGTGCCGCCGCCGGGCGGGGAATCAATCCGCCCAGGCCGCTGTCCACCGATAGAGCAAAGCACAAAGGAGGCCACACTGATGAATATCCCGATCCCTGCCGAAACCCCAGACCCGAATATCGACGAACCGACCTTGCCGCCCAGCGAACCGCAACCGGTTCCAGAGCAGGAGCCGCCTGAACAGCAGCCGCCAGCGGTGGAGGAACCGCCAGCACCGCAGCGGCCGATGAGTATCTGACTACGAAAAAAACTGAAGCTACCTACAAAGTCCGAAAGCTAATACCCACCTCCAGTTCAGGGCTTGGTTTTTATACTCGCGGGCGTAAGCGCTACCCCAATCAGTGAACGGGGTGTTTATGCCATTCATCGCGAGGAAGCCCTGATGTCAACCATCCAGCCGCAACACCAAGCCGAACCGCCAAAAACTCAGCCACACGCCACGCACCCACATCAATCAGAATCGACAGATGAACGCCTGAACCGGCTGCTGGCGTCGGGACCGAACTGGTCGAAGCCGCCCAAGGCCCCAAACCCAGCCCCCCATCAAGCAACGCCCCAGGAAAACCCCGACGACCTTGACCCACTGCTGACCCGAGACAACATCAGGCAGATCGTACGCAGCCCCAACGCTCCAGAGTCCAAAGCCCTCATTGAACAGATTCGGGCGCACCTGACGCCCGGGAAAATCCAAGCGATGTTGCAAGGTCCCAATGGCGAAGCGAACGCCAGGAAGCTGAAGGCGCTCGGCAAACATTTGCACAAAGACGAGGTGGATTGCTGCCTGGCTGAAACCAGACAGCAGAGGACCGATGAAAAAATTGCCCAACTCAAGTTGCGTAATATTGAGATGCTGACAAAGGCCTTTGAGGGGGACAGCGTTGAAGGCATTGCCGAAAACATCAAACAATGGCGCGACGAAAAAACCGCCATGGCGCAACAGTTTTCCGAATCCAGTAGCGCCGCCAAAGGTTTGAACACTATTGGCAGTGCGTTGAGTGAAGACAACGTCAACAATGTGCGGCGCGCCCCAGGCAAAACCTACAGCTACGGGCGCACCAGCGAATCCACCCTGGATGCGCCCAGTGAAATCAGGAACTTCGCGGCGGATGACACGTTGGACCTGTCCGGCATTCAAAAACAATTGAACAAACCCCTGCAGGTCGTCAACACGTTCACGGGGGCAAGCGGCGAAGTCAAAATTGATCACTCTGCAAGCAGCAACACGAGCGTGGTGTCGGTTTCCGCCAACCCGGGTGAGCCGCCCTTTGTGGTGAAGGTGTTTGGCGAGGTGCGCCAGAGCAACCTGCTGACCTGAGCCCGGCGCGGGCCTGCTTCGGCGATTTGATTGATCTGTATCAGCACGCCTCAAACCCAGCTGCACCCCAGGCGCCACGGGGTGCAGCACATTGACGCAGGCACCGCGCTCAAACCCATCTGATCCGCTTTTTATCAACAGACCTGAGTCTGTTATGCAAACAGACCGGCGCGCATAGTTCCTCTGCCTGATGGAGGCTGATGAGCGAACGACCATGAGCGAAAGAATCCCCGTCCGAACCGTGGAAACCTTTGAGCCGATACACCCAAAGAAGGTGAAGGCCAAATCCAGCGACAACCTGATCCACACCCGTAGTTTCACCGGCCTGTTCCGCACCTTGCGCTTGAGCGGTGCAGGCTTTCTGTTCCTGGCCTTTTTCGGCACCGTGTGGCTGAACTGGGGCGGGCGCCAAGCCGTGCTGTGGGACTTGGCGGAAAGTAAATTCCATATTTTTGGCGCGACATTCTGGCCACAGGATTTCATCCTGCTCTCGGCGCTGCTGATCATCTGCGCCTTCGGCCTGTTTGCGATCACCGTATTTGCCGGCCGCGTGTGGTGCGGCTACACCTGCCCACAAAGCTCGTTCACCTGGCTGTTCATGTGGTGCGAAAAAGTCACCGAAGGCGAACGCAACCAGCGCATCAAGCTGCAAGCCGCGCCGTGGAGCCCGAACAAACTGGCACGGCGCGCGGCCAAGCACACGTTGTGGCTGGGTATCAGCGTGCTGACGGGCCTGACGTTTGTCGGCTACTTCACACCAATCCGCCCGTTGGCTGCCGAATTGCTGACCTGGCAAATGGGTGGTGTGAGCCTGTTCTGGGTGCTGTTTTTCACCGGCGCCACCTACATTAATGCCGGCTGGCTGCGTGAAGCGGTGTGCATGCACATGTGTCCGTATGCACGGTTCCAGAGCGTGATGTTCGACAAGGACACCCTGACCATTTCCTACGACGCAGCCCGTGGTGAAAGCCGTGGCCCGCGCAAACGCGAGGTGAAACCTGCCGACGTCGGCCTGGGCGACTGCATCGACTGCCACCTGTGCGTGCAGGTCTGCCCCACCGGCATCGACATCCGCGACGGCTTGCAAATGGAGTGCATCGGCTGCGCCGCGTGCATCGACGCCTGCGACTCGATCATGGACAAGATGGGCTACGCCCGTGGCCTGGTCAGCTATACCTCGGAACATCAGCTGCAAGGTGGCAAGACCCATCTGCTACGGCCGCGCCTGATCGGCTACAGTGCCGTGTTGCTGGTGATGATCGCAGCGCTGGTGGTGGCCTTGGTACAGCGCCCGATGGTGTCGCTGGATGTGACCAAGGACCGTGGCATGTTCCGTGAGAACGCCCAGGGCTTGATCGAAAACATCTACAGCCTCAAGGTCATCAACAAGACCCAGCAGCGCCAGGACTACCGCCTGGAACTGGTGGACGCCGAGGGTTTCCAGTTGCAAGGCAAGACCGAGATCAGCCTGGCACCGGGAGAAATCAGCGATGTGCCGGTGTCGGTGGCATTGTTGGCGGATAAGCCGGCCAGCAGCTCGCAGACCTTGCGCTTCAAGGTTACCGACGTGGATGAACCCTGGGTTTACAGTGCTGCCGATAGCCGTTTCGTAGCACCGCTGAACCGCTGACACCTAACAAACAATAGAGATCACCTGTGGGAGCGGGCTTGCCCGCGATAGCGTCAAGTCAGCCAACAACGATGCCGGATGTGCCACCGTCATCGCAGGCAAGCCAGCTCCCACATGTTGCCCTGCGACGAATAAGGCCCCCATGAAACGCTACGAAAAATTCGCCGACGACATTGCAGAACTGATTCGCTCCGGCGTACTCGGCCCCGGCCAGCGTGTGCCGTCGGTGCGCTACGCCAGCCAGACCTACGGCGTCAGCCCGTCCACGGTGTTCCAGGCCTACTACCTGCTGGAACGCCGCGGCCTGATCCGCGCGCGGCCGCGCTCCGGCTACTTCGTCAACACCCATGCGCCCAGCCCGTTTTCCGAGCCGGTGGTGAGCGAACAGGTGCACGAGTCCACCGAAGTCGATGTCAGCGAGTTGGTGTTTTCCGTGCTCGACTCGATCAAAGACCCCAACACCGTGCCGTTCGGCTCGGCGTTCCCCAGCCCGATGCTGTTCCCGCTGCCACGCCTGGCCCGCTCCCTGGCGAGCGCCAGCCGCGAGATGGACCCGCGCCTGGTGGTCACCGACATGTCGCCGGGCAACCCGCAACTGCGCCGGCAAATTGCCCTGCGCTACATGGTCGGCGGCCTGATGCTGCCCATGGAAGAGCTACTGATCACCAACGGTGCCCTCGAAGCGCTGAACCTGTGCCTGCAAGCCGTCACCGAACCCGGCGACCTGGTGGCCATCGAGGCCCCGGCGTTCTATGCCTGCCTGCAAGTGCTGGAGCGCTTGAAGCTCAAGGCCGTGGAAATCCCCGTACACCCACGCGACGGCATCGACCTGGGCGCCCTCGCACAAAGCCTGGAGCGCTACCCGATCAAGGCCTGCTGGACCATGACCAGCTTCCAGAACCCCATGGGTGCAACCCTGCCGGAAGCCAAAAAGCAGGCGCTGGTAGAACTGCTGCGCAGCCATCAGGTGCCCCTGATCGAGGACGATGTGTACGCCGAACTCTATTACGGCCAACACCCACCCAAACCCGCCAAGGCCTTCGACACCGAGGGCCTGGTGCTGCATTGCGGCTCCTTCGCCAAGAGCCTTGCGCCGGGATATCGCGTGGGCTGGGTAGCAGCCGGGCGCTATGCGCAAAAGGTCGAACGCTTGAAGCTGATGACCTCACTGTGCCCGTCGATGCCCGCCCAGGCGGCGATTGCCGATTACCTGCAACACGGCGGTTACGACCGCCACCTGCGCAAGTTGCGTTACGCCCTGGAAGAACAGCAAAGCGCCATGCTCGCGGCCATTGCCCGCTACTTCCCGGCACAAACACGGGTCAGCCAGCCAGCCGGCGGCTACTTCCTGTGGCTGGAGCTGCCGGAGCAGACCGATTCGTTGAAGTTGTTCCAGATGGCCCTGGCCCAGGGCATCAGCATCGCGCCGGGGCCGATCTTCTCGGCCACCCAGCGCTTCAGGAATTGCATTCGCTTGAACTATGGCAGCCCGTGGACGGAAGCGTCGGAGAAGGCGATGGAGACGTTGGGGCGGATTGTGCGGTCGTTCTGAGTTATTGAGTTGCCCTGTCTGACGCCATCGCGGGCAAGCCCGCTCCCACAGTTTGAACTGCGAACACCTTCAAATGTGGGAGCGGGCTTGCCCGCGATGGCGTCGGCCCAGGCGCTACAAAACTAGCGACCACCCCCCAAATCCAGAAACGTCCCCGTGGTATACGACGCCTTATCCGACAACAACCAGACAATCGCCTCCGCCACCTCATCCGGGCGCCCGCCACGGGCCATGGGAATGCCGGATTCCAACTTGCTGACCCGATCCGGATCACCGCTCAGGGCATGGAAGTCGGTAAAGATGTAACCGGGGCGCACCGCGTTCACGCGGATGCCTTCACCCGCCACTTCCTTGGACAGGCCAATGGTAAAGGTGTCCAACGCGCCCTTGGACGCCGCGTAATCCACGTATTCCCCCGGAGAACCCAAGCGCGCCGCCACCGACGACACGTTGACGATACTGCCGCCCTGCCCGCCATGTTTGGGCGACATGCGCAGCACCGCATGCTTGGCGCACAGGATCGGCCCCAACACATTGGTTTTCATGATCTTGAGAATACGAAACTCGGACATCTCATCGACCCGCGACTTGTGCCCCACGGTGCCCGCGTTGTTGACCAGTGCGGTGACCCGCCCCAACTCGGCATCGACCCGATTGAACAACGCGATCACTTCATCTTCGATACTGACATCAGCCCGCACCGCAATGGCCTGCGCGCCCAATGCGCGGACCTGTTCCAGCACGCGATGGGCAGCGGCCTCGTCGGACTGGAAGTTGATGCAGATGCGATAGCCCTGGCGCGCAGCCAGCAAGGCCGTCTCGGCGCCGATCCCGCGGCTGCCTCCGGTGATGATGACGACTTTGTCCATGGGTGGGGTCTCCTGATCCAACCGGGTGTTTAGGGTTGGATCCAAGAATACCCGTCAGCCCAGGCTTTTGTCAGGCGCCACGAGTTCTTCGGCGCGCTGGATGTCGGCCATGAAACGCTCCGCCGGCAACGGGTGGCCGAGCAAGTAGCCCTGTAGGGAATTGCAGCCCAGCCGTGTGAGGAAATTCTGCTGTACATCGGTCTCCACCCCTTCGGCGACGATGCGCAACCCCAAGGCGTGGCCCAGGGCGACGATGGCCGAGACGATAGCGGCATCGTCGCCGTCGTGCTCCAGGTCGCGCACGAAGCCACGGTCGATCTTCAACTCATTGGCCGGCAGGCGCTTGAGGTACATCAGGCTGGAATAACCGGTGCCGAAGTCATCGATGGACAGATCGACGCCCATGTCCGACAGCTGCTGCAACACCGTCATGCTCGCATCGGCATCGCTCATGGCGGTGGTTTCGGTGATTTCCAGGGTCAGGCTGTTGGCCGGCAACTGGTGGCGGTCCAGGGCCGTGGCCACGCTCTTGACCAGCCCGGCGTGACAGAACTGCAACGCCGACAGGTTCACGGCAATGCGCCAGTCTTCATAGCCCTGCGCATACCACAGGCGCATCTGGCGACAGGCTTCGTTGAGCACCCATTCGCCGATGGGAATGATCAGCCCGGTCTTTTCCGCCAATTCGATAAACGTCGCCGGCAACAGCAGGCCCTGCTGCGGATGCTCCCAGCGCAACAGCGCTTCGGCGCCCACCGGGATGCCGCTGACGGCGTCGAACTTGGGTTGGTAGTGCAGGCAAAACTGCTGTTGCTCGACGGCATTGCGCAAGTCCTGCAACAGTTGCAGTTGTTTGCGCGCGTTGGTGTTCATCGACACATCGAAGAAACTGTAGCCGTTCTTGCCCATGCCCTTGGCGTGGTACATCGCGGCGTCAGCGTTCATCAGCAATTCCTGGGGGTTGCCGCCGTTGCCGGGGTAGATCGCAATGCCCACGCTGGCGGAGATTTTCAGCTCATGCTCGGCAACCTTGAACGCGCGGTTGACCAGGCCCACCTGACGCTCGGCGAGACGCAACGCGTCGTCCGGCTGGGTCAGGCGCACCAGCAACACAAACTCATCGCCGCCGATGCGCGCCAGGGTGTCCTGGCTGCGCAGGTCTTCACGCAGGCGCAGGCCGACTTCACGCAGCAACTGGTCGCCCATGTGGTGGCCGAAGGCATCGTTGACCGGCTTGAAACCGTCCAGGTCGATAAACATCAGGGCAAAACAGCCGCCCTTCTCGTTGACCGCCTGCATGGCCTGCTGAATCCGGTCGGCGAGCAAGGTGCGGTTGGGCAGCCCGGTCAGGGTGTCGTGCAGGGCCAGGTGGGTCAGTTCCTGGTTGGCCAGGCTCAGGGAATCCGCCAGTACCGAGGTGCGCGCCTCCAGGCGGGCGTCCAGCACCGAGGTGAGCAAGGCAATCACCAAGACCGCCAGACTGGTGACCACCACCAGGTTGTCCAGGCCTTTGCCACTCAAGCCCGACAGCGCCGCGCCGCAGTAACTCTCGTCGGCAAATTGCGCGGCCGCCATGCCGGTGTAATGCATGCCGACAATCGCCAGCCCCATCACCACCGCCGCACCGCCGCGCATCAGGCGCACGTAAGGGGTGTTGCGCCGCAGGTGGAACGCAATCCACAACGCCGCGCCGGAGGCGACCACCGCGATTAATAATGACGCGCTGAACAGCGTGGGGTCGTAGTCGATGCCCGGGGTCATGCGCATCGCAGCCATGCCGGTGTAATGCATGCTGCTGATGCCCGCGCCCATCACCAGCGCACCAAACGCCAACTGCCAGGCCGGCAAGCGCGGCTGGTTGACCAGCCATAACGCAAAACCGCAGGACAGCACGGCGATCAGCAACGACAACGCCGTGATACCGACGTCAAAGCCCAGGGCAAACGGCAAGCGCAGCGCGAGCATGCCGATAAAGTGCATGGACCACACACCCACGCCCATGGCCAAGGCCCCACCGCTCATCCAATAGAACACCGCGCGGCCCTTGGCGGTCGCGATGCGGCCGGCCAGGTCCAGCGCGGTATAGGACGCGAGGATCGCAACGAACAGGGAGATCACGACCAGCGAGGGAGAATAACTACCGATAAGCATGGGGCTTCTCAAGACTGACGGGCCTGAAAAGCCCGTGCCAGGTGGCAAAGCGGGCGATTGTAGCGATAAAGATTCTTGTACAGTTGATTAATTAGCGCATAGCCATCATTGCCTTTTTGACGCCAATCGGCTGACTCAAAAACCCCCGGAATACGGCGGCGAGTGAGTCAACCTGTGGGAGCTGGCTTGCCTGCGATAGCGGTACATCAGCCAACACTTCTGGCACTGATAAACCGCTATCGCAGCGATGCGGCGGCCCGACAAGCCAGCTCCCACATTTAGTCCGTGTTTGCAGTCAATCCTTTGCGTCGACTGCGGTCTTGCCATCCCAGCCACCGCCGAGCGCGGCAATCAGCTGCACACTCGCCACCAGGCGCGTCTGCAACAAGGTCAACACCGTGCGTTCATTACTCAACGCCGTCGCCTGTACCTGCACCACATCCAGATAGGCAATCAGCCCGGCCTTGTACTGGTTCTGGGTCAGGCGCAACGATTCACGGGCGGCGTCCAGCGCTTCATTGCTGACCACGGCTTCGTCTTCCAGCACCTTGAGCTGGACCATGTAGTTTTCCACTTCGCGGAAACCGTCCAGCACGGTCTGGCGGTACTTGGCCACGGTCTCGTCATAGCTGGCCACGGTGCGATCGACTTCGGCCGAGCGTTGGCCGCCGTCGAACAGGGTCATGGCGAGTTTCGGGCCTACCGACCAGAAGCGGTTCGGCAGGCTGATCCAGTCGGCGTAGGTGCTGCTGGAATACCCCCCGGCCAGGCTCAGGCTCAGGTCCGGGTAGTAGGCGGCCTTGGCCACGCCGATATTGGCGTTGGCAGCGATCACCGAGCGTTCGGCCGAAGCGATGTCCGGGCGGCGTTCAAGCAGTTGCGACGGCAGGCTCACGGGGATCTGCGGCAGCGCCGGGATGTCGTTGCTCACCGCCAGCTTGAAGTTGGCCGGCGCCTCGCCGATCAATACGGCAATCGCGTTTTCCAGCTGGGCACGCTGCCAGATCAGGTCGATCAGGCTGGCCTGGGTGGACTTGAGCTGGGTTTGCGCCTGGGCCACCGCATCCTTGCCGGAGACGCCGGCGCGGTATTGGTTTTCGGTCATTTGCAGCGAGCGCTGGTAGGTATCCAGCGTGGCTTGCAGCAAGCGGGTCTGCTCATCCATCACCCGCAGTTGCAGGTAGTTTTGCACCAACTCCGACTGCTGGCTCAGGCGCATCGCCGCCAAGTCTGCGGAACTGGCTTGGGCGGTGGCGTCGTTGGCTTCCAGGCCACGGCGCAATTTGCCCCAGACGTCCGCCTCCCAACTCACCCCCAGTTGCGCGTTGAGGGTATCGCGGATGCCACTGCTGGAACTGCTGAGGCTGGCGTTGCTGCTGCCGGTGCCCTGGCTGGCGCGGGTTTTCCCGGCGCTCAGGTCAACCGTGGGAAAAAACGCACCACGGGCGCTGCGCACCTGGGCCTGGGCCTGGCGAAAACGCGCCTCGGCCTGGGCCACGGTCTGGTTGGAGGTGTTCAGGCGCACCACCAGGTCGTTGAGCTGGCGGTCGCCGTACAGCTCCCACCACGCGCCACGGGCCAGGGCGTCGCTCGGCGTGGCCTGGCGCCAGCCCTGGGCTTCCTTGAACTGCACCGGTTCAACCACGTCCGGACGCTTGTAATCCGGGCCAATGGCGCAGGCGCTGAGCAACAGGCCACACAGCACCGTCACCAACAGTTTCTGGCTTGTCTTCGGGAAATCGGTCATAGCGCAGTGTCCAGGGCAGCATCGGTACGCACGCCACGCCAGGCATTGAAGCGATGGCGCGCGCGGTCGAGATAGAGGTAAACCACCGGAGTGGTGTAAAGGGTCAGGATCTGGCTGAACACCAGGCCGCCGATAATGGTCAGGCCCAGGGGCTGGCGCATTTCTGCGCCTTCGGCGGTGCCGAGCAACAGCGGCAGCGCGCCGAGGATCGCCGCCAGCGTGGTCATCAGGATCGGCCGCAAGCGCAGCAGGCAGGCGCTGCGGATCGATTCCAGTGGGCTCATGCCGTCATGACGCTCCAGTTGCAGGGCGAGGTCGATCATCAGGATCGCGTTTTTCTTCACCACGCCAATCAGCAGGAACAAGCCCAACAGGGAAATCAGGCTGAACTCGCCCCCCAGCAGGTAGATCGACAGCAACGCGCCAACACCCGCCGACGGCAGGGTCGAGAGGATGGTCAGCGGGTGAATGTAGCTTTCATACAGAATGCCCAACACCAGGTACACCGCCACCAACGCGCCAAGGATCATGAACGGCTGGCCCTTTTGCGTCGCGGCGAAGGCATCGGCGGTGCCGGCCATCTTGGCAATCACGTCTTCCGGCAAGCCGACCTTGGCAATTGCCCGCTCGATGGCGGCCGTGCCCTGCTCCACCGTGACCCCTGGGGCCATGTCGAAGGCAATGTTCTCCGAGGCGAACTGGCCTTCGTGGCTGACGCGGTCGTCCGCCAGGCTGTTCTCGTAATGGGCGATGGTCGACAGCGGCACCCGCGCGCCAGTGGAGGTGATCACCTGCATCTGGTTCAGGGTGATCGGGTCCTGGGCATACTTCGGGTTGACCTCCATCACCACCTGGTACTGGTTGAGGCTGTCATAGATGGTGGAAATCTGCCGCTGGCTGTAGGCGTTGTTCAGCACCGCCGTGACCATATTCATGTCGATGCCCAGGCGTTTGGCCTGGTCGCGGTCGACAATCAGCGTGACCTGCGCCGCACCACGGCCTTCGCGGGCGTCGATGGCGGTCAGTTCCGGCAGCTCGCGCAAGGCGCTGACCACTTTCGGGTACCACAGGCGCAACGCGGCCAGGTCACCGCTTTGCAGGATGTAGGAATACTGCGCGCTGCTCTGGTCGCGGCTGCCACCAAATTGCAGGTCCTGGTCGGCCATCAGGAACAACCGCCCACCCGGCACCAGCGGCACGTTCTTGCGCAGGCGCTCGATCACCGCCTGGGCCGAGATTTTGCGCTCGCTGATGGGCTTGAGGCGCACCAGCATCACCGCGTTATTGGTGCCGTTGTTGCCGCCGATGAAGCCGGCCACGCTCAGCACGGCCGGGTCCTTGAGCACGGCCACGCGGAACGTCTCCATCTTCGGCTGCATCACATTGAACGACAGGCCGTCATCGCCGCGCACAAAGCCGATCAACTGGCCGGTGTCCTGCTGCGGCATGAACGTCTTGGGCACCACCACGTACAGCGCGATATTCACGCCCACGGTGATCAACAGGCTGAGCAGAGTCAGGCGGCGGTGACGCAGCACCCAGTCGAGGCTGGTGGCGTAGCCGGCCACCATGCGGTCGTTGACCTTCTGGCTCCAGCGTTGCAAGCCGGTCATCTGGCCTTTGACATGGGGCTTGAGCCAGCGCGCGCAGAGCATCGGGGTCAAGGTCAGCGAGACAATCAGCGAGACAATGATCGCCGCCGACAAGGTGATGGAAAACTCGCGGAACAGGTTGGTGACGATCCCGCCCATAAACAGGATGGACAGGAACACCGCCACCAGCGACACGTTCATCGACAGCAAGGTAAAACCGACTTCCTGGGCCCCCAGGTACGCCGCTTTCATCGGTGGCACGCCGTCGTCGATATGCCGGGAAATGTTCTCCAGCACCACGATGGCATCGTCCACCACCAGGCCGGTGGCGAGGATCAGCGCCATCAACGAGAAGTTGTTCAACGAGAAGCCAAACAGGTACATCACCGCAAAGGTGCCCACCAGCGACACCGGCACCGCCAGCGTCGGGATCAGCGACGCGCGGAAGTTGCCGAGGAACAGGTACACCACCAGGATTACCAGGGCCACGGCAATCAGCAAGGTCATCTCGGCTTCATGCAGGGTCGCGGTGATCACCGGCGATCGGTCCATGGCCAGGTTGAGCTTGACGCTGGACGGTAGCACCGCCTGCAACGCCGGCAGCTGGGCCTTGATCTGGCGGACGGTCTCGATGATGTTGGCGCCGGACTGGCGGTTGATCACCAGCAGCACCGCCGCATCATTATTGAAGAAACCACTGTTGTAGCGGTCTTCCACGCCGTCGCTGATTTTCGCCACATCGCCCAGGCGCAGGGCCGCGCCGTTCTGGTAGCGGATCAACAGCGGTTCATAGTCCTTGGCCTTTTCCAGCTGGTCATTGGCCTGGATCTGCCAGTTGCGCTCGCTGTCTTCCAGGGAGCCCTTGGGTCGGCGCTGGTTGGCATTGGCGATGGTGTTGCGCACATCGTCGAGGGCCACGCCGTACTGGTCGAGGGCCTTGGGCTCCAGTTCGATGCGCACCGCCGGCAGGGAGCTGCCGCCGATCTGCACTTCACCCACGCCGGGCACCTGGGACAGGCTTTGCGAGAGGATCGTCGAGGCCAAATCGTACAGCTGGCCCTTCTGCAACACGTCCGAGGTCAGCGACAGCACCATGATCGGTGCCTGGGACGGGTTGATCTTCTTGTAGGTCGGCATGCTGCGCATACCGCTGGGCAGCAGGTTGCGCGAGGCATTGATGGCCGCCTGCACTTCCCGCGCGGCGCCGTTGATATCACGGTCGGAGTCGAACGCGAGGATCACCCGTGTCGAGCCCTGGCTGGAGTTACTGCTCATGGTGGTGATGCCGGCGATCGCCCCAAACGAGCGCTCCAGCGGCGTCGCCACGGTCGATGCCATCACCTCGGGGCTGGCCCCGGGCAAGCTCGCCGAGACCACGATCACCGGAAAGTCGATCTGCGGCAGCGGCGACACCGGCAGCAGGTTGAAGCTCACCCCGCCCAGCAACATGATCGCCAGGCTCAGCAGCATGGTGGCTACCGGCCGGCGAATAAACGGTCCGGACAGGTTCATGACTCAACCGGCTCCAGGCTTTGCGGCTCTTTGCGCCAGCGCCGACCGAGGCGGTCGAAGTACAGGTAGATCACCGGCGTGGTGAACAGGGTCAACACCTGGCTCACCAACAAACCGCCGACCATCACCAGGCCCAGGGGTTGACGCAATTCCGCGCCCGAGCCCGTGGCCAGCATCAACGGCACCGCGCCAAACAGCGCGGCCAATGTGGTCATCAGGATCGGCCGGAAGCGCAGCAACGCAGCCTGGTAAATCGCCGTCTGCGGGTCGAGGCCCTGGTTGCGTTCAGCATCGAGGGCGAAGTCGATCATCATGATCGCGTTCTTTTTCACGATACCGATCAGCAAAATGATGCCGATGATCGCGATCATGCCCAGGTCATTGCCGCTGAGCAGCAACGCCAACAAGGCACCCACCGCCGCCGACGGCAAGGTCGACAGAATGGTGATCGGGTGGATATAGCTCTCGTAGAGCACGCCGAGCACGATGTACATGGTCACCACCGCTGCCAGGATCAGCAGCAAGGTGCTCGACAACGACGCTTCGAACGCCTGGGCTGCGCCCTGGAACTGGGTCTGTACGCCCACCGGCATGCCGATGTCTTTCTGGGTCTGGTTGATCAGTTCCACGCCTTTGCCCAGCGCGACGCCTGGGGCCAGGTTGAACGACATCATCACCGCCGGGAACTGGCCGATATGCGCGATAGCCAACTGCGCCTGGCGCTGTTCGACCCGAGCCAGGCTGGACAGGCGCACCTGGCCACCATCCGTGGTTTTCACGTGGATCTGGTTCAGCGCATCCGGGCCGAGGGTTTCGCCGGATTGCGCCTGCAACACCACGCGGTACTGGCTGGCCTGGGTGTAGATCGTGGAAATCTGCCGCTGGCCGAAGGCGTCGTACAGCGCGTCGGTGATGGTCGACACTGTCACGCCCAGGCGCGAGGCGGCATCGCGGTCGATCACCAGGAACACCTGCAACCCCTTGTCTTGTAGGTCGCTGGCGACGTCGGTGAGTTCCGGCAACTGGCTCAAGGCGTGCACCAGTTTGTCACTCCACAGCGCCAACAGGTCGGCGTCTGGCGATGACATGCTGAACTGGTATTGGGTACGGCTGACGCGGTCTTCGATGGTCAAATCCTGCACCGGCTGCATAAACAGGCGGATGCCCACCAGCTTGTCGAGTTCCGGTTGCAGGCGGGTAATCACCTCGGCTGCGCTCAAGTCGCGCTGGCCGTGGGGCTTGAGGTTGATCAGCAAACGCCCGCTGTTGAGGGTGGCGTTATCGCCATCCACACCGATATAGGACGACAGGCTTTGCACCGCCGGGTCGGCCAGGATGATCTTGGCCAGCTCCTGCTGGCGCTGGCTCATGGCCGCGAAGGAAATCGACTGTGGTGCCTCGGAAATGCCCTGGATCACGCCGGTGTCCTGCACCGGGAAGAAGCCCTTGGGCACCACCAGGTACAACACCACGGTAAGGCCGAGGGTGGCGATGGCCACCAGCAGGGTCAGCGGCTGGTGCTTGAGCACCCACTGCAACTTGCGCCCGTAGGCTTCGATCATCCAGTCGATCCAGGCGCCGCTGGCCTTGTAGAAACGGCTTTGTTCCTCTTCCTTGGGCTCACGCTTGAGCAGGCGCGCGCACATCATCGGCGTGAGGGTCAGCGAGACCACCAGGGAAATCAGGATCGCCACCGCCAGGGTGATGGCAAATTCGCGGAACAAGCGCCCAACCACGTCGGCCATGAACAACAATGGGATCAATACGGCGATCAGCGACAGGGTCAGGGAGATCAGGGTGAAGCCGATCTGCTTGGCGCCCTTGAGCGCGGCGGCCAGCGGCGTCTCGCCTTCTTCGATATAACGGGAGATGTTCTCCAGCATCACGATGGCATCGTCCACCACAAACCCGGTGGCGATGGTCAGGGCCATCAGCGTCAGGTTGTTGATGGAGAACCCGGCCAGGTACATCACGCCAAAGGTGCCCACCAGCGACAACGGCACCGCGATGGACGGAATGATCGTCGCGCTGACCCGGCGCAGGAACAGGAAGGTCACCATCACCACCAGGGCAATGGCGATGAGCAATTCGTGTTGCACGTCGGTGACGGAGGCGCGGATGGTCTGGGTGCGGTCGGTCAGCACCAGCACGTCGAGGCCGGCCGGCAGGTTGTCGGTGATGCTCGGCAGCAGCGCCTTGATGCGGTCCACTACCTCGATTACGTTGGCGCCGGGCTGGCGCTGGATGTTCAGGAGCACGGCCTGGTTTTCATTGGCCCAAGCGGCGAGGCGTTCGTTTTCGGCGCCATCGACGATCTGCGCTACGTCTTTCAGGCGCAGTGGCGCGCCGTTGTTGTAGGCCAGGATCAGTTCGGCGTATTGCTGGGGCGAGACCAACTGGTCGTTGGCATCGAGCATCGACACGCGGGTCGGGCCGTCGAAGTTGCCCTTGGGCTGGTTGACGTTGGATGCGGCGATCAAGGTGCGCACATCCGACAGGTTCAAGCCATTCGCCGCCAGGGCCTCGGGATTGACCTTGATACGCACCGCCTGGCGCTGGCCACCCGCGATGCTGACCATGCCGACGCCGCTGATCTGCGCGATTTTCTGCGCCATGCGCGTATCGACCAGGTCATTGAGCTTGGGCAGCAGCATGGTCTTGGACGTGACCGCCAGGGTCAGCACCGGGGTATCGGCCGGGTTGACCTTGTTGTACACCGGCGGCGCCGGCAGGTCCTTGGGCAACAGGTTGGTGGCGGCGTTGATCGCGGCCTGCACCTGTTGCTCGGCGACGTCCATATTGACGTCGAGGTTGAAGCGCAGGGTCAGCACCGACGCGCCACCGGAGCTGGTGGACGCCATTTGCGTGAGGCCGGGCATTTGCCCGAACTGGCGCTCCAGCGGCGCGGTCACGGCACTGGTCATCACGTCCGGGCTGGCGCCGGGGTACAGGGTCATCACGCGGATGGTCGGGTAATCCACCTGGGGCAACGCCGACACCGGCAACAGGCGATACGAGATGATGCCGGCCAACACAATGGCGAGCATGCTCAGCGTGGTGGCGACCGGGCGAAGAATAAACAGCCGCGACAGGTTCATGAACCGACCTTTTGCGCCTTGCCGGCGGTGGTGCCGGTCTCCCCTTTCGCCGCAGGCTTGCCTTGCAGGTGCTCGGTCGGGGTGGTCAGCACTTCAGTGCTGTCGTTGACCACTTCGATCTCACTGCCGTCCTTCAAGCGGTCGGTGCCTTCCAGCACCACGCGATCACCGGCCACCAGGCCTTCTTTAATCACAGTGTTGTCGCCGTCGGTGTCACCGATGACCAGGGGTTGGATCTTGACCTTCTTGTCGCCATCGAGCTTGTAGACAAAGGTGCCGTTGTTGCCGAACTGGATCGCAGCGGATGGCGCCAGTACGACGTTGTGCAGGGTGTCGGCGAGCAGGTGCACATTGACGAACTGGTTGGGGAACAGCGCCTGGTCCTTGTTATCGAAGCGCCCTTTGAATTTCAGGGTGCCGGTGGTCACGTCGATCTGGTTGTCCAGGCTTTGCAGCACACCGACGGCCTGTTTCTTCACGTCGCCACGGTCCCAGGCTTCCACGGGCAGCTTGTTGCCGGCGTGGTAGCGGGTGAGCACGGTGTCCAGGGTGTTTTCCGGCAGGGTGAAGACCACGTTGATCGGTTGGGTCTGGGTGATCACGGCGATAAACGTGGTGTCGTTCGCCGCCACCAGGTTGCCCACGTCCACCTGGCGCAAGCCGACACGGCCACCGATGGGCGCGCGGATCTTGGTGAATTCCAGGTTGAGCTTGGCGTCATCCACCGCGCCCTGATTGGTCTTGACCGTGCCCTGGTATTGCAGGACCAGCGCTTCGGCGGTGTCCAGGGTCTGCTTGGCAATACTGTCCTGGGCATACAGGCCGCGATAACGCTCGACATCCACCTGGGCGTTCTTCAACTGCGCCTGGTTCTGCAACAGCGTGCCCTGTGCCTGGAGCAAGGCGTTCTGGTAGCTGCGCGGGTCGATCTCGGCCAGCAGGTCGCCGGCCTTGACCATCTGCCCTTCTTCGAAGGCGATCTTCACCAACTCACCGCCGACCCGACTGCGCACATTAATGGTGTTGAGTGCGGTCACTGTCCCCAATGCCTTGTAGTACACCGGGAACTCACCGAGCACCGCCGGGGCCACGCGCACCGGCACCGGACCGGCAGCACCGCCGAAGCCCGGGCGCATCATCCCCGACTTGCCGGCACGCCCGGCTGGCGCCTGGGCGGTGGCGTCCTTGTGGCTGGCGGGCCAGAATTTCCAGCACAGGCCGGCGATAACCAGCAGCACAAGCAGGCCAAACAGCCAGCGGCGGGACTTACGGGGGGACGATTGCATGGATTGATCAACCATTGGGCGCGAGAGCTTCTTCTTTGGGAGGCTGAAAGATAAGCACTGGAGCGCGTTTAGAGAAGCGCCTTTACCGGCTATTTACCTTGGGCTTACAACTTTTAACTTCTGACCTTAGTCCATTGGCTAATTCAGCTAAGCGTTTGACCCTTAAATGAAAACGGCCTGGACTAGGCCAGGCCGCAATCATGTAGCACGCGTGTTACTGCCAGACGACAGTCATACGCAGATACAGTTACTTCAAAACAGCCAGGGCTGCTTCGTAGTTTGGCTCTTGGCCGATTTCGGCGACCAGTTCGCTGTGCAGGACTTTATCGTTTTCGTCCAGTACAACCACCGCACGGGCGGTCAGGCTGCGCAGCGGGCCATCAACGATGTTCACGCCGTAGTCTTCGGAGAACGCGGCACTGCGGAAGTCCGACAGGTTCTTCACGTTTTCCAGGCCTTCGGAACCGCAGAAACGCGCCTGGGCAAATGGCAGGTCCGAGGAGATGCACAGTACAACGGTGTTGGCCACGTCGTTGGCCTGGGCGTTGAACTTGCGCACCGAGGTCGCGCAGGTCGGGGTATCGACGCTTGGGAAGATGTTCAGAATTTTGCGCTTGCCGGCGAAAGTGGCCAGGGTGGCGTCCGACAGATCGCCGGCAGTCAGGGTGAAATCAGCGGCTTGGCTGCCGACTTGTGGCAGATCGCCTTCAACCTGGACAGGGTTACCACGGAGAGTGACTTGAGCCATGAACGGAATCCTTTTGCTGTGTTGGGTTAAACGAATTCGAGAGGCCGAAGTTAACCACAAAGCGCGAGGACTACCTACCGCCAGACACAAATTGTCATGCGACGTGGTTGTGGTTTAATTGCGCGCTTTTCGCCCCTCCTTCAAGGAAACCGTTGTTGATGAATCAGCCTGCCACCAAAGTCCTGGTCATTGGTTATGTCTGGCCGGAACCGCGTTCCTCGGCCGCGGGCGGGCATATGATGCAAATACTCGAGACGTTTCTTACGCAAGGTTGGGACATTACCTTCAGCAGCCCCGCCGCACTGGGCGAACACAAGGCCGACCTGCAAGCGCTGGGCATCGCCGAACGCGCCATCGAACTCAACAACAGCAGCTTCGATGACTTCATCCGCGAACTCGCCCCGGATATCGTGCTGTTCGACCGTTTCATGATGGAAGAACAGTTCGGCTGGCGCGTCGAAAAGCACTGCCCCGACGCCCTGCGCGTCCTCGAAACCTGCGACCTGCAAAGCCTGCGCGACGCTCGCCAGCAGCGCCTGAAAAACCACCTCAAGGCCAACCCCGATAGCGATGATTTCAGCGCCCTCTTCGCCCCGGCTCTCGAGGAAGAGTTCCAGTTGATGGCCGACACCGACATCGCCAAGCGCGAAATCGCGGCGATTTACCGTTGTGATATCAGCCTGATGATCTCCGACATCGAAGCCCGCCTGCTCACCGAGCAGTTCAAGGTGCCCGCCGCCCTGCTCCACTGGTGCCCGCTGATGCTGGAGGTGCCCACCGCGCCCTTCGCCCCGTTTGAGGACCGCGCGCACTTCCTCAGCATCGGCAACTTCCGTCACGCGCCCAACTGGGATGCCGTGCTGTGGATGAAGAACAGCCTGTGGCCGTTGATCCGCCAGCAGCTGCCGGGCGCGCAGTTGCATATCTACGGTTCGTACACACCGCCCAAGGCCACTGCGCTGCACAATCCGGCGCAAGGATTTCATGTGATGAACTGGGCCGAGGATGCGTTGCAGGTAATGGGCGCCGCGCGCATCTGCCTGGCGCCGTTGCGCTTTGGGGCCGGGATCAAGGGCAAGCTGGCGGACGGCATGCTCTGCGGCACGCCGAATATCACCACGCCGATCGGCGCCGAAGCCATGGGCGATGAGCAACCGTGGCCGGGTGCCATCGAGCAGAGCGCAGAGGCGCTGGCGACGGCGGCCGTGGCGCTGTATCAGGACCGCGAGCGCTGGACCGAAGCCCAGGAACAGGGCCGCCAATTGCTCGCGCGGCGCTACGACATCGCCCTCCACGCTCCGGCGCTGCTGGCGTGCCTTGAGCAATGCCGGCAAAACCTCGCCGCCCATCGCCGGGACAACTTCACCGGCAGCATGCTGCGCCACCATGCCCATAAAAGTACGCAATACATGTCGCAGTGGATCGAGGCGAAAAACCGCGTCGTATAAACATCGGCGCTGGCAGCCTTACACGCATAGGGGCATTATTCGGGTCGCAACCAACAATAAAGCGACGGCAGCATGACCCGAGCAGCGCGCATTACCGACCCTTCCTACGAGCTGATGGACGACCACAACGGTCTGTCCATCATCTATCGCCAGCACGGCTTCCCCTGCCCGCTGGTGCGCTGGCATTTCCACAAGGAATATGAGCTGCACCTGATCGTCGCCAGCTCTGGCAAGGTGTTTATCGGCGACTATATCGGCAATTTCTACCCGGAGAGCCTGTTCCTCACCGGCCCCAACCTGCCCCACAACTGGATCAGCCAGGTGGAGGAAGATGAGGTAGTGCCCAAGCGCGACATGCTGGTGAACTTCACCGATGACCTGTTTGAAAGCGGTAGCCACATCTTCGCTGAACTGAAAAGCCTGGCACCGCTGCTGGAGCGCGCGCAGTACGGCATCGAATTCCGCTGCAAACACACCATCGCCCAGGCCATGACCTTGATGCAACGCATCGAGGATGCCCAGGGTATGGCGCGACTGGGGCACTTTTTTATCCTGCTGGAAGTGCTGAGCGCGTGTGAGGACTACCAGTTGCTGTCGGGCGCCACCACGCCGCAACTGGCCGATGAGCACAGCATCGACCGCACCAACCGTGCGGTGGACTACATCTTTGCCCACTACGCGCGGGAATTGTCGCTGGAGGAAGTGGCGGAATACCTGGGGATGAAGCCCACCTATTTTTCGCGGGTGTTTAAACAGGCCACCGGGCGCACGTTTATCGAATTCGTCAATCGGTTGCGTATCAGCAAGTCGTGCGAGTTGTTGGCTGATGGTGATAAAGCGGTGACGGATGTGTGCTTCGAATCGGGTTTCAACAACATTTCCAACTTCAACCGGCGCTTCCAGCAACTTAAAGGCATGACCCCTTCCCACTACCGCCGCCTGGCGGTGCAGCGATTGACCGAGCAGAACCTCGCTTAACCTGATCGTTCCCACGCTCTGCGTGGGAATGCCGCTGCGGACGCTCCGCGTCCCGCCGTCAGTCCTGCGCGACGGTGACGCAGAGCGTCACGGGATGCGTTCCCACGCAGAGCGTGGGAACGATCAGCAACCGAGTGCAAAAAAGTATCAGTCCCAGTGCTCCCAAGGATTTGTCACAACCCCATTTCAAGGCTGTAATCAACCGCACACTCTTCCTGACTCCCTGTAGGAAGACACAACAACAATAACTGTCCTTCTGTAGCCCCCTGGGCGCGGAAACGGAGTGCGCGATGAAGTTCATAGCAAACGTTCTGCTTGCCTCTACCTGCTTGACTATCAGCGCCGTCAGCCTTGGCGCGCAAACCCTGACCATTGCCACCGTCAACAACAGCGACATGATCCGCATGCAAAAGCTCTCGAAAACCTTCGAGGCCGAGCACCCGGAGATCAAGTTGAACTGGGTGGTGCTTGAAGAAAACGTCCTGCGCCAACGCCTGACCACCGACATCGCCACCCAGGGCGGGCAGTTCGACGTGTTGACCATCGGCATGTACGAAGCTGCACTGTGGGGCGCCAAAGGTTGGCTGGAGCCGATGAAGGACCTGCCAGCCTCCTACGACCTCGATGATGTATTCCCTTCGGTGCGTGACGGTTTGTCGGTCAAGGGTTCGCTGTACGCCCTGCCGTTCTACGCCGAAAGCTCGATCACTTATTACCGCACCGACCTGTTCAAGGACGCCGGGCTGACCATGCCCGAGCACCCGACCTGGACGCAGATCGGCGAATTCGCCAGCAAACTCACCGACAAAACCAAAGAGCAATACGGCCTGTGCCTGCGCGGCAAAGCCGGTTGGGGCGAGAACATGGCGCTCATCACCACCCTGGCCAACGGCTACGGGGCGCGCTGGTTCGATGAGAAATGGCAGCCGGAATTCAACGGGCCAGAGTGGAAGGACGCGCTGAACTTCTACGTCGACAACATGAAGAAATCCGGCCCGCCGGGCGCCTCAAGTAACGGTTTCAACGAAAACCTCGCCCTGTTCAACAGCGGCAAGTGTGCGATCTGGGTCGATGCCAGCGTGGCCGGCTCGTTTGTCACCGACAAAACCCAGAGCAAGGTGGCTGACCACGTCGGCTTTACCTTCGCCCCGCACGAAAAGACCGACAAGGGCACCTCGTGGCTGTACTCCTGGAGCCTGGCGATCCCCACCAGTTCCAAAGCCAAGGATGCTGCCAAGGTGTTTGCCAGCTGGGCGACGTCCAAGGAATACGGCGAATTGGTGGCCAAGACCGATGGCGTGGCCAACGTCCCACCGGGCACCCGGACCTCGACCTACAGCGACGAGTACATGAAGGCCGCGCCGTTTGCCAAAGTAACCCTGGAATCGCTGAAAGTCGCGGACCCGACCAAGCCGACGCTCAAGCCGGTGCCGTATATCGGGATCCAGTTGGTGACCATTCCTGAGTTCCAGGCGATTGGCACCCAGGTCGGCAAGTTCTTCTCGGGGGCGTTGACCGGTCAGCAGACAGTGGATGCTGCACTGACCGCTGCGCAGACCACCACCGAGCGGGAAATGAAGCGGGCCGGATATCCCAAATAAAGCCGCCTCCCCCCTGTAAATGTGGGAACCGTTTCATGAGGTAGCAGCTTTTAGGTGGGAGCTGGCTTGCCTGCGATGCAGACACCTCGGTTTGTCAGTTAAGCCGAGTAGATGCCATCGCAGGCAAGCCAGCTCCCACATAAGCCAGCTCCCACATTGACCGCGATCCGACGCAGATTCTGTATGTATCTGACTGGCCTTGAATACTATGAATACACCCGCCAAAAACCGCCTGGCCAACCCCGGCTGGTTCCTTGTCAGCCCCTCGGTGGCCTTGCTGCTGCTGTGGATGATCGTGCCGCTGGGCATGACCCTGTACTTTTCGCTGATCCGCTACAACCTGCTCTACCCCGGTGAAAACCAATTCGTCGGGCTGGAAAACTTCACCTACTTCATCACCGATTCGGGCTTCTTGCCCGGCGCCACCAACACCCTGTTGCTGGTGGGCAGCGTGCTGCTGATCAGCGTGGTGCTGGGCGTGTTGATCAGCGCCCTGCTCGAAGCCAGTGAGTTCTTCGGTCGCGGCCTGGTGCGGGTATTGCTGATCTCGCCGTTCTTCATCATGCCCACCGTCGGTGCGCTGATCTGGAAGAACCTGATTTTCCATCCGGTGTCGGGGATTCTCGCCGCCGTGTGGAAGTTCTTTGGCGCAGAACCCGTGGACTGGCTCGCACATTACCCGTTGCTGTCGATCATCATCATTGTGTCCTGGCAATGGCTGCCGTTCGCCATCCTGCTGCTGATGACCGCCATGCAGTCCCTCGACCAGGAACAAAAGGAAGCCGCACGCCTGGACGGTGCCGGCGCCATCGCGATTTTCTGGCACCTGACCCTGCCGCACCTGGCCCGCCCGATTGCCGTGGTGGTGATGATCGAGACGATCTTCCTGCTCTCGGTGTTCGCCGAAATCTTCACCACCACCAACGGTGGCCCCGGCTACGCGTCCACCAACCTCGCCTACCTGATCTACAACCAGGCGCTGGTGCAGTTCGACGTGGGCATGGCCTCGGCCGGCGGCTTGATTGCCGTGGTCATCGCCAATATCGCGGCGATCATCCTGGTGCGGATGATCGGCAAAAACCTGACTGACAAGCCTTGAGGGCCGCGCCATGACGCTTCAACAATCCCGCCGCCTGCAAAGCCTGTTGCTCGGCACGTTGGCCTGGGCCATCGCGATCCTGATCTTCTTCCCGATCTTCTGGATGGTGCTGACCAGCTTCAAGACCGAAATCGACGCGTTCGCCACGCCGCCGCAGTTCATCTTCACGCCGACGCTGGAGAACTACCTGCACATCAACGAGCGCAGCAACTACTTCGCCTACGCCTGGAACTCGGTGGTGATTTCCTTCAGCGCCACGGCCCTGTGCCTGCTGATCTCGGTGCCGGCGGCCTACTCCATGGCCTTCTACGAAACCCAGCGCACCAAGGGCACGCTGCTGTGGATGCTGTCGACCAAGATGCTGCCACCGGTGGGCGTGCTGATGCCGATCTACCTGCTGGCCAAGAGCTTTGGTCTGCTGGATACGCGCATCGCGCTGATCATCATCTACACCCTGATCAACCTGCCGATTGTGGTGTGGATGGTTTACACCTACTTCAAGGACATCCCCAAGGACATCCTTGAAGCCGCCCGCCTCGACGGCGCCACCCTGTGGCAGGAAATGGTCCGCGTGCTGCTGCCGATTGCCAAGGGTGGCCTGGCCTCAACGGTGCTGCTGTCGTTGATCCTGTGCTGGAACGAGGCGTTCTGGTCGCTGAACCTGACCTCGTCGAATGCCGCGCCGTTGACCGCGCTGATCGCCTCCTACTCCAGCCCCGAAGGCTTGTTCTGGGCCAAATTGTCCGCCGTGTCGACCCTCGCCTGTGCGCCGATCCTGATCTTTGGCTGGGTCAGCCAGAAACAGCTGGTGCGCGGTTTGTCCTTCGGCGCTGTTAAATAATAATTCCAAGCGGAGGCCCATCATGGCCAACCTGAAAATCAAGAATCTGCAAAAAGGCTTCGAAGGTTTCTCCATCATCAAGGGCATCGACCTTGAGGTGAACGACAAGGAATTCGTGGTCTTCGTCGGCCCGTCGGGCTGCGGCAAATCCACCCTGCTGCGCCTGATCGCCGGCCTCGAAGAAGTCAGCGAGGGCACCATCGAACTGGATGGCCGCGACATCACCGAAGTGACCCCGGCCAAGCGCGACCTGGCGATGGTGTTCCAGACCTACGCCTTGTACCCGCATATGAGCGTGCGCAAGAACATGTCCTTTGCCCTGGATCTGGCCGGCGTCGACAAGAAGCTGGTAGAGAGCAAGGTCAGCGAAGCCGCGCGCATCCTCGAACTCGGCCCGCTGCTGGAGCGCAAGCCCAAGCAGCTGTCGGGCGGCCAGCGCCAGCGCGTGGCCATTGGCCGGGCGATTGTGCGCAACCCGAAGATCTTCCTGTTCGACGAACCGCTGTCCAACCTCGACGCCGCGCTGCGCGTGCAGATGCGCCTGGAGCTGGCGCGCCTGCATAAAGAGCTGCAAGCGACGATGATCTACGTGACCCACGATCAGGTTGAGGCCATGACCCTGGCCGACAAGGTGGTGGTGCTCAACAGCGGGCGCATCGAACAGGTCGGCTCGCCGCTGGAGCTGTACCACCAGCCCGCCAACTTGTTTGTAGCCGGTTTCCTTGGCACGCCGAAAATGGGCTTCCTCAAGGGCAAGGTTACCCGCGTCGAAGGCCAGGGCTGCGACGTGCAACTGGACGCCGGCACCCTGATCAGCCTACCGCTGAGCGGTGCGACGTTGAGCGTGGGCAGCGCGGTGACCCTGGGCATCCGCCCGGAGCACCTGGAAATCGCCAGCGCAGGCCAGACCACCCTGACCGTCACCGCCGACGTCGGCGAGCGCCTGGGCAGCGACACCTTCTGCCACGTCATCACCGCCAACGGCGAGCCGCTGACCATGCGTATCCGTGGCGACATGGCCAGCCAATACGGCGAAACCCTGCACCTGCACCTCGACCCGGCGCACTGCCATCTATTCGACACCGAAGGCAAAGCCGTGGCCCGCCCACTGCGCGCTGCCGCCTGATTTTGCGAGAGTTGTGATGAAACTGAATAAACAGAACCTCACGCGGTTGGCGCCAGAAGTACAGCTGCCGACTTATACGCCGACCGCGCAGGGCATCGCCCATATCGGCGTCGGCGGTTTCCACCGCGCGCATCAGGCGTATTACACCGATGCGCTGATGAACACCGGCGCGGGCCTGGACTGGAGCATTTGCGGCGTCGGCCTGCGCAGCGAGGACCGCAAGGCCCGCGACGACCTGGCCGGCCAGGACTATCTGTTCACCCTGTACGAACTGGGCGACTCCGACGACACCGAAGTGCGCGTGATCGGTGCGATCAGCGACATGCTGCTGGCCGAAGACAGCGCCCAGGCCTTGATCGACAAACTCGCCGACCCGGCTATCCGCATTGTCTCGCTGACCATCACCGAGGGCGGCTACTGCATTGACGACAGCAACGGCGAGTTCATGGCCCACCTGCCGCAAATCCAACATGACCTCGCGCACCCCAAGGCGCCGAAAACCGTGTTCGGCTTTCTCTGCGCCGCCCTGACCCAACGCCGCGCCGCCGGCACCCCGGCGTTTACCGTGATGTCCTGCGATAACCTGCCGCACAACGGCGCCGTCACGCGCAAAGCGCTGCTGGCCTTCGCCGCCCTGCACAATGCCGACCTGCATGACTGGATCGCCGCGAATGTGAGTTTTCCGAATGCCATGGTCGATCGCATCACGCCGATGACCAGCACCGCCCACCGCCTGCAATTGCATGACGAACACGGCATCGACGATGCCTGGCCGGTGGTGTGCGAACCCTTTGTGCAGTGGGTGCTGGAAGACAAGTTCGTCAACGGCCGCCCGGCCTGGGAAACGGTCGGCGTGCAGTTCACCGATGACGTCACGCCCTACGAAGAGATGAAGATCGGCTTGCTCAATGGCAGCCACCTGGCCCTCACGTACCTGGGTTTTCTCAAGGGCTATCGGTTTGTCCACGAGACCATGAACGATCCGGTATTCGTCGCCTATATGCGCGCCTACATGGACCTGGACGTCACGCCCAACCTGGCGCCGGTACCCGGCATCGACCTCACGCAGTACAAGCAGACCTTGGTGGATCGCTTCTCCAACCAGGCGATTGCCGACCAGTTGGAGCGCGTGTGTTCCGATGGCTCGTCGAAGTTTCCCAAGTTCACCGTTCCGACCATCAACCGCTTGATTGCCGATGGTCGCGCGACGGAACGTGCGGCGCTGGTGGTGGCGGCGTGGGCGTTGTATCTGAAGGGCGTGGATGAGAACGGCGTGAGTTACACGATCCCGGACCCGCGTGCGGCGTTTTGCCAGGGGCTGGTGAGTGATGAGGGGTTGATCAGCCAGCGGCTGTTGGGTGTTGAAGAGATTTTTGGCACGGCTATTCCCAATTCGCCTGAGTTTGTGGCAGCGTTTGAGCGGTGTTTTGCCAGCTTGCGTGACAACGGTGTCACCCAAACCCTGCAAACCCTCCTGAAGAAACCGGCTTAAAAAATGTGGGAGCTGGCTTGCCTGCGATGCAGACACCTCGGTCTATCTGATAAACCGAGGCGATGCCATCGCAGGCAAGCCAGCTCCCACACAAGCCAGCTCCCACAGTTGATCGGGTTTTCAATCCAAAATAACAATACTGCTGAGCACCCCACCATGACCCAGCAAAACCTGTTCCTCGGCATCGATTGCGGCACCCAGGGCACCAAGGCCATCGTCCTCGACGCTGCCAGCGGCAAGGTGCTGGGCCAGGGTGCCGCCCCACACACATTGATCAGCGGCGCCAATGGCCGCCGCGAGCAAGACACCCAGGAATGGCTCGACGCCTTCACCGCCGCCACCCACCGCGCCTTGCAACAGGCCGGCGTGGACGGCCAGGACATCCTCGGCATCGGCGTTTCCGGCCAACAGCACGGCCTGGTATTGCTCGATGACAGCGGCCAGGTCCTGCGCCCGGCCAAGCTGTGGTGCGACACCGAAACCACCGCCGAAAACGCGCGCCTGCTGCAGCACCTGGGCGGCGAAAGCGGCGCGCTGGAGCGCCTGGGCGTGGCGATCGCACCGGGCTACACCGTGTCCAAGCTGCTGTGGACCCGCGAGCAACACCCAGACGTGTTCGCGCACATCGCCCATATCCTGCTGCCCCACGACTACCTCAACTACTGGCTCACCGGGCGTGCCGTCGCCGAATACGGCGATGCGTCGGGCACCGGCTACTTCAACGTGCGCAGCCGCACGTGGGATGTGGCCCTGCTCAAGCACATCGACCCGAGTGGGCGCCTGGAAGCGGCGTTGCCGCAACTGATCGAGGCCGACCAAGCCGTCGGCACAATTCTGCCGGCCATCGCCGAACGCCTGGGCATCAACCCCAACGCCATCGTGTCCAGCGGCGGCGGCGACAACATGATGGGCGCCATCGGCACCGGCAATATTGCCGCCGGCGTGATCACCATGAGCCTCGGTTCATCGGGCACCGTGTACGCGTTTGCCGAGCAAGCCAACGTCAGCCCGCAGGCCTCGGTCGCGACGTTCTGTTCATCCAGCGGCGGCTGGCTGCCGTTGATCTGCACCATGAACCTGACCAACGCCACCGGGGTGATCCGCGAGCTGTTCGAGCTGGACCTCGCCGCGTTCAACGCCCTGGTAGCCGAGGCCCCGATTGGTGCCGACGGCGTGAGCATGCTGCCGTTCCTCAACGGCGAACGTGTACCCGCCCTGCCCCACGCCAGCGGCAGCCTGCATGGCCTGACCATGACCAACCTGACCCGCGCCAACCTCTGCCGTGCGGTGGTCGAGGGCACCACCTTCGGCCTGCGCTACGGCCTTGACCTGCTGCGCCAGACCGGCCTGCAAAGCCAGAGCATCCGCTTGATCGGCGGCGGCTCGAAAAGCTCGCTGTGGCGGCAGATGGTCGCCGACATCATGAACACCGAAGTGATCTGTACCGAACAACCGGAAGCCGCCGCACTGGGCGCAGCGATCCAGGCGGCGTGGAGCCAATCCGGCGAATCCCTGGCCAGCCTGTGCGCCAAGTGCGTGAGCCTCGACCTGGCCAGCCGCACCGTGCCGGTGGCGGCCAGTGTCAGCGCCTATCAACAGGCCTACGAACGCTATCAACAGCACGTGGCCACCCTTTAAGAGCGAACGACTATGTATCTGGTGTGTGGTGAAGCGCTGTTTGATTTTTTCAGCGAGGAGGATGCCAGCGGGCAGGCGTCCAAGGTCAACTACAAGGCGATTGCCGGTGGCTCGCCGTTCAACGTAGCCGTGGGGTTGCGCCGCCTGGGCGTGGACGCGGGGCTGTTTGGCGGCGTGTCCACCGACTTCCTCGGCCGGCGCTTGTTGCAGGTGCTCAGGGATGAAGGCGTCAGCGAACAGTTCCTGGTGGAATTTGCTGCGCCGACCACCTTGTCGATGGTCGCGGTGGGCAGCGATGGTTCGCCGCAGTACAACTTTCGCGGCGAAGGGTGCGCCGATCGCCTGCTGGAGAGCAGCCATCTGCCGCCACTCGGCGATGACATTCGCGGCCTGCATATCGGCTCGTTCTCCCTGGTGGTGCAGCCGGTGGGCGACACCCTGCTGCGCCTGGTCCAGCGTGAAAGCGGCAAGCGCCTGATCAGCCTCGATCCCAACGTGCGTCTCAACCCGCAACCGGATATCCAGCTGTGGCGCGCGCGCATCGCCGAACTGGTCCAGCATGCCGACATGATCAAGGTCAGCGACGAAGACCTGCACCTGCTCTACCCCGAACAGTCGCCGGAAAGCGTCTTGCAAGGCTGGCTGCAACACCGTTGCCAGCTGGTTTTTCTTACGCGCGGTGGCGACGGCGCCAGCGTGTTCAGCCGCCAACATGGGCACTGGTCACAATCGGCGGTCAAGGTGGTGATGGCCGATACGGTCGGCGCCGGGGATACCTTCCAGGCCGCGTTGATTGCCTGGTTGACCGAGCACGCGCTGGATTCGGTAGAAGGTCTGCAACAGCTGTCCCGTGAGCAGATCGACAGCATGCTGGGCTTTGCGATTCGCGCCGCGGCCATAACCTGCGGCAAGACCGGACCCGACCTGCCTTTCCGCGACCAACTGGGTTAAATCTGCGTGAAGATGTAGGACAAATTCGGCGATCATGTAGGTAATCGCTTTTGAACATGAAGGTTCTGTCAGGAAACCCCGAAATTAATCAATGGTTAATCGCGGGAGACAACAGTGAACGCGTCCGCCCATCACCACGATGGGCCAGCGAATCCCTGTTGGAGAATCCTCATGAACACAAAAAAACTGCTGATCAGCCTCACCTTGGCGCTCGCCGCCGTATCGGGCGTGGCGCAAGCCGACTCCAAACCAGTGCCCTACCGCTATGGCATGCCCATGGATGTGCAGAAGGTCATCTCGATGAACGAACCGATGACCACTGAATGCAAGGTCATCAAGGCCGATATCAAGTTCCTCGACAAGGCCGGTGTGGAGCAGTACGTGAGCTACAAGAAGTTGTCTGACGCCTGCTCGTTGCAGAATTGAAGACTGTGCTGACAAAGGGCGGCGTAATTGCCTACAAACGGCTATCCTTGCGCGCTGATCACCCGGCCGAAAGGACTCGTCATGCCGCTGCGCTTTCATACGCTCGCCCTCTTCACCGCCCTGCTCTGCTTCGCCCTCGCGCTGACCTGGGGCCTGCGCCCCGACTGGCTGCTGTGGCTGTGGAGTGTGGAGTATTCAAGCGCCACGGGCTTGGTGGCCCGGCGTAACGCCGCGCTGTTCCTGGCCCTCGGCATCATGTTCTACCGCGCCCGCCATGCGCCACCCTCCGACACACGCCGCGCCATCACCACCGGGTTTATCACCGGGTGTTTTGTCTTGGCCGCGCTGGGCTTGAGCGAATGGATCAGTGGCAACGCCGGCCCGGGCATCCTGCTGGCGGTGGTCACGGAAACCGTGCTGGGCCTGGCGTTTATCCAGGCCCATAGAGCTTCGGTACTAACCCCTCAAACGGCTGCCTGATCAATAGGCGCGCCCGCCCACTCTTTGCAGGGTGGGTGCATGGGTGTGCTTGAGGTCTTCGCGCAACCCGGTGATCAGGTTGCAAATGGCGCGACTGCTGTCGAGCTTGTCGGCGTTGATGCCTTTGACTTCCAAATCCACCCGGTCACGGTCGCGGTCGTCAAAGACCTTGATCGTCAGCGAAGCATCTTCGGCTTTGGTGCACTCGCACCGTTTGGGCAGGAAACTTGTTTCAATAATGCTGCGTAATTCCAGTTCCGAAAGCATGGTCAACCTCTCCTTTCCTGAGACTGCCAATCGATTGTTATGGATCTGGCGGGCACTTGCCTGCCACGCCTTGCCAACCCTGGAAGGCGCTTGCAATCACCAGCCTACCCGGCAAAATCCGTTGCCGTTGTAACCTTTCCTCATAAGCGGCATGCGGCGTTATATATCGGCAACAGCGCCGGTTGAATCATCGCCGAACCGCAGCGATTAAACGTTTAACCCGCCAGTTCGCATCCAGCGGCACCTTGCGCCGCCACTCTTTCGGCAACATGTCGCAAACTATCGAAGTTGATATTCGCCCCGGAATTGATCGCCACCAGGGTCTGCCCACTGACGCCACTGCGCGCGACGTACTGGCGAATGCCTGCCACCGCCAACGCCCCGGAAGGTTCAGTGATAGAGCGCGTGTCGTCGTAGATCAGCTTGATCGCGCTGCACAGTTCGTCGTTGCTGACGGTGATGACTTCGTCCACCCAGTCGCGGCAGATTTCAAAACCAAACGCGCCGACCTGCGCCACCGCCGTGCCATCGGCAAACCCATCGACGCTGGGCAACACCACCCGCTCACCGGCACGCAGGGCCGCCAACAGGCAACTGGAGCCTTCGGGCTCGACGCCGACGATGCGCACTTCGGGGCGCAGGTATTTGACGTACGCGGCAATCCCGGCGATCAGCCCGCCGCCGCCCACCGGCACAAAGATCGCATCCAGCGGGCCTTGTTGCTGGCGCAGGACTTCCATAGCCACGGTGCCCTGGCCGGCGATCACCTCTGGGTCATCGAAGGGCGAGACAAAGGTGCAACCCGACGCCTCGGCCAGTTGCAACGCATGGGCCAGGGCAAACGGAAAACTCGCCCCGTGCAGCACCGCTTCGGCGCCCCGGGAACGCACGCCCAGCACCTTGAGTTCCGGGGTGGTGGCGGGCATCACGATGCGTGCCTTGATCCCCAATTCCAGGGCCGCCAGCGCCACGCCTTGCGCATGGTTGCCCGCCGAGGCCGTCACCACGCCCCGGGCCTTTTGCGCGTCAGTGAGTTGCACCAACTTGTTGTAGGCGCCGCGGATCTTGAAGGAAAACGTCGGTTGCAGGTCTTCGCGCTTGAGCAGCACCGTATTGCCCAGCAAGGCCGACAACGCCGGCGCCGCTTGCAAGGGCGTGCGCACCGCCAGGTCGTACACCGGGGCGGCGAGGATTTTTTTCACGTAATGCTCAAGCAGCCCCGGGTCGACGGTATGGGGCGCGGTGCAGGTGCTCATGGGTGTCTCCTGGCGTGGTATCAAGGGCCCTGGAGACGGAAAAACAAAACCCGCCTCTAGGGCGGGTTTGGGTACAGCCGTGCGCTATCCCGCCAAATGAGGAATGGCGGTAATAATCATGCTTGGCTGGCTGCGCAACGTTGGATAAGTCATGCCCTGAAATTAACCGCCCACGGCAGGACGAGTCAACAAAAGGTTTACTTGCGATATACGAAACATATACGCTTTGTATATCAACTCAGCACAGTGAACCCCATGGGCATCGTCAAGATCACCGACCAACTGCACGAACAATTGCGCCTGGCCAGCGCCGCGATGGACCGCTCCATCAACGCCCAGGCCGAGTTCTGGATCAAGATCGGCCTGCTCGCCGAACTGAATCCCAACCTGCCCTACAACGAGCTGATCAACAAACTGTTGCTGGACAAACCCGACCTGATCCGGGGGCGCAGCTGATGATCAAGACCGCCGCCCAACTGGCCGTGATGCGCGAATCCGGGCGCCTGCTGGCCCAGGTGTTCGACATGCTCGACGGCTTTGTCGCCGCTGGCCGCTCCACCCTGGAGCTGGACAGCGCCGTCGAAGCCTTTATCCGCAACGACTTGCAGGCCCGCCCCGCCAGCCTCGGCCAATACGACTACCCCTTTTCCATCAACACCTCGATCAACGAGGTGGTGTGTCATGGCATGCCCAGCGCCAAGGACGTATTGAAGGACGGCGACATCGTCAACATCGACATCACCCTGGAAAAAGGCGGCTACATCGCCGACTCCAGCAAGATGTACATGATTGGCAACGTGGCGCCCAAGGCCCGGCGCCTGGTGGAGCAGACCTTCGAAGCGATGTGGGCCGGCATTCGCCAGGTCAAGCCCGGCGCCCGTCTGGGCGACATCGGCCATGCCATCCAGAGCCACGCCCAGGCCAACGGCTACAGCGTGGTGCGCGAGTACTGCGGCCATGGCATTGGCCGGCAGATGCATGAAGAACCGCAGATCCTGCACTTCGGCCGCCCCGGCACCGGGCTGGAACTGCGCGAAGGCATGGTGTTTACCGTCGAGCCGATGCTTAACCAGGGCAGCGCCAAAGTGCGCGACCTCAAGGATGGCTGGACGGTGGTGACCAAGGACAACAGTTTGTCGGCGCAGTGGGAGCATACGGTAGCGGTGACGGCGCAGGGATTTGAGGTGTTGACCCTCCAAGCCACGCTCTGAATCCCCCTGTTGGAACCGGTTTTTTTGTGGGAGCTGGCTTGCCTGCGATAGCGGTGGGTCAGTCACAGTTGTTTTAACTGGACCACCGCCATCGCAGGCAAGCCAGCTCCCACAGTTGATCGTCCACTGTTGTTCTTCAACAGTCTTACCAACCCTGCCCCTGGCGCTTCAGCTCCAAACGCCGCACAAACTCCTCCAGCACCAGGCCATACAGGTCGTCCTGCAAATACGCATCCTCGATACCCGCGTCCATATTCGGGTTGTCGTTCACCTCGATCACCACCACCTTGTCGCCGGATTGCTTGAGGTCTACGCCATAGAGGCCGTCACCGATCAGGTTGGCGGTCTTCACCGCCAGGTCCACCACCGCCTTCGGCGCTTCATGGACCGCCAGGGTGCGACACTCGCCGTTGATGGCCTGGCCGATGGCCTTGTGGTTGTAAATCTGCCAATGGCCCTTGGACATGAAGTACTGGCAGGCAAAGATCGGCTTGCGGTTGAGCACACCGATGCGCCAGTCGTATTCGGTGTAGAAAAACTCCTGGGCCAGCAGCAGCACCGAATGCTCGAACAACTCGGCGGTGGCCTTGAGCAAGGCTTCCTGGCTTTCCACCTTGATCACGCCCTTGGAAAAGCAGCCGTCGGGGATCTTCAGCACCAATGGAAAACCGAGGCGCTCGCCGACCCGCTCGAAGTCTTCCGGTCGTTCCTTGTAGAGGATTTCGGTGGCGGGCATGCCCAGTTGATGGCTGTTGAGCAGGTCGGCGAGATAGACCTTGTTGGTACACCGCAGGATCGACGCCGGGTCGTCCATCACCACCAGGCCTTCGCTTTCGGCTTTCTTGGCGAAACGGTAGGTATGGTTGTCAACGCTGGTGGTCTCGCGGATCAGCAAGGCGTCGTATTCGGCCAGGCGCGCGTAGTCCTTGCGCTCGATCAACTGCACATCAATGCCCAGCCCCTTGCCCACGCGAATGAAATGCTCCAGGGCCTTGGGGTTGGACGGTGGCAATTGCTCCAGGGGATCATGAAGGATCGCCAGGTCATAACGGGCCACCCGGCGTGAGCGCGGCTGGCGCCAGATCTTGCGGCTGAAGTTGTCGAGGGCGTGGGCGAATTGATCTTCCTGGTCATCGCGCAACTTATGCAACGCACCACACTTCACGCCTTCGATATGCCAGCCGTTATGCTTCTTGAATTCAACTAATAGAATCGGGCAGGCGAAGGTTTCAAATAACTCGCGGGCCAGATCCTGTAAGGGCTCTATGGTAGTCCGACCAAAATAAAGGGTCAGGGTAAAGCCTTCGGTATTACTGTAAAGGTGATGACTCAGGGCTTTATCAAGGGTTTTATCCAAGTTATCCAGGGCCAGCCCATACAACGATTTTTTTGTCAGTTCGCTGATGGTGCGCACCGAGGGAATCACCTTGTGCCCACGCGCTTCGGCCAGCAGCGAACAGTAGTAGCCGTGGCCCAGGTACTTGTAGCTGCGGCACAGGTTGATCACCTGCACGCGCTTGCCGGTGTCGCTGTCGCGGGTTTGCTCCAGGTATTCCTGGGCGGTGACGATGTCTTCGCTGGGGAAATAAGAGGCCCAATCCTCCTTGCGTTCAACAATAATCACTACTTGACTGGACGGTTTGGAAGTCGCGGAAAAATAACCGTTGGAAGTTATTGTCGCCACGACACTTTGCTCGGATACTTCACGCCAATGACCTTGTACCGCTGACATAGTATTTGATCCGCTTAAGAGAACTCGACCTTTCTATTAAGCACGATCTTTTAGAGAAGTCCCGTTTCGTTACGCAACTTTTACGGCGGTTATATGGCACTTTCCTTTCGCGTTGCATGCCCCATGGATATACCCGCGTTAATCGCTCTGGAGCAGCAATGTTTTATCAGTGATCGGCTATCACCGCGCAGTGTGCGCTGGATGGTCAGCCGCGCCCACGGCCAGTTGCTGGTGGTGGCGCGTGACGGGCAACTGCTCGGTTATGCCCTGCTGCTGTTACGCCGCAGGAGTACGCGGGCGCGGCTGTACTCCATTGCCATCGCCGAACACGCGCGCGGCATGGGCCTGGGCCAGCAACTGCTGGCCCGCATCGAAGCCTGCGCCGTGGCGCACCACTGCACCCACCTGCGCCTGGAAGTGCGCACCGACAACCCCGGCGCCCTGGGCTTGTACGAGCGCAACGGCTACCGGCGCTTTGCCCAGGTCGACGACTACTACGCCGACCACACCAGCGCCCTGCGCCTGGAAAAACCCCTCAATGAAAAGAGCCGCCAGTAACCTGTGACAGGGGAGCTTGTTGTGGCGAGGGAGCTTGCTCCCGCTGGAGTGCGAAGCGCTCCCAAGATTTTGGGGCCGCTACGCAGCCCAGCGGGAGCAAGCTCCCTCGCCACACTAATAGGCCTACGCCACCTGTTTGATCGCGGCCTTGGCTTCCAGCTCACGCACCAGTGGCAACACGCGCTTGCCGAAATACTCCACCTCTTCCTGGAAGTGGAGGAAGCCCGCTAGCACCAGGTCCACGCCTACCGCCTTGAGCGCAACAATGCGCTCGGCAATTTGCTGCGGGGTGCCGATCAGGTTGGTCTTGAAGCCGTCGTTGTACTGCACGAGGTCTTCAAAGCTGGATTTGGCCCAGTTGCCCTCGCCTTCCGGTGATGCCTTGCCTGCCTGTTTCGCCGCGTCGCCAAAGGCGTTGACTGCCTCGGGATCGGCCTTGTCGATGATTTCGGCGAGCACGGCGCGGGCCTCTTCTTCGGTGTCGCGGGCGATCACAAAGGCGTTTACGCCGACTTTCACCGAATGGTTGTTGGCCGCCGCCTTGGCGCGAATGTCATCGACCTGGGCCTTGATCCCTTCGGGAGTGTTGCCGTTGGTGAAATACCAGTCCGACACCCGCGCGGCCATGTCCCGGGCCGCCCGCGAACTGCCGCCCTGGAACACTTCCGGCTGGCCCACGGGCTTGGGTTTCAAGGTGTAGTTGTTGAAGCGGTAGAAGTCGCCCTTGAAGGTGAAATCGTCCTGGGTCCAGATACCTTTGAGCGCGCGGATAAATTCCTCGGAGCGGCGATAACGTTCGTCATGCTCCAACCAATGTTCGCCAATGGCCTGGAACTCGCCCTTGAACCAGCCGCTGACGATATTCACCGCGATACGGCCGTTGGTGAGCTGGTCGATCGTCGCCAGTTGCTTGGCCGCCAGCGCCGGCTGCCAAGGCCCGGGCAGGATCGCGGCGATCACCTTGAGGGTGGTGGTCGCCGCCAGCAAGGCATGGCTGAACGCCACGGATTCATGCTGGTTCTCGGCGCCATAGCCGGCGGTGAAGCGGATCTGGGTCAGGCCGTATTCAAACCCGGCGGCTTCCGCCAGTTGCGCCAACTTGCGGTTGTAATCGATGCCCCAGTGGGTGCGTTGCTCGATCTTGCTGACCACCAACCCACCGCTGACGTTGGGTACCCAGTAGGCAAATTTCACAGGCTGCTGACTCATCGGACACTACCTCGTACATAGGGGATGTACAAAAGGCTTGAGCAGCAAGCGTGCCAGCCCGGCCAAACGCCCGCGCCAGGCGGGTTGCGGCAAACGGCGTGGCGTTGCAGCGATGTCGCAGATCGCGACGGTTTGTCGAACCACTGTTGCCAGGGCAACAGTTGCAGCGGCCCGCGCCCCGTAAACACGGGCTCGTGCACCCGGCACGGACTGTGCAATCACCCCTGCATTGCCCACAGGAGCCGTCCCCCATGACTGAACACCACGTCATCAACCCGCTGTCCATCGGTGTCGATTACCCCACGCTGGCCGCGCGCTTCCGGCCGATCTTCGCACGCATCGCCGCAGGCGCCGTGCAGCGCGAACAGAGCCGCACCCTGCCCCACGAACCGATCCAGTGGCTCAAGGAAGCCGGCTTTGGCGCCGTACGCGTGCCGGTGGAATACGGCGGCGGCGGCGCGTCCCTGCCGCAGCTGTTTGAACTGCTGATCGAACTGGCCGCCGCAGACTCCAACATTCCCCAGGCGTTGCGCGGGCACTTTGCATTTGCCGAAGACCGCCTCAACGCACCGCCCGGCGCCGGGCGCGACCTGTGGTTCAAGCGCTTTGTCGACGGCGATATCGTCGGCTGCGCCTGGACCGAAATTGGCACTGTCGCCATTGGCGATGTGGTCACCCAAGTCAGCCCCGACGGCGACAACTGGACACTCAACGGTGAAAAGTTCTACAGCACCGGCAGCATTTTCGCCGACTGGATCGACGTGTACGCCCAACGCAGCGACACCAAGGCCGATGTCATCGCCGCCACCCGCGCCCGCCAGCCCGGCGTGGTGCACAGCGACGACTGGGACGGCTTTGGCCAGCGCACCACCGGCAGCGGCACCTCGCGGTTTACCAATGCGGTGGTGGAAGCAGACAACGTGATCGACTTTGCCACGCGCTTCAAATACCAGACGGCGTTTTACCAACTGGTGTTATTGGCCAGCCTGGCTGGCATCGGCCGCGCTGCGCTCAACGACGTAGCCGAGCAAGTGCGCAGCCGCAAGCGCATCTACAGCCATGGCAACGCGCCCCATGTCAGCGAGGATGCGCAAATTCAACAGGTGGTGGGTGACGTCGCGGCGCTGGTCTATGCCGCCGAAGCCAGTGCGTTGAAAGCCACGCTGCCAGCGCAACGGGCCTACGTCGCCAGGTTTGGCGGGGATGATGCCGCCGAACGCGCAGCCAATGTGGCCGCCGAGATTGAATCGGCGACGGCGCAGGTGGTGGTGTCGGAGTTGATCCAGCGGGCCACCAGCCAGTTGTTCAACGCATTGGGGGCGTCGGATGTGCGCCAGGGTAAATCCCTGGATCGGCATTGGCGCAATGCGCGCACGGTGTCGTCGCACAACCCGGTGATCTACAAGGCGAGGATTGTCGGGGACTGGGTGATCAATGGGACTGAGCCGCCGTTTGTGTGGCAGATCGGCAATGGCCCGGCAAAAACCTGAGGCCAGTCACAATTTTAAAATGTGGGAGCTGGCTTGCCTGCGATAGCGGTGAGTCAGTGAAAAATGTGTTTGCTGACCCACCGCTATCGCAGGCAAGCCAGCTCCCACACAAACCCAGTCCTACAGTTGAATGGTGTACGGCCTTAGAAGGCGAGTTTGTAGCCGATGGCCATCAACATCACCGCCAAACACGGCCGCAGCACGCCGTCCGGCAGTTTGCCGGTCATGTGGCTGCCGATGTAGATCCCCGGCAGCGAGCCCATCAACAGAAAGCCCAGCAAGTGCCAATCCATATTGCCCATGCTCGCATGGCCCAGGCCTGCCACCAGGGTCAGGGGCACGGCGTGGGCGATCTCGGTGCCGACCAGGCGGCGCGTGGCAAGGAACGGATAGAGGATAAACAACGCCACGGTGCCGAGGGCGCCGGCGCCGATGGAGGTCAGCGCGACCATGGTGCCCAGGATGGCGCCGGTAACCACCGTCAGCAGGTTCAGGTTGCGCGGGCTCATGTGGTAGTCGTCACCGGCATGGCGCTGGGCGAAGGCCAGGAGCTGTTTCTTGAACAGGATCGCCAAGGCGGTCAGCAACAGCACCACGCCGAGGGCTTGCTTGATCACCGCGTTCATCGCGCTGGGGTCGGTGTGCAGGCTGGCGAGGAACCACAGGGTCAGCAGCACGGCGGGCACGCTGCCCAGGGTCAACCAGCCGGTGATGGTCCAGTCGATGTTCTTGTTCTTGCTGTGCACCAGCACGCCACCGGACTTGGTGATCGCCGCGTACAACAGGTCAGTGCCCACGGCGGTGGCCGGGTTGATGCCGAACCACAACAGGATCGGGGTCATCAACGAGCCCCCGCCCACACCGGTCATGCCCACGATAAAACCAACAATCAGGCCAGCAACGACGAAACCAACATTACCCACATCCATTACAACTACCTGCGGCCTTATAAATTTCTGGCGGCAGGATAGCGATTTTTCTTATAACGACTTATATCAATGTGATCTGACTTTAGATCGTTTTGTTTTTTCTTCGATTTATTTATCGATGCCTGCATCCATTTGCCGTGCCCATGGGTAGTACCTGCAGCAACCCTGCTGTTCTACCCAATGGAGAAACACCCATGAACGCCAAAGCATTGCTCTGCCTGACTGCCCTGCTCGCTGCCCCGGCGGCCTTCGCCCAGACCGGTTTGCCCGACAGCATCAAGGTGCCGGATGGCCATAAAGTTGCGATGGAAACCACCGGCGTCGGCGAAATCACCTACGAGTGCCGTGACAAAGCCAACGCCGCCGGCCAGACCGAATGGACCTTCGTCGGCCCTAAAGCGGTGCTCAATGATCGCAGCGGCAAACAAGTCGGCACCTACTTTGGCCCACCGGCAACCTGGCAGGCCAAGGACGGTTCGAAGATCACCGGCACCCAGTTGGCCGTGGCGCCGTCGAGCCCGGGCAACCTGCCGTACCAACTGGTCAAGGCCAACCCGGCCGAAGGCAAGGGTGCGATGAGCGGCGTGAGCTACATCCAACGCGTAGCCCTCAAGGGTGGCGTGGCGCCGAGCAGCGAATGCACCACGGCCAACAAAGGCAAGCAGGAAGTGGTGAAGTACCAGGCCGACTACATTTTCTGGGCGGCCAACTGAGCAAACTCGGCTACGCTGCCCCCAGTGCAGATGAACTCGTTGTTCTGCCATTGGGGGTAGCCACACGTGTTTGATTACGAAGCCTGTCTGCTGGCCTGTGCCCGTGGCGACCAGCGCGCGTTGCGCCAACTCTACGAACAGGACAGCAGCCACTTGCTCGGCGTGGCCTTGCGCATCACGCGGGACAAGGCCCTGGCCGAAGATGTCGTGCATGACGCGTTTATCAAGATCTGGCGCGGCGCCGGCAGTTTCGACCCGGCGCGCGGCGCTGCCCGTGGCTGGGTATTCAGTGTGACCCGCCACCTGGCCCTCAATGCCATGCGCAACAGCTACCGCGAAGTGCCGCTGGGCGACGAACATGAGCCCGCCGCAACTCCCGAATTTTCCACCCACACCGGGCAGATCCACACCTGCCTGGAACAGCTCGACCCGGCCCGTCGCACGTGCATCCTGCACGCCTATGTCGACGGTTATTCCCACAGCGAAATCGCCCGGAAACTGGACACCCCGTTGGGAACCGTCAAAGCCTGGATCAAACGTAGCCTCGCCGCGCTGCGGGAGTGCATGGCATGAGCAACCCCCTGGACGAACTGGCCAGCGAATACGTACTGGGCACCCTGCCCGGCGAACAGCGCGCCGAGGTGGAACAGCGCCTCAAGCACGACCCCGAGCTACGCGCGGCGGTGGACGCCTGGGAGCAGCGCCTGTTGCCCCTGACCGCATTGGCCGAACCGGTAACGCCCTCACCGCAGCTGTGGCAGCGCATCGAGCGCAACCTCAGCGGCGTGCGCACGCCGTGGTGGGATCTGCTGGCACTGTGGCGCGGCCTGGCCGGCGCCGGGTTGGTGGCGTCGTTGGCCCTGGCGGCGCTGTTGCTGACCCGCCCAGCGAGCATTGAGCCGACGTTTGTGGTGGTGCTGGTGGCCCCGCAGAACCAGGCGCCGGGCTGGGTGATCCAGGCCAGCAACAACCAGCAGATTCAGTTGATCCCGTTGGGCGTGATGGAAGTGCCCGCCGATAAGGCCCTGCAATTCTGGACCAAGGGCGATGGCTGGCAGGGCCCGGTGTCATTGGGGCTGGTCAAGCCGGGGCAGACGCTGTCAGTACCGTTGGACAAGCTGCCGCCGCTGTCGCCCAACCAGCTGTTCGAGCTGACCCTGGAAGACCCGCGCGGCTCGCCGACCGGCAAACCGACGGGGCCGATCCAGGCGATTGGCCGCGCGGTCAAGGTGCTCTGATCAGGCCACGCTGGGCAGCCACACGCGGAACCGCGCGCCACCCAACGGCGAAGCTTGGGCAATCAACGTGCCGCCCTGGGCTTCCATGGCGCGCCGACTGATCGCCAACCCCAGGCCGAAACCGCCGGTGGCGCGGTCGCGGCTGCGGTCGAGGCGGTAGAACGGTTCGAAGATGCGCTCGCGCTGGTCCAGCGGGATGCCGATGCCATCGTCGTCCACCCAGATTTCGCAGCCGTCCGGACCAACCCTGACGCCGACCTGAATGCGTTTATCGCAGTAGCGCGTGGCGTTGCGCAGCAGGTTTTGCAACACGCGGGCGGTGAGACGCGGGTCGAGGTTGAAGCGCTCGACGGCGCAGTCCAGCGCCACATCGATGACGATCTCGGGGTTTTCCAGCTCGTCATCGACGCTGCCCAGCACGCTGTCGATAAACTCATCAAGCACCACTTCGACCCGCTCCGGCGACTGCGCCGGGTTTTGCAGGCGGCTGTAGGACAGCAGTTCCAGCACCAGCTCGTCCAGCTCGCGGATATGCGCCACCAGGCCTTGCAGGCGTTCGCGGCTGGCCTGGGGCAAGTCGTCGGACAGCGCCAGCGCCAGGCCGAAATCCAGGCGTGTGAGGGGCGTGCGCAGTTCATGGGACACGGCGTTGAGCAGGTCACGCTGCTGGTTGAGCAACTGTTCGACGTCATCGGCCATGGTGTCGAACACCGCCGCCAGGCTACCGATGTTGGAGCTGGGGGGAATGCGTGTGCGTTCCGCCAGATTGCCCCGGCCCAATTGCGCGGCGGTGCTTTTCAGGCGTTCGAGGTCGCGCCAATGGGGGCGCAACCACACCAGAAGGCACGCCAGCAACGCGGCGCCGATCAGCACGTTCATCGACCAGTACAGCAGGTTCATGTCCAGCGGGTCCGGGGGAATGGTCAGCTTGACCACGAACTGCTCGTTGATCGGCGAACTGATGTCTTCCATCCAGCCCCACTCGCCCAGGCGGATCACCGGCTTGCCCTGGGCCAGCAACTGTTCTTCGGCCGGTGTGTAGCTGGCGTCCTGGCGCAGCAACAGCTGCACCTTGAGCGGTGCGAAGTCGGCGCTCAGCTGTTCGGTCAATTGCGACCAACGCTCCACCGGTGCGCGCAGGTACTGCTTGACGATCAGCTTCTGCATGCCCCGCGACTGCTCGACGTTGTAGTCCATGTAACGGTGTTCGAAGAGTTGGATCACCAGCTTGGGAATCAGGAAGATCGCCGCGCTGTAGGTGACGATGGTGATCAGGTACAGCCGCAGGAGTACGCGAAACATCGGTCAGCATTCCCACTCGGAACGGCTGAACAGGTAGCCCTTGCCCCACACGGTCTTGATCTTGCGCGCTTCGCCGGCGTGGTCGTCGAACTTGCGCCGCAGCTTGGAGATGGCCACGTCCACCGAGCGGTCGGTGCCGTTGAACTCGATGCCGCGCAGGCGTTGCAGGATCTGGTCGCGGCTGAGCACTTCGCCCGCGTGCCGGGCCAGCACCACCAGCAGGTTGTATTCGCCGCTGGACAGCTCCACCACCTGCTGGCGCCAGGTCACAGTGCGTTCCGACAGGTCGATGCACAGGTTGCCCATGAGGATCTGATCGTTGGCCACCTGCGGTTCGGACAGGCTGCTGCGGCGCAACAGTGTGCGGACACGAGCGAGTAGCACGCGAGGCTCGCAGGGTTTGGTCACGTAGTCGTCGGCGCCCATTTCCAGGCCCAGCACCTGGTCGTGGCTGTCATCGCGGGCGGTGAGCATGAGGATCGGCAGGCCGGCCGAGTCGGCGCGCAGCAGGCGGCACACTTGCAGGCCGTCGAGGCCGGGCAGCATCAGGTCGAGGATCACCAGGTCCGGCGGGTTGAGGCGCGCGCGTTCACGTACGTGGTCGCCACGGCTGAGCACGCTGACGTGGTAGCCATTGCGTTCCAGGTAGCTGGCAATCAGCTCGGAGAGTGCGGCGTCGTCTTCCACCAGGAGGATGTTGGGCATGGTGTTTCCAAAAAGATACAAAAGAGAGTCGTACACGATTTCAATGCATGAGCAGGCTTGTGTGGGAGCTGGCTTGCCTGCGATAGCCTCGACTCGGTGTGCCTGATGTACCCGGTTGCCCGCATCGCAGGCAAGCCAGCTCCCACATCAGCCCGCGTTTGTATCGGCTAGGATATACGCCCGCAGCCCAGCGTGGGCCTTGCCTTACATTTCTTCACACACGACCTACACAGCTTCACAGCGCCCAGGCCCCGTGGGCCTTAGGATGCACCGGTCATTATTGGGATAAGAGCATGTCGAAGAATCTGTTTGCGCCGTTTTGCCTGCTGGCCCTGACCCTTGCCCTGAGCGCGTGTGACAAATCCGCCGCCGAGGCGCCGCAGATGCCCCTGGCCAAAGTGCGTATCGAAACCCTTCAAGCCAAGCCCCTGTCCATCAGCAGCGAGCTGAGCGGGCGTATCGCCGCGCCGCGCATTGCCGAAGTGCGCGCACGGGTGGCGGGCGTGGTGATGCAACGGGTATTCAAGGAAGGCCATGACGTCAAACAGGGCGACGTGCTCTTTCGCATCGACCCGGCCCCGTTCAAGGCCGACCTCGACAGCGCCCAGGCCAACCTGAGCAAGGCCGAGGCCAACGCGTTCCAGGCGCGCTTGCAAGAGCAGCGCTACAGCCAACTGGTGGCCGACAAGGCTATCAGCGGCCAGGACTACGACAACGCCCGCGCGGCGCTGCGCCAGACCAACGCCGAAGTCGCCGCCAACAAGGCCGCCGTGGAGCGCGCCAAGCTGAACCTGGGCTACGCCACCGTGACCGCGCCGATCTCCGGGCGTATCGGCCGGGCCTTGGTGACCGAAGGGGCGCTGGTGGGCCAGAACGAGGCCACGCCGCTGGCGATCATCCAGCAACTGGACCCGATCCACGCCGACCTGACCCAGTCCACCCGCGAGCTGAACGACCTGCGCCGCGCCTTTCGCGCCGGCAGCTTGAAGCAGGTTGGCCAGGACCAGGCCAAGGCCACGCTGATCCAGGACGACGGCAGCCTCTACCCGTTGCCGGGCAAGTTGCTGTTCGCCGAGATCAGCGTCGACCCGGGCACCGGGCAGATCATCTTGCGCAGCGAATTCCCCAACCCGGAGCTCGACCTGCTGCCCGGCAGCTTTGTACGGGTGCGCCTGGAACAGGCCGTCGACAAGCAAGGCATCAGCGTGCCGCAACGCGCCATTACCCGCGACAGCGCCGGCATCCCGATGGTGCTGTTGTTGGACGCCGAGCAAGTCGTCAGCCAGCAACCGGTGGAGTTGGGTGCGGTGATCGACGACCGCTGGGTGGTCAGCCATGGCCTCAAGCCCGGCGATCGCATCGTCGTCGAAGGCCTGCAACACGCCCGCCCCGGTGAAAAAGTTGAGGTGGACAACAGCCCCACCTCCGGCCAGCTCGTTAAGGAATAATCCGCCATGCCGCAGTTCTTTATTGACCGCCCGATCTTCGCCTGGGTGGTCGCCCTGTTTATCCTGCTGGCGGGCTTGCTGGCCATCCCGCAGTTGCCGGTGGCGCAGTACCCCAACGTCGCGCCGCCGAAAGTCGAAATCTATGCGGTGTACCCTGGCGCGTCGGCGCAGACCCTGGATGAGAGCGTGGTCAGCCTGATCGAGCAGGAGCTCAATGGCGCCGATCACCTGCTGTATTTCGAGTCCCAGAGCAGCCTCGGCTCGGCCACCATCACCGCGACCTTCCAGCCGGGCACCGACCCGGAGATGGCCCAGGTGGACGTGCAAAACCGGCTCAAGGCCGTGGAGCCGCGCCTGCCGCAGGCGGTGACTCAGCAAGGCTTGCAGGTGGAGAAAGTCTCCGCCGGCTTCCTGTTGCTGGTCACCCTCACCTCCAGCGACGGCAAGCTCGATGACGTGGCGCTCAGCGATTACCTGGCGCGCAACGTGATGAACGAGCTCAAGCGCCTGGACGGCGTGGGCAAGGCGCAGTTGTACGGCGCCGAGCGTGCGATGCGCATCTGGATCGACCCGCAGAAGCTGATCGGCTTCAACCTCACGCCCGCCGATGTGAACGCAGCGATCAGCGCGCAGAACGCCCAGGTCTCGGCCGGCAGCATCGGTGATTTGCCGGGCACGAAAACCCAGGAAATCACTGCGGCGATCCTGGTCAAAGGCCAGCTGTCGACACCGGCGGAATTCGCCGACATCGTGCTCAAGGCCAACCCCGACGGCTCCACCGTGCGCGTCGGCGACGTGGCGCGGGTGGAAATCGGCAGCCAGGAATACCAGTTCTCCACACGCCTGAACGGCAAGCCATCCACCGCCGTCAGCGTGCAATTGGCGCCCGGCGCCAACGCGCTGAACACCGCGACCCTGGTGCGGGCGAAGATGGACGAGCTGTCGCGCTACTTCCCGGCGAACGTGGAGTACAAGATTCCGTACGACACCTCGCCGTTCGTCAAAGTCTCGATCACCAAGGTGGTCTACACCTTGCTGGAGGCCATGGCGCTGGTGTTTGCGGTGATGTTCCTGTTCCTGCAGAACGTGCGCTACACGCTGATCCCGACGCTGGTGGTGCCGATTGCGCTGATGGGCACCTTTGCCACCATGCTGTTGCTGGGTTTCTCGATCAACGTGCTAACCATGTTTGGCATGGTGCTGGCCATCGGCATCCTGGTGGACGATGCGATTGTGGTGGTGGAGAACGTCGAGCGGATCATGGTCACCGAGGGTTTGTCGCCCAAGGAAGCCACGCGCAAGGCCATGGGCCAGATCACTGGCGCCATTGTCGGCATCACCCTGGTGCTGGTGGCGGTGTTCCTGCCGATGGCGTTCATGGCCGGTTCGGTGGGGGTGATCTATCAGCAGTTCTCGCTGTCGATGGCCACCTCAATCCTGTTCTCGGCGTTCCTCGCCCTGACCTTGACCCCGGCCCTGTGCGCCACCTTGCTCAAGCCGATTGCCAAGGGCGAGCACCATGCCAAGGGCGGTTTCTTCGGCTGGTTCAACCGGCGCTTCGAACAGCTCACCGACCGTTATGAAGGCTGGGTGGCCTACGCCCTCAAGCGCAGCGGGCGTTACCTGCTGATTTACCTGGTGCTGCTGGTGGGCCTGGGCTGGATGTTCACACGCCTGCCCTCCTCGTTCCTGCCGGTGGAAGACCAGGGTTACACCATCACCGACATCCAGCTGCCGCCCGGCGCGAGCAAGAACCGCACGGTGCAGGTGGCCGAGCAGATCGAAGCGCATAACGCCGGCGAGCCGGGGGTGGGCGATACCACCATGATCATGGGCTTCAGCTTCTCCGGTTCGGGGCAGAACGCCGCGTTGGCGTTTACCACGCTCAAGGATTGGTCGGCGCGCGGCAGCGCGGATTCGGCGATGGCGATTGCCGACCGCGCCAACGCCGCGTTCAGCGAACTCAAGGATGCGATTGCCTACGCCATCCTGCCGCCGCCGGTAGACGGCCTGGGCACTTCCAGCGGCTTTGAGTTCCGCTTGCAGGACCGCGGTGGTGTCGGCCATGCCGCACTGATGGCGGCACGTACCGAGTTGCTCGCGGCCGCCGAGAAGAGCCCGATCCTCGCCAACGTGCGCGAAAGCGCCCTGGCCGAAGCGCCGCAAGTGCAGCTGGAAGTGGACCGCAAGCAGGCCAACGCACTGGGCGTGTCGTTTGCCGATGTGGGCAATGTGCTGTCCTCGGCGATTGGTTCGGCCTATATCAACGACTTCCCCAACCAGGGCCGCATGCAGCGCGTGGTGGTGCAGGCCGAAGGCGACCAGCGCAGCCAGGTGGCGGACTTGATGAGGATCAACGTGCGCAACAAGGAAGGGAAGATGGTGCCGCTGTCGGCGTTTGTCGAAGCCAAATGGACCCAGGGCCCGGCACAGTTGACGCGCTATAACGGCTACCCGGCCATCGCCATCAGCGGCGAAGCGGCACCGGGGCACAGTACCGGCGAGGCGATGGATGAAATCCAGCGGCTGGTCAACCAACTGCCAGCGGGTTTGGGCCAGGAATGGACCGGGCTGTCGTTGCAGGAACGCTTGTCCGGTGCCCAGGCGCCGCTGTTGTTGGGCTTGTCGCTGCTGATCGTGTTCCTGTGCCTGGCAGCGTTGTATGAAAGCTGGTCGATTCCGACCTCGGTGCTGCTGGTGGTGCCGCTGGGCGTGCTCGGCGCGGTGTTGGCGGTGAGCTTGCGCGGCATGCCCAACGATGTGTTCTTCAAGGTGGGCTTGATCACCATCATTGGCCTGTCGGCGAAGAACGCGATCCTGATCATCGAGTTTGCCAAGGACCTGTATGACCAGGGCGAAGACCTGATCAGCGCGACGCTGAAAGCGGCACGCCTGCGCTTGCGGCCGATCATCATGACGTCGCTGGCGTTCATTCTTGGCGTAGTGCCGTTGGCGATTGCCACCGGGGCCAGCTCGGCGAGCCAGCAGGCGATTGGTACGGGGGTGATTGGCGGGATGATCACGGCGACATTGGCGGTGGTGTTTGTGCCAGTGTTCTTTGTGGTGGTCATGAAACTGGTGAAGAAAAAACCTCGATAGCACAGCCACCCCTTTCCTCTGTGGGAGCTGGCTTGCCTGCGATGGCATCGACTCGGTATTTCGGGCATACCGAGTTGGTGCCATCGCAGGCAAGCCAGCTCCGACAAGGATCGGGTACAGTCAGCTCACACACGGTTATTTGTGAGCCCTCATGCCCTTCCTCGCCCGCACCCACCCTCGCCTCTCCGCCGCCGCCGTGCTGGGCCTTGCCGTCGGCATCCTGGTTCCCGCCGACAGCCTCACCAGCAAAATCCTCATCGGCTGGAACGCCGGCGTCTGGACCTATCTGGCGCTGATGCTGTGGCTGACCATCCGCGCCAAGGCCCCCGACGTCAAACGCATCGCCGAAGTTGAAGATGAAAACGCCGGGCTGGTGCTGTTCATGGTGTGCATCGCGGCCATCGCCAGCCTGGCGACCATCACCTTCGAACTGGTCGGCAGCAAAGACCTGCCCACCACCGCGCGCCTGCTGCACTACGGGTTTACCGGGCTGACGGTGATCGGTTCGTGGTTGCTGATCGGGGTGATTTTCAGCGTGCATTACGCGCGGTTGTATTACACCTGGGACGGCAAGGAGCCGGCGCTGCGTTTTGCCGAGGGGCTGACGACGCCCAATTACTGGGACTTCCTGTACTTCTCATTCACCATTGGCGTGGCGGTGCAGACCTCGGACGTAGGCGTAGCAACACGTTCCATGCGCAAGGTGGTGCTGGGGCAATCGCTCATCGGGTTTCTATTCAACACCGCGATCCTCGGTTTCTCGATCAATATCGCGGCGGGGCTGTTCGGCTGAGACCGAGCGGGACGCACCGGCCATCAGTCTTTGCCCTACAACTTCTTGACGACTTTCCTACTTTAGTGGTTTCCTGAAACCGGTTTCAGCCATACCCATAAAATAAGAAGGTCGATGACCGTGAACAATTTCTCAGCCGCCCAGCGCAGCCGCGTGACCATGCTCGACGTGGCCCAACACGCCGGCGTGTCCAAGGCCAGCGTCTCGCGTTTTATCGGCGACGACCGCGCCCTGCTCTCCGATGCCATCGCCCTGCGCATCGAACACGCCATCGAACAACTCGGCTACCGCCCCAACCAAATGGCCCGTGGCCTCAAACGTGGGCGCACGCGCCTGATCGGCATGCTCGTCGCCGATATCCGCAACCCCTATTCCATTGCCGTGATGCACGGCGTCGAAACCGCCTGCCGCCAGCACGGCTACAGCCTGGTGGTGTGCAACACCGACCGCGATGACGAACAGGAACGCCAGCACCTCGCCGCGCTGCGCTCGTACAACATCGAAGGGCTGATCGTGAACACCCTCGGCCATCACCTCGACCAACTGCTGGAACTGCAACGGGAAATGCCCCTGGTGCTGGTGGACCGCAAGGTGGAGACACTGCACAGCGATCTGGTGGGGTTGGATAACCGCGCGGCGGTGCGCATGGCCGTTGAGCATCTGGAACAACAGGGCTACCGCGATGTGCTGCTGGTGAGCGAAGCCACAGATGGCACCAGCTCGCGGTTGGAGCGCTTACACAGCTTCAAGGCCGAGATTGCCGGCCGCCCGCAGCTGACCGGTGCTGTAGTGGAACTGGACGGCGCACTGGAGAAACACCTGCAAACCTTTCTCGCCAAACCCGGTCCCAAAGCGCTGTTCTGTGCCAACGGCGTCGCCGCGCTGGCCTGCACTCGTGCGCTCAAGCAGCTGGGCTGCAATCTGTTCGACGACGTCGGCCTGATCGCTCTGGATGACCTGGACTGGTACCCGCTCGTTGGCAACGGCATCACCGCCCTCGCCCAGCCCACCGAGGCCATCGGCGCCAGCGCGTTCGAGTGCCTGCTCAAGCGCCTGCGCGGCGACACCGAGCCGACACGCACCCTGGATTTCCTGCCCGAACTCATCATCCGAGGCTCAACACAATCCATTGTGGGAGCTGGCTTGCCTGCGATGACGGCATTCCAGCCGACAATTTAACCGCCTGATACACCGTCATCGCAGGCAAGCCAGCTCCCACTTTTTGATTTGCGCTTAAAAATGAAACCGGTTTCAGAGGTAAACAACAATGCATAAATACCCCGTCTCCATCAGCCTTTCCAGCTACGGCGCCGACCTGGTCCGCCAGCAGGGCCAATTGAGTTTTGTCGAATTGCTTGCCGCCGCCGGTGCCCAGCGCATCGAATGGCGCGAAGAGTTGCTGACCGACGAACAGCCCGCCGAACTGGCCCACGCTGCCGCGCAGCATGACTTGCAATCAGTCTTCTCTTCGCCCCTGGAACTGTGGGTCGCCGGCCGCGCCCAGCCCAACGGCGAACTCGCCGCCACCCTCGACCGCGCCCAGGCTTTCGGCGCGCGCTGGCTGAAAGTCTCCCTCGGCTACTTCACCGACACCAACGACCTGGACAGCCTGCACGCCCTGCTCAACCGCCACCCGGTGCAGTTGCTGGTGGAAAATGACCAGACCCTGCACGGCGGGCGCATCGAGCCGATGCAGCGTTTCTTTACCGAGGTCGAACGCCTGGGCCTACCGATCAAGATGACCTTCGACATCGGCAACTGGCAGTGGCAGGACCAATCCGCCCTCACCGCCGCGCGCCTGCTCGGCCGGCATGTGGATTACCTGCACTGCAAGGCCGTGGCCCGCCGCGCGGACGGCAAACTCGTCGCCCTGCCGCCCGGCGCCACCGACCTGCACCTGTGGGAACAATTGCTCAAGCACATGACTCAAGGGATTACCCGGGCGGTGGAATTCCCGCTACAGGGCGATGACTTGATCGCGGTCACCGCGCAGCAGGTCACCAGCCTCGCCCACCTTGGCCAACCCTGCGCGGAGAACGCCCATGTCTGAGATCGATATCCTCTCGTTTGGTGAAACCATGGCGATGTTCGTCGCCGAGCAGACCGGCGATCTGGCCCAGGTCGCGCAGTTCCACAAGCGCATTGCCGGCGCCGACAGCAATGTCGCCATTGGCCTGTCGCGCCTGGGTTTCAACGTGGCGTGGCTGAGCCGCGTGGGCAATGATTCCCTTGGCCGCTTTGTGGTGGACACGTTGCAAAACGAAGGGCTGGATTGCACGCACGTGGCCGTTGATCCCCTGCATCCGACGGGCTTTCAGTTCAAGTCCCGCGAAGAAGCCGGTGCCGATCCCCAGGTGGAGTACTTCCGCAAGGGCTCGGCGGCCAGTCACCTGTCGGTTGCGGCGATCAGTCCGACCTTGCTCAACGCCCGTCACCTGCACGCCACCGGGATTCCGCCCGCGTTATCCGAGGCGACCCGCGAGCTGTCGATGGAGCTGATGACACAGATGCGCAGCGAGGGGCGCAGCGTGTCGTTCGACCCCAACCTGCGCCCCTCGCTGTGGGCCAGCCAGGCGCAGATGATCCACGAGATCAACGCCCTCGCCAGCCTGGCCGACTGGGTCTTGCCGGGCCTGGGCGAAGGCCGCCTGCTCACCGGTTTTGATGACCCGGCGGATATCGCCGCGTTCTACCTCGACCGTGGCGCCGAAGCCGTGGCCATCAAGCTCGGCGCCGACGGTGCTTACTACCGCACGCACTTGGACCAAGGGTTTATCGCCGCCGTGCCCGTGGCCAACGTCGTCGACACCGTTGGCGCCGGCGACGGTTTTGCCGTGGGCATGATCAGCGCCCTCCTGGAAAACCTCAGCTTCCCCGAGGCCGTGCAGCGCGGTAACTGGATCGGCAGCCGCGCCGTGCAAAGTCGCGGCGACATGGAAGGTTTGCCCACCCGTCTGGAGTTACCCGTTCAAGCCGTTGCCTAACCCACTACCTGTTGCCACAACTACAACAAGCTCAGGAGCAACCCCATGGAAACCGTGAAACTCGCCACCCGCCGTTGGTGGTACATCATGCCCATCGTATTTATCACCTACAGCCTGGCCTACCTGGACCGCGCCAACTACGGCTTCGCCGCCGCCTCCGGGATGGCCGAAGACCTGATGATCACCCCCGGCATGTCGTCGTTGCTGGGGGCGCTGTTTTTTCTCGGTTACTTTTTCTTCCAGGTGCCGGGGGCGATCTACGCGCAAAAGCGCAGCGTGAAGAAGCTGATTTTTGTCAGCCTGATCCTCTGGGGCGGCCTGGCCACGCTGACCGGCGTGGTGTCCAACGCCTACATGCTGATCGTCATTCGCTTCATGCTTGGCGTGGTCGAAGCCGCCGTAATGCCGGCGATGCTGGTGTACCTGTGCCACTGGTTCACCCGTGCCGAACGCTCGCGCGCCAACACCTTCCTGATCCTCGGCAACCCAGTGACCATGCTGTGGATGTCGGTGGTGTCGGGCTATCTGGTGCAGCATTTCAGCTGGCGCTGGATGTTTATCATCGAAGGTTTGCCCGCCGTGCTGTGGGCGTTTATCTGGTGGCGCCTGGCCGATGAGCGGCCAAAAGACGCGAAGTGGCTCAGCGACAGCGAAAAGCACAGCCTGGAAACCGCCCTCGCGGCCGAACAGGTGGGCATCAAGGCGGTGAAGAACTATGGCGAAGCGTTCCGTTCGCCGAAGGTGATCATCCTCGCGCTGCAGTTCTTCTGCTGGAGCATCGGCGTGTATGGCTTTGTGCTGTGGCTGCCGTCGATCCTCAAGGCCGGGTTGCAGATGGACATGGTCGAGGCTGGCTGGCTGTCGGCGCTGCCGTACCTGGCGGCGGTGATTGGCATGTTGGTGGTGTCGTGGGGCTCGGACAAGCTGCAAAAACGTAAACGCTTTGTATGGCCGCCGCTGCTGATTGCGTCCGTCGCCTTCTACGGTTCCTACGCCCTGGGTGCCGAACACTTCTGGTGGTCCTACACCCTGCTGGTGATCGCGGGCGCCTGCATGTATGCGCCCTACGGTCCGTTTTTTGCCATCGTCCCGGAGATCCTGCCGGCCAACGTCGCCGGTGGCGCCATGGCGCTGATCAACAGCATGGGCGCCCTCGGCTCGTTCGGCGGTTCATACCTGGTGGGTTACCTCAATAGCAGCACCGGCTCGCCCGGCGCCTCGTACCTGCTGATGAGCGGCGCGCTGCTGCTGTCGGTGGTGTTGACGATTTTCCTCAAGCCCGGCGCCAGCGACCGCGCGCCGACGCCAACCCTCGAATTGAAGGTCAAGACCGCATGAAAAAGTCTGTCGTGTTGTACAAGAAACTCTCCGCGCCCTTGATGGCCCGCCTGCATGAACAGGCCGACGTCACCCTGATCGAAGCGCTGGACGCCACCGGCCTGGCCAAACTGCGCGATGCCCTGCCGGGCGCCCACGGCCTGCTCGGCGCGAGCCTGCGCCTGGATGCCCAATTGCTGGACCTTGCGCCGCAGTTGCAAGCGGTGGCCAGCGTGTCGGTAGGCGTCGACAACTATGACCTCGATTACCTGACCGCGCGCGGCATCCTGCTCAGCAACACCCCCGACGTGCTCACCGAAACCACCGCTGACACCGGCTTTGCGCTGATTCTCGCCACCGCCCGCCGCGTGGTCGAGTTGGCCGACATGGTGCGCGCCGGCCAATGGAACAAAAACATCGGCCCCGCGCACTTTGGCAGCGATGTGCACGGCAAGACACTGGGCATCATCGGCATGGGCCGTATCGGCGAAGCCCTGGCCCAGCGCGGGCGTTTTGGCTTTGGCATGCCGGTGATCTACCACAGCCATTCGCCCAAGCCGTTGGTGGAGCAGCGTTTTGGCGCGCAGTACCGCAGCCTCACGGAGTTGCTGCAACAAGCCGACTTTGTCTGCCTGACGTTGCCGCTGACGGCCGAAACAGAAAAGCTGATCGGCGCCGAAGAATTCGCACTGATGGGCCCGGACACGATCTTTATCAACATCTCGCGGGGCAAGGTGGTCGACGAAGCGGCGCTGGTGGAGGCGTTGCAACAACGCACCATTCGCGCGGCAGGGTTGGATGTGTTCGAGCGTGAGCCGCTGAGTCACGACTCTCCGTTGCTGCGCTTGAACAATGTGGTGGCGACGCCGCATATCGGCTCGGCCACCCATGAGACGCGGGAGGCGATGGCCAAGTGTGCAGTGGATAATCTGCTGCAAGCGTTGGCCGGGGAAAGGCCGAAGAACCTGGTGAACCCAGCGGCTTGGCCTCAGTAACCCTGACACACCGCTGAAAAAACTGTGGGAGCTGGCTTGCCTGCTCCCACAAGGGTTATGCGGTGGCTATCAGATCACAAAACGCGCCACCATCCCATTCAGATCCACCGCCAAACGCGACAGCTCATGGCTGGCCGCGCTGGTCTGGTTGGCACCCGCTGCCGACTGGGTCGCCAGGTCGCGGATGTTCACCAGGTTGCGGTCCACTTCGCGGGACACCTGGGCCTGTTCTTCCGACGCGCTGGCGATCACCAGGTTGCGTTCGTTGATCAGGCTGATGGACTGGGTGATCTGCTCCAGTGCCACACCGGCAGCGCGGGCCATTTCCAGGGTGTTTTGCGTGCGTTGATTGCTTTGCTGCATCGATTGCACGGCTTCACCGGTGCCGTTCTGGATGCCGGCGACCATCTTTTCAATCTCCTGGGTGGACTGCGCCGTGCGATGGGCCAGGGCCCGCACTTCGTCGGCCACCACCGCAAAACCGCGCCCGGCTTCACCGGCGCGCGCCGCTTCGATGGCGGCGTTGAGTGCCAGCAGGTTGGTCTGCTCGGCAATCGCGCGGATCACGTCCAGCACCTTACCGATATCACGGCCTTGGGTGGCCAGGCCTTCGATCAACACGGACGTGTTTTGCACGTCCTGGGTCATGGTCTGGATCGCGCCGACGGTCTCCACTACACGGTCGCGGCCTTCACGCGCCGCCTGGTTGGACTGGCTGGACGCTTCGGAGGTGGACACCGCATTGCGCGCCACTTCTTCCACCGCCGCCGTCATTTCGTTGACCGCCGTGGCGGCCTGGTCGATTTCGTTGTTTTGTTGTTGCAGGCCCTTGGACGCCTCTTCGGTGACCGCGCTCAGCTCTTCTGCCGCCGAAGCCAGCTGGGTGGCCGAGCCGGCGATGTGCTGGATGGTCTGGCGCAGGTTGGCCTGCATCGCCGCCAGCGCGCCCAACAGGCGAGCCGGTTCGTCCTTGCCATCGTCTTCGATGGTTTTGCTGAGGTTACCAGCGGCGATAGTCTCGGCCACTTCCACCGCTTTGCGCAAAGGGGCGACGATGCTGCGCGTCAGCAACCAGGCCAGCAACACCGTGAGCAGTGCGGCCGCGACCGACACCACAATCACGCCCGTGATAGCGCCCTGGTAGCTTTGCCCGGCCTCAGCGTCGGCATCCTTGGCATCGGCCGCATTGATGGCGATCAGCTTGTTCAGTTGCTCGCCCATCTGGTCGGTGCCGTCCTTGATCCGGGTATTGATCAGGGTACGCATGTCCTCGACCTTGCCTTGCTTGGACAGGGTCAGCATCTCGGCCTGGGCCTTGAAGTAGTTGTCGAGGGTGGCGACAAACGTCTTGTACAACGCGGCCTCCTCCGTACCGGCAGGCAGCGCCGCGTAACCGACTTGAGCCGCTTTCACCTTGTCGGCCAGAGCGCCCATGCGTGTTTCAGCTTCTTGCAGGCCCGCCGGTTCACGGTTGACCAGCACGCGGAACGACAGGATACGCAGGCGCAGCACGTTCTCTGTAATAGAGCCCAGATACGTCACGCTGGGCACCTGGTTCGCGCTCATGTCCACCGACGATTGGCGTATCTGCGTCATGCGGTTGACCGCAAACACCCCCAATAAAACCACTAACAACGCAATAAAAGCGAAACCGAGAAACGCGCGTGGGGCGATATTCAGCTGACGAAGTGACATAGGGGGTGCTCTCAGAAGTAGTGTTTGCGAGCGTCCCTGCTGCGAAACGATCAGCCGGCGTCAACGCGCCATCCTGACCTTTGGTCACCACTGTTGTCATTGGAATGTGGGCCTATACGAGGTATCGGCAGGCTCTGTCGATTTATGCAGGGGGTTTATAAATATTTTTTTACACTTCTGACGCTAGGCAGTTTCTGGCATCCTGCGCCTCCATTTTCTGACCCGAGCCCGCATTTTGTCTGACGCTCAACCCCCCCGCCCCCGTTATAAATCCGACCTGATCTACGGCCTGGAAGACCGCCCGCACTTCACCGCGGCGATTTTTGCCGCGTTGCAGCACGTGCTGGCCAGTTTTGTCGGCATCATCACGCCCACGCTGATCGTCGGCGGCGTGCTGGGCCTGGAAAGCGAAGTGCCGTACCTGGTGAGCATGGCGCTGTTTGTGTCGGGGCTGGGCACGTTTGTGCAGGCACGCAAGTTCGGGCCGATTGGTTCGGGGCTTTTGTGCCTGCAAGGCACCAGTTTTTCGTTTATCAGCGTGATCCTCAGCGCCGGGTTTATGGTCAAGGCCCGGGGCGGCGGCACCGAGGAGATTCTCTCGACGATCTTCGGCATCTGCTTTTTTGCCGCGTTTATCGAAGTGGTGCTGAGCCAGTTCATCGGCAAACTGCGCATGCTGATCACCCCGGTGGTCACCGGCACCATCATCACCTTGATGGGCTTGTCGCTGATCAAGGTCGCGGTCACCGACATGGCCGGCGGCTATGGCGCCCAGGACCTCGGCGCGGCCGCCAACATGGGCCTGGCGGCATTGGTGCTGATGACCATCGTGGTCCTCAACCGATTCAGCAACCCGTTCCTGCGTCTGGGCTCGATCGTCATCGGCCTGACCCTGGGCTTTGTAGTGGCCTGGATGATGGGCCGCGTGGACATGGCGGCGTTGCCGCAGGTGCCGTTGATCAGCGTGCCGGTGCCGTTCAAGTACGGCTTTTCGTTCGACTGGGTGGCGTTTATCCCGGTGGCGGTGATCTTCCTGATTTCGCCGTTGGAAGCCGCCGGTGACCTGACCGCCAACTCGATGATTTCCCAGCAGCCGGTCAAGGGCCCGCTGTACATCAAGCGCATCAAGTCGGGCCTGTTGGCCGACGGCCTGAACTCGGCGATGGCTGCCACCTTCAACAGCCTGCCGATGGTCACCTTCGCGCAGAACAATGGCGTGATCCAGTTGACCGGCGTGGCCAGCCGCTACGTCGCCTACTTTATCGCCGGCCTGCTGGTGCTGCTGGGGCTGTTCCCGATGATTGGCGCGGTGCTGCAACTGATGCCCAAGCCGGTACTCGGTGGCGCCACCCTGATCATGTTTGGCACCGTGGCGGTGGCCGGGATCAAGATCCTCGCCGAAGCCGGCCTGCACCGCCGCAACGTGCTGATCGTGGCGATCTCCCTGGGCATGGGCCTGGGCGTCGCCGCCGTGCCGGAAGTGCTGCGCGACCTGCCCAAGGCGCTGCACAACATCTTCGAATCGCCGATCACCGTGGGCGCATTCTGTGCAATCCTGCTGAACATTTTCCTGCCGGAAGAGTTCATAGAGCTGGAAGAAGATGAATTTGATCCGGAGTCCTCTACCCTCAAAGTGATGCAGGACCCGGACGTCACGAAATAAGGGACACTTTTTATGCGCAAGCTCATGGTTCTATCGTTACTGCTACTGACCCTGAGCGCCTGCGCGCTGTTCCCCAACCGTGACCCGGTGAATATCAATGTGGTGGGCATCGAGCCCCTGCAAAGCCAGGACCTGGAGGTGCGCTTCGCCGTGAAGCTGCGGGTGCAAAACCCCAATGAAACGGCAATCGACTACAACGGCGTGGCCCTGGACCTGGAGGTCAATGGCCGGCCGTTGGCGTCGGGGGTGAGTGATCAGGCTGGCACCATCCCACGTTTCTCCGAGACCGTTCTGATGGTGCCGGTGAGTGTTTCGGCGTTTTCCGTGTTGCGTCAAACCCTGGGCCTGAGCCAGACGCAAAACCTGAACAACCTGCCCTACGTGCTGCGGGGCAAGCTGGCGGGCGGGCTGTTTGGCACGATGCGCTTTGTGGACCGTGGCACCCTGGACCTGCCGAACACCGCCACCTGGTAACAGCCATGCAACCCACCTTGTTCACCGAACGCCTGATCCTGCGCCCACTGACCCTGGATGACGCCGAGGGCGTCCAGCAGCAGTTCCCCCATTGGGATGTGGTGCGTTACCTCAACGCCCTGGTGCCCTGGCCCTACCCGGCCGAAGGCGCCCTCGACTATCTGCAACACGTCGCGCTACCGGCCATGGCCCGTGGCGAGGAATGGCACTGGTCGATCCGTCTGAAAAGCGCGCCGGAGCAGCTGATCGGCAATGTCAGCTTGATGGATGAGGTGGATAACAACCGGGGGTTCTGGCTTGGGCCGCAGTGGCAGGGGCAAGGCTTGATGGGCGAAGCCAGCGCAGCGGTGACTGACTATTGGTTTGGCGTGCTGGAGCGGCCGGTGTTGCGGGTGCCGAAGGCGGCGCCCAACCTGGGGTCGCGGCGGATCTCCGAGCGTGAGGGGATGCGGCTGATCAGGACGGATGAAGGCGAGTTTGTTGAAGGCACCTTCCCACGGGACATTTGGGAGATGACCCGCGCGGAATGGCTAAAATCCAAATCCCCCAGCCAATAGAGAACTAATGTGGGAGCTGGCTTGCCTGCGATAGCGGTGTGTCAGCTTGCACATCTTTAGCTGATGTACCGCTATCGCAGGCAAGCCAGCTCCCACATGTTTAATCCCTGTTTCAGTCAGTGATATAGCGCACGCCCGGTTTGGCGCGTTCATCCACGACCAACTCAAACACATCCGGCCGGGCATAGTGCCCCACCACGTCATAGTCATACCGCGCCCGCACCAGTTCATCGGTGTCGATCTGCGCCGTCAGCAACCCCGTCTCGCCCACCAGCGGCCCCGCCAAAATATCGCCCATCGGCCCGACAATCACACTGCCGCCCGCAATCAACGGGCGCTGCGACGGCCAGTTGGCTACCTCCACACCCAACGCTTCGGGCGAGGCCTGCACCTGGCACGCGCTCACCACAAAACAGCGCCCTTCATGAGCCACATGGCGCATGCTCACCTGCCACATCTCGCGCTCGTCCACGGTGGGTGCACACCACACCTCGACACCCTTGGCGTACATCGCGGTGCGCAGCAGCGGCATCATGTTTTCCCAGCACACCGCCCCACCGATACGCCCGACTGCGGTGTCGATCACCGGCAAGGTCGAACCGTCGCCCTTGCCCCAGATCAGCCGTTCGGTACCGGTGGGCATCAACTTGCGGTGCTTGGCCACCAGGCCGCCTGTGGGTTCGAAGTACAACACGGTGCAATACAGCGTGCTGCCACTGCGCTCGATCACGCCGATCACCAGGCTGGCACCGGTGCGCGCCGCCAGGCCGGCCAATGCGTCTGTCTCGGCGCCTGGCACATCGATGGCGTTGGCAAAATACCGCGCAAAGGCTTCACGACCTTCCGGCAGGCGATAACCCAGTTGGGTGCCAAACCCTTCGCCTTTGGGATAGCCACCGAGCAACGCCTCGGGCATCACCACCAATTGCGCGCCGCTGCGCAGGATCTCGTCCTCATAGCCAAGGATTTGCGCCAGGGTTTCAGCCTTGCCGCTGGGCAAGGCGCCGATTTGCAGGGCCGCTACTGTGGAAACAGGCATCTTGATCACTCCGGATAGTGGGGGTTGCCCATTCTCCCGCTCGCCGCGATCATGAATAAAGCCCCCTTCAGTGCTGAATGATATGAGCCAAATGAATATCGACAAGATCGATCTCAACCTGCTGAAAACCTTCGAAGCCCTGCACGATGAGTCCAGCGCCAGCCGCGCGGCGTTGCGCCTGGGGGTGACGCAATCGGCCATCAGCGCAGGGCTGCGGCGTTTGCGCGAGGTGTATGGCGATCAGTTGTTTGTGCGCACCGGGCGCGGTTTGGCGCCCACTGTGCGGGCCAATCAGTTGAAACCGGTGATCAGTGAAGCGTTGGACCGTTGCCGGCAAAGCCTGGCCATGGTCAACCCGGATAACCAGCAGTATCAAGGGCGCTCGGTGGTGCTGGGCTTGTCCGATGATTTCGAGATTGCCTACGGGCGCCGGTTGATGGCGGCCATCGCACAGCGTGCGCCGAAGCTGCGGGTGATCTTCCGCCAGACCCACAGCCAGATTGTCGCCGCCGCCCTGCTCGACCGCAGCCTGGACCTGGCGATTACGGCGGGCGGTTTTGCCCAGGGCCGCTTGAGCCGCCAGGTCCTGGGAGAAGGCGACTACCGTTGCCTGCTGGACTCGGACCAGGCAAGCATCGACCTGGACGAATTCGTCACGCGCGAGCATGTGTTGGTGTCGTCCGGCGGGTTTATCGGGATTACCGATGAGGGGCTGGCAGCGCAAGGGTTGAGCCGCCAGGTGTGCGCCTCCACCAGCCATTTCGCCGCGCTGCCGTTTCTGCTCAAGGGCAGTCATGCCGTGGCGACCATTCCCGGGCATGCGGCCCAGGCCATCGCCGAGATGAGCGGCTTGCGGGTACTGCCCTGCCCGCTGGCACTGCCGCGTTACCCGGTGGAGCTGGGCTGGCGCACGCAGGCGCAGTTGGACCCGCTGTTGCTCAAGGTGCGTGAAGCGATTGTGGCGAGCTTTACTTGGCCGCAGCCATCAACTTGTTGACTTCACTGCGCACCATGTTGGAGAACTCTGGCGGCGACATGCCGTCGAGTTCCGCGCGTACCCATTCAGCCCACTTGCCCTTGCGCTTGGCGCGTTCGCCGAACAACCGCGCCGCTTCGCCCTTGGCCTTGCCCAGGTTGGTTTGCCACAGGTCGTAGAGGCGCGACTTTTCATCTTCCAGCTCAGCGCGTTCGGCGAGGGTCTTGTTGGCCAGATTGAAGCTCATGTTGAATTACCTGCTGCACAAATAGGCGACATCTTACACTGTAGGTCGAATTTTCTTGATTGGGATTTGGCGCAAAAACGCCGGCCGGCAAAAAAACTGCAACTTTTGCCGACACCCGACACTCCATTGTTCACTGTCACATTCACTTGCAAGGAGTCGCCCAATGGCCCGCAAAACTGCCGCCCAAGCTGTCGAGGAACAAATCAAGGATCAAGCCTTCAGTGAGCTGACGGCGTTGATCGAAGAGTCGGACAAACTGCTCAAAAGCAGCGCTGCCCTGGTGGGTGAAGAAGGTGAAACCCTGCGCGAACAGGTCGCCATCAAGCTCAAGCAAGCCCTGGACTCGGTGTCCAGCGTGCGCGAGCGCAGCAAGCCGGTGGTGGATGCCACCGAAACCTACATCGGTGGCCACCCTTGGCAGACCGTGGCGATTTCCGCAGGTTTTGGCCTGGTGGTCGGCCTGCTGCTGGGCCGTCGCAACTAAGTACAACCGGCTGCGCCCTGGGCGCAGCCGTTTTATCCGGCGTTTGCCAGCGCCCGCAGGTTTCGCAACTCCTCGGCATCCACCACGATCCCTTCCTGCTCGGACTTCGCCCGCGCACGGTGCCGACGATCCCCAGGTAACCGGCGCAACCCCGCCGCATGCATCTGCCGCACCAGTTCCTGGCTGCGCTCAGCGAACGCCTGGCCGCTGGTTTTGCTTGGGTCGATGAGGATCAGCAGTTGCCCGGTCCAGGGCGTACGGGCGCCGGGATGGTCCGACCAATCGAATTCAAACGAGAAATTGCCGCCGGTCAACGCCGCCGCAAGCAACTCCACCATCATCGACAAGGCCGAGCCCTTGTGCCCGCCAAAGGGCAGCAACGCGCCGCCTTCAAGAATCGCCTTGGGGTCTTGCGTCGGCTGGCCCAGGCCATCGACGCCCATACCCGGCGGCAGGCGCTCGCCCTTGCGTGCGGCGATCTGCACGTCACCATGGGCGATGGCGCTGGTGGCCAGGTCAAAGACAATCGGCAAGCCATCGGCACGCGGTGCGGCGAAGGCGATGGGGTTGGTGCCGAACAGCGGGCGGTCGGCACCGTGGGGCACCACGCAGGTCATGCTGTTGACCACGCTCAACGCCACCAACCCTTGCTCGGCGAAGGGTTCGACATCCGGCCACAAGGCCGCGAAGTGATGGGAATTGTGGATCGCCAGCAAGGCAATCCCGGCGCTGCGGGTTTTCTCCACCAGCAGCGCCCTGGCGGCTTCCAGTGCCGGCTGGGCAAAGCCGTTGCCGGCGTCCACCCGCACGAACCCCGAGGCCACATCCGTGACCTGCGGCACCGCACGACCATTCACCCAGCCACTGGCCAGGGTACTGATATACCCGGGGATACGGAAAATGCCATGACTGTGGGCGCCATCGCGTTCGGCGCTGGCGCAGTTGTTGGCGAGGATCGCAGCCACCTCGGGCGAGGTGCCATGGCGCTCGAAAACCTGTTGCAGCAGCGTCACCAGCGCGCCGAACGCGATAGCGACATTAGAACCCTCAACGACCTTGGACGGGGTAGACATCTGAAGCTCCGAATTATGATTGGAAGGGGCAACAAGACGGGTAACTCAAGCCTGCGATTAAACAACGCGCCCCGCGCCTGCTGTCAATCGGCGTTTGCCAAGCGAGTCGTTTTTGCACCAGTTATCTACCTCCTCCAGCGCCCCCACGACGCTTACCCTGAGCACACAATGGCCGGCAGGAGAGCAATGGATGGCAAGCGTAACCCCCCCGTACTTTTTCGAAGAATTTCACCGCTTGATCCGCAGAAAAACACCCACCGAGCGTGAACGTTCCCTTGGCTTGACCCTCAAGGACCTGGACTGGCTCAACACGCTCTACTACGCCACCGATTCCGCCCGCCAGGATGAGACCTTGCGCGACCACCCGATGCTGGTGGAGAAGTTCATTCTGCGGCTCACGCCCAAGCTGTCCATGCCCCTGGCCGGGGCTTTCCTGATGAGCCCCAGCCCGGACGCAGACAAGGCGTTGCTCTACACCCCCTACGGCGGAATCGAGGTATTCGACAGCCGAGAAGCGGCGATCGACGAGTTAATACTTCGCCTTATAAATAGCCAGCAACGAATTGATCTACTTCATTTTTTGTCCATTAAACAACGTTTGAGCTTCACCCTTGAAACGCCGTTCTCCCTCAGAACGGCGATCATTGCGGGCGCCGTCTTCGAAGACCAGAAAACCACCATTGAGGCGGGTCAGGCGCTCAATATGCAGAGCATGCTGGAGGAGTTGCGCAGGACGCCCACCTTGACCTGGATGCTCGACACGCTGCTGTCGATCATGGCGCGCTCCTACTTTCCTGGCCTAGACCAGCGGGATACCCGGGTCAACACGTTCATCGACGCCGACACCGACGCCCCCAACGAGATGCCCCGCTGGATCGGCTCGACGCCCCTGCGTGAAGCGCTGTTGCAGTTCTATCTCAAGCAGGATTGGCCCGCCGGGCACACCCGCAGCTTTACCAACCCACGGCATATCACCCGTGACTTCACTGAGCCCGAACGCGCGGCCGACCTGCGGTATTGGGAAAGCCTGGTGGAACAGACGGCCGGTATCCTCTCCAGGTTGCTCAGCAGCCTGTTGCAGACTTGGTGGAACGAAGACATTGGCAATGACCAATCACGCCTTAGCCTGTTTGCCCAGGCCATGAGTGACAAGTTTCGCGCCGACCTGTTGTTCAAGCACCAAGGCGGCATCTTGTCGGCTGAGGAAAGCCACCGCCTGCTCGCCACCTTCCTCCCCGACCAGGCGGCCCGCAGCGCCTGGCACCTGCCGCTGCGTATCGACAAAGTGAGCATCCACGCGCCCTATCAACACTACGTGGAATTGGCCGCGACGTTGTTGATCAGTGACGAGCACGCGTACCTCTACACCCAATCGCGCGGGCTACAGGTGCTCAAGGACCTGGATGACCTCAATGTGACCTTACTGAGTATGCTCAAGGCCGCCGGGCATGAAGATGAACTGCTGAATTTTCTGTCCCTGGAAGAACGCAGCCGCTACATCGCCATGGAGTCGGTGCAGGTCAGCGGCCTGCCCGTGGTGGGCAACGTGTTTGGCGGGCTGGTGGAGGATATTGCAGCCAAACAACTGAGCAATATGGAGCACGCCCTCGGCCAGTTTCGCCGCAGCGACGGGGCGATAGACCTGGCTGCATTGCTCGATTGTGCGCTGGACCTGCGCCATATGCTCGACAGTCGCCTGCTGGGCCTCGATGCCAAAGGACGCTGGAGCCTGCATCCGATCAACACCGGCAACGGTCGCCCCTCCACGGTGCAGGCCGAGCGCGCCAAGCTGCAATTGCAGACGCTTTCCGCCGCACGCGCGGCGCTGGCCGTGCAGCGCAGCAACCATCCCACCTTGCGCCGGCTGGCCTTGCACGCCCTGAATGCCGAACTGCAAAAGCGCTTGCTGGACATCGACGCCAGCGATGTCTTTGCCAACACCTACGCGACCCAAGCCATGCAACGGGAAGAACGCCTACCGGTACAGTCGGTCAGCCTGCTCGAACACTTTATCGAGCGTCTGGCAAAGGTCGGCGGCCCGATGGGCGATACGCCAAACCGAGGCTTCTACAGCAGCCGACGGGCAGGCGCCGCCACACGCTGGAACACCCTGACCAGCAATAGTTTCAACAGCCTGGTAGAGGCGGCCCTGGTGCCGTTTGCCCACCACGATATCCGCGTATTCCCGCGCCAATTCCTGGAGAACTACCGCGCGCAATTGGGCGGCGCGTTATTGCAAGGCTTGCGCAGCGAGGCCGACCTGCGGCTGCTCAACAAAACCCTGCCGCCACGCCATCAAGCCATCCTCGACACGGTATTGCGCCCCGATAGCATGACCCGCATGCAACGCCATGGGTTGTTGGGCTTTTTGCCGGATGCGTATCGCTTGACGGTGACCCTCGGCGACGATCCCAAGCAACTGGACCTGGCCAATTGCTTTGTGCTGACGGAGCGCGGCGGCATCGACTCAAGCCATTCTGGCCAGGTGGTGCTCTGGACGCCGCAGACCGGTCATGAGCCTTTTGCCACGGTGCATGCCCTGCAAGAATCGGTGGCCCAGCGCCTGACGCAGGCCGACAAACGTCTGCCACTCCTGCAAAATTTACCCATCAGCCGCCGTCAGCCGCACCAGACCTACAAGCTCGGCCCGTTGCAACGCATCGACGAGCATTTTCTCGACGACCGCCAAGACAGCTACCTGGACAATTTGATCGACGACATCGACCACTGGCTCGCCGCCCCTCTCAGCCCCGGGCAGCTACAGGACTGCCTGGACCGCGAAATGCTCCGCGCCCCGCCGTCCAACCTCGACCGCGCCGAAGCCATCGCGCAGGCAATGATTCACCAGCAAGCGCTGCCGGTGTGGCTGGGCATGGCGGCGCCCCAGGAACAGCAGGTGCACGCCGAGCTCGTGGAGCAATACCGCCTCAGCACGCTGGACGAACGGGATTACCTGCACGGCCTGCCGGCATTGCGTGAGCATGTCGCCAGCAGCCTGCGCGGACTGCTCGAAGCACGGTTTCCGGGGCAGAACCTGGACCCTGACGATGTGCTCATCCCCGCGCGCCTGGTGCTCAACGGGCATATCCAGAGCCTGACGGACTTTGCCCTGCGCCACTTGCCCGACCTGCAAGCCGACAAGATCCGCCCCTACGCACGCGGCCTGACGCCGCTGCCGACCACACTTGACGGCTCGGCCGTGGTGCAATTGATACGCCAGCTGGACATCGCCAGCACCTACCGTACCTTGCTCACCACGCACCTCACCGCCGAATCCGAGGATACCCGCGAGCGCCGCGCGCTGTTTTGCCGGCAACTGCCCTGGCAACTGTTGCGCCACGCCCACGAAGAGAAACTCGAAGAGCGCCTGAGTGCCACCGCGTGGGGGTTTATCCAGCAAGTCATTGATATGCCGGATGCCGTGGCGCGCGAACAGGTCAGCGGCGCCACGGCAATGATCCGCCCCCTGGCGTTAGTCGCGACGCCCGGCGCCCAGGCGGCCGAGGTGCTTGGCCTGTACCTGATCGGCCCGCAAGCCGGGGCTTCCGGCCCGCTGGTGCTCTACGCACCCTACAGCCCTTTGCGCGTGTTCCAGGAATACGCGCGCGAAGAGGACCTGGTGGACGAAATCAACCGCCCCGGGGCGTTGCAAGACTGGGTCATCCGCCAGTTGGATGCGCGCCATCAGGCCACCTACAACAACCTGCTGCGCCCGCCCCGCCGCCAAGGGGCGACGGATATCGGCCTGGCTGCCAACCCGGTCAGGGGCAATATCCTGCCGCGCCTGTTCCGCGACAATACTGCGCAACTGCTCAAAATGCTCGGCTGCCAATTCGACAAAGACGGTCAGGACGAGTGGGACGGCATCACCAGCCTGCTGCACAAAGGCGTGCCGATCGCCTTGCACTTTATCGCGGGCAAGCTCAAATACCCGTTGGTGGTGTGGCGCAGCTTCAAGCTGTTTCAGGCCTCGGCCGAGGCGCAGCAGCAGCAACGCTTCGGCGAAGGGTTGCAATTGTTCATCCGGGGCGTGGCGACGCTGGCCTCGTTGCGCAAGGAACTCGATGGCTTGCTTGAGCCTGGCCCGGCCGCCACCGCAAGCACCACGACCGATGTGCCGGGGCCAGCCACCACCATCGCGACCCTGGATGTGACCGACCCCCTGCGCACCCGGATGCGCCGCTTTGAAGACTTGACGGTTGCCCTCGTGGACCTGCAGGCAAGCCCGTTGACCCATGTCTACGGCGACGTCCCGCGTAATCGCAACTATGTGCCGGTGGCCGGCCGGGTGTATCCGGTCGAGCGAGCAGGCGAATACTGGCGTGTGAGCCTTGGCACAGAGTTGGGGCCTTACGTCGCACGCAACGCACAAGGCCAATGGGTATTGGACCTGTCTGAACGTGAACCGCGCTTCGGCCCGGCGCTCTCCCGTTACAAGGGCCGGTCCATCACCCGCCGGACCGAGCGCAGCTCGATCAATATTGAAGCCCAGGGGATGCCCGCCATTCGTGCATTGAACCCGGACAACGCGCTGTGCATCGACCGGGCGCTCAACGTCGCGCTTTATTACACCTTTATATGCTCACGCAACCTGACGTTGTTTGCACAGCAACGTGATCTCAACTCGAAAACCGGCCGGTTCCTGAGCGAAATGTTCGGCGTGCTTAACTTCAATCCCGAGCAGGTCGAAAAACTGAAAGGCCGGGTCAAGGAAATCCTCGATGGCCTGACCCAGCAAAACCTGCTCCGGCTAGACTCGGACCGCTTTGTCACCGGTACCGCACGCTGGTATGCCGAGCAAACGTTCGCGTTTGTCATCCCTGAAGACCGAGCACAAAAAATCTATTTGCTGGACCTCTTCTTCAATACACACATGGGCACCTACCAGGGGCATCTCAACGCGCCGTTCGATATCGATGACCATGCACGCGCGGCAACGCTCATCCATGAAATGAGTCACTTGGTGTCGAACACCGAAGACATCGCCTACATGGACGCCATGCGGCCCTTTCTGGACCTGATCAATCGCGGCACCGTGGAAGGCCTGCGCAAGTACACCGCCCTGTCCAACCTGCAAAGCACCGCATTGTCGGTGCTGACCCCGGCGACCATGTTGTTCAAGACGTGGGATGACTTGTCACAGCGCTGGGAGGACATCGGCCTGACCGGGTCGTCCAAAGTGCGTGCCCGGGTGTTGCACCTCACCGGCGCAAGGACACTGGACGATGCCCGCCAGATTTTCATGAGCGATGCGGACCGGCGGATGGACATCATCTTGGCCAACGCCGATTCGGTGACCTATCTGATCACGCATATGGGCAGGGAATTGGACCCGGGGGCCTGAAGCGGCCCCCGAGGGTGTATCAGTCTTTCTGGTCACGCAGGATGTTGCCCGAGGCGCCGTCGATGCGCGCCTCATATACCGTGCCATCGGCCTTGCGGCCTTTGACTTCCCAATACCCGTTGTCATCGGCCTCGGCGGCGTACACCTCGATGTAGCCGGCCTTGGTCTTGGCCACTTCAATAGCCTTTTCAATGGTAATCCAGCCTGCGCCCGGCTTATCGGCCAAGGCAGTGCCAGCCCCCAACAGCGCGGAGGTTGCAAACAGGGCGACTAAGGTTTTCTTCAGCATTTTCGTACTCCATTGTGGGAACGTCCTAAAGGCTTAGGTGCGCGCAAACGAGAATAAGTTCCAATTGGCGTGCAATCACCATGATGGCAGTTCTCGGCACCTACCTCGGGAGGTTAGAATGCGGGAAATCAGGACGTTTAAATGACAGAAAAGTCTCTTTCAGAAGCCGAATATGACGCCATCACCGACGCCGCCGCGCATTGGTGCATGCGTCTGCACGCGCACGACTGCACGCCCGCCGAGCGCCAGGCTTTTGAACAGTGGCACGACGCCCACCCGCTGCACGCCTTTGAATACGCGGCCATGCTGGAGATCTGGGATGTCGCCGACCACCTGCCACGCAACGAACCCGCGTCGGTAGTCGTACCCTTCAAACCCCGCCACCGCCTGCGCAAACTCGCCGTGGCGGCAGCCGTCTGCCTGGCGGCGCTGCCGTTGGCGGCATTCACCGGCTGGGAAGCGGGCCTGTTGCCCAATGCCTATGAACGATTCGACGCATCCAGTGGTTTGCGCCAGATCACGCTGGGCGATGGCAGCCAGGTGGAACTGAACCTGGGCACCGAGTTGGTCTACAGCAACTACAAGGACCAGCGGCGCGTGACGCTGAAAAAAGGCGAGGCATTTTTCAAGGTCAGCCATGACAGCACCCATCCGTTTATCGTGCATGCCGGCGACGGCCAGGTACGGGTGACGGGCACGCAGTTCAACGTCTGGAAGTACGAAGACCAGGTCCGCGTGATGCTGCTCGAAGGCTCGGTACAGATCGCCAGCGACCAGGTGCACGGCAGCGTGCCGCTGACGCCGGGGATGCAGGCCAGTTACCGCCTGGGGGATGCAACTCCCCAAGTCAACGCGTTCAACCCCAACGACACGGCCCTGGCCTGGCGCCAGGGCAAGCTGGTACTCGACAACCTGGCGTTGGCCGACGCGCTGCCTTTGATCAACCGCTACCTGAAAAAAGCGGTGATGCTGGCCGATGCCAATACCGGCACGATCCGCATCGGTGGTATCTACAACATCAATGAGGTCAACAACCTCGTCCCCTCGCTGCCCAAGGTTTTGCCGGTGTACCTGACGCAAAACCAGGATGGCAATCCTGTGCTCAATTCGATCCCGCGTAAAACGCCGAAAGGCTGATCCCCGGCTGGCAGGCCCGAGCATTCTCGCGCCTGCGCTGTCCATTTTTTTAACACGCCTCTGCTCTGAATCGCCCGAACGGTACGGATTCATCGTTTTGTCATGGGCGGTGTTTCAGCGGTGATACAGCTGGGTGAAGCGTTTGCGCTATGGCCGGGTATGCGCAGGTGAATGGGGTGTTGTCTCGCCAGCGTTACAACGCCCTCACCATCCCACCATGAACAAACGTCAACTGGTTGAATAACAACAATAATTAAAAAGCGGCACGGCTTCTGCTCTATCCCTTACAGCGCTGTTTAGGGTCAGCGCGAAGAATAAGGAATGCCGCCGTGATCACACTCACTCAAGGTTCGATGAACGTACTGCTGATCAGCTGTGTACTCAGCGTTGGCATCAGTGCTCCGACCCTGGCAGGCGACGGCATTATCGTGACAGGTCGTAATGTGCAAGGGCACATGGCCGGTCGCGCTTCGTTCGGTCCTGACCCATATCCCCAAACCGCCAACGTCAATCCCAGTCGCGAAATCCATGACGCCCTTTCCGGCGAACTGAGCGACCGCGATTTCGGCAACGTCAGCAGCGGCTTGAGCATCACCCGCTCCCTGCAGCCCAACGGCAATCTCTCCGGCTTGAGTGCCACGCAAAACAGTATGTCCACGCTCGGCGCTGGCGCAGCTGCCAGCCGCAGTGGCGCTAGCAGCGGCGGCATGGGGGGGCAGATCAGCGACTCGATCCAGCGTGGCTTGGCGCCGCTGAACAACCTTGGCGGCATGCTGGGGGGCAAACAATGAAACGTTCCCTGCTTCTCCTCGCCCTGCTGGGCAGCGCCTCGGCGATGGCCGACAACACTGCCGTGATGAACAACAGCGGCAAAGCCTACAGCGGCAACGTGATGATCAATCAGTCGGCGGGCAACCAGCAGCAAACCGCCAACAACCGCGCCGTTGCGCTCGGTGGCCAGGCCACCACGCTCAATATCCAGAATATGGACGGCAAGGTCGACCCCTCTCTGAACGCCAAGGCCGCGATCGAGGGCAGCTCCTTTACCAATGGCAACGGCATGTTGGGTATCAACCAGTCAGCCGGGGCCAATAACCAATTAGTCAATGCCGTGCGGATCAGCGTCAACGCTGGCCCGCAAAGCATCGACGACAGCGTCCTGTTGCAACAGAACACGACGACGCTGGCAACCGACTCAGGGCTCACCCCCACCACTGGCAGCCGCCAGGTCGTGACAAGCGACCAGGCCTTCACAGGCAGCCGAGGAGTGATTCAGGTGAACCAGAGTGCAGGGGTGGGGAACCGAGTGGCTAACACCCTGGGCATCACTATCAAGTAACAGCTTGGTAGCACTAGTTAGACCGTACCAACACTTAACCAACTAATTAGAAGCAAGGAGAAACACCATGAAACCTCAAATGGCTCTGAAACCAATGGTTTTCGCTCTCGCCGCACTCATGGCTGCCGCTGCTCAAGCAGGTGGTGGCTGGCACCCTGCGCCTCAACCCACCGGTGTGGTTGCCTCTGTGGTGACCGACGTGCAAAACAGCGGCGGCAACAAATTCGATGACACCAACACCGAAAACAATGCCTCTGCCGACAACTCGGTAAACGGCAACAACGGTAACACCGGGGTTAACGTGCAATCCGGCACTGGCAACCAAGCAGACAACTCTGCCGCCATCTCCAGCGCCAAAGGTGACTTTGCAACTGTGTTCGCCGTGGTCGACGTGAATCAAAACAGCGGCCTGAACAACTTCATCAACAAAGGCACCCAAAACAACGCATCGCTGGATAACTCCCTCAACGGCAACTCCGGCAACCTGGGTTACAACGGTCAGGCCGGTCAAGGCAACCAGGGTAAAAACAACCTGGCAATCACCACCGCTGACGGCAAAAACATCGCAGCGGCCGCCAACACCGAGCAAAACTCGCTTGGCAACAGCTACCTCAGCGCCGCCGCTTCTGGGAATAGCCACTATGGCAAACCTCAGTATGTGTCGAACAACTCCAGCCTCGACAACTCGGTTAACCGCAACTCCGGCAACGTAGGTGTGAACCTGCAATCCGGTGCCGGCAACCAAGGCAGCAACAGCCTGTCTGTAGGCCAAGGTTGCAGCGTTTGCCAAAGCGGCGTTCGCTTCTGATGCAACAAGGGGCCTTGGCAACAAGGCCCTTTTTATTCCAGTGTCCAACAGGTCATTCGATCATGCGCCTCGCGACCCTCACCCTCTTGATGCTGCTCACCGGCCCAACCTGGGCAGGCACCATGGCGATCTCTGCCATGCCTGGCGGTGCAGTCATCTACAAGAAGGTCGAGAGCATCCGTGAACGCAAGTTCGCCAACCTGGTGGAACAGAAAACCGATTTCAGCTGCGGTGCTGCGGCACTCGCCACCATCCTGCGCCAGGGCTATTGGCTCGACGTAGACGAAGAACACGTGATCAAAGGCATGCTGGTCAACGCCGACCAGGACCTGGTGCGTACCCAGGGCTTTTCCATGCTGGACATGAAGCGCTACCTCGAAAGCATCAACATGCGTGCCCGGGGCTACAAGATCGGGCCAGACACTCTGGCGACCTTGAAGATCCCTGTGGTGGTGCTGTTGGAGATTCGTGGCTACAAGCACTTCGTGGTGCTGCAGCGTTCCGACAAGGACTGGGTGTATATCGGCGACCCGGTGCTGGGCCATAAACGCTACTCACACGATGATTTCGTCAAAGGTTGGAATGGCATCGTCTTCGCCGTCTTGGGCGAAGGTTACGACAAGACCAATGCCCTCCTCGACCCGCCCCTGCCGTTGACCGCCAAGAACCAGTTGAATGAGTTCCGGCCCATAGGCGATGCCGAGCTGATGGATTTCGGTTTCATCCAAAGCGACTTCTTCTAAGAAGCGCAATAAGGGGCAGGACGCTCCAGGAGCAAAAGATGAACACTTACCGTTGGCTGACGGTCATGTGCCTGGCAGCCTCAATGCCCGCTTATGCTTCATCGGCGTTCACACCGATTGAACTCAAGGATTCGGAAATGGCCGAGCTACGCGGCCGTTACGTGATGCCAGGACGAATCATCAGTTTTGGCATCGTCATGAGCAGCACCTTCAAAAATGCCGCCGGCGACGTCATCACCGGCACCGCAAACATGCAGATCGACTCCTCCACTGTCACCCCGCAATTTTATGTACACACCTACGGCTCTTCGGGGTCGGGAACCGGCCAAGGCACGGGTGCCGGCACGGTAACCGGGGGCGCTGGCTTGGGCAGTGGCCAGGGCGTGACACAAAGCGTACGCGCCGCCGGCGATGGCAACACGGCTTACAACAATGTCGGTATCAGCGTGACTGAAAACGGCTTCGCGCCCGCCAATGTCGTGCAATCCGGTGAGGTACTCCTGGCGGGCGGCGTGGTCAGGGGCACCAGTGCGGCGGGTGATATCGCCGTTTCGGCGAAAAACGGCGGCCTGCAAATGGCGATTCAAGCCAAGAACAACCAAGGCAACAGCCTCCAACAGATCGGTGGCGGTAACGTAGGCCAAGCCATAGCCCTGACCGGCAACGCCAACTTCGTCAACAACATGACCCAACTCAACGTGGTGATGGGCAATAACGGACTGAACAACCCAGCGTTGAACTGCAATCTGGATCAACTCAAAGGCCTACGCACTCTCGGTTATTGAACTACGCTGACCCTCGACACTTTCGCATTAGAAAAGGACGGCTTATTTCATGCATCGATCGTTATCGCTACGTGCGGTGGTCTGTTTAAGTACGCTCTTGCCCGCATCCATGTTGTATGCCGCGCCAGACGCCGATATCGAGACCCTCAAACAGGAACTTCTGGAACTCAAGCAGCGGTACGAAGTGCAACAAAAGGCCCTGGCTGTGTTGGAGCAGCGGGTTCGCCAGGTTGAGGATCAGCCGGCAACACCCGCGCCGAAACGCCTGGCGAAATCCCCGGCGGACTTTCAAAAGGCCAACGGCACCACCGTTGCGGGTACCGGCGCGGCCGCGGCTTCAGGCGGCGCTGGCGGCGGCGGCAGTTCCTATGGCCAAGCCCTCAAGGACGATTCGGCCCCCGCGCAAAGTGTGAGCAACCTTTATAACGAGGCCAGCGGCTTTTTCGGCAACGGCAACTTCAGTTTTGAAACGGGCATCACCTACGCGCGATATGACGCTCGTCAATTGACCCTCAACGGGTTCCTGGCGCTGGACTCGATCTTCCTCGGCAATATCAACCTGGACCGTATCAAGTCCGACAACTGGACCCTGGACCTGACCGGACGCTACAACGTCGATAACCGTTGGCAGTTCGACGTCAACGTGCCGGTGGTGTACCGCGAATCGACCTATCAATCCGGCGGCGCCAATGGCGGTAGCGGCACCTCGACCTCCGAAGAGTCCGTCAGTCGCGATCCGACCATTGGCGATGTCAACTTTGGCGTGTCCTACAAGTTCCTCGACGAAACCCCTTCCCTGCCGGATGCGGTGGTGTCGGTGCGGGTCAAGGCGCCAACGGGCAAAGAGCCTTTCGGGATCAAGCTGGTCCAGTCAGCGAGCAATACCAACCTCTACGTACCCGAGAACTTGCCTACGGGTAACGGCGTCTGGTCGATTACACCGGGCATCTCGCTGGTGAAGACCTTCGACCCCGCCGTGCTGTTCGGTTCGCTGTCATACACCCACAACTTTGAAGGGTCGTTTGACGACATCAGCAGTGACGTCAACCAGAAAGTCGGCGGCAAGGTTGCCCTTGGCGACAGCTTCCAACTTGGCGTCGGTGTTGCCTTCGCGCTGAACGAGAAGATGAGTATGTCGTTCTCGGTCTCCGACCTGATTCAACGCAAGAGCAAGCTCAAGCCGGACGGCGGCGACTGGCAGTCCGTGGTCTCCAGCGATGCCAACGCGGGCTACTTCAACGTGGGCATGACCATCGCGGCCACGCCTAACCTGACCATCGTGCCCAACCTGGCCATCGGCATGACCGACGACGCACCGGACTTCACCTTCAGCCTGAAATTCCCCTACTACTTCTGATCGCCACACAAGGAAAAGCCCCGCAACGATAAGGGTCGTTGCGGGGCTTTTCGGTTTACCCGCCCTAGCGGATCTGGTGTTTGTGCAGCAACCGGTAGAACGTCGGCCGGGACACTCCCAGCACACGGGCGGCAACGCTCAGGTTGTCGCTGTGTCGGTTGAGCACATCGCACAGCGCCTGGCGTTCGGCGCGGTGCTTGTAATCCTCCAGTGTAGCCATCGGTGAAACAATTGCCTGTTCGCTTTGCAATCCCAGATCAACGGCTTCGATCTGCCGCCCTTCGGCCAGTACCAGGCCACGGCGCACGCGGTTGGCAAGTTCACGGACATTGCCTGGCCACGGGTGTTTGCCCATCGCTACGAGCGCGCTTTCGCTGAAACTGCGCGGACGGCGCCCGGTTTCCTGGCTGTAGAAACGCGAGAAGTGGTTGGCCAGCATGGCGACGTCGCCGTGACGCTCGCGCAGGGGTGCGGTGATGACTTGCAGGACATTGAGCCGGTAATACAGGTCTTCGCGAAAGGTGCCCTTCTCAACCGCCGCTTCGAGGTCGACGTGGGTCGCCGCCAACACCCGCACGTCCACGGGAATCGGCTGGCTACCGCCGACGCGCTCGATCTGTTTTTCCTGGAGGAAGCGCAGCAGGTTGGCTTGCAGCTCCATGGGCAGGTCGCCGATTTCATCGAGAAACAGGGTGCCACCATGGGCCGCTTCGATACGTCCGACCTTGCGCTGATGTGCACCCGTGAAGGCGCCCTTTTCATGGCCGAACAATTCCGACTGGATCAGGTGTTCCGGGATCGCCCCGCAGTTGATCGCAACAAACGGCTTGGCATGGCGTTGGGATTGGCGATGCAGGGTCTTGGCCACCAGTTCTTTACCGGTGCCGCTGTCGCCACGAATCAGTACCGGGGATTCCGTCGGGGCCAGCTTGGACAATAGTTTGCGCAGTTCGCGGATGGGCCGGCTGTCCCCCAGCAATTCATGCTCGGGCCCGTCCACCGGGGTATTGGCCTGGCCGCGCAAGCGCGCCATGCCGAACGCGCGGCCCAGGGTGACCTGCACCCGGGACACGTCGAACGGCAAGGTGTGGAAGTCGAAGAACCATTCGCAGACAAAATCACCGACGTTTTGCAGACGCAAGACGTCTTGGCTGAGCACGGCGATCCATTCAGTGCCGCTGCGGCCAATCAGTTCCTTGACGGCCTCGGGGCGCTCCAGGTGATAAGGCTGCAAACGCAACAGGCCAACATCGCACGACCTATCCCCGACGGCTTCCAGCGCACAGCTGTCCACCTCCCAGCCGGCCGTGCGTAGACCCGGCAGCAACCCGTGACAGTCGTCACAGGGGTCAACCACCAGCAAGCGGCGCTGCACAGGTGTAACAACCATGACTATTCCTTGGCGTCAAAATTGTTAAATTTATTTAGAAACAACGGTTTGTGATGCCTGATCGTTACAGTAGCAAGGTATTGACGCGTTTCTTGTACCGTTTCGCTATAAGTGTTGGCAAAAAGCCACTTCCTTGCGTCGCGGATTAAAAAGTTACTGCGCCGGGAAACTTTCATTCAGCTTTCAAAACAGCCGCTTAGATGACGCCAATCAGGAAAGTTTGATTTTTCTTGCTCTAACATGTGACCCGTACCCCGTCATCGTGCATCAGTACAAGTAACTCACCGTACGGCCCGCCCAACCGACGGTACTCACTTGATTGGGCAATTAGAGAGAAGACCCACATGAACGCCCCGCTCCGCATCAACGAAGCTCTTTTGATCGCAGACCGTGCCTTCCAGCCCTTTCAATGCGTGGCCTGGCATGACGGCAATGGCGCCCTCAGCCTGAGCGTCATCGACCGTACAAACACGCGCATCGGCAGCAAACAGTTGCCCTCCAGCGCCTATACCGACCCGGCCCAACTGGAAGACGTGCTATTACAGGCCCGTGCCGAACTCGATAAAGGCGGTTATCAGTTGCAGTCATGGGCAATGCCCAAGTAACTCAGACTGAGACCGGCTCGACGTCTTCGGTAAAAAACACCATTTCCGCAACTTCATGGTCAATGTTCGAACGCAGGACATTGATCAGAAGTTCGGGGCTAGTGGCACGTTGCTTCAACTTCTTATCGCTGATGCCACGCTCAACATAGCGTTTCAGCACCCCCCGGCTGAAGTGAAAACCGATGTCACGCGCCGCCTGCCCTTCGTAGGAAAAATTCGCGACCCAGAACGGGCGCCCTGTCGAACTCTCCCTGATTTCGAAGCGTCGAGCCAGCGGATCGTCCAACGCCACCTCGACTACATCAATCATCCATGACTTGTACAGAATCTGCAGATTCTCGGACGAGGGCGGGCGGTTCATTATCATGCGTTTGCGCGACAGACCCGCCTGCTCCTGGAACCTCACGATTTCGTCATACAACATGATGGGCGTGTTTTTGAAGAACTCCAGCAGATCCTGATGCTTGCTCGACGCCGATGGCACTTTCAATGCGTCGATCAACAGGTCTCGTTGATTGATCATTCGCTGCGCATAACCCACCCACTCACTGCGCACCCGGCGTGGCGACATGCGCGCAATGGCCTCAAGCGCGGTGATCTGGGTGAACTGCCGGCCCGCCATGCGCCAGAGGCGATTGGCTTCGCCGCCGATGTCGGCAAGACGTTCATGGGCCGGCACATCCGGCGCAACCACCGGTTGCGGTCGCGGTACCTCCTGCCACACCGGTTCCTTGTCGCTGCCCAAGCGTTTAAATGACCAAACGCTGCGATGGTCGAATGGCTCCAGCACATCGACATACTCCTGCGTCTCTCCCAGCTCAATAACGCTGCGTCGATTGCCAATCACAAGACCTGCAATGACATCATCGATGATCTGCTTTGAGCCACTGGCCGACGCCGGTGAGACCGGGACAGCTTCATACAGCCGATAGGTCGCTATCAGATCCGTCTCGAGGTCTTCGGTCAGGCTGCGCACGAAGCTGCGGTAGGTGCCCATTGCCCACGCGTTGGTGTAAAGCGGATACGGCCCCAACTGATAAGACAGGCGGCTGTTGGCCAAGACCAACGCGTCGAGCACGTCGTTCAGCACACGCAGCTGCTGGCCCAGGCTGAAACGACCAGAGCTGAAGAGTTCGCGCCGGCTCAGCAGTTTCAGGCTGCACAACGAGGTGACCTCTTGAATCAGATCAAGGGTGGCGTCCCGGTAACAGGTGGCGCTGGCATCGAAGCACGTCAGTGCCAGGGTGCGCAGTTGCAATTCTTGCCACTTCAGTGAAACACGCCGTCCAACCCAGGCGGGCGTCCCCAGCGCGGCGACCGCCGTGTCGGCGAGGCGGCCGTGCTGTTTCATTTCTTCAAAACGCACCTCCGCTTCCTGGCAGGCATCGATGGCCTTTTGCTGCAGCGCCACATAGGCGGGCAACTTGGGGCCCACCTGACGCAACGTCGTGGGGGTCAGTACTACATCAGTAAGATTCGACGCGTCAAAGGACACCACCTGGATTTGGTCGTGCATCATCATCACGTTGCGCTTGCCACCGTACAGCGTCACCTGGACACGCCGCGCCTTGACCGCGCCCGCAGAGAACTTGTTCGACAATGCGCTGAAATTACGTACCAGCAATATTTGCCGGCGACGCACCAAGGCATCGAGCAACGTCGTCGCGCACCAGTGGGACGCGTCAGCCTTGAACAGTTCGTCATCAATCAGCGTCCGATTACCGGGTTCGGCAAAGCGGTGGGTAACGCTTTCCAGGGTTTCATTGTCGGTAAACACCAGGCCGTCGAATTGCTTGGTCAGCCTGTCGTACTCAAGATCCAGTTCGGTGCGACGCTGCTCATCGCTGTTCAGTTGGTCAAGGCGCTGTTGCTCAAGCTTCAGGGCCTGCTTCAGGTCTTCCGGCTGCTTGGGTTCGGGGGCAAAGCCCCAAAGCCCCTGGTCTGTGCTGGTCAGTGCAGGGCCTTCACGCGTCGCCATATCATCGCTGACCACCCGCACAATCCCGTCATGCTCTTCGACCTTGAACCAGTCGCCCGCGATATCGGCAAACAGATTGCCGTTGGCGCGATACAGCCCTCGGAAGTTACCGGTGTGAATACGCTGCGCATAGGGCAGCACCCGCACCCGGTACAGGGCCAACTCCGCCTGGCGAATCACCGAGAGGCGGCTGTAGAGACCGCTCCAGGTCTGTTCCAACCCCATATCGCCACGCACCAGCAAGGACGAACCTTGTTCAGTCGGCAACTGCACCGCAGCAGCTCGGCTGGTATTGCCGCCCTCGGATGGCAGCTCCGGCGCTTCCGACCAGTTCATCTCGATGGAACGCTCCAGATCGGTCCCCTGAGAGATCGCCAACAACGTATCCGCCGCCGCCGGCGCTTCAACCGCGGTAGATAGGCGACCGCGGCTCAACAGGATCAAACCGATATTGAGCAACAAATCGACGATCGTGCCCGCCTTGCCTGCGCTCTCACCGGAAGCAAGCTGCGACACATCCTGCGCAATCGCCCACGCCCCAAGCAACCAGCCTGCCGCCGTGCCCACGGGGCCACCATAGAGGCTGAGTATCAATGCCAGCCCCAAGCCGAAGTAACGTTTGACCCAATCCCAAAGCCCTTCCATCCCCTTCAACGTCTGCCGCTGCGGCAGGTCGGACATGGCTTGCACGGCGCTGACGAACAACGCCTCCAAATAGTCGCCCTGCACCACGTCCTGCGCTTGGGTGACGGGGTCGGTCGTCCACACGCTCGCGTTGAAATCCAGCAACTGAAACATCCCAGGGTCTGGCACCGGCAGGTCCGGCACCAGGTAGCGGCTTCGCGCAGGCTCGGTCATCCAGCCCAATACCTGGTATTGCAGAGGCCCGGGTTGGCGTATCGCGTTGAGAATTGCATCCCAGTTGGAAAACTCGATCAGCTTCACCTGCGCCATCGGCCGGTAAAGCAAGTGGCTGCCCGCGCGAATGTCCAACGGCCCAATCACAAACATGTTGCTTACGCAGTCAGGCCCACCGTCACGGGTCTTGAAGGCCAAGGGGCGCAGGACGATGGGTTGTTCATCGACCTTGCGCTGCGCCTCGTCCGACTTCAACACCGCGACCACTGCGTTGTAGGCCCAGCGAGAAAAGGCTTGCGGGTACTTGAGGTGATACTCCAGCGCCAACATCGGCAGTTGCAGGCGCAGTTGCTCGGCAAACCGCGCCTTGCGCCAATTGGCCTGCGCCTGTTCGTGAAAGGTGTCTGTGATCAATTTTGCAAAGCCACCGCCAATGCTGGCACCTGCCACCAGGCTCATGACGTTTTCGATCGTCAACCAGGCCCCGTCGCCCCCAGGTTCGCTCGGGGCCAGGGACAAACGCTCGGGGGCCAACTCGCCGGTTCCCAGCCAGGCCAACCCCGGCATCGTCCACAGCACATGGGTGAGTAACGGCGGCACATGCCAGAAAGGTTTTACCGTACCCGGCCGATCGGGTTCGTCCAGCTGCATCCGCACCTGCAGTGCGTCAAGGTCCAACGCAGGCTCACCCGGGAAATCCTTGGCGATTTGCGCGGACAAGGCACTCTTGGCAAAGGCGTCAAGGGAGGGAATACCTTCGTCGAAGGGCTTCCAGCCAGGTTGGCGCAAGGAGGCTGCGAGGTCGATGGCGTAGCGGGCCATGTCCATCTGTAACTGCGGCGGCGCCCGCAACAGCCAGCCGGGCAACGCGGCACGCAAACGCGCCATGTGCGGCGACTCGATGGGCGCCGTATCAAAATCAACGGTCACCGCCTGCACGGCGCGCTCCAGCACACGCAATTCGCTGTTATAGGGACGGACCAAGGGCAACAGTGCCCGGATGTCGGAAAGTTGCTTGGCAAGAAACGTCAGGCTGAAACTGTGGAAAATATTGGCGTTGGGCGCGTGCAGGCGCCATTGCATAGCGTGGCCGGGAGCCATATCGCTCAATAGATTGACCAGCCACTTACCCAGGTTTTCCAATGAGTCGAACACCTGGATGCCCCTGGCCAACGTGAACAACAACACCGTGGTGGCAGTCCCCCGCTGGCGGACCAGGACCAGGCCGCGCAGCATTTCCAGGTTGACCGCACCGGACTCCCCCCATTGGTCAACGATGTAGGCGCGTGTGCCATTGGCGTACAGTGGGTCGGCCACCACATCGATGACCATGTCCAACTGTTCATGGGTAATGGCGTCGCGGCCGGCGGCCAGGAGCAAGGCATTCTTGAGCACACCGGCCAACCAGATAAAACGCACCGTACCGTTGGCATCCCGTGCCATCCAGTAGTCCACCAGTGCCTCGCGGTAATCCTCAATCAAGGTGGCGCCACGCTCGTTGATCACTTGCTCCAGATCGCTGTTTTGGACATGCAGCGGGATCGGCGCACCGTTGCCAAGTTTATCGACCAGAAACTGGCCCTGGCTGTAATCGACAAACCTCCCGCTGGCGCAGCGCTCAATCAAGGCGTCGGCCACTGTCAGGTTGCTGTAGCCGTCGAGCTTGAAGGCTTTGCCGTCAAAACTGTACAGCGGCTCCATCAGGACGGGCTGATTCTGGTCGATGGTGAGCCAGCGATAACGATCACCCAGGCTGCGATGCAAGGACTTGACCGCTACATCCTGCAAGCTTGGGCACGAAAGAAAGTAACGCCGCAACATTTGCGCCTGGTACAGCGCAGACGAACTGGGAGACAAGGACACTTCGGTGGTCATGGCACGCTTCCTTTAATACAACAGCGCCCCGAAAATCGGGGCGCCAAGGTCGGCCATCAGTGTTCAGACATTGCTGGGTGAGTAGGCGGTAGCTGGCTATTGCACGCCCGCTGACAGGATAAAATGCTCGAATGCTTGTGCCGCGCCTTCTTCGACATTGCTGCCGGTGACCACATTGGCCTGGCGCTTGACCGCCTCTTCGGCCTGCCCCATGGCAATCGACAACCCGGCTACCTGGAACATTGCCGGGTCATTGCCGCCATCGCCAATCGCGACGGTTTGCTCCAGCGCCACCCCCAGGTGCGCGGCCAGTGTCTTCAGCGCTTCGCCCTTGTTGGCGAGCATCGCCGTCACATCCAGGTAAACCGGTTGCGAACGCGAAACTTGGGCCAAACCTTGAACCTTGGGCTGCAACTGCGCTTCCAACTCGATCAGCCGTTGCGTGTTGAGACTGGCGCCGACGATTTTGTCGATTCGGTCCAGATACGGCTCGAAACTCTCCACCACGACCGGCCCGTAGCCCAGGCCATCAGCCTCGCGCTGCACCATCGGCCCAGGAGGGTCGCGGCGCAACCAGTCGCCGTCGGCAAACACCCAGACCTCCACGTCTGGCTCGGCCGACAACAGCGCCAGGGTGACCAGCGCCGCTTCGGCGGGCAGATGATGGGCGACCAGCACGCTGCCGTCGGGATTGATCAGCGTGCCGCCATTGAAGCCCGCCACCGGGATATCGATGCCAAAGGCCTCGACCAGATGCAGCATGGCCCTGGGCGGACGCCCGCTGGCCAGGCTGAAAAACACCCCGGCGGCGCGCAAGGCCCGCACCGCGTCCAGCGTGCGCTGGCTGAGCCGGTGATCCGGGTGCAGCAGCGTGCCGTCCACATCACTGAGGACAAATCGGATGGGATGAATCGCGGCATCACTCATCCGAGTGTGTGCCAAGTGCGGCCATCACGGGCCAGCAACGCATCTGCCGCTGCCGGGCCATCTTCGCCGGCCTTGTAGGCCTCGATCCCGTCATCCTGCTTCCACGCATCAAGAAACGGCTGCACCGCACGCCAGCCGTTTTCGATGTTGTCCGCACGCTGGAACAAGGTCTGGTCGCCGGTCATGCAGTCGTAGATCAGGGTTTCGTACCCGGTCGATGGCTGCATTTCGAAGAAGTCCTTGTAGGCAAAACCCAGCTGGATGTTGGCCATGTCCAGGGTCGGCCCGGGCTTTTTCGCCAACAGGTCGAACCACATGCCTTCATTGGGCTGGATCTGGATTTTCAAGTAAGTAGGCTTGAGTTCATCCACTTCGGTGTCGCGAAACTGCGCATAGGGCGCCGGTTTGAAGCAGATGACGATTTCGGTGTCGCGCACGCTCATGCGCTTGCCGGTGCGCAGGTAGAACGGCACGCCAACCCAGCGCCAGTTGTCGATCATCACTTTGAGGGCGACGAAGGTTTCGGTGCTGCTGTCGGGCGCCACGTTGGCCTCTTCGCGGTAACCCGGCAGCTGCTTGCCGCCAATCTCACCGGCGGTGTATTGCCCACGTACCGAGTTGGCCCGCGCATCCTCCAGGGACCAGGGACGCACCGCGCCGATCACCTTGGCCTTTTCACCGCGCACGGCGTCGGCACCAAAGGCCGCCGGCGGCTCCATGGCCACCATCGCCAGCAACTGGAACAGGTGGTTGGGCACCATGTCGCGCAAGGTGCCGGTTTTTTCGAAGAAATTGCCCCGGGTTTCCACGCCGACGGTTTCGGCGGCGGTGATTTGCACGTGGTCAATGTAATGATTGTTCCAGAACGCTTCGAACAGCACGTTGGAAAAACGGCTGATGAGGATGTTCTGTACGGTTTCCTTGCCCAGGTAATGGTCGATGCGGTAGATCTGCTTCTCGCTCATCACCTTGAGCAGGCTGGCGTTCAACGCTTCGGCGGTGGCGAGGTCGGAGCCGAAGGGCTTTTCGATCACCACACGGCGGAAACCTTCCTCGGTTTCCGCCAGCAAGCCGGCACTGCCCAGGCGCTGCACCACTTCACTGAAGAAGCGCGGTGCAGTGGCCAGGTAGAACACCGCATTGCCCGTACCGCTGTCAGCGATCTTCTGGCCGATGTCGGCATAGGTGCTGTCGTCGAGGAAGTCGCCCTCGACGTAGCTGATGCCTTTGGCCAGCTGGACCCACAATTGTGGGTCCAGGGCGTTGTCGGCATTGCCCTTGACCTTGCTGGCGGCCTCGGTGCGGATGAAGTCTTCGAGCTTCTTGGCAAAGTCCGCGTCACTGATGGCGTTGTGATCAACGCCAACAATACGCAGGCCATCGCCCAGCAACCCATCGCGACTGAGGTTGTACAGCGCCGGCATCAGCAGGCGCTTGACCAGGTCGCCATGGGCGCCAAACAGAAACAGGGTGGTGGCTGGAGCGGGTTCGGCCTTGGACTTCTTGCCGTTAGCGGTCATTTTTTGGAAGTCTCCACATGGCCACCAAAGCCGAAACGCATGGCGGAAAGCATTTTGTCACCGTAGGTGCTCTGCTGGCGCGAGCGGAAACGGGCGAACAGCGAGGTAGACAGTACTGGCACCGGCACGGCTTGTTCCATGGCGGCTTCGATGGTCCAGCGGCCTTCGCCACTGTCGGCCACGGAGCCGGAGTAACCGTCGAGTTTCGGGTCGGTGGCCAGGGCGTCTGCGGTCAGGTCCAGCAACCAGGACGACACCACGCTGCCACGGCGCCAGACTTCGGCGATGTCGGCGACGTTGAGGTCGAAGCGCTGGTCTTCGGGCAGGTTGTCCGAGTTCTTGGTCTTGAGGATGTCAAACCCTTCGGCAAACGCCTGCATCATCCCGTACTCGATGCCGTTGTGGATCATCTTGACGAAGTGCCCGGAACCCGCAGGGCCGGCGTGGATGTAGCCTTGTTCGGCGCGCGGGTCAGCGCTGTCTTTGCGGTCCTTGGTGCGCGGGATGTTGCCCAGGCCTGGGGCCAGGGTCTTGAAGATCGGGTCGAGGCGCTGCACGGTTGCGGTGTCGCCGCCGATCATCATGCAATAGCCACGCTCCAGGCCCCAGACGCCGCCGGAGGTGCCAACGTCGACGTAGTGCAGGCCTTTTTCCGCCAGCGCCTTGCCACGACGCACGTCATCCTTATAGTTGGTGTTGCCGCCGTCGATGATCACATCGCCGGCATCCAGCAGTTCGCTCAGTTCATTGATCGTGTCTTCGGTGGGCGCGCCGGCTGGCAGCATCACCCACACGGCGCGGGGCGTTTGCAGCCCGGCGACCAGAGCCTTGAGATCGGAAACGCCGGTGGCGCCCTCTTCGCTCAAGGTTTTGACAAATGCTTCGTTACGGTCGAAAACAACGGTGGTATGCCCATTGAGCATCAGGCGCCGTGCAATATTCCCGCCCATGCGGCCTAGTCCGATAATCCCCAGTTGCATGTGCTGATGCTCCTAACTACTAAAAAATGTGTGACATAGTTTATAGCGCAATGAGGCTAATGAGGATGAGAACAGCACAGATCCATTCAGTTTCATGACAAAAAAGTAGCCATCGTTTCACCATCACGGCAGCGAAAGTCACACGACCATCAAAAATAAAAAAGTTCCCTTGCCGCAAAAAAGAATTCAGACTTGCTTCCGACTGATGCCGAGAACCTCGAATCAAGCGTTCTGGCACCGCGATCTACCGGCTATTTGCGAGGCAAGCAATGAGCACAGCACAGATGACCCGCCCTCCACAGACCCTCTACGTCACTGTCCGTCGCGATGAGTTGCGCCAGCTGAAGAATGAGCGTGATCAATTGCAGCAGGAAGTCCTGCGCCTGCGCTCGCACCTGCAAGCCCAGCTCGATCAGGCCTCGACCCCGGCGCTAAGCGCCCTGTAAGGCAATCCTTACAAAAAACTCACGAAGTTTTCACACCCCCTTCTCGATACTCCAGCCCCCAAGGGCCACCCCATGCAAGGGTGGCCTCTGTTGCGTGCATTCCTGCGCACAACTGAAAATCACCGGGTTGGAGCGCTGGATGGCGATGTTCAAACGCAGCACTAAGTCTGCGAAAGGCTTTGATTGGGCCGGCCTTGGCTGGCTGTTCCTGTTTTTCTGGTACTTCTCGGGTATTACCCAACTTCTTATCCTGGCGACCGGCACTTCCGGTTTCGCGGGCTTTCGCCAGGCATTCTTCATGAGTGCACTGTGGCTGGCACCGCTGTTGGTGTTCCCACGCTACACCCGTTTGCTCGCCGCCTTGATCGGCGTGGTGCTGTGGGCCTGTTCCATGGCCAGCCTGGGTTACTTCTTCATCTACCAGCAGGAATTTTCCCAAAGCGTCATCTTCATCATGTTCGAGTCGAACATCTCTGAAGCCGGCGAATATGCCACCCAATACTTCGCCTGGTGGATCGTGCTGGCGTTTATTGCCCACACCGCCCTGGCCGTTTTCCTCTGGTCCCGTGTACGCCCGGTGTATTTGCCGCGCGGCCAAGCGCTGGTGGCGGCCGCTGCGATAGTGATCGCGATTGTCGGCTACCCGCTGGTCAAGCAGATCGCCCGCAGCGACACCATGGAAGATGCCATCGACCGCTTCGAAGCGCGTATCGAGCCGGCTGTGCCGTGGCAGATGATCGTCGCCTACCACCGCTACACCCAACAGCTGGACAACATGCAAGGCATGCTCGACAGCGCCAGCCAGATCCCGCCGCTGCGCAACCTCAAAGACACCATGGCCGGCCAACCCTCGACCCTGGTGCTGGTGATCGGCGAGTCAACCAACCGCCAGCGTATGAGCCTCTACGGTTACCCGCGCAACACCACGCCGGAACTGGACAAGTTGCGCGACCAACTGGCGGTGTTCGACAACGTCATCACCCCGCGCCCCTACACCATTGAAGCGCTGCAACAAGTCCTCACTTTTGCTGACGAAGAGAACCCGGACCTGTACCTCAAGACCCCGTCCATTGTCAGCGTGATGAAACAAGCCGGTTACAAGACCTACTGGATCACCAACCAGCAGACCATGACCAAGCGCAACACCATGCTCACCACATTCTCGGAACAGGCCGACGAACAGGTCTACCTCAACAACAACCGCAACCAGAATGCGCGCCAGTACGACGGTGACGTACTGCCACCGTTCGCCAAGGCCCTGGGCGACCCGGCCGAGCGCAAGTTCATCGTGATCCACTTGCTCGGCACGCACATGAGCTACCAGTACCGCTACCCGCCGACCTTCGACAAATTCACCGACCGCCAGGGCGTGCCGGCCGGGGTCAGCGACGATCAATTGCCGACCTACAACAGTTACGACAATGCGGTGCTGTACAACGATTTCGTGGTGTCGAGCCTGATCAAGGATTACGCCAAGACCGACCCCAACGGCTTCCTGCTGTACTTGTCGGACCACGGTGAAGACGTATTCGACTCTGCCGGCCACGCCACGCTCGGGCGTAACGAAGGCAAGCCGACGGCGCCGATGTATACCATTCCCTTCATGGCCTACGCCTCGCCAAAATGGCGCGAGACCCACAACTGGAACTTCGCCGGCGACTTGCAGCGCCCTTACAGCAGCTCGCAGTTGATCCACACCTGGGCCGACCTCGCCGGGCTGAGCTTCGACGAACTGGACCACAGCAAAAGCCTGGTCAGCGACAGCTTCAAGGCGCGCCCACAGATGATCGGCAACCCGTACCTGCGCCAGCAGAAGCCGTTGATTGATTTCAGCTTGATCAAGCCGAAGAAGACCGAACCCACGGATGTGGTGGCTAAGTAATCGCGGGCTTGTAACAAAAAGATAACAATCATTCTCATCTAGCTCTAAAGTTCCTTCGCTCCTTTCGTCTTTGAGCAATGGCCTTTTCTTACCGAGAAGGCCGCAAAGACGACAAGGAGTCTTCCGCGATGTTCGCGCCTTTCACCCGTTCCATGACCCTCACCCTTGGCCTGTCCAGCGTCGTGCTGAGCCCTGGCCTGCTGGCTGAAACCGACCCCGAACCCGCACCGGCCAAGGCCCTGGAGCTGGGCAGCACCAGCATCACCGCCGAAGGCCTCGGCGCTACCACCGAGCACACCGGCGCCTATACCACGGGCTCGATGAGCACCGCCACGCGCCTGAACCTGTCCATCAAGGAAACCCCGCAATCCATCTCGGTGGTGACGCGCCAGCAGATGGATGATTTCAATCTCAATACGTTGACGGACGTACTGCGCCAGACCACGGGCGTTACCGTCCAGCATCTGGACTCGGATCGCGCGGGCTATTCATCCCGCGGCTACGGGATCGATAACTTCCAGATCGACGGCATGCTGAACACCTTCGGGCGCATGAAGTCAGACGCCGACACCATCATCTACGACCGCATTGAAGTGGTCCGTGGCGCCACCGGCCTGACCACCGGCGCCGGCAACCCTTCGGCCACGGTCAACATGATTCGCAAGCGCCCCACCGCCCAGTGGCAAGCCCAGACCGGCGTCAGCGGCGCCAGCCATGACAATTACTACAGCTACCTGGATGTGGGCGGGCCGCTGGCATTTGACGGCCGGCTGCGCGGGCGTACGGTGCTGGCGTACCGTGACAGCAAGTCCTTTCGCGACAACTACGCACTGCAACGGGAAGTCGGCTACGGCATTCTCGAAGGCGACCTGACGGACGACACCGTGGTTGCCGTAGGCTTTGATTACCAGAACAAGCATGTGCAAGGCAGCTCCTGGGGCACCCTGCCCTATTGGAACAGCGACGGCAGCAAGGCGCGGCTCTCACGCTCGGCCAACCTGGCGGCCGATTGGAGCTCCTGGCCGCTCAAGGACAAGACGACCTTCGCCTCCATCGACCACAAACTGTCTGCGGATTGGCGCCTGAAGGCCGCTTACACTCACCGGCAAAGCGACACGGATGGCAAGGTGTACTACGGCGGCTCGGGTTTTCCCAACCCCGATGGCAGCGGCATGACCGCCTGGACCAACCAGATGGTGGGCACGTCGAAAATGGATGTGGTCGATCTGAATCTCAATGGCACCTATTCATTGCTAGGTCGTGAACATGAGTTGATGGTGGGTTACGGCGAATCCGAGCAGCGCGACTCTTCGCCTTACCAGCGTTTTGAAACACCGGATGGGTACGAGAACATCGCAGACTGGAAGCACATGGGCGGCATCGCCAAGTTCCCCGACCGCACCACCAACCTGCAAGGCGAGCACTCGCGCAAGAAACAAAAAGCCGGCTACCTGGCCACGCGCTTGAGCCTCACCGAAAAACTGCACGCGGTACTGGGCAGCCGTTATGGCAGCTGGGACATCGAAAGCGTCTCGCCGGAATATGACGCCAACTTCCAGTTGACCCGCGCGCCAAAAACCCGCCAGACCCACAACGACATGTGGACCCCCTACGCCGGCCTGCTGTACGACATCACGCCGGAGTACACCGTTTATGCCAGCTACACCGACATCTTCAACCCACAAAGCGTGCGTGACGTCAGCAGGAAATACCTGGAGCCCGTGGTGGGCAGCAATTATGAACTCGGCCTGAAAGGCAGCCTGCTCAACGAGCGCCTGAACCTGGCGGCCGCGTATTTCTGGAGCACCCAGGACAACGTCGCCGAACTGGATAATGCCGCAAAACCCGACCCCATCACCCGCGAACAGTTCTACACATCCGGGGGCAAAGGCAGCAAGGTCCAAGGGTTTGAAGCCGAGGTGTCAGGTGAGGTCATGCAGGACTGGAACCTCACGGCGGGCTACAGCTACACCCACTCGCTGAACGGCGATAAACAACGCAGCAATACCAACGTGCCGTTGAACATGCTGAAAGTCTCGACGTCCTATCGCCTGCCCGGCGAATGGCGTGGGCTGACCGTTGGCGGCGCGGTGAACTGGCAGAGCGACTTCTACCAGTTCGCCGATCGCCCAAGCGGCGGCCGGGACACGGAAGGCTACCTGAACACCGAACGCGCCAAGATCACCCAACAGGCCTACACCGTGGTCAACCTGATGTCGCGCTACCAGTTCGACGAGCACGTGTCGGCATCCGTTAACGTAAATAATCTATTTGATAAAAAATATTACGAACGCGTCGGCTTCTACAATGGCGTGTATTGGGGTGACCCGCGCTCTATTACGCTGGCTCTGGATTGGAAACTTTAAATCCTCTTGCCTGCGCAGCCGCGAAACTTAACGAAGTCGTTAATTTTCGCGGCTGCGCACTTAAGATTCACTTAATAAAGCCTGCACATAATCGGCCCCACGAGTCTGATCAAGCGAACAGACGCCAATCAAACACTTTTGGGAATACCGACGATGAAACTCTCTACTTTGATGCTTGCCGGCCTGATGACCCTGACCTCTGCCGCTGCCTTTGCTGAAGGTGGCGCCGAGCGTTCGCGGGAGTTCTATGCCAATTTCAAACTCATGCAAGACCAGCAAAACAGCAAGACCGAACAAACGGCTGCCACCAATGTGAAAAATTCAAAAGCAGTGCCTGCTGTTCAAGACCGCGACGAGCCACAACCAAAAAGTTGATTACCGCGTAACTCCCTTGTCATTCCGCTCCTTTGACCAGGGCAACTTGGCGCCAGATTCTGGCGCCTTTTTTTAAACTTAAATCAACTAACAACTTACAGTGGTTTGTGCCAAAACAGCATGCGCCCGTGTGCGGGATCAAACTTTGAGTCATCAAAACCAAACTTCTTATACGCCGACTGCGCCACTGCGTTGCCTTCAAGCACCTCCAGGGTGATCTTGCAGCAACCGCGCTGCCGGGCGATTTCTTCGACCTTTTGCAGCATTTTCTGGCTCAACCCCAGGCCGCGAAACTGATTCATCACCACCACATCGTGGACGTTGACCAGCGGGCGACAAGCAAAGGTCGAGAATCCTTCGAAACAATTGACCAGCCCCGCCGGCTCGCCGCCGACAAACGCGAGGACGCTGAACGCATGCGCACGCTTGGCCAACTCGCCAGGCAATTGCTGCAACAGATCGGCGGGCAGGCTGTGACCACCGCCCATCGGGTCTTCGGCGTAATGGTTGAGTACCTGGCTGATCGCCTCGGCGTGTACGGGATTGGTATAGCTGGCTTGCAGCACCAGAATGTCCGGGGTGTCCATTGCCTTCCTCGATAGCGACCACACGGGAGTCATCTCCCTTTGAGGCGGACGATTGTAAGCGCGGTGCAGGCGATAGATGAAGGAGATTAACTACAAATTCCCGACTGAAAATACGTAGCTGCTACGCATGAACACGCGTAAACGGCCTACTGCTGGGGATTTTCCTTACACCCCAAACCGCTGCAATTGCATCTCCTGCAAGCGACTCAGCGTGCGGCGAAACGCAAATTCCAGGTAACCCTCGGTGTAAAGGCACTCCAACGGCACCTCGGCCTCGATGAATAACGGCACTTTGCGGTCGTAGCATTCGTCCACCAGGGCAATGAAGCGCCGCACACTGTCATCGTGCACCGATAACTCGGGCAACTCCCGATCACCCGCCTCGACACGCTGGACACCATCTTCGGTGCCGCGCGCAATGCGCCCAGGGCGTTTTTGCGCGCTGAGGTTGGGCACCTCCCCGAGCAGGATGGCGTTAAAACGATCGCACAACTGCATGAAGTCCATCGCCGCCAGAGGTTGTTCACACAGATCGGCGTAGCGGCACCAGAGCACGCTATCACTGGACTGCACGGCAGCAATCGAGCGGTAGCCGACACTGACCGGCCCACTGCGCACGGCCTGCCCCGCAGTCAATTGCTTGAACACTTCGGCCAGCGCATCGGGCCGTTTCACCCAGTAACGCTGTACGCCCTGGCCTGGGTGCAAACGATGATCCTCAGCACCGTCCACCGCCACCACCTGCATATGCTGCTGGATGGCCGCGATACCCGGCAGGAAACGCTCGCGATTAAAGCCGCCCGCGTACAACTGATCGGGCGGCTGGTTGGACGTGCACACCATCACCACGCCTTCCTCGAACATCACCTGGAACAAACGTCCGAGGATGATTGCGTCACCGATATCATTGACGAACAACTCATCAAAGCACAGTACGCGTACCTCCTGCGCCAATTCGCGGGCCAGCGCCTGCAAGGGGTCCTGGATGCCAGTCAGCTGAAACGAACGCTGATGCACCCACCCCATGAAGTGATGAAAGTGCTGGCGCCGCGCAGGCACCCGCAGGCTTTGGTAAAACTGGTCCATCAACCAGGTTTTGCCACGGCCCACCGGCCCCCACAGGTAAACCCCGGTGATCAGTGAACGGCCTTGGTGCAGGGCTTCATGGCAGGCTTGCAGCGCATCCACCGCCCGACGCTGGGCTTCGTCGGCGACGAATCCCTGCTGGGCGATGGCGTGCTGATAGGCCGCGCGGGGTGAGTCAAACGCCATGGGTTTTACGCAAGGCTCTTGCTGACCACCTCGAACACATCGCTCGACAGTTCACCGGAGGCACGAATGCGCTCCAGCTCGGCCTTCATCAGCGCCTGGCGCGCGCTGTCGTATTTGCGCCAGCGGGTCAGCGGCGCCAGTTGGCGCGAGGCGATCTGCGGGTTGAAACCGTTCAACTGGATCACCAGGTCAGCCAGGAAGCGATAACCCGAGCCATCTGCCGCATGGAAGTTGATCAGGTTCTGCCCGGCAAATGCGCCGATCAGTGCGCGCACCTTGTTCGGGTTCTTGAGCGTGAACGCCGGGTGCTCCATCAACGCCTTGACCCGCTCCAGCCCGCCCGGCAACGTGCTGCCGGCCTGGACGCTGAACCACTGGTCCATGACCAATGGGTTGTCCTTGAAGTTCTCGGCAAACACCGCCAGGGCCTGGGCCTTCTCGGCTTCAAACGGCGAATTCACCAGCACCGCCAGCGCCGTCAGGCGCTCGGTCATGTTGTCGCTGGCGTCAAACTGCTCCAGCGCCGCCGCCAACACCTGCGGCTTGCCGCTGAGCATCAAGTAGGACAGTGCAATATTCTGCAAGGCACGACGGGCAAAGTGCTCGGCGGCGGCCACATAAGGGGTTTTCTTCGACAGCTCACGATTGGCCTGGTAACGCTGCCACAAGTCGTCAAACAACTGCTCAGCCAGTTGCTGGCGCGCGAACTCTCGTGCGGTATGGATGGCATCGACGTCCGCCACGTCGCTGATTTCGGTCAGGTAGGCTTCGCCCGGCAACGAGAGCATTTCCGCAACCATCGCCTGATCCAGCGTTGCGTCACGCAGCACGGTACGCAACGCGTCGACAAGACGTTGATCCAGCGCGAGCGGCTGGCCCGCCTGATGCTGGCCGATCAACTCCTGCAACACCTGCACCGCCAGTTGCTGACCCGCATCCCAGCGGTTGAAACCGTCGCTGTCGTGCTGCATCAGGAACATCAGTTGGTCACGGCTATACGGGAAGCTCAGCTTCACTGGCGCCGAGAAACCGCGCAGCAGCGACGGCAATGGCTGCTCAGCGATATCAACGAAGGTGAAGGTTTGCTCGGCTTCGGTCACCGAGATCACGCGGGATGTGTCGCCCGCAGTGGCTTCACCGGCCAGGCGCAAAGGAATACCTGCGCCCTTCCCGTCCAGCAGGCCCAACGCCACAGGGATCACGAACGGCAGTTTTTCAACTTTATCCGGGGTGGCCGGGCAGCTCTGGCGGAAAGTGAGGCTGTAGGTTTTTGCCGCAGCATCGTAGGACTCGCTGACCGCCAAGCGTGGCGTGCCAGCCTGGCTGTACCAGCGCTTGAACTGAGTCAGGTCGGCGCCATTCGCATCTTCCATGGCCTTGATAAAGTCGTCGCAGGTCACGGCCTGGCCGTCATGGCGTTCGAAGTACAGGTCGCTGCCTTTGCGGAAACCTTCGGCGCCGAGCAAGGTGTGAATCATGCCGACCACTTCCGAACCCTTTTCGTACACGGTCAGGGTGTAGAAGTTGGAGATCTCGATAAAGCTGTCCGGGCGCACCGCGTGGGCCATCGGGCCGGCATCTTCAGCGAACTGGTGGGTGCGCAGGTACGCCACGTCCTGGATGCGCTTGACCGTGGCCGAGTTCATGTCGGCCGAGAATTGCGAGTCACGGTAGACGGTGAAGCCTTCCTTGAGCGACAGCTGGAACCAATCGCGGCAAGTCACGCGGTTGCCCGACCAGTTGTGGAAGTACTCGTGGGCGACGATGGCCTCGACGCGCTGGTGCGCAGCGTCGGTGGCGGTCTCGGCGCGGGCCAGCACGGCGCTGGAGTTGAAGATATTGAGGCCCTTGTTTTCCATGGCGCCCATGTTGAAGTCGCTCACGGCAACGATCATGAAGATGTCGAGATCGTACTCACGGCCGTAGGTTTCTTCGTCCCAGCGCATGGATTTTTTCAGGCTGGTCATGGCGTGCTGGCACTTGTCGATGTTTTCCGGCTCGACGTAGATGCGCAGCGCGACTTCGCGGTTGGTCATGGTGGTGAAGCTATCTTCCACGCACCACAAGTCACCGGCCACCAGCGCGAACAGGTACGCCGGTTTCTTGAACGGGTCTTCCCAGGTCGCCCAGTGGCGGCCGTCTTCGCCAGGCCCGCTGGCAATCGGGTTGCCGTTGGACAGGAGCACCGGGTAGCTGTGCTGCTCGGCGATCACCGTGGTGGTGAAGGTGCTCATCACGTCCGGGCGGTCGAGGTAGTAGGTGATCTTGCGGAAACCTTCGGCTTCGCACTGGGTGCAGAACATGCCGCTGGATTTGTACAGGCCTTCCAGGGCGGTGTTGGTTTCCGGGTGGATCTTGACCGTGGTGTCGAGGGTGAACGTTGCACTTTTCGGCTGCACGGTCAGGTGGCTGTCGCTCAACTGGTAATCAGCGGCCGTCAGTTCCTGGTCCGCCAGGTTCACGCTCAACAGCTCAAGTTGCTGGCCATCCAGCACCAACGGCGGCAAACCAGCGCCGCGCTCAGGGTTGCGGCGCATCACCAGCTGCGCGTGGACCAGGCTGTGGTCCTCGAACAACTCGAAGGTCAGGTGGGTCTCGTCGATCAGGTAGTCCGGCGCCTGATAGTCCTTGAGGTAAATCATCTTCGGTTGTTCGGTGCGCATGCTTGCAATCCTTCTACTGATGCACGGCGAGCTGGTAGGCCGTGTATTTGCGGATATTGATAACGCCGGTGTCGAAGATCAGGTATTGGCCCTTGATCCCCAGCAGCGTGCCTTCGGCAATCGGGTTCTTGTCCAGATTGAAGCTGACAATCTTGGCGGGATATTGCTCCACCGGGTAGCGGATTTCTATCGGCTCGATGTCGGTCACTGGTTGGATGGCTTGTAGGCCGAAGCGGTCCTGCAACGCGCTGATACCTTCGGCGCAGGACGCGAACAGTTCATCGCGCACGTGCTTGAGGTCCACCGCCGCAGCATCGCCCTTGAGCAGCGCGCGCCAGTTGGTCTTGTCGGCCACTTGGCTGCGAAACACATCTTCGACGAAGCCGGACTGCTGGCGCGTGGCCACGCGCATGATCGGCAGCGCCTGGCTGGCGCCCTGGTCCAGCCAGCGGGTCGGCAGCTGGGTGGCGCGGGTGATGCCGACCTTGATCCCCGACGAATTGGCCAGGTAGACCACGTGGTCGGTCATGCAGAACTTTTCGCCCCAACCCGGCTCACGGCAGGTGCCGGCGTCGTAATGGCAACGCTCGGGGCTCATGATGCACAGGTCACACTGGGCCAGCTTGGTCATGCAGGGATAGCAATACCCCTGGCTGAAGCTGGTCTTGGTCTTGCGGCCGCAATGGCTGCAATGGATGGCGCCGAGGTATTCCAGGCGGATATGGCTGCCGATCAACGGGTTGACCGGCACCTCGACATCGCCCAGGCGAAACGCGTACTGAACGGTCGGCTCACCGAGTTGCGCCGACATTTTGCTGACTGCACCGCGACCAATTTCAATCAATGGATCGCATCCGACTTGAACAGGATGTTCGCCACCGGCTCGGACTTGGACGCACACTCCTGCGGGCCCATGTAGCCAGTACGCTGGTCTTCCGGCAGATTCTGGATTTCCCAGGCAATCATCGCCTGCAACGACAGTTCACGCTGCTCGGCGCTGAGCTTGCGGCCATCGGACCATTTGCCGATTTCCACGGCGAGCTTGAGGCTCTCGTAGATGTCCGGGGTGATGTTTTCGATCATTTCAGCAAAAGAGGACATAAGCTCTTCCTTATCAAATAGAAGCTTTGCGACGGTTGTACAAACCGCCCAGCAAACCTGTGAGGCAACCGATAGCCAGGCCACCGACATGGGCCGCGTTGGCGATTTCGCCGAAGCCGATCATCGAGACCAGGCCCGACAGGCACAGCACCAACCACACCAGCATCATCACCAGCACCCCACGGGGCAGGCGGTAGGCCGGGTTTGGCGAGAGCAATTGAAAGATCCAGCAATGCCCGAGCAAGCCATACAACACGCCGGACAAACCGCCGAACAGGCCAGGGCCGCCATAAGCGTACTGAGCGTAGTTGGAGACCAGGCTGAACAACAGGGTCAGGCCCAGCAGGTTGATGCTGCCCTGGCGCACTTCGATGCGCCGGCCCAGCTCCCAGTACCACATGCCGTTCATGGCCAGGTGCAGGATGCCGAAGTGGATCAGCATCGGCGTGACCAACCGCCACCATTGGCCCGATGCCAGGGTGTCGGCCAGCGGCGTGAACTGGATGTACTCGCCCATGATGCGAAACGGCAGGAAGGTCAGCCAGGCCATGGCTTGCAGGTTGTCACCGAGCAAGGTCACGGCGCCGACGATGATGCTCGCCAGCAACACCAGCGCCGTCACCGGGCTGTGGCGTACCTGCTGCACAAAACTTGGGCGAGTCACCGGCGCTTGCGGCTGCTCGGGAATGTCCAACTGCTGGTCCGGGTCACCGGCGGGAAAGCGCTGATACAGCACGCGCACGTCGTCGCTGATGGTCTCGGGCACCCACAGCACTTGCTCACCCGCTTCCTCGCTGACGCGATGGGGCACTTGCATGCGCTGCAACAGTTGGACGAAACCGCCCAAATCGACGCTCAGGGGCAAGCGCAATACAGCCACGGTACTCATTGGATAACCTCAGGGCGCTCAACGTCGACCCATACAAATTTGTTCGGGTCCAGGCGGGTTTCCTGGTCCAGGCGATAAGCCACCAGCTTGCCGTACAGCACAGCGCTGTAGTCCAGGCAGGCCAGGTTCTCGCGGATGGGTGCCGGTTTACCGCTGCGCCAGTAATGGCCGACGAACAACAGCGGTTCATCGACGCCGTAGCGCAACAAGGAATTTTTTTCGGTGGATGACAACGGCGTACGCGCCACCGGGTCAGGCAGCGCGTCGGGCTGGAACACGATGTCGCCGTAGGTTTTCGGGTCGTCTTCCCAGAACTTGGTGCGGAAGAACGAGCGCGTCAGCCCGTCGCCGCCGGTCAGCGTCAAACCATCCGGCAGGCGCATATCGGTGCCGCGCAGCAAGCGGTCAAAGGCGTTGCAGGCAAAACTGCCAGGCACGGCGGCGGCCTGCAGGAAGTGCGGGTCAATGCAGCCGTCCGGGAATGTCGCACGTAGCGGCGCGATAAAGCCGTCATCCCAGCACGCATGCACCACGCGAAAACGCCCGGCATCAACAAACAACGGCATGTCGTAGAACCAGCCGAGGAAGTCGTGCCAGTCGGCCGGGTGGTGCTCGAACTGGGTCAGGGTTTCGTGGATCAACCGCGCATGCCGTGGGTTGTGCTCACGCACAAACTGTTTGCCACTGCCCGGTGGCGCGAGCGTGGTCCAACCGAGGGCGTTGAACTCGTGGTTACCCATGATGCACAGCGCCTGCCCGGCCTCGGCCATGTCGTGGACGATATGCAGCGCCTCACGAATGCGCGGGCCACGGTCGATGATATCGCCGAGGAACACCGCCATCCGCGACTTATGCCGCCAGACACCGCCGATCTTCTGGTAACCCATTTGGTCGAGCAAGTGCTCAAGGGTATGAGCGCAACCGTGCACGTCACCAATCAGGTCGTAGCTACGCGCGGGATCGAGCATCAGTCGCCTCCACCCCCCAAGCGGCTGCCCCAGCCCAGCTTGGTGCGGCACACTTCGTAGTAGTTGTGGTCCAGCGGGTGGATCAGCCGCAGCTTCTGCGCCTTTTTGCTCACGGTGATGGTGTCACCGGGGGCGCAGGTGAAATGGTTCTGCCCGTCACAGGACACCTGCGGGTAGATCTGCATGTCTTTGGACACCACGATTTTCAGCTCACTGTTGCCATCGACCACGATGGGCCGGCTGGACAACATATGGGGGTACATCGGCACGATCACAATGGCATCCAGCTTGGGATGCATGATCGGCCCACCGGCCGACAGCGCGTAGGCGGTGGAGCCGGTCGGCGTGGCGACGATCAGGCCGTCAGCCTTCTGGCTGCAGACGAACTGACCGTCGATATACAGCTCGAACTCGATCATCCGCGTGGACTTGCCAGGGTGCAGCACCACGTCATTGAGGGCGTCGCCCTGGCCGATGGCTTCACCGTGGCGGCGCACTTCGGCCTGCAGCAGGAAGCGGTTTTCCACCAGGTAATGGCCGTCGAGCACCTTGGCCACTTCGACTTCCAGCTCGTCCGGGCGAATATCGGTGAGAAACCCCAGGCTGCCACGGTTGATCCCCAGCACCGGTACGTTGTGCCGCGCCAACGCACGGGCGGCACCGAGCAGGCTACCGTCGCCGCCGACCACGATGACCATGTCGCAGACTTCGCCGAGCATCTTGCGCGACGAGGTTTGCAGGCCATGGCCCGGGAGGATTTCGGCGATGGTGTCTTCGAGGATCACGTGCAGGTGGCGTTCCAGCAGGAATTTTTTCAGCCGGCGGACGGTGTCCAACACCTGGGTACTGCCCAGGCGACCGATAATGCCGATATTGCGAAATTGCTCCATGGGGCTCCTGCGGGATGTGCGGTGTGGCGGAAAACCGCGATTATGGGCGAAAGGCCGCCCCAGGCAAAACCCTTTGTCGCCGCGAAGCCTTGATGACAATGGTTCTCATCCATCTGTAAGACACTTAAGCGGCTATGCTCGGACCATGACTGTGTTCCCGGATCTGCACAACCTGCCCCGCCAGTTGCGCCACCCTGAGGTGCGCGACCTCGCGTGGGTGATGCTCGCCCCGCCGATGCTCGCGCAGACACCGTGGCCGCAACGCCATCCGTTGGCGGGCAGCGATTGGGTACAGGCGCCCGATTTGCTTGAGCGTTGGCTACGTAACCTCGATCAAGACAGCCGCGCCTTGCAACACTGGCTGAGCCTGTCCCGCACCCGGCGCCTGGGCCTGTATTACGAGCGGTTGTGGCAATTCGCCGTACAGCATGCGCCGGGCGTGGAACTGCTGGCCGCCAACCTGCCCATCCGCCGTGGCGGGCATACCCTCGGTGAGCTGGATATGCTCCTGCGCGACCGTGACGGCGTGCATCACCTGGAGCTGGCGATCAAACTCTACCTCGGGCCGCAGGACGGCAACGGCCAGGACAGCGCGTTGTGGCTGGGGCCTGGGTGCCATGACCGGCTGGACCGCAAGCTCGCGCATCTGGCCCAGCATCAGTTGCCGATCTCTGCACGCCCGGAAAGCCGCGAAGCACTGGCCGCGCTGGATATCCAGCAGTTCGAAGCACATTTATGGCTGGGCGGGTATTTGCTCTACCCCTGGCCCGGCCTGGCCCAAGCCCCGGTTGGTGCCCATCCGCAGCACCTGCGTGGCCGCTGGCTGCATCAACGGGATTGGCCAGACTTTGTCAACGCCAACGCGCCAGGCCGCTGGCAACCCCTACCCCGCCATGCTTGGCTGGCGCCGGCGCACTATGGTGCGAGTGATGTGTGGAGTGAAGCGCAGATGCAAGGCTGGCTGGCAGCACTTGAGCCGATGGCGCCGGCGCAGTTGTTGGTGCGGATGGTGCAGGTGGGTGGGGATTGGGAAGAGGCGGAGCGGTTGTTTTTGGTGGCGGATCTGTGGCCGGATGTGCCGGGCAATAGCTAGCCTCATCATCAGGCTACCCCCACTCCAGGTTCGAAAAGACTGCCCGCCGCTCGCAACATGGCGCTGGTCTGCTCAATGCGCTGCCTCAAGTCATCCTGGACAATCTGTTGCTTCAATTCGCCCGCTACCTGGCCGATATGCGTGGTGGGCTGCAGCACCTTCTCGGCATCCGGCAGGAACGGCACCACAACACCCCGCGCCTTGTCGATGACCTGATAACCAATAGTCGCGCCACCGATTCCAGCAGCCAATCCACCCAGCCCACCCACTGCACCTTTGCGCTTGATACCGTACACCGTCGCGCCGGCGATCATCGCGATACCCAACACCCGTCCGGCCACCACCACAGGCGACAGCGCGCGGCTGTTGTCGTTGCCAAAATAGGTCATGCGGTAGAAAAAATAGCCTGCCCACAGCTCGCGCGTATCAAGCGCGTCGTGCATGAACCACGCACGTGAGT
>NZ_JBRFJB010000002.1:0-1257576 GCF_053456465.1 Pseudomonas acericola (SeqCode) | reverse complement strand
GCAATCGTTGGTTACATCTTTGATTTCTCGCGGAGTAACTTGTGATGCTGATAATCTTGTTGACTATCAGTCTGACTCCACAAGCACCCACACGAATTGCTTGATTCAGTTGTTAAAGAGCGGTTGGCTAAGATCTTTCGTCTCAACCGAGGCGCGCATTCTACAGCAGCCTCATTTGCTGTCAAGTGATTATTTTCAGAAGCTTTCGAAGAATTCTTCAACAACTTCAACCACTTGCGCTTCAGATCTCTCATCAGCGGGAGGCGAATTCTACAGCGTTACACGCTGCTGTCAACACCTCTTTTTCAACTTCCTGATCACTTCGATAAACTGAAGCAACCCACTGCCGAAACCTACATAACTCATTGTTTACCAAGGAGTTTTCCGTTTCGACTGCGCCGGAAGTGGGGCGAATTATAGACATCTGGAATCTGCCGTCAACCGTTAATTTGGTTTTTCTATCAAACAAGGCAAACCATCGACATTCCCTCTATATAGAAGAGCTACACCAAGATAAATGAGCAATATATTGCCCAACCACAAACAGTTAAGCATCATAGCGCCCAATGCTTCTCTAAATATGACCTCGGACGAACACCCCAATGACCACCTCCCCCCGCAGCCTGGCCTCGGCATTGTTTCCTGTCGGCCTGCTGCTGATCGCCATGGCGTCAATTCAATCCGGCGCTTCACTGGCCAAAAGCATGTTTCCTATTGTCGGAGCACAGGGCACCACAACCCTGCGCCTGGTTTTCGCCAGCGTGATCATGCTGCTTCTATTACGGCCATGGCGCGCCAAGCTGACGGCAAAGTCGCTGCGCACCGTGGTCATTTACGGCATCGCCCTGGGTGGTATGAACTTCCTCTTCTATATGTCGTTGCGCACAGTCCCGCTGGGGATCGCCGTGGCGCTAGAGTTCACCGGGCCGCTCGCCGTTGCCATCTACGCATCGCGACGAGCCGTCGACTTCCTGTGGATTGGCCTGGCAATCGTCGGCCTGCTGCTGTTGATCCCCATGGGAGAGGCCAGCCACGGCATCGACTTGATCGGCGCCGCCTATGCACTGGGCGCTGGCGTCTGCTGGGCGCTCTATATCCTGTTCGGGCAAAAAGCCGGCAACGACAACGGCGTCCAGACCGCCGCATTGGGTGTGATGATCGCCGCCTTGTTTATTGCGCCAATCGGTATCGTCCATGCCGGCGCCGCATTGCTGACCCCCGCTCTGATCCCCGTTGCCATCGGCGTCGCCATTCTGTCCACGGCCTTGCCCTACACCCTGGAGATGGTTGCACTGACTCGCCTCCCCGCCCGCACCTTCGGCACCCTCATGAGTATTGAGCCCGCTTTCGGCGCACTCTCTGGCCTGCTCTTCCTGCAAGAACACCTATCGCTGGCACAATGGCTGGCCATCACCTGCATCATCCTGGCCTCCGTCGGCGCCACGCTGACCATGCGCAGCGAGTCAAAGCCACTGGTTGCGGCAGATTGAGGCATCTTTGCAGGTAGCTCTGGTATTTAGCGCTCATTTAGGCCATGTTTAAGCCGTAAACGAATGTCATTCATGGAGATTTCCGACAGGGACAGCGCGAACGCTACACTCGAGAGCGAGTAGAGCCTGCTTCTAGTATTGCGAAGCGGCTATTAAGGATAGGAATGAAGCGAATTTTGATACTGTTGATGGTCCTGGCCATTGCTGGCTGTGCCGCGACCACTAAAACAGAAGTAAAACGGGGCAAGAAAGGGCTGCATATCAACTGTTCCGGCCTGTCGTCCTCTTGGGACCAGTGCTACACCAGTGCTACCAACTCCTGCGGCGCCAAAGGCTACCGGGTTATCGCCAAGTCCGGTGACAACTCCGAGGAACCGGGGGACTACCCCTTCGGCCTCAACCCTGCCGGCTACACCAGCCGTAGCATGATCGTCATCTGCAAATAATCGCCCGAGCAGTCACCTCCCGACTGCTCAGACTTAATTCCTGCGACAAACCGAGCCCTTCGCGGCGCTGCGTCTAGACTCCTGCTCGACTATCGAGCCAACGGAGTTCCCATGACGCACAACAAGAAAATCGTATTGGTAGTGGGCGCCGGTGATGCCACCGGTGGCGCCATTGCCAAACGCTTCGCCCGCGAGGGCTATGTCGCTTGTGTCACCCGCCGCAGCGCGGACAAATTGCAGCCCTTGGTAGACAGCATCCGATCCGCAGGCGGCGAAGCCCATGGCTTTGCCTGCGATGCACGCAAGGAAGATGACGTGATCGCATTGGTCGAACAGATCGAAACCGAGCTGGGCCCCATCGAAGCGTTCGTCTTCAACATCGGCGCCAACGTCCCCTGCAGCATCCTCGAAGAAACTGCACGCAAGTATTTCAAGATCTGGGAGATGGCCTGCTTCTCCGGGTTCCTCAATGCGCGCGAAGTCGCCAAACGCATGGTCACCCGCAACCGAGGCACGATCCTGTTCACCGGTGCTACCGCAGGACTAAGGGGCGGCGCAGGCTTTGCCGCATTCGCCGGGGCCAAGCATGGCATTCGCGCCCTCGCGCAGAGCATGGCGAGGGAATTGGGCCCGAGGAATATCCACGTAGCCCATGTGGTGGTTGATGGCGCCATCGACACCGACTTCATTCGTGACAATTTCCCGCAGAAATACGCCCTCAAGGACCAGGACGGCATTCTCAACCCCGAGCACATTGCCGACAACTATTGGTACCTGCACAGCCAGCCACGCGACGCGTGGACGTTCGAACTGGACCTGCGCCCCTGGAATGAACCCTGGTAAGCCCCTATAACAATAAGCAGAGAGCATCAGCCATGAGCAAAACCCTGGAGTTCTTCTTCGACCTCGGCAGCCCCGCCAGCTATCTGGCGTATACCCAACTGCCGGCACTGTGCGCCGAAACCGCGACCGAACTGGTGTACCAGCCCATGCTGCTGGGCGGGGTATTCAAAGCCACCGGCAATGCTTCCCCCATCACCGTCCCTGCCAAGGGCCGCTACATGTTCGACGACCTGGCTCGATACGCCCAGCGCTACCAGGTCACCCTCAGGTTCAACCCGCACTTCCCGATCAACACCCTAGTGCTGATGCGTGCGGTCACCGGTATCCAAATGCGTCAGCCTGAACGCTTCGACGATTTTGTCGATTGCCTGTTCCGCGCCCTCTGGGTAGAAGGCCTTCATCTGGGTGATCCAGCCGTCGTTGCCAAAGTCCTGACCGAGCACGGCTTTGATCCAGAGGAGGTCCTGGCCCTCGCCAATGACGAAAGCGTAAAGACCGCCCTAAAGAACAAAACCGAACAAGCCGTTCAACGCGGCGTGTTCGGCGCACCCAGCCTGTTTGTAGGCAATCAGCTGTTCTTCGGTCAGGACCGTCTGGAGTTTGTGCGCGAAGCCTTGATCAAATAGCCGCCGTACGCACCTGCAACCATTCAAGCGCAGCGCCGTTGAGCAACGGGCTCAGGCGCTCGCGCACTTCGGCGTGGTAAGCGTTGAACCATTCACGCTCGTCCGCCGTCAGCAGCGACGGTTCCAGGCAACGGGTGTCGATCGGGCACAAGGTCAGGGTTTCAAACTTGAGGAACTCACCAAACTCGGTCTTGCCCGCTTCGCGGTTCAACACCAGGTTCTCGATACGCACACCCCAACGCCCCGGACGGTAAGTACCCGGCTCGATCGACGTGATCATGCCCGGCTGCATCGCCGTTTGCGGCGCAGCCACGGCCTGGTAGGCGATCACCTGTGGGCCTTCATGCACGTTGAGGAAATAACCTACACCGTGGCCCGTGCCGTGGCCGTAGTCCACACCCTCGGCCCAGATCGGCGCGCGGGCGATGGCGTCCAGCAATGGCGACAGGATGCCCTTGGGGAAATGCGCACGGGACAAGGCGATCACGCCCTTGAGCACCCGCGTGCAATCGCGCTTCTGCTCGTCACTCGGCGTACCGACCGGCACCATCCGCGTGATGTCCGTGGTACCACCCAGGTACTGGCCACCCGAGTCGATCAGCAACAAGCCATCACCTTCGATCAGCGCATGCTCTTCTTCGGTGGCGTGATAGTGCGGCATCGCACCGTTGGCGTTGTACGCGGCGATGGTATTGAAACTCAGCGACACATAACCCGGGCGACGAGTGCGCGCCGCCGTCAGGTGCTCATCGATGGTCAGCTCGGTGATCCGTTCGCGGCCCAACGCACTGTCCAGCCAGGCGAAAAATTCACACAACGCCGCACCGTCCTGCTCCATGGCCTGGCGGATGTGTTCCGCGTCGGCCAGGCTCTTGCGCGATTTGGCCAGCGTCGTCGGGTTCAGCCCTTCCACGAGCTTGACGCCGACATCAAGATTTTCCAGCAGCCCCGCCGTGACGCGCGCCGGGTCGACCTGCACACTGGTGCCCGCTGGCACCGCGCGCAAAGCATCCGCCACTTCGCTGTAATCACGCAGGGTGACGCCGTCCTGCTCCAGCACCGCGCGCAGCGCTGCATCGACTTTACTCAGTGCCACAAACAACGTGGCCTGTTGTTGATTGATCAATGCAAAGGACACAAACACCGGGTTAAACGACACATCGGCGCCACGCAGGTTGAACAGCCACGCGATGTCATCCAGGGTGGCGATAAAGTGCCAGTCGGCGCCCTTCTCTTTCAGGCTGGCGCGCAGTGCGGCGAGCTTCTCGCCACGGCTGACGGTGGCCTGCGGCGGCAGGTGTTGATAGATCGGCTGGTTGGGCAACGTCGGGCGGTCTTGCCAGACTTCGTTCAGCACGTCGATATCGGTACGTAGGCGTGCGCCGCGTTCCGCGAGTTTGCCACCGAGCGTACGCGCCGAAGCCACGGCCATTACCGCGCCATCCACCGCCACCACACCGCCTTCCGGTGTTTGCTCGGCCAGCCATTCCAGCGGCCCGGGTTGGCCCGGCTGCAGCTTCACCAACTCGATACCGCTGCCCTTGAGTTCCTTGGTCGCCTGTTCCCAGTAGCGGCTATCTGCCCATACGCCGGCGAAGTCCGCAGTGACAATCAGCGTACCCACCGAACCATGAAACCCCGACAACCATTGGCGCCCCTGCCAGTAGCCCGGCAAATACTCGGACAAGTGCGGGTCGGCCGACGGCACCAGCAGGGCATGAATGCCCTCGCGGCGCATCAGTTCGCGGGTCTGCGCCAGGCGCTGGGGAACCGTTCCATGGGTCAAGGGCTGCGTACTCATTGTGTCTCCTGCTAACCACGAATAATTATTATGTGTTGCGAAAAATGGATCAGACCGCCCAGAACGCCGGTGCACTGGCCAATGCCGCCTTGATCAACTGTGCGGCCTGGTCGATATCCTGCTCGGTAGTAAACCGCCCCAGGCTCAAGCGAATGGTGCGACCGGCACTGCGCGCGTCATGCCCCAACGCCAGCAGCACGTGGGACGGTGCATTGCTTGCCGAATTGCACGCCGAGGTCGCCGAAAACGCGAGCCCCGCGCTCAACGCCGCTGCATTGAATTCACCCTCACCGAAAGTGAGGCTCAGCGTATGGGGAATCCGCTGTGTCGCGCTGCCATTGAGGCGCACACCCGCAACGCCTTCCAATTGATCCAGCAGGCGCTGGCGCAAGGCGACGATGACGGCCTTCTCTTCAACAAAAGCTGCCGCCGCCAGGGCGAACGCCGTGCCCATGCCAGCAATCTGATGGGTCGCCAGGGTACCGGAGCGCAAACCACCTTCGTGACCGCCGCCGTGGATCTGCGCCAACACCTTCTGCTGCGCCCGCGGCCCGACGTACAACGCGCCGATGCCCTTGGGGCCGTACAGCTTGTGGGCCGAAAACGACATCAAGTCCACCGGCCATTGCGCCAGGTCGATTGCCACCTTGCCCGCACCCTGCGCCGCATCCACATGCAACAACGCGCCATGTTCACGCACCCGCGCGCCAATGCCCGGAATGTCGTTGAGGGTCCCCAGTTCGTTGTTCACCAACATCAACGACACCAGGAAGGTGTCTTCACGCAACGCTTCGCTGACCGCGTCGGCCGTGATCAGCCCATCGGCGTCCGGCACCAGGTAAGTCACGGCCACGCCCGCTTCCTGCAGTTGCCGCGCGGTATCCAGCGTGGCCTTGTGCTCGATCTGGCTGGTGATGATATGCCCACCCGCCACGCCCCGCGCCTGGGCCACACCCTTGATGGCGAGGTTGTTGGATTCGGTGGCACCGGAAGTCCAGACGATCTGCTCAGCCTGGGCGCCGACCAACTCGGCCACCTGATGACGCGCCTGTTCAACCGTTTGCCGGGCCGCCTGGCCGAACGCGTGGGAACTGGACGCAGGGTTGCCGAAATTGGCGTTGAAACCCAGGCACTCAACCATGACCTGGATAACCCGCTCATCCACCGGCGTGGTGGCGGCGTAGTCGAAATACAACGGACGTTTATTCATGACATTAAAGACTCGCAGAGCAGGTTCCCGAGAGCAGCGTCTCAGGGGCATCGACCGGGACAGAGGTCGTCAGGTTTAACCGATCGAATGCCATTAAAAAAGGACCACTTTAGGTAAATGTGCGTAGGAACGCTCCTGAAATTCAGCTTAACAGGCTGAAGTCGCGCCATGGAAAACAAAAAGCCCGAGGTTTCTTAAAGAAATCCTCGGGCTCTTCACTGCCACCACCGCACTCAACTAGGCCGACCATGCAGGGTCACGCTGCGTTCGGCGTTCATCTCGCCCCTGCGATCAAAGCCGAACGGCTTCTGTGGCTGGCCAGTCAGCGCGGCGCGCTGCTGTTGGTATTCATCAAACGACAAACCGCGACGGCTCAACGCTTCCAGCGCCAACTGTTTGCTTTCTTCTGCCGAGTACGGGCGCAACTCAGGGGACGGATGGGTCGCACATCCAGCGAGGACGGCGGTGACAAGCAACAAGCAAACAACAAGGAATCGGTTCATGGCGGCGGCTCTGCAAAGTGGGCTTCAAGTCAATGAACACAGGCTACTCCCGTGTTTCAAAGCTGAAAAATCACCTCCCGTGATAGTCGCTATCAGCCCTCGAGGCACCTTCAATAGTCGCCCCTGTATATTTCTTTATGATCTATAAATATGGAAATACGTTCATTTACGGAATAAACCTAACCCTCTATAAATGGCCACACACCGAATCACAACTGTTCGCCGCGCAACTGTTGCCCTGGCAACAGCCATTCAACAATTCATCAGGCAGACAACACCTGCACTTTTCGGCCGAGAGCCCACAGCCCACGCCAATCAAGGCCCGCCGCCATTGGTACAGCTCTTGCTCAACACGTTGCACCGACTTGCTACGAACCCCTGTTGAAAAAGGAACTGTTCATGACCCGTCCCCTGAATGTCGTTGCCCTCTCCGGCGGAACCTGGCGCCCGTCCCGTACCCTCGTCTTGACCCAAGCGGTGCTGGCTGAACTGGCCACCTTGCTGCCGATCCAGACCACCTTGATTGAACTGGGCGACATTGCCCGGCCATTAGGCGGCGCCCTCTCCCGTGATGAATTACCCGCCGAGGTCGAAGCACAACTGTTGGCCATCGAACAGGCCGACCTGCTGATCGTCGCCGCACCGGTCTATCGCGGTTCCTACCCAGGCCTGCTCAAGCATCTGTTTGATCTCGTCGGCCTCAACGCCCTGATCAACACCCCAGTGCTGTTGGCAGCAACAGGCGGCAGCGAACGCCACGCACTGGTCCTCGATCACCAACTGCGCCCGCTGTTCAGCTTCTTCCAGGCGCTGACCTTGCCGATCGGCGTGTACGCCACCGAAGCCGATTTCACCGATTACCAAATAACCAGTGAGCCCTTGAAGGGCCGTATCCGCCTTGCGGCAGAACGCGCAGCGCCTTTGTTCGCTTCGCACTCCCCCTCTCTGCTGAAAATCGCTTAAGGATTTGTCATGGATGTTTTCTGGTTTCTGCCAACACACGGCGACGGCCATTACCTGGGCACCACCCAAGGTGCGCGGCCCGTCACCCTCAACTACCTGAAGCAAGTCGCACAAGCCGCTGACAGCCTCGGTTACTACGGCGTGCTGATTCCTACCGGGCGCTCGTGCGAAGACTCCTGGGTCATCGCCTCGGCGCTGGTGCCGCTCACCGAACGCCTGCGCTACCTGGTGGCGATCCGTCCGGGCATCATTTCGCCCACGGTTTCCGCACGCATGGCCGCTACCCTGGATCGCCTGTCCAACGGCCGCTTGCTGATCAACGTGGTGACCGGCGGCGACCCCGACGAAAACCGTGGCGACGGCAGTTTCCTCGACCACAGCGAACGCTACGAAGTCTCCGACGAATTCCTCAAGATCTGGCGCCGCGTGTTGCAGGGCGAATCGGTCGATTTCGAAGGCAAACACCTGCGGGTGCAGAACGCCAAGGCCCTTTACCCACCGGTGCAGAAGCCGTATCCGCCGCTGTACTTCGGCGGTTCCTCAGACGCTGCCCACGACCTCGCCGCCGAACAGGTGGATGTGTACCTGACCTGGGGCGAGCCGCCCGCCGCCGTCGCTGCAAAACTCGCCGATGTGCGTGAGCGCGCGGCTCGTCACGGCCGCACGGTGAAATTCGGCATTCGCCTGCATGTGATCGTGCGCGAGACCGAGGAAGACGCCTGGAAAGCCGCCGACAAACTGATCGAACACATCAGCGATGAAACCATCGCCGCCGCGCAAAAATCCTTCTCGCGTTTTGACTCCGAAGGCCAGCGCCGCATGGCCGCGCTGCATGACGGGCGCCGCGACAACCTGGAGATCGCCCCCAACCTGTGGGCCGGTGTCGGCCTGGTGCGCGGCGGCGCCGGTACCGCGCTGGTGGGCAACCCGCAGCAAGTGGCCGCGCGCATCAAGGAATACGCGGACCTGGGGATCGAGAGCTTCATTTTCTCCGGCTACCCGCACCTGGAAGAGGCCTATCGTTTTGCCGAGCTGGTGTTCCCACTGCTGCCGGAGCCGTACGCCAGCCTGGCCGGGCGCGGTATCACCAACCTCACTGGGCCGTTTGGCGAAATGATTGCCAATGATGTGTTGCCGGCCAAAGCCTAAAGGCGACGGGACCTGTTTTATGTGGGAGCTGGGCTTGCCCGCGATGCAGGCACCTCGGTGTATCAAGCACACCAGGGTGATGCTATCGCAGGCAAGCCAGCTCCCACACAAGCCCGCTCCCACATTTGCCCTTCATTGCCAGATAAAAAATGAGGAACACCGCGTGACAGCCAAACCCCACAGCGTCCTGCCCTCCCCCTTGCAGACCGCCAAACTGCTGGCCGCCGAATTCGCCCTCAGCGCCGTCGAACGCGACGAACGCGGCGGCACGCCCAAAGCCGAACGTGATGCACTGCGTCACAGCGGCCTGCTGGCCCTGAGCATTCCTACTCAATACGGCGGCCTCGGCGCACGCTGGAGCGACACCCTCGGCATCGTGCGCGAATTCGCCAAGGTCGACAGTTCCATCGCCCACGTCTTCGGCTTCCATCACTTGATGCTCGCCACCGTGCGCCTGTTTTCACGCCCGGACCAATGGCAACCCTGGTTCGAACAGACCGCGCGCAAGAACTGGTTCTGGGGCAACGCCCTCAACCCGCTGGACACGCGCACGGTGGTCAAGGACTTCGGCGGCTGGCGCGAATTTTCCGGCAAAAAGAGCTTCTGCTCCGGCGCCAGCGACTCGGAGATGCTCATCGCTTCGGCGGTGGATGAAAGCGCTGGCGGCAAACTGCTGATCGCCGCCATCCCAAGCGGGCGCAGCGGCATCACCTTGCACAATGACTGGAACAACATCGGCCAGCGACAGACCGACAGCGGTAGCGCCAGCTTCGAGCGGGTGCGCGTCGAAGAATCAGAGCTGCTGCTCGACCCCGGCCCACTGAGCACACCGTTTGCCTGCCTGCGCCCGTTGATCGCGCAGTTAACCTTCACGCATATGTTTCTCGGCATTGCCGAAGGCGCCTTTGAAGAAGCGCGCAACTACACCCTCACCGAAACCCGCGCCTGGCATAAATCCTCCGCCATCGACGTACGCAACGACCCGTACGTGCTGCATCACTACGGCGAGTTCTGGGTGGCGCTAGAAGGCGTGCGCCTGTTGGTCGAGCGCGCCGCCGAGTTGCTCGACCAGGCGTGGGCCAAGGGCCCCAACCTCAGCGAGCACGAGCGCGGCCAACTGGCGATTGCCATCGCCACCGCCAAAGTCGCCGCCACCCGCCAGGGCCTGGAGCTGTGCAGCCGCCTGTTTGAAGTCACCGGCGCGCGCTCCACCCATGCGTCGCTGCGCCTGGACCGCCACTGGCGCAACCTGCGCACCCAAACCCTGCACGATCCGCTGGACTACAAGCTCCACGAACTGGGGGACTGGGCGTTGAACCACTCCCTGCCCATTCCGACGTTCTACTCCTGAGAAGAGGTGCCCATGCAGCTATTAACCCTACCGCCCTCGCCCGCCCTTGCGACCTCGATCCGCGCCACCGCCCAGGTCTTCGAAGACCCGAAATCCCAGGCGCTGCTCGACCACATCCAGCAAGTCGCGCCCAGCGAAGCCAGCGTGTTGATCATCGGCGAGACCGGCACCGGTAAAGAGTTGGTGGCGCGGCATATCCACAACCTCAGCGCGCGACGCAACCGGCCATTCGTGGCGGTGAACTGCGGGGCGTTCTCCGAATCGTTGGTAGAGGCCGAACTGTTCGGCCACGAAAAAGGCGCCTTCACCGGCGCCCTCAGCGCCAAGGCCGGTTGGTTCGAAGAGGCGGACGGCGGCACCTTGTTCCTCGATGAAATCGGCGACTTGCCGATGGCTATCCAGGTCAAACTGCTGCGCGTCCTACAGGAGCGCGAAGTCGTACGCCTGGGTTCACGTAAGAGCATTCCGATTGACGTGCGCGTACTCGCCGCAACCAACGTGCAGTTAGAGAAGGCGATCAATGCCGGGCATTTCCGCGAAGACCTGTATTACCGCCTCGACGTGGTCAGCCTGGAGCTCAGCCCGCTGCGCGAGCGTCCCGGCGATATCCTGCCGCTGACCCGGCATTTCATCGAGGCCTACAGCCAGCGCCTCGGCTACGGCCCGATCACCATCAGCCGCGAGGCCGAACACAAGCTGAAAAGCTACAGCTGGCCGGGCAATATCCGCGAGCTGGAAAACGTGATTCACCACACCCTGCTGATCTGCCGCAACGGCGTGATCGAACGGGATGACCTGCGCCTGTCCAACCTGCGCATCGAGCGCCAGGACGACAGCGGGCACGGCACCGACAACAGCGCCGCAGCGTTGCTGGAACGTGCCTTTCAGAAACTCTTCGAAGAACAGGCCGGCGCCCTGCATGAAAAAGTCGAAGATGCGCTGCTGCGTGCCGCTTACCGCTTCAGTCATTACAACCAGGTACACACCGCCAACCTGCTGGGCCTGAGCCGCAACGTCACGCGCACGCGGCTGATCAAAATCGGCGAACTGGCGGTGAACAAGCGTCGCCCCGGCGAAAACCTGCAAGGCGAGCGCATGTTGCACTTATCCATCTAGGCGGCAGTGCAAGGCGTTGTCATGGCTGCGCTCGAAACTGCGCAGCACCTGGAACGAACCGAAGGTCACGGCCGTGGCCTGGTGGGCGCGGATCAGTGTCCAGAAATCTTCCTCGCCATGCTCAAAGCATTTAAACGCCGCCTCGCCGTCCTCACGGGAGCGCCATTGCAGGTAATTGAGCACCCGCCGCCCATCGTCGCTGACCTGCACACTCGCATTGATAAAACCGCCATGGCCTTGCGCCAATCGCTCGCTTTGCGTGCTCAACGCCGCCACCAGGGCGACTTGCTGCCGGGGTTCGATCTGAAATTCGATCAATTGAGTGAAGCTGCGATTCTTCTCTGATACCTGCATGAACACTCCCCTTTCTCTGTAGGCAGAATCTTGCGATCCGATGCCACGCAGGGTAAAACCTCTAGTTAAGTCAAGGTCAAGCACTGTTAGGGGTTTTTGCATGATCAACAAGGAACTCACCGTCGGCCAACTGGCGGCGCGCAGCGGTGTAGCGGTGACGGCGCTGCATTTCTACGAGAACAAGGGGCTGATCAACAGCAATCGCAACGCGGGCAATCAGCGGCGCTATCCGCGAGATGTGTTGCGGCGGGTGGTGGTGATCAAGATCGCCCAGCGCCTGGGAATTCCCCTGGCGACGATTGGCGAGGCGCTGCAAACACTGCCGGACGGGCGCACGCCGACGGCCAAGGATTGGGAACGCCTATCGGCGCTGTGGCGCGAGGATTTGGATGAGCGCATCAACAAATTGTTGCTGCTGCGCGACAAGCTCAATGGTTGTATCGGGTGTGGCTGTTTGTCGCTGGAGGCGTGCCCGCTGCGCAATCAGGATGATCAGTTGGGAGAGCGTGGGCCGGGGGCGCAGCTTCTAGAGCCCACCCCACTCTCCTGACGTGTAAACCCGATCAATGTGGGAGCTGGCTTGTGTGGGAGCTGGCTTGCCTGCGATGCAGTCGACTCGGTCTGCCTGACAAGTCAGCACATTCTATCTGCGTAGCTATAGTGAAAAAGCCGTCCCTCCAAAACCACCACCCAAGGAGAACGAAATGAGCGTCAAACCTATCCCCGAGGGCTTTCACAGCATTACGCCGTATCTAGGCGTTGAAAAAGCCGCCGAAGCGATCGATTTCTACAAAAAAGCCTTCGACGCCATTCAAGTCATGCGCCTGGACATGCCTGACGGCAAGGTCGGCCATGCGGAGCTGCGCATCGGCGATTCGCCGATCATGCTCGGCTCGCCCTGCGATGAAAGTGCCTTCGGCAGCCCGCGTGACGGCCATACCAGTGTTGGCATCCATCTCTACGTGAACGACGTCGACAAGCAGTACAAACAAGCCATCGCCGCAGGTGGCACCGTGATCTCGGAACCCAAGGATCAGTTCTACGGTGACCGCTCCGGCACGCTGAAGGATCCGTTCGGCCATGTGTGGTTCCTGGCCACTCACAAAGAAGATTTGACTGAAGCGCAGATTCGCCAGCGCGCCATGGAGATGTTCCAGCAAGGCTAAGGACAAACACAACACCAATGTGGGAGCGGGCTTGTGTGGGAGCTGGCTTGCCTGCGATGCAGGCGACTCGGCCTGCCTGACAAGCCAGCTCCTACACACTTCATGAACACCCCCTCCACACTTTGCCCCTTGCCTCCTACACCCACTGATTCCACGATGCAGGCCATTCTCACAAGGGGTCATTCCATGTTCGCCGGCTTCCAGAAAGACCGCTGCCACGTCAACGGCGTCGACATCAGCTACCGCAAAGGCGGCACGGGCCCTGGTCTGCTTCTGCTGCACGGGCACCCGCAAACCCACGTGATCTGGCACAAAGTCGCCGAGCAATTGGCCCGACACTTCACCGTGGTCGCCGCCGACCTGCGCGGTTACGGCGACAGCAGCAAGCCGCCGGCCGATGACCAACACGCCAACTACTCAAAACGGGAAATGGCCAGGGACAGCGTCGAACTGATGCGCGCCCTCGGCTTCAACACCTTCTCGGTTCTGGCCCACGACCGTGGCGCCCGCGTCGCCCATCGCCTGGCCCTGGACCACCCAGGCGCCGTGCAACGCCTGGTGCTGCTGGATATCGCACCCACCCTGGCGATGTACGCGCAAACCAACGAAGCCTTCGCGCGCGCCTACTGGCACTGGTTCTTCCTGATCCGCCCGGCGCCGTTGCCGGAAGCCTTGATCGAGAGCAACCCCGAGCTGTACTTGCGTAGCGTGATGGGCAGCCGCAGCGCCGGTCTCAAGCCGTTCACCGATGAGGCTTTCGCCGAATACCTGCGCTGCATCAAGCTGCCGGGCGCCGCCAACGGCATCTGCGAGGACTACCGCGCATCGGCGGGTATTGACCTTGAGCACGACCAGGCCGATATCGACGCGGGCAATCACCTCGACCTACCGTTGCTGGTGCTGTGGGGCGCCGAAGGCACGGTCGGGCGCTGTTTCGAGCCGCTCAAGGAATGGCAGCAAGTCGCCACCAACGTGCGCGGCAACGCCCTGCCCGCCGGCCACTACCTCGCCGAGGAAGCTCCCGAGTTGTTGTTGGACGAAGTCCTGGCCTTCCTGCGCTGAGTGCTATTCTGGCGGCTCATGCCGCCACGTCTGCTCGTGATGATCAATAAGAAAGAAACCGTGCCCCTACCCGAAGACCTGCGGGTGTTCCTCACCGTGATCCGCAAGGCCGGCTTCGCGGCCGCCGCCGATGAGCTGGGGCTGTCGCCGGCCTATGTCAGCAAGCGCATCCAGATCCTTGAAACCACCCTGGCCACCCGCCTGCTGCACCGCACCAGCCGACGCATCGCCGTGACCGAAGACGGCGAACGGGTGCAGCGTTGGGCGGTGCGTATTCTCGAAGACTTCCAGCAGCTGTCCGATGAACTGTCCGACGCCCATGACAGCCCGCGCGGACGCCTGCACTTGTGCAGCAGTTTCGGCTTTGGCCGCAACCATGTGGCCCCCGCCGTTTCATTGCTGGCGCAACAGTACCCGGAGCTGGAAATCCGCCTGGACCTGTTCGACCGCGTGGTGGATATCGTCAACGAAGGTTTCGACCTGGAGATCCGCGTCGGCGATGACATCCCCGGCCAACATATCGGCCGGCGCCTGGTGAGTAATCGACGGGTGCTGTGCGCCGCGCCCGCTTATTTAGAGCGCCAAGGCACGCCACAGCTGTTGGGTGATCTGGAGCAACACGACTGCCTGGTGATCAAGGAACGTGACAACGCGTTTGGCATCTGGAACCTGGAGTGCGACGGCGCGCCGGCCAGCGTGCGCGTGCGAGGGCCGTTGTCGTCGAACAATGGCGAGATCGTGTTGCAGTGGGCACTGGATGGGCGCGGCGTGTTGCTGCGCTCGCTGTGGGATGTGCAGCCGTTGCTGGAGCAAGGCACGCTGGTGCAGGTGCTGCACGACTATTCCCAGAGCGCCAACGTGTGGGCGGTGTACCCGACGCGGTTGGCGCATTCCGGGAAGTTGCGGGCGTGTGTGGAGTTTTTGCAGGAGCACTTCAAGCAGTTGTCGATCTAACCCCATTCCTGGCTTGGAATGGGTTCCAATGTGGGAGCTGGCTTGCCTGCGATAGCGGTGGATCAGCTTGCTCATCTGTCACTGACACACCGCTATCGCAGGCAAGCCAGCTCCCACAGTTTGAACTGAGGTGTGTCAGTTGAGCCAAGGGTTGGCTTGCAGGTGTCGGCGTTCGAAAGCCTTGATTTCGTCACTGCGCTGCAAGGTGCTGCCAATCGCATCCAACCCCAGCAACAACGCAGTCTTGCGCAAGGTATCAATCTGAAACGGGATCACCTGGCCATCGACCAAGCGAATCTCCTGGGCTTCAAGATCCACACTGATCTGCGCCCGATCCGCCCGGCTGACCGTCTGCCCAAGCCCCTGCAACACCGTCTCATCCAAGGTAATCAACAACACCCCATTACGTTGGCAGTTGTCATAAAAAATCCCGGCAAAACTGCTGCCGATCAGCGCCCGAATCCCCATCTGCTGCAAGCCCCACACCGCATGCTCGCGGCTGGAGCCACAACCGAAGTTCGGCCCCACCACCATAAAGCTCGCCCCTTGCCAGCCCGGTTGGTTCAGCACGAAATCGGGGTTCGGCACGCCGGAGGCCAGAAAGCGCAGATCGAAGAACAACCCACGATCCAACCCGCTACGGTCGATGCCCTTGAGAAACTGCTTGGGCATGATCACGTCGGTGTCGATATTCGCCGCCAGCATCGGCGCGGCCTTGCCGGTGACGTGGGTAAAGGGTTGCAGGCTCATGCACGGTCTCCAAAGTGGCGGATGTCAGTGAGGCGGCCGGTGATGGCGGCAGCGGCGACCATCGCCGGGCTCATCAGGTGGGTGCGTGCGCCCGCGCCCTGGCGGCCTTCGAAATTGCGGTTGGTGCTGGAGGCGCAGCGGTCGCCGGGGGCCAGCACGTCGTCGTTCATCGCCAGGCACATCGAGCAGCCCGACTGGCGCCATTCAAAGCCGGCGTCGATAAAGATCGCCGCCAGCCCTTCGGCCTCGGCCTGGTCGCGCACTTCGGTGGAACCGGGCACGATCATCGCCCGCACATGCGTGGCCACGTGTTTGCCACGCACCACGCGGGCGGCGTCGCGCAGGTCTTCGATGCGTGCGTTGGTGCAGGAGCCGATAAACGCATGGCTGATGACGATGTCACTCAGCGCCATGCCGGGCTCCAGGCCCATGTAGTTGAGGGCGCGGCGCATGTCCTGGCGCAGGATCAGGTCGCTGACCGCCTGCGGGTCCGGCACGCGGGCGCCGATGGGCGCGGCCTGGTCGGGGCTGGTGCCCCAGGTGACCATGGGTTGCAGGGTGGTGGCGTCGAGGTGCACTTCGCGGTCGAACACCGCGTCGGCATCCGAATGCAGTTGGCGCCAGGCCACCAGCGCCTGCTCCCACAGCGCGCCCTGCGGCGCACGCGGCTTGCCCTTGAGGTAGGCGAAGACCTTTTCATCCGGCGCCATGAACGCGCCCCGCGCGCCGGCCTCCACCGCCATGTTGCAGATGGTCATGCGCGCCTCGACGCTCAGCACATCAATAGTCGAGCCACGGAATTCGATGGCGTAACCCGTGGCACCGGAGGCGCCGATCTGGCCGATCAGCGCCATGATCACATCCTTGGACGTCAGGCCCGGCGCCAGCGCGCCATCCACGGTCACGCGCATCGCCTTCAACCGTTTGTAGACCAGCGTCTGCGAGGCCAGCAGGTGCTCGATTTCGGAGGTGCCGATGCCAAAACCGAAGGCACCGAGGGCGCCATAGGTGGTGGTGTGGCTGTCACCGGCGGCGATCACCATGCCCGGCAGGATAAAGCCCTGCTCCGGGGCGATCACATGTTCGATGCCTTGGCGCTTGTCGAGGATGTCCAGCAGTTCGATGCCAAAGTCCCGGCAATTCTCCGCCAGGTATGACACCTGTCGCGCCCCGCCCGCGTCGGGCATCGCCGCAATGCGTGTAGGCGTGGTGGGGTTTACATGGTCAACCACCGCCAGCGCCGTGCCGGGGCGCCACACCTTGCGCCCGGCTTCACGCAGGCCACTGAATGCCTGGGGGCTGGTGTATTCGTTGATCACCTGGCGGTCTATATAAAGCAGCACATGGCCCTGGTCATCCAGGGCGCACACCGTGTGGGCGTCGATATGTTTGTCGTAGAGGGTTCTGGCGGTCATTTTTCTTCGGGCTCACGCAACGGTATGCGCCCATCCTACGGAGCCCGACGCCCCTATCAACGGCACCTGGGTGAAGGCTGGGAACATGTTTCGTGTTCGATCGGGCGCCGCAGAAACATTTACTTTCATTTCCGGGTTAGGGATTTCCAATTCTCATCCGTCTTAACTTAGATACAGCCCGTCGCGTCAGCAAAAGCTACGACCGGCCTTTCCCGGGCCTCCATCGCCCCCTCCGCTCAAGACCCGCATCCCCATGTCGAAGAAGTCACGTTCAAAACTTTGGTTTCTCGTACATAGCTGGCTGGCATTGCCCATCTGGTTTTTTGTACTGATCGTCTGCGTCACCGGCACCTTGGCGGTGGTCAGCCAGGAGATCGTCTGGCTGGCCAACCCGGACATCCGCGCAAGCAAGCCGTCGGATGATGCCGAACCGCTGAGCTACGACCAGGTGATCGCCGCCATCAAGCGCGATGAGCCCGCGGTGTTCGTGCAGTCGATCAGCCGCCCTGACGAATCCCATTTCGCCCTCAGCGTCGACCTCAGCTACCCCGACGGGCGCTCGGTCGAGGTGTACGTCAACCCGTACACCGGGGCCATCCAGGGCATCAGCCCGTCGTTCAACTTCCAGGCCTTTACCCGCGCCCTGCATGGCTGGTGGCTGGTGCCGTTCACCAATGGCTACAGCTGGGGCTGGTACCTGGTGTCGGCCCTCGGCATTCCGCTGCTGGCATCGCTGGTGACCGGGCTGGTGGTGTACAAGAAATTCTGGAAAGGCTTCCTGCGCCCCACCCTGCGGGTGCGCCACGGCGCGCGGATCTTCTGGGGCGACTTCCACCGCCTCAGCGGTATCTGGTCGATCTGGTTCATCCTGGTGATCGCCGTCACCGGCATCTGGTTCCTGATCCGCGCGATCCTGGGGGACAACCAGATTTCCATCTCCACGGAGCCGGTGATCCCGGTGATTGCCCGGGAGAAGGTGCCGATGTCGCAACCCGGCGTGCCGGCGCCGATGATTCCGGTGGACGAGGCGATCAAGATCGCCACCCAGCGCATCCCGGGGCTGGAGGCGAGTTTCGTCAGCCTGCCGCTCAATGCCTACAGCCACTTGCAGATTGGCGGCCGTGGCTGGTACCCGCTGATGTACCAGACCGCGCAGATCAACCCGTATGACGGCGAGGTCGCTGCTGCGCACTTGCTTTCCGACCGCTCCAAACTGGAGTTCGTCACCGAATCCATGCGTCCGCTGCACACTGGTGACTTTGGCGGCCTGTGGATCAAGCTGATCTGGGCCTTCTTCGGCCTGATCATGAGCATGATGGTGTTGAGCGGCCTGCTGATCTGGACCAAACGCACCGCCCTGGCCACCCTCAATGCCCTCAAGCGCGAAGCCAAGGCGCAACGCGCGCCAGCGGCCATCCCGGCCATGCAGGCTGAAACCTCGGAGGCCAACTCATGAGCAAGGTCGTCGCTGCTGTATCGCCTTCGCCGCTGCGGGCCTTTTGGCTGAAATGGCGTTTCCATATCAATGTCCTGCTGTTACTGGTGCCCCTGGGCTTCATGCCCAAATACTTTGCCGATGCGGCCTTGTTTCGCGGCGACACCGGCATCGGCGAACGGGTAGCCGGTGAAGTGCAGGTCGGCCCCTGGAGCCTGACCCTCGCCGAGTTTCGCAATGAAGGCCCGCGCCCCGACCCGGCCGGCCCGATGAAATTCTTCAACGCCGCCCTATGCGACACCTGTGCCGAACAGGTCAAGGCCACCTACCTGCGCATCGGCAAGCCCCGCAGCCTGCGCGCCGCCGGGGTGATCTTCTTTGGCACGCCGTACCGCATGGGCGCCGCCCTGCCGATACCGGAACGCACCCCGGCCGACGCCGAAGTGTGGGTCACCATGGAAGGCTGGGACGGCAGCATGCACCAGGGTTCCATCCCGCTGAGCCAGGCCTCGCCTGCCACTATTGCCTGGCTGAACAAGCAAGGAGTTAAACCATGACGTTGATGCGCACCTGCGCGGCCCTGTTGATCGGTGCCGGTTTCAGCACCCTGGCCCTGGCCCACAACCCGATGTGCGAATGCAAGGAAATCCCCGGCGAGCAGATCCAGTGCACCGGCGGTTTTTCCGACGGCAGCGGCGCCCCCGGCGTGACCCTGGATGTGATCGGCTACGACGAAACCATCCTGGTACCCGGCAAGCTCGGCCAGGACTCTACCCTGACCTTCAAGAAGCCGTCCGCCGAGTTCTATGTACTGTTTGATGCGGGCCCCGGCCACGTGGTGGAAATCGACCAAGCGGATATCCAGCCGCAATGAGTACCACACAGGTTGTACGCCCCGCTGGGGCCGGCCACGAAACCCTCTACGTCCTGCTGCTGTGCCTGATTATCCTGGCCGTGGCCGGCTCGGTCATCGCGCTGCACGGCGAAACCCAGGAAGTCGCCGCCCTGCCCAGCCACCAGCTGGATGCGCGCCGCGACCTGAGCGCCGCCGAGCAAGGGATCTACGCCGACCTGCGGGTGACCCTGGATGAAATCCAGTTGTTGCAGCAGGAACAAAGCAGCCTGCCGACCCCGGCGCAGCTGGCCGAAGAAGGCTTCGCGCCCTTCGCCCAAGACGCCAGTTCGGTCAGCCGTGGCGACCATCGCTGGCAGGTGCTGGAGCCTTCCTCCTACCTGGGTTTAAGCCAGGTTCCGAGCACCGCCGGCTCGCTGCTGATGCGCGTGCACGGTGCCGAGCCGGACGTATGGCTCAACCGCAGCGCCAACCTGAGCGCCCCCGCCGACCTCACTGACCAGGCGCTGATCGCAGCCGGCTGGCAACAAGTGGTCACGCAATTCGATGCCGGCGTGACGCGCCAGCACCGTCACTGAACGAGAAGACCGATTGCCCATGTCTATTTCATCTCCCCTGTTGCGTCTGTTGCTGGTCGGCCTGTGCAGCCTGATGCTTGCCCCGCTGGCGAATGCCGAGGCGGCTAAACGCTTGCGTATCGGCATCACCCTGCACCCGTACTACAGCTATGTGAGCAATATCGTCGGCGACAAGGCCGAGGTGGTGCCATTGATTCCCGCCGGTTTCAACCCCCATGCCTACGAGCCGCGCGCCGATGACATCAAGCGCATCGGCAGCCTGGATGTGATCGTGCTCAATGGCGTCGGCCACGACGATTTTGCCGACCGCATGATCGCCACCAGCGAGCGCCCGGACATCCCGGTGATCGAAGCCAACGCCAACGTGCCGCTGCTCGCCGCCACCGGCAATGCGGCGCGCGGTGCGGGCAAGGTGGTCAACCCGCACACCTTCCTGTCGATCAGCGCGTCGATTGCCCAGGTCAACAACATTGCCCGCGAACTGGGCAAACTCGACCCGGACAACGCCAAGACCTACACCCAGAACGCCCGCGCCTACGGCAAACGCCTGCGCCAGATGCGCGCCGATGCCCTGGCCAAGCTGACCAGCGCGCCCAACCCGGACCTGCGCGTCGCCACCGTGCATGCGGCCTACGACTACCTGCTGCGTGAGTTCGGCCTGGAAGTCACCGCCGTGGTCGAACCGGCCCACGGTATCGAGCCGAGCCCGAGCCAACTGAAAAAAACCATCGATGAGCTGCGCGCCCTGGACGTGAAGGTGATCTTCTCGGAGATGGATTTCCCGTCCACCTACGTCGAGACCATCCAGCGTGAATCCGGGGTCAAGCTGTACCCGCTGTCGCATATTTCCTACGGCGAATACACGCCCGAGAAGTACGAAGTGGAAATGACCGGCAACCTCAACACCGTGGTGCGGGCGATCCAGGAGTCGGGGGCATGACGGCGGCTGAACAACTGAAAGTGGCCAGCGTCGGCCCGACGATCGAGTTCGACAAAGTCTCGCTGACCCTGGGCCGCACGGTGATCCTCGATGACGTGAGTTTCCAGGTGCAACCGGGCAGCATCCACGCGCTGGTCGGCCCCAACGGCGGCGGCAAAAGCTCGCTGATCAAGACGCTGCTGGGGCAAACACCGCACCAGGGTCAGTTGCGCCTGCACTGGCCGAACAGCGTGGGCACAGTGGGTTACGTGCCCCAGGCCTTGGAGTTCGACCGCGGCTTGCCGATGACCGTGGATGATTTCATGGCTGCCATGTGCCAGCGCCGCCCGGCGTTTCTTGGCCTGTCCAAGCAGTACGCCGGCGCGATTGGCGATGCGCTGGAACGCGTCGGCATGCAGGACAAGCGCAAGCGCCGCATGGGCGCGCTGTCCGGTGGTGAGCGCCAGCGTGTGCTGCTGGCCCAGGGCCTGATCCCCGCCCCGCAATTGCTGGTGCTGGACGAACCGATGTCAGCCCTCGACGAAGCCGGCATCCAGGTGTTCGAACGCCTGCTCAATGACTGGCGCCTGGCCGGCATCACCGTACTGTGGATCGAGCACGACCTGGAAGCCGTGGGCCGCCTGGCCGACCGCGTCACCGGCCTGAACCGCCGCGTGCTGTTCGACGCCACGCCCAAAGAGGCGCTGACCCCGGATCGCCTGCTGACCCTGTTCTCCACCCACCCTCGGAGCCCGGCGCAATGAGTTATGAAGCCTTTCGCTTGATGGTCCAGGGCTGGGCCTCTTCCGGGTACCTGCCGGAAGCGCTGGCCTATGGTTTTGTCGTCAACGCCTTGCTCGCCGGCTTGCTGATCGGCCCGGTATTGGGCGGCCTGGGCACGCTGGTGGTGGTCAAGCGCTTTGCGTTTTTCTCCGAAGCGGTCGGCCATGCCGCGCTGACCGGCGTGGCCGTGGGCATTTTGCTCGGCGAACCCTACACCGGGCCGTACGGCGCGCTGTTTGGCTACTGCCTGTTGTTCGGCATCCTGCTCAACTACCTGCGCAACCGCACCGGCCTGGCGCCGGACACCTTGATCGGCGTGTTCCTCTCGGTGTCGCTGGCGCTGGGGGCAAGCCTGCTGCTGATCCTCGCAGGCAAGATCAACGTGCACATCCTCGAAAACGTGCTGTTTGGCTCGGTGTTGACGGTCAACGGCAACGACCTGCTGGTGCTGGCGATTGTCGGTTCACTGGTGATGGCCCTGGCGTTGCCGCTGTACAACCGCATCATGCTCGCCAGCTTCAACCCGCAACTGGCGGCCGTGCGTGGCGTGGCAGTGAAGACCCTGGATTATCTGTTCGTGATCCTGGTGACACTGATCACCGTGGCGGCGGTCAAGGTGATCGGCGCGATCCTCGTCGGCGCATTGCTGGTGATTCCGGCCGCAGCCGCGCGTTTGTTGAGCCAGTCGCTGAAGGGTTTCTTCTGGATTTCGGTACTGATCGCCACCGTCAGCACCCTGTGCGGCATCCTGCTGCCGATCATCTTCGACCTGCCGATCCCGTCCGGTGCCGCGATCATCCTGATGGCCGGTATCGCCTTCGCCCTCGCCGCCATCGCGCGCGGCATCGTGCCCAGCCTCAAAGGGAATCTTGGATAATGCGCCCTGTCTTTCGCCCACTGGCCTTGGCCATCGCTTGCTTTATCAGCACCTCGGCGTTGGCGGCCGATGGTTTTGCGGCCAATGATTTCAAAACCAATCATGGCCTCGGCCATGCGGCGCTGAGCAAGGCCAAGTCGATCAAACCGGTCAAAGTGTTGGCTTCGTTGCCGATCACCTATGGCTTGGCCGAAGTGTTGCTCAAAGGCACCGACGTGCAACTCGAACGCGCCGCACCGGCCAACCTGCCCGGCTCGCGGCAGGTGTCCTATTTCACCGGCCGTGGTGCCCCGGCGCTGAGTAAACTGGCCGAAGATGCGGACGCGGCCATCGGCCTGCGCTCGCTGTGGGCGGATGATCCGCTGTATCCGGTGGCGCGGCGCAGCAACATCCGCATCGTCGAAGTGGACGCAGCCCGTCCGGTGGACGGTGGCCTGCCGGGCATCGCCGTGCAGCCCGGCGTGGCCGATGGTTTGAACAGCCAACCGTGGCAATCGAGCAACAACCTGGGACGCATGGCCGATGTGCTGGCCGCCGACCTCAGCCGCCTGGCACCCGGCGCCAAACCGCAGATCGACGCCAACCTCGCCGCCCTCAAGCAACGCCTGCTCAAGCTCACCGCCGATAGCGAAGCGCGGCTGGCCAAGGCCGACAACCTCAGCGTGGTCAGCCTGAGCGATCACTTTGCGTACCTGGTCAGCAGCTTGAACCTGGAAGTCATCAGCACCGATGCGCGGCCAGACGCCGAGTGGACGCCCGAAGCCTTGCAGAAACTCAGTGCCGAGCTGAAAGACAACGACGTGGCCGTGGTGCTGCACCATCGCCAGCCGAGCGAGGCGGTAAAAGCTGCGATCAGCGCAGGCGGCTCACAGCTGCTGGTGTTGAATGTGGATGGCGCAGACCCTGTGGCCGAGCTGGAAACCAATGTGGATCAGGTGCTCAAGGCACTCATACCCTAAACCCCACCGTGGCGAGGGAGCTTGCTCCCGCTGGAGTGCGCAGCGCTCCCGAGCTTTTGGGGCCGCTACGCAGCCCAGCGGGAGCAAGCTCCCTCGCCACAAGGGTCACACCACATCCACGCCGACGTGGATCGCATCATGCCGCCAGAACTCCAGGTCGCAGTCGATCAAGCGCTGGTGCTGGTCATAATTGACCCGGGCAATGCGCAAGCCCGGGCTGCCCACCGACACGCGCAACGTCGCGGCAGCCTCCACCGGCAGTGACGTCGGCACGATTTCAAAGCGCACCCGCCCGTAGTGCAGGTCGTACTTGCGGGCATACAGCTCGGTCATCGACTGGTTCAGGTCGCAGTCCAGAATCCCCGGAAAATACTGCGGGTTCAGGTAGTGCTCCACATACAACACCAGGCGCCCGTCGATCCGCCGGCCCCGGCAGATCTGGATCACACTGGACAACGCCGGCAACTGCAACCACGCACACACCGCCGCCGACGCCGGCTGCAAGCGCGCCGAGATCACTTCGGTGGACGCCACGCGCCCCTGGTCGCTGACCATGGCGTGAAAGTGGCTACGCTGCATCAGGTTATAGGCCAGCCGTGGCGGCGAGACAAACCAGCCACGGCGTTCTTCGCGATAGATCTGGCCCTGGGCCTCCAGTTGTAACAAGGCTTCCCGCACGGTAATCCGGGTGGTACCAAACAACTCGCTGAGCTTGCGCTCGGCCGGGAGTTTGCTGGCAGGCGGCAACAGGCCGTGGTCGATCTGCTCTTGCAGCGCCAGGCCGATGGATGTCACCGCCTTGATTGCCTCATCACGCATCAACGTTACCTATCTGGACTAGACCAGCACCGTTCGGGTGCATAAACCGCGCTGTATTCGGGCTGTAGCGGTTACCTGCCAGCCTAGGCATTGCAGATGACCGACAGATGACAGTCCGTGTCTGCCTCGCGCTGAACACCCTGCAATACATCGGCCAAGTCCAATCAATGCGGGCACTTGGGCATGGTCTACGCTCACTCTGAGCTGGACGACATCAGCGATTTAAAAACGACATCGACATGAAACTGTCATCCACCGGGCCTAGATTGGCTCAGGTATTGCTGACCTAGACCAACACCACCGCAAACGTTCATAAAAACGCCGCGTTGAAAACGCCCAAAGGAGCTTCGGATGAAACAGCTTTTCCTGGCATCACTGTTAGGCTCGACCATTGCCATGTGCACCGCCGCCATGGCCGCTGATACCGATCTAAAAACCTTGGAAGCCGCCGCGAAAGCAGAAGGCGCCGTCAACAGCGTCGGCATGCCCGATGACTGGGCCAACTGGAAAGGCACCTGGGAAGACCTGGCCAAGACCTACGGCCTCAAGCACATCGACACCGACATGAGCTCGGCCCAGGAAATCGCCAAGTTCAAGGCTGAAAAAGACAACGCCAGCGCCGACATCGGCGACGTCGGTGCGGCCTTCGGCCCGATTGCGGTGAAGCAGGACGTGACCCAGCCGTACAAACCGACCACCTGGGCTCAAGTGCCCGATTGGGCGAAAGACAAAGACGGTCACTGGGCCTTGGCCTACACCGGCACCATCGCCTTCATCATCAACAAGAAGTTGCTGCACGGTTCCGAAGTGCCTACCAGCTGGGCTGACCTGCAAAACGGCAAATACAAAGTCTCCATCGGTGACGTAAGCACTGCGGCCCAGGCGGCCAACGGTGTACTGGCAGCTGCCATCGCCAACAAAGGCGACGAGAAGAACATCGCACCTGGTTTGCAGTTCTTCACCAAGATTGCCCAGCAAGGCCGTCTTGGCGTGAACAACCCGACCATTCAAACAATGGAAAAAGGCGAAGTCGAAGTGGGCATCGTCTGGGACTTCAACGGCCTGAGCTACAAAGCCAAGATGGCCAACCCGGATGACTACGTGGTGCTGATCCCGTCGGATGGCTCGGTGAAATCCGGCTACACCACCATCATCAACAAACACGCCAAGCACCCGAACGCCGCCAAGCTGACCCGCGAATACATCTTCAGCGATGCCGGCCAGCTCAACCTGGCGAAGGGCAATGCGCGCCCGATCCGTGCGGAAACCGACCTGAAACTGCCGGCCGATATCGCCAAGAACCTGATCCCGGGCGAGCAGTACACCAAGGCCAACCCGCAGCCGATCAAGGATGCCGATGCTTGGGAAGCGACTTCCAAGAAACTGCCACAACTGTGGAACGAGCAAGTCATCGTAGAGATGAAGTAACAGACCTGAAATGCGGCCAGTGTGGGAGCTGGCTTGCCTGCGATAGCGGTCTGACATTCAGCATGTGTGTCGACTGATACACCGCTATCGCAGGCAAGCCAGCTCCCACAATTTGACCCGGTTGTTTCAGAGAGATTGAGTCAAGCCTACTGTTGCGGAGCTCCAACCCCCATGAAGCACAATGTCATCCTCGTCGTGCTCGACGGCCTGAACTTCGAGGTTGCCCGGCACGCCATGGGGCACTTGCAGGCCTATGTCGGCGCAGGACGCGCCGCCCTCTACAAGCTGGAATGTGAATTGCCCGCCCTGTCCCGCCCGTTGTATGAATGCATCCTCACCGGCGTGCCACCGATCCAGAGCGGCATCGTGCACAACAATGTCTCGCGCCTGTCCAACCAGCGCAGCATTTTCCATTACGCCACCGACGCCGGCCTCACCACGGCGGCGGCGGCTTACCACTGGGTCAGCGAGTTGTATAACCGCACGCCCTTCCTCGCCGCCCGTGATCGTCATACCGACGACAAGGCCCTGGCGATCCAGCACGGGCATTTCTACTGGAATGACCACTACCCGGATTCCCACCTGTTTGCCGACGCCGAAAGCCTGCGCCGTAAACACGCGCCGAACTTCCTCGTGGTGCACCCGATGAACATCGACGACGCCGGCCACAAGCACGGCCTCGACACCGCGCAATACCGCAACAGCGCGCGCTCGGCCGACATCATCCTGGCCGACTACCTGCAAGCCTGGCTCGACGCCGGCTACCAGGTGCTGGTGACCGCCGACCATGGCATGAACAACGACCGTTCCCACAACGGCCTGTTGCCGGAGGAACGCGAAGTACCGCTGTTTGTCCTCGGTGACGCGTTCAGCCTCGACGCCAACGCCGCGCCGAAACAGACCGAACTGTGCGGCACTGTCTGCGAACTGCTGGGTGTGCCCCACGACAAACCTGTGTGCCGGGAGCTGTTGAAATGACCCGTGGCAAATGGCTGGCGCTGTTGTGCCTGGTGCCTTTCGCGTTGTTCTTTATCGTGTTTGAAATCGCCCCGCTGGCGTGGGTGCTGATCAACAGCCTGCAAACCGAAGAGGCCGGCTGGGGCCTGGAAAACTTCGTGCGCATCTTCAGCTCGAAGTTCTACCTGCAAGCCATCCAGTACAGCCTGGAGATCAGTTTCTACTCCAGCGTCTTCGGCATCATCATCGCCACCCTCGGCAGCTACTCGCTGCGCCGGGTCGACTCGCCGCTGCGCAACTTCGTCACCGCCTTTGCCAACATGACCAGCAACTTTGCCGGCGTGCCCCTGGCCTTCGCGTTCATCATTCTGCTGGGCTTCAACGGCAGCATCACCATCATGCTGAAACAGGCGGGGATCATTCAGGACTTCAACCTGTACTCCAAGACCGGCTTGATCATCCTCTATACCTACTTCCAGATTCCGCTGGGCGTGCTGTTGCTCTACCCGGCCTTTGACGCGCTGCGCGAAGACTGGCGGGAGTCGGCCGCGCTGCTCGGTGCGAGTGGCTGGCAGTTCTGGCGGCATATCGGCTTGCCGGTGCTCACGCCGGCCTTGCTTGGCACGTTCGTGATACTGCTGGCCAATGCCCTTGGTGCCTATGCCACGGTGTACGCGTTGACCACCGGCAACTTCAACGTGCTGCCGATCCGCATCGCGGGCCTGGTGTCCGGCGATGTGTCCCTCGACCCGAACATGGCCAGCGCCCTGGCCGTGGTGCTGGTGGCGCTGATGACCGTGGTCACCGTGGTCCATCAATTGCTGCTCAAGAGGAGCTACCATGTCTCGCGCTGAAGCCGGCCCGGCCGCTCTCTACCATCGGGTGGTGGTGTGGCTGTTGTTTGCAATCCTCGTGCTGCCGCTGGTGGGCACCTTCGTTTACTCCATCGCCAGTAGCTGGTCGGCAACTATCCTGCCCGCCGGCTTTACCGTGAAATGGTACGTGCAACTGTGGAGCGACCCGCGCTTCCTGATGGCCTTCGGGCAGTCGTTGCTGGTGTGCGTGGGGGCGCTGATCCTGTCGGTGGTGCTGATCCTGCCGCTGCTGTTCGTGGTGCACTACCACTTCCCGAAGCTCGACGCGTTGATGAACATCCTGATCCTGCTGCCCTTCGCAGTGCCGCCGGTGGTGTCGTCGGTGGGCCTGTTGCAACTGTACGGTTCCGGGCCGTTGGCGATGGTGGGCACGCCGTGGATTCTGATCGGCTGCTACTTCACCGTGGCGTTGCCGTTCATGTACCGGGCGATCACCAATAACCTGCAAGCCATCAACCTGCGCGACCTGATGGACGCCTCCCAACTGCTGGGCGCCAGCACTTGGCAGGCGGCGATCTTCGTCGTGCTGCCAAACCTGCGCAAAGGCCTGATGGTGGCGCTGCTGCTGTCGTTTTCGTTCCTGTTCGGTGAGTTCGTGTTTGCCAACATTCTGGTGGGCACCCGCTACGAAACCCTGCAGGTGTACCTCAACAACATGCGCAACAGCAGCGGCCACTTCACCAGCGCCGTCGTGATTTCCTACTTCTTCTTTGTGCTGGTGCTGACCTGGGCCGCCAATATCTTGAACAAGGACAAAAGCCAATGAGCTTCGTCAGCGTCCAACACCTGCAAAAAGGCTACGCCGGCACCCCGGTGTTCAGTGATATCAACTGCGAGATTGCCAAGGGCGAGTTCGTCACCCTGCTCGGCCCGTCCGGTTGCGGCAAGTCCACGCTGCTGCGTTGCATCGCCGGGCTGACCTCGGTGGACAGCGGGAAAATTCTGCTGGATGGCCAGGACATCGTCCCGCTGAGCCCGCAGAAACGTCACATCGGCATGGTGTTCCAGAGCTATGCACTGTTCCCCAACATGACTGTGGAACAAAACGTCGCCTTCGGCCTGCGCATGCAGAAGGTCAACGCCGACGACAGCCACCAGCGCGTGCAGGAAGTGCTGCAACTGGTGGAACTCAAGGACCTCGCCGGCCGTTACCCGCACCAGATGTCCGGTGGCCAGTGCCAGCGCGTGGCCCTCGCCCGCTCCCTGGTAACCCGCCCGCGCCTACTGTTGCTGGATGAACCACTGTCGGCGCTGGATGCGCGGATCCGCAAGCACCTGCGTGAACAGATCCGCCAGATCCAGCGCGAGCTGGGGCTGACCACGATCTTCGTGACCCATGACCAGGAAGAAGCCCTGACCATGTCCGACCGCATCTTCCTGATGAATCAGGGCAAGATAGTGCAGAGCGGCGATGCAGAGACGCTGTATACCGCGCCGGTGGATGTGTTCGCGGCCGGTTTTATCGGCAACTACAACCTTCTGGACGCCGACAAGGCCAGCCTGCTGCTGCAACGCCCGATCAACAGCCGTATCGCGATCCGCCCGGAAGCCATCGAACTGAGCCGCAACGGCGAGCTGGACGCACTGGTGCGCAGCCACAGCCTGCTGGGCAACGTGATCCGCTACCGCATCGAAGCGCGCGGCGTGGAACTGGTGGTGGACGTGCTCAACCGCTCGGCCGACGACCTGCACCCGGACGGGCAACGCCTGGCACTTTCCATCGACCCAAGCGCCCTGTGTGAAGTAGCCTGACGCAACGTTTTATTTCAGAGAGCATGACGGATGGCATTGGTAATTTTCGATCTGGACGACACCCTTATCCACGGCGACTGCGCCACCCTGTGGAGCGAGCAGATGGGCCGCCTGGGCTGGGTAGACCCGGAGTCGTTCATGCGCAAGAACCATGAGCTGATGGCCGCCTACAGCCGGGGCGAACTCAAGATGGAAGACTTCATGGACTTCAGCCTGGAGCCCATGATCGGCCGCACCCCGGCAGAAATCGAACACCTGGTGGAGCCGTGGGTCGAGGACGTGATCGAGCCGCTGATCTACAGCGACGCCACCAAGACCATCGCCCGCCATCGGGCCAATGGCGACCGCATCCTGGTGATCTCGGCGTCCGGCGTCCATCTGGTCAAGCCGATTGCGGCGCGGATTGGCATTGATGAAGTGTTGGGGATCGAGTTGGACATCAGCCATGGCGTGTACAGCGGGCGTACTGTGGGGGTGCTGACTTACCGTGAAGGCAAGATCACGCGTCTGCTGGAATGGTTGGAACAGGAAGATGAGACGTTGGAGGGTGCGTATTTCTATTCGGATTCGCGGAATGATCTGCCGTTGCTGTTGAAGGTGGATCATCCGCAGGTGGTAAACCCCGATCCGGTGTTACGTGCCCATGCGGAACAAGCTGGCTGGCCAATCCACCACTGGATCTGATCACCCCCTTCTGAATTGGAAACCCAATCAACTGTGGGAGCTGGCTTGTCGGGTCGCCGCATCGCTGCGATAGCGGTGTGTCAGATGAAGAATTCTTCACTGATGTACCGCTATCGCAGCGATGCGGCGACCCGACAAGCCAGCTCCCACATTGACTGTATTTCAAGTTGGAGTCAGGTCAGGCTTTCGTCGATCACCAGCACCAACTTCCCGGAAATCTGGTTGGTCGCCAGCTCGGCAAACGCCGCCTCGGCATCCTTGATCGGGAAGGTCTTGGCCAATTGCGGGCTCAGGCGCCCTTCAACAAACAACGGCCACACATGCTGGCTCAAGTCACTGAGCAGGTCCGCCTTGAACTGATCACTGCGACTACGCAAGGTCGAGCCCAGCAACTGCACGCGCTTGCCCAGCACCTGCGCCAGGTCCAGCTTGGCCTCGCGACCGCCCATCAAACCGATCAACACCCACCGACCGTCCAGGGCCAGCAGCTTGAGGTCCAGCGCCGCATAGTCGCCACCCACCGGGTCGAGGATCACATCGAACGGCCCGAAATCCCGCAGCCCTTCAATCCCATCGGTACGCACCACCCCGCCCTGGGCGCCCAGGGCCTCGCAGTAGGTCAGGCGCTCGGCCGAGCCGACGCTGACCCAGCACGGGCTGCCAAACGCCTTGCACAGCTGGATCGCCGCCGAGCCCACGCCACTGGCGCCGGCATGCAGCAAGACTTTCTCACCGGGCTTGAGGGCCGCGAGCTGGAACAGATTCAGCCACGCCGTGCTGTACACCTCAGGCAACGCCGCCGCTTCGACCAGCGACAAGCCTTCCGGCACCGGCAGCACATGGCGCGCGTCCACCACCACTTCTTCGGCCATGCCGCCGCCGGCCAGCAGCGCGCAGACGCGGTCGCCGACTTGCCAGGACGAGCCCGCGCCCACTTCGCTGATCACCCCGGAACACTCCAGGCCCAACACGGCGCTGGCCCCCGGAGGCGGCGGATAGAGCCCCGCACGCTGTAATAAATCGGCGCGATTCAGGCCCGCTGCCGCCACACGAATGCGAACTTGGCCTACATCACAGGTAGGACTGGCTTCTTCCAACCACGCCACGTGACCGTCAACGCCTTGCAATGCTTTCACAGTGCCTCCATAGTGAGTCTGGACTGAGCCCGTAGCTGTAGCGCCGGGCTTTTTGCATTATGCGACCGGACCATATGGAACCGGCTCCCTCAAAGACGGCCTAATATGCGTTATCAATTGCCCCCGCGTCGAATCAGCATGAAGCATTTGTTCCCCAGCACCGCACTCGCTCTTTTCATTGGTCTCGGCTTCGCGTCGATGTCGACCAATACGTTCGCAGCCAACAGCTGGGACAACCTTCAGCCGGATCGCGATGAGGTGATTGCCAGCCTTAACGTTGTCGAGTTGCTCAAGCGCCATCACTACAGCAAGCCGCCGCTCGACGACGCTCGCTCAGTGATCATCTACGACAGCTACCTCAAGCTGCTGGACCCGTCGCGCAGCTACTTCCTGGCCAGCGATATCGCTGAGTTCGACAAGTGGAAGACGCAGTTCGACGACTTCCTCAAGAGCGGCGACCTGCAACCCGGCTTCACCATCTACAAGCGTTACCTGGACCGCGTCAAAGCGCGTCTGGACTTCGCCTTGGCCGAGCTGAACAAAGGCGTCGACAAGCTCGACTTCACCGAGAAGGAAACCCTTCTGGTGGACCGCAAGGACGCCCCTTGGCTGACCAGCACCGCCGCTCTCGACGACCTGTGGCGCAAACGCGTCAAGGACGAGGTGCTGCGCCTGAAGATCGCCGGCAAAGAGCCCAAGGCGATCCAGGAACTGCTGACCAAGCGCTACAAGAATCAACTGGCGCGCCTGGACCAGACCCGTGCCGAAGATATCTTCCAGGCTTACATCAACACCTTCGCGATGTCCTACGACCCGCACACCAATTATCTGTCGCCAGATAACGCGGAAAATTTCGATATCAATATGAGTCTGTCCCTGGAAGGCATCGGTGCCGTCCTGCAAAGCGACAACGACCAGGTGAAGATCGTGCGCCTGGTGCCGGCAGGTCCGGCAGACAAGACCAAGCAGGTCGCCCCGGCTGACAAGATCATCGGTGTGGCCCAGGCCGACAAAGAGATGGTCGATGTGGTCGGCTGGCGCCTGGACGAAGTGGTCAAGCTGATCCGTGGGCCGAAAGGCAGCGTGGTGCGTCTGGAAGTGATTCCGCACACCAATGCGCCCAACGACCAGACCAGCAAGATCGTGTCCATCACCCGTGAAGCGGTGAAGCTCGAAGACCAGGCCGTGCAGAAGAAAGTCCTCAACCTCAAGCAGGATGGCAAGGACTACAAGCTGGGCGTGATTGAGATCCCGGCGTTCTACCTGGACTTCAAGGCCTTCCGCGCTGGCGACCCGGACTACAAGTCCACCACCCGCGACGTGAAGAAAATCCTCACAGAGCTGCAGAAGGAAAAAGTCGACGGCGTGGTCATCGACCTGCGCAACAACGGCGGCGGCTCCCTGCAGGAAGCCACCGAGCTGACCAGCCTGTTTATCGACAAGGGCCCGACCGTGTTGGTACGCAACGCTGACGGCCGTGTCGACGTGCTGGAAGACGAGAACCCGGGTGCCTTCTATAAAGGCCCGATGGCGTTGCTGGTCAACCGCCTCTCGGCGTCGGCTTCGGAGATTTTCGCCGGTGCCATGCAGGATTATCACCGCGCGCTGATCATCGGCGGCCAGACCTTCGGCAAAGGCACCGTGCAGACCATCCAGCCGCTGAACCATGGCGAACTGAAACTGACCCTGGCCAAGTTCTACCGGGTTTCCGGGCAGAGCACCCAGCATCAGGGCGTACTGCCGGACATCGATTTCCCGTCGATCATCGACACCAAGGAAATCGGCGAAAGCGCCCTGCCAGAAGCCATGCCGTGGGACACCATCCGCCCGGCGATCAAGCCGGCGTCGGACCCGTTCAAGCCGTTCCTGGCGCAGTTGAAGGCTGACCACGAAACGCGCTCCGCCAAGGATGCCGAGTTCGTGTTTATCCGCGACAAGCTGGCCCTGGCCAAGAAGCTGATGGAAGAAAAATCCGTCAGCCTCAACGAAGTGGATCGTCGCAAGCAGCATGCAGACATCGAAAATCAACAGCTGGTGCTGGAAAACGCCCGCCGCAAGGCCAAGGGCGAAGACCCGCTCAAAGAGCTGAAGAAAGAAGATGAAGACGCGCTGCCAACCGAGGCGGACAAAACCAAGCCGGAAGACGACGCCTACATGGCTGAGACAGGCCGGATCCTGCTGGACTACCTGAAGATCAGCAAACAGGTGGCCAAGCAGTAAATGATGGCGATTTAATGTGACCGCTCCCCGAGCTGTCATCATATAGACATCATTCTGTCGTGAAATAAAGGACCGCTGGCTTACCGCCCGCGGTCCTTTTTTTTCGATCGAGATCGCCATGACCATGACCGAACAGCTGAATGCATTGGGCTCAATCCTGGCTCAAGGCAGTTTGCACAGCCTGTTCCAACCGATCATCTGCCTGTCCGAACGGCGCATCCTCGGCTATGAAGCCCTCAGCCGCGGCCCGTCCAACAGTCCGCTGCACTCCCCCGTCGCATTGTTCTCGGTGGCCGGCCAGGCGGGGCGCCTCAGCGAATTGGAAATGGCCTGCCGCGAAAGCGCGTGCCGGCGCTTCAGCGAACAGAAGCTGCCGGGCATGCTGTTCCTCAATGTCTCGCCGGAATCCCTGATGGAGACCGCGCACCAGCCGGGGCGCACCCTGCAATTGCTGCGCGACTATGGCATTGCGCCAAGCCAGGTGGTGATCGAGCTCACCGAGCAGACCCCCACCGACGATTTCGACCTGTTGCAAACCGCGTTGCATCACTACCGCAACATGGGTTTTTCGATTGCCCTGGATGACCTCGGCGCCGGCTATTCCAGCCTGCGCTTGTGGTCGGAACTGCGCCCGGATTACGTGAAGATCGACCGGCACTTTATCGATGGCATTCACCAGGATGCGCTCAAGCGCGAGTTTGTCGGCTCGATCCTGCAAATCGCCAAGGCTTCGCGCGCCCAGGTGATTGCCGAAGGTATCGAGTTGCCGGAAGAGCTGGCGGTGTTGACCGAGATGGGCGTGGACCTGGTGCAAGGCTACTTGCTCTGTCGTCCCCAGGAACATCCGCCGCAGGAAGCGCGCCTGATGCTGCCCAAGCCCGACAGTGCCAACGTGGCCCTGAACGACGAAGGCAGCGACCTCAGTGCCCTGCTCAACGAACAACCGGCGGTGGACCAGGACACCGCCACCGCCCAGGTCCTGGAAGCGTTCCGCCGCCAGGCCAACCTCAACTCGCTGGCGGTGCTGGACGGGCGCGGCCACCCCGTGGGCATCGTCCACCGGCATTCGCTGTCGGACGCGCTGCTCAAGCCATTCGCCACCGACCTGTTTGCGCGCAAACCCATCAGCCGCTTGATGAGCAATGACTTCCTCGCGGTGGAATTGAGCCAGTCGCTGCAACAAGTCAGCCGCCTGCTGACCAGCCGCGCACGGCAGCGTATCGAAGAAGATTTCATCATCACCCTCAATGGCGATTACCTGGGCCTGGGGCGGGTGATCGACGTACTCAAGCTGATCACCGAACTGAAAATCCAGCAGGCGCGCTACGCCAACCCGCTGACCTTGCTACCCGGCAACGTGCCGATCCAGCAATGCCTGACGCGGCTGCTGCAACAGCAGCGCGAATCGGTGATTTGCTACGTGGATATCGACAGCTTCAAGCCGTTCAACGATATCTACGGCTACGGGCGTGGGGATGAGGTGTTGCTGTGCCTGGCGCAGTGCCTGAACGATCGGGTCGATCCCAGCCGCGACTTTGTCGGGCATATCGGTGGCGATGATTTCTTGCTTGTATTGGGGCCGCAGGATTGGCGCAAGCGCCTCAATCAACTGCTGGATGACTTCCACACCCAATGCCGGCGTTTCTACCGCGCCGAGCACCTTGACGCCGGCTGCTTCGTGGCACTGAACCGCCAGGGCGTACGCCAGGAGTTTGCGTTGCTGTCGCTGTCTATCGGCGTCGTGCATTTGTATCCACAGGCCTGTGGACAACTCGATGCCAGCCAGTTGGCAGAGTTGGCGTCGCAGGCCAAGCACCATGCCAAGGACGTGGCCGGCTACAGCATCCACGTGATCGACAGCATGGACGCAGTGCCGCAGGTCTAGGCCTCGGCCGATTCCGGGTACTCGTACTCGAACACCCGCACCACTTCCGACGCGTGCCAAGACGCGGCGGCCACGCCGTCGGACGGCCCGCTGAAGCGCCCCAGGCGCTCCACGCATTCAAAGAAGCCAGTACGCGGCAGGCGGCTGGCGCCCTGGCTGATCACCAGGGAACTGCGCAGCGGCTGCTCGGCCTTGGCGTCCAGTGCCGCCAGGTGTTCCAGCGCGGCAGCCAGGGTTTGCATGGCCGGTGTGGGGAACTGCAAACGCTCCAGCAACGCGCGGTACGTCAGCAGATGGCGCTGGCGGCGCGCCTGGTCCAGTTCGTTGAGTAACCCATCCCAGTGTTGACGGCTGATACGTAGGCTCAAGATTCATCCCTCCAACCTGCAACGCCCAATTCCCAGGCCAGGCTGCGGCGGATCGCGGCATCCGGCTGGCGTTCACCACTTTCGATCAATCCAAGGTACGACGGGCTGATGCCCACGGTGCGGGCCAGCGTCTCAATCGCCAGGCCCTTGGCTTCGCGCAAGCCGCGCAGGTCTGCGAGCGGGCGCAAGTCCTGGGCCGGTGCGGCTTGGGCAGGAGAAACAGAAGGAGGTGTTGCGGGTTGTTGCTGACCGGCAGCTTTTAGCAGCGCCTGGTACTGGTCCCATGGCAACACCGCGTACTCGGGTGCGCCATCGCGCGAAATTATCTGAATATCCATGACTGCCCCGTAGGATAACTGCACTTACTTAGTAAGCTCTTTCCTTAGGAGTGTAATCCTAACAGTCACAAAGGTCGTAGGGGGATATAACCGTCATTGGTTTTTTTGCGGGTTTTCCCTGGCCAGCAGCGCAGGCGTCGCAGGTAGCCGCTCAACCACCGCGAGCTTTTCCGGGCGTTGCGCCTCACGCCAGACGCGAAAGGCGCTCAGTTCGCCGTCCAGGGTCTTCATGACCCATGCCAGCACGGCAATGTCGTCGAGCATGCCGAACATCGGGATAAAGTCCGGGATCGCATCGATCGGGCTGAGAAAATACATCAACCCCGCCACTACCGAGATCAGCGCCTTCGGGCTGATGGCCCGGTATTCGCCGCGCCAGTAGGCCAGGCATAGGGCCTGGAGCAACTTGAGATCATCCTTGAGCTTGCCCAGGCGATTGCCCTGGCTCGAGCCCTTGGCGGCAACCGCGAAGAGCAGCGTAGGCAAACGCCCACGGCCCAGCAGACGTGCCGCCATGGGCAAGAAGCGGGTGAAATTGAAGGGTGGTTTCATAGGTCACTCCAGTTCCAGGCGAACAGAAATGTTATCCACACAAATTGTGGATAACCTTGTGAACAGAGCCTGTTTTGCAGGCTGAAAGCCACGGATTACAAGGCTTACAGTCAGATCGGGCATTTTTTGCGCACATAAAAAAAACCCAATATTTCATTGACTTGGTGTTGCTGTGCGGCTACCCACACCGGCACGTTATATCAGACTGTTGCCTGCTACAGACGTTCGCTCGGATCTGTGGGATCAATATGCACCTCCCAGAAACAACAACGCCCCGTCGAGACGGGGCGTTGTGTGTTCAGGCGCCGATTACTTCTTGGCGGCTGGTGCAGCAGGTGCCTCAGGGGCTTCAGCCTTGGCTGGGTCCTTGATGGCCAGCAGTTCCAGGTCGAATACCAGCACGGAGTTGGCTGGAATCGCCGGGCTCGGGCTCTGCTCGCCGTAGGCCAGGTCGGACGGAATGTACAACTCGACCTTCTCGCCTACGTGCATCAGTTGCAGGCCTTCGACCCAACCCGGGATCACACCGCTGACCGGCAGGTCAATCGGGCTACCGCGGTCCACGGAGCTGTCAAAGGTGGTGCCGTTGGTGAGCTTGCCGGTGTAGTGAACAGTCACCACGTCAGTCGGCTTAGGCTGTGCGCCGTCGGCTTTCTTGGTGATCTTGTACTGCAGACCGGTAGCGGTGGTGACGACGCCGTCTTTCTTGGCGTTGTCTTCGAGGAACTTCTTGCCGGCGGCTGCCGACTCTTGGCTCATCTTGGTCATGCGTTCTTCAGCACGCTTTTGCAGTGCGGCAAACGCTTCAACCAGTTCGTCGTCTTTGAGCTTCTGCTCTTTCTTGCCGACGGCGTCTTCGATGCCTTGGGCTACTGCTTTGGAGTCCAGGTCATCCATGCCTTCTTGGGCCAGGCTCTTGCCCATGTTCAGGCCGATGCCGTAGGAAGCTTTCTGCGCCGGGGTTTTCAGCTCTACGCTGGTCTGCGAATCACAACCCGCAAGTACCAGGCTAACCAGGGCCACCGCCGCCGCCAACCGATGCTGTTTCATGCTATTTCCTTGTTCATGCGCCTAAAGGGCATTCGAATAAAGTCGCGAGCTTATCAGGCGGCCACGACCAATGGCTACCGGCATGTGAGCCACAAACTTTCGATAAGTTCACGTGTTTAAAAGCATTTTCATTCATGATGAGGGCCCGCGAAGGATCGCGGGACCGCCTGTTCCGGGCTCATGGCCACTTGCCGCACCTGTGGCGTAGTGGCATAACAACGCGACAACTCGACAAGGATAGTTATCTTGCGCATTTTTTCCCGTGTTTTACTGCTGATTCTCGCGGCACTGGGGCTGGTCCTGGCCGTGGTGCTCTATTACATCGTCAACCCCAAGCTGCCGGACTATGTGGCCGTGCAGCAGGTGCACTATGGCGATCAATGGAGTGCTGCCGACCGCCAGACCTATTACTTCACGCCCCAAGGCACCCAGGTCAAAGGCCTGCACTACGACTGGTTCACCGCCCTCGAACTGCCGTTTTCCGAGCAGCGTTTCGCCACGCCCGAGTACCTGGCGCGCTTCGGCTTCCTGGTGGACCCCAAGCAAGTCGCCACCGCGCAAAACCCCGGCAACCTGCCGGTGGGTTTCGCCCGTCACCAGAACGCCGGCAACAGTGCCGAATACCTGGACATAACCTGCGCCGCCTGCCACACCGGCGAGCTGCATTTCAAAGGCCAGGCCCTGCGCATCGACGGCGGTTCGGCCCAGCATGTGCTGCCGTCCAGCGTACCGACCCTGCGCGGTGGCAGCTTCGGCCAAGCCCTGGTCGCCAGCCTCACCGCAACCTATTACAACCCGTGGAAATTCGAGCGTTTCGCCCGCCAGGTATTGGGCGATCGCTACGACGCCGAGCACAGCCAACTGCGCCAGGACTTCAAGCAGTCGCTGAACACCTTCCTCAAAGTCGCCTGGAACGACACCCACCGCGGCCTCTACCCTACCCAGGAAGGCCCCGGCCGGACCGACGCGTTCGGCCGCATCGCCAATGCCAGCTTCGGCGACGCGATTTCCCCGGATAACTATCGCATCGCCAACGCACCAGTGGACTACCCACAGTTGTGGGATATCTGGACCTTCGACTGGGTGCAATGGAACGGTTCAGCCCAGCAACCCATGGCGCGCAATATCGGCGAAGCCCTCGGCGTCGGAGCGACCCTGAGCTTTTTCGACAGCGCCGGCCAACCCCTGCAAGGCGATGCGCGCTACCCGTCCAGCGTGCGCGTGCGTGACCTCAACCTGATCGAAGAAACCCTGCAACGCCTCAAGCCTCCGATCTGGCCCGAAGAACTGTTCGGCGCGGTAGACAAAACCCTCGCCGCCCAAGGCCGCGCACTCTTCGCCGAAAACTGCGCCGGCTGCCACGTCCCCAGCGTCACCCAGGAAAACGGCCGTCCGGTGCAGCAACTGAAAATGCTCCCGGTGGACTACATCGGCACCGACCCCGGCACCGCCAACAACATCGCCAACCAACGCTACGACCTCAGCGCCCTGCAATGGGACCCGGCCGAACTGGCCCAGCTGAATGTGCAACTGCACCCGACGCCGAGCGAACCCCTGGACCTGAAAAAAATGTCCGTGGCCAAGGGCCTGGCCTACGTCACCGCATTCGTCGAAGAGCATGCCTACCGCGCCGCCGGCGTCACTCCGGCCGAGCGTCCGCGCCTGGACGGCTACGGCCTGCCCATCGGCGTGCGCGAGTTGCGCGCCTACAAGGCACGGCCACTGGCCGGTGTGTGGGCCACACCGCCGTTCCTGCACAACGGCTCGGTGCCGACGATCTACCAATTGCTGTCGCCCCAGGACGAACGCAGTACCACCTTCTATAAAGGCACCTTCGACTACGATCCGCGCCACCTCGGCTTCCAGACCGGCGCGTTCAAGAATGCGTTCCTGTTCGATACCAAAATCACCGGCAACCACAACAGCGGCCACGAATTCCGTGCCGGCCAGCGTGGCAATGGCGTCATCGGCCGTGGCTTGCTGCCGCAGGAACGTTGGGCGTTGCTGGAATACCTCAAAGTGCTAGGCGGCCCGCTGGAGCAACAACTGCCATGATGATTCGATCCCCCTACGACCGCCCTTCCCTGCTCGCGCGCCTGTGGCTGCGCATCGGCGCGTTTCTCGGCAAAACACTCCTCTGGCTGGTGGGCCTCGGCCTGCTCGGCTGGCTCGGCGCCACCGCCTGGTACGCCTGGCAACACAGTGGCCCGGTATCGCCGGATGAGCAGATTCCGGCAGGCGAAGCCGCGATGACCCAAGGCATCATCCAGACCGCGGTGCGCATCGTTGACCAGCACCGTGAAGGCACGCGCTACCTGCGCGATGCCCACGCCAAGGCCCATGGCTGTGTGAAGGCAGAAGTCAGCGTGCTCGCGGACCTCGACCCGGCGCTGCGCCAAGGCGTGTTCGCCGAACCGGGCAAGACCTGGCAGGCGACGATGCGCTTGTCCAACGGCAACGCCTACCCGCAGTTCGACAGCATCCGCGATGCGCGCGGCATGGCCCTCAAGCTGCTGGATGTGCCGGGCAAACAACTGCTGGCCGACCAGCAAAACCGCAGCGAACAAGATTTTGTGATGTTCAGCCACCCCAACTTTTTTGTCAGTGACGTGGCGGAATACGCGCAGAACATCGGCGCCCAGGCGGATGGCAAAAAGGTCCTGGCGTTTTTCCCCAAGGTCGACCCGCGCAGCTGGCAGGTGCGTCACCTGTTTATCGCCCTGGCCACCCTGGCGCCGGCTCCGGCCAGCCCGACACAGACCACGTACTTTTCCGTCTCGCCCTACAAGTTCGGCGCGGCGAATGCCAAGTTCCGCGTCGCACCCGATGCGCAGAACTGCCCGCAATACGTGCTGCCGAAACAGAACCAGGACCTGCCGAACTTCCTGCGCAGCGCGTTGAATCAGCAGTTGTCCACCGACCGCGTCGCAGCCTGTTTTGTGTTGCAGATCCAGCGGCAGAACCCGCAGAAATTCATGCCGATCGAAGACACCAGCATCGAGTGGAAAGAGAGCGACGCGCCCTACGAAACCGTGGCGAAAATCCGCATACCGGCGCAGGATTTCGACACCCCCGAGCAGAACCTGGCGTGTGACAACCAGTCCTTCAACCCGTGGTTCGGCGTTGCGCAGCACCGCCCCATCGGCGGTATCAACCGGTTGCGCAAAGCGGTGTACGAGGCCGTCAGCGATTACCGCCACAGCCGCAACGCGCCTTAGCTTGAGGGAAACAGGCGCTCGGCAATAAAGTCCACGAACACGCGGATTTTCGGCGACAGGTGACGGCTGGACGGCCACAACGCCCAGAACTGTCCCTGATCGCTGCACTGCTCATCCAGCACGCTGTGCAGGCGCCCCTGGGCCAAGGCCTCGCGGGCGAGAAAGTCCGGGACAAAGGCAATGCCGTGCCCATCGACGGCGGCCATGAGCATGGCTTCCATGTTGTTCAGGGTCATCGCCGTGGGCAGGCGTAGCCCGGTGAATGCGGGGTCGGCGGCCAGGGTCCAGTCCATGATTTTGCCGGTGGTGGCAAACCGATAACGCAGGCACGCGTGGTGCTCCAGGTCTTGCACCGCCAGCGGCCGGCCATGGCGCTGGAAATATTCCGGCGACGCACACAGCAGAAACCTGAACGGCCCGAGCCGACGCGCCATCAACTTCGAATCCGCCAGGCCACCGCTGCGGATCGCCACATCGATGCCCTCCTCGATCACATCCACCAGCAGGTCGTTGAAATCCAGCTCCAGCTCAACCTCCGGGTAGGCGCTGCGGAACGCCGCCATGTGCGGCATGAGGAAGCGATAGCCAATGGTGGGCAAACTCACCCGCAACTTGCCACGGGGTTGCTGGACCACATGGGAGAGCATGGCCTGCGCATCCTGCAAGTCGTCGAGGATTTTGCGACAGCGCTCGTAAAACAATTGCCCTTCTGCCGTCAGGCTGACTTTGCGCGTGCTGCGCTGCAGCAACCGCACATTCAGCGACGCTTCCAGCTTGGCGACGTTTTTACCGACTGCCGACGCGGAAATCCCCAGGCTCCGCGCGGCCGCAACAAAACTGAGGGCCTCTGCCGTTTTGACGAAGGAAATTACACCACCCAGGCTGTCCATTGATCCATTACGTCCTTTTTGTCCGCTATCAGTGGAAGGTAAGCCTGTTTATCTACGATTGCATCCTGAATAGATTATTCAGGACTTCAACTGGACGATAAAGGACGGATGCCATGCACCCCCAGCGCTACACCATCCTCGCGGCGATTTGCCTGGCCGCATTGGTCTTGCCGATGAGTTTTACCGGCGGCGCCGTGGCCACGCCGTTCATTGGCCGGGCCTTTGCCGCCACGCCCACTGAACTGGCGTGGATCACCAATGCGTTCATGCTCAGTTTCGGCAGCCTGCTGATGGCCGCAGGCACCCTCGCCGACCGCTATGGACGCAAGCGCTTGTTCATTGGCGGCATGGGCTTGTTTGCCGCAGTCTCCCTGCTGCTGGCGGTGGCGCCCAGTGTGTTGTGGCTGGATGTGCTGCGCGGCGCCCAAGGCATCGCCGCCGCTGCCGCCTTGGCCGGTGGGACGGCCGCGCTGGCGCAGGAGTTCGACGGCCATGCGCGCACCCGGGCGTTCAGCCTGTTGGGCACCACGTTTGGCGTAGGCCTTGCTTTCGGCCCATTGCTGTCGGGTGTGCTGATCGAGTGGATGGGCTGGCGCGGGATCTTTCTGTTCACCGCGCTGCTGGCGCTGGTGTCCCTGGTGTTTGCCGTGCCGAACCTGCGGGAAAGCCGTAACCCCCACGCGCAGCACCTGGACACACCCGGTGTACTGGCGTTCTCGGGTCTCTTGATTGCCTTCACCAGTGCCGTGATTCTCGCCCCAGGGCACGGCTGGAACGCGCCCTTGATCCAAACGCTGCTCGGCGGGTCGGTGGTGCTCGCCGGGGTGTTTGCCTGGGTAGAAACACGCGCCAAACAGCCGATGCTGGAGCTGCGGCTGTTGCGTTTTCCGCGCTTCGTCGGCGTGCAGATCCTGCCAATCGGCACCTGCTACTGCTTTATCGTGTTGGTGGTGTTGCTGCCGATCCGCTTTATCGGCGTCGAGGGCCTGAGTGCCTTCGACGCAGGACTGCGCATGCTCGCCCTGTCGGCGCCCATGCTGCTGGTGCCGATGCTGGCGGCGTCGTTGACCCGCTGGGTGTCGGCCGGGCGCCTGTGTACCGTAGGATTTTTGATCGCCGCCGCTGGGCTTTTTCGGTTAAGTACCCTTCCCGCCGACGCGCACACCCAGCTTATCGCCGCCCTGCTGCTGATCGGCCTGGGCACGGCGGTGCCGTGGGGCTTGATGGACGGCCTGTCGATCAGCGTGGTGCCCAAGGAACAAGCGGGCATGGCGGCGGGGATTTTCAACACCACCCGCGTGGCCGGCGAAGGCGTGGCACTGGCGATTACCGTGGCGGTGTTGAGCGCGCTGGTGGCGCATCACTTGGGGCTCAACAGCAGCCTGGCGCCGGAAGACCTGTCACGGTTGGCACAACATCTGGTTATGGGTGACCTGCAACAGACGGGACAAATTCCCATAGCGAAACTGCGCGCTGCCTACACCGCCGGGTTCAATACCTTGTTGCAAGTGCTGGCGGTGTTCACCGCGCTGACGGCAGTGATCGTCTATCTCTTCCTCGGGCGCCAACAGCCTGAACGGCGTAAAGACTGCGTAACAATGAACCCGGCGCCGTAAGGATTGCGTCGGATCTATTGAGGCGTTTTCGCCGCACCTCTACGGTGAATACCTACTCCATCACGTAGGAATTCACCGTGGAAAGTTCAACCCTCGGCATGCTCGTACTGACCCTGATCGCCGTCTTCGGCACCGCCGCCTTTTGCTTCGAGCACCTGGCCACGCGCCAGCCGCGCAAGAAGAAAGCCAAGTAGCCGTCAGGCCTTGGTATCAGGCGCCGGTTCGCTGATCACCAACTCCTCGGGGATCTCATCCACCCGTGGGTCCAGCACCGCGCCCATTGGGTGTTCAGGCATGGCCACGTGATGCAACGGCGCGCCTTCGACCAGGTATTCGCCGGTGACTTTTTTCGGCTGCACCCGCCAGATCAACAGCAGCGCGCAGGCCGAAAACAGCATGTAGAACGCGCCGTGGCCGTAGCTGTTCATCAACGCGCCACTGAGCATCGGCCCCAGGCTGGCACCGATGCCGTGGGTGGCGAGCATCATCGCGCTCAATGGCACACGTCGCGGTTGTTCGACGTTGTCATTGGCCAGCGCCACCGCCAGCGGGTAGAGGGTGAACAGCAGCAAGCCGCTGAGAAAACCGAACACCAGCAGCAGTGCGTAGGGCAGTTGCACCAGGCCCCACAGCGGAATCACTACCAAGCCCAAGGCCAGGGCGCACGCACGAATCAAGCGCGAGCGATCAATGCGGTCCGACAGCCAGCCGATGGGCCACTGGCCGCACAGCCCGGCAAAAATCGACACTGCGACAAAGGTACTGGCCTCGGCGGTGCTCAAGCCGTTGCGCGTGGCGAACACCGGGGCCAGCGCATAAAACGCGCCGACCATCAGGCCGGTGACAAACACCGTGGTCAGCGCCTGGGGCACCCGTCGCCAGAAAAACCCCACTTCCAGCGGCGCCGCCACCAGCTTGGCCGGGTGCAGGCGCTTGGTCATGGTCACCGGCAACAGGCACGCGGCAAAGCAGATCGCGACGATGATCAGCGGCTTGAAGTCCAGCTCCGGGCGCCAGATCAACACGCCCTGCCCCAGCATCAGGCCCAGCGACACCGCCACCATGTACCCGGCGAATACCGCGCCGCGCTGGTTGTTTTCCGCCTGCTCGTTGAGCCAGCTTTCGATGACCATGTACTGGTTCATCATCACCAGGCCCATCACAAACCGCAGCGCCAGCCAGAACTCCAGTTGCTCGAACAGCACATGCAGCAACACGATGATGGTGGCGACGCCGGCGCAGGCCACATACGAACGCACATGCCCGACCCCGGCAATCATGCGGTGGCCGAACTTGGCGCCACACACCATGCCGCCGTAATACGCCGCCGTCAGCGCACCGATCCAGACCTCGTTGATGCCCTCGCTGCTCAGGCGCAGGCCGATAAAGCTAAAAAACAGACCGTTGCCGGTGAGCATCAAAATGGTCGCGCTGTACAGCGCGGGAAAGGTCAGGAATGTCAGGTTCATGAGGGCTCAGGGGGATTGTTCAAGCGGCTGGCATGGGCCAGCAGCCATTGGCGAAAACTGCGCGCCGCCGAGGGCGGGTTGCGGTGATGGGGTTGCATCAGGTGCAGGCGGCCACGGCTGTGCATGGTGTGGGGCAAGGCCATTTGCAGGCGCCCCGCGTCCAGTTCGCCGGCGAGCAGGCTCTTCCAGCCGAGGGCCACGCCGTGGCCCATCACCGCCGACTGCATCAACAGTTGATAGCTGTTGGTGCGCAACGCATGGCGCGGGGTGTGATAGTGAGCGTCGGCGTCGGCGCACCAGTCGGTCCAGGTCAGCCAGTCGTGGTAGTGGTCTTCGACGATCAGCAACGTGTGGGCGTGCAGCAGGTGTTGCACGTCGTGAATCGGGCCGTGGCGCTCGATATAAGCCGGGCTGCACACGGTGATGACCTGTTCGTTGTCGAATACCGGCGACAGCTCCAGGCCGTGGGGCGCCGGCAGCTCGTCGAGGTGGTAGAACAGGCCCAGGTCATATTCGCTGACATCCAGGTGGTTGGGGCTTTCGCTGCACAGGATGCGGATGTCCAGGTCCGGGTGTTCGCGCTGGAAGTCCGGCAGCAAGCCGGCCAGCCAGATCGAGCTGATGGTCGGCGTGCTGGCCAGGGTCAACTGGCGGTCGGCACCGCGCCGGCGCAACTCGGCGGATTCACGGTCGAGTTCGCGCAGCAGGCGCTGGATCGTACGGAAATAGCGCACCCCGGCCGGCGTGAGGCTAAGGCCCTGGGCCAAGCGATAAAACAAGGGGCGAGCGAGGTCTTCTTCCAGGCGTTTGACCTGGCGGCTGACCGCGCTTTGGGTCAGGTTCAGTTCATGGGCGGCCTGGGTAAAGCTCAAATGCCGGGCGGCCGCTTCGAAGGTCTGCAAGCAATTGAGCGGAGGAAGATCGACGTTTCGGCGCGACATGAAGGATTCCAATGGCAGAGACAGGCCCTTGACGCCAGTCAGCCAGCAAAAAAGTAACCCGTGGCGAGGGAGCTTGCTCCCGTTGGACTGCGCAGCAGTCCCAGCTATTTAGCTAAAAAGCGGGGCCGCTTCGCGACCCAGCGGGAGCAAGCTCCCTCGCCACAGGTACAGCGTTCGTTCTTGACTGACTGGCATTGGGGATCACGTGGGCAAACATCCTGCCAGTTGCCCACTCACAGCGCGACCCTGGCCACGCGTTTGCTCCACTGGCGGCGGTGTTCCAACTGGCCATTTTCCCAGGCGGTCTGCTCGGCTTCGACGTAGAACCACTCGGCATCGGCGCTCACGCTCAGGCGGCTTTCCACCTCAACGGCCCATTCATCGCGACCCACCCGGTAGTGCCACTCGATATCGGCGCGGGTGGACAACGGGTCCCAGGGCAAGGTGCGGTATTGCTCGGTGCAACGCTGGTCCACCGCCAGGCCGTGGTCGGTAAAACGCACCGCACCCAGGTCGTCTTCGATCTTCACGCAGACCTCGCCACTGCCCACGTCTTCGATCAGGGTGCGCTTCGGCGCGGCGGCGCGCAGCACTTCCAGGTTGGCCGGCGGAGCGGCTTGCGGCGCTTCGAACGGGCACGCCACCGCTTCGCCGGTAAACACTGGCAGTTGCAGGCTTTGCAGGCCGGGCAACAAGGTCAGGGTGGTCAGTTCGCGACTCGGCCACAGCAACGGGAAACTCGCGGTACTCAGGGCCAGGCGCAAACGGTAGCCGGCCGGGATGCGCATGCCGATGTGGTCGAGGTTTAACTGCACGTCCATCGGTGCACCGGGGACTACGGGCGATACGTAGGAAAAGCCCTCACGAAGCGTGAGATTGAGCACGGCATAACTGACCTGCGTGACTTGCCCGTCCGGTGCGATGGCGTTCAGACGTGCGACCAGCTGCCCACAATCGGTGTCACTGGCCAGGCGCAATGTGAGGCGCGCATCGCCGAGCAACGCGAGGGGTTCGCTCAGCGGCTGGGAGTCGAAACACAGCGAATTCGCATCATCACGGCGCTGATCAGTAGGGCCGTCGGGGCCAAACCAGATGGCGCAGTACTCGCCCTGGTGCAGGCCGGTGGTCAACGGCGAGCAGACGCTGCTCGCGGCGGCCAAGGGTGCTGCGCCGGGGTTGAGACCGCCAGCACTCAGGCTGAAATCGGTCCACTGCACCTGCGCATCAGGCCAGCCCGCCGTCTGCACCCAGATGCCTGGTCGCTCGGCGTAACTGCCCTGGGGCGGCAGAAGATCCTGTAGGTAAAAGGTGCAGGCTGCGTCATCCATCACCCCATTATCGATGCCCTTCAGCCAGTGATCCCACCAGCGTTTGGCCTCTTGCAGGAAGCCGATGGCCGGATTCGGCACGGCGAAGTGTGGGTATTTGTGAATCCACGGGCCGATCATGGCTTTCTTCGGCCCCGGCAGGTTTTGCATCAAGCGCGATACCGTGTTGCGGTACGCATCACCCCAACCGCCCACCGCATACACCGCCGCCTTGATCTGCGAATAGTCCTCGCACACCGAGCCGTGGCGCCAATAGTCATCGCGGGTCTGGTGTTGCAGCCAGGTTTCGGCAAGCAGCGGCATGGCGTCCAGGCGTTGCTGCCAGAGGGTTTTCCATTCATCGCCGACCAGCAGTGGGTCGGGCACGGCGGCACTGAAGTTGAGCATGGTCGCGGCCCAGCCGAAGTTCTCCATCAGCAGGTTGCCGCCCTTGTAATGGATGTCGTCGGCGAAGCGGTCATCGGTGGAGCACAGGGTGATGATCGCCTTCAGCGCCTCGGGCTGGCGCGCCGCGACTTGCAGGCCGTTGAAGCCGCCCCAGGAGATGCCCATCATGCCGACGTTGCCGTCGCACCACGGCTGCTGGCACAGCCATTCAATCACTTCGAGGGCGTCGTCCTGTTCCTGCAACAGGTATTCGTCGGCCATCAACCCTTGGGATTCGCCGTTGCCGCGCATGTCGACACGCACGCACACATAGCCTTGCCCGGCCATCCACGGGTGGGTCAGCGCATCGCGTACAGCGGTGCCGTCGCGCTTGCGGTACGGCAGGTATTCGAGGATCGCCGGGAAGGTTTGCAGGCCGGCGACTTCCGGCAGCCAGATGCGCGCGGCCAGTTGGGTGCCGTCCTTCAGGGGGATCAGGCAGTGTTCGATTTCACGGACCTTGTAGGCAAATTCGGTAACGATTTCCATCGGTAACTCCAAACTTTTATTGCAAACAAACGGCTCCCCCGCGCTCTCTGGGGAGCGCGTGAGGAGACACACAGGTTTCAGGATTTAGCGGGCGAACTCGGCGACGGGGGTGGCGCCGCGCGGCTCGGGATCGGTGGCCGGCTTGAGGTTTTTCACATCGAGCAGCGCCGGGTTTTTCAGCCAGAAGATCAGCGAGGTACTGGCCAGCAGCACCAGGATCATCCCCGGCAAACCGCCGAGATTGGAGAGCATCTTCACCCCGTCGATGCCGATAAACGACACCATCACCCACGACACCGTACCGATGATCACGCCCCAGACAATCTTCAGCATCGGGTTGCCGTCGAGGTCGGAGTCGGCGGTCACGCCCTTGCTGCACAGGTTGGCAATCACGTCGGTGCTGGAGTCCGCCGCAGTAACAAACGAGATGAAGGCGACGAACAGCAGGAACGCGATCATCAACCCACTGGCCGGCAGTTGCTGGAACATCTGGTACAGCACGTGCTCCACGCCCTGCTCGTTGAGCACGCGGTTGAGGCTGCCGTCGCCGAGCGCATCGAAGTACAGGCTGGTGCCGGAGAAGATGCAGATCCACACCGCCGTGAACAGCGCCGGGAACAGCATGTTGATATGGATGAATTCACGCACGGTGTAGCCACGGCCGATCTTGCCGAGGAACAGCGCACTCACCGGCGCCCAGGCAAACCACACCGACCAGTAGAACACCGTCCAGCTCTGCGGCCAGGTGTCGCCACTGGCGGCGCCGGTGAACAGGCTGCGGCTGAAGAAGGTGTCGAGGTACACGCCGAGGGATTCGACGCCGAGGCTGAACATGTACAGGGTTGGCCCGCACAGCAGCACGAACAAACCGAGGGCGAGCATGATCCAGGTGTTGAACGAGGACAGCATCACGATGCCTTTTTGCAGGCCGCTGGCGGCCGAGGCGACGAAGGTGATGACGATAATTGCGATGATGATCGCCAAACGGAACGGCGTGGTTTCGCCGCCGATGTATTGGCTCAGGCCGCCGGCCAGGGTCAGTGCGCCCGTGCCCAGGGACGAGGCCATGCCGGCGACCAGGGCGAACATCGCCAAGGTATCGATCAGCCCGGCGTAGCGCTTGACCCGCGCCGCGCCCAGCAAGGGTTCGAGCATCGCGCCAATCGAGAAGTTGCTGCGGCGGTTGTAGAACACCAGCGCAAATACCAGGGACGGCACCAGGTAGATGGCGTACGGGGTGATGGTCCAGTGCAGGAACATCGTCGACATCGCAAAGCTTTTCGCCGCCGAGCTGCCCGCTTCAATCGGCAGGCTGGTGGGCGGGCCGTACAGGTGGTAGAGCGGTTCGGCGGTGGTCCAGAACAACACACCGACCGCCAGCGTGGTGCATAGCGCCACCATGAACCAGCGCCATTTGCTCAGCAACGGCTGGGCGTCTTCACCGCCGATGCGCACTTTGCCCAGTGCCGAGAAGTACACGATCGCAGTCAGCACCACCATGGCAAACGAGCCGGCGCTGAACAACCAGGAGAAGTTTTTCAGAATCAGGTTATTGAGCTGTTTGCTGACCGCAAGGAACGCATTCAGGTCGATGTAGCTGGCGATCACCGCCGCCAGCAGAATCAGGAAAGTTGGCCAGAACACCAACGGACGTAGTGGATATTTCATGGAGTGCCGTTCCCCTTGCAGACTATTTTTATTGCCTTGAAAGGCCATTGTTAGAGAGCGGGCACCGCAGCGTCCTGCTGCCGGTAGCTCGCCTGGAAGTCTTCGCGTGGCTATAGATAACCGTTTAAGCGGCAGGGGGCGCAATCGACCAATGGGCATGGGGGTATTCCGCCACGTCATGACGCACCAGCACAGTTCACGGGGTGTAGGCAGTGCACAACGGCAAGGCGTACGCGGGCAAACATTCAGGGGAGAGCCTTGCGAGCAAGGCGTAGCCACCGATAGAATGAGATGAATTCTCACTTGCATTACTTTGGTCAACAACACGCCCCATGCCCCTTCCAACCAGTCCTTACCAGAATATCGGCGACCTCTATCGCGACCATCGCGGCTGGTTGGTGGGTTGGTTGCGCCAGCGCCTGGGCAACAGCGCCGACGCGGCGGACTTGACGCAAGATACCTTCATCCGCCTGCTGGGCGCCAAGCCACGTACCCTCGACAGCCCGCGCGCCTACCTGGCCACCGTCGCCAATCGCTTGCTGATCAGTCTGTATCGTCGGCGTTCGTTGGAGCAGGCGTGGCTGGAAACCCTGGCCCACCTGCCCGAGCAGAACACCCCCTCGCTGGAGAGCCAGGCGCTGATTCTCGAAGCGCTGCATGAGGTCGATCAGGTGCTTTCGTGCCTGCCGGCCAGGACGCGCCAGGCTTTTCTGATGGCTCAACTTGAGGGTTACAGCCAAGAGGAAATCGCCAGCCACCTGGGTATCCATGTGCGCTCGGTGCAACGCCATCTGGCGCGCGCCTATGAGGAATGCATCATCCTGGCCACGACCCCCGCGTGAGTACCCAGCCGATTGACCGGCGCATTGCGCGCCAGGCTGCCCGCTGGTTCGTGCGCCTGCAAGGCAACGCCAGCCCACATGATCGGGAAGCCTGCGAACACTGGCGCGCCAGCCATGCCGACCACGAGCGCGCCTGGCAATTGGCCGCAGGGTTCCACGCACGCTTCGACGCGATCCCCGCGGATATCGGCCTGCCCGCGCTGGGCCGCCCGGCAAACCTTGACCGGCGCCACACCCTCAAACTGTTGACCAGCCTGATCATCGCTGCGCCGCTGGGCACACTCGCCTACCAGGCACTGCCCTGGCGGGAGTGGAGCGCGGACCAACGTACAGTGGCCGGCGAACGTCGCGAATGCGTGCTGCCGGACGGCACCCGGGTGATGCTCAACACCGCCAGCGCCATGGACATCCGCTTCGACAGCCAGCAGCGCCTGCTGCGCCTGTACGCCGGCGAGATTCTGGTCAGCACCGCCGCCGACCCGCTCAACCGCCCACTCGTAGTGGAAACCGCCGAAGGCCGTTTGCGCCCGGTTGGCACGCGTTTCGACGTGCGCCAGCTCGACGGCAAAACCCGTATCGCGGTGCTGGAGGGAGCCGTGCAGGTCTATCCCGCTCACGCCAAGGATTTCCTGCGCCTGGACGCGGGCCAGCAGACCGAGTTCAGTCGCACCCTGATTGCGCCCGTGACCACGCTGCAACGCAGCAGCAGCGATTGGACCCAAGGCGTACTGCGCGCGGAAAAAATGCGCCTGGCCGACTTTGCCCTTGAGCTTGGCCGCTATCGCCCCGGCCTGCTGCGCTGCGATCCGGCGGTGGCAGACTGGCGCATCTCCGGCACGTTTCAGTTACACGACACCGACCTGGCACTGGCCGCCCTTGCCCGCACCCTGCCGGTAGACATCCGCACCCGCAGCCGCTACTGGGTGACCATCGCCGCCCGGGAAAGCTGAATTTCCCGCGTGTGTCGTGTTTTTCAGCCGCCATGCGTCCTCCTCGTAAAACAGCCAACACTCTTCGACGGGGAACACTCAATGCGGCAACCACAGCGGTACGTCCTACCCTTCCACTCCTTGGCCCTGGCAATACGCGGGGCGACCTTGGGCCTGCTGGTTGCAGGCTCGGTGGTGGCCAGCCCACCCCTGCTGGCCGAACCTATCGGCCAGCAGCACGTGCGCCATTACACGATTCCCGCCGGTGCCTTGAGCACGGCACTGGCCGAGTTCGCCAGCCAGGCCGGCATCACCCTGCCAATCGACCCGGCACTGGTGGAAGGCAAGCGCAGTACCGGGCTCAATGCCAACACCGGCATCGATGAGGGATTGCGCAGCCTGCTGCGTGGTAGCGGGCTAAATGCGGTTGCGTCCGGGGACGGCTCCTACACCCTGTATCCATTGGGAGATGGGTCAAGCATTGAGCTGGGTGCCACCAGCATCACCGGCCAACAACTGGGCCAGACCACCGAGAACTCCGGCTCCTACACCACCGGCAGCACCAGTACGGCGACCAAATTGCCCATGTCCCTGCGCGAGACTCCCCAGTCGGTGACCGTCATCACCCGCCAACACATGAATGACCAGGGCTTGGGTTCCATCGCCGAAGTCCTCGGGCAAACACCTGGCGTGACGGTGATGCACGACGACAGTGAGCGTTATAACTTCTACTCCCGCGGTTTTGCCCTGGACAGCTTTCAGTACGACGGTGTGCCGACGTCAGATTTCACCACCAATACCAACGGCCTCGGCGTGCGCGACATGGCCATCTACGACCGCGTCGAAGTGGTACGCGGCGCGACGGGGTTGATGAGTGGCGTCGGCAGCCCGGCCGGGGTGGTCAACCTGGTCCGCAAGCGTGCGACCAAAGACTTCCAGGGCTATGTCTCTGGCAGTGGCGGCACCTGGGATCGCTACCGCACGGAAATGGACCTGTCCGGGCCGTTGTCCGAAAACGGCGCGCTGCGTGGGCGCGTGGTGGCCGCCCATCAGGACAACCATTCATTCATTGATTACTACGCGCAGAAAAAGGACGTGTTCTACGCCATCGGCGAGGCCGATATCACGCCGGACACCACGCTGTACGCCGGCATCGACTATCAGAAAATCGACGCCGACGGCTCCAGTTTTGGCCAGCTGCCGCTGTACAACGCCGATGGCAACCGCACCAACTTCAAACGCTCGACCAACCCGGCGGCCAAATGGACCTATGCCGACAGCCAAAGCAGCAAATACTTCGCCGGCATCGAGCAGCGCTTCGACAATGACTGGCTGCTACGCGTAGAAGCCAGCCACTGGAAAGGCACCACCGACCAGTTGCAAGGCAACATCGTCGGCTGGGGGCCGTTCCCCGACGAGACGACCCACATCGCGGAACTGCAGCGCAGCCGCGTGACCTACACGATCAACGCCGACTCCGTGGATGCCTATGCGACGGGGCCTTTTTCGCTGCTGGGGCGTACCCATGAGTTGGTGGTGGGCTTGAATGCGAGTAACCGCCGCTCGGACTATCAGTCACTGGACGGTGGCAGCCTCAACGTGAACTACGAGACCTGGGGCAACAACCCGCCTCAGCCGGATGCGTTCACCTTCCAACAGAGCCAGGGCTACAAGATCAAGGAGTCCGGTGGGTACGCGGCATTGCGCCTGAACCCGCTGGACGACTGGCATGTCATCCTCGGCAGCCGGGTCGTCAACTATGAGCGTGAAGGCACCCTGACCTACGGTTGGAAGCCCAATGATCCGTCGGACGACAGCGCCAAGAAAACCGGCAAGCTGGTGCCTTATGCAGGCATCGTCTACGACCTCAATGACATCCACTCGCTCTACGTTAGCTACACCGACATCTTCACGCCGCAGTCGTTGTTCGACAAAAACGACAAGGCGCTGGAACCGCTGACGGGGCAAAGCTATGAAGCGGGCCTGAAGTCGGAATTTTTCGACGGTGCGCTCAACACCAGTTTCGCCGTGTTCACCATCAAGCAGGACAACCTGGGGGTGGACGACGGCGTTCGCACGGGAGGCCTTACGGCCTATAAGGCCGTGAGTGGCACCACCACCAAGGGTTTTGAAATGCAGCTGTCCGGCCAACTGACACCGGGTTGGCAGATGCTTGCCGGCTTCACCTACGCCCAGCCCCGGGACAAGGACGGCAACCGCATCAACACCAACCTGCCGGAGCGCCAGTTCAAACTGTCCACGGCCTACAAGCTCGAAGGTGCCCTGCGTGACCTGACGGTGGGCGGCAATGTGACGTGGCAGAGTTCGACCTATTCCGCCATCACCTACCCGATGGATGCGCGCGCCGACGAAGGCAGTTTCGCCGTGGTGGGGTTGATGGCGCGCTATGACGTGAGCAAGAACCTCAGCGCGTCGCTGAACCTGAACAACCTCTTCGACCGCGAGTATTACGCCGGCTACGGTCTGTATAGCAGCGCATTCTACGGTGACCCGCGCAATATGACGGTGGGCCTCAAGTACCAGTTCTGAACCTGATACGTCGTGGCGAGGGAGCTTGCTCCCGCTGGAGTGCGTAGCGCTCCCAAGCTTTTGGGGCCGCTTCGCGGCCCAGCGGGAGCAAGCTCCCTCGCCACAACAAGCCTGCTCCTACAAAAATCGCAGACAAAAAAAAGCCCGCTCAATGAGCGGGCTTTCTTGTGGTGACCTGGCGTTCAGTGTTCCAGGTTACCGAATATGGCGCAGCGGACGGGACTCGAACCCGCGACCCCCGGCGTGACAGGCCGGTATTCTAACCGACTGAACTACCGCTGCGCGTAACACTTGAAGCGAATGGTGGGTGATGACGGGATCGAACCGCCGACCCTCTGCTTGTAAGGCAGATGCTCTCCCAGCTGAGCTAATCACCCTTCGTTTCGGTGTGGGCGCATCTTACACCAAAAATCCGCAATGTCTTGTTTTATATGCAATTTATTTGAAATATTTTTCGGCAGGCGGCGCAAACCCCGTGAATACGGGCTTTTCGCCCTTCAAACGCGAGTCTATTGCGTTTACCCGACACTTGGCCGCACAATTAAAAACCATTCTCAATAACGCTTGAGCCACGCCTATGTCTGTGGGTGAACCGCCCTTCCAACGGGAAATAACCGCGCTCTACAGCGAGCATCACGGCTGGCTGCTGGCGTGGCTGCGGCGCAAATTGGGCTGCCGGCAGAACGCGGCGGACCTGGCGCAGGACACGTTCGCGCGCATCCTCAACGCCCGTGAGTCGGTGGCAAGCATTCGCGAACCGCGGGCGTACTTGAGCACCACGGCGCGGCGCTTGCTGATCGACCAGGCCCGGCGCAAGCAGATCGAAAGCGCCTACCTGCAAGAGTTGGCGCTGACGGTGGACGCCCTGGAAGGGTTCCAGTCGCCGGAGCAGATCCACACCACCCTCGAAGCCCTGGAACAGATCGCGTTCATCCTCGAAGGCATGCACGCCTATTCGCGCGAGGCCTTCGTGCTGTATTACCTCGAAGAACTGACCCAACAACAGATCGCCCGCCAGCTCAAGCTGTCGGAACGCACCGTGCGCAAGTACCTGATCCAGGCGCTTGTGCATTGCGGCCACAGCCTGGACACCTGAGCGCACATGCACGACGCCCGCCAACAGATCGAAGAACAAGCCGCCGAATGGCTGCTGCGCCTGCACGAAGGCGAGCTGAGCGAAGCCCAGCGCCTGGCGTTCGAATGCTGGAAGCAACAAGGCCCGCACTACGCCGCAGCCGCCGCGCGCATGGAAGAAGTGATTGCGCGCATGCAAGGCCTGCGCGGGAAAAAAGCACCGGCGCGGGCCGCCTTGAACGCCGCGTTTACCCAGCAAAAAACCCGTCGCCGCAAGAACACTGTACGCGCCCTGCTGCTGGCGTGCAGCCTGGCGATCCCGGCCGCAGCGCTGCTCATCAGCCCGTATCCGCAACAATGGATGGCCGATGTGCGCAATGGTCCTGGCCAGTGGCAAACCCTGCAATTGGCGGACGGCTCGACATTAACCCTCAACGGCATCAGCGCGGCGAACCTGCATTTCGACGCCAAACAGCGCCGCATCGAATTGCTGCAAGGCGAGATCCTGGTAGAGGTAGCCCACGACAGCACGCGGCCATTTATCGTGCAGACTGCCCAAGGCACCTTGCGTGCACTGGGCACGCGATTTGTGGTCAAGCGTGAGGGCGATGTCACTGTGCTGAGCATGTTGCAGTCACGCGTGGCGGCACAAAGCGCCAATGCCCAGCAGACCCTGGAAGTCGATGCCGGCTCCCGGGCGCTGGTCAGCAGCCACAGCGTGCGACTGGCCGGCAGCATCGACCCCGCCAGCATCAACGAAGCCTGGCGCCGCCATCAGTTGGTGGTGGAAAACCGGCCATTGCCCGAGGTGCTGGATGAAATCTCCCGCCACCGCAGCGGCCGTGTGCAATTCGATCGTGCGGCGCTGCAAAGCCTGCGCGTCTCGGCCGTCATCCCCTTGGACGACAGCGAGCATGCCCTGCAATTACTCGCGCAAACCTTACCGATTAAAGTCAGAAGTTTTACCCCTTGGCTGATCCTCGTGGACCCAGCCGACAGCGCCAATAAATAATTATTCGCATTTGCTTCCGGTTTTCTCGCAGTTGCCCGTCAAGAGAGGTAATTCGACACGTAAAGGATTGCCTTCACCATGCACACCCCTTCCTACCCGCGTGGGCGCTTTGGCCTACTGAAACTCGCGCCACTGTCCCTGGCCATGCTCAGCGCCTCGCTGCTGAGCATCAGCCCGGCGCACGCAGACAGCGTCAACGTCGCCGCCCAGGCCTACGACATCCCGGCCGGGCCGCTGGGCAGCTCGCTCAATCGCTTTGCGCAACAAGCCGGCGTGGCCATCGTGTTCCAGTCCCACGAACTGGAAGGTCTCAATGGCCCGGGCCTCAAGGGCAGCTACGGCATCCAGGACGGTTTCGACCGGCTGCTGCTGGGCAGCGGTTATCGCGCGGTAAAAGGTGATCAGGTCTACGCCCTGCAACCGGCGCCCATCGCCAGCGATGGCACCATGGAACTGAGCCCGACCCAAGTCAGCGCCACCCAACTGGGTAATATCACCGAAGGCACCGGGTCCTACACCCCCGGCACGCTCGCGACTTCGACGCGGTTGGTGCTGACGCCCAAGGAAACCCCGCAGTCGGTCTCGGTGGTCACCCGCCAGCACATGGATGATTTCGGCCTGACCAATGTGGACGACGTGATGCGCCATACGCCCGGCATCACCGTGTCGGCCTTCGACACCGAGCGCAGCAACTACTATGCGCGCGGCTTTTCGATCAATAACTTCCAATACGACGGCATTCCTTCCACCGCGCGCAATGTCGCCTATTCGGCGGGCAACACCCTGAGCGACATGGCGATCTACGACCGCGTCGAAGTGCTCAAGGGCGCCACCGGCCTGCTCACTGGCGCCGGCTCCCTCGGCGCGACGATCAACCTGGTGCGCAAGAAACCCACCGCCGACTTCCAAGGCCACGCCACTCTCGGCGCCGGCTCGTGGGACAACTACCGCAGCGAACTGGACGTCAGCGGCCCGCTGACCGACAGCGGCAACGTGCGCGGCCGGGCTGTAGCGGCCTACCAGGACAAGCATTCGTTCATGGACCACTACTCGCGCAAGAGCCCGACGTACTACGGCATCATGGAGTTCGACCTGTCGCCCGACACCCTGCTGACCGTAGGCGGCGATTACCAGGACACGTTGCCAAAAGGCTCGTCCTGGTCGGGCAGCTTTCCGTTGATCAACTCCCAGGGCAATCGCAACAGCGTCAAGCGCTCGTTCAACGACGCCGCCGAGTGGAGCAGTTGGGAGCAATACACCCGCACCGTGTTCGCCATGCTCGAACATGACTTGGGCAATGGCTGGGTGAGCAAGCTGCAACTGGACCACAAGATCAACGGCTACCACGCCTTGATGGGCTCGATCCAGGGCGACCAGCCGCAGCCGGATGGCACCGCACAACTGACCTCGGGCAAATACACCGGGGAAACCGTCAGCGACTCCGCCGACCTGTATGTCAGCGGCCCGTTCAGCCTCGGCGGACGTGAACATGAACTGGTGCTGGGCGGCTCGATCAGCGCCTCGGAGTGGAAAGGCAAAGGCTATTGGAACCTCGACCCCAACCTGGTGGACTTCAACAACTGGCACGGCCACGCAACGATGCCGGACTGGGGCCAGGCGCAATCACTGATCGACGACACCGTGCGCCAGACCGGCGCGTACGCGACCACGCGCCTGAACCTCGCCGACGACCTCAAGGTGTTGCTCGGCGCGCGCCTGGTCAACTATCAGGTCACCGGCTACAACCCCAGCTATCGCGAGTCCGGGCGCGTGGTGCCGTATGTCGGCGCGGTTTACGACCTGAATGACACCTACGCGGTGTACGCCAGCTACACCGATATCTTCATGCCGCAGGAAAACTACAACCGCGACCGCGACAACAAACTGCTGGAACCGGATGAAGGCCAGAACTGGGAGCTGGGGGTCAAGGCCGACTATCTCAACGGCCGGGTCAATGCCAGCGCCGCCTACTTTGAAATCCACGAATCCAACCGCGCGCTGTCCGACGATGAGTACAACAACCTCAAGCCCACACCCAACAACTACGCCTATAAGAGCAGCAAGGCGGTGACCAAGGGTTATGAAGTGGAGATGTCCGGCGAAATCGCCCCTGGCTGGCAGCTGCAGGCCGGCTACACCCACAAGATTGTGCGCGACGACAAGGGCGTGAAAATCTCCACCTTTGAACCGGAAGACCAGGTCAAGCTGTACACCACCTACAAACTCAAGGGCAACCTGGACAAGTTGACCGTCGGCGGCGGCGTGCGCTGGCAGAGCGTGGGTTGGCAGGACATCTACAACAGCCCGCGTGGCGGCTATGAAGAGTTTTCCCAAGAGGCGTATTGGCTGGTGGATCTGATGAGCAAATACCAGATCAGCAAGAACCTGTCGGCGACGTTGAACGTCAACAATATCTTCGACAAGAGCTACTACACCAATATCGGCTTCTATAACTCCGCCGCGTACGGTGAGCCGCGCAACGTCATGGTGACCACCCGCTGGGATTTCTAAACGCCTGTGGCGAGGGAGCTTGCTCCCTCGCCACAACAAGCGTGCGCCTACAAAAATCGCAGACAAAAAAAGCCCGCTCATTGAGCGGGCTTTCTACTTTCAATCATAGTTGAAGTTTGTTTTAACCTGGCCTCCACGCCGATAGGACATCACAAAAGAACGCCAGCACTCACCGCGCTCCTTGGCGTTTTTATTGAGCTGCTTGGCAAGCATATACAGCGCCGCACCATCGAAATCAGTTCTGGCATCAGTGATCTCAACGCCGCCTCTCTCAACGGCCAAGCCTGTATCGATGAAGCCCTCGCCCACTGTTACGTCATAACAAAAATAATCATAACCATCGACAATACCGGCATCGATGATTGAAAAAATCTCTTTAACGACTTCGATATCTTCAGTAATCATTCTTCAACCCTCTGGAATCTGATCGTTCCCACGCTCTGCGTGGGAACGATCATAAATCGCAGACGAAAAAAAACCCGCTCAATGAGCGGGCTTTTTGTGGTGACCTGGCGTTCAGTGTTCCAGGTTACCGAATATGGCGCAGCGGACGGGACTCGAACCCGCGACCCCCGGCGTGACAGGCCGGTATTCTAACCGACTGAACTACCGCTGCGCGTAACACATGAAGCGAATGGTGGGTGATGACGGGATCGAACCGCCGACCCTCTGCTTGTAAGGCAGATGCTCTCCCAGCTGAGCTAATCACCCTTCGTCTCGGTGTGGCGCGCATTCTACGGAGCGACCCAAGGTCTGGCAAGCACTTTCTTAAATCTTTTTTTTGAGGCCTTCCAATGGCTTAGGCAGGGTTGGCCTCAGCCGCTATCAAGACAATAATGCCCCCCTTTGTATAAAGGAGAGACTCACCCCATGTGGTTCAAGAACCTGCTTATCTATCGCCTGACCCAAGATCTGCCTGTTGATGCCGAGGCGTTGGAAGCGGCCATGGCCACCAAACTGGCGCGCCCTTGTGCAAGCCAGGAGTTGACCACTTACGGTTTCGTCGCACCTTTTGGTAAAGGTGAAGACGCTCCCCTGGTTCATGTCAGCGGTGACTTCCTGCTGATCGCCGCGCGCAAGGAAGAACGCATCCTGCCGGGCAGCGTGGTGCGTGATGCACTGAAAGAGAAAGTCGAAGAGATCGAGGCCGAGCAAATGCGCAAGGTCTATAAGAAGGAACGCGACCAGCTCAAGGATGAAATCATCCAGGCCTTCCTGCCGCGCGCCTTTATTCGTCGCTCGTCGACCTTCGCCGCCATCGCGCCAAAACAAGGCCTGATCCTGGTGAACTCGGCCAGCCCGAAACGCGCCGAAGACCTGCTCTCCACCCTGCGCGAAGTGATCGGCACCCTGCCGGTGCGTCCACTCACCGTGAAAACCGCGCCAACCGCAATCATGACCGACTGGGTCACCACCCAGAAACCGGCCGATGACTTCTTCGTCCTCGACGAATGCGAACTGCGCGACACCCACGAAGACGGCGGCATCGTGCGCTGCAAGCGCCAGGACCTGACCGGCGAAGAAATCCAGCTGCACCTGACCACCGGCAAAGTCGTGACCCAACTGTCCCTGGCCTGGCAGGACAAACTGTCCTTCATGCTCGATGACAAGATGACCGTCAAGCGCCTGAAGTTCGAAGACCTGCTGCAAGACCAGGCCGAACAGGACGGCGGCGACGAAGCCCTGGGCCAACTGGACGCGAGCTTCACGTTGATGATGCTGACGTTCGGCGAGTTCATCCCGGCGTTGGTTGAAGCGTTGGGCGGCGAAGAGACCCCACAGGGCATTTAAAGCAACACAGCTCTAATGTGGGCACGGTCAATGTGGGAGCCGGGCTTGCCCGCGATGCAGGCACCTCGGTCTTCAATCAGACCGCGGTGATGCTATCGCAGGCAAGCCAGCTCCCACATTGATCTCATTGCCACTTCAAAAATCTAATAACAAGGACACCCCATGCGCGCACTCGCCGCCCTGAGCCGCTTCGTCGGCAATACCTTCGCCTACTGGGTGCTGATTTTCGCGGTGCTCGCGTTCCTCGAACCCAGCTGGTTCATCGGCCTGAAAACCGCCATCGTGCCGCTGCTTGGCCTGGTGATGTTCGGCATGGGGCTGACCCTCAAGATTGATGACTTCGCCGAAGTCGCTCGCCATCCATGGCGCGTGGCATTGGGCGTGGTCGCGCACTTCGTGATCATGCCGGGCGTGGCGTGGCTGCTGTGCCAGGCCTTCCACCTGCCGCCGGAAATCGCCGTCGGCGTAATCCTGGTCGGCTGCTGCCCAAGCGGCACCTCGTCCAACGTCATGACCTGGCTGGCCCGTGGCGACCTGGCGCTGTCGGTAGCCATCGCCGCCGTCACCACCCTCCTCGCCCCGCTGCTCACGCCGGCGCTGATCTGGCTGCTGGCCTCGGCCTGGTTGCCGGTATCGTTCATGGAGCTGTTCTGGTCGATCCTGCAAGTGGTGCTGCTGCCGATCGTGCTCGGCGTAGTCGCCCAGCGCGTGCTCGGCGAGCGTGTGCGCCATGCAGTGGACGTATTGCCGCTGGTGTCGGTGGTGAGCATCGTGATCATCGTCGCGGCGGTGGTTGCCGCGAGCCAGGCGAAAATCGCCGAGTCAGGCCTGCTGATCATGGCCGTGGTCATGCTGCACAACAGCTTCGGCTACCTGCTGGGCTACTTCACCGGCCGCGTGTTCAAGCTGCCATTGGCGCAGCGCAAGTCGCTGGCGCTGGAAGTCGGCATGCAGAACTCCGGGCTGGGCGCCGCGTTGGCCAGTGCGCACTTCTCGCCACTGGCGGCGGTGCCGAGTGCGCTGTTCAGCGTGTGGCACAACATTTCCGGGGCATTGCTGTCGACCTACTTCCGTCGCATGAGCGAAAAAGAAGACCGTCACATTCTGGAAAACACCCCGCAAACTTGATCGCCGGAGCATTGTTCGGCACTCTAGCGAGCTTCGCGGGGACGACCCCGCGACGCTCTCAAGCGCCTAATCCGGGGACGACCCCACGCCTATATAGAGAGGGTCAGCATGTCCTGGATCATTCTGTTTTTTGCCGGATTGTTTGAAGTGGGCTGGGCCGTCGGCCTGAAATACACCGATGGTTTCAGCAAGCCACTGCCCACCGCGCTGACCATTGCCGCCATGGCGGTCAGCCTTGGCCTGCTGGGGCTGGCCATGAAGGAACTGCCGCTGGGCACGGCCTATGCGATCTGGACCGGAGTGGGTGCCGTGGGCACGGTGATTGCCGGGATTATCCTGTTTGGGGAATCCATGGCGTTGTTTCGGTTGGCGAGTGTGGCGTTGATCATCTGCGGGTTGGTTGGGCTCAAGATCAGCACCTAGGCCACTACCGTCATCGCAGGCAAGCCAGCTCCCACATTTTGATTTGTGAACACAGTCAAAAATGTGGGAGCTGGCTTGCCTGCGATGGGGCCAGCACATCCAACACAAACCTACCTGACACTCCCCCGCAACCCACCCACAACCTCCTGCAACCTCGCAGGCGTCGGCTCCTGCACCGCCTCCCCCGCCACCAACACCACCCGCGACCAGATCCGGTGAAACAACCCTTTCTTCGGATCGCGACTGAAGAAACTCCCCCACAACCCCTGCAACGCCATGGGAATCACCGGCACCGGGGTCTCCTCCAGAATCCGCGTCACCCCACCGCGAAACTCATTCATCTCGCCATCGGCCGTCAGCTTGCCCTCCGGGAAGATGCACACCAACTCGCCGTCCTTCAGATACTGCGCAATCCGCGTGAAGGCCTTTTCATAGATCTGGATATCTTCATGGCGCCCGGCAATCGGAATCGCCCCGGCCGTGCGGAAGATAAAGTTCAGCACCGGCAGCTGGTAGATCTTGTAGTACATGACAAAGCGAATCGGCCGACGCACCGCGCCGCCGATCAATAGCGCATCGACAAACGACACGTGGTTGCACACCAGCAACGCCGCGCCTTCATCAGGAATCGCCTCCAGGTTGCGATGCTCCACGCGGTACATGGAATGGCTGAGCAGCCAGATCATGAAGCGCATGGTGAACTCGGGGACGATCCTGAAGATGTAGGTATTCACCGCAATATTGAGCAGCGACACCACCAGGAACAACTCGGGGATCGACAGCTTGGCCACGCTGAGCAGCAGGATCGAGACGATGGCCGATACCACCATGAACAGCGCGTTGAGGATATTGTTGGCGGCGATCACCCGCGCGCGTTCGTTCTCGGCGGTACGCGACTGGATCAGCGCATACAGCGGCACGATATAGAAGCCGCCGAACACCCCCAGCCCGAGGATATCGAACAACACCCACCACGCCTGGCCGTAACTGAGCACGGCCAGCCAATCGTTGGCCTGCACGTTCTGCGGGAAGCCGCCGGAATGCCACCACAGCAACAGGCCGAACACGGTCAACCCGAATGAACCAAACGGCACCAGGCCGATTTCCACCTTACGCCCGGAGAGTTTCTCGCAGAGCATCGAGCCGAGGGCGATGCCCACCGAAAACACGGTGAGAATCAGCGTCACCACGGTTTCGTCGCCGTACAACCATTCCTTGGCGTAGGCCGGGATCTGCGTCAGATAAATCGCACCGACAAACCAGAACCATGAGTTGCCGACAATGGAACGCGATACGGCGGGCGTCTGCCCCAGGCCAAGGCGCAAGGTGGCCCAGGATTCGCTGAAGATATTCCAGTTCAAACGCAGCCCCGGGGTCGACGCCGCCGCCCGCGGAATACTGCGGCTGGCGAGGTAACCGAGCACGGCCACGCCGACAATCGCCACTGCCACCACCGGCGCGTAATGGGTCGACGACATCATGATCCCAGCGCCAATCGTACCGGCGAGGATCGCCAGGAACGTACCCATTTCCACCAGGCCGTTGCCGCCCACCAGCTCATCTTCGTGCAGGGCCTGGGGCATGATCGAGTACTTCACCGGGCCGAACAGCGCCGAGTGGGTGCCCATGGCAAACAGCGCCAGCAGCATCAGTTCCAGGTGGTTGGTGAGGAAGCCCGTGGCGCCCACGGCCATGATCACGATCTCGCCAATCTTGATCGCGCGGATCAGCGCATCCTTGTTGAATTTCTCGCCAAACTGCCCGGCCAGCGCCGAGAACAGAAAGAACGGCAGGATAAACAGCAATGCGCACAGGTTGACCCAGATCGAGCGGTCACCGTCGATGGTCAGCTTGTAGAGAATGGCGAGGATCAGCGATTGCTTGAAGATGTTGTCGTTGAAGGCACCCAGCAACTGGGTAATGAAAAACGGCAGGAAGCGCCGTGTGCGCAGCAAGGTGAATTGCGAGGGGTGGCTCATCGTCCGTGTTCCTGCGTGGCCTGTTTTTTTGTAAAAGCATTCAGGCCACGACTTTACCTAATCCGGCTTACTTATTCGCTAGTCCTGCAATACACGGCGAAACAAAAAGCTCACCTTTATAGGCACCCTGCACGGTGCGCTTGGCGACGATCGCCCACATCAGCGCCAATGCCAGCACCAGCACGCTGCCAAACACGCTGAAGAACCCCAGGTGCAACAGGCTCGCCAGCTTCAACGTGGCCAGGGCATACACCCCCAGCGGAAAGGTGAACCCCCACCAGCCGAGGTTGAACGGGATACCGGCACGCAGGTAACGCAGGGTGATCAGCACCGCAATCAGCATCCACCACAAGCCGAAGCCCCACAGGGTAATGCCGGCCACCAGGCCCAGGCCGTTGGCCATCTCGCCGACGCCGGGCAAGCCATTGGCGGCAAAGATTGCGGGCGCATCGCCGCCGAGCAGCAACATGCCCAGGGCACCGGTGCCGATAGGGCCGAGGGCCAGCCAGCTCGACGCGGCCATATTGGCGTGGGGCAGTTTATGCAGGGCCATGCGCAGCATGAGGATGGTCAGGATGCTGAACGCCACCGGCAGGGAAAACGCCCACAGCACGTAGCTGGTCACCAGCATGATCAGTTGCGCGTGGGCATCCGCCAGATGCGGTGCCAGCAAACCGCCACTGGCGGCGGCGACTTCGGCGGCCACCACCGGCAGCAGCCACACGGCGGTCATCTGGTCAATGCTGTGTTCCTGGCGGGTGAACATCATGAACGGGATCAGCACGCCGCAGGCCAGGGCCATCGCCACGTCCAGCCACCACAGGCCTTCGGCCAGCGGGATCACATCGCTGCCCCAGCGCGGCAAGCCGAACAGCAGCAAGCCATTGAGGATGGTCGCCAACCCCATGGGGATGGTGCCGAAGAACATCGACACCGTGGAGTGCCCGAAGATCCGCCGCGCCTCGTGGAAGAACATCACCCAACGGGCGGCGTACAACACGCTAAACAGTACAAACAGGCCGATGGTGAAAAACCACAGCGCCTCGGCGATGGACTGCACGCCCGGCAGGTTGACCGGCAATTGCGCCAGGGCCAGCGCCAGCACGCCGGTGCCCATGGTCGCGGCAAACCAGTTGGGGGTGAACTGGCGAATCACTTCCCGGGGCCGGGTCAGGTGACTGAAGGGTTTGTAACTGATGGTATTCGAGCAAGTCATGATGGCAATCCTCCTCCTCGCATGAGGTTGAGACCATGGTAGAACCGAATCGAATATCTATATAACGGGTAATTTCTCTAACTGTTATCTATTTTACCTATAAGAGGGTCGCGCGAACCCTGCATCAGCAAACCGGCCAGGGCACTCACAGATAACAAGATCAGCACAGCGCCGTAGCCATCGGTGGTGGCGATCAGCCCGAAACTGCGAATCAGGTTGCCCGCCAGCAGCGCCGGCAGACAGAACGCCAGGTAACTCAAGACGTAAAACGCCGACATCAAACCGGCGCGTTCATGGGGCAGCGCTAATGGCACCACACTGCGCAATGCACCGAGGAAACCTGCGCCAAATCCACTTCCCGCAATCAGCGTGGCGATGAAAAACAGCGGCAGGCTGGCGCTGTGTACCGCCGTGAGGATCAGCGCCACGCCGACGGCCAACAGGCCAGCGCCCAGCCGCAGAACCTTGTCGGCCGGGCGATTGCGCAGGCTGAAAATCATCAGCGCGCCACTCAAGGTCAGCACCGCCACCAACCCGCCACCGATCAGGTTGGAGGTGGAACCGGTCGCCGCCCGCACCAACGACGGCGCCAGCGACAGATAGAACCCGCCCATTGCCCACACCGCCACGTCCACCGGCAACGACAGCCATAACGCGCGCCGCGCTTGAGGCGGCACATGCAACGTCGGGCGCAACGAGGCCAGTGCGCCGGGGATGCGGCTGACGGTTTCCGGCAAGCGCCACACGTATATCGCCTGCAGCAGCATCAGCGCGAACAGCGTCCAGTAGATCAACTGCGTTGGCAGCGGCGCGAACTCCACCAGCAGGCTGCTGCCCATCGCCCCACACGCCATGCCCAGCAACGGCGCCACACTGTTGACCAGCGGGCCTTGCTGGCGGTCGGTATCGAGCAACGCCGCGCCGAGCACCGCCGTGGCCATGCCGGTGGCGAAGCCTTGCAAGGTCCGCGCAGCAATCAACCAGGCCACGCTGCCTTCATTGATAAACAGCAACATCGCCAGCATATCCAGGACCAGCGCGGCAAAAATCACCGGCTTGCGCCCCAAGTGGTCCGACAGCGAACCTACGGTCAACAGCGCCGCCAGCAGGCTGATGGCGTAGACACCAAAGATCAGCGTGAGCATGCCTGCGGAAAAATGCAGGCCTTCCTGATACAGGTGATACAACGGCGTCGGCGCGCTGGAAGCGGCGAGAAACGTCAGCAAGGTGATCGCCAGGAACACCAGGTTGGAACGGTGAGAAGGGTTGCTGGACATGGGCACGCTCCGCTAAAGCTAATATTTTGCTTTTGTGGAGTGTGCTACTGGCCGGCGCTTAAAGCAAATTCTTTGTGTTAAGGTCGCAAACATGGCGATAAAAGAAGGCCTCCGCCCGGGGGGCCGCAGTGCCCGGGTCCAAGAATCCGTCCATTCGGCGGTGCGCGAACTGCTGGAAGCTCACGAGCGTTCCAGCGTGACCGTGCCCATGATTGCCGCGCGCGCAGGCGTCACGCCGTCCACCATTTACCGGCGCTGGGGCGACCTGTCCGCCCTGCTAGCCGACGTGGCCCTGGCGCGCATGCGCCCCGACAGCGAGCCGGCCGATACCGGCAGCCTGCGCGGCGACCTGCAAGCCTGGGCCGAGCAGTATCTGGATGAGATGAGTTCAGAGCCGGGACGCAACATGATGCGCGACGTGCAATGCAGCCAGACGCCGGGGTATTGCGTGGCGCTGATTGGTGGGCAGTTGCAGGTGATTGTGGAGCGTTATCCCGACGAACAGGCGCCCAGCGTGGAGCGGTTGATCAACCTGCTGGCGGCGCCGACGGTGTTCAGGATTCTGTTTGCGGATGGGCCGTTGCAGGTGGAAGAGCTGCATGCGCTGATCGAGTTGGCGCTCACGCAATAACAGCCCTACATAAAACCCAATGTGGGAGCGGGCAAGCCCGCTCCCACATTTCTTTACTGCATGCAGTCAGTGGATCAGGTACGCATCCCACGCCCACTCACCAGCAGCTTCGCGCAACCGATATACAGCACCACCGTCGCCACCAGCATGAAGGTGATCGCCACGCTGATCTTGATATCCGACACGCCCAGAATGCCGTAGCGGAACGCGTTGACCATGTGCAGCACCGGGTTGGCCAGCGACACGGTCTGCCAGAACGGCGGCAGCAAGGTGATGGAGTAGAACACCCCGCCCAGGTAGGTCAGCGGCGTCAGCACGAAGGTCGGGATGATCGAGATGTCATCGAAGTTGCGTGCAAACACGGCGTTGATAAACCCCAGCAGCGAGAAGATCGTCGCCGTCAGTACCACCACCAAAATGGTGACCCCAAGGTGATGCACCTGCAGGTGGGTGAAGAACAACGACAACAACGTCACGATCACCCCAACCATCAAGCCGCGCAGCACACCGCCCACGGTATAGCCGATCAGGATGGTGTGCGGCGATACCGGCGAGACCATCAGTTCTTCAATCGAACGCTGGAACTTGCTGCCGAAGAAACTCGACACCACGTTGCCGTAGGCGTTGGTGATCACCGACATCATGATCAGCCCCGGCACGATGTACTCCATATAGGTGAAACCACCCATGTCGCCGATCTGCCGGCCGATCAGGTTACCGAAGATCACGAAGTACAAGACCATGGTGATCGCCGGCGGCAGCAGGGTTTGCGGCCAGATCCGGGTAAAGCGTTTCACTTCGCGATAGATGATGGTTTGCAGCGCGACAAGGTTGGGTTGCAGTTCGGAACTCATACCGCCACCTTCGCCAGATTTTTCTCCACCAGGGACACGAACAACTCCTCAAGGCGATTGGTTTTATTACGCAGGCTCAGCACTTCGATGTTCTGCGTCGCCAGCTGGGCGAACAGCGCGGTGATGCCCATGGCTTTGTCCACCTGCACTTCCAGGGTGTGGCCGTCCACCAGGCGGCTCGGGTAGCCCACCAATTGCGGCGGCGCCGACAGATTGTTCTTCAAGTCGAGCAGGAAGGTTTCCACATGCAGCTGGCCCAGCAGATTACGCATGCTGGTGTTCTCGACGATGGTGCCGTGGTCGATGATGCCGATGTTGCGGCACAACTGCTCAGCCTCTTCCAGGTAATGGGTGGTGAGGATGATGGTGATGCCCTTCTCGTTCAGCTCGGTGAGGAAGGTCCACATCGAGCGACGCAGCTCGATGTCCACGCCGGCGGTGGGCTCATCGAGGATCAGCAGGCGCGGCTCGTGCACCAGCGCGCGGGCGATCATCAGACGGCGCTTCATGCCGCCGGACAGCGAACGCGACGGCACGTCGCGCTTGTCCCACAGGCCCAGCTGGGTCAGGTATTGCTCGGCGCGTTCCTTGGCGATCTTCGCCGGGATGCCGTAGTAACCGGCCTGGGTCACGACGATATCGAAGGTCTTTTCAAACTGGTTGAAGTTGAATTCCTGGGGCACCACGCCGATGGAGCGCTTGAGCGCTGCCGGGGATTTGTCCAGGTCATGCCCGAAGATATTCACCGTGCCGCTGGTCTTGTTGACCAGGGTCGAGAGGATACCGATGGTGGTGGATTTGCCGGCACCGTTGGGGCCGAGCAAAGCGAAGAAGTCACCTTCGGCAACGTCCAGATCGATACCACTCAGGGCCTGGAAACCGTTGCCGTAGGTTTTGGTTAGCTGCCGGATGGACAGAGCGGAACTCATATCGGAATACGCACCAAAGAAGGGAATAGGAAGAATAGATGAAGGCGCACGCCACGAAGTTCAACGGCGGCGCATGACAGGCATGGTGGCTGCCCGCGCCGCACAAGTACAGTCACCTGTATTAATAGTCAGTATTAAGTCAACGCGGTCATGACCGCTTTGCGGTAGGCCGGGCGTTGTTGCAGGCGTTGGTACCAGGCCTCTAGATTGGGCATTGCAGGGCGTTCGATGGGCATTTCGAACCAGGCGTAGGCAAAACAGCCCAAGGGGATATCGCCCATGCCGATCTCGTTGCCCGACAGATACGGCTGTTCGGCGAGGGCTTTGTCCACGGTGGCGAGTGCATCGATGCAGGCTTGGCGCCCCGCGTGGATGCTGTCCCAGTTCTGTTTTTCCGCGGGGGTGCGCAGGATGCCCCAGAACACGGCCTTGAACGGTTCGGCGAGGGTGGAAGTGGTCCAGTCCATCCATTTTTCCGCGCTGGCCCGGGCTTTCAGGTCCGTCGGGTACCAACTGGAAGCCTGCTTGGCGCAGAGGTAACGCACGATGGTATTGGATTCCCACAACACAAAGTCGCCGTCTTCGATCATCGGCACCCGGCCATTGGGGTTCAACGCGCGGTATTGCGGCGTGTCGACCACACCAAACGCGCCGCCCGCGTCGATGGCCTCGTAGTCCAGGCCGAGCTCCTCGGCGCACCACAATGCTTTCCTGACGTTTGACGAATTTTTACGACCCCAGATCTTCAGCATGACCGTGCCTTATTGTGTGGTGAGCGCAGCAGCATACGCCGGTTCAGGCACGGCTTAAATCGGTCTGCATATCACCGAGCAAGGGCGGACTGTCATCGGTGAACAAGTGCGGGTAACAGGTGCGGATATGCTCGAAGAAAAACGCCTCGGGCACGTCAGGAAATTGCCCGTGATCCACCACGTACTCCATCGAACGCTGCCCCTGGCGATTGAACGCATGGAAGACGCTGTCATTGACCCCATCGAACTCCAGCGCCGGCACATCGAACACATCACACAGCTGCTGATTGAACGCCGGCGTGGCCTTGACCCAACGCCCATGCAGGAACAGCTCGGTGTAGCCATGCATGGCGAACACATCGCTTTTAAGCAGCGCGAGCAGGCGTGGCGTGGACAGGTGATTGCGCACATCCGCCAGGCCGATGCGCGCCGGGATGCCGCAGTGGCGGGCGCAAGCGGCGAGCAAGGTGGCCTTGGGCACGCAATAGCTTTCGCCGGCGGCCAGGGCGAAGCTGGCGCTCAGGGTGTCGGGGTCGCGGCTGAAGGTGTAGGGGTTGTAGCGAATCGCCTCACGCACGGCGTAATAAAGGCTGACTGCCTGGTCATTTAAATCCCCGCTAGTACCGCGATGTTTTTCGGCGAACTCCACCACCGCGGGGTGGTCACTATCGATGAAGCGGCTGGGACTCAGGTACGTATCCATGAGCGTTATCTCCGAAGGAAGCCTGGAGTCTAGCGACAGGCCTGCCCGAGCGATAACGACGAATCGGCCAAATCTCGTAACACCCCTATCACCCCGCTTGTTCGGATGCCGACTAAGCTCCAGGGTGGTTTCGCCCCTGGTTTCACGGAGGATTGAATATGCTGTTGTTGTGGATACTGGTTCTGGTCGCTGGCATTGCCTACCTGGCACACCGTCGCACCGCGCCCCTGCCCGCCCTGGGCGTGGTTGCCGTCTACCTGCTGGCGATGGGGGTGTGGAGTCACGCACCGGGTTGGCTTCTGCTGGTCTTCTGGGTCCTGCTGGCCGCCGTCGCGGCGCCTTTGCTGCTGCCCGACCTGCGCCGCCAATACTTCACCAAACCGCTGTTCAGCTGGTTCCAGAAAGTCCTGCCGCCGATGTCCGAGACCGAGCGCGATGCCATTGATGCTGGCACGGTGTGGTGGGACGGCGAACTGTTCAGCGGCCGCCCCGACTGGGACAAGTTGCTGGCCTACCCCAAGGCCCAACTGACCGCAGAGGAACAGGCGTTCATCGATGGCCCCACCGAAGAACTCTGCGCCATGGTCAGCGATTGGGAAATCGGCCAGGCCATGGACCTGCCGCCCGCCGCCTGGGAACACATCAAGACCCACGGCTTCTTCGCCCTGATCATTCCCAAGGAATACGGCGGCAAGGGTTTTTCCGCCTATGCCCACTCTCAGGTAGCAATGAAACTCGCCACCCGCAGCGGCGACCTGGCGTCCACCGTGATGGTGCCCAACTCCCTCGGCCCGGCCGAACTGCTGCTGCACTACGGCACCGATGAACAACGCAACCATTACCTGCCACGCCTGGCCCGTGGTGATGACATCCCCTGCTTCGCCCTCACCGGCCCGCTGGCCGGCTCCGATGCCGGCGCCATGCCCGACACCGGAATCATTTGCAAAGGTGAATGGGAAGGCCAGGAAACCCTCGGCCTGCGCCTGAACTGGGAAAAACGCTACATCACCCTCGGCCCGGTCGCGACCCTGCTGGGCCTGGCCTTCAAGGCCCACGACCCGGACCATCTGCTGGGTGACGAGGAAGACCTGGGCATCAGCCTCGCGCTGATTCCGACGGATACGCCCGGCGTGGACATCGGCCGTCGCCACCTGCCCCTCGGCGCCGCCTTCATGAACGGCCCCAACTCCGGCAAAGATGTGTTCATCCCCCTGGAATTCCTGATTGGCGGCCAGGAAATGCTCGGCAAGGGCTGGATGATGTTGATGAACTGCCTGTCGGTAGGCCGTTCGATATCCCTGCCTGCGGTGGGCACCGGTGCGGCCAAGTTCACCAGCCTGGTGACCGGCCAGTACGCGCAGGTGCGCGAACAATTCAACGTGCCATTGTCCGCCTTCGAAGGTATCCAGGAAGCCCTCGCGCGTATCGGCGGCAACGCCTGGCTCATGGACAGCGCGCGCATGCTCACCGCCAACGCGGTGGACCTCGGGGAAAAACCTTCGGTGCTGTCCGCAATCCTCAAGTACCACCTCACCGAACGCGGCCGCGAGTGCATCAGCCACGCCATGGATGTACACGGTGGCAAGGGCATCATCATGGGCCCGAACAATTACCTGGGCCGCAGCTGGCAAGGTGCGCCGATTTTCATCACCGTAGAGGGCGCGAATATCCTCTCGCGCAACCTGATGATCTTTGGCCAGGGCGCGATCCGCTGCCACCCGTTCGTCCTCAAGGAAATGGCCCTCGCCGGCCGTGAAGACCACGACCAGGCCCTCAAGGAGTTCGACGGCCTGCTGATGCAACACATCGGTTTTGCCGTGAGCAACGCCGCCAGCACCCTGGTACTGAACTTCGGCGTGGGCCACTTCGAGAAGGCACCGGGCAACCGCTTGAGCCAGGGTTACTTCCGCGCGCTGAACCGCCAGGCGGCGGCCTTCGCCTTGCTCGCCGACCTGAGCATGATGCTGCTCGGTGGCGAGTTGAAACGCCGCGAACGCCTGTCGGCGCGCCTGGGCGATGTACTCAGCCACCTGTACCTGGCCTCGGCGGCGCTCAAGCGTTACCACGACCTGGATTCACCGGAGCATCTGGAACCGCTGTTCAACTGGGCCATGGAAGAAAGCCTGGGCGAGTCGGAGCGCGCCCTGGATGAACTGTTGAGCAACTTCCCGAACAAGGTGCTCGGTTGCCTGCTGCGGGTGATCGTGTTCCCGTTCGGCCGCCGCCACACCGGGCCGTCGGATGCGCTGGATGCCGAAGTCGCGGCGGTGCTTGGCCGGGCCAAAGGCGACCCGACCCTGGAGGAACTGCTCGCCGGCTGCTACCGCCCACAATCGGCGGACGATCCGGTCGGCGCCCTGCAACAGGCCTACGACCTGCTCGGCGCCAGCCATCCGCTGCAGAAAAAACTGCACACCGCGCTCAAGAGCGGCCAGGTCAAACCGGCCGCTGGCGAGCATGCCATCGATGCGGCACTGGAAGCGGGCGTGCTGCAACCGGCCGAAGCGCAAACCCTGCGTGACGCCGAAGCGGCGCGGCGCAAGGTGATCGACGTGGATGATTTCAGCAAGGAAGAGCTGACACAGGCTGAGGGTAAAGTCCGCTGATTCCAGCGGTCATATAAAAACGGGCGCGAGGGCTATATACTCTCGCGCCCGTTTTTGCTTTAGAGGACTTATCTCGTGTCCAACGTCGTTGCCGATCATCTCGTCTTGCTCGACCACCTGCGCAGCATCCTGGTTGCCGTCGGCGAAGCCGAACAGGTGCCCGAGGAAAGCCATACCTTGTTCCTGGAGCGCTTCGACGAACTGCGCGCCCTGCTGCCCATCGACCCGATCGAAAGCCAGTACCTGGGCCAGGACCTGATGAGCCAGGTCATTCTGCGCTACCCACAAATCGCCCACCTGGTGCCGCGCGACCTGCTGTGGTTCTTCGGCGGCGACTGCCTGCACTTCATGCCCGATGAAGAACTGGACATGTACCAGGCACTGGAAGAGCGTCGCTTCGAAGCCGAGCAGAACGACGAACCGTTCGACTGGAACCAGGAAAAGCAGCTGCTGGCCATGCCGGTGGACCAGAGCAAGCACTGATTTTTCAGACCTGCACAAAGCTAAATGTGGGACCTGGCTTGCGTGCGATACAGACAACTCGGTACATCAGGCAAACCCAGTTGATGCCATCGCAGGCAAGCCAGCTCCCACAGGAGAACGCGTCAGCTCCAGAGACCTGGTCGGCTACTAGGCCGCCTCGCTTTGCTTTTGATTTTGATCTTGGGCGCCCCGTTAAACACGCTGGCCATAAGGGCGGAACCGATATCAGCCGTTACCCAAATAACGGATATGTACACCGATAGACCGCCATCGCAGGCAAGCCAGCTCCCACAGAAGCCAGCCCCCAGCACTACCGTTGGCGCAGTGTCGGCTCCTTCGCCATGCACTCCACCAGATAATCAATAAACACCCGCACCTTCGGCGGCAGATACCGCGTCGGTGAATGCAACAACCACACCTCACCGTGATACGACGCAATAAAATCCCACTGCGCCAACACCTGCACAATGCTCCCCGCCTCCAGATCATGGCGCGCCGTAAAGTACGGCAGGCTGCCAATCCCCACATGCTGCAACACCGCGTCCAAACGCACCCCGGTATGGTTCGCCGCATACCGCCCACGCACCCCAACCGTCACTGTCTTGCCAGCCTGGCGAAACTTCCAGCGTGCATCCGCCGGTGTTTCCCCCAAGTAAATGCAACTGTGCTCCAGCAAATCATGGGGGTGTTGCGGTGTGCCGTGTTCGGCCAGGTACTGCGGCGTGGCGCACAACAGGTGCTCGATGGGAAACAACGGCCGTCCCACCAGGCCTGGCGGCGGGCTTTCCGATATGCGCAGGATCAGGTCGAGGTTGTCGTCGATCAAGTCCACCGGCCGATCCTCAAGGATCAACTGCACATCCACCTTGGGATAGCGCCGCAAGAATTCCGGTATATGCGGGTGGATCACAAACCGCCCCACCGCCTTGGGCACGCTGACCCGCACCCGGCCTTCGGCTTCGTGGGTGAATTGGCCGCTGATCTCCATCACCGCGCGCGCCGCGTTGACCATGTCCTGGCAACGCTTGAACACCTCTTCGCCGCCTTCGCTCAAGCGCAACTTGCGCGTCGTGCGTTGCAGCAAACGGGTGGCCAGGGCCTTTTCCAGATGGGAAATACTGCGGCTCACCGATGAAGGCGAAACGCCCATCTGCCGCGCGGCTTCGGAGAAGCTGCCGGTTTCCACCACCTTGACGAAAATCGCCATTTCGCCCAGCAGTGGCAAAGGAAGATTGATGCTCATGACGCACAGGTCCATTGATAATTGAGCGGATTATCACCCATCCGCGCACTATTTATACTGCCCGTAGAACCTTGATGCGGATGTAGAAAATGACCGAGCGCCTGTTTTTCACCCATGACCACCTGACCGTCGAACTCGAAGTGTTGACCTGCTCGCCCCACGAAGCGCAGTTCGCGGTGACCTTGCAATCGACAATTTTTCACCCCCAGGGCGGCGGCCAGCCTTTCGACACCGGCTGGCTCGGTGACAGCCAGGTACTGCGCGTCACCCAGGAGCCCGACCGCGTGGTGCACTACGTCGATCAGCCCGTCGCGCTGGGCCCGGTTACCGCGCGCGTCGACGCGCAACGCCGCAGTCTGCACACGCGCCTGCATTCCGCCGGGCACTTGATCGGCAACGCCGGCGAACAGCTTGGCTGGATGCCGATCAAGGCCCATCACTGGCCGGGGGAAGGCAAGATCAGTTTTATCCGTGGCGAAGCGGCGCAAGACATGGACGCCGACGCGATCCAACAGCAGATCAACCAATGGATCGCGGCGGACTACCCGCGCCACATGAACCTGGAAGACGGCACCCGTGAAGTCGGCTTTGGTGAGTTGCCGGCCTATGCCTGCGGCGGTACACACGTCCAGGCCTTGGGCGAGCTGGGCCAGGTGACAATCCTGGCCTTGTCGGAGAAAAAGGGCACGTTGTCGGTGCGCTACAGCCTGGACTAAACCGCTATCGCCCCCGCCCGCCCCGGCTCCACCACAAACGACTTGAGCGTCGCCACCGTGGCATTCGGGTCGCGCGGATCGGTAATCACGCGCAAGTTGGTCAGCATCTTGTCCGCCTCGATCTGCACCGACACATACCCACGCTGACGGCTGTCGAAAAACTTCACATGAGGGTTGAGCGGCAGCAGTTTGCTGAACGCCTCAAAGGGCGGCCCATCCGAGGTCACCGACGTGCCGACAAACTCCGTCGCGACAATCGGCGAGTCCGGGTTGTTGCCATCCGCGTGCAGGTCGGTGACCCAGAACGAATGAATATCCCCGCCCCAGAACACCGGATTCTTGACCCGGTTGCGCGCGATAGACGCCAGCATTCGCGCGCGGTTGGCCATGTAGCCATCCCAGCCATCGGTCCAACGTCCGGGCTTGTGGTCAGTCAGGTCACGCTGGATCAGCGGCGCCACCAGCAAATCCTGGGCGATCACGTTCCACTGCGCCTGCGACTGCGCAAAACCCTGATCCAGCCAGGCCTCTTGCTGCCAGCCGAGCATGGTGCGGCCGGGGTCGCGCAAGTCATGGCAGAGGTTGGCGGCGAGATGGCCTTGGTGGCTGCCGTTAGCAGGAATGCACGGTTGCTCGGAGCGGTACTGGCGGCCGTCGAGCACATGGAAACGCGCCAGTTGGCCGTAGTCCAGGCGCCGGTAGATGCGCATGTCCGCGCCTTTCGGCAGGCTACTGGCCCGTAGCGGCATATGTTCGTAATAGGCCTGGTAAGCCGCCGCGCGCTGTAGGAGAAACTGCGCAACCGGGATTTTCGGGTCCTGGGACCATTGGTTGGCGTAGTCATTCTGCACTTCATGATCGTCCCAGGTCGCGACGCTGGGGGCTGCGGCGTGCAAGGCCTGCAAGTCGGGATCAGTCTTGTACAGGGCATAGCGGTTACGGTAGTCGCTGAGGCTTACCGCGTTGCCACTGCCATGGGAGCGAATGACTTTGCCCGACGACGGAGCGTAGGAACTGTCGTAGATATAGTCACCGAGAAAAAACACCAGGTCCGGCTGCTCGGCGGCGAGGTGACGATAGGCGCTGAAATACCCGCGCTCCCAATGCGAGCACGACACAAACCCCACCCGTGCCGCCACGCTGGCGTGCAACGGCGGCGCCGTGCGGGCCTGCCCCACCGGGCTCTGCGCGCCGAGGCCATCGAACTGATACCAATACGGTCGGCCCGCTTCCAACCCGGCCACTTCAACGTGTACCGAATGGGCAAACCGCGCGCTGGCCATCACCTCGCCCTGGCGCACGATGCGCGTCATCCCCGCATCGCTGGCCACTCGCCAACGCACTGGCACTGCACGGCTCAAGCCACCACCGCCATCGGCGGCGTTGAACAACGGCGCCAGGCGCGTCCAGATCACAAAGCCGTCCGGCAGTGGGTCGCCGCTGGCAACGCCGAGGGTGAACGGATAATCCACCCCGGCACTGCGCGCAAACGGGCTGAGGATCGCAAACGCCGAGCCCACCGCCAGCCCGGTCAAGATCCGGCGGCGGTCATGGTCCACCAAGCCACTCACGAGGGACGCTCCCAGTCCTCACGCACCACGGCAAAGCCGAGCAAGTCCTCGAACACGCCGTTCTTGAGAAACGCCTCGCGCATGCAGCCCTCAAAGCGCAGGCCGATTTTCTCCATCACCCGCGCCGATTCCTTATTGCGGCCAAAGCACTGGCTGCCGACGCGCTGCAAACCCAACTCAGCGAAGCCAAAATCCATCACCGCCTTCGCCGCCTCGGCGCCGTAGCCCTTGTTGCGACAGTGCGCCGCCACCCAACCGCCGAGGTGCCCGTAGCGGTGCCGCGTGTTGAGTCGCAGGCTGACGATGCCAACCAATTCGCCCGTTTCGACGACATGCATGCCCAGGCTGAGCAAATCGCCCGCACGGTATTTCTCAGCCATACCGTCAATAAAGGTATGCGCCGTTTCCAGGGTATAGGGCGACGGAATATTGGCCGTGTTGTCGGCGATTTTCGGCCCGTTGGCGAGTGTGGACAGGGTCTCGGCCTGGTGTGTTTCCAGGCCGTGCAATAGCAGGCGCGGGGTGGACAGATGTGGCAATTCGCTACTCATTCCTCAGGGCCCTCGATGTAAAGTTTCTGAGAATGCCCCTGCTGGATTTCAATTCTGTTACGTCGTGAAAATGACCACAGAGTCGTCCGCAAGACCTGTCCTAGAGCCCTAAAAACGTCAATTAAAGTTAACCAATCGGTCATTTTTGGTTGTTAGCGTGTCGCCCCTAATTCAATAACGGGGTAGCGGAATGAGAACCTGGGACGAACCGAAAAAACGCAAGGCGCACATCGAATTGATCCCGATGATCGACGTGATGATGTTCCTCCTGGTGTTTTTCGTACTCGTGAGCCTGAACGTGATTCCGGCCCTCGGCATGAAGACCCAATTGCCCAGCGCCAGCAGTTCGCAGCAGCTCAAGCCGCAGAACAAATTCATCCTGACGTTGGGTTTGGCGGGCCAGTTGCAACTGGACGGCAAGGACCTCACCGTCGAGGCCTTGGTGCCGGCGTTGAAGGCCGCAGAAAAGCCCGATACCAAGTCGACGATCATCGTCAACAGCGACAAAGGCGTGGAGGTTTCGCGCCTGGTGGAAGTGATGGACACCCTGCGCCTGGGTGGCTTTACCTCCGTGTCCATTGCCACGCGTAAGTCCTGATCATGTACGTCCTGTTTCGTGCACGTCAGCTGCTGGGCAGTGTCCCGGCCGTGATCGCTCTGGTGCTGATTGCGATGGGCATCCAGTCGCAGACCTTGAAGGTCGAGCCGGTGTATGACGAGTCGGCGGTGGAACTGGCCCTGGTCGAGCCGGAGCCGGAAGTGGTCCCGGAACCGGTGGTGGAACAAGAGCCGCCACCGCCGGTGATCGAGGACGAAGAGGCCGAACCGGCCCCGCCGCCACCGCCCCCCAAACCCCTGCCAAAACCTGAGCCAAAGCCAAAGCCCAAGCCGGTGCCCAAGCCCGTGGTCGCCAAGCCAACACCCACGCCGACGCCAACCCCGCCACCGGTGGCCGCCAAACCGGCACCCGCCGCCGTGGCCCAGGTCGCGCCGACACCGGCCCCACCCGCGCCGCCGAAGGTCGATGGCCAGGCCTTGGAAGGCGGTTACCTCAAGGGCTTGCGCAACGAGTTGGACAGCTACAAGCAATACCCCACCGGCCGCCAGGCGTCCCTCGAACGCCCGACCGGCGAGGTGGTGGTGTGGTTGCTGGTAGATCGCCAGGGTCGGGTTCTCGACTCCGGTGTGCAGACCCAGGCCTCGAGCATGTTGCTCAACCGGGCCGCCGCCAACAGCTTGCGTCGCATCAAGCAAGTCAAACCGTTCCCCGAGCAAGCATTCGGGGGGAGCAATGAGCATCGCTTCACCGCCACCTTCAACTACAGCGTGCAATAAGCACCCGACACCAGGACGACACTGATGAGGTTCACACGGATTCATCTGGCACTCGTTGCCGCAAGCATGGGCCACGGCATGGCCATGGCCGACACCAGCGGCAGCGACGTCGGCACTATCGGCGTACAGGGCAAGGCCACAGCAGGTGGCGGCTATATGGTGCAGGAAGAAAGCATCAAGGGCCGCTCCACGGTGACCAAGGAGGCGCTGGATAAACAGACCGCCACCGGCAACGCCGTGGACAAGCTCAAGTACACCCCGGGACTGAATATCTCCAGCGAAGACAACACCGGCCTGTCCGGTTTCCGCTTCACCATGCGCGGGCTCAACTCCGACCAGGTGGGCATGTCGGTGGACGGCATGCCGATCAACGACTCGGGCAACTACGCGCTGTATTCCAACCTGCTGGGCGACCCGGAAAACATCGACCAGATCTTCGTCACTCAAGGCTCGGCAGAAGCCGACGGCCCGCACATCGGCTCCAGCGGCGGCAACATCGGCATCGTGACCATCCGCCCGACCAAGGAAACCGGCGCGTTCGTCAAACAGGTCATGGGCAGCAACGCCACGCGCAAAACCTTCGCGCGGCTCAACACCGGCGAGATCAACGGCCTGAGCAACTGGCTGTCGGCGTCCCACACCGAAGGCCAGATGTGGCGCGGCTCGGGCGCAGTACGTGCAGACAAGGTGGAGTGGAACAGCTTCTTCGATGCCGGCAACGGCAACACCGCCAACCTGATCCTCAAGTACCACGAGCAGGACAACAACAGTTACAGCCAGTTGACCAAGGCCCAGTACCAGCAGAACGGTCGCAAGTACGACCCCTACCCGGCCACACCGACCGTGGGCAGCAACGGCAAGCTCAACAGCTATTACGCCCTGGCGCAGAACCCGTTCCAGACCTTTACCGGCGTGCTCAACACCCAATTCAAACTGGCCGATAACCTGGCCCTGTCGGTGATCCCGTATTACTACTGGGGCAATGGCAGCGGCGTCGGCTCTTCCAGCTATGCGCTCAACCGTGGCTCCAACGCCGGCGGCGTGTTCGACCTGAGCAACCTGCCGACCGCCGCGCAGTACAACGCCGACGGCTCCTCCACCACCGGCGTGTACTACCGCCCTTCGCGCACCCAGACCTGGCGCCCGGGCATCACCACCAAGCTGAACTGGGACCTGGGCGAACACAGCCTGCAATTCGGCTACTGGTATGAGCGCGCGCGCCAAAGCCAGACCCAGCCGTTCATTGCCCTGAAAAACAGCGGCAAGCCCACCGACACCTGGCCAGACGCCGACTCGGTGGTCGATGCCAACGGCAACACCGTGCAAGGTCGCGACCGCTTCACCGTGACCCCGGCACAAAAGGTCTGGGCCCAGGACACCTGGTACATCAACCCGGACTGGACCCTGGTCGCCGGCCTCGCCTACATGAACGTCAAGCGTGACGGCACCAACCACGGCAGCCTCACCGAACAGGCGGAAAAACGTAACCAGACCTACAACAAACTGCTGCCCAACGTCGGCCTCAAGTACCAGTTGGACGAGCAGGACCAGTTGTTCTACAGCCTGTCGCGCAACATGCGCATCCCGCAGAACTACGTGCTGTACGACAAGGGCCTGGACTCGATCAACTCCAAGCCGGAAACCAGCTGGAACCACGAGTTGGGCTGGCGCTTCACCGGTGACGACATGACCGTGGCCGCCACCTTGTTCTACATGCAGTTCAAGGATCGCCAGGTCTCGTCCAAAGACATCAACGGCGACTTCGCCGACATCAACGCCGGCTCCGTCAACAACAGCGGCCTGGAACTGGAGTGGAGCGGCCTGCTGCCGAATCACTTCAACTACTACACCTCCTACACCTACACCAAGGCCGAGCAGCAGGACGACCTGACCGTCTACAACGCCGGCAAGGCAATCGTGTTGCCCACCAGCGGCAAGCAGTTCGCCAACGTGCCGAAAAACATGCTGGCCGCCAACATCGGCTACGACGACGGGCGCTTCTACGGCACCTTCGGCGGCAAGTACACCAGCAAGCTCTACGGCGACCTGACCAACGACGAAGCCATCTCCGGGCGCACCGTGTTCAACGCCGGCGCCGGTATCTACCTGCCGGTGGACAAGAAGGTGGTCAAGGACGCGACCCTGCGCCTGAACGTCGACAACCTGTTCGACAAGAAGTACCTGGACGGCGTGTACACCACCAAGACCAACGCGGCCAGCTACAGCGGTTTCCGCGACGGCGACCCGGCCTACATCGTCGGCCTGGAACGCACCGTGACGGTGTCCCTGGAAGCCAATTTCTAACAGCGAGGTAACGGAACATGGACATGAATGTGCTCCACGACATCACCTTCTATGTGATGTATGCCGCGATGGCCATCGCCATCTTTATCGCCATCGAGCGTGGCCTGTACTTCGCCTATGTGCGCCGCCAGGCCCGCGCATTGACCGAGGTGCTCGGCGCCAATGTGCACAGCGAGCGCGACTTGCCGGAAAGCCTGACCCGTCGCGACAGCCTGCCGTTGAGCATGGTGTTGCCGGTCCTGGCACAGAAAGCCAGCCACGGCTCACGCAAGGATCTGGATGACGTCATCGAAACCCAGTATCTGACCACCCGCGCACCGTTGGCCCGCAGCCTGTGGATCATCGAAACCATCACCACCGCCGCGCCGCTGTTGGGCCTGCTGGGGACCATCCTCGGCATTATCGACACCTTCAAGGCGTTGGCGTCGGCCGGTGTGTCCGACCCTGGGCAGATTTCCGGTGGCATCGGTACGGCGTTGTTTGCGACCGGCTTGGGGATCGCCATCGCGCTGTTCTGCGTGGTGTTCCACAACTTTTTCCAGGACAGCCTGGAGCGCATCAACGACCAGCTGAAAATCCTGCTGATCCGCGCCGCCACCGGTGCCCGCGTGCAGAGCGAAGTGCCGCACCTGGTGCCCACGCCGCTGCATAGCCGTACTGCATGATCGTTTGAGCGGGCGCGCAATGCGCCCGCTTTTTTCCTGGTAGGAAGACCTATGCCCATCTCCTTGAAATTGCGCATCGCAGGCCTCGCCGGCTTGCTCCTCAGTCCGCTGGCCCAGGCGGACTTTTCAATTGCGGGGTTTGAACTGGTGCACACCGTGCCCGTGGACACCGCCCTCGGCACCGACGATTTGCGCCAGCCCGGCCCGGTGTGGATCGAACTGTTTGACGGCGCCAAGAGCAGCATTGATATCGGCCAGTTCTACGCCGCCGACCATCCCGGCTCGGTGATGGACACCGTCATCGAACACCTGGAAGCCGCCGGCAAACGCGGTGTGAAAATTCGTTTCCTGCTCGAAGAAAAAGGCCTGAAATTATCGGAAGCTTCCACGCTGGAACGCTTGCGCGCGATCCCCAACCTCACCTTCCGCGTGCTGGCCTACGGCCAACTGAGCGGCGGCATCATCCACGCCAAATACCTGGTGGTGGACGGCAAGCAGGCGTTTGTCGGCAGCCAGAATTTCGACTGGCGCTCCCTGGAACATATCCACGAAACCGGGTTGCGCATCAGCGATGCCGGTGTGGTTGGCCAAGTGCAGGCGATCTTTGACCAGGACTGGCAAGCCCAGGCGGCGCTGGCCGCCAACCAACCGGTGCCGTTGCCCGTCGCCGGTAAAGAGCCGCCGCGCACCGGCAATTACCTGGTGGCCAGCCCACAACGCTACAACCCGCCCGGCGTCGGCGACTCACAGCTGGAACTGCCGAGCCTGCTGAGCGAAGCAAAACAGGAAGTGCGGGTACAACTGCTGGACTACGCACCGCTGTCCTACGGGCCCGATCGCACTCGTCCGTACTACGCGGTCATCGACAACGCCATCCGTGCAGCCGCGGCACGAGGAGTGTCGATCAAGCTGATGGTGTCCAACTGGAACACCGACAAGCTGGAACTGCCCTACCTCAAGAGCCTGGCAGTGCTGCCCAACGTACAGGTCAAGATCGTCACCCTGCCGGAAGCCAAGCAAGGCTTTATCCCCTACGCGCGGGTGATCCACAGCAAGACCATGGAGATCGACGGGCAAGTGGCCTGGGTTGGCACCAGCAATTGGCTGGGGGGCTACCTGGATAATTCGCGCAACCTGGAGGTGGTAATGCGCAATGCAGCGATGGCCAAGCGCGTGGGGCAATTACATGAACAGTTGTGGGATGGGCCTTACGCTAGAGCCCTGGAGATAGACAAGGAATACCCCGCGCCCCACCCTGGCCAGCATTGACGATCGGCACCCGGGTAATGGTAGTGTGTGGAAATGTTTCTGACACTTTAGTCAGAAACCTCTTTCTCACTACCTGCCAAGGAATGCTCCAACAATGCCCTTCCCACTCAAGCAACTGGCGGCTGCCACCCTGTTCGCAGCCAGCCTCTCGGCGATCGCCACCCCCGCCTTCGCCAACATCAGCGCCGAGCAAAGCACGGCGATTCTGAAGAGTTTCAACGAAACGTCCGTCACGGATTTCCGTGGTTTCCTCGGCACCCTGGCCAAGGGCGACCTGGGCAAAACCGCCGACGTCGGCCCGGCGATCAGCACCTTTCTCGACAACAAAACCCTGAGCGCCGAGCAGCAGAACGAAATCAATCGGCTGCTGGGCATCTACACGCGGGTGAAATACGGCAAGGCGGCCACCGAAACCCTGCGCGAACTGGTGGAAATCCCCACCTTCAATATCGACGGCCTGCCGCAGTACAAAAACCCGGAATTCCTCAAGATCGCCGCGAAGATCCAGGACCTGGCCAAAGCCTTCAACCTGAACTTCCGCAACGTCGACAACCGTGTGTATGAAATTTCCCTGGAAGGTGCCAGCGATGAAGTGGTCGGCATTCACGCCCACGCCGACGTGGTGCCGGTCACACCGGAAAACTGGGTGCTGAAGGACGGCACCAAGCTCGATCCGTTCAAAGTCACGCTGATCGGCGACCGCATGTACGGGCGTGGCACCGAGGATGACAAGAACGGCATCGTCGTGGCGATGTATGCGATGAAGGTGATCAAGGAAGAGAAACTGCCGCTCGCACGCACGTTCAAGCTGTTGGTGGACACCACCGAGGAAACCTCCGGCGACGCAATTCCCTATTACTTCGAACACAACCCGACGCCGCAGTACAACCTGGCGCTGGACGGCGGCTACCCAGTGGTGATCGCCGAAAAAGGCTACGGCACCGTGATGGCCACTTTCCCGCGCCGCAAGGGCGAAGGCAAAGGTGCGGAAATCATCGCAATGACCGGGGGCATGGCCACCAACCAGATTCCCTCGGCCTCGGTGGCGACCTTGGTCAGCGACAAACCCGCCGAACTCGCCGCCCGCCTGCAACAGGCCGGCGCTGACTATGCCAAGAACAATGGCGGCGACTTCGAGGTGACGGCCAAGGTGGTCGGTAAAGAGGTCAAGCTGACGGTGACCGGCGTTTCCGCGCACTCCTCCGAACCCGAGTCCGGCATCAACCCGGTGGCGCGCATGTTGGAGCTGATCCACAGCGTTGATGGCAAGATCGCCCTCAAGCACAACCACATCACCGACGCCGCGCGGTATGCGTCCGACAACTGGGGCCTGGATTACCTGGGCGGCAAGTTGGGCGTAGGGTTCGCTGACGATTTCATGGGCCCGCTGACCACCTCGCTGACCTTTGTTGGCCTGGATGACAAGGCGTTCAAGCTGGCGGTGAACCTGCGGGTGCCGAAGGGCAAATCCCCGGAAACGCTGAAAAAGGAAATCGCCGACAAGCTGAGTGCGTGGGACAAGCAGACCAAGGTCAAGGTGAGCTTCACCTACTCGGTGGCCGAGCCGATGTACCGCAACCCGGAAGGCGAGTGGGTCAAGGCGCTGTTGGCGGTGGCCAGCGAAAACCTGGGCATGGAGCACAAGTTTGGCACCTCGGCCGGCGCGACGTCCGTGCATGAACTGCCCAATGGCGTGCAATTCGGCCTGGCGCGGCCGGAAGTGAAGTACACCGGGCACACCGACAATGAGTTCAAGACGGTGGATCAGTTCCTGCTGGACTTGCAGATCGTCACGGAAATGATGGGGCGTGTCGGGCAGTTGCCGAAGCTCTGATCCTGACGGATTGGATCGTTCCCACGCTCTGCGTGGGAATGCTCCTTGTGACGCTCTGCGTCACGCGGGACGCGGAGCGTCCCAAGAGGCGTTCCCACGCAGAGCGTGGGAACGATCAATCGCGCACAAACAAAAACGCCGATCATCTCTGATCGGCGTTTTTGTTGAATATGGAGCGGGAAACGAGACTCGAACTCGCGACCCCGACCTTGGCAAGGTCGTGCTCTACCAACTGAGCTATTCCCGCAAATGGCGTCCCCTAGGGGACTCGAACCCCTGTTACCGCCGTGAAAGGGCGGTGTCCTAGGCCACTAGACGAAGGGGACACGCTACTGGAACACATGGTGTGTCTTCCAGTGCCCAGAGGTTAGATCCGAAGATCATGCCCTGGTTTCACTCAGTGCCGCCCGAGGGCAACACTGCTTAAATTGGAGCGGGAAACGAGACTCGAACTCGCGACCCCGACCTTGGCAAGGTCGTGCTCTACCAACTGAGCTATTCCCGCAAAATGGCGTCCCCTAGGGGACTCGAACCCCTGTTACCGCCGTGAAAGGGCGGTGTCCTAGGCCACTAGACGAAGGGGACACACAACTGAAACACATGGTGTGTATTTCAGTGTCCAGAGATTAGATCCGAAGACCATGCCCTGGTTTCACTCAGTGCCACCCGAGGGCAACACTGCTTAAATTTGGAGCGGGAAACGAGACTCGAACTCGCGACCCCGACCTTGGCAAGGTCGTGCTCTACCAACTGAGCTATTCCCGCAATATGGCGTCCCCTAGGGGACTCGAACCCCTGTTACCGCCGTGAAAGGGCGGTGTCCTAGGCCACTAGACGAAGGGGACACACGTACAACTTCACTACCTAACAGCGTTTCGCTGAGTGCTTTCCGCGTTAAGTGGCGCGCATTCTATGGATGGATTGATAGGTCGTCAACCCCCAAGGATAAATTTATTAAAATCAATGACTTCGCCGTGCTTTCCCGGACGGCGCAGGCAATCTGCCTGTCTGCGCCTTGGCGCCTATATTCTGGCGCACGACAAGGCGTTATAGTTCGCCGCAGCAAATGATGGCAATGTGCATCTATGCAGGGAACGATTACCTATATAGAAGAATCTACCTGGGCAACTGGTCGATCAGTCCTATCCGCCAGATGCCCCAATCACTACACTCCACTGCAAACCCTACAAAGAGGTCACACCGGTGACACCACTCCTGATCACCCTGCTGGTAATAGCCGGGATCGTAATACTGATCGCCATTGGCTACATGAACCACGTGGTGGAAAACAACAAACTGGAAAAGCAGCGCACCGTGATCGAGCTCAATGATCGCCTGCGTCGCTGCGGTGAAATCACCGAGACGTTCCCTGGCCAGTTGATGACCCCGGCGCTCAAGCTGCTGATGACCCGCCTGGAACTCAACGTCAACCAGCGCCTGCTCAACCTCAACAAGACCAGTGCAGCGCTCAAGGCCCGTATCACCGAACTGAACGCATTGATTGCCCAGGGCGAATCGATCCCGGTGAATAACCCACCGGCGCCGATCCAGACCGAAGCCAAGGCCAAGGACGTACGTTTCCTGCTCGAAGCCCTGCACGGCCAAGTCACCCGCGCCGCCCAGGATGGTTTCCTGCCGACCAACGAAGCCAAGCACTGGATCAAGGAAATCCGCCACATCCTCGTGCTGCTGCACATCGAGTTCTTCAACAACCTCGGCCAGCATGCCCTGCAACAAGGCCAGCCAGGCCAGGCGCGCCTCGCCTTCGAACGTGGCGTGCAGTACCTGCGCAAGCAGCCGGAGCCGGTGATCTACGCCGCGCAACTGCAATTGCTGGAGTCACAACTGGCCCGCGCCAACTCCACGGTATTGACCAACAGCAAGCCCGCCGAGGACGAGGTCAACGAACTGACCGAAGGCCTGAAGGTCGTCGACGCCGACGCCGAGTGGAAAAAGAAAGTCATCTACGACTGATCGCCCCCGCTCCCACGTGGCGAACCTGGTTCGCCACGTGCCATCACTTTGCATCTATCGCCCCGCCCCCTTCTAGCGTAAAAAAGTGCCCCTCACTCCGTGAAGTCAGAGGCCTGCTATGCCTGTCACCGTGATAGATGGACAACCGTTGCACTACATCGACCAAGGCAGCGGCCCCGCCGTGCTGCTAGGGTCGAGCTACCTGTGGGACCACACGATGTGGGCGCCGCAGATCGAAGCCCTGTCACAACAATACCGCGTGATCGTCCCCGAGTTGTGGGGCCACGGCGAATCGGGCCCGCTGCCCAACCGCACCGAGTCCCTCGATGATCTTGCCCGTCAGGCCTTGGCGCTGCTCGACCACCTGGACATTGCCCAGGTCAACCTGGTGGGTCTGTCGGTTGGCGGCATGTGGGGCGCACGCCTGGCGCTGCTGGCGCCCGAGCGCATCAACAGCCTGGTGCTGATGGACACCCACCTCGGTGCCGAGCCCGAAGCCACGCGCCAATACTACTTCTCGCTGTTCAAGATGATCGAAGACGCCGGCGCCATTCCCGAGCCGTTGCTGGACGTGATCGCACCGATCTTCTTCCGCGCAGAAATCGACCGCGAGTCCGCGCTGTATCAGGACTTTCGCCACGCCCTGCAGGATTTTCCCCGCGAGCGCCTACTGCAAAGCATCGTGCCATTGGGCCGCCTGATCTTCAGCCGCGAGGATGTACTGGAGCAACTGCCGCGCCTGGACGCCGACACCACCCTGGTGATGTGCGGCGAGCAGGACAAACCCCGGCCACCCGCCGAGTCCCGGGAAATGGCCGAGTTGATCGGTTGTAGCCTGATCCTGATCCCGGAAGCCGGGCATATCAGCGCCCGGGAGAACCCCGACTTCGTCAATGAGGCGCTGCTGACCTTCCTCGCCAACCACGCCTGACCGCCCTCCTCCCTGGTCGCTACAGGCGTGTAGCGATCACAGGCGGAAGTGCCCGACCATGCCCTTGAGTTCCGCGCCCAACTGCGCCAACTGGATGCTCGACGCGGCATTGCCCTGCATGCTCAACGCCGACTGATCGGCGCTGGCGCGAATGCTGGTGACACTGCGGTTGATCTCTTCGGCCACCGAGCTTTGTTCCTCGGCCGCCGCGGCAATCTGCTGGTTCATCTGCTGGATCAACGACACCGCCGTGGCGATGCTGCCCAGGGCGCTCTCGGTTTCCAGCGCGTCGCTCACCGCCAGTTTTACCAACTCGCCACTGTGCTGGATCTGCTGCACCGACGACTGCGCCGCGCTGCGCAAGGTGCTGACCAGCCGCTCGATTTCTTCGGTGGATTGCTGGGTGCGCTTGGCCAGCGCACGCACTTCATCGGCCACCACCGCAAAACCACGGCCTTGTTCCCCGGCGCGAGCGGCTTCGATGGCGGCATTGAGGGCCAGCAGGTTGGTTTGCTCGGCCACGCTCTTGATCACCCCCAGCACCGTGCCGATGTTCTGGATTTCGGCACTGAGGCTGTCGATGCTGGCACTGGCGCTGGTACTGGAGCTGGCGAGCAACTCGATCCGCTGCAAACTCTGGCGCACCACCTGCTGGCCGCTGTCCACCTTGCTGTCGGCGGTCTGCGCGGCCTGGGCGGCTTGTTCGGCGTTGCGCGCCACGTCGTGCACGGTGGCGGTCATTTGGTTCATCGCCGTGGCCACTTGCTCGGTTTCTTCCTTCTGGCTGCTGACCTCGACATTGGTCTGCTCGGTGACGCTGGACAGCGAATGCGCCGAACTGGCCAGTTGTTCGATGCCCGCCTGCAACCCGCTGACCATCTGGCTCAAACCATTGCCCATCTGCTGCATCGCCTGCATCAGCTGGCCGATTTCATCGCGGCGGCTGACCTCCATGCGCCCACTCAAATCACCCGCGGCAATCTGCTGCGCGACGGCGATCACACTGCGCAGCGGCGCGACGATCAAGCGCGTAATCACCAGCGCCGCAATCAACCCCACCAACAGGGCCAGGGCGGACGAACCGATGATCAGCAAGGTACTTTTTTGCAATTGCGCCTGCATCGACTGGTCTTCGGCGGCATAGGCCTGGTTGACCCGGTTGACCACCTGCTCGGCGCGCTCATGCAGCTGTTTGTAGACGATCTTTTCCTGCGCCAACAGGCCGGTGTACTCACCGAGTTTCTCGCTGAACGCGGCAATATGCCCGGAGACCTCGTTGAGCACTGTCTGGTAGCCAGGGTCCTTGACCGAGGTTTTCAACTGTTCGACCTGGGCCAGCGCCTGGTCGGCCTGCTCGATCTTGCCTTGTTCGCCGCTGTCTTCATCACCCTTGCGGCTCTGATCCAGGCGCACGTGGGCCTCGTTCATCGCCTGCAACATCAGGCGCGACACTTGGCTGACCTGCCCCGCCTGCTCGATAAATTCGGCGCCCTCCTTGCCTTGGCTTTCTTTGAGGCCATAGGCGCCGTCGTCCGCCAGGCCGGCCTGCAATACGTCAAGGTTGTTGGCCACGCTGGACACCGACCAACTGGCCATCTCCAACGCCAGGTCCTTGGTCTGGGTCAGCTCGACAAACTCGTCGAACGCCTTGCGGTAGGCAGCCAGGGCTTGCTCGACGTCAGTCATGGCCGGCACATTGGCCGGCGACTGCGCCTTGAGGCTCGCCGCCAGGGCCGCCAAGGCCTCGACGCTGGCATGCAAGGCGTCGACGGCCTTGGGGTCGGCGTGCAGCGCGTAGTCCTGCTCGATCAAGCGCACCTTGAGCAAGCCGCTGTTCAGTGAAGACATGCTGTTGAGGCCTGCAAAACGCTGACCCACGGTTTGCAGCGACCACACCCCGATCGCCGCCACCAGCGCCGTCAGCAACAGCACCAAGAGAAAGCCCAAGCCCAGTTTCTTCGCCATACCGAGGTTGGCGAAACGTCGTTGCACGCCTGAAATCATTGCACTTGAACCCTCTTGCAATGGCAGCTGCCAGCCCGCCCGATTGACCAGCAACGAGATTCGCAACCACGGGCCACCGACACAAGACATTGGCGCCACAATAATGGCAAAAAGCTACACGCTCGTCGTTTTCAGAATGGTCGAGGTCGATCTGGCAGGCCCCATGCTGCGGAACAACGCCAAGGCGCGCTGATCAGCCGCATAGGCCACATTGATCCGCAGCCAATCGCTGTGCTCAGCCGTCGGGCTGAACAGCGCCCCGGGCGACAGCAGCACGCCCAGTCGACGGGCACACACCGGCAACCGCCCACGATCCCCCACTCCCGGGCGTGCCCACAGGAACATGCCACCGGCGGGCACGGCAAACACCTCCCACTCCTCGTCCTCCAGCACTTGCAGGGTGGCGGACATTTGCGTGTTCAGGCGCTTGCGCAGGCGTTGCACCCACTTGCGATAGGTGCCATTGGCCAGCAGCGTGGCCACCACCGCCTCGGCAAACCGCGAGGTGCCGAGGCCGGTCAGGGTCTTGAGGTTTACCAACTGCGCGATGATCGCGGTGCTGGCACTGAGGTAGCCCACCCGCAGCGCGCTGCTCAAGGTCTTGGAGAAACTGGAGATGTAGATCACCCGATCATCATGGGGCAACGCTGCCAGACGCGTACAGCTGGCATGTTGCAGGTCGCCATAGACGTCTTCTTCAATGATCAGGAAATCTTCGGCCTGGGCCAGTTGCAGCAAGCGCTCGGCCACCGTGCGACACAGGCTGGTGCCGGTAGGGTTGTGATAAAGGCTGCTGATAAACAGGCATTTGGGGCGATGAACCTGCAACAGCGCTTCGAGCACCGCAATGTCGGGGCCGCCACGGGTACGTGGCACCTCCAGCAGCTTGACGCCCTGGAAGGCCAACTGGCGATAAAGGTTGCCGTAGCCAGGGGTTTCCACCACCACCGTGTCGCCGGCTTTGAGCAAGGTGCGTATCAGCAGGTCCTGGGCCTGGCTGGCGCCCTGGGTGGTGAGAATGCGGTCCAGGCTGCTGGGCACGTGCATACGGGTCAGGCACTTGAGTAATTGTTCGCGCAGCACCGGCAACCCCAGCGGCGTGCTGTAGTTGAACACACCGCCGGTGTCGGTGCGGCTGACCTCGCGGATCGCATAGCTGATATCATCGCTTTCGCGCCAGGCATCCGGCAACCAGCCACACCCCAGTTTCAGCTCACCCAGCGGGCTGTCGGTAAAGGCCCCCCAGTCGTGTTCCGCCCCCTCATACCAATGGTGCTCGTGGTGGGCGGAGGGCTGGGCCACAACAAAGCCTGAACCCGGCTTCGAGGCCAGCAGCCCCTGGGCCACCATGCGCTCAAAGGCCTCGATGACGCTGGATTGGCTGAGCAGGTTGTCGAGGGCCAATTGGCGGATGGAGGGCAGACGCGTGCCAGGGCTCACCCCGCTTTTGCGAATCCATTCCGCCACCGCGCTGATGATCTGTTGCACCACCGGTACAAGGGCTTGTCGATCGATCCCTAAATCCATGAGCCACTCACTTCACTGTCTGTTATTCAACCCGCAAGAGTTAAGCACAGAAGTACGTCGCAGCCGCTCGCCAAGTTTTACTAAAGTATTGATTCTATTGGATTATTTACCTACTGATACACATTAGGACGCGGCGTTTTGCCAGCTATGGAAAAACCCCACAGCACCCCTAACCTTTTCAGGTGGGGTGCGTTTGCAGGTCCTAGATAGCCGTTGCGCCACCGTCCACCGCCAATGCCTGGCCGGTGGTAAACGCGGCGCCGTCGCTGCACAAATACAGCACGGCAGCGGCGATTTCCTCGACCTTGCCGATACGCCCGACCGGGTGCATGGCGGCGGCAAAATCAGCCTTGCGCGGGTCGGCTTCATAGGCGCGGCGGAACATATCCGTATCGATCACCGCCGGGCACACCGCATTCACGCGGATGTGCTTTTTCGCGTACTCGATGGCCGCCGACTTGGTCAGGCCGATCACCGCATGTTTGGAAGCCGCGTAAATACTCATCTTCGGCGCTGCGCCCAAACCCGCCACCGACGCGGTGTTAACGATCGCCCCGCCGCCCTGGGCCAGCAACAGCGGCAGTTGATACTTCATGCACAACCACACGCCTTTGACGTTGACACCCATGATGGCGTCGAACTCATCAAGGCTGCCATCGGCCAGCTTGCCCTTCTCGATCTCGATCCCGGCATTGTTGAAGGCGTAGTCCAGGCGACCATAGGCGGCCACCGTGCGCGCCATCAGTTGTTGCACGTCCGCTTCAAGGGTGACGTTACAGCGCACAAACAGCGCTTCACCGCCCGCCTGCTGGATCAGCGCCACAGTGCCTTCGCCGCCCGCGGCGTCCAGGTCGGCAACCACCACCTTCAAACCTTCGGCGGCGAACGCCAGCGCGGTGGCGCGGCCAATACCGGCGGCGGCGCCTGTCACCAGGGCGACCTGGCCGGAAAACGTCATGCTCATGGGAATGTCCTTTGGGAGAAGTAGCCGTGGGGCGAGTCTAGCCAACGCGGCGACGGGCGCGTCAGCACTATCAGAAGGCCGGTTGGCGCTGCATGGATCACAGTGATAAGTCCACGGGCGTGACTATCAGCCCAGCCTATCGACGGGCATTCGCATCGGCCGGTTAACCTTGCTCCCAAGCCGTTCTGGGTCTATCAATCATGGTTCATTTCTAAAAGAGTCCCTGCCATGACTGCCCAGACCAACCGCCAATTCCTGCTCGCCAAACGCCCGGTCGGCGCCGCCACGCGGGACACCTTCACCTATCAGGAAATCCCGGTTGGTACGCCGCAGGACGGGCAAGTGCTGGTGCGCAATGAATACCTGTCCCTCGACCCGGCCATGCGTGGCTGGATGAATGAAGGCAAGTCCTACATCCCACCGGTGGGCATCGGTGAAGTCATGCGCGCGCTGGGCGTGGGCAAGGTGGTCGCGTCGAACAACCCCAAGTTTGCCGTCGGCGACTACGTGAACGGAGCCTTGGGCGTGCAGGATTACTTCCTCGGTGAGCCGCGCGGTTTCTACAAGGTTGATCCGAAATTGGCGCCGCTGCCGCGCTACCTGTCGGCACTGGGCATGACCGGCATGACCGCCTACTTCGCCCTGCTGGACACCGGCGCGCCCAAGGCTGGCGACACCGTGGTCATCTCCGGCGCAGCCGGTGCCGTGGGCAGCATTGCCGGGCAGATCGCCAAGATCAAAGGCTGCCGCGTGGTGGGCATTGCCGGCGGCGCCGACAAGTGCAAATTCCTCGTGGATGAGCTGGGTTTCGACGCCGCCATCGACTACAAGAACGAAGACGTGCCCGCGGCGCTCAAGCGCGAGTGCCCCAAGGGCGTGGACGTGTATTTCGATAACGTCGGCGGCGACATTCTCGACGCCGTGCTCAGCCGCCTGGCGCTGAAGGCGCGGGTGGTGATTTGCGGTGCAATCAGCCAGTACAACAATAAGGAAGCGGTAAAAGGCCCGGCCAACTATTTGTCATTGCTGGTCAATCGTGCGCGCATGGAAGGTTTTGTGGTGATGGATCACGCGGCGGGCTTTGCCGCTGCTGGCCAGGAGATGGGCGGCTGGATGGCCCAGGGCAAGCTCAAGAGCAAGGAGGATATTGTCGAGGGGCTGGAGACGTTCCCGGAGACGCTGATGAAGTTGTTCAACGGTGAGAACTTTGGGAAGTTGGTATTGAAGGTTAACTGACACACCCTAGTTCTGAATGCTCGATCGTTCCCACGCTCTGCGTGGGAATTCAGCTCGGGACGCTCTGCGTCCCCAAGCGTGACGCGGAGCGTCACAGGAGGCATTCCCACGCAGAGCGTGGGAATGATCGGATTAGGCGATCTCGGCGACCACTGCCGCCAACGCCTTGGCCGGGTCCGCCGCCTGGCTGATCGGACGACCAATCACCAGGTAATCCGAACCTGCATCCAACGCCTGGCGCGGGGTCAGGATTCGGCGCTGGTCATCCTGCGCACTGCCCGCCGGACGAATCCCCGGGGTCACCAGTTGCAGCGACGGGTGCGCGGTCTTCAGCGCCTGGGCTTCCAGCGCCGAACACACCAGGCCATCAAGGCCGGCTTTCTGCGCCAGCGCCGCCAGGCGCAACACTTGTTCCTGTGGTTCGATGTCCAGGCCGATGCCCGCCAGGTCTTCGCGCTCCATGCTGGTAAGTACGGTCACACCGATCAGCAGCGGTTTCGGGCCGCTGCGCTGTTCCAGCACTTCACGGCAGGCAGTCATCATGCGCAGGCCACCGGAGCAGTGCACGTTGACCATCCACACGCCCATTTCGGCGGCGGCTTTCACGGCCATGGCGGTGGTGTTGGGAATATCGTGGAATTTAAGGTCGAGGAACACTTCGAAGCCTTTGTCACGCAGGGTGCCGACAATTTCTGCGGCGCAGCTGGTGAACAGTTCCTTGCCGACCTTGACCCGGCAAAGCTTCGGGTCCAACTGGTCAGCCAGCTTCAGTGCGGCGTCACGAGTGGGGTAATCCAGGGCGACGATGATAGGAGTCTGGCAGACGGACATTGGAATGGGCTCTCAGGCAAGTCGAAATCGGCGCGGATTGTAGCGCAAGCGGCGGCGTTGCGGGATCCGATGATCGGTAAATACTGACAGAGCGCACTCGGGCGTGTGTTTCGGCCAATTATTTCAAAGCTGATACATTCACGACATGCCCCCAACACGCCCCACCGCTAGCCTCGCCCGCACGACCCACCGTCCAGCACTTCCAGCCATGGGGCTGGGCGCCTATGCTGACCGTCACAACCAGGCAGATGATCGCACTATGCATACCCCTCCCGTCTCTATGAACGACGAGCACAAAGGTTCGGTGATCGCCGATGAAAAGCGCTGGAACACCCGCGCTCTGATTGTCGATGACGACGTGCCGATCCGTGAACTGCTGATCGACTACCTGGCGCGCTTCAATATCCTCGCCACCGGCGTCACCGACGGCGCGGCCATGCGCGTGGCGATGCAGGCGGAAACCTTTGACGTGGTGGTGCTCGACCTGATGCTGCCGGGGGAAGACGGCCTGTCGCTGTGCCGCTGGCTGCGCGCAGAGTCGGACATCCCGATCCTGATGCTCACCGCCCGTTGCGAACCCACCGACCGCATCATCGGCCTGGAACTGGGCGCCGACGACTACATGTCCAAGCCGTTCGAACCGCGTGAACTGGTGGCGCGCATCCAGACCATCCTGCGCCGCGTGCGCGATGACCGCACCGAGCAGCGCGCCAACATCCGTTTCGACAACTGGCGCCTGAACAGCGTGTTGCGCCAACTGGTGGCCGACGATGGCCTGGTGGTGCCGCTGTCCAACGCCGAATTCCGCCTGCTGTGGGTATTTATCGAACGGCCGCGCCGCGTACTGAGCCGCGAACAGTTGCTGGATGCGGCCCGTGGGCGCTCCATCGAAGCCTTCGACCGCAGCATCGACCTGCTGGTCTCGCGCCTGCGCCAGAAGCTCGGCGATGACCCCAAGGCCCCGCAACTGATCAAGACCGTGCGCGGCGAAGGCTACCTGTTCGACGCCCGGGATATCGGCTGATGCGTGCCACCTTCAATACGCTGTTCGGGCGGCTGTTCGGCGTATTGCTGGTGGCGATCATCCTCGCCCATGTGCTGGCCATCGCCTGGTTCCGCTATTACGGCCCGCCCCCGCCGCCGCCCCAGGAAACCTTTATCGAGCAACCGGACGGCAGCATGGTGCCGCTGATCAAGGAACATCGTCGCCCCTGGTTTGGCGGGCCAGTGGTGCCGCTGACGTTCCAGTTCATCTCGTTGATCATCGCCGCCTGGTACGGCGCCAAGCTGCTGAGCCGGCCGATCCAGCGCCTCAGCGAAGCCGCCGAACGCCTGAGCCTGGACCTCGACAGCCCGCCCCTCGACGAGTCCGGGCCGCGCGAGGCGAAGCAGGCCGCATCGACCTTCAACCTGATGCAACGGCGCATCCGCGAACAAGTCAGCCAGCGTGCGCGCATGCTCGGTGCGGTGTCCCATGACCTGCGCACGCCGCTGTCGCGCCTCAAGTTGCGCCTGGAGCAGATCGAAGACCCCAAGTTGCAGGGCCAGATGCGCCAGGACCTCAACGACATGATCGGCATGCTCGACGCGACCCTGAGCTACCTGCACGAACAACGCACCAGCGAAACCCGGCACTGGCTCGACGTGCAGGCACTGGTGGAATCCATGAGCGAGAACGCCCAGGACCAAGGCTCCGATGTGCAATACGGCGGCACCTGCGTGCCGTTGCAGGTACAACCGATGGCCTTGCGCTCGTGCCTCAACAACCTGATCGACAACGCATTGCGCTATGCCGGCACGGCGCGGGTCGAGCTGGAGGATAGCCGTGAGGCCCTGATCATCCGCGTGATCGACCACGGGCCGGGGATTGCCGCTGATCAGCGTGAGGCGGTGTTCGAACCGTTCTTTCGTCTGGAAGGCTCGCGCAACCGCAATTCCGGTGGCGTCGGCCTGGGCATGACGATTTCCAAGGATGCGGCGGAGCGCTTGGGCGGGAAGCTGAGCCTGGAAGAAACCCCAGGCGGTGGGTTGACTGCTGTCATGTGGCTACCAAGAACCTAACAGACCGACACATACCCATGTGGGAGCTGGCTTGCCTGCGATGGCGGTGGGTCAGCTAGCCTATCTGTGACTGACCCACCGCAATCGCGGGCAAGCCCGCTCCCACACTGATCTCCATCTGTTCAGTTACAGCGGCTTGTCTTCCCGGCGGCCTTGGGCCTGAGTCGCACTCCAATCCATCAGCAAGCTATACGCCACCGCCAACAACGTCGGGCCGATAAACAAGCCGATAAAGCCAAACGCAATCAACCCGCCAAACACCCCGAGCAGCACGATCACCAGCGGCAGGTTGCCGCCACGGCTGATCAGGTACGGCTTGAGCACGTTGTCCACGCCACTGATGATGAACGTGCCCCACACACCAAGGAACACTGCGTAGGTGTAGTCGCCCTTCCACGCCAGCCAGGCCGTGGCCGGGATCCACACCAGTGGCGGGCCCATGGGGATCAGGCTGAGCAGGAAGGTGACGATACCCAGCACCAGCGCGCCCGGCACACCGGCGATCAGGAAACCGATCAGCGCCAGCAGCGCCTGGGCCGCCGCCGTGCCGATCACACCGTTGACCACCCGCTGCACGGTGCCCGCCACCAATTCGATGTAGTAACCGGCACGTTCACCGATCAAGCGCTCCAGCAGGCGGTGCACGAACATCGCCAGGCGCGGCCCGTCACGGTAGAAAAAGAACACGAACACCAGGCTCAGGGTCAGCTCGAGGATGCCGCCGCCGATCTGCGCACTGCGCGCCAGCAACCAGTTGCCGACCTGGCCCAGGTAGGGCTTGAGCGTGACCATCAACGCAGCGCCTTGCTGGTCGATGCTGTCCCACATACCCACCAGCCGCTCGCCAACAAACGGGATCGAGCCCAGCCAGGTCGGCGCTTCGGGCAGGCCGTCGACCTGAATGTCCTTGATCAGCGCCACGGCGTCGCGCACATGATCCGCCAGGTTGAACCCAAGCCACACCAGCGGCACCGCCACCAGCAACATCCAGCCCAGGGTCAGGATGCCGGCGGCCAACGACTCACGGCCACCCAGGGCGCGGGTCAGCAAACGCATCAGCGGCCAACTGGCAAACGCCAGCACCGCGCCCCAGAACAGCGCCGACCAGAACGGCGCCATGACCCAGAAGCTGGCACCAAACAGCACCAGCAGCAGGATTTGCACCAGCAGGCGATCGTTATTGAGCATGGGGTATCTCTAGCAGAAGGCGTTAGGAAGACAGCTTAGGCGAACGGCGCGGAGCCGTTCGCCCGGTAACGCCTAGCGTATCAGATGCAGGTGCAGGCCCTTCGTGTCGCCGGTGCCAGTCTCCAGGCGCGCGGCACGCACGCCCTTGTCGATCAAGGCCTGGCGCCAGGCTTCGGCATTCGGGCCGGCGAGGCTGACACGCAGGGTGGTGTCGAGGTTGAGCCCACGGGAAATCAGGGTCAGCCAGGTGTCATCCGGCTCGGCGCCCAACTTCGGCAAGTCCAGCTCGCCGGTGCTTTTAAGCTCGCGCAACAGCGTGGCCGAGGTGGGCAGCAGGTCGCCCAGCGGCGCGCCGGCATCCAACTGCTCCACATGCAGATAGGCACGGCGGTTGCCACGGGTGATGGCGTACAGCGCGATCAGGCTATTCGCTTGCGGCTCGGCCAGGCGCAGCAGCAGGTATTCCTGCTCGCTGTCGGCCCCCACCAGCTTGGCATTGCCGAAGATTTCGTTGGCCCACAGGCTGCTTTCGCCGCAATCGCGGGCCTTGCACCAGAACAACAGCTGCGCACCTTTGGCCTGCAACTCTTCGCGCGTGGCGGTAAACGCAGTGCTGGAACTGTGCTCGGCGGGCAACTCATAGGTAATCGCCGTGGCCTGGCCGCGTGCGGTGGCCTGGCCTTCGTAGCGCAACTGGCCGCTGATCTTGCGGATCGCGCCCATGGGGTAGATGCGTTCCTTTTCTTCGGCGGGGCGGTAATCGACGATTTGCGCGTCGACTGGCCGGGCCACGGCGGGGAGGTCCTGGCTACCCGGCACGTCGGCGGCGAACACCAGTGGACTGAGCAGGCTTAGCCCGAGGATACGGATACAGCCGTTACGCACGCTCATAGAATCAACGCGCCGTGGCCAGCGGAGGTCAGAGCAGTGTTGAGATGGTTCATGGTTGACTCCCTTTCAATCCGCCCAGCCTCGGCAGTTGACCCCGCCAAGTCAAGGCGCAGAGAAGAACCGATTGAAACAGTCTGCAACAAGAGCCGCACCGGGGTCGTCATTCAGGTGCAAATGATGGCCGCCTGGCAGCGTGGTCACGGTGAAGGGCAGCTGGGAAAGCAATTCTGGATGTTTCGCCAGCATGCCGTCGGCCGCGACCACCAACTGCGTAGGGCAACCCACCCGCCGCACGAAGGCCATGGCTTGTTCGTCAGTCAGGCGCATCGGTGATGCCAGGGTCAGGCGGCTGTCGGTACGCCAGGTGTAACCGCCCGGCACCGGCATCAAACCGCGCTGGGCCAGCAATTCGGCGGCTTCGCGGCTGACCGCCACCAGGCCTTTCATGCGCACTTCCACGGCTCGGTCCTGGGTGGCGTAGACCGGCTTGCGTTTGTCTTGCAGGTCCAATTGCGCCTGCAACGCCATGCCCAGGCGCTCGGCGGCGTTTTCGCCGCTGGCGGTCGGCGGGATCACGCCGTCGATCAATCCCAGGTGCGTCACGCGCTCCGGCAAGGCACCGGCCAGCACCAGGGACACGATGGCGCCAAGGGAGTGGCCAAGTAATGCAAAACGTTTCCAGCCCAGTTGTTCGGCGACTTGCAGCACATCGTGGACGTAATCCCACAAGGCATAACCGGCCCCTGCTGGGCGATGCGCCGAATGCCCATGCCCCGCCATGTCCAAGGCGACGATGCGTAAGCCCGTCAGTTTCGGCGCCAGCCGCGCAAAGCTGTTGGCGTTGTCCAGCCAGCCATGCAGGGCGATCACCGGCAAACCGTCTTCGGGACCAAACAAGTGAGCCGCCAGCTCTATATGGGGCAGGCTCAGGCGCACTTCTTCCACCGCCGCGCTCATGGGCAGTTGCCCTCACGGGCGGCCCAGCGGGAGAACAGGTTCTTGATCAAGGTCGCGGTGTCCTGGGGGCGTTCGAGGGGGAACATATGGCCGCCGGGCATGGTGAGCATTTCGCCCATCGGCAGGCGATCGACGCCGCTGGCATGGTGACGCATCACCACCCGGCTCTGGCGGCCGCGCACCACCGCCAACGGCACTTTCAACTGGCGCACCTGGCCGGGGCTGGTGTGGGGCACGCCGCGGTAGATGCTGATTTCGGTGGCCGGGTCGAAGCGCAGGCGCAGGCGGTCGCCCACCTGGTGCAGACCGTGTTGCAGGTAAGCGTCGAAGCATTCCGGGTCGAAACCGCGAAACAGGGTTTTACCGGCGAAGTAGCTGCGCGCGCTGTCCAGGTCATTGAACTCTTCACGCCGGCCCAGGGTGCGCCCGGCGGGGGTCAGGCGGTCGATAAAGCCCAGGCGCTTGGCGGCGCGGATCACCCAACGGTCGGCACGGGTGAGCACCGGCGAGTCGAGCATCACCACACCACGGTACAACTGCGGGCAACGCATGGCCGCGTGCAGATGCAGCACGCCACCCAGGGAGTGGCCGACGCCCCACACCGGTTCTGGCTGCTGTTCCAGGTGGTGGATCAACTCGTCCACCAGGTTCTGCCAGTTATCGTCCACCGGAAACCTGGGGTCGTGGCCGTGCTGCGGCAAGTGAGCCACGGCGTATTCCGGGGCCAGGGCGGCAAACAACTTGCCGTACGTAGCCGAAGGGAAACCATTGGCGTGGGCAAAAAACACGTGCTGCGACATACCGGACTCATCTACAAAAACAGAAATCGATTGTCACCACGCCTGGCCGCAACAGCAATGACTGTAACTGCCAGGAATGATGACACTCACGCCACGCCTATCGCGCCGGCGGCTGCTCGCCCAACGGCACCACGGCCATGGTCAGGCGCGACACGCAGCTGGCCTTGCCTTCATCGCTGGTCAAGCGGATGTCCCACACCTGGGTCGTGCGGCCGATATGGATCGCCCGCGCCACCGCCGTCACCCGCCCGCTGCGCACACCGCGCAGGTGGTTGGCGTTGACCTCCAGGCCCACGCAATAGAACTTGCTGGCATCGATACACAGGTAGGCCGCCATGGAGCCAACGCTTTCCGCCAGCACCACCGACGCGCCGCCGTGCAGCAGGCCATAGGGCTGATGGGTGCGGTGATCGACCACCATGCTGGCGGTCAGGGATTCGTCGTCGAAGCTTTCGAAGCGAATGTCCAGCAGTTCACCGATGGTGTTTTTCTGGATCGCGTTGAGTTGCTCGATATTCGGTTGGGTGCGCCACAGGCCCATGGGGTAGTCCTTTGTTGGTTTTATGATGAGCCTAATCCTGCCACAGAACGGATTCGGAACGCTCGCTCCAAGTCTGCAAATGTGCACCGTAAGTCGATTCGATCACGTTGCGCTTGATCTTCAGGGTCGGCGTCAGGAAGCCGTTTTCCACCGCCCAGTTGTCATTCACCACCACCAACTGGCGCAGGCGCTCATGTTTATCCAGCCCCTGGTTGACCGTCTCCAGCCAGCGTTCAAGGCTGGCGTGCAGGGCTTGGCGGTCATGCGCCAGCGTCGATAGCACACACAACCCAATCGGCGCGCCGAGGCCATCACCGACCACGCACACCTGCTCGATGTGCGCATGTTCGGCCAGGCGGTTTTCAATCGGCGCCGGGGCCACGTATTTGCCTTTGCTGGTCTTGAAGATTTCCTTGAGCCGCCCGGTCAGGCGCAGGCGGCCGTCGGCGTCCTGCTCGCCCTTGTCGCCGGTGCGCAGGAAGCCATCGGCGGTGAGGGTCTCGGCGGTCTTCTCGGGGTCCTTGAAGTAACCGAGCATGGTCGCGCCGCTGCGCACCTGCACTTCGCCCGAGACGTCGATGCGCACTTCAACACCTGGGCATGGCTGGCCGATCCAGCCGATTGCCTGCTGGCCGGGGCGGCACACATGGGAGTAGCCGCAGCTTTCGGTCATGCCGTACACCTCCAGCACGTCCAGGCCCAGGCGTTGATACCAGCGCAGCAGCGCCTCGGGCACCGGTGCCGCGCCGGACAGGGCGATGCGCAACGCCTCCAATCCAAGGCCGGCGAGCACTTTATGGCCCACACGCTTGCCGATAAACGGCAGGCGCAACAGGGTGTCGAGGCGTTTTTGCGGGATCTTGGCGTAGACGCCCAACTGGAATTTGGTCCAGATGCGCGGCACACCAAACAACGCCGTCGGCCGCGCCCGGCGCAGGTCGGTCAGAAAGGTGTCCAGGCTCTCGGCGAAAAATACGGTTTGCCCGGTATAGATCGCGGCCATCTCGACAAACATCCGCTCGGCCACATGGCACAGCGGCAAGTACGACAACAACCGGTCGCCCTCCCCCAGGCCAAACACTTCGGTGCCGCGCGTGGCGGCAAAACCCAGCGCGCCGAAGCTGTGCATCACGCCTTTGGGCAGGCCGGTGGTGCCGGAGGTGTAGATGATGGTGGCAAGGTCTGATGCCGCTGGCTCTGGGTTGTCTTGAATGGGCGTGCAGGCTTGCAGGTCGGCCCAGCTGAAATCAAACGTGCCGGGCGGGCACAGCGGCAGGCTGATGGTCGGCACACCTGCGGGCACACCGGGCGCCATCGCGGGCCAATCGTCGAGCTTGCCGATAAACACCAGCGCCGCCTCAGAGTGCGTCAGCACATGGGCGACGGAGTCGGCAGTGAGGTTGGGGTACAGCGGCACCGAGACATGCCCGGCCATCCAGATCGCCAGGTCGGCGATGATCCAGTGCGCGCAGTTTTTAGAGATCAGGGCAATGTGCGAGCCACGTGGCAGCTCGCGGGCGCGCAGCCAGTGCGCGGCGCAACGGGCCTGGTGGCCGACATCGCCCCAGGTGAGGCTGTGCACCTCGCCCCCGCCGATGGGCTGGACCAGAAAGGTTTTGCGCGGATGGCGCGCTTCACGTTCAAAGAAGACCTGCAACGGCAAACGAAAAGCGACGGGCATGGGACGCGCTCCTTTGTGGTCCGATCATAGCCAACCAAGCACTTGCTTGGCTGACTATATAGCACACACAAAGCAGCGATCCAGCCTACGGATTCTTCACGCTGACCAGGCTCATCAGCCCCGCCAGCGGAAAATCCCCTTCCAGTTCCGCGAGGCTCGCGGTGTGCATCGGTTGCGGCTGACGCTGATGGCCATGCTGCAAAAAGCTGATCAGGCTGCCCACCAACGGCTGATGGCTGACCAGCAGCACGTTGTCATCGGTGTCGAGCTTTTCCAGCACCTGCAGCGGGTTGCCCTCGGGGGTCAGCCACGGCACCGTGCGGATTTCCGGCTCAAAGCCCAAGGCCTGGCGCACCAGTTGTGCGGTCTGCTGCGCCCGCACATAGGGGCTGGCGATGATCGCACTGAGGGGCTGGCCGATCAGGTGCGCGGCACTGCGCAAGACTTCGCCACGGCCATGTTCGGTGAGGTTGCGCTCGGCATCCGTGCGGGCATGCCCTTCGGCCTCACCGTGGCGCAGAATCCACAGCTTCACAGTTTTGGCTCTTCATCGCGCACCGGGTGCGGCGCCGGCGGCACGCTGTGGGCGGCTTCGCCCTCGGGTGCGCGCGGGGTAGGCCAATCGGCGAATGGCCACGGCTTTTGCTCGGTGTGGAAGCTGCCGAAGCGGCCGATCTGCGCGAGGAACTGGCTGAGGCTGTCGCCAAAGTTCATCAGGCCCAGGTTCGGCGCGCCGTACACCAGGCGGTAGATCAGTTGCACCACCACCAAGGCGCCGAGCAGGAACTGCGCGACCTGCCACACCAGGGCAAACACCAGCATCCAGAGGATGCGCAACACTATGGATTCGTACTTGGGCGCTGCTTTCGGATCGTTCATGACGCGTTCCTCAGTTGAAACCACTGGTGGAAATAAAATCGACATCGGTTTTCGGTTCGGCGCGCATCAGCAACTCGATGACCTGGTTCAAGGTGCGCCCTTCAAACAGGATCGCATGCAACCCGGCGACCAACGGCATATACACGCCGACTTCCTGGGCCTTGGCCTTCAGCACCTTGAGGGTGTTGACGCCTTCGGCCACTTCGCCCAGGCGCGTCACCGCGTCCTCCAGGCTCAAGCCCTGGCCCAGGGCGAAACCGACCTGGTAGTTACGGCTTTTTGGCGACGAGCAGGTGACGATCAAGTCGCCCACGCCGGCCAGCCCGAGGAAGGTCATCGGGTTGGCGCCCTGGTTCACCGCAAAGCGCGTCATCTCGGCCAGCGCGCGGGTGATCAACATGCTCTTGGTGTTTTCGCCCATGCCCAGCGCCACCGCCATGCCGGCGATGATCGCGTAGACGTTTTTCAGTGCGCCGCCCAACTCGACACCAAAGCGGTCGCCACTGGCGTAGACGCGGAAGGTACGACCATGCAGCACGGCCTGGACGCGCTCGCACAGTTCTTCGTCTTCACTGGCGATGACCGTGGCGGTCAACGCGTGCTCGGCGACTTCCCGCGCCAGGTTCGGCCCGGACAACACGCCAATGCGTGCCTGGGGCGCGATCTCGGTGAGGATTTCACTCATCAGCATAAAGGTCTGCGCCTCGATGCCCTTGGTCAGGCTGACCAGCAGCTTGCCGGCCAAACGCTCGGCGTGGGGCGCCAGCACCGCGCGCAAGGCGCTGGACGGCAGCGCGACAAAGCACAACTCGCACTCCGTCAGGGTTGCCAGCAAGTCCGTGACAGGTTCGACCGCCGCGTGGATCTTGATGCCTTTAAGGTAACGGGGATTCTCGCGGTGTACCCGGATGGCCTCGGCCTGCTCGGGATCACGCATCCACTGGCGCACCGCGTGGCCGTTTTCGGCCAGCAGGTTAGCCACGGCGGTGCCAAAACTCCCGCCTCCAAGGACCGCAATAGGGCGCTGTTCAGTCATATGCAATCCGTTAATCCATACCAGTGGCGATGGCCGCATTATACGGAGCGACCCGCTTGCGGCCAGCCCCCGCGTCAATTCGTAGGTTTGTCAGAAAATGCCACATTTGTGTGAAGTAATTGCAAATCCTACGACTGGCAAATGGCCCGACCTCAGTTAACATGGGCGGCTATCCGCAATTATCAAGGCCGTTCCGTGTATTTGGGCCCTCCTCCCCGTTCATCTCTGCTGCTGATGCTGCTGTGCAGCGGCACGGCTTTGGCCGACGATCTGTTCCTTGACAGCCAACCGCTGCCGCAGGTGCTCACCGCCACGCGGCTGAAGCAATCGGCCGCCGCCGTGCCGGGCAGCATGACCGTGATCGACAGCGAGCTGATCAAGGCCAGCGGCGCACGAGACATCAGCGAGCTGCTGCGCCTGGTGCCAGGGATGATGGTCGGCTACACCACCGGCAACCAGGCGGCGGTGAACTACCACGGCACCAGCGCCAGCGACGCACGGCGCATGCAGGTGTTGATCGACGGGCGCTCGGTGTACCGCGCGGGCCTGGCAACCGTGGACTGGAGCGACATTCCAGTGGCCATGGAAGATATCGAGCGCATCGAAGTGTTCCGCGGCCCCAACACCGTCAGCTACGGCGCCAATGCGTTGATGGCGGTGGTCAATATCCTTACGCGCTCGCCGGCCAACAGCCAGGGCACGCGGGTCAAAGTCATCCGCGGTGAGCGCGGGATCAACGATTTCTACGCCAGCCAGGGCGTGCGCTGGGACACCGGCGACCTGCGCCTGTCCCTGTCCGGGCAACAAGACGACGGTTTTGACAGCGATGCCGCCGGCGCCGACCGCCGTGACAGCCGTCGCCTCAACCGCTTCAGCCTGGCCGTGAGCCAGACGTTGAACGCGCAACAAAGCATCGACTGGCAACTGAATGCCAAGGAAGGGACCAACCAACGGCCCTATACCTACATGCCAGTATTCGCGGGGATTACCGAAGGTGGCGACAATTCCGACGTAGCAGCCAAGGACTACGCCGCATCCCTGCGCTGGAACTTCGATTTCAACCCTGAGCACAGCCTGTATATCCAGGGCTCTGCCCAACAGTGGGATCGCCAGCAGATCTGGAAGGCCTGCGACGCCAAGGTCTCATTCAGCCCCGAGCTGACGCGGCTGTGGCAACTGAACCCCAACTACGCCGAACAACTGGCGCGGCACATGGACAGCTACAGCCAGGGCGTCGCGCCGCCGGGCAGCGCCGACGAGCAAGCGCTGGGCAACCAGGTCCTGGACCAGTGGCGCAACGGCGCCAACCAGAGCGTGTGCGGCGACATCAACCAAAGCACCCGCGAAAGCCGTTACGACCTGGAGATCCAGGACACCCTGAGCCTGTCCGACAGCCTGCGCCTGGTCAGCGGTGTGAATTATCGCTATGACCGCGCCGACTCCGACACCTACTTCAACGGCACCCTGGACGACACCACCTGGCGCCTGTTCGGCCAACTGGAATGGCGCGCCAGCGAGCACTGGCTGTTGCAGGGCGGCGCGATGTTCGAAGACACTCACCTGAGCGGCAGCTCGCTGACGCCACGGGTGGCGGTCAACTACCTGATCAACCCGCGCCACGGCTTACGCGCGGTGTACTCCGAGGCGATCCGCTCGCCAGACATGTTCGAGAACAACGTCAACTGGAGCTACCGCGTCACCAACCTCAGTTCACCGGCTTACGGGCAGAATTCGGGCCAGTACTTTGTGGTGACACGTGGCCCAGGCAACCTCGACAAAGAGCTGATGCGCTCGCGGGAGCTGGGCTACAACGGTTTCTTCGCCGACATCGGGCTGAACCTGGACGTAAAGCTGTTCTACGACGAAATAACCGAGATGATCAGTTCGCCGCTGCGCAATAACCAGTACATTGCCAGCAACGCCAACAGCTCGCGGTTTACCGGCGCCGAATCCCAATTCGACTGGCGCATGAGCAGCGCCGACCGCCTGCGGCTGACCTATGCTTACGTCGACGCCACCACCAGCAACCCCAAGGACAAGGCCCAGACCGCGCGCAACAGTGGCTCGGCTGGCTGGCTGCGCGAATGGGGCCGGGGCTGGTCCAGCGCGCTGTTCTATTATGGCGACGATGCGCTCAACCAATATCGCTTCGAACGGGTCGACCTGCGGGTGGCCAAGCGCATTGCCCTGGGCAAAGCCAACGTGGAGCTGGCCGGCATGTTGCAACAACGCCTCGACAACCAGCCCACCACCTGGGCCGACAACAACTACGACTCCCGTCATGTCCTGTACTTCAGTGCAGAGCTAGAGTTCTGACATGGGCGCTCAGTCAAGGATGACCCACGTCTGGATGGCAAGGCTCTGGCGGCGCGCGCTGCTGTGGCTGTGCCTGCTCTTTAGCGTGCCGGCGTGGAGCGCCGATATCCTGCTGACCGCCGCCGACGACGGTGCGGGTGTACGGGCCTTCACCGAAGCCCTGGCCAAGGAGCGCCCGGAAGACCACGTCACCTTTACCCCGCTCAAGGACTTGCCCGCACCAGGCCGCCTACCCGCGAGCACGCGCCTGGTCCTGCTGGACCTGGCAGGGCTCGACTGGCGCCTGCAAGACGCCCAGGGCCCACCGACCCTGGTGTTGCGTATCAGCCGCCTGCAAGCCAGGCAACGCCTGGGCACCCACCTGCCGGCCAGGATCAGCCTACTGTGGAGCGACCCACCGCTGGCGCGCCAGTTGCACCTGATCGCCACGATCCTGCCCCAAGCCCGGCGCATCGGCGTGCTCTACGCGGCCGACAGCGAATTCCTCCTGCAAGAACTGCGCGAGTACGCCACGCCCATGGGCCTGGAAGTGGTGCCGCAGCTGTGGGAAAACACCAATGACAGCCGTCCGCTGCAAAACCTGTTCAAGAGCAGTGATGTGTTGCTCGGCCTCGATGATCCGCAACTCTACAACCCGAAAACCGCGAAAAACCTGCTGTTGAGCAGCTATGCCCGGCAATTGCCGCTGGTGGGGCCCAATGCCGGGTTCGTCCGCGCCGGCAGCCTGGCCAGCACCTACAGCGACCAGAGCGATTGGCTCGCGGTGCTCGACCGCCTGCTGGACCAGTCACCGGCCACGTGGCCACGCACGCTGTACCCGGAACACTTCAAAGTCGCGGGCAACCCGCAAGTCGCACGCTCGCTGGGGCTCGAAGAGGTTGATGAAACCGACGTCGCCGCCCGGCTGGCCGAAGGAGAAAAACGCCCATGACCTTGCGTCGTCGTTGGGATATCAACACCCGCACCCAGCTCATTACGCTGGGCCCGGCGCTGTTGCTGACGTTGCTGTTGATCAGCTTCTTTACCTTCGTGCGCATCCAGGATTTGCGCCAGGAACTGGACCACACCGGCCAGTTGATCGCCAACCAGCTGGCGCCCGCCACCGAATACGGGGTGATTTCCGGCAACAACGATGTGCTGGAGAGCCTGCTGCGCGCGACATTGGCCACGCCCCACGTGCGCTTCCTGGAGATCCAGGACAGCGCCGAGAACATCCTGGTGTATGTCGAGCAACCTTCGGAAACCCATGACCGTTCGCTGTCGGTCAAAGTTTTCCAGGCGCCGATCCGCCTGCAACATATCCAGCTGGGCAATGATTTCTTCCAGGACAACCTCAACGAACCCAAGGCGCCCCGCGCGGATTACCTGGGGCGGGTGATCGTCGGCATGTCCAACGACGCCTTCAGCCAGCGCCAGCAGGAGATCCTCTTCAAGGCTGGCATCCTGGCGTTGTTTGCCCTGCTGTTTACCTTCCTGCTGGCGCGGCGCCTGGCCGCGAGCCTGTCGCAGCCGATCAGCGCCATGGGCCATGCGGTCAAAGCGATCCAGCAAGGCGACTACAAGACCCCGCTGCCGATTGTCGATGACTCGGAGCTGGGCGACCTGTCGCGGCATATCAACAACCTCGCCGAAGGCCTCAACCAGGCCAGCCGCGAGCAACACCAGGCCATGGCCCAGTTGATCCAGACCCGTGAAGAAGCAGAGCGGGCGAACAATGCCAAGTCGGATTTCCTGGCGATGATGAGCCATGAGCTGCGCACGCCGATGAACGGCGTACTGGGCATGTTGCAGCTGCTGGAAACCACCGAAATGACCGAGGAGCAGACCGAATACGCGGCGCTGGCCTCCGAGTCCACCGAGCATTTGCTCAAGGTCATCAACGATATCCTCGACTTCTCGCGCATCGAACGGGCCGCCCTGGAACTGGAGCACATCCCGTTCAACCTGGCAGACCTGATCAACAGCTGCGCCCAGGCCTTCCAGCACAGCGCCGTGCAACGCGGGCTGGTGTTGGAGCTGCTGATTCCGCCGGGCATGGCCGCCCTGCAAGTTCAAGGTGACCCGACCCGTATCCGGCAAATCCTGGTGAACCTGATCGGCAACGCCTTGAAGTTCACCGAGCACGGCAACGTGACCATCGAGCCGCAGTGGCAGCCCCTCGACCACGAACTGCTGTGGTTTACCTGCACTGTGCGTGACAGCGGCATTGGCATTTCGGCCGAGCGCCTGGAGTTGATGTTCGACGCGTTCCAGCAGGCCGACAGCTCCATTTCGAGGCGCTACGGCGGCACAGGCCTGGGCTTGCCCATCGCCCGCACCCTGGCCGAACGCATGGGCGGCACGTTGCGCGCGCAAAGCGAAGAAAACCGTGGTTCGGTGTTTACCCTGGAAATCCCGCTGGCCATCGACCAGCAATACTTGCCGAAGATTGCCCATGACGGCGACGGCAAAAGCAGCGCCGGCGATGGCCGCCATGTGTTGCTGGTGGAAGACAACCCGGTCAACCGCACCGTGGTCGAAGCCATGTTGCGCAGCCTGGGCTTTGAAGTCAGCCTGGCCACCGACGGCGCCGAGGCGATCCGCAGTGCCGAAAGCCTGATATTCACCGCGATCCTGATGGACTGCCGGTTACCGTTGATCGATGGCTATGAGGCGACCCGGCAGATCCGCCAATTGCCGGGCTGCGCCGACCTGCCAATCATCGCCCTCACCGCCAATGCCTTGCAGGGCGACCGGGAAGCGTGCCTGGCCGCCGGAATGAACGATTACCTGGCCAAGCCATTCAAACGCACGGATTTGCAGCAAATCCTGCAACGTTGGGTGCAATAGCGCAGCGCCATCAGCCAACTCCGACTGGCGTGAAAGACGAAAGTGCGGCAGTCTTAGGCACCCAAACGGACCGATAAACAGGCCCGGTTTAAAATTTCAGTGAACAAGTGTACATTCAGTGCCTTGCCGCTGTGACTTTCACTACAACGCAATAGTCTATGTGTAGGCTGCCGGTATGAGGCGTAACGCTTCAGTCGGTTCGGGAAGATTTACCCTACCCTGCCGCATGGGATTATTGAGGAGCTCGCATGACCAAACAAAACGCCTTTACCCGGGAAGACCTGCTGCGCTGCAGTCGCGGTGAGCTGTTCGGCCCAGGTAACGCGCAACTGCCCGCCCCGAACATGCTGATGGTGGATCGCATCACCCATATCAGCGAAGAGGGTGGCAAGTACGGCAAAGGTGAATTGGTCGCCGAGCTGGATATCACCCCGGACCTGTGGTTCTTTGCCTGCCACTTCGAAGGCGATCCTGTCATGCCAGGTTGCCTGGGCCTTGACGCCATGTGGCAGCTGGTCGGTTTCTTCCTCGGCTGGCAAGGCCTGCCAGGTCGCGGTCGCGCCCTGGGTTCGGGCGAAGTGAAGTTCTTTGGCCAGGTCCTGCCGACCGCCAAGAAAGTCACCTACAACATTCAAATCAAGCGCGTCCTCAAGGGCAAGCTGAACCTGGCCATCGCCGATGGTTCGGTGAGCGTCGACGGTCGCGAGATCTATACTGCCGATGGCCTTCGTGTCGGCGTATTCACTTCCACTGACAACTTTTAAGGGTTATCCGCATGCGCCGCGTCGTTATCACTGGTCTGGGCATCGTTTCTTGCCTGGGCAATGACAAAGAGACCGTCACCGCTAACCTGCGTGCAAGTCGCCCTGGCATCCGCTTCAACCCGGAATATGCCGAAATGGGTCTGCGTAGCCAGGTTTCCGGCTCCATCGACCTGCCCCTCGAAGAACTGATCGATCGCAAGATCTATCGCTTCGTCGGCCACGCTGCCGCCTACGCCTACCTGGCCATGAAAGACGCAATCGCCGACTCCGGCCTGAGCGAAGACCAGGTATCGAACGTACGCACCGGCCTGATCGCCGGCTCGGGCGGCGCATCGACCCTCAACCAGATGGAAGCGCTGGACATCCTGCGCGAAAAAGGCGTGAAGCGCGTTGGCCCGTACCGTGTAACACGGACCATGGGCAGCACCGTTTCGGCCTGCCTGGCCACGCCATTTGCCATCAAGGGCGTGAACTACTCGATCTCCTCGGCGTGCGCCACCAGTGCTCACTGCATCGGTACTGCGGTTGAGCAGATCCAGTTGGGCAAGCAGGACATCGTGTTCGCCGGCGGCGGTGAAGAAGAGCATTGGAGCCAATCGTTCCTGTTCGACGCCATGGGCGCACTGTCCACCCAGTACAACGAAACCCCGGAAAAGGCCTCCCGCGCCTACGACGCCAAGCGTGACGGTTTCGTCATCGCCGGCGGTGGCGGCATGGTAGTGGTCGAGGAGCTGGAACACGCTCTGGCCCGTGGTGCCAAGATCTACGCGGAAATCGTTGGCTACGGCGCGACGTCCGATGGCTACGACATGGTTGCACCAAGCGGTGAAGGCGCCATCCGTTGCATGCAGATGGCAATGTCCACCGTGGATACCCCAATCGACTACCTGAACACCCACGGCACCTCGACTCCGGTCGGCGACGCCAAGGAAATGGAAGGCGTGCGTGCGGTATTCGGCGACAAGGCTCCGGCCATCAGCTCCACCAAGAGCCTGTCGGGTCACTCCCTGGGCGCCGCCGGCGTTCACGAAGCGATCTACTGCCTGCTGATGATGGAAGGCAACTTCATTGCCGGTTCGGCCAACATCGATGAACTGGACCCAGCAGTCGCTGACATGCCGATCCAGCTCAAGACCGTTGAAAACGCCAAGATCGACACCGTGATGAGCAACAGCTTCGGCTTCGGTGGCACTAACGCCACCCTGGTGCTGAAACGCTGGCAGGGCAAGTAAGGCCTGTCGCTTGATTGCATGAAAAAGCCCCGACTGGTTCGGGGCTTTTTTATGGGTGAATAAAACCCCTGTGGCGAGGGAGCTTGCTCCCGCTGGAGTGCGCAGCGCTCCCATTCTTTTGGGGCCGCTTCGCTGCCCAGCGGGAGCAAGCTCCCTCGCCACAAAAAGCAGTTACACCGAAAACCGCGCCACCATGGTGTTCAAATCCACCGCCAACCGCGACAACTCCTGGCTCGCCGCACTCGTCTGGTTCGCCCCGGTGGACGTCTGATGCGCCAAGTCACGGATATTCATCAGGTTACGATCCACCTCCCGCGCTACCGCTGCCTGCTGCTCCGACGCGCTGGCGATCACCAGGTTGCGCTCATTAATCAGGGTAAACGCCGACGCAATCGCCTCCAGCGCCGTCCCCGCCGATTTGGCAATATCCAGCGTGGCGTGTGCCCGCGTGTTGCTGTGCTGCATGGAACTGACCGCCTGATCGGTGCCCTGCTGGATGCCGCTGATCATCAGCTCGATTTCCTGGGTGGACTGCTGCGTGCGATGCGCCAGCGCCCGCACTTCATCGGCCACCACCGCAAACCCACGCCCGGCGTCCCCGGCCCGGGCGGCCTCGATGGCCGCATTCAGCGCCAGCAGGTTGGTCTGCTCGGCAATCGAACGGATCACATCCAGCACCTTGCTGATGCCATAGACCTTCTGCGCCAAGTCCTCGACCTGCGTGGCATTGGCGGTCACATCCGAGGCCAGCGCCTCGATCGACACCACCGTCTGCTGCACCTGCTCGCGCCCTTGCTGGGCGATGCGGTCGGACTCTCGGGACGCCTGGGACGTGGCCACCGCGTTGCTCGCCACCTCCTCGACGGCCGCCGTCATCTGATTGACCGCCGTCGCTGCCTGCTCGATCTCCTGGTTCTGCTGGTGCAGGCCACGGGTTGCATCCTCGGTCACGCAGCTGAGCTCCTCGGACGCGGAGGCCAGCTGGTTCGACGATTCGGCGATCTGTCGGATGGTGTCGCGCAGGTGTTCCTGCATACCCTTGAGCGCTTGCTGCAAACGCGCGGGCTCGTCCTTGCCGGTGACGTTGATCTCCCCGGTCAGATCGCCGCTGGCCACACCCTGGGCGACTTTCAGCGACTGGGCCAAGGGCAGCACGATGCTGCGGGTCAGCCATACCGCCAGACCAATGGTGATCAGCGCCGTCAGCACAATCATGCCGACCACCCAACTGCGCGACTGGCTGAATACGCTTTGCGCCAGGCTCGCGGCTTGGTTGGCGTTGGCTTTGTTGAGATTGACCAGGTCATGCAGCGTAACGGCCATTTCATCGGCGAGCTGATTCATCTCACCGTTGACCACCTTGATGGCGTCGTTCAACTGGTTGGTCTTGGAAAATCCCATGACCTGCTCCTGGCGTTGCAGGTATTGCTGCTCCTGGGCCTTGAAACGGTCGAACAGCGTGCGTTCCTCGGGCAGCACGATCAACGCTTCGTACAAGCTCTGCGCCTGGTGCAGGCCGCTCTTGAGGTCGCTGAGCTTCTGCTCGTTTTGCGCCAGCGCCTGGGGCTCGCGGTTGAGCAACAGGCGCAGGGTCAGTGCACGTACGCGCAACAGGTCCTGACTCATCTCCCCCACCGCCATCACGCTGGGTAGCCAGTTGTTCTCTACTTGATCGGATTGCTGGCGCATATTGGCCATCTGCAACAGGGCAAAGCCGCCCAGCGCGAACACCATCAACGCCAACACGCCAAAGCCCAGGCCTGCGCGCGGGGCGATATTCAGACTTCTGATACTCATGCCTTGGTTCCTTCCAAATGCGCTGCATCCATTTGCAGCTGGCTGCTCTTGAAGGTATCGGCCCTTGCGCCACTTTGCGTAAGACGAAAACGCGATATAAACCCTCAGCACAATCGCGGCGAAACTGATTGTAGAAAACATGGAACACCCGAACGCGCCCATGCTCTATAACTGCATGACCTTCATTCTGCCCCCTTGTGAGGTTTGCCATGCCCGTTACCGTCAATACGCTCAACCACGACAACTTCCGCCACAGCGTGAATATCAACAATCACGAGCTGTTCACCGACTTGCCTAAGAGCCTCGGTGGCGATGACTCGGCGCCCTCCCCGCACGACTATTTCGACGCCGCCCTGGCCTCCTGCAAAGCCCTGACCGTGAAGCTCTACGCGCAGAAAAAGGACATCCCGCTCACCGGCGTCACCGTGGAAGTCACCCACGACGCCACCGAGGAGCAGAAAGGCAAATACAAGCTCAACGTCAAGCTGACCCTCAAGGGCGTGCTTACCGATGCCCAGCGCGACGAACTGCACCGCGTGGCCGACCGTTGCCCGGTGCACAAGCTGATGACCACCGCCGAGATCAGCATCGACACCACCTTGTCGGAAGGCGCCTTCAGCCAGTAGCGGCAACATCCCGGCGAGCGGGTTATGCTCAACGCCATCTAACCCGCTCAGACTGGGACCTGCCATGACCCCCCTCACCGTGATCCGCCCACGCCCCGAAGACGTGGAAGGCCAGCCGATCCTGCGCCCGCTGCCCTCCCGTGAATGCCGCAGCGTCGGCCCCTTCGTGTTTTTCGACCACATGCTGCCAACCCGCTACGCGCCGGGCAGCGGTATGAACATCCGCCAGCACCCGCACATCGGCTTGTCCACCCTCACCTATCTGTTCGAAGGCGCATTGCAGCACAAGGACAGCCTCGGCTCGGACCAGGTGGTGCAGGCCGGCGACGTCAGCTGGATGACCGCCGGTAGCGCGATTGCCCACGTCGAGCGCACACCCGAGGCGCTCAAGGCCAGCGGTTTCAACCTGCATGGCCTGCAAGTGTGGCTGGCCTCGCCCAAGGATCACGAAACGGGGCCGGGCCACTACAGCCATCACCCGGCGGCGAGCCTGCCAGTCAGTGACAACCTGGGGGTGCAGATTCGCCTGATCGCGGGTAGCGGCTTCTGCCTGAAGTCACCGGTGCCCGTCCTGTCGCCCACGCTGTATGCCGAAGTGCGGATGCAGACAGCCACCACCCTGCTGATTCCTGATGAACATGAGGAACGGGCGGTGTATGTGCTGGACGGTGAAGTGCAACTGGACGGTGAGCCGCTGGAGGTACACAGCCTGGTGGTGTTGCCGCAAGGTCAGGAAATGGCGTTGTTCGCCGAGACGGAGTGCCACCTGATGGTGTTTGGCGGCGCGCCGCTGGATGGGCCACGGCGGATCAATTGGAATTTTGTCGCGAGTGATCCGGCGGTGATCGAGCAGGCTCGGCAGCGCTGGGCGGCGGGGGATTGGCCGACGGTGCCCGGTGAAACAGACAGGATAGAGTTGCCTGTGAGATAGCCATCGCGGGCAAGCCCGCTCCCACATTTTGATTTGTGAATACATTCAAATGTGGGAGCTGCCTGCTATAGGGCCAAAAAATCAGCCCTGAAACACTCCCATATTTTGATTTGTGAACGCATTCAAATGTGGGAGCTGGCTTGCCTGCGATGAGGCCAGTACAGGCGCTGAAGAATCAGCCCTGGAACACTTCATCCAACAAATCATGCATCGACTTGAACGCCCGCTTGGCCGTCTTCGCGTCATACATCATCTTGCCCGGCACATTGGCGTGCGGATCGGTGAAGGAGTGCACCGCACCGCCGTAGCTCAGCAATTGCCAATCCACGCCAGCCGCGTTCATCTCATCTTCAAACGCCGGCAGTTGCGCTTTGGGCACCAGTGGGTCGGACGCGCCGTGCAGCACCAGCACTGAACCCTGGATGTGCTTGGCACCTGCCGGGTTTTGCGTATCGATGGTGCCGTGGAACGACACGGCGGCCTTCAGCGGTGCGCCGGTACGCGCAAGCTCCAGCGAGCAGAAGCCGCCAAAGCAGAAACCAAAGGTCGCCAGTTTCGCGGTATCCACCTCGGCCTGGCCTTGCAGTTGCTCAAAGGCCGCTTGCATGCGCTTGAGCAACTCAGGGTTATCGTTTTTCAACGGCATCATCGCCGCGCCGGCCTCATCGCCATTCGACGGGCGTACGGTTTGCCCGTAGAGGTCGGCGATCAGTACCACGTAGCCTTTGCTGGCGACGCTTTTGGCGATCTCTTCGGCACCCGCACTCACCCCCATCCAGTTCGGCGCCATCAACAGACCCGGCAGCGGGCCCTTGTGGCTGGCATCAAACGCCAGGCGGCTTTCGTAGGACTGGCCATCAAGCTGATAGACCACGGAACGCACAGTGACTTGGCTCATCATTTACTCCAGTTGAGGTGCACGAGAACGAAAAAGCCCGCCGAAGCGGGCTTTTCTACAACGGTGTCAGACCGACAGTTCAACCAACAGCTTGTTCAGGCGGCGCACATAGGCGGCCGGGTCCTTCAAGCTGTCGCCAGCGGCCAGGGCCGCCTGGTCGAAGAGGATGTGCGACAGGTCGCCAAACCGCTCTTCGCTCTGCTCGCCGTCGAGTTTCTCGATCAGCGGGTGAGCCGGGTTGAATTCGAAGATCGGCTTCGAATCCGGAACCTTCTGGCCGCTGGCTTCGAGGATCTGACGCATCTGCATGCCCAGGTCCTGCTCGCCGATGGCCAGGATCGCCGGGGAGTCTGTCAGACGGTGGGAAACCCGCACTTCGCTGACAGCATCGCCCAGGGCGGTCTTGATCCGCTCAACCAGGCCTTCTTTGGCCTTGGCGTCTTCTTCGGCTTTTTTCTTCTCTTCTGCGGAGTCCAGGTTACCCAGGTCCAGGTCACCACGGGCCACGTCGACGAACGACTTGCCGTCGAACTCGCTGAGGTAGCTCATCAGCCACTCATCGATACGGTCGGTCAGCAGCAGCACTTCGATGCCTTTCTTGCGGAAGACTTCCAGGTGCGGGCTGTTCTTGACCTGGGCGTAGGTTTCGCCGGTCAGGTAATAGATCTTGTCCTGACCTTCCTTGGCGCGGGCCAGGTACTCGGCCAGGGACACCACTTGCTCGCCACCGTCTTCGTGAGTCGAAGCAAAGCGCAGCAGGCCGGCGATTTTTTCCTTGTTGGCGAAATCTTCAGCCGGGCCTTCTTTCATGACCTGGCCGAAGTTTTTCCAGAAGCCCTTGTATTGCTCAGGCTCGTTCTTCGCCAGTTTTTCCAGCATGTCGAGCACGCGCTTGGTCAGCGCCGACTTCATGGAGTCGATGATCGGGTCTTTCTGCAGGATTTCCCGCGACACGTTCAGCGACAGGTCATTGGAGTCGACCACGCCTTTGATGAAGCGCAGGTACAGCGGCAGGAACGATTCCGCCTGGTCCATCACGAACACGCGCTGCACGTAGAGCTTGAGGCCTTTTGGCGCTTCACGCTGGTACAGGTCGAACGGCGCACGGGCCGGTACGTAGAGCAGCGAGCTGTATTCCAGCTTGCCTTCGACCTTGTTGTGGCTCCAGCTCAGCGGATTCTCGTAATCGTGGGCGATGTGCTTGTAGAACTCCTGGTATTCCTCGTCTTTGACTTCGGTACGAGGACGGGTCCACAAAGCGCTGGCGCGGTTGACCACTTCCCATTCCTGGGCAGGTTGTTCTTCGCCTTCGGCAGCGGCTTGTTCTTTCGGCAGTTCGATGGGCAAAGCGATGTGGTCGGAATATTTCTTGATGATGTTGCGCAGGCGGTAGCCGTCGGCGAACTCATCTTCAGCGTCTTTTAGGTGCAGCACGATACGGGTGCCACGGTCGGCCTTGTCGATAGTGGCGATTTCAAATTCGCCCTCACCTTTGGACGACCAGTGCACGCCTTGGCTGGCGTCGAGGCCGGCGCGACGGCTGAACACTTCAACCTTGTCGGCAACGATAAAGGCCGAGTAGAAGCCCACGCCGAACTGGCCGATCAGGTGCGAATCTTTTTTCTGATCGCCCGACAGGTTCTTCATGAAATCGGCGGTACCGGATTTGGCGATGGTACCCAGGTGGGTGATCGCGTCTTCACGGCTCATGCCGATGCCGTTGTCTTCGAGGGTGACGGTCTTGGCGTCCTTGTCGAAGCTCACACGGATTTTCAGTTCGGCGCCGCCTTCCAGCAACTCAGGCTTGGACAGGGCTTCGAAACGTAATTTGTCGACAGCGTCAGAGGCGTTGGAGATCAATTCGCGAAGGAAGATTTCCTTGTTGGAATACAGCGAATGGATCATGAGGTGCAGCAGTTGCTTCACCTCGGTCTGGAAGCCCAGGGTTTCCTTTTGAGTTTCCACGCTCATGGTCATCAAACTCCAATTGGATGGCAGTGGCCGCTTTCTCAATGATTGGCGGCGGGTTGTCATCCAAGTTGGGGGCTAAGGCCAGGATTTCAAGGGCGGCTTGGTTCCTCGATCTTGAAATGCGCGCGAGCGGTGGCAATCGGTTCCGCCGCCGTGCTCTGCCAGGCGGTGATCGCGACATTCGCCACCCGCCGGCCTTGGCGCCACACCTGGCACTTGGCGTAGGTGTCGCGATACTGGCCGGCGCGCAGGTAATCCAGGGAGAAGTCGATGATTTTCGGCAGGCCCGGCGCACCGGTAAACACCAGCAGGTGCAGCGCCGCCGACAGCTCCATAAAGCCGGCAATCACCCCGCCGTGAAGCGCTGGCAATATCGGGTTACCAATATTGTCCTTGCTGGCCGGCAGGCGAAACAGCAACTCGTCCCCCAGGCGGGTGCATTCGATGCCGATCAACTTCGCGTAGGGAATCAGGCCGAGCAGTTCGTCGTAATTGCCGCGCGCATGGGCTTGTTCCAGGCGGGTCTTGAATCGATGTGTCATGCCTGCTCTCCCTTGATGGCGCTGCCCAGTCCTTGTGTGCCCTTGAGACGCTTGCCCATGCGCATGAACGTGCCCACCACATGGGCGATGGGCTGTTGCGGGTCGTCCTGGTAGGCGAAGCCACGGGTGAAAATCACGTCGGTGGTGACGCGGTAGCATTGGGCGAAACCAAACACGGGTTTATGGGGCTCGGCCGGATGCATGTAGTCGATGCGCAGGTCGAGGGTCGGGCACACCTCGAACTCCGGCAAGACGCACAGGGTGGCCATGCCGCAGGCCGTGTCCATCAGCGAGGTCAAGGCGCCACCATGGATCACACCAGTATTGGGATCACCGACGAGATGGGAGGCGTAGGGCATGATCAGCGTGATGCCCTCCCCGCTCGCGTGATGAGCGGTAATACCCAGCACCTGACAATGGCGCAAGGCCGATACAAAGCGCGTCGCACGCTCTAACAAAGGGTTTTCGGTCATTCGTTCGGGACTCTTATTAGTGTGGATCGACAAAATCGGTGGCGCCGGAAAAAGTTCCTTTAAGTCAGCGGTTTATATATCTGTGAAACAAAAGGAACTAATGCCGGAGCCCCATGCTCGAAAGGCCAGTAGATATCTTCAATAAGGAGAAACACCCCATGCGCAAGACTTTAGCTATTTCCATGATGCTCGCTGCTGCCCTCGGTCTCGCTGCCTGCGACAAAAAATCCGAAGACAAAGCCCAAGACGCCGCTGCACATTCCGAGCAAGCTCAGAAAGACATGGCGAAGGCTCAGGATAAAGTGAACGACGCTGCGAAAGAAAACGCCGAAGCTGCCAAAGCTCAGGCTGAATCGAACGCCGCCGCTGCAAAAGAAGCTGCACCTGCTACACCAGCCACCGGTTCTTGAGACCGCGGCTCGAAATAGCTCCGCTGCAAAAAGAAAGCCCGCTTAGATAGCGGGCTTTACTTTGTCTGGGTTTTTTATTTGCAGCGTTAGTTACGCCGCCTCTTTAACCGCCTCCGGCAACGGCGTGTCGGTCTGCGTATACACCATCACTTGCAGCACGTCGGAATGAAACTCCCGGCGGTACAGCACCAACACCACCCCGGTGCTCATCAACATGAACAACCAGGGGCTGACAAACCACGCCAACATGGTCATGCCGAAGTAATAAGAACGCAGGCCAAAGTTGAATTGGTTGGCCGCCATGGAAATCACCCGTGCCGCCCGTAGGGCAAACGCCTTGCGCTCCTGCTCCGACACATGCCGCTCACCGATCATCGGTGCCGAGCCCACCAGCACCGCTGCGAAGTTGTACTGGCGCATGCACCAGCTGAAGGTGAAGAAGGCGTAGACGAACACCAGCGCGAGGCACAGCAACTTGATCTCCGACATGCCCTGGGACGCCTGCTGCACCATGGGAATGTCCGCCAGCAACGACACCGCCCGCTCCGAGGCCCCCAGCACGGTGAGAATACCGGCGAGGATAATCAAGGTGCTGGAGGCGAAGAACGAGGCGTTACGCTCCAGGTTGCCGATCACGCTGGCATCGGCGATGCGGTTGTCGCGCATCAGCATGCGGCGCATCCAGTCTTCGCGATACAGATGCAGCACGCTGGCCAGGCACGCCGTGTCCCGCGCTTTCCAGGTGGCATAACGGGTGTAGCCGCCCCAGCACAGGGCGAACCAGAGCGCGGCAAGCAGGTGGATCAGATTGGCTTCGATGAACGACATGCGGGTCCCTATGACGAGCGCGATCAATGTGGGAGCTGGCTTGCCTGCGATGGCGTCTGTTCAGTCACTGTTGCGTCAACTGATAGACCGCTATCGCAGGCAAGCCAGCTCCCACACTGACTGCGTTTCAACTTGAAATTTTCTTAACCTGTTCGACGTTAGCTCAGGCGAAAAGACACTGCCTGACAGCCAAAAAAAATGCCCCGTATCGATTGATACGGGGCATTTCGGTAGAGCCTTCAGCCTATCAAGCGATCGCTTCGCTGCGCTTGCCAAGCATAAGATCAACCACAAACGCCACCACCAGGGTCATTACCGACGGCACCAGCCACGCCAGGCCCTGCTCGCTCAGCGGCAGGTGCGCCAATTGCGACGGCATCCAGTCGGCCAGACCAGCGCCCTTGAGCGCGTCGATGCAGCCAAAGATGAACGACACCAGCATCACCGGGCCAACAATGCGGCCCTGCTCATTCCAGAAGTCTTTGCAGAAGCTCAAGGCCACCAGCACGATGCACGGCGGGTAGATCGCCGTCAGCACCGGGATCGAGAACGCGATCAACTTGGTCAGGCCCAGGTTGGACACGAACAGCGAGAACAGCGCCAGGATCACCACCAATGTCTTGTAGGACAATGGCAGGACGCGGCTGAAGTACTCGGCGCAGGCACAGGTCAGGCCCACGGCGGTGACCAGGCACGCCAAGGAGATCAACACAGCCAGGAAGCCGCTGCCCAGGGAACCGAAGGTGTGTTGCACGTAGGCATGCAGCACCGCTGCGCCGTTGCTCGCGCCGGCGGCAACGGCATGGCTGCCCGAACCCAGGCGGAACAGGCTGAAGTACACCAGGGCCAGGCCCACGCCGGCAATCAAGCCCGCAATGATGGCGTAACGGGTGATGAGCTTGGGCGACTCGACGCCACGGGAGCGGATGGCATTGACGATCACGATGCCAAACACCAGGGCGCCCAGGGTATCCATGGTCAGGTAGCCCTGGATAAAGCCTTGGGAAAACGGTGCGGCCACATATTCCGGGGTTGCGACACCCACGTCACCGGCCGGCAAGGCAAATGCAGCGATACCGAGGATCGCCAGGGCGATGATCTTCAGTGGGGCGAGGAAGCGACCCACGGTATCCAAGAGTCGCCCTGGGTACAGGGAAACGAAGAACACCACCAGGAAGTACACCGAGCTGTAGAGGAACAGCGCCAGCGGGCTTTCGCCGGTCAGCGGCGCCAGGCCCACTTCAAAGGACACGGTCGCGGTCCGCGGGGTGGCGAACAGCGGCCCTACCGCCAGATACGCCGCCGCCGCGAGCAGGCCACCGGCGATCTTGCCGATCGGGCTGCTCAACGCGTCCATACCGCCGCCGACCTTGGCCAGGGCGATCACGGTGACCACCGGCAAACCCACTGCGGTGATCAGAAAGCCCAGCGCTGCCATCCAGACATGAGGCCCGGACTGCAAACCAACGATAGGCGGGAAGATGATGTTGCCGGCGCCCACGAACAGGGCAAAGGTCATAAAGCCCAACGCCAGGATATCCTGGCTTTTCAACACTTTCATTTCGGGAAATACCACACTACTGAATCGGAATTTAGAGAGGGATTCCCTATGGATGAGGGAAATACTGCCAGCCCTGATGGGGGCCGACCGGTCTAGCGCGGGGCTTCCTTTTGGGAGGCACACGCATAAAGAGGCGGCTAGGTTACAGAATTTGGCTGACGAACGCACTGTTGCGGGGCGAACTGTCCGATAAGCGACATCTGAATGTCGCGTTTTCATACTTAACTTGGCAATACATTCCACTGTGGGAGCTGGCTTGCCTGCGATAGCGGTGTATCAGAACCAGACGAGCTGGCTGATGAACCGCTATCGCAGGCAAGCCAGCTCCCACATTTGACCGAGTAGATACCCCAAAAAATGGGCAAACCCGGAAAGCACAAAGGCCACCCGAAGGTGGCCTTTGCTTGGTGAAGCGTCAGCTAAGCGCGAGGCTTACTTGACAGCCCAACCGGTCAGCTCGGACAAAGCCTTGCCGATGTCTGCCAGCGAACGCACGGTTTTAACGCCTGCGTCTTCCAGGGCAGCAAACTTCTCGTCTGCAGTGCCTTTACCGCCAGAGATGATTGCGCCAGCATGGCCCATGCGCTTGCCAGCAGGGGCAGTCACACCAGCGATGTAGGAAACAACCGGCTTGGTCACGTGTGCCTTGATGTAGGCAGCCGCTTCTTCTTCAGCCGAACCGCCGATCTCACCGATCATCACGATCGCTTCGGTCTTCGGGTCTTCCTGGAACAGTTTCAGGATGTCGATGAAGTTCGAACCTGGGATCGGGTCACCGCCGATGCCGACGCAAGTCGACTGACCGAAACCGGCGTCAGTGGTCTGCTTCACAGCTTCGTAGGTCAGGGTGCCGGAACGGGAAACGATACCGACTTTACCTGGCAAGTGAATGTGACCTGGCATGATGCCGATCTTGCATTCGCCTGGAGTGATCACGCCTGGGCAGTTAGGGCCGATCAGGACAACACCCAGCTCGTCGCACTTAACTTTAGCGTCCAGCATGTCCAGGGTAGGAATGCCTTCGGTGATGCAAACGATCAGCTTGATGCCGGCGAAAGCGGCTTCCAGGATCGAGTCCTTGCAGAAAGGAGCTGGAACGTAGATCACGCTGGCGGTAGCGCCAGTTTGAGCAACAGCGTCTTTCACGGTGTTGAACACTGGCAGACCCAGGTGCTCGGTGCCGCCTTTACCAGGAGTTACACCACCAACCATCTTGGTGCCGTATTCGATGGCTTGCTGGGTGTGGAAACTACCTTGGGAACCGGTAATGCCCTGGCAGATAACTTTGGTGTCTTTATTGATCAGGACGCTCATTATTTGCCCTCCGCAGCTTTAACAACTTGTTGAGCAGCGTCGGTCAGGCTGGTAGCCGCGATGATGTTCAAACCGCTTTCTGCCAGTACTTTAGCGCCCAGTTCAGCGTTGTTGCCTTCAAGGCGAACAACAACCGGGATTTTCACGCCGACTTCTTTCACTGCACCGATGATGCCTTCGGCAATCATGTCGCAACGAACGATGCCGCCGAAGATGTTGACCAGTACTGCAGCGACGTTGGAGTCGGACAGGATGATCTTGAAGGCTTCGGTAACGCGTTCTTTGGTAGCACCACCGCCTACGTCGAGGAAGTTGGCTGGTTTGCCGCCATGCAGGTTGACGATGTCCATGGTACCCATGGCCAGGCCAGCACCGTTGACCATGCAACCGATGTTACCTTCCAGGGCTACGTAGTTCAGTTCGAACTTGGCAGCGTGCGCTTCGCGCGGATCGTCTTGCGACGGATCGTGGAAAGTCTTCAGCTTAGGCTGACGGTACATGGCGTTGGCGTCGATGTTGATCTTAGCGTCGAGGCAATGCAGATCGCCGTCAGCCTTGATCACCAGCGGGTTCACTTCCAGCAGGGCCAGATCGTGATCCTGGAACAGTTTGGCCAGACCTACGAAGATCTTGGCGAACTGGGCAACTTGCTTGCCTTCCAGACCCAGCTGGAAAGCCAGCTCGCGACCCTGGAATGGCTGAGCGCCAACCAGTGGATCGATAGTGGCTTTCAGAATTTTTTCTGGGGTGTCATGGGCGATCTTCTCGATGTCCACGCCACCTTCGGTGGAAGCCATGAACACGATGCGACGGCTCGAACGGTCAACGACAGCGCCCAGGTACAGCTCTTTAGCGATATCAGTGCACGATTCAACCAGGATCTTGGTGACTGGCTGGCCATTGGCATCAGTCTGGTAAGTCACCAGACGCTTGCCCAGCCACTGCTGTGCGAAGGCCTTGGCGTCTTCTTTGCTGCGAACCAGCTTAACGCCGCCCGCTTTACCGCGACCACCAGCGTGGACCTGGGCTTTGACAACCCACTCGGTACCACCGATTTTGTCGCAAGCTTCTGCTGCTGCTTCCGGGGTGTCGACTGCGAAACCCTGGGATACTGGCAGGCCGTATTCAGCGAACAGCTGCTTACCCTGATACTCGTGAAGATTCATGCTTTTTACCGTCTTCGTTAGGTACTGCGCATTCGGCGCTGCGCTCATTATGAGTGCCGCGCCACCTGTGACTGCTGCTTGCGCAACTTGCGGGGCTCAAGGCCCGTAAAGCTGCGCAAGGCTGCGTCCAGCGGATATTCCGCGGTGAGTCTTGCGCGCAAGGCTCACGACGGGCAACTCCGCCGTGGTTTCTTATTATCTCGCTTAGCGCTTCTTGCGGTTGGCGATGTGGATGGCGCCGCCATTCACTGCCAACGCAGCTTCGTGCAACGCTTCGGACAGGGTCGGATGGGAGAAGACCATCATGCCCAGGTCCTCGGCACTGGTGCCGAATTCCATACCGATCGCGCCTTGCTGAACCAGTTCTGCAGCGCTCGGGCCAATCACGTGGACGCCCAATACGCGGTCAGTCTTGGCATCAGCGATGACTTTGACAAAACCACCGGTGTCGTTCGCTGCCATGGCACGGCCAGAAGCGGCAAACGGGAAGGTGCCGACGTTAACTTCAACGCCTTCAGCTTTCAACTGCTGTTCGTTCTTGCCGACCCATGCAATTTCCGGGTGGGTGTAGATAACCGATGGAATCAGGTCGTAGTTCATCTGGGTTTTGTGGCCCTTGATGCGCTCGACAACCATGATGCCTTCTTCGGAAGCCTTGTGCGCCAGCATCATGCCGCGAACCACGTCGCCGATGGCGTAGACGCCAGGCACGGAGGTAGCGCAGTGATCGTCAACGTGCACGTAGCCGCGCTCGTCGAGGCTTACACCGCTGTCAGCGGCCAGCAGGTCGGTGGTCACTGGACGACGACCAACGGCTACGATCAGCTTGTCGAAAGTGATGGTTTTTTCGCCATCTTTATCGGTGTAGTTAACGACAACTTCTTCGCCGTTGACTTTCGAGCCGGTCACGCGAGCGCCCAGCTTGATGTCCAGACCTTGTTTGGTCAGGGTTTTCAGCGCTTCTTTGGAGACGGCAGTGTCGGCAGCCAGCAGGAACGTGTCCAGGGCTTCCAGCACGGTCACTTCAGCGCCCAGACGGGACCATACCGAACCCAGTTCCAGGCCGATCACGCCAGCGCCGATCACGCCCAGACGCTTAGGTACAGCCTGGAATTCCAGGGCGCCGGTCGAATCAACGATCACGTTGTTATCAACGGGAGCCGGTGGAATGTCGATTGGGCGCGAACCTGGAGCCAGGATCACGTTTTCAGCTTCGATGATTTCGGTCGAGCCGTCTGGCTTGGTGATTTCAACTTTCTTGCCGGCCAGCAGCTTGCCGTGGCCTTGCAGGGAAGTGACGCCGTTGGCCTTGAACAAGGTCGCAACGCCGGAAGTCAGGCCCTTAACGATGTTGGCTTTACGGCCGACCATTGCTGGTACGTCCATAGTTACGCCAGCATGGTTGATGCCGTGGATCGCGAAGCCGTCTTGGGCTTCGTGGAATTTCCAGGAGCTGTCCAGCAGCGCCTTGGAAGGAATGCAACCGACGTTCAGGCAAGTACCGCCCAGCGCCAGTTTGCCTTCCTTGTCGGTGTATTTTTCGATGCAAGCAGTCGAGAGGCCCAATTGTGCGGCCTTGATCGCGGCAACGTAGCCGCCAGGGCCTGCACCAATCACTACGACGTCAAATTTCTGTGTCATGAAAATAGATCCTCTATTTGCGACAAGCTTTTAGCCGCAAGCTGCAAGCCAAGCTGCTTTTTCCTACAGCTTGTAGCTCGCAACTTGCAGCTGCTTATATCAGATATCCAGCAGCAGACGAGCCGGGTCTTCCAGCAGGTTCTTGATGGTCACCAGGAACGTCACGGCTTCTTTACCATCGATCAGGCGGTGATCGTAGGACAGTGCCAGGTACATCATCGGGCGGATCACGACTTGGCCGTTGATGGCCATCGGACGCTGGATGATGTTGTGCATGCCCAGGATCGCAGCTTGCGGCGGGTTGACGATCGGGGTCGACATCATCGAACCGAAAGTACCACCGTTGGTGATAGTGAAGGTACCGCCGGTCATCTCGTCGATGCTCAGCTTGCCGTCACGGGCTTTCTTGCCGTAGCCGGCGATGCCGCCTTCGATTTCAGCCAGGCTCATCAGCTCGGCGTTACGCAGAACCGGCACTACCAGGCCACGGTCGCTGGATACGGCAACGCCGATGTCTGCATAGCCGTGATAAACGATGTCGCTGCCGTCGATGGAAGCGTTGACTGCCGGGAAGCGTTTCAGCGCTTCGGTGGCCGCTTTCACGAAGAACGACATGAAGCCCAGGCGCACGCCGTTGTGGGACTTCTCGAACAGGTCCTTGTACTTCGAACGCAGGGCCATGACTTCGGTCATGTCGACTTCGTTGAACGTGGTCAGCATCGCCATGTTCGACTGTGCTTCAACCAGGCGCTTGGCCACGGTGGCACGCACGCGAGTCATCGGTACGCGCTTCTCGGTGCGGTCGCCAGCGGCGAACACAGGCGCAGCGGCAGCCGGGGCAGCAGCCTTGGCAGGTGCGGCAGCTGGAGCGTTTTTCTTCGCTTCAACAGCGGCAACCACGTCTTCCTTGGTCACGCGGCCGTCTTTGCCGGTGCCTTTGATGGAAGCCAGGTTGATGCCGTTTTCTTCAGCCAGTTGACGCGCAGCTGGAGCAGCGATCGGGTCTTCAGCGCCAGCAGCCGGAGCGGCAGCAGGAGCCGAGGCAGCTGGTGCAGCAGCGGCTGGAGCAGCGGCAGCAGCGCTGCCCTCTTCGATCGAGCCCAGCACCTGGTTCGACAGAACGGTTGCGCCTTCTTCGGCAACGATTGCGCCCAGCACGCCGTCAGCTTCAGCCAACACTTCCAGAACGACTTTGTCGGTCTCGATGTCGACGATCAGGTCGTCACGCTTGACGGCCTCGCCTGGTTTCTTGTGCCAGGTGGCAACGGTGCCATCGGCAACCGATTCCGGGAATGACGGGGCTTTGATTTCGATAGCCATTATCTGTGTGTCCTTAAAATTCGGTTTCAGTCAGCGCGAAGGCGTTAAACAGTGAAAGCATCTTGCAGCAGTTTTTCCTGCTGCTCGGCGTGCATCGACGCATAACCACACGCAGGTGCAGCAGAAGCATCACGACCGGCGTACTCCAGGCCCAGGCCTGCTTTGTGGTTACCGATACTGCGACGCAAGTGATGCTGGCTGCTGTACCACGCGCCCTGGTTCATCGGTTCTTCCTGACACCACACCACATTGGTGAGGTTGGTGTAGGCCGCGATGGCCTCCATCAGGTCGTCTTCCGGGAACGGGTAAAGCTGCTCGATACGCACGATGGCGATGTCTTCGCGGCCTTCGGCACGACGTTTTTCCAGCAGGTCGTAGTAGACCTTGCCGCTGCACAGGACCAGGCGAGTCACCTTGGCTGCATCCAATGCATCGATTTCTGGAATCACGGTCTGGAACGAGCCTTCGGCCAGATCTTCCAGGGTCGAGATGGCCAATTTGTGACGCAACAGCGATTTCGGGGTCAGCACTACCAGCGGCTTGCGCAGCGGGCGGATCACCTGGCGACGCAGCAAGTGGTAGATCTGGGCCGGGGTAGTCGGCACGCACACCTGGATGTTGTGCTCGGCGCACAGCTGCAGGTAACGCTCCAGACGGGCCGAGGAGTGCTCCGGACCCTGACCTTCATAACCGTGTGGCAGCAACATGGTCAGACCGCACAGACGGCCCCACTTGTGCTCGCCGCTGGTGATGAACTGGTCGATAACCACCTGGGCACCGTTGGCGAAGTCGCCAAACTGGGCTTCCCAGATCACCAGCGCGTTTGGCGTGGTGGTCGAGTAGCCGTATTCGAACGCCAGTACGGCTTCTTCGGACAGGAACGAGTCGTACAGGTCGAAACGTGGCTGGCCTTCGTACAGGTTCTGCAACGGGATGTAGGTGCCCGCGTCTTTCTGGTTGTGCAATACCGCGTGACGGTGCGAGAACGTACCACGGCCGATGTCCTGGCCGGTCATGCGGATCGGGTGACCTTCGAACGCCAGGGTCGCGTACGCCATGGTTTCGGCGTAACCCCAGTTGATCGGCAGGCCGCCGGCTTGCATCTTCTGACGGTCTTCGTAGATCTTCGCAACCTGGCGCTGTACGACGAAGCCTTCTGGAATTTCCAGCAGCTTGGCAGACAGTTCCTGCAAGGTCTTCAGGTCGAACGAGGTGTCGTGACGCGCAGTCCAGGTGTGACCCAGGTACGGACGCCAGTCCACGAACAACTCTTTGTTCGGCTCTTTAACCAGGCTTTTCACTACGTGCAGACCGTTGTCCAGCGCGTTGCGGTATTCATCGATCTTCGCCTGAACACGCGCATCGTCAACCACGCCGGCCTTGGTCAGGCTTTCGGCGTACAGCTCACGGGTGGTGCGCTGCTTGGTGATCTGCTGATACATCAACGGCTGGGTGCCGCTAGGCTCATCCGCTTCGTTGTGACCGCGACGGCGGTAGCAAACCAGGTCGATCACTACGTCACGCTTGAACTGCATGCGGTAGTCGATGGCGAGCTGGGTCACGAACAACACGGCTTCCGGGTCATCGCCATTCACATGGAGGATCGGCGCCTGGATCATCTTGGCCACGTCGGTGGCGTACTCGGTAGAGCGCGCGTCCAGCGGGTTGCTGATGGTGAAACCAACCTGGTTGTTGATCACGATGTGAATCGTGCCACCGGTCTTGAAGCCGCGGGTCTGCGACATCTGGAACGTTTCCAGGACCACGCCTTGACCGGCGAATGCCGCGTCACCGTGGATGGAAATCGGCAGGACTTTTTCACCGGTAGCGTCGTTACGACGATCCTGGCGAGCACGGACCGAACCCTCGACCACTGGAGAAACGATTTCCAGGTGGGATGGGTTGAAGGCCATGGCCAGGTGAACTTCACCGCCGGTGGTCATCACGTTGGACGAGAAGCCCTGGTGGTATTTAACGTCACCGGAACCCAGCTCGACCTTCTTCTTGCCTTCGAACTCGTCGAACAGTTCACGCGGGTTCTTGCCGAAGGTGTTGACCAACACGTTCAGGCGACCACGGTGAGCCATGCCGATCACGATTTCCTTGGTGCCGTAGGAACCGGAACGCTGGATCAGCTCGTCGAGCATCGGGATCAGGCTTTCGCCGCCTTCCAGGCCGAAACGCTTGGTGCCTGGGTATTTGGTGCCCAGGTATTTTTCCAGGCCTTCGGCAGCGGTTACGCGCTCAAGCAGATGGCTGCGTACGTCAGCGGACAAAACCGGACGGCCGCGCACACCTTCCAGACGATGCTGGAACCAGTGGCGTTGCTCGGAATCGGTGATGTGCGTGAACTCGGCGCCAATGGTGCGGCAATATGTCTGCTGCAACGCTTCGTGAATTTCGCGTAGGCTCGCTTCCTCTTTGCCGATGAACAGGTCGCCGGCACGGAAGGTCGTATCAAGATCGGCATTGGTCAAGCCGTAATGATTGATCGACAGGTCAGCAGGTGCAGGACGCTTCCAGAGCCCCAGCGGGTCAAGCTGGGCCGCCTGGTGGCCGCGCATCCGGTAGGCCTGGATCAGTCGCAGCACTTCAACTTGCTTCTTCTCATGCTCACTGCTCACGCTGCCGGCGGAAACCGGTTGAGCGCGGCGCTGGTTCTTTGCCAGCAGCACAAATTGATCGCGAATTGTTGCGTGCGATACATCGGTGGCAGCGTTGCCGTCTGAAGACAACGTCTGAAATTTGGTGCGCCATTCTTCTGGCACAGCGTTAGGGTCGTGCAGGTAGAGCTCATAAAGCTCTTCCACATAGGCAGCGTTACCACCTGAAAGATAGCCGCTGTTCCACATGCGCTGCATCACGCTTTCTTGCATGCTTGGTCACCCTCGATTTGGGGACACCACCGGCGAAAACACCGAGTTTGCTTGCAAAAGGCCAAGTGCAGCGACCAAAACAAGCCACTTAGGATCACGCTGATAGTTCGGGTACCAACCCGAATGCCCCTGCTTGTCTCATTTCTTCAAAATAAGAGCTGCGGCTTTGTAAGTCGCTGCTCAAGTTAAAACTACGGCGCCGGTTGAAGCCTGCGCCGTAGCATTTACGGGCACAACGGTCCTGCTTTGCTACAACGTCAGTTACACGCCGCTTTGCAGCAGCATGTTACGGATGTGACCAATGGCCTTAGTCGGGTTCAGGCCTTTGGGACATACGTTGACGCAGTTCATGATCCCGCGGCAGCGGAATACGCTGAACGGGTCATCCAGTGAAGCCAGACGCTCGGAGGTCTTGGTGTCACGGCTGTCTGCCAGGAAGCGGTACGCTTGCAGCAGGGCAGCTGGACCCAGGAATTTATCCGGGTTCCACCAGAAGGATGGGCAAGAGGTCGAGCAGCAAGCGCACAGGATGCACTCGTACAGACCGTCAAGCTTCTCACGTTCTTCCGGGGACTGCAGACGCTCGATGGCCGGAGCCGGCGTGTCGTTCTGCAGGAACGGCTTAACTTTCTCGTATTGCTTGTAGAAGATGCTCATATCGACGACCAGGTCACGGATAACCGGCAAACCTGGCAGTGGACGAACAATCAGCTTGTTGCCTTTAACCACGGCGGACAGCGGCGTGATGCACGCCAGGCCGTTTTTGCCGTTGATGTTCATGCCGTCGGAACCGCACACACCTTCACGGCAAGAGCGACGATACGAGAAGCCCTCGTCCTGCTCTTTGATCAGTGCCAATACATCCAGCACCATCAGGTCTTTACCACCGGTATCGACCTGGAATTCCTGCATGAACGGCGCGGCGTCCTGATCAGGGTTGTAGCGATAAACACTGACTTTCAACATGGCAGCCACCCTTAGTAAGTCCGAATCTTCGGTTCAAACGTCGGCACCGTCTTCGGCGAGAAGTTCACGGCACGCTTGGTTACGCGCTTGTCACCCGGGAAGTACAGGGTGTGGCACAACCAGTTTTCGTCGTCGCGATCTTCAAAGTCTTCACGGGCGTGGGCACCACGGGATTCTTTACGAACCTCGGCAGCGATTGCAGTCGCTTCGGCCACTTCCAGCAGGTTTTGCAGCTCAAGGGCTTCGATACGAGCGGTGTTGAACGCCTGGCTCTTATCGTTGATCTTGACGTTGGCGATGCGCGTACGCAGGTCGGCCAACTGGGCAATACCCTTCTGCATGTATTCGCCGGTACGGAATACACCGAAGTAGTTCTGCATGCAGCTTTGCAGCTCGCGACGCAGGGTTGCCACGTCTTCGCCATCGGTACGCTCGTTCAGAGCGTTCAGGCGCGCCAGGGCGGTTTCGATGTTGGCGTCGGTGGCGTCATCGTATTCGATGCCGTCAGTCAGCGCTTTTTCCAGGTGCAGGCCAGCAGCACGGCCGAATACCACCAGGTCGAGCAGCGAGTTGCCGCCCAGACGGTTGGCACCGTGTACCGATACGCAAGCCACTTCGCCTACGGCGAACAGACCGTGGATGATCTCGTCCACGCCTTCGGCGTTCTGGGTGATCGCCTGGCCATGAATGTTGGTCGGTACGCCGCCCATCATATAGTGGCAGGTTGGAACCACTGGCACTGGCGCCAGTACCGGGTCAACGTGAGCAAAGGTCTTGGACAGCTCGCAGATACCTGGCAGGCGGCTGTGCAGCACTTCCTCACCCAGGTGGTCGAGCTTGAGCATCACGTGGTCGCCGTTCGGGCCACAGCCGTTGCCGGCGATGATTTCTTTAACCATCGAACGCGCAACAACGTCACGACCAGCAAGGTCTTTCGCGTTCGGAGCATAACGCTCCATGAAACGCTCGCCGTGCTTGTTGATCAGGTATCCACCTTCACCACGGCAACCTTCGGTAACCAGTACACCGGCGCCGGCGATACCGGTCGGGTGGAACTGCCACATCTCGATGTCTTGTACCGGCACGCCAGCACGCAGGGCCATGCCGACGCCGTCACCGGTGTTGATCAGGGCGTTGGTGGTCGACGCGTAGATACGGCCTGCACCGCCAGTCGCCAGAACAGTCGCCTTGGCGCGGATATAGGTGGTTTCACCGGTTTCGATGCAGATGGCGATCACACCAACGAATGCACCGTCAGCGTTTTTCACCAGGTCCACGGCGTAGTACTCGTTCAGGAACGTAGTACCGGCTTTCAGGTTGCCCTGATAAAGGGTGTGCAGCAGCGCGTGACCAGTACGGTCGGAAGCGGCGCACGTACGGGCAGCCTGCCCGCCTTTACCGTAATCCTTCGACTGGCCGCCGAATGGACGCTGGTAGATACGGCCTTGTTCGGTACGGGAGAACGGCAGACCCATGTGGTCCAGTTCGAACACCGCAGCCGGGCCTTCCTGACACATGTACTCGATAGCGTCCTGGTCACCGATATAGTCGGAACCCTTGACGGTATCGTACATGTGCCAGCGCCAGTCATCGTTCGGATCGGCGGAAGCGATGGCGCAGGTGATGCCACCCTGGGCCGATACGGTGTGGGAACGGGTCGGGAACACCTTGGTGATCACGGCAGTCTTGTGACCGCCCTGGGCCAGCTGCAGCGCTGCGCGCATGCCAGCACCGCCGCCACCAATAATGATGGCGTCGAATGAAATAGTTGGAATGTTAGCCATGAATCAGATACCCCAAAGAATCTGCACACCCCAGACGAAGTAAGCGAACATCGCGACGCCGCAGACTGCCTGGAAGAGAAAACGTACTGCAGTCGCGGACTTGCCCAGCGCCATCGGCGTCAGGTAGTCGGTCGCGATGGTCCACATGCCAACCCAGGCGTGTGCGCCCAGGGCTACAAGGGCCAGCAGACTGAAGATTCGCATCGCATTGTGGGAAAACAGGCCATGCCATTGCTCATAGCTGATGCCTGGATTTGCGACGAGGTATCCGATCAGGAAAATGAAATAAGCCGCGAGAACGACCGCAGACACACGCTGTGCCATCCAGTCATAGAGGCCCGAACGCGAAAGGTTCGTAACGCTGGTTACCATATCCAAACTCCTGCCAGAACGATCAGCACCACGGAAATGGCGATGATGATTTTCGAGCCCAGGCGGCCGCCTTCCAGCGTCTCACCGATACCCGCATCCATGATCAAGTGGCGCACACCGGCTACCAGGTGATACAGCAGAGCGGACAGGAGGCCCCATGCTACGAACTTGGCCAGCGGGCTGGTCAAGCATGCCTTCACCTCGGCGTAACCTTCCTCGGAACCCAGGGATTTGCTCAATGCATAAAGCATGATGCCCAAGCCCAGGAACAGGATGATGCCGGAAACACGGTGCAGGAACGACGTAACGCCGGTGATGGGGAGTTTGATGGTCCTTAGGTCTAGGTTTACAGGTCGTTGGCTATTCACGGCTTTTTTTCACACTGAAGAGCCCCTAACAATCAGGGCAAAGTTGTTGGGGAGTGCACTGGTCAGGTAAGCACCACCCAGGGAGTGCGACCCCCAATGAAAGCAAGCCCAAAAGCCCTTGGCGGTCGGTGGCCGAGTATAGACAGTTAGGTTACTAATGACAACGCGCGCACCTCACCCTAATAGCTGATTGCGCTGGCGGTATAAAAGGCGTAAATGGCAGTCAATTTCGAGGAAAAAGTACGGTTAAAGCCTTCTGGTGCAAGACTTTAGGCAAATTGACATCTGGATTTATATCAATATAGTGGTGCGGGCCCTGCGTGGGGGGTCTGTCTGATGATTTGAAGCATAAATAGGAGGCCACATGGCTGACAAAAAAGCGCAGTTGATCATCGAGGGCGCAGCCCCCGTCGAGCTGCCCATTTTAACCGGCACCGTTGGTCCCGATGTTATCGACGTACGGGGCCTGACGGCCACGGGCCGTTTCACATTCGACCCAGGCTTCATGTCGACCGCCTCTTGCGAGTCGAAGATCACCTATATCGATGGTGATAATGGCATTTTGCTGCATCGCGGCTACCCGATCGAGCAACTGGCCGAGAAATCGGACTACCTGGAAACCTGCTACCTGCTGCTAAATGGCGAACTGCCAACAGCCGAGCAGAAAGCCCAGTTCGTCAGCACCGTGAAGAACCACACCATGGTTCACGAGCAATTGAAGACCTTCTTCAACGGCTTCCGTCGCGACGCCCACCCGATGGCCGTCATGTGCGGTGTGGTCGGCGCCCTGTCGGCCTTCTATCACGACTCCCTCGACATCAATAACCCGCAGCATCGCGAAATTTCCGCGATCCGCCTGGTTGCCAAGATGCCGACCCTGGCCGCAATGGTTTACAAGTACTCCATGGGCCAACCCATGATGTACCCGCGCAACGACCTGACGTACGCGGAAAACTTCCTGCACATGATGTTCAACACCCCGTGCGAGATCAAACCGATCAGCCCGGTGCTGGCCGCTGCGATGGACAAGATCTTCATCCTCCACGCCGACCACGAGCAGAACGCATCGACCTCTACCGTGCGCCTGGCAGGTTCTTCGGGTGCCAACCCGTTCGCCTGTATCGCCGCCGGTATCGCCGCACTGTGGGGCCCTGCCCACGGCGGTGCGAACGAAGCCGTATTGACCATGCTTGATGAAATCGGCGATGTGTCCAACATCGACAAGTTCATCGCCAAGGCCAAGGACAAGAACGATCCGTTCAAGCTGATGGGCTTCGGCCACCGGGTCTACAAGAACCGCGACCCGCGCGCCACCGTGATGAAAAAGACCTGCGACGAAGTGTTGAAGGAACTGGGCATCAAGAACGATCCGCAACTCGAACTGGCCATGCGCCTGGAAGAGATCGCCCTGACCGACCCGTACTTCATCGAACGCTCGCTGTACCCGAACGTCGACTTCTACTCGGGGATCATCCTCAAGGCAATCGGCATTCCAACCAGCATGTTCACCGTGATCTTCGCCCTGGCGCGGACCGTGGGCTGGATCTCCCACTGGAAAGAAATGCTCTCCAGCCCGTACAAGATTGGCCGCCCGCGCCAGCTGTACACCGGCTACGAGTCGCGTGACATCACCAAGCTGGAAGATCGCAAGTAAGCATTCAACTGCTTAGCTGCATTGAGAACGGCCTCCCTTAGTGGAGGCCGTTTTTGTTTGTGTCGCCTGTACCATCGCCATCGCAGGCAAGCCAGCTCCCACATTCGACCGAGTACACCCCTTGGAATGCAGTCAAATGTGGGAGCTGGCTTGCCTGCGATTAGGCCCGAACAGCCACCCCTGAACCCCAGACAAAAAAATACCCCAGCCTTGCGACCGGGGCACTTCTTATCCAGCTACAACCTTAGTGAGAAACCGCCCCACTCGCCCCCAGGCCAGTCTGCGAACGCACAAACTGCGGGAAGTAAAGCGCACGCTCTTTCTCCGCCGCCGCCGACTTGTCGGTGATGGAGAAGAACCAGATACCGACGAACGCAATGATCATCGAGAACAGCGCTGGGTACTCGTAAGGGAAGATGGCTTTTTCATGGTGCAGGATCGAGACCCAGATGGTCGGGCCGAGGATCATCAGGCCTACGGCGCTGATCAAGCCCAGCCAGCCGCCAATCATGGCGCCACGGGTGGTGAGGTTTTTCCAGTACATAGAAAGCAGCAACACCGGGAAGTTACAGCTGGCCGCAATGGAGAACGCCAAGCCAACCATGAACGCGATGTTCTGGCTTTCGAACAGGATACCCAGGCCGATTGCCAATACACCCAAGGCCACGGTGGTGATCTTCGACACGCGAATCTCATCTTTCTCGTTGGCCTTGCCTTTCTTGATCACGCTGGCGTACAGGTCATGGGACACCGCCGACGCACCGGCCAGGGTCAAGCCGGCAACCACCGCGAGGATGGTGGCGAACGCCACGGCCGAGATGAAGCCCAGGAAGATACTGCCACCCACCGCGTTGGCCAGGTGCACCGCCGCCATGTTGTTGCCACCGAGCAAGGCGCCTGCAGCATCCTTGAACGCCGGGTTGGTGCTGACCAGCAGGATCGCGCCGAAGCCGATGATAAAGGTCAGGATGTAGAAGTAACCGATGAAACCCGTGGCGTAGAACACACTCTTGCGGGCTTCTTTAGCGTCGCTGACGGTGAAGAAGCGCATCAGGATGTGTGGCAGGCCAGCCGTACCGAACATCAGCGCAAGACCGAGGGAGAACGCTGAGATCGGGTCTTTCACCAAGCCACCCGGGCTCATGATCGCCTCGCCTTTGGCGTGAACCTTGATCGCCTCGGAGAACAGCGTGTTGAAGTCGAAGTTGACGTGCTTCATCACCATCAGCGCCATGAACGAGGCACCGGACAGCAACAGCACGGCCTTGATGATTTGCACCCAAGTGGTCGCCAGCATGCCGCCGAACAGCACGTACATGCACATCAGGATGCCCACCAGGATCACCGCAACGTGGTAGTCCAGGCCGAACAGCAGTTGGATCAACTTGCCCGCGCCGACCATCTGCGCGATCAGGTAGAACGCCACCACCACCAGCGAACCACACGCCGACAGGCTGCGGATCTGGGTTTGCCCGAGGCGGTAGGACGCCACGTCGGCAAACGTGTACTTGCCCAGGTTACGCAGGCGCTCGGCGATCAGGAACAGGATGATCGGCCAGCCCACCAGGAAGCCGATCGAGTAGATCAGGCCGTCATAACCGGAGGTGTACACCAGCGCGGAAATCCCCAGGAAGGACGCCGCCGACATGTAGTCACCGGCAATCGCCAGGCCGTTCTGGAAACCGGTGATCTTGCCACCGGCCGCATAGTAGTCGGCCGCCGATTTGTTGCGCTTGGATGCCCAGTAGGTGATGCACAGGGTGGCACCGACGAACGCGACAAACATCACGATGGCCGATACGTTCAGGGGTTGTTTATGCACTTCACCGGTCAACGCGTCCGCGGCCCAAAGGGCCGGAGCGAAGAACGAAGCGCCAAGTAGTGCCAGTAGACGACCGATCATTGCGCAGCCTCCTTGAGAATCGCATTGTTCAGGTCGTCAAATTCGCCATTGGCCCGGCGCACGTAGATGCCGGTCAGGATGAAGGCGGACACAATCAGTCCGACGCCCAGGGGAATGCCCCAGGTAATCGAAGAACCGGGGCTGATCTTGGCCCCCAGCACTTGTGGCCCGTAGGCGATCAACAGGATGAAAGCGGAGTAAAGCCCGAGCATGATCGCCGAGAGAATCCAGGCGAATCGTTCCCTTTTTCTCACCAGCTCCTTGAAACGCGGGCTGTTTTGAATCGAGAGGTAAATGCTGTCGTTCATTGTTTTTATCCTCGCAGCACAGCTTTTTTATTATTTTGGAACGTATCCACTGTATGCGGCTGCCGTAGAGGTTCCAGACGACCTTAGTCTTAGATCGAGTGTAGCGAGGGATTGTCAGAGCGCAGGAGGATTTGCAGAGGGACAAATTAGTGTGGGAGCGGGCTTGCCCGCGATTGCGGTGATTCAGTCAGCTTAAGCATCGACTGACACACTGCTATCGCGGGCAAGCCCGCTCCCACATTAGGTTTGTGGCGTGCTTGCTACAGATTACTTACCGATCCACTCAGCCACACGCTCAGGGTGCTTGGCCACCCAATCCTTGGCCGCCGCATCCGGCTTGGCGCCCTCTTGAATAGCCAGCATGACCTCGCCGATTTCATCCTTGGAAGCCCACTGGAATTTCTTCAGGAAGGCCGCAACTTCCGGCGCTTTCTTCTCCAGGCCCTTGCTGCCGATGCTGTTGACGGTTTCAGCCGCGCCATACACGCCTTTTGGATCTTCCAGGAAGCGCAGTTTCCACTTGGCGAACATCCAGTGTGGCACCCAACCGGTGACCGCAATGGATTCCTGCTTGTCTTCAGCACGGGTCAGTTCGGCGATCATCGCTGCGCCCGAACTGGCTTGCAGTTTGTAATCTAGGCCGTACTGCTTGATCGCTTCGTCGGTTTTGAGCATCACGCCTGAACCGGCGTCGATACCAACGATTTTGTTCTTGAAGGTGGTGTCGGTCTTGAGGTCTTCGATGGATTTGGCTTTCACGTACTCCGGCACGATCAGGCCGATTTTCGCATCCTTGAAGTTAGGGCCGTAGTCGACCACCTTGTCCTTGTTCTTGGTCCAGTACTCACCGTGGGTCACCGGCAGCCAGGCAGACAGCATGGCGTCGAGTTTGCCGGTGGCCACGCCTTGCCACATGATCCCGGTGGCGACGGCTTGCAGTTTCACGTCATAACCGAGCTTGGCCTTGATCACCTCTGCCGCCACGTGAGTGGTGGCAACGCTGTCGGACCAACCGTCCACGTAGCCGATGCTCAGGGTTTTGCTGTCGGCGCTGGCCAGTGTGGAGCTCATCGCAACTACCAGAGTGGCAGCTGCGCCCAAGAGTCGTCGCATCTTCATCGTACTTCCCCGAAAGTGCTGCGCCCGACGGATGCCGAGCGACGTCAACCTGTTGTTATGTGGTGCGCCGCGCCCCCGTCACGCGCATCGATCCGGTTGCTGCGGCATCAGTGGAGTGCTGACACTTCGATCATCAACCCGGCGGGACTTGGAACCTGCTCTGTCAGCGACCTCACCCGAGCAAGAAACGACATCACAACGCCAGCAGGACGCTTTGTAGGATTTGGCGTCAAAATCCCGCCCGAACTTTGCATGTCAAAATTATGCAGCCCCACTGGGACGCGCCAAATCCGGGTAAGATGCGCGCCTTTGCTCCCCCAGATAAGCCGACCATGCCCGCGACTGCCCGCTTTCCTGCCCTGCCCTATTTCTTCGCCTTGATCCTTGGCCTGCTGGCCCTGGTCGGTTACTGGTACGGCCTCGGCCGGCCGGTGGTGTTGCCCGACGTCGCCAGCGCTTCGCACAAAATGCAGTGCGCGTCCTACACGCCGTTCGATAAAGACCAATCGCCGTTCGACCAGCCGTTCAAGCTGCGCCCCGAGCGCATGGAAGCCGACCTCGCCTTGCTGGCCACCCGTTTTGAATGCATTCGCACCTACTCAATGACCGGCCTGGAAGCCCTGCCGGACCTGGCGCGCAAGCATGGCTTGAAGGTGATGGCCGGTGCCTGGGTCAGCAGTGACCCGGTGGCCACCGAAAAGGAAATCAACGAACTGATCGCCTCGGCCAACGCCAACCCGGATGTCGTCACGTCGGTAATCGTCGGCAACGAAGCGCTGCTGCGCAAGGAAGTCACTGCCACGCAGTTGGTGAAACTGATCCAGACGGTCAAAAGCCAGATCAAACAGCCAGTGACCTACGCCGACGTGTGGGAATTCTGGCTGCAACACCCGGAAATCGCCCCGGCCGTGGACTTCCTGACCATTCACCTGCTGCCGTACTGGGAAGATGACCCGTCCGGGATCGACCAGGCGCTCAAGCATGTAGGCGACGTGCGCCAGACCTTCGGCACCAAGTTCGCGCCCAAGGACATCCTGATCGGCGAAACCGGCTGGCCCAGCGAAGGCCGCCAGCGTGAAACCGCGGTGCCGAGCCGGGTCAACGAAGCCAAGTTCATGCGCGGTTTCGTGGCCATGGCCGAAGCCAATGGCTGGCACTACAACCTGATCGAAGCCTTTGACCAGCCGTGGAAACGCGCCAGTGAAGGTGCCGTGGGCGGCTATTGGGGCCTGTTCGATGCGGATCGCCAGGACAAAGGCATCCTCGCCGGGCCGGTGACCAATGTGCCGTACTGGCCGTTGTGGCTGGGTGTAGGCGGGTTGATCCTGCTGGGTACCTTGGCGCTGGGTGGCCGTGTACGCAGCACCCGTGCCGCGCTGGCCCTGCCGCTGCTGGGCGCGGTGGCGGCTTGCTCCATCGGCAGCTGGGCAGAACTGACCCGCATCACTGCGCGTTTCAATGATGAATGGGTGTGGGCAGGTTTGCTGCTGGTGTTGAACCTGTTGGTGCTGGCCCACGCCGCGCTAGCCTTGAGTGCTCGCGAAGGCTGGCGTGAGCGAGCGTTCAACTGGCTGGAGCAACGGGCCGGCTGGCTGATGGCGATTGCCGGGTTTGCCGGGGCCGTGATGATGTTGGCGTTGGTGTTCGAGCCGCGCTATCGCAGCTTCCCAAGTGCGGCGCTGGTGCTGCCGGCCTTGGTGTACCTGGTTCGTCCGGTCACTGGCCCGCGCCGGGAGATTGCGTTGCTGGCGTTTATCATCGGTGCCGGCGTTGCGCCGCAGTTGTACCGCGAAGGTCTGTTGAATCAGCAGGCTTGGGGTTGGGCGGTGGTCAGCGTGCTGATGGTTGGGGCTTTGTGGCGGTGCTTGCGGGTGCGCAAGGCTTAAGTTCGCTATCGCAGGCAAGCCAGCTCCCACACTTTGACCGTGTGAACCCAGTCAAGTGTGGGAGCTGGCTTGCCTGCGATGAGGCCCTATCAGGCAACCCGCGGCTTCCTGACCAACCGCAACCCCGCAATCACCAACGCAAACACCGCAAACCCGGTGTTGTACAACGCCAGCGCCGGCAACCCGACCACCATCCCCAGCACCGCCAGCCACCAGCCCACACGGCCCGGCACAAAAAACGCGACAACCGACGCAATCAACGCCACCCAACCCAGCACCTTGAAGTGGATCATCAAGCCCAGGTTCGACCGCAACTGGCATTCCCAGCGGCCGGCTTCGTCGGCGCAGATCCCCACCCAACTGCCATCCTCCATAAAACCGTAGCGCGCACCATAACTGGCAGCCAGCCACAGCGGCAGGGCAATAAGCAGCAAAATCAACGGCAAGCGACGGGACATGGGGCACTCCGATAGGCAAAAACGGCGCTCAGCTTAATGCCCCGGTGGCCGTTAGCAAGGCGCATACACACAATTTGTGTCCACCAAAGCGTGGCAAAGTGTATCGTCTGGCTACTATTACCCCGATTCCGACGTTATTTTCCGAGATTTCGTGCCGTGTGATGGCACTTCGGCGACAGCGCGGTGGTCATAGCCTGCGAACTTCATTTAGCACGTTTCCTCTTAGGGATTTAGTCATGCTCCGTTCCTTGCGCTGTGCTGCCCTGCTGGGCAGCCTTTTTCTGAGTGCGTCAGCACTGGCGGTCGATATCGACCAAGCCAGCTATGGCTACCCTTTGACCAACCCGTTTGAAGCGACCATCGCCACCACCCCGCCCGACCTTCGGCCAAAATTGCCGAGCAACGACGAGATCAACCAGTCCGACTACACCCTGACGATGCGCCCCGAGCGCGAGTTCAGCCTGCCCGACAACTTCTGGCCGGTGAAGAAGCTCACCTACCGCATCGCCAAGCAAGACCGCGCTGCGCCGCTGATCTTCCTGATCGCCGGCACCGGTGCGCGGTTCGACAGCAGCATCAACGAATACCTGAAAAAACTGTATTACCAGGCCGGCTACCACGTGGTGCAACTATCATCGCCCACCAGCTTTGATTTCATCAGCGCCGCCTCACGCTTCGCCACCCCGGGGATCACCCAGGAAGACGCCGAAGACATGTACCGCGTGATGCAAGCCGTGCGTGCGCAGAATGCCTCGCTGCCGGTGACCGACTTCTACCTCACCGGCTACAGCCTCGGCGGCCTCGATGCAGCATTCGTGGCCAAACTGGACGAGACCCGCCGCAGCTTCAACTTCAAGAAAGTCTTGCTGCTGAACCCGCCGGTCAACCTCTACACCTCGATTACCAACCTCGACAAGCTGGTACAGACCGAGGTCAAGGGCATCAACAACACCACCACCTTCTATGAACTGGTGTTGAACAAACTGACCCGCTACTTCCAACAGAAGGGCTACATCGACCTCAACGACGCCCTGCTCTACGACTTCCAGCAATCCAAGCAGCACCTGACCAACGAACAGATGGCCATGCTCATCGGCACCTCGTTCCGCTTCTCGGCGGCCGACATTGCCTTTACCTCGGACCTGATCAACCGTCGCGGCCTGATCATCCCGCCGAAGTACCCGATCACCGAAAGCACCAGCCTCACGCCGTTCCTCAAGCGCGCGCTGCAATGCGACTTCGACTGCTACCTCACCGAGCAGGTGATCCCGATGTGGCGCGCCCGCACCGACGGCGGCAGCCTGCTGCAACTGGTTGACCAGGTCAGCCTTTACGCGCTCAAGGACTACCTGCACAGCAGCAAGAAAATCGCCGTCATGCACAACGCCGACGACGTGATCCTCGGCCCTGGCGACCTCGGTTTCCTGCGTAAAACCTTCGGCGATCGCTTGACCGTCTACCCGCTGGGCGGCCACTGCGGCAACCTCAATTACCGCGTCAACGCCGACGCCATGCTGGAGTTCTTCCGTGGCTAAATATCTTCTGCTGCTCGCTGCCTTGATGTGCGCGGGCGTGGCCAATGCCGACAACAGCAAGGCTCACGAACCGATCAAGGTCGACTCCGATGGTTTCAAGGAGCCGTTGTCCAAGCTCAAGTTCAACCCCGGCATGGACCAGCGTGAGTTCGAGCGTTCGTCGCTGACCGCACTCAACGTCTACGACCCGCTGGAGGCCTGGAACCGTCGGGTGTACCACTTCAACTACCGCTTCGACCAATGGGTATTCATCCCCGTGGTCAACGGCTACACCTACGTAACCCCAAGTTTCCTGCGTACCGGCGTGAGCAACTTCTTCAACAACCTGGGCGATGTGCCCAACCTGGTGAACAGCCTGCTGCAACTCAAGGGCCACCGTTCCCTGGAAACCACCGGGCGCCTGCTGCTCAACACCACCATCGGCATCGCCGGCCTGTGGGACCCGGCCACCGCCATGGGCCTGCCGCGCCAGAGCGAAGACTTCGGCCAGACCCTGGGCTTCTACGGCGTGCCCGGCGGCGCGTACCTGGTGCTGCCGGTCTTCGGCCCGTCGAACCTGCGTGACACCACTGGTTTGATTGTGGACTACACCGCAGAGAGCCAGATCAACTTCCTCAACGTCTCCGAAGTCAGCTCCAACCACCCGGAAATCTGGGCGTTGCGCGCGGTAGACAGGCGCTACCAGACCAGCTTCCGTTACGGTCAGATGAATTCACCGTTTGAGTATGAAAAGGTGCGTTACATCTATACGGAATCGCGCAAGTTGCAGATTGCCGAGTAAACAACGCCCACAAAAAAGGCCATTCGATTGAATGGCCTTTTTTATTGAAAAAATTGTTTCCTTACGCGGCAAACGTCTTCGCCAATTGCCTTTCAACACTCACTCGGGGGGCACACCGTAATTGTTCTCACCCTTATCGCCCTGAGTAAATAATTGGATGGACACCATGATAGAACCTACTACCGGTATCAAAAACCAAAGTATATATGCCCCTGTAACGTTTACATCATGCAGCCGTCGAAATGTCACTGACAGCCGCGGAGGTATCATGAACAACATATAAAAACCAAATGGAACGTAGAACCATGGATTCGAAAAAACACCTGCAGTTTTCGCCATGACAATAGAGCCCCAAATAACCATCGTGTCTATTAATACAAACCCCCAGTACTCCCTTCTACAGGCTCGCCCACTGAACTCGACATAGTTCTTCACTGCCTGAAAACACCCATTCATCCTTAACCCCTTATCGATCCGTTTTTATCGCGCGACCTCACTCGAAGGCACGCGACGCATCCTATAAATGCCTGAAAAACAGAACTGTAGGATTAAGCGTAAGTAGCTTCAAAACTGCACTCATTGCGAACTAATCAGCGCTTCGCAGCTCGCCATACCTTGCCCAGAACTTGAACGACGACCAATACCAACGCACCGGCAACAATCCCCGCGACACCATTGAGCAGCATCGGCACCAACCACGCCACCCCACCCGCGCCCTGGCTGACCGTCTCGATCCAGTGATGCACTACCGGCACGCCGTGGGTGAGGATGCCGCCACCCACCAGAAACATCGCCGCCGTACCGATCACCGACAGGCTCTTCATCATGTACGGCGCCGCGCGCAGTATCGCGCCGCCGATACTGCGCGCCATCTGGCCGGGCTTCTGCGTCAGCCACAGGCCCAGGTCATCCAGCTTGACGATGCCGGCCACCAGCCCATAAACGCCCACAGTCATGACGATGGCGATACCGGAAAGCACGATCACTTGCTGCATCAATGGCGCATCCGCCACGGTGCCCAGGGTGATCGCGATGATTTCGGCGGAGAGGATAAAGTCAGTACGAATCGAGCCCTTGATCTTGTCTTTTTCGAAGGCCACCAGATCGGTTGCCGGATCGGCTACTGCTTCGACCAATTGCGCGCGCTCGGCGTTGTCCTCGTCCTTGCTGTGGAGAAATTTGTGCGCGAGCTTCTCGAACCCCTCAAAACACAGATAAGCGCCGCCGAGCATCAACAAGGGCGTAACGGCCCACGGCGCAAACGCGCTGATCAACAACGCGGCCGGCACCAGGATCAACTTGTTGACGAACGAACCCTTGGCCACCGCCCACACCACGGGGATTTCCCGCTCGGCGCGCACGCCGGAAACCTGTTGGGCATTCAACGCCAGATCGTCGCCCAGCACGCCGGCGGTCTTCTTCGCGGCCATTTTTGTCATCAAGGCAACGTCGTCGAGTACGGCGGCGATATCGTCGATCAGTACCAGTAAGCTGCTGCCTGCCATGAATCGGTCTTCCATAAAGGGGGATACGCCGAGCATAACGTGGCGCAAGGCTTTGCGGGCGTCTTGTTGAGGCTCGCGGATAGCCGGTGCTACCATGCGCAACCGCCAGTCTTGGCAAGGAAAGTCCAGGTTTATGAGCAGCATTCGCGAGCGCAACAAAGAAAAAATCCTGCGGGCGGCGAGCGAGGAGTTTGCCGACAAGGGCTTCGCCGCGACCAAAACCAGCGACATCGCCGCCAAGGCCGGGCTGCCCAAGCCCAACGTCTATTACTACTTCAAGTCCAAGGACAACCTCTACCGCGAGGTGCTCGAAAGCATTATCGAGCCAATCCTGGCCGCCTCCACGCCGTTCAACCCGGAGGGCGAGCCAAAGGAAGTGCTGAGCAACTACATCCGCTCGAAAATCCGCATCTCCCGCGACCTGCCGTTTGCCTCCAAGGTCTTCGCCAGCGAAATCATGCACGGCGCCCCACACCTCAGCGCGGAGCAAGTCGAGCAACTCAACGCCCAGGCCAAGCACAACATCGACTGCATCCAGAACTGGGTGGATCGCGGCCTGATCGCAGCCATTGACCCCAACCACCTGATGTTCAGCATCTGGGCGGCGACGCAGACCTACGCGGATTTTGACTGGCAGATCTCGGCGATCACCGGCAAGGCCAAGTTGGATGAGGCGGACTATGAGGCGGCGGCGTTGACGATTATTCGGTTGGTGTTGAAGGGGTGTGAGCCGGACTGACATACCGGTGTGAGGCTATCGCAGGCAAGCCAGCTCCCACAGGTTCCAGCGTCGTACATAAAATGTAAACACACCGCAAATCCCCTGTGGGAGCGGGCTTGCCCGCGATAGCGCCCGCCCAGACACATCCTGCCAAAAGCCTGCCCATCAGCATCAACCACCTGGATCTAGCCTCTCAGAACCCCCACTGAAGAGAGGCCATGGAATGCCTGATCTCCCCGCGTCAAAACGCCTACGCTTCGGCCGGCATGATGAGCCCAGCCGTATTTACCTGCTGACAACCAATACGCTTGATCGCGAACCCATTTTCCAGGACTTCAAGCTCGGTCGCCTGGTGGTTCAACAATTCAGGATTGCCCAGAACCAGGGCCTGGCAACCTCATTGGCCTGGGTCGTCATGCCGGATCACTTCCACTGGCTGGTCTCGCTGGAGAAAGGCTCACTGGCCGATCTCATGCGCCAGGTGAAATCCAAAAGCACCCGCGTCGTGAATGCGGTAGCCAGGCGTCAAGGTCGGCTCTGGCAGCCGGGTTTTCACGACCATGCCGTGCGCCGTGAAGAAAGCCTTGAAGGGATCGCCCGGTATATCGTGGCCAATCCCCTAAGAGCTGGATTGGTAAAACGATATGGCGACTATCCGCTGTGGGATGCCATTTGGCTTTGACTTGAGACCGAGTCGCCGCCATCGCAGGCAAGCCAGCTCCCACATTGGCCGGTGTGAACACCACCAATCCCTGTGGGAGCTGGCTTGCCTGCGATGGGGCCCGACAGGTCACCCAACGATCAAGCCGACACCCCCGCATCCGCCAACAACCCCACCCCCTCGATCGCCGTTATCGCGCACTGCTCATCAATATCCGACGTATCCCCGCTGATCCCGATCGCCCCCAGCACCCGACCCTCCTGATCCCGGATCAACACCCCACCCGGCGCCGGCACCACGCTGCCCTGCCCCAGGCTGTTCAACGCGGCGATAAACGCCGGCCGTTGCTGCGCGTCGAGCGCCAGCAGGCGCGAGCCCTTGCCCAGGGCAATCGCGCCCCAGGCCTTGCCGATGGCGATCTGTGGACGCAGCAGGCTGGCGCCGTCTTCCCGTTGCAGGGTGATCAGGTGCCCACCGCTGTCGAGCACCGCGATGGTCAGCGGTGCCGCCGCAATGGTGCGCCCCGCAGTCAGGGCCTGGCTGGCCAGTTGGGTGGCAATTTTCAAGGTTAAAGCGCTCATGGTGCCGTCCTTATCTTGTTATGGAAAAAGCAGTGGAGGTCTGAAGGATCAGATGCTCGATCAAACAAATAGAACACAATGACATTTGTTTTTGTATACAATATTTTCGAACAAACCTTCCATACGTCGCAAAAATGCCTTCCGACGAACGCAAAGGCCCGCCGATAAAATGGATTGACCTGCGCAGCTCGCCGTGAATACACTTTGACCAGACACCACTTGTATACAATTACAAAACGCAAGAGGCACCAAAATCATGAGCAAAATGAGAGCAATCGAAGCCGCCGTTCTGGTAATGCGCCGTGAGGGCGTGGACACCGCCTTCGGTATCCCAGGCGCTGCGATCAACCCGCTGTACTCGGCCTTGCAAAAGGTGGGTGGCATCGATCACGTCCTTGCTCGCCACGTTGAAGGCGCCTCCCACATGGCCGAGGGCTACACCCGCACCAAGGCCGGCAATATCGGCGTGTGCATCGGCACCTCGGGCCCGGCGGGCACCGACATGGTCACCGGCCTGTACAGCGCCTCGGCGGATTCGATCCCGATCCTGTGCATCACCGGCCAAGCCCCCCGCGCCCGGATGCACAAGGAAGACTTCCAGGCCGTGGACATCACCAGCATCGTCAAGCCGGTGACCAAGTGGGCAACCACCGTGCTGGAACCCGGCCAGGTGCCTTATGCGTTCCAGAAAGCTTTCTACGAAATGCGCTCCGGCCGCCCAGGCCCGGTGCTGATCGACCTGCCGTTCGACGTGCAGATGGCCGAGATCGAGTTCGACATCGACGCCTACCAGCCGCTGCCCCTGGCCAAGCCACTGGCCACGCGCATCCAGGTGGAAAAAGCCCTGGCCCTGCTCGACCAGGCTGAGCGCCCGTTGCTGGTCAGCGGCGGTGGTGTGATCAACGCCGATGCCAGCGACCTGCTGGTGGAGTTCGCCGAACTGACCGGTATCCCGGTGATCCCGACCCTGATGGGCTGGGGCACGATCCCCGACGATCACCCGCTGATGGTGGGCATGGTCGGTCTGCAAACCTCGCACCGTTATGGCAACGCGACGATGCTCAAGTCGGACGTGGTGCTCGGCATCGGTAACCGCTGGGCCAACCGCCACACCGGTTCGGTGGAGGTGTACACCGAAGGCCGTAAATTCATTCACGTCGACATCGAGCCGACGCAGATTGGTCGTGTATTCACCCCAGACCTGGGCATCGTTTCCGACGCCGGTTCGGCCCTGACCATGTTCATTGAAGTAGCCCGCGAGTGGAAAGCCGCCGGCAAGCTCAAGGACCGCAGCGCCTGGCTGCATGATTGCCAACAGCGTAAAGCCACCCTGCACCGCAAGACTCACTTCGACAACGTGCCGGTCAAGCCGCAACGGGTGTACGAAGAGATGAACCAGGTGTTCGGCAAAGACACCTGCTACGTCAGCACCATCGGTTTGTCGCAGATTGCCGGCGCACAATTCCTGCACGTCTATAAGCCACGCCACTGGATCAACTGCGGCCAGGCCGGCCCGTTGGGCTGGACCATTCCGGCTGCGCTGGGCGTGGTCAAGGCTGATCCGAGCCGCAAGGTCGTCGCGCTGTCCGGCGACTATGACTTCCAGTTCATGATCGAAGAGTTGGCCGTGGGCGCGCAGTTCAAGCTGCCGTACATCCACGTGGTAGTGAACAACTCCTACCTTGGCTTGATCCGTCAGGCCCAGCGCGGGTTTGAAATGGACTACTGCGTGCAGTTGTCTTTCGACAACCTCAACGCACCGGAGCTCAACGGTTACGGTGTGGACCACGTGGCCGTCGCCGAGGGCCTGGGTTGCAAGGCCCTGCGTGTGTTCGAACCGGGCCAGATCCAGCCGGCGCTGCGCAAGGCGCAGGAAATGATCGAAGAATTCAAGGTGCCGGTGATCGTTGAGATTATTCTGGAGCGCGTGACCAATATTTCCATGGGCACCGAGATCAACGCCGTCAACGAATTCGAAGATCTGGCCCTGGTCGGCAACGATGCGCCGACTGCCATTTCCCTGCTCGATTAAGGAGAACCCTATGCCGCGCTTTGCCGCCAACCTGTCCATGCTGTTCACCGAGCAAGACTTTCTTGCTCGCTTCAAAGCGGCCGCCGATGCGGGCTTCGAAGGTGTGGAGTATCTGTTCCCGTATGAATTCAGCTCGGCTGAAATCAAGGCCCACCTCGACGCCAACGGCCTGACCCAAGTGCTGTTCAACCTGCCGGCCGGTGACTGGGCCAAGGGCGAACGCGGCCTGGCGTGCCACCCGGACCGGGTCGAGGAGTTCCGTGCCGGGGTCAACCTGGCCATCGCCTACGCCCAAGTGCTGGGCAACACCCAGGTCAACTGCCTGGCGGGCATCCGGCCGCAGGGCGTTGACGATGCAACGGTGGAAAAAACCTTCGTCGCCAACCTCAAGTACGCCGCCGACAAGCTGCAAGCGGTGGGCATCAAGCTGGTGATGGAGATGATCAACACCCGCGACATCCCGGGTTTCTACCTGAACAACACGGCGCAGGCCCTGTCGATCCGCGAGCAGGTGGGCAGCGCCAACCTGTTCCTGCAATACGACATCTACCACATGCAAATCATGGAAGGTGACCTGGCCCGCACCATGGCCGCGCACCTGGATGAGATCAACCACATCCAGCTGGCGGACAACCCAGGGCGCAACGAGCCGGGCACCGGTGAGATCAACTATCGGTTCCTGTTCGAGCATTTGGATCGCATTGGTTACAAGGGCTGGGTTGGTTGCGAATACAAACCGCTGACCACCACCGAAGCCGGCCTCGGCTGGCTCAAAACCCACAACGCGATCTAACCGACACACCACCCATTAATGTGGGAGCTGGCTTGCCTGCGATGCAGACACCGCGGTGTTTCAGGCAAAACCGGTGGATGCCATCGCAGGCAAGCCAGCTCCCACATTGGATCGTCTGTGTTTGGCAGACCGAGACAGGCCTGCCCATCTAATAAAAAGAGGATTTTCGTCATGGCTAAAATCGGATTTATCGGCACCGGCATCATGGGTCAACCCATGGCCGCCAACCTGCAAAAGGCCGGTCACCAACTGTTCCTCTCCGAACACCACGGCAAGGCCCCACAAGCCCTGATCGACGACGGCGCCATCGCCCTGGCCAGCCCGCAACAAGTCGCCCAGGAAGCCGAGTTCATCATCGTCATGGTGCCCGACACCCCGCAGGTCGAGGACGTGTTGTTCCGCGCCGACGGCGTGGCTGCTGGCCTGTCGCCGAACAAGGTGGTGATCGACATGAGCTCGATCTCCCCCACCGCCACCAAAGCCTTTGCCGCGAAGATCAACGCGACTGGCGCGCAGTACCTCGACGCCCCCGTGTCCGGTGGTGAAGTCGGCGCCAAGGCCGGCACCCTGAGCATCATGATCGGTGGCAAGCCGCAGACCTTCGAACGCGCCCTGCCGCTGTTCCAGGCCATGGGCAAGAACATCACCCTGGTCGGCGGCAATGGTGATGGCCAGACCGCCAAGGTGGCCAACCAGATCATCGTCGCGCTGAACATCCAGGCCGTGGCTGAAGCGCTGCTGTTTGCTTCGAAAAACGGCGCCGACCCGGCCAAGGTGCGTGAAGCGCTGATGGGTGGTTTTGCTTCGTCGAAGATTCTGGAAGTGCATGGCGAGCGCATGATCAAGGGCACCTTTGATCCAGGCTTCCGCATCAACCTGCACCAGAAGGACCTGAACCTGGCGCTGGCCGGTGCGAAGGAGTTGGGGATCAACCTGCCGAACACCGCTGGCACGCAACAGGTGTTCAGCACCTGCACCGCCATAGGTGGCGGCAACTGGGACCACTCGGCGCTGATCAAGGGCCTGGAGCACATGGCCAACTTCTCGATTCGCGACAAATAACAGCCTTTGAAATGCAATCCAGTGTGGGAGCTGGCTTGTGTGGGAGCTGGCTTGCCTGCGATAGCATCACCTCAGTTTGCCTGATACACCGAGGTGTTTGCATCGCAGGCAAGCCAGCTCCCACACAAGCCAGCTCCCACATTTTGGTCCCAGTTCCAAGTCTCGAATCTAATAACAAGAATCCCCCGGGAGCCCGCTTATGTCGGTCGATCCGCAACACCTGCTTCGCGAGCTGTTTGCCACAGCCATCGACGCCGCCCACCCCCGGCAAGTCCTTGAACCCTACCTGCCCGCCGACCGCAGCGGCCGGGTGATCGTGATCGGCGCCGGCAAGGCCGCCGCCGCCATGGCCCTCGTCGTCGAAAACTGCTGGCAAGGCGAAGTCTCTGGCCTGGTGGTGACCCGCTACGGCCATGGCGCCCCCTGCAAGAAAATCGAAGTGGTCGAAGCCGCCCACCCCGTGCCCGATGCCGCCGGCCTGGCCGTGGCCAAGCGCGTGCTGGCACTGATCAGCAACCTCGGCGAAGACGACCGCGTGATCTTCCTGCTCTCCGGCGGTGGCTCGGCCCTGCTGGCCCTACCGGCCGAAGGCATCACCCTGGCCGACAAGCAAACCATCAACAAAGCCCTGCTCAAATCCGGCGCCACCATTGGCGAGATGAATTGCGTGCGCAAGCACCTCTCGGCGATCAAGGGCGGCCGCCTGGCGAAAGCCGCCTGGCCCGCGACGGTGTACACCTACGCGATTTCCGATGTGCCGGGCGACCAGGCCACGGTGATCGCCTCCGGCCCCACCGTCGGCGACCCGAGCACCTCGGCCCAGGCCCTGGCGATCCTCAAACGCTACAACATCGACGCCCCCGCCGCCGTGCGCAGCTGGTTGCAGAACCCCGCCTCGGAAACCGTCAAGCCCGGCGACCCGGCGCTCGCCCGCAGCCACTTCCAGCTGATCGCCCGCCCGCAGCAATCCCTCGAAGCCGTGGCCGTGAAAGTCCGCCAGGCCGGGTTCAGCCCGCTGATCCTGGGCGACCTCGAAGGCGAAGCGCGGGACGTCGCCAAGGTGCACGCCGGCATTGCGCGGCAGATCGTGCAACACGGCCAGCCGCTGGCGGCGCCGTGCGTGATCCTCTCCGGCGGTGAAACCACCGTCACCGTGCGCGGCAATGGCCGTGGCGGGCGCAACGCGGAATTCCTGCTGAGCCTCACCGACAGCCTCAAGGGCCTGCCGGGCGTATATGCGCTGGCCGGCGACACCGACGGCATCGACGGCTCCGAAGACAACGCCGGCGCGATCATGACCCCATGCAGCTATGCGCGCGCCGAAGCCCTGGGCCTGTCGGCCAGCGACGAGTTGGACAACAACAATGGCTACGGCTACTTCGCCGCCCTCGACGGGTTGATCGTCACCGAACCGACGCGCACCAACGTCAACGACTTCCGCGCCATCCTGATTCTTGAGACTGCCAAACATGACGCCTGACAAGAAGGTCAAAATCCTCGCCACCCTGGGCCCCGCCACCGACGGCATCGACGACATCCGCGAGCTGGTGGAAGCCGGGGTGAATATCTTCCGCCTCAACTTCAGCCACGGCGACCATGCCGACCACGCCCAGCGCTACCAGTGGATTCGCCAAGTGGAGCGCCAGCTGAACTACCCGCTGGGCATTCTCATGGACCTGCAAGGGCCGAAGCTGCGCGTCGGCCGTTTTGCCGAGGGCAAGGTGCAACTGGTGCGCGGCCAGGCCCTGCGCCTGGACCTGGACCCGACCCCGGGCGACCAGTGCCGGGTCAACCTGCCGCACCCGGAAATCATCGCAGCACTGGAACCCGGCATGGACCTGTTGCTGGACGACGGCAAGCTGCGCCTGCGGGTCATCACCAAACACGCCGAGGCCATCGACACCACCGTGCTGAATGGCGGCGAATTGTCTGATCGCAAAGGCGTGAACGTCCCACAAGCCTTGCTGGAACTGAGCCCCTTGACCGCCAAGGATCGGCGCGACTTGAGCTTTGGCCTGGAACTCGGCGTGGACTGGGTGGCGCTGTCGTTCGTGCAGCGCCCGGAAGACATCCGCGAAGCCCGCGAACTGATCGGCGACAAGGCGTTTTTGATGGCCAAGATCGAGAAGCCATCGGCCGTGCAGCGCTTGCAAGAAATCGCCGAGCTGAGCGACGCGATCATGGTGGCCAGAGGGGATCTGGGCGTGGAAGTGCCGGCCGAGAGCGTGCCGCAGATCCAGAAAGACATCATCAGCGTCTGCCGCCAGCTCGGTAAGCCGGTGGTGGTGGCCACGCAGATGCTCGAATCCATGCGCTTCTCCCCGGCGCCGACCCGTGCCGAGGTCACTGATGTTGCCAACGCCGTGGCCGAAGGCGCGGATGCGGTGATGTTGTCGGCGGAAACCGCGTCGGGCGAGTACCCGCTGGAAGCCGTGCAGATGATGAGCAAGATCATCCGCCAAGTGGAGAGCGGCCCGGATTACCAGGCGCAACTGGATGTGAGCCGGCCGAAGGCGGATGCCACGGTGTCGGATGCCATCAGCTGCGCGATCCGACGGATCAGCAACATCCTGCCGGTGGCGGTGCTGGTCAACTACAGCGAGTCCGGCAGCTCCAGCCTGCGCGCGGCACGGGAACGGCCGGTGGCGCCGATCCTCAACCTCACGCCGAACCTGTCCACGGCGCGGCGCTTGAGCGTGGCGTGGGGGGTGCACTCGGTGGTCAATGACCGGCTGCGCCAAGTGGACGAGGTGTGCTCGACGGCGCTGGAGATCGCCCAGGCCCAGGGCATGGCGCAGCGCGGCGATACGTTGGTGATTACTGCGGGGGTGCCGTTTGGGCAGCCGGGGTCGACCAACTCCCTGCGTATAGAGACGTTGATTTAGCGTCTGTTCGGGCCTCATCGCGGGCAAGCCCGCTCCCACATTGGGCTGTATTCACGCTTATGAATGTGTGAACCCAATCAAGTGTGGGAGCTGGCTTGCCTGCGATAAGGGCAACTCGGTCTAACTGACTTACCCCTATGCATAACCCAACTTGCCCCGACTGGGCCGAAGCCCTGCTCAACGGCTTCAGCCAGATATTCCTGCAGCGCCAGCCACTGTGCGGCCTGCTGTGCCTGCTGGCCATCCTGATCGGCGCCCCGGCCTTGTTCGGCGGGGCGTTGCTCGGTGGCGTGGCGGGTTTGCTCACGGCCCAGCGCCGGGGCTATCCCAAGGCCGAGCGCCAGGCCGGGCTCTATAGCTATAACGGTGTGTTGCTGGGCTTGTTGATCAGCCAGCACTTCGCCTGGTCGGCCTTGTTGCCGCCGCTGATCCTCGCGAGCGGTGGGCTGGCGGCGATGCTCACGCGACAATGGCTGAAACAGACGACCTTGCCGCCCTACACAGCGCCCTTCGTGGGCCTGGGTTGGTTGCTGCTGGGCACCGTGCCGCCAGGCGCCCTTGTCCTGACCGAGCCGGATAGCCTCGCCGTCATTGCCGCGCCCTTTACCGGGCTCGCACAAATCATGTTGCTGGACCAACCGGCGGCTGGCGTATTGATTGCCCTCGGCCTGTGGCTGGCCAACCGGCGTGCCGCCCTGTGGGCCTTGCTCGGCGCCAGCCTCGGCGTGCTGGTCGCGCTGCTGCTGGGCGAGCCCTCCGGCGCCCTCCTCGGCCTGCACAGTTACAACCCGGCGCTGGCCGCATTGGCCCTGAGCCAAGCGCGCCGCCAACCCTGGCTGCCCCTGCTCGGTATCGCCCTGGCGATCCTCCTCACGCCCGCCTTCACCGCCCTGCATCTGCCGGCGTTGACCGCGCCCTTTATCCTCGCCTGCTGGCTGGTGCGCGCCGGTGTTCGCCTGCTTCAGAAACCCCGCATGGACAGCCCCTTCGAATCCCCCTAGGCTTGCTCGACATCTGATTCAGGCGGGCTTTATGGACAGCAACAACGACTGGCGCCAACGGCTCTACGTCATGATTTTCCAGACCGACACCAACGCAGGAAGACGCTTTGACGGCATCTTGTTGCTGATCATCCTCGCCAGCCTGGTGATCGTGATGCTCGACAGCATCGACGAGGTGCACCAGAACTACGCCGACGTGCTGGCGTACATCGAGTGGGGCTTCACCATCATCTTCGCCATCGAGTACGGGCTGCGGCTGTATTGCTCGCCCAAGCCGTTGCGGTATGCCTTCAGTTTTTATGGGCTGGTGGACTTGCTGGCCATCGTGCCGGGCATCCTCGCCCTGTATTACAGCGATGCGCAGTACCTGCTGATCATCCGCATCATCCGCATGCTGCGCATCTTCCGCGTGCTCAAGCTCAGCCCGTACCTCAAGCAGGCCAACTACCTGATGGCGGCGCTGCGCGGCAGCAAGCAGAAGATCGTGGTGTTCCTGGTCAGCGTGTGCACCCTGGTGACGGTGTTCGGCACCCTGATGTACGTGATCGAAGGCCCTGAACACGGCTTTACCAGCATTCCCAAAGGCATCTACTGGGCCATCGTCACCCTGACCACCGTGGGCTTTGGCGATATCGTGCCGAAGACGCCCTTGGGCCAGGTGATTTCATCGCTGGTGATGATCACCGGTTATTCGATCATCGCCGTGCCCACCGGGATTTTCACTGCCGAACTGGCCAGTGCCATGCGCGGTGAGCAGCTGCAACACGACTGCCCGGTGTGCAAGAAAAACAGCCACGAGCCCAACGCTGCATTCTGCTCGCGCTGTGGGAGTAATCTTTTTCATAAAGTGGAATAAGCAAAGTGCGTTTTAATCTTTAAACGTCTATGCAGGCCCGGCTATAGTCGCTGGCAAATTGCCGTCATTTACACCGTCACCTTCTCGAACAACAAGGAATGAGCAGTGAAAAAACTCGTTAGCGCCTCCCTACTGGCCGCCGGCCTTGCCCTGGCGGGCGCCGTCCAGGCTGCCCCCGTGACACTGCTTAACGTCTCCTACGACGTGATGCGCGATTTCTACAAGGACTACAACGCCGCGTTCCAGAAGCACTGGGACGCCGAGCACCCGAACGACAAGCTGACCTTGCAAATGTCCTTCGGCGGCTCAAGCAAACAAGCGCGCTCGGTGATCGACGGCCTGCCGGCTGACGTGATCACCATGAACATGGCCACCGACATCAACGCCCTGGTGGACAACGGCAAACTGGTGCCGGACAACTGGGTCACGCGCCTGCCGAACAACAGCGCACCGTTCACCTCCGCCACCGTATTCATCGTGCGCAAAGGCAACCCGAAAGCCCTGAAAGACTGGCCAGACCTGTTGAAAGATGGCGTGCAAGTGATCGTGCCCAACCCGAAAACCTCGGGTAACGGCCGCTACACCTACCTGTCGGCCTGGGGTTATGTACTGAAAAACGGCGGCGACGAAAACAAGGCCAAGGCCTTTGTCGGCAAGCTGTTCAAGCAAGCGCCGGTGCTAGATACCGGTGGCCGTGCCGCCACCACCACGTTCATGACCAACCAGATCGGCGACGTGCTGGTGACGTTCGAGAACGAAGCAGAAATGATCGCCCGTGAATTCGGCCGCGACCAGTTCGAAGTGATCTACCCGAGCGTCTCCGCCGAAGCCGAGCCACCGGTGTCGGTGGTCGACAAAGTGGTCGAGAAGAAAGGCACCCGCGCGGCTGCCGAAGACTACTTGAAGTACCTGTGGTCGGCAGAAGGCCAGGAAATCGCGGCCAACAACTACCTGCGTCCACGTGACCCGAAAGTGCTGGCCAAGTACACCGACCGCTTCCCGAAAGTCGACTTCCTGTCGGTGGAGAAGACCTTTGGTGACTGGCGCACCGTGCAGAAAACCCACTTCAATGATGGTGGGGTGTTTGACCAGATCTACAGCGGTCAATAAGCCCTGAATCAGCTAAAAGCCCCTGAATCCAGGGGCTTTTACTTTTATGCACGGACACACCAGACATTGCCATCACCTTTTTCGGGAAAAGGTACGTCGATCTCCATCCCCTGCCGTTTCAGTTGCAGACGCCTAGCCTGCCGGTCCGGAAACTCCCCCGCAGCGAACGGCACCACCAAAAACCCGCTCTCCTCGCCGCAGGACTTGCTGACCGCCAGCGCAACTGTCGCTCCGTCGACTGTGACATGGCCTCCCGACGGCGAAAACCGCGCCATCAAACCCACGAAAAACTCTTCGGGCATGTGTTCCACCTGGTAGCTGCCGCTCATGCCGATGGAACCCGCAACCGCCGCCATCGGCACCAACAGACGTAGGGTAGCGGCATCCTGCAACTGGCTGACAACAGGGTCGATGGCCGGTGCCAGATGTCGGTTGCGCGCTTCCACATCCTCTGCGATTCGATGATTGAGCCTCGCGTCCGGCACATCGACCCTTTGCGCAACGGACGCCAACAAGCGTTGCGCTGGCGCCTGCCCCTCGATGATCGCCTGCCACCCCGACGCATCCTTGCCTTCAAGCAGATAAATGGCCAAGGCACCCAATGCATAGCTTTCACCGTCCAACGACAACACCGCAGCCTCCGGGAAGCGCGTCCGCACACTGTGCGCCCACGCTTCAGACGTGTCCGGGGCACCACTCGCGAACTGCCGGGCGAGCCCCTCAATGTATTCGGCGGTGCCTTCAACAATGTCGTAAAAGTGGATGTCTTGCGCCTCCTGGGGGAACTCGGCCTGCCAACGGTCATGCCAGTAGCGCGCCTTGCCCAGCGCGTCGGCATCGCCTTGTAGTGAGGCATAAAAGGCGCTGATCAGGTGCTGCCGATACTGACGGGGCAACGCCTGTTCAGGGTAGCGCGCGGAGCGCGAGCCCGAAGGCAGTTGCCAACCCTTCTGCGCAAAAAAATGAAAGGCTTCATGGGTTGCCAGTGCAAACAACTCGGGTACGGCGGCGGGATTGCTGAGCAGGTGTTGCGCCTCTTGCTCAGGCAACTCCTGGCCCAACCCCATGTAGACCGTCGGGCGACCGTCCCACGACAGCTGTTGAAAGGTCTTGTAGTCCGATGACAAGCCAAGCGCTTGCACCGGTTCCACGGCAATCGCTCTGTAGCCGTTTGCATCGATCAACCAGGCGGCCGTACCGTCGTAAACCAGAATTTGCGCCTCAGCATAGAATCCGGTCTGCCGCTTCAAGCGCTCCATTGTCGCCAACTTTGGCCAAGCGACGGCGCTGGCGGCGGCCATCCGTTCGACGTAGGCCTCGTTACTGATCGTCGTAAGTTTTTGTTCAGCGACAGCCGTGATTGCCGGCACAAACGTCCACAGCAACAACATCCCGATCATCCGCATGATGACGCTCCCATCCTGATTCAGCCTGTAAAGGTGCAGGCGTCGAATCTAGAGCGGATACGTCATGCGGTCTTGCCAGACGCGCCCTATAACAGCGTCGGAATCGGCCTATACGGAAAAGCCTTCACATCGGCGGTGTCACCCCATCCTTGCCTGCCGAAATTGCCTGGGCCGTGATAGTCCCATCTGCGCCCTTCGCCGCAAACAGCACCACTTTCACCCCCGGCTGAAGCAAGCTGCGATCCCCTGGCTCCAGGTTGACGATCGGCACATCCTCCGGCACCACGATCTTCTGCTCGCCGCCCTTGTACTTCACCGTCAGCGTGCGCCCGTTGCTCACCACCAGGTCACCCACGGTGCCGTTGGTCATGCTGCTGCCTTCCTTCAAATCAAACGCTCGATGCCCGTCGCCGGTGCCGGCCATGGCCGGCGGGAACACGTGCACTTCCAGCGCAGTCAGGCTGCCGTCGGCATTGGGCATGGCAGCGGAACCGATGTAGCTGCCCGGCTTGATTTCATCGATCTTGGCCAAGGTGACGGCGCGCACCTGGGTGGCCGGGGTCAACAGCACAGTGACGTCTTCGCCGCTGTTGACCTTGACGTGCATCGCGTCACCGTCGATGGCGGTGATGGCACCGCGTACGCCCACGCGCGGCGCTTCGGCAGCGTGGGCCAAGCCCACGGCCATGGCGGCGGCGAGGGTTGAAGCCAGGAGCATCTTGTTCAGCGTGATCTTCATGGGATTTCCTGTTTCGGCAGTTGTGTCTGAATGTATCATCGCCGTTCGCGGCAAAAGTTAACGATTCAGTCATTAATTTGCGGCATGAGTGTTATCACCGCCAGCGGCCTTCTGCCCCAAGGGCCTTGTCTTTACTCTCGCACGCCATCTTCCTTCGCTTTTATGAGACCACCATGAACGCAACCCCACACGCTTCAAGCACGATGACCCGCGGGATGGTGATGCTGTTTGCGTTTTGCTGCGGCGCCATCGTTGCCAACATCTACTACGCGCAGCCGATCATCGAGCTGATCGCCCCGGACATCGGCCTCACACCGGCCATGGCCAGCCTGATCGTGTCGCTGACGCAAATCGGCTACGCCCTCGGCCTGTTTTTCCTGGTGCCCCTGGGCGACTTGCTGGAAAACCGCAAGCTGATGATCAGCACCACCGTGCTTGCCATCGCCAGCCTGCTCGGTGCGGCGTTTATCCAGCAGCCGAACCTGTTCCTGCTGGTGTCGTTGCTGATCGGCTTCAGCTCGGTGTCGGTGCAGATCCTCATCCCGCTGGCCGCGCACCTGGCGCCGGCGGAGTCCCGTGGCCGGGTGGTCGGCAGCATCATGGGCGGCCTGTTGCTTGGCATCCTGCTGGCGCGGCCGGTGTCCAGCGTGGTGGCGGACCACTTCGGCTGGCGCGCGATGTTCATGGCTGCGGCTGGGTTGATGGCGTTTATCAGCGTGGTCCTGCTGATCACCATCCCCAAGCGCCAGCCTGACCACAGCGCCACCTACGGCCAACTGCTGCGCTCCCTCGGCACCTTGCTGCGCAAGCAACCGGTGCTGCGCCAACGGGCGTTCTACCAGGGTGGCATGTTCGCCACGTTCAGCCTGTTCTGGACCGCCGCACCGCTGGAACTGGCGCGCAATCACGGCCTGAGCCAGAGCGAGATCGCCCTGTTTGCCCTGGTCGGTGCCCTCGGTGCCATCGCCGCGCCCATCGCCGGGCGCCTGGCGGATGCGGGCCACACCCACCGCGCTTCGCTGCTGGCCATGCTGTTTGCCGCATTGAGCTTTCTGCCGGCCTTCGTCCACCCGCTGTACAGCGTGATCGGCCTGGCCGTCACCGGCGTGGTGCTGGACTTCTGTGTGCAGATGAACATGGTGCTCGGCCAACGCGCCATCTACGCCCTCGACGCCAACAGCCGCAGCCGCCTGAACGCGCTGTACATGACCAGCATCTTCATCGGCGGCGCCTTCGGCTCGGCGATTGCCAGCAGTGTGTATGAACACGGCGGCTGGCTGGGTGTGATGCTGGTGGGCAGCGCGTTCCCGCTGGTGGCGTTGTTGCGGTTCTTGAGTGTTCCCCGCGAAGCTGCCCCGGTAGCCGCGTAGACGCATGACCTCAGGAACGCACCAACTTCTCCAAAGCCGCATCCGCCAGGAATGACGAGCGGCTTTTGACCTTGTGCTCACGCACATAGCGGTCGATACGCTGGATGACATAACCGGGCAAGGTCACATTGACCTTCTCGGTCTTGCCCAGATAGGGCGAGATGTCCAGCTCCAACATGCCCCAGCCCATACCTGCGTAGTCTTCGTGGGCGTGATGATTGGCCACCGAAGTGGGCATCGGAATCGGCCCGCCCTCGGCGGCGATCTCTTGCAGCAGGATGTGGGCAACTTCCACGGCGGCGTTGTACGCCTCTTCAAAACTGTCCCCGGCCGTGACGGCGCCTGGAATATCGGGGATCTGAATACCGGTGGCGGTGAAGTCATCGCCCCATTCGATACAGATTGGGTATTGCATGAATGCTCTCCTTGAAACTAAAGAGGTCGGCACGTTTGCGGATATTGCTTGCTCGCACGGGCCAGAAATAGATAACCCTAGGGTTATCTATAATTAAGCACAAAATGCACAAGACTGAATGACGGCTGTTTTACTGAATGTTGAAAAGCTACACGTTCACAACGTGTGAGCCTGGCGCTGCGTGGAGAAACCGAGGAATGCGACCATTCAGCGACGGCCAATAGCTGAACGACACAGGCAAGGCCGGCTGCCGCTGCAACCACGCCAGAATCACCTGTGACGCCAGGGTCAGCGCAAGCTGCTGGCCGGGGCACTGATGCCGGCCCCAACCAAAGCTGAACGTTCGCCGCTGCGGGCGCTCAAGCAGGAAGCTGTCGGGCTCCGGGTTGGCATCGCCGTCCCGGTTGGCCGACGCCAGAAGCACCAGAATCGCATCGCCCACTTCCAGGACCTGGTCGCCAATCGTGCAGCGCTGCGCGACAAATCGCCGGGTGTTTTGCACTGGTGCGTCGTAGCGTGCCACCTCCTCCAGCAGCGCCATCGCCAATGTCGGTGTGCGTTGCACCTGCTCCAGCAGGTCGGGCCGCCGGGCGAGCGTCACCAGCGTATTGCCGATCAGGCCGGCAGTGGCTTCGCAGGTCTGCGACAACAGGCCGATCAGGTTGGCATTCAACACGTCTGCACCCACCCATTCACCGTTGCGGATGGCGGCCAGCAGCGCCGTCTCTTCGAGCACCTTGCTGAACATCTGCCGCAACTGCGAAGCGCCGAGGTCGGCGTTGCGCAGTTGCGCTTCGTCACTCAACGGTGAGAGGCAAGCGACAAAATCCCGCGTCAACTCGGCGATCACACGCAACTGATCGCCGGGCACACCGAGCAAGTGGGCAATCACTGACACCGGCAAGCGGAACATCCAGTCGTCCCACTGAGTGGCATCAGCGCTGAGGTGCTGCACGGCGCCCGCGACCTGCTGCGCGCTAACAGCCGCCAGCGCAGGCTCGATGGCGGCACGTGGGCAGCGATGGGCAGCGCCTTCGTTCATGCGCATCAGCTGCGCAAATACCTGGCCCGCGGCGTGTTGCGCAATCGCGGCCGGCACCGGCTCATGCAGGGGCCGAACGCGGCAGTCGGGATGGGCCAACACCGCCTCGACCGTCTTCGCACGGCTCGCGATCCACAGCCCCAGGTCGGCGTCGAACAGCAAGCCGTCATGGCGGCGCAAACCGGCGTAGTAGGCGTAGGGATCAGCATGGGTCGCAGCTTGCAGCGGTGTCATTCAGCACATCCTGTCCTCATGAAGAACCGTTACTATCCGCGCTCCCGCTCGGCAACGATTCGCTCAGGAACGAAATATGAATGGCCACGACGAAGACGCCGCCCTCTCACAAGTCGCCGGGGCGATTGCCGAACCTGCGCGTACGAAAATGCTCTGCGCGCTGATGGACGGCCATGCGCGCACCAGCACCGAAATGGCGGCGATTGCCCAAGTCAGTGCGTCCACCGCCAGCGCCCATCTGGCGCGGCTCAAGGACGATGGGCTGATCCAGCTCCACACCCAGGGCCGCCATCGCTATTACAGCCTCGCGGGCCCGCACATCGCCCAGGCCATTGAAGGGTTGATGGTGATCAGCCGCCAGAGCGCCAAGGCGTTTGTGCCGAACACGCCAAGCCGCTTGCAGTTCGCGCGTACGTGTTACGACCACATGGCCGGGACGCTGGCGGTGCAGTTGCATGACCACTTCATCGCAGCCGGTTGGCTGGTAGGCGACGGGACATACCAGCTCAGCCCCAGCGGCGAAAAAGCCATGCTCGAACTCGGGATTGATCTGCCTGCCCTGCACGCCCAACGCCGGCGTTTTGCCTGTGCCTGCCTGGACTGGAGCATGCGCCGCCCCCACCTGGCCGGCGCGTTGGGCGCGGCGCTGCTCAACAGTGCGATTCGCAAGGAATGGGTGACGCAGGATCTGGATAGCCGCGCTCTGGGGCTGACGCCCAAGGGCTGCAAGGCACTGGTAACGCGATTTGGAATACAGGTGTAACCGCGAAAAATATCAAACTGTGGGAGCTGGCTTGCCTGCGATAGCGGTGTATCAGCCCACACCTTAGTTGGGTGGAGTACCGCCATCGCAGGCAAGCCAGCTCCCACATGAATCGGTGGCGTTGTCCAGGCAACACAACAGCCGCTCGACCGTATGCTCCAGCGGCCCGGAGTTATCCAGCACAAACAACCCCGACGCATTGCCGGCGATCAGCTCTGCCGTGAACTGCGCATTCCGCGCCAGGCGCGCCTCAATGTCCGCCAACGATTCACGCCCACGCGCAATCAAGCGCTGGCGCAACACCGCCTGATCCACCGTCAGCAACAACACCAGCAACGTCGGATAACGCGCGCGGGTCTGCGCCAGGTGCGCGCGGGAGCCATTGACCAGCACGTCGTCGCCGGCTGCCAGCCAGTCGTCGATTTCCTTGGGAATGCCGTAGGACAACCCATTCGCCTGCCAACTCAGGGCAAACGCGCCCTCGGCGTCCATCGCGGCAAACTGCGCCGGGCTCACGCCTTGCGCGGCCTCGCCCACTGACTCCGCCGAACGGGTGATGACGCGCCGCACAATCCGGCAGCCGCGCTCGGCCAGGCGTGGTCGCGCGGCATCCAACAGGCTGTCCTTGCCCGAACCCGATGGGCCGATGAGATAGATCAACCTGCCTGCCATCCACACACCCTCTTTACCTGTTGCCGGTCAGCCCGCCGGCGGCGGCCACTTTACAGCAGCGCACCGGTGGGCAGTGCCACGGGGTGGAAATTTTCCAGCATCAGCCGCTCGCCGTTCTTCAGTTGCCAGTCATAAAAATCCGCAAAGTCCCCACGCGCCAATCCACGGATCACCTTGGCCACGAAACCATGGGCCACCAGCAACACCGTGCCCGAAGGATAACGTGCCGCCAGTTCGGCCAAGCCTTGGTGTACACGGCTGACCACCTCGGCAATCGACTCGCCGCCCGTGGGCCCGACCGCCCATTGCCGGGTGATGTTCTGCGCCCACAGCAGTGGATACTGCGCCTTGGCTTGCGCTTGGGTCAGGCCCTCGAATACGCCCACATCGCGTTCGCGAAAGCTGTCCATGGTCACGGGTTCAAGGTGCAACGCCTGGTTCAGGATCTGCGCGGTTTGCTGGGCGCGCAAGCGTGGGGAGACGATCAGTGCGTCGATGCCGGTGGGTAGATTTTGGCTGAGGGAAAAGGCTTGCTCACGACCGCGTTCGGTCAACTCAGGATCCAGCGCGCCTAGGTAGCGTTGCTCGGCGTTGGCCCAGGTTTCGCCGTGGCGTACGACGTGTAGGTGCATGAGGTCCATCTCGCGGTTCTGTGGGTGAATGAGAACCCTGTGGGAGCTGGCTTGCCTGCGATGGCGGTGTGCCTGCAATGAATTCGGCGCCTGATACACCGCCATCGCGGGCAAGCCCGGCTCCCACAGTGGATCTTTATTGAACGGGAGAGAGTGTTTCAAAAGCATGAAAAAGGCGACCTTTCTAAGGTCGCCTTTTTGTCATTGCGCGTACTTTTTGCTCAACCCCGGCGGCACGCCCTGCACGTTGGTTTCTTCCCACGGCCCGTTCGGGCTGATGGAGCGGCTCCAGCCGTTGCTCCAACGGTAATACGTACGCTGGCGGTAGAAGGTGTCGGGCTGGTCTTCCAGCACGTAGACCTTCATGTTGCCATCCCAGTGACTCGCCGCACCCGGTGGTGGGGCGAAGGTCGGCGATGAGGTCGGCACCGGTTTTTTCGGCGGCGCGGTCACCGGGGTGCTGGGCCTGGTACTCGGCTGGGTCGCCGGGCCCGACGGTGGGATGGTCGGGCCGGTCGGTGCCGGAGGTGGCCGGTGGACCGCACAAGCACTCAGGCCCAATACCAGGCTGAGCAGGGTGATACGTGCGAATGCGGTCATGGGCGTTTCCTCGAAATTACTTGTCCGGACTGTCGATGGTCAGCTGCTGCAACGCAGTGGTGGTGCTGGCCAAGGGTTGGCTGCGGCCGATCCACTCGCCAGCGGTCGGAAGACCGGCCCGGGATATGCGCGCAACCAGTTGGACTTCGGGGAAGTTCGACAGTTTCAACTGCGGCATCATTGCGTCGGCATCGCCCAGCTCGACGGTGATCGGCAGTTCGGCGACGGTAACGCGCTTGGCCGCCAACGGTGCCGGCGGGCCGGACACGGCGCGGGCGAAGATGAACACGCTGTCGCCTGGCAGGGCTTTGGCCTTCACGTCCGGCGCCAGGTCCACGCGAACCTTGAGCAAGGCTTTTTGCGCGACGCTGCCACCGCTCTCTTTGAGCTTGTCGGCGGCGCGGTCGATGCCGCCTTGCAGGGCGGCGCGGGAGCCATCTTCAGCCGGCAGTTGCGCCAGCAGGCGGCTCCAGTAGTCGATCGCTTCCTGGTAGCGCTGGCCTTCAAAGGCGGCGATGCCCAGCAGGCCGAGGCTGGTGACTTCCTTGGGATCGAGCTTCAGCGCTTCATCGGTCAGCGCTTGAACCTTGGGCGACCACTGTTTGTTGTCGGCAAAGTACTGCGCCTGGGCCCACTGGCCGAGCAGTTCCGGCTGGCGCCCGGCCAGGGCCGCGGCACGTTCGAAGACCTTGGCCGCATCCGCCGCGCGGTCCTGGGCCATGTAGGCGCGACCGAGGAAGTACAGGCCTTCCGGCGAGTCCGGCTGGGCGATGGCGGCGCGTTCCAGGCGCTGGGTCATGTCTTCCATGGACACCGGCGGCTGGGAGAATTCGCGGGTCAGTTCGACCTTGTCGCTGGCGCCGAAATGCAGGTACAGGCTCACGCCCAACACCGGCACCAGGAACGCGGCGAGCAACGGCAGCGGTTTGCCCAGGCGCGACTCGCGGGGTTTTTCAACGCCTTCGGTGTCGGCGAGCAATTCGCGCGCGGCTTCGGCGCGGCCGGTGTCGAGTTGGGCGGCATTGAGCACACCTTCGTCCTGCTGCACTTGCAGCTCGGCGACGCGTTCTTGGTACAGCGCCACGTTCAACGCGGTGCGATCCTCCTCACGCTGGGCACGGCGGCCGCGCAGTACGGGGATCAACAGGAAACTCAGGGCAATCAGAAGCAGCAAGCCGGCTGCGAGCCAGAAATCAATCATCAGTCTTGGTGTCCAGCAATTGGTCGAGGCGTTTACGCTCTTCGGGGGACAGCGCGTCGGAGCCGTCAGTCGGTGCGGCGCGGCGCCGGCGGATGATCACGGCCATCACCACCACGCCGCTCAGCAACAGCCCGGCGGGGCCGAACCAGAGCAGCGCGGTCTTGCCGGTGAGCGCCGGTTTGTAGCGCACGAAGTCACCGTAGCGGTCGACCATGAAGTCGATGATCTGCTGGTTGTCCTTGCCCTCCCCCAACATGCGGAAGATCTCGCGGCGCAGGTCGGTGGCGATGGGCGCGTTGGAGTCGGCGATGTCCTGGTTCTGGCACTTGGGGCAGCGCAGTTCCTTGGTCAAGTCGCGGAAACGCTCGCGCTCGGCGTCGTTGGCAAATTCGTAGGTGTCGATGGCGGCGTGGGCCACACCGGCCAAGCCCAGCGCCAATACCGCAGCGGCTAACAGACGCTTCATGGCTTGGCCTCATCGACCAGCGCCTGGTACTTGGCGGCCAGTTGCTCGCGCCACACCACTTCGTCGATCACGCCGACGTACTTGTCGCGGATCACGCCCTTGGCATCGATAAAGAAGGTTTCCGGGGCGCCGTACACGCCGAGGTTGAGGCCGAGGTTGCCGTCCTCATCGCGGATATCCAGCTGGTACGGGTTGTGAAACTCCGCCAGCCACTTCAAGGCGGCGGCGTTGTCGTCCTTGTAGTTGATGCCGTAGATCACCACGCCCTTCTCGGCCAGCTTGTTGAGCACCGGGTGTTCGACGCGGCAGGAGATACACCAGGTGCCCCACACGTTGACCAGCGCCGGCTTGCCCAGCAGGTCGGCCTGGGTCAGGGTTTTGTCGCCCTGCACGGTGGGCAGGCTGAACGCCGGGAACGGCTTGCCGATCATCGCCGAAGGCAGCTCGGACGGGTCCAGGTACAGGCCGCGATACAAGACCACCGCACCCAGCAAAAACACGATCAGGGGGATCGCCATCAACCAACGTTTCATACCGCCGCTCCCTGCAGACCGAGGGCTTCACGCACCCGGCTCTTGACCTTGACCCGATAACGCCGATCCAGCGCCGCCAGCAAACCACCGAAACCGGTGAGCAGGCCGCCGAACCAGATCCAGCGCACAAACGGCTTCACATGCACACGCACCGCCCAGGCGCCGTCGCCCAGCGGTTCACCGAGGGCCACGTAGAGATCACGGGTGAATCCGGCGTCGATGCCGGCTTCGGTCATCATCGAACTCTGCACGGTGTACAGGCGTTTTTCCGGGTGCAGCACCGCCACTTCCTTGCCGTTACGCACTACGCGCACAGTGCCTTTGTCTGACGTGAAGTTCGGCCCTTCGAAGTGCTTGGCACCTTCAAAGATGAAGTGGTAACCGGCGAGGTCCATGGACTCGCCCGGCGCCAGGCGCAGGTCGCGCTCGGCGCTGTTCTGGCTGGACAGCACCACGCCGAGGGCGCACACGGCGATGCCGATGTGGGCGATCTGCATGCCCCAGTAGCTGCGGGTCAGGCCTGGCAAACCTTTGATCAAACCTTTGTGGCGGGTCTTGTCGAAGATGTCACGCACACCCGCCAGCAATACCCAGGCGGCGAGCAGGAAGGTGGCGAGCACCGCCCAGTTGAAGTCGCCGTAGGCAAAACCGGCGATCACCGCCAGGGCCACGCTGCCGAGCAATACCGGCATCAACATGCCCGCCAGCCATTTCACCGGGGTGTCTTTCCAGCGCACCAGCACGCCAACCGCCATCACCACCATCAACAGGCCCATCAAAGGGATAAACAACGCGTTGAAATACGGCGGGCCGACGGACAGTTTGGCGCCGCTCAGCGCATCCAGCACCAGCGGGTACAGGGTGCCGAGCAGGATCATCGACGCGGCCACTACCAGCACCAGGTTATTGCCCAGCAGCAAGGTCTCCCGCGACCACAGGTTGAAGCCGACCTGGCTCTTGACCACCGGCGCGCGCAGGGCGAACAGGGTCAGGGAACCACCGACCACAAACAGCAGGAAGATCAGGATGAAAATGCCCCGCGCCGGGTCGGAAGCAAACGCATGCACCGAGGTCAGCACGCCCGAACGCACGAGGAAAGTGCCGAGCAGGCTGAGGGAAAACGCCGCGATGGCCAGCAGCACGGTCCAGCTCTTGAACACGCCACGTTTTTCGGTCACGGCCAGCGAGTGAATCAACGCCGTACCCACCAGCCACGGCATGAAGGACGCGTTTTCCACCGGGTCCCAGAACCACCAGCCACCCCAGCCGAGTTCGTAATAGGCCCACCACGAACCGAGGGTGATGCCAATGCCGAGGAAGGCCCAGGCGACGATGGTCCACGGCCGCGACCAGCGCGCCCAGGCCGCATCCAGGCGCCCGCCGAGCAAGGCGGCGATGGCGAAGGCGAAGGCCACCGAGAAACCCACGTAACCCATGTAGAGCATTGGCGGGTGCACGATCAGGCCGATGTCTTGCAGCAGCGGGTTGAGGTCGTGCCCGTTGGTGGGAATCTGCGGCAGGATGCGGCTGAACGGGTTGGAGGTCATGATCAGGAACAGCAGGAAACCGATGCTGATCATGCCCATCACCGCCAGCACCCGGGCCAGCATGACTTGCGGCAGTTGGCGCGAGAACACCGACACGGCGAAGGTCCAGCCGCCGAGGATCAACGCCCACAACAGCAACGAACCTTCGTGGGCACCCCACACGGCGCTGAACTTGTAGTACCAGGGCAAGGCGGTGTTGGAGTTATTCGCCACATAGCTGACGGAAAAGTCGTCGGTCATAAAGGCGTAGGTCAGGCAGCCAAACGCGAACAGCAGGAAGGCAAACTGGCCCCAGGCAGCCGGCTGCGCCAGGCTCATCCACAGGCGGTCGCCGCGCCAGGCGCCGAGCAACGGCACCACGGCTTGCACGATGGCAAAGCACAGGGCGAGGATCATCGCCAACTGGCCGAGTTCGGGAATAAACAAAGCGGCGTTCATGACTCAACCCTCCTTGGCGGGGGTGGGGGCGGACTGGCCGCTGTCCTTGAGGGCTTTGGTCACCTCAGGCGGCATGTATTTTTCATCGTGCTTGGCCAGCACTTCATCGGCCACCACCACGCCGTCGGCGTTGAGCTTGCCCAGGGCGACGATGCCCTGGCCTTCGCGGAACAGGTCCGGGAGGATCCCGCGGTAGCTGATGGTCACCGACTTGCTGAAGTCGGTGACCACGAAGGTGACGTCGAGGGAATCGCCGGAACGCTTCAAGGAGCCGGCCTCGACCATGCCGCCGGCGCGGATGCGCGTGTCCAGCGGTGCTTCGCCGTTGGCGATCTGGGTCGGGGTGTAAAACAGGTTGATGTTCTGTTGCAGGGCGCTCAAGGCCAGGGCCACGGCAATGCCGACGCCGGCCAGGATGGCAAGAATGATCAACAGACGCTTTCTACGCAGCGGATTCACTTTTCGGTCTCCCGGCGCAGACGACGCGCCTCTTGTTGCAGGTAACGCTTGCGCGCCAGGATCGGCGCGGCAACGTTGAGGGCCAGCACTGCCAGGCAGATGCCATAGGCCGTCCAGACGTACAGGCCGTGGTGGCCCATGGCGAGAAAATCACTGAACGAAGCAAAACTCATCCGCGCGCTCCCAGGCTGTGTTGCACTTCGGCCTTGACCCAACTGGCGCGGGCTTCGCGCTTGAGCACTTCAAGGCGCATGCGCAGCAGCAGCACGGCGCCAAAGAAGCAGTAGAACCCCAGCACCATCAACAACAGCGGCGCCCACATTTCCACGGGCATCGCCGGTTTTTCGGTGAGGGTGAAGGTGGCGCCCTGGTGCAGGGTGTTCCACCACTCCACCGAGTATTTGATGATCGGGATGTTGATCACACCGACAATGGCCAGCACCGCGCAGGCCTTGGCGGCGCTGTCACGATTACTGATGGCGTTGCCCAAGGCAATCAGACCGAAGTACAGGAACAGCAGGATCAGCATGGACGTTAGTCGCGCATCCCACACCCACCACGAGCCCCAGGTCGGCTTGCCCCAGATGGCGCCGGTGACCAGCGCCACGGCGGTCATCCACGCGCCGATCGGTGCGGCGCATTGCAGGGCGACGTCGGCGAGTTTCATCTTCCACACCAGGCCGACGATGCCGCACACCGCCAGCATCACGTAGCAGGACTGGGCCAGCATCGCAGCGGGCACATGGATATAGATGATGCGAAAGCTGTTGCCTTGCTGGTAGTCCGGCGGCGCGAAGGCCAGGCCCCAGACCAGGCCGATGCCGATCAGCAACACGGCGGCGATGCTCAACCACGGCAGCAGCTTGCCACTGATGCCGTAGAACCATTTGGGCGAGCCGAGCTTGTGAAACCAGGTCCAGTTCATTGCTGTTTCCATCACGGGTGCTTTTCGTCGATGCGAAAAGCTTAGGGTCTTTACTGGCTAATGCTTAGCCAGACCTCATTATTCGCCGACGCTGATCTTCAGGCCGGCCGCTATAGCAAAGGGTGTCAGGGTTACCGCCAGGGCGGTCAGGCTGCCAAGCCACAAGAGGTAACCGGTCGCCGGCATGCCCATCAGCGCGGCTTGCAACGCACCGCTACCGAGGATCAACACCGGGATATACAAAGGCAGAATCAGCAGGGCCAGCAACAGGCCGCCGCGCTTCAAACCCACGGTCAACGCCGCGCCCACCGCCCCCAGCAAGCTGAGGACCGGCGTACCGAGCAACAGGCTCAGCAGGAGGATCGGCAGGCATTCAGTGGGCAGGCCGAGCATCATCGCCAGCAACGGCGAAAGCAAGACCAGCGCCAGGCCGGAAAAAGCCCAGTGTGCCAGTACCTTGGCCAGGACCAGTAGTGGCAGGGGGTGCGACGAAAGGACCCACTGCTCCAGGGAACCGTCCTCGAAATCACTGCGAAACAGCCCGTCCAGCGAGAGCAACACGGACAAAAGCGCCGCCACCCACACCAGTCCCGGAGACAAGGTTTGCAACAGTTTAGTCTCGGGACCGACCGCCAACGGGAACAAGGCGATGACGATGGCGAAGAACACCAGCGGGTTGGCCAGCTCGGCCGGGCGCCGGCACAACAGTCGTGCTTCGCGGGCCACCAACAGGGCGAAGACACTCATGCTGACCACCGTCCCAGATCGAGGTCGCGGTAACCGGCGGGCAGGCGGCTCAGGGTGTGGTGGGTGGTGAGGACGACCAAACCGCCCTTCTCACAATGCTGGGCCAGGTGTGCTTCCAACTGGGCGACGCCTTGTTTGTCGAGGGCGGTGAAGGGTTCGTCGAGAATCCACAGCGGCGGCCCCGGCAGATACAAGCGGGCCAGGGCCACGCGGCGCTGCTGGCCGGCAGACAGGGTGTGGCAAGGCACGTCTTCAAAACCCTTGAGGCCAACGGCGGCGAGGGCCTGCCAGATGGCGTCACGGGTCGCGGGATGATGCAGGGCGCTGAGCCAACTGAGGTTTTCTTCGGCGGTGAGCACGTCCTTGATGCCGGCAGCGTGGCCGATCCAGATCAGGTTGCGCGCAAGCTCGGTGCGTTGTTCGTTGAGGGGTTGGCCGTTGAGCCGCACCTCTCCCGCCGTCGGTTGCATCAACCCGGCCAGCAGGCGCAGCAAACTGGTCTTGCCGCTGCCGTTGGGGCCGCTGATTTGCACCATGTCGCCGCCCGTCAGCCGCAGTTCGAGGTGCTCGAACAGCAGGCGCAGGTCGCGTTCACAGGAGAGCGCTACGGCTTCTAGAAGAGGGCTGGTCAAAAGATCGCGGGCCTTTACGGTTCAAGTCGGCGGTGCAGCGGCCGTTAAAGAGAAGTGCACAATAACGGCTTCGGCGACCGATTTTAGAGAGCTGGATCAAATAGTTGTGAGGTTTTTAGCGCTCTCTTTGCAGACGGGCCGCATTATACATGCGATGCCCTACTCTAAAGAGGGCAATTTCCTTCAAGACGGCGCGCGCGATGACCGGTGAGATCAACCTTCCTACGCTTCCACCTGCACCGGCGACCGGGCCCAGCCCTGCGCCCGCCACCGGTGAATTGCTGAAACTGCTGGAACCGCAGATCGGCTTGATCACCCCGGGAAAAACCGTGAACGCCGAGGTCATCGCCCTGAAACAAGGCGGTGAAGCCTTTCAGCTGCTGCTCAAGCTGACCCTGGAAAGCGGCCGCCAGACCCTGGTGCAAGCCAGCAGTGCGCAGCCCTTGCCCCTGGGCAGCAATGTCGCGGTAAGCCAAACGCCCGCCGGCAACCTGACCCTCAGCCTGCAACAAGCGTTGAGCGCCAATGTGGCCGCCCTGACCCGCATCGACACCAGCAAGATTCCCGAAGGCACGCTGTTGCAAGCCAAGGTGCTGACCACCCAGATGCTGCCCCAGGGCACGGCGCAACCGGCGATCTACCGCTCACTGGTGACCGTGCTCAACAACGCCCTGGCCGGCGCCACGCTGACCCTGGAAAGCCCGCAGCCGCTGCGGGTCGGCAGCTTGCTCAGCGCCGTGGTGCAGAACGCACAGACCTTGAATTTCGTGCCGCTGAGCGGGCTCAAGGATCAACTGGCGATCACCCAGCAACTGGCTACCCAACAAAGCCGCCAAGGCTCGCTGGATGCAGTGTTCACCGCCTTGCAGAACCTGCCACGGGGCGGCACCTCCGCCGAACTGCGCGCCGCCGCCGACCGCCTGCTGGCCGCCCTGCCCGACCTGGCGCAGGTCAGCAACCCGAAAATCCTCGCCCAAGTGATCCAGAACAGCGGCGCGTTTCTCGAAGCCAAGCTGCTCGCCGGGCAGAACCCGCAGATCCCGCCGCTGGACATGAAAGGCGCCTTGCTGCGCCTGGTCGCCGACCTGCTGCCGGCCCTGCCCACCAGCACCAATCTGAATGCGATCCTGGCCGCCAACACCCTGGCCCAGGTGCTGCCCAACTTCGTACGCAGCCCGCTGAACACCCTCGGCCAGGTCAGCGCGCGCCAGACCCCCGTGGGTTTTCCCTTGCCCGAGCGGCTGATGGCAAAACTGGAAGGCGAAGGCGACCTGGAAAACCTCCTGCGCCTGGCCGCTGGCGCCATCTCGCGCTTGCAGAGCCACCAGCTGTCGAGCCTGGAACAGACCGGCACCACCGCCGATGGCCGCCTGCAAACCACCTGGCAGCTGGAAATCCCCCTGCGCACCCTGCAAGACATCGTGCCGTTGCAGGTCAAGTTCCAGCGTGAAGAACCGGCGCCGGACAAGGACCAGCCGGAACGCAAGGACAAGAAAGACCCCAAGCAAATGCTCTGGCGCGTCGAACTGGCCTTCGACATGGAGCCGCTGGGGCCGTTGCAGGTTCAGGCGCAATTGAACCAGGGCAAACTGTCGAGCCAGCTGTGGGCCAGCCGGCCCTTCACCGCGAGCCTGATCGAAAGCCACCTGGGCAACCTGCGCGAACGGCTGGTGACCTCGGGCATCAACGTCGGCGACCTCGACTGCCACCTCGGCACCCCGCCACGCGGGCCGAAAACCGGACTCGAACAACGCTGGGTGGATGAAACCGCATGAAGAACCCCAACCCGCCGCGCCAGGCGATTGCCCTCAAGTACGACGGCCAGCAAGCGCCAACCCTGACGGCCAAGGGCGACGATGCATTGGCCGAGGCGATCCTCAAGCTGGCGCGGGAAAATGAAGTACCGATCTATGAAAATGCCGAGTTGGTGAAACTGCTGGCGCGCATGGAGCTGGGGGACAGCATCCCGGAGGAGTTGTACCGCACGGTGGCGGAGATCATTGCGTTTGCCTGGACGTTGAAGGGCAAGTTCCCGGTGGGGTATGACCCGGATGCGGGGCCGGTGGAGCGGGATGTTACCGAGCGCGGTGACGATTACTAACAGACCTACAGGGATTCAAATGTGGGAGCTGGCTTGCCTGCGATAGCGGTGGGCCTGTGCCAAATGGGCAAGCTGATCCGCCGCTATCGCAGGCAAGCCAGCTCCCACAAAAGCCAGCTCCCACAATGGATCTCCACTGGCGCTCCAGTGTCAGTTGAGGACTTCACTTAGAGGAATGAAGTTGACCACATCCCCCTCCGCCAACGTCGTCCCTTCCAACACCTCCACAAACCCCTCGGCCCACGCCGCGCTGCGCAGCACGCCGGAGCTTTGGTTGCGGTAGATGATCGCCTTGCCCTGCTCGATGCGCCCGCGCAAATACTCACGGCGGTTGCCTGGCTTGGGCCACACAAACCCAACCGGCACTTCGAAGCGCAAAGGTTCGACATCCGCCACACCTTGGCGGCGCAGCAGGTACGGCCGCGCCAGCAGCGCAAAGGTCACCAGGGTCGAGGCCGGGTTGCCCGGCAGGCCGATCACCGGCACGCCACGGAAGTGCCCGAAGGTCAGCGGTTTGCCTGGCTTGATCGCGAGTTTCCAAAGCGCCAGCTCGCCTTCTTCACGCAGGGCAATACCGAGGAAATCCGCCTCGCCGACCGACACACCGCCGGTGGACAGGATCAGGTCGACGTTGCCCACGCCTGCCAGGCGAGTGCGGGTCTGTTCCAGATCATCGGGCAGGATGCCGGCGTCGATCACCTCGCAGCCCATGCGTTCAAGCCATGTGCACAACACGCGGCGATTGCTGTTGTAGATCTGCCCGGGGCACAGCGGCTGGCCAGGCTCGATCAACTCGTCACCGGTGGACAGCACGGCGACGCGCGGGCGGCGGACGACCTCAAGGCAGTCGCGCCCGAGTGAGGCGGCGAGCCCCAGCTCGATCGGCCCCAGGCGCGTGCCGGCATTCAAGACCAACTCGCCGACGGTGGTTTCCTGGCCCTGGGGGCGGATGTTCTGCTGGAGGTGCAGGGGCTCGCTGAAACTCACGCGCTCGTCGGCGTGGACCACGGCGTTTTCCTGCATTTCCACGCAATCGGCACCTTCCGGTACCGGCGCGCCGGTGAAGATGCGCGCGCAGGTGCCAACGGCCAAGGGCTGCGGCGCCTGCCCGGCGAAGATGCGCTGGCTGACCACCAGCGGCTCGCCGTGCCAGTCCGCCAGGCGCAGGGCGTAACCGTCCATGGCGCTGTTGGGCCAGGGCGGCAGGTCGAGGGTGGCGATCAGGTCTTGCGCCAAGACGCGGCCATCACACTCGGCCAAGGGCAAGGTCTGCTGCTCGCGGATCGGCGCAGCCTCGGCCATCGCCAGCAGTTGCGCCAAGGCGTCTTCCACCGGCATCAGCGCGCCGGTCTTGCCGGGCTTACCCACGGGAGGCGCAGGGCTCGGCCTGCTTCAAGTGAGGGACGAAGTTGCACGGGCGATGACGGTTATCCAGCTGTTCGGCGAGGATGCCATCCCAACCGGTGCGCACCGCATTGGTGGAACCTGGCAGGCAGCACACCAGGGTGCCGTTGGCCAGGCCGGCGAGGGCGCGGGATTGCACGGTGGAGGTGCCGATATCGGCCACGGAGATCTGGCGGAACAGCTCACCAAAACCATCGACCTGCTTGTCCAGCAGGCAGCTCACCGCTTCCGGGGTGCTGTCGCGGCCAGTGAAGCCGGTGCCGCCGGTGATCAGCACGACCTGCACCACGTCTTCGGCGATCCAGTGGGCAACTTGGGCGCGGATCTTGTAGAGGTCGTCCTTGAGCAGCACGCGCTCGGCCAGGTTGTGGCCAGCGGCGGTGAGGCGATCGACGAAGACCTGGCCCGAGGTGTCGGTGTCCAGGGTGCGGGTGTCGCTGACGGTCAATACAGCGATATTCAGGGGTACGAAGGGCGCATCTGCCTTGGCGGTCATGGCACGGTCCGGTTGTCGAAGAAACAGGCCGGTGTTATATCACAGGCCCCCCTTTTGCTGCCGCTGCGGAACTGCCATGCCTAGTGATTCATCTGCCCTGCCCTGTTCGGTTCTGCTGTTATCCGGTGGCCGTGGCCAGCGCATGGGCGGCGTGGACAAAGGCCTGCTGGAATGGCGCGGCCAACCGCTGATTGCTCATCTGTACGCCCTGGTGCGCCCGCTGACGGACGACCTGATCATCTCGTGCAATCGCAACCCCGAGCACTACGCCGCGTATGCCGACCAGTTGGTCAGCGACGACAGCGCGGACTTCCCCGGCCCGCTCGCCGGGATTCGTGCCGGGCTTGGCGCCGCACGTCATGGGCACCTGCTGATCCTGCCGTGCGATGTGCCGCAACTCGATGCACGGCTACTGGCCGAGCTGCGTGAGACGGCGCAGCGCAATCCCCTTGTGCCGGTAATGGTCCGTCACGGTCAATTCTGGGAGCCGCTGATCTGCATCCTGCCCGCCGCCCTGCGGGACGCGGTCGAGGCGGCCTGGCAGGCCGGTGAGCGCAGCCCACGGCAGATCTTCATGAAACTGGGCGCGGTGGGCCTGGAGTGTCCAGCAGATGATCCGCGCCTGGCCAACCTGAACACCCCCGAGCTGTTACTCCCCGGCCATGGCGTGTCAGAATGAACCTTGCACAAGGAACTTTGCCGACGCCTCGCGCGTCACAAGGTCAGCTTTTCAAAAGAATTCTCTCGGAGACAACACCATGACTCAACGGACCATCGCCGCTCTCATGCTTGCACTGGGCCTCGCTACCCTCGCCGGTTGCGCTTCGCCAACAGTGATCACCCTGAATGACGGTCGCGAAATCCAGGCCGTCGACACCCCTAAATTCGACAAGGATTCGGGCTTCTACGAGTTCGAACAACTGGACGGCAAGCAGACCCGTATCAACAAGGATCAGGTCCGCACCGTTAAAGACCTGTAAGTCTTAGCGTTTGCCAACAAGGCCCGCCGCGTGCGGGCCTTGTCGTTTCCGAGGGTTACCAGTCGAGGGTGATCTGGCTGCGGAACTGGCGCTCTTCGCCGGTTACCGGGTCGATGAACCGCACGCCCTGGGCCAGCAGTTTCAGCGGGTTGGCGTAGTCGTCCACGGCATCCTTGAGCACATCGGGGTAGAACGGATCGTTGCAGATACTCGCGCCGAGCGCGGTCATGTGCACGCGCAGCTGGTGCTTCTTGCCGGTCACGGGGAACAGGCCGTAGCGCCACAGGTCGCCGTGCTTCTCGCGCACCTCAACCGCCGTTTCGGTGTTGCTGGCGCCGGGACCTTCCTGCATGCGAAAGAACGGTTCGCCATCCACCAGGCGGCTTTTATGCACGAGCGGAAAGCTCAGGTCTGGCAGCGCGGGTGCAATGGCTTCGTAGAATTTATCGATCTGGCGCGTGGGAAACAGCTGCTGGTACGCCGAGCGGCTGGCCGGGTTGGCCGAGAACAGCACCAGCCCCGCCGTGTGCCGGTCGATGCGGTGCAGGGGCACCAGTGACGGGTTGTCCAAACGACGGATCAGGCGACGCAGCAGGGTTTGCTCGACATACTCACCGGCCGGCGTCACGGGCAGGAAGTGCGGCTTGTCGGCGACCACCAGGTGCTCGTCGGCGTAGAGAATGGTCTCCTCCACCGGGATCACTTTTTCGTTCGGCACTTCGCGAAAGTAGTAGATGCACAGGCCTTCCTTGTAGGCCAGGTCCAGGTGGATCGGGTTGCCGTGGACATCCAGCACCCGACCCCGCGCAATGCGGTCCAGCCAGTGTTCACGGCTGATCGCCGGGAAGTGCTCGCACAGGCAATCGAGCACTGTGGCCCAAGGCCCGGGTGGCAGGTATAAGGTGCTGGCCTGGTGCTCGGACGGGATAAAAATCGAAGTGGACATGCGTAAAGCCTGGAGAAAACCGGCGGGCATTATCCCGCATGGCTCAGGCCTTGGCCAATTGCGCCCGCAGGACAGGTGAGGCGCTGGCGGCCTCGGTGAACTCCTTGAGCCAGCGCAGCACGTCCACCGCTTCCCAGCGGCCCGGATCGTACAACGCGTACAGCAAGCCCTGGTAACCCACCACATCCAACTGCTTGTGATAACCGGCGCGCTGGAACAGCGCCTCGATCTCGGCAAAGCAGGTATTGAAATGCACTTTGTTAAACGGCGTCTTGCCTTCCGTGACCAGGCCGTCGAGGCGCAGCTCGTTCACCGCATCGCGCACGACATCGGCGGACATGCGATTGACGCTGCTTTTCAGTTGTTCAACATTCACCACGGGCGTTCCCTCTATTCAATCGCTGTACAAACATACAGTAACGTAATATTTGGAAACCCGCCATCGCCTAAACCTCAGCTGAGGAAGGCGGCAACCTGATCACCGTTGAATGGCCAGTCCAACTCAGCCCCAGTATCTACCCGCCGAAGCACCGGAATCCTTAGGCCGTAGGCGTCAGTCAGGTCTACGGGGTCGGTGATATCCACCAGTTCAACCAGCAGCCCGTGTTCGACGAGCGGCATGATTTCGGCTTCGGCAATCTCGCAAAGATGGCAACCCAGGGTGCCGAACAGCTGGCATTCAGGAAGCATGACGAATGGCTCTGATCAGAAAGTAGGCGGTCATTCTATGCCCGCAATACCCCTGTGGCGAGGGAGCTTGCTCCCGCTGGGGCGCGAAGTGGCCCCAAAATCCTGGGAGCGCTGCGCACTCCAGCGGGAGCAAGCTCCCTCGCCACAATAAACCCTGACCTAAATCAGCATGGCCTATAACTGATTCAGCGATTCTCGCGGCTTTTTGCCTGCCCCTTGCAACGGAGATGCGTGTGTTTGCCAACCTGCTGATCATTCTGGCCTCATCCTTGGTGGTGATTGCCCTGTTTCGCCGGCTGCAATTGCCGCCCGTGCTGGGCTACCTGTGTGTGGGCCTGGCCGTGGGGCCGACCGCCCTCGACTGGGTGAACGACAGCGAAGAACTGCCCGATCTCGCCGAGCTGGGCGTGGTGTTCCTGCTGTTCTCCCTGGGCCTGGAGTTTTCCCTGAGCAAGATGTTCGCCCTGCGCCGCGTGGTGTTTGGCCTGGGCAGTTTGCAGGTGTTGGGTTGCGGGGTGCTGCTGGGTGTGTTGCTGATGATCCTTGGTGTGGCGCCGGGCATCGCATTGTTGCTGGGCGCGGGGTTGGCGCTGTCCTCAACCGCCATTGTCAGCAAGGAGTTGACCAGCCTCGGCGAAATCTTCAGCAGCCATGGGCAAAATGCGATTGGCGTGTTGCTGTTCCAGGATGTGGTGGCGGTATTGCTGCTGACCCTGGTGCCGGTGTTTGCCGGTACCGGCGAGCAGGCCTGGTATATCGCGCTGCCGCTGACCCTGGCCAAGACCGTGGTGCTGTTTGTCGGTTTGCTACTGGCCAGTCGCTGGTTGTTGCCGCGCCTGTTTCATGAGGTGGCGGCGTCCCATTCGGCAGAGTTGTTTGTGCTGCTGGCACTGGTGATCGTGTTGCTCACCGCGTGGCTCACGCACCTGCTGGGCCTGTCCCCTGCCCTCGGCGCCTTCCTCGCCGGCATGCTGCTGGGGGAAAGCCATTACCGCCATCAGATCGAAGCGGATATCCGCCCATTTCGCGACATCTTGCTGGGGCTGTTTTTCGTCAGCATCGGCATGCTGATCGACCTGCAACTGTTCGTCAGCCACAGCTTGTTGATCCTCGGCCTGACCCTCACCTTGATGCTGGTCAAAGGTTGCGTCGTGGCGCTGCTGGTCAAATGGCGCGGCAGCGACAGTGAAACCGCCTGGCGCAGCGGCCTGGCCCTGGCCCAGGGCGGCGAGTTCTGTTTTGCCTTGATGGCGCAGATGCAGCAGAGCCGGCTGATCCCGGACGAGTTCAATGGCTTGCTGCTCGCCGCCACCTTCTGTTCAATGCTACTCACGCCGCTGCTGTTGCGCGCCGCGCCGGCCATCGCCCTGCGCCTGCACCGCAAGCCCAACCAACAAGTGCAGCTGGAAGAAATCACTGCGCTCAACGCCGAGCTGCGTGGGCACGCAGTGATTTGCGGGTATGGCCGCGTCGGGCAATCCATCGGGCGTTTTCTGCGCAACGAACAACAGGCGTTTATTGCCCTGGATGACGACCCGGAACGGGTGCAGGAAGCCGCCAGCGAAGACCGCAGCGTGCATTACGGTGATTGCCGGCGCGGGGCGCTGCTCAGTGCCGTGGGCCTGGAGCGCGCGCGGCTGGTGGTGATTGCCGTGGACAACACCGAGGTGGCGCTGGCGGTGTTGAAGGAAGCGCGGCGCATCAACCGCGACGTACCGATCCTGGTGCGGACCCGCGATGACAGCCAATTAGCCGAACTAAAAGCCGCGGGCGCCAGCGAAGTGGTGCCCGAGCTGTTGGAGTCGAGCCTGATGCTCGCCTCCCACGCCTTGATCCTGCTGGGCCTGCCGGACCAACAGGTGCAGGCGCGAGTCGATGAAGTGCGACAGAACCGCTATCGCCTGCTGCACGGCTTTTACGCGCAGGCCGACAACCCGATCAATCCTGACTGACCGCGCCAATCTTATGGATCGACAAGTCCGCGCCGTAGTATTCCTCTTCCTGGCTCAGGCGCAGGCCCGATACGCGCTTGATGGTGCCATACACCAGGAACCCGCCGGCCAGCGCCACCGCCACACCCAGGGCGGTGCCGATCAACTGGCTGATCAGACTGACGCCGCCCAACCCGCCGAGCGCGGTCTGGCCGAAGATTCCGCAGGCGATGCCGCCCCATACGCCGCACAGGCCGTGCAGCGGCCACACGCCGAGCACGTCGTCGATCTTCCAACGGTCCTGAGCGGCGATAAAGCACCAGACGAACAGGCCACCGGCGACCGCGCCGGTGACCAGCGCGCCCACCGGGTGCATCAGGTCGGAGCCGGCGCAGATCGCCACCAGCCCAGCCAAGGGGCCGTTGTGCAGGAAGCCTGGGTCATTGCGACCGATGATCAGCGCCGCCACGGTGCCGCCGACCATGGCCATCAGCGAGTTGACCGCCACCAGGCCACTGACGCCGTTCAGCGTCTGCGCGCTCATGACGTTAAAGCCGAACCAGCCGACGATCAGAATCCACGAGCCCAACGCCAGGAACGGAATGCTCGACGGCGCAAACGCCACCAGCCGGCCGTCCCGGTAGCGCCCGTTACGCGGGCCCAGCAACAGCACCGCCGCCAGCGCCAGCCAGCCGCCCATGGCGTGCACCACCACGGAACCGGCGAAGTCGTGGAAGCTGGCGCCAAAGGTCGCCAGCAGCCAGGCTTGCAGGCCGAAATTGCCGTTCCACACCATGCCCTCGAAAAACGGATAGATAAACGCCACGATCAGCGCCGTGGCGCACAGTTGCGGAACAAACCGTGCACGCTCGGCAATGCCGCCCGAAATGATCGCCGGGATCGCCGCCGCGAAGGTCAGCAGAAAGAAGAACTTCACCAGGCCATAGCCGTGGTCGGCGCTGATCACCGCCGCCGGTTGCATGAAGCTGACGCCGTAGGAGATCCAATAGCCTATAAAGAAATAGGCCAGGGTGGAGATGGCGAAGTCGCTGAGGATTTTCGACAGCGCGTTGACCTGGTTTTTCTGGCGCACGGTGCCGACTTCCAGAAACGCGAAGCCGGCGTGCATGGCCAAGACCATGACCGCACCAATCAGGATAAACAGGGTGTTGGAACTGTGGACCAGCGTGTCCACTGCACTTTGCAAATTTTCCATGGAGGTTGGCAGGCCTGCATTAAAGGCAAAAAGCACCAAAGCGGTTCAAACCCGGGTTGCGCGCACTAAATTGGCACCACCGGTTCCACCCCTCTTCAGAGGGCGTGAACCGCTTTAGCGCAGCGATCAACTCAACAGGCCGATGCCGACAGGGTTTTTCCGCGAGTTTCAGTTATTTAGGGTAAGGTTTTTGAAGGCTTCCTGCCCGACCGCCCGGATTTCGCGCAAGCCCCGTGGCGTGCGCACCAAGGCAAAGCAAAAGCTGTACCAGACAATTGCACTGAACCTTCACCGATACCGGTGACTCGAAACGACATCTACAGCTCAGCCCATCACGGAGATACCCATGGCCAGAAAAACCGCAAAGACTGCTCAAGAAATTCTGCTGGAGGATTTTCAAACCCTGGTCAGCGACACCGAAAAGTTGCTGGACGACACCAAGGTGCTGGCCGGCGACCAGGCTGACGAGCTGCGCAGCAAGATCCACGAAAGCCTGCTCAAGGCCCGCGAAACCCTGCAAGTGACCGAAGACTCCCTGCGCGAACGCGGCCAGGCAGCCGTCACCGCCACCGAAGACTACGTGCAGGCCAACCCTTGGCAGTCGGTGGGCATTGCCGCCGGCGTGGGCTTTTTGATCGGCCTGCTGGCCACAAGGCGCTAATCATGTCTATCGGCGAAACCGGCTCGTCAACGGGCACTACCTCAAGACGTCTGGGCGCGGCCGTGCTGGGCTTGTTGCACAGCCACGTCGAACTGTTTGGCATCGAATTGCAGGAACAGAAGGCGCGTACCGTCAGCCTGCTGCTGTTTGCCGGCCTGGCACTGGTGTTTGCCCTGCTGTTGCTGGTGGGGCTATCGACGCTGGTGATGATCCTCGTGTGGGACACCGGCTACCGTCTCACCGGGATCATCTGCCTCTGCGTGTTCTACAGCCTGGCCGCCGCGTTCTGCGGGGTGCGCCTGAAAGCGGCGGTGTTCGATGAGTCCACGCCGTTCCACGCCACCCTCGAAGAGCTGGCCAATGACCGGGAGCGCCTGCTGCCATGAGCCTGACTGAAATCCCGCAGAACACCTCACGCCGGGAAATGCGCAAGGCCTTGATCCGCCTGCGCATGGAAATGCACCGCCAGGAAATCCGCCACGAGTCCCAGCAACTGTTGGCACCGCTGACCAAGGTGCGCAACATGGGCCAGAACTGGCAGGACAACCTGGGCATCAAGCATGCGCCGCTGTGGGGCGTGGCGGCGGTGACCCTGCTCGGCTTCATCACCGGCAAGGGTGCCAAGGGCGGCAGTATCAGCAGCCTGACGCGCCTGGTACGGCTGGGCGCCGGGTTGATCCCGCTGATCAAGCTGGCCATGCAAGGCGCTTCGCGCAAAGGTTGAGCCACCCTGGCTGCATTCTTGCAAACAGAAGCGGCCCGGCTCTCACATTCGAGAGCCGGGCCTTTTTTTTCGCCAACTCGTTAAGGAGGCCCTGTGATCGACGGGCAACCGCTCGCCTGCTTCCAGCCGTTTATCGACACTGCCACCGGGCGCATCGCCGGCGTCGAAGCCCTGGGTCGCTTGCGTCAACCTGACGGCCGCCTGCTCTCGGTGGGCCCGCTGTTCGCCGACCCGCGCACGCCTGGCGTGACCTTGCGCCGCCTCGACCGGCAGATCCGCGACAACGCATTGAGCCGCCTGCATGAAGTGCCCGAAGACTGGTTCCTCAGCCTGAATATCTCGCCGCGCTGGATCAACCGCCTACGCCCCGGCCAAGCGCTGCCCAGCCTGAAGCAGGTGCACGCCCAGGGGGTGGATCCGCGGCGGATCGTGTTCGAAATCACCGAATTGGGCGGTGATATCCAACGCCTGGCCGACGTGGTGGCGCGCTATCGCCAAGCCGGTGCGCGGATTGCCATCGATGATTTCGGCGCCGGCTATTCCCAGCTCGACCGGGTGCTGGCGCTGCAACCGGATATTCTCAAGCTCGACATGCGCCTGTTCCAGGACGCGGCACGGGGCGGGCCGAGCAGTGAAGTGGTGCGCGCGCTTGCGCAAATGGCCGAGAAAACCGGCTGCTGGATCATTGCCGAAGGCGTGGAGACCGAAGCGCAGTTGAGCTTTGCCCTGGAGTGCGGTGCGCGCTATGTGCAGGGTTATCTGTTCGCGCAGGCGCAGTTGGACTGGTTCGCCGCCGATGCTTTCGTGCCACGGTTTGCGCAACTGCGCACGCAGTACGTGCAGCAAAAACTCGCCGAGCGTGGACGCATCATGCAGCTGCGCCAGCAGTTGGCCGAACTGATGAAAATCCTCCAGGCCTGGGCCCAAGGCCAAGCGCCGCTGAGCCATCTGCCGCAACTGCCGGACTTCCCTTGGCTGCTGCGCTTCTACCAGTGCGACCGCCATGGCACCCAACTGACCCCCAACTTCGAGTGGCGGCACGACGCCTGGCAGTCCGACAGCCGATACCTGGGCCACAACTGGTCGTGGCGCCCGTATTTCTATCACTTGCTGGCCGAGGGCTGGGAGGAGCGCCGGCTGAACCTGTCCTCGACCTACCGCGATGCCACCACCAACCAATACTGCCTGACCGCCGGACAATTCTTCGATAACGGTCAGCGCTTGCTGTTAATCGATATCGATGCCGCCGGCCTGTAGATTTTCGCTTGCCCCGCCAAGGCGGAACCGGGAAGCTGGGGGGGTCATTCACCGAACGGAGAGTCCCCGCCTTGGATTGGCCCACCCTGCTGACCCGCGAACGTCTTGGAAAAACCCTGCACAGCCCGGAAGAACTGGGGCGCAGCCCGTTTCACAAGGACCACGACCGCATCATTTTCTCCGGCGCGTTTCGCCGCCTGGGCCGCAAGACCCAAGTGCACCCGGTGTCGAGCAACGATCACATCCATACGCGCCTGACCCACTCGCTGGAAGTCAGCTGCGTCGGCCGCTCCCTGGGCATGCGCGTCGGCGAAACCCTGCGCAGCGCCCTGCCCGACTGGTGCGACCCGAGCGACCTGGGCATGGTGGTGCAATCGGCCTGCCTGGCCCATGACATCGGCAACCCACCGTTCGGCCACTCCGGCGAAGACGCCATCCGCCACTGGTTCCAGCAAGCGGCAGGACGCGGCTGGCTGGACGACATGAGCAATGCCGAGCGCAATGATTTCCTCAATTTCGAGGGCAATGCCCAGGGCTTCCGCGTGCTTACCCAGTTGGAATATCACCAGTTCGACGGTGGTACACGGCTGACCTACGCGACCTTGGGCACCTACCTCAAATACCCTTGGACCGCCCGCCACGCCGACGCATTGGGCTACAAGAAACACAAGTTCGGCTGCTATCAGAGCGAGTTGCCGATTCTGGAACAAATCGCGCAAAAGCTCGGCCTGCCGCAACTGGAAGAACAACGCTGGGCACGCCATCCGCTGGTGTATTTGATGGAGGCTGCCGATGACATCTGCTACGCCTTGATCGACCTGGAGGACGGCCTGGAAATGGAGCTGCTGCAATACGCCGAGGTCGAAGCACTGCTGCTCAACCTGGTGGGCGACGACTTGCCGCAAACCTATCGACAGCTGGGCCCCGGCGACTCGCGCCGACGCAAACTGGCGATCCTGCGCGGCAAGGCCATCGAACACCTGACCAACGCTGCGGCACAGGCCTTCGTTGAACAACAGGACGCCCTGCTCGCCGGCACCCTGCCCGGTGACTTGGTGGAGCACATGCACGGCCCAGCCCAACGCTGCGTGCTGGATGCCAAGGACATGGCGCGCAAGAAAATCTTCCAGGACAAGCGCAAGACCCTGCATGAAATCGGCGCCTACACCACCCTGGAAATCCTCCTGAACGCCTTTTGCGGTGCCGCGCTGGAGCAGCATGGCGGCCGTACGCCGTCGTTCAAGAACCGGCGTATTCTCGACTTGCTCGGCAACAGCGCACCGAACCCGGCCTGGCCGTTGCACGCCTCGTTCCTGCGCATGATCGATTTCATCGCCGGCATGACCGACAGCTACGCCACCGAAATGGCACGGGAGATGACCGGGCGCTCCAGCCCGCAATAACGTCGGCAATCAAGCAGCCTGTTCCCTGAAAAGAATCGCCCTACGACGGGAACAGAGCGGCCTGATCGAATTCGCACAACCATTCAAAGAATAATCACGCGCGCTTCTGGCCGACCTTGAGAGCAATTCCTACGCTCCGCCCCATCGACGCTTGACTCAGTGTGTGCCCTTTTTATGCCCCAACATTGCCTGCGTATTCTGCTGGTGGAGGATCATCCCTTTCAGCTCCTGGCAACCCAGTGCCTGCTCAAGAGCTTCGGCTTCGAGCAACTGACGCTGGCGGAAAATGCCGAACATGCGATTCGCCAGATGACCCGGTCCCGGACGCCTTTCGACCTCATGCTCTGCGACCAGTGCCTGCCGGACCTGCCTGGGCTGGAGCTGGTCGAAATAGCCAGCCGCCGGGGCTTCGTTACCGCCGCCATCTTGCTCAGCGGCCTGTCCCTGCTTGAACTGTCGAAGCTCTATGCCCAGGCACTGCAACGCGGCCTGCCATTATTGGGTTACTTACCCAAACCATTGAATAGGGATGAACTTACCGCGCTGATCAATCAAACTTCTGACCTATAGCCGTAGGACTTTAAACATAAACCCATACGAAACACACAGCACAAAACCAACCTCGGGGCGTTATCCACGCCATTGCCTTCACACAACGCTCGACACACTGACACCCCCAAGCATTAAGTCCTGACAAATCGTAAGCAGCAGCCTTTTTTATTGTAGGAATTTTCTTGTTTTGTATCCAGCGCCACTGAGCTTCATGCTCACAACACACCATCTGAGCTAATGTGCCCGCTTTATTTGCACTTGCATGGAATGGGAATATGAACTCAGTTTTCATTATCGATGACCACCCTGTTATACGGCTGGCGATTCGAATGTTGTTGGAACACGAAGGCTATAAAGTCGTCGGTGAAACAGATAATGGTTGTGATGCGATACAGATGGTTCGCGAATGCCTCCCGGACCTGATCATTCTTGATATCAGTATTCCAAAGCTTGACGGGCTCGAAGTGCTGTGCCGGTTCAACGCCATGAACACTCAGATGAAAACCCTCGTCCTGACGGCCCAGAGCCCCACGCTGTTCGCCACACGTTGCATGCGTTCGGGCGCCGATGGCTACGTGTGCAAGGAGGGCGACCTGAGTGAACTGCTGAGTGCCATCCGTGCGGTCCTGTCAGGCTACAACTACTTCCCTAGCCAGGCATTGAATGCCAGCGGCGTGGACACCAGCTCGCAAGAACTTGAACTGTTCAAGTCGGTTAACGACAGGGAATTAATGGTATTGCAACTTTTTGCACAAGGCCGCACCAACAAAGAAATCGCCAAAGGAATGTTTTTAAGTAACAAAACTGTCAGCACCTATAAAAAGAGGCTCATGCAAAAACTGAAAGCCAAATCCTTGGTAGAACTTATCGAGTTGGCAAAACGAAACGCGCTAGTGTGAGAAAGCGGATGCCCAGGCGTATAAAGGATTATCTGATTGTATTGAGTGCAGGCCTATGCTTGAGCACGGCCGTGTTCGCGGCTCAAACCGAACCACAACATTTCACCTTGTTGAGCCGTGCGGGGTCCCTTCAACTGGACACTCAACTGGACAAGACCCAGCGCCAGTGGCTACAGAACAAACGCGAATTGGTGCTGGGCACCGCGCAACCGGACTACCCGCCCTTCGACCTTACGTCCAGCGGACAGGACTACGAAGGGCTCACCGCTGACTATGCAGGGATTCTCGCCAAGTCACTGGCGATGCCGGTCAAGGTGCTGCGCTATCCCACCCGAGAGGCCTCCATTCAAGCGCTCGAAACCGGTGAAATCGATCTGCTCGGTTCCTCCAATGGCTTTGAGGCTGCCAACCCTCGGCTCACGCTCTCCACGCCGTATGCCGTCGACCAACCGGTATTGGTGACCCGTGAGCGCGAGACCCGCAGCCTCAGCGAGGGCCTGGCGGGGCTGCGCTTGAGCCTGGTTTATCACTACCTGCCACTGGACGAAGTGCAAAAGCTGTACCCCAAAGCAGTCATCCGCGCCTATCCCTCGTATCAGAATGCCTTGAATGCAGTGGCATTCGATCAGGCAGACGTGTTTCTCGGCGACACCATTTCTACCCACTACATGATCAACAAGGGCTACCTGAAAAATATCCGCATGGCCAACTTCGGCAAACACGAGGCCTACGGCTTCAGCTTTGCCCTGCGCCAGGACCAGCAGATGCTCCTGGGTATCGTCAATACGGTGCTGGCGACGGTGCCCAGTAACGAACGGGACCGTATTGCCAAACGCTGGAGCGCCGGCAGCGACATCCTGCTGACTGACCAGAAGCTGCAACTGAGCAGCCGCGAAGAGCGCTGGTTGAGGGAGCATCCAGTGGTCAAGGTGGTGGTGAACGAAACCTTCGCGCCGCTGACCTTCTTTGATGCCGATGGCAATTTTCGCGGCATTACCGCCGACCTGCTGGAGCTGATTCGCCTGCGCACCGGGATGCGTTTCGAGATCGCGCGCGTAAGGGGCGTGAACACGATGATCGAACAGTTGGCGACTGGCAAATCCGACATGATTGGCGCCATCGCGCCGAGCGCCGAGCGGGAAGCCCAACTGAACTTCAGCCGGCCTTACCTGGAAAACTCCTATGTGATGCTGACGCGCAAAGAAGATCAGGTCCCCCCCAGCCTGGAGGCAATGGCGGGCAAGCGCCTGGCATTGACCCAAGGCAGCCCGATCACACGGTTCCTGCGTGAAAACTTCCCCAATATTCAACTTGTAGAAACGAGCGACACCTTCAAATCCGCCGAACTGCTGGTGCAAGGCCATGTAGACGGTGCGGTGAACACCTTGGTGGTTGCCAACTATTTCCTGTCTTCACCGATGTTCCAGGACAAGATCCAGACCAGCTTCAGTATTGGCACGGCGCCGGCCACCTTTGCTCTGGCAACGTCACGCGCAGCGACCGAGCTCAGTTCAATCCTGGACAAGGCTCTGCTGAGCATCGACCCGGATGAACTGGGGGTCATCAACAGCCGGTGGCGAGGCTACACCGCCGCATCCGACAGTTACTGGCGCAACTACCACGACCTGATTGCCCAGATCATCCTCGGTACCGGGCTGTTGCTGTTGATCTCCCTCGCGTGGAACGCCTACATGCGCCGGCAGATCAAGCATCGCAAGATGGCCGAGCGGGCGCTTAACGATCAGTTCGAATTCATGCGGGCGCTGGTCAACGAAACGCCCCACCCCATTTACGTGCGTGACCGCAAGGGGTTGCTGCAGACCTGTAACGACAGCTACCTGCAAGTGTTTGACGTCAAGCGCGAGGACGTGATCGGCAAAAGCGTCATGCAGATCAGCACGGCCCTCGAAACCGAATCCGCTCAATACCATGCCGACTACCAACGCGTGGTGGCACAAGGCAATCCGCAAATTCTCGATCGCCCCCTGCATATCCGTGGAAAAAAACACACGATCTACCATTGGATCCTGCCTTACCGCGATTCCACCGGAGAGGTCCAGGGCATCATCGGTGGCTGGATCGATATCAGCGAACGGCGCCAGCTGTTCGATGAACTGCGCACGGCCAAGGAACGAGCCGACGAGGCCAACCGCGCCAAAAGCACCTTTCTTGCAACCATGAGCCACGAAATCCGTACCCCGATGAATGCGGTGATCGGCATGCTCGAACTGACGCTCAAGCGGGCTGACCAGGGCCATCTGGACCGCCCGGCGATTGAAGTGGCCTACAACTCGGCGAAGGACCTGCTGGAGTTGATCGGCGACATCCTCGACATCGCCCGTATCGAATCCGGCCGCCTGAGCCTCGCCCCGGAGCGCGTCAACCTGAAGGAGGTGATTGAATCGGTGGTGCGTGTGTTCGATGGCCTGGCACGCCAGAAAACCCTCAGCCTGTTGCTTGAATACACCCCTGAACTGGATGACAACGACGTGCTGATCGATCCGTTGCGCTTCAAGCAGGTGTTGTCCAACCTGGTCAGCAATGCCATCAAGTTCACTGAACGTGGTCAGGTGAAGATCCGGGTCGAGGTGCTGGCCACTGATCTGCCGCAGCAGGTCGAGATGAAACTCGTGGTGGAAGACACGGGCATCGGTATCAGCCGGGACGATCAACTTCGCCTGTTCGAACCCTTCGCCCAGGCGGATAACTCAGGGCACCTGGCCCGCAGTGGAGCGGGCCTGGGACTGGTCATCTGCCGCAGCCTGTGCGCAATGATGGGCGGGCAATTGAGCCTGAGCAGCGTGCCCATGGTGGGCACCCAGGTGCATATCAGCTTGAAAATGCCACGCCTGCAACCGCTCCAGGCAGTGGATGAGCTCAAGCCGGCGACGCCCGCTTCCGCTCCAGTGCTTAACGTTCTGGTGGTGGACGACCATCCCGCCAATCGCTTGCTGATGTGCCAGCAACTGGGCTACCTGGGGCACCAGTTCACGGCCGCCCAGCACGGTGCCGCCGGGTTCCAGGCCTGGCGCCAGGAACACTTCGACCTGGTGATCGCCGACTGCAACATGCCCATCATGAACGGCTACGAATTGAGCCGCTCAATCCGCGAGTACGAGCTGCGCGAACAACGACCGCCGTGCATTGTGCTGGGCTTTACCGCCAACGCCCAACCCGAAGAGAAACAGCGCTGCGCCGAAGCGGGCATGAATGACTGCCTGTTCAAACCCATCAGCCTCACGGCGTTGGAACGGCAACTGACACAAATCCGGCCGCAACCCTGCGATGTAAAACTGGACCTTGGCAGCCTGGACGCGCTGACGGGAGGTGACCCGCAACTCAGCCAGCGCCTGCTGGAGGAGCTGCTAAGCAGCAGTCGCCATGACCGCGAGGAACTGGCGGCGCTGTTGGCACGCAAGGCGCCAGCACAGGACATTCTCGAGCAGGCCCACAAGATCAAGGGTGCCGCGCGTATCGTGCAGGCTCGCGATTTGGCCGGGCAATGTGAGGCGTTGGAGCAAGCCTGTGCCCGAGGGGAGCAGCCGCCCGCGATCGAAACGGGGATCAAGGCCTTGGAAAAATGCATGCTTGAGCTGGAGAGAATGTTGCAAACACAACTCAACGAGCTCAATCGTGCCTGACGGCCGATCTTGGGGAGCGAAATTGCTCGCTCCCCAAGGCTAGGATCAGCAGTCGGTCAAACGCAGGAAAATCGCCGCCAACTGTTCGATGCCCGCCTGATCTTGCACCGTGAAGCGCGCCAGCGAAGGGCTGTCGAGGTCGAGGACGCCAATCAATTGGCCATCCTTGACCAGCGGCACCACCAATTCACTGTTGGAGGCGCTGTCACAGGCGATATGCCCAGGGAACGCATGCACGTCTTCTACCCGCTGGGTTTGCCGCGAAGCCGCAGCAGCACCGCACACACCGCGGCCAAACGGAATACGCACACAGGCGATCTGGCCCTGGAACGGCCCAAGCACCAGCTCTTCATTGCGGTTGAGATAGAAGCCGGCCCAGTTCAGGTCGTCCAACTGGTTGAACAGGAATGCGGAAAACTGCGCGCTGTTGGCGATAAAGTCACGCTCGTCGGCGAGCAGCGATTCCAGTTGCGCACACAGCATGGCATAGCCATCAAGGCCGGTGCCGGCTTGTTGTAGATCGATCACGATTGACGCTCCAGCAGTTTGAGGCCCACCCAGTAACGGGCAAATTGATACGCGCAACGGCCGTTGCGATTGCCGCGCCCGGTTGCCCAGCGCACAGCAAGGATGTCGAGGTGTTCATCGCGCTGCCACTGCAAGCCGGCTTTGCCCGCCAGCTCGCCGATCCAGTGCTCCACCACATCCAGGAAGTGTTCCTGGGTGAACGGGTAAAACGACAGCCACAGGCCAAAACGGTCAGACAGGGCAATCTTGTCTTCCACGGCTTCACTTGGGTGCAGCTCGCCGTCCACGCGCTTCCAGTTGTCGTTGTCGCTCTGGTTTTCCGGCACCAGGTGACGACGGTTCGACGTGGCGTACAGCAGCACGTTTTCCGGCGCCTGTTCGAGGGAGCCATCAAGCACGCTCTTGAGCACGCGGTAGTCGCCCTCGCCCGCTTCAAACGACAGGTCATCACAAAACAGAATGAAGCGTTGCGGCAGCTTGAGCAGTTGCTCGACCACGCGTGGCAGGTCGGCCAGGTGGTCGCGTTCGATCTCGATCAAGCGCAGGCCGGCCTTCGCGTGCTGGGCCAGCAAGGCGCGCACCATGGACGACTTGCCGGTGCCACGCGAACCCCACAGCAACGCATGGTTGGCGGGCAAGCCATCGAGAAACTGCTGGGTATTGCGTGCCAGGGTTTCACGCTGCTTGTCGACGCCGATCAGGTCGGACAGGCGCATGTCCAGGCTGACGTCCAGTGGCAACAAGAAGCCGCTGCGACCTTCACGCTGCCAACGGGCAGCCAGGCACTGGTTCCAGTCGATGGCTTGGCGCGGCGCGGGCAACAAGGGTTCCAGGCGGGCGAGCACTGCATCGGCCCGCTCAAGAAAGGCATTCAATCGAGAATCCACGATTATTCCTCTGGCAAGTTCTTGCAAAAGATGGCGTATTGGCAGCCCCGCGGCAGAACACACGAGGCTGCGTAAAAACCGATTAATGCCGGGCAAGCCAGAGCCGGTGGATGTTCAGCTATGCTTGCCGGGCGAAGGGAAACGTGAAGTGGTTCAACACCCAATGGATATCAAGTTCGCCCACCGTTTGTCTTATAAACAAGCCCGATTGACTGTGCTGGTCGGTTTCGTCTTGGGAACCTTGCTCAGTCTGATCCAAATCGGCATTGATTATGCCAGCGAAGACGCATCCATCAACCGTGAAATACGCTCGCTGCTCGAAATCAGCCACAACCCCGCGTCACGTATTGCCTACAACATCGACGCTGAACTGGCGCAGGAACTGACCCTGGGCCTGCTGCATTCTCCGGCAATCATTCACGCCCGGCTGGTCGACAACAACGGCGTGGTACTCGCCGACGTCAGTCGTCCCCGCGCGGAAAGCCCCTACCGGCCCATCAGCGACTTCCTGTTTGGTGCCAACCGCCAGTTTGAAGATCGATTGTTTCTTACGCATATGCCCAACGAATCCCTCGGCGAGCTGCACCTGGATGTCGATACCTACGCGTTTGGCAGCCGCTTCCTGCGCCGCGCCGAGATCACCTTGCTCAATGGCTTTGCCCGCAGCCTGCTGCTGACCGGGATCCTGCTCGGCCTGTTCTACGTGATGCTGACCCAACCCCTGGTACGCATCATTCGAGCGCTGAGCACCAGCAAACAAACCCGCCTGGACTGCCCACCCGGTCACGAAAACGACGAGATCGGCGTGTTGGTGAACGTGGCCAACCAGCAATTCGAAAACATGGAAACCGAAATCCAGCAGCGTCGCCACGCCGAAGACCGCCTCACCGAATACCTGGGTCAACTGGAACATATCGTCTCGGCCCGCACCCTGGAACTCAAGACCAGCAACCAGCGCCTGAGCCAGTCCAATGACGAACTGGAAACCGCGAAGATCAATGCCATCGGCATGGCGCAGGCAAGAGCGGCGTTCCTGGCCAACATGAGCCACGAGATCCGCACGCCACTCAACGGCCTGCTGGGGATGATCGCCCTGTCCCTGGACAGCCCGCTGAACGCCGAGCAGCGCCAGCAGCTGTCCATCGCCCATGATTCGGGCAAAGTGCTGGTGGAATTGCTCAACGATATTCTCGACCTGTCCAAGTTCGATGCCGGCCAGCTTGAACTGGAGTCGATCCCCTTCGACCTCGGTTCATTGGTGGAAGACACCGCGAACCTGCTGTCGCAAAACGCCGCGTCGAGCGTCGAGCTGACTTGCCTGATCGATCCGCTGTTTCCGGCCCAGGTCATCGGCGACCCGACGCGGGTGCGGCAGATTGTCAGCAACTTGCTCTCCAACGCGCTGAAATTCACGCGCTTCGGCCGCGTGGACGTGCGCCTCAGCGCCCACAATGGCCAGGTGAGGATTGAGGTGTGTGACACCGGGATCGGCATTGCGCCAGAAGCACAGCTGAAGATATTCCAGCCGTTTACCCAGGCGGGTGCGGGCATCACCCGGCAATTCGGCGGCACCGGGCTGGGTCTGGCCTTGACCCACAACCTGTGCGAGGCGATGCGCGGTCGCTTGAGCATCAGTTCCGAAGTAGGCTTCGGCAGCCAGTTCTGCGCCGAGCTGCCGCTGCCCACCCACTTGCCCGCCGCCCGCCAGGCACCACTGCAGGGGGAGGTGATCGCCATTACCAGTGCCGGCAGTGGCCTCGCGGAGCTGCTGACCAGCCTGCTGCCCCATTGGGGGCTCACGCCTCATTGCTATCCCCGTGACGCGGACATGAGCGGGCGCAACCCTGACCTGTTGATCACCGACTGCCCCGAATGCCTGTTCCGCCTGCGCCCGACCCTCAACGCGCCGATACTGCTGGTCACCGCCTATGGCAGTTTCATGCCCAGCGAAGAAGTCGCAGCGCTGGCGCCGTTGCAACAACAGGCGCGCCCTTTGAGCCGCAATGCGCTGTACCAGATCCTGCAACGCAACCTGCGCAGCGACGCGCAACCGTTCCTCGACCCGATCCAGATGGACGCCCCACCCCTCACGCACCGGGCGCGCATCCTGCTGGTGGAGGACAACCCGGTCAATCAACTGGTGGCCAAGGGCATGCTCGGCAAGCTGGGCTGCGAAGTGATCGTCGCCGCCCACGGCGGTGAGGCGCTCAAGTGCCTGGAGGAACAGCACTTTGACCTGGTCTTGATGGACTGCAACATGCCGGTCATGGATGGTTACGAGGCCAGCCGGCAGATTCGCCGCAGCGGGCGCTGGCCGGACCTGCCCATCGTGGCCTTGACCGCCAACGCCCTGGCCGAAGAACGCGAGCGCTGCCGGGCGGCGGGGATGAATGACTACCTGGCCAAGCCGTTCCGTCGTGAAGAGCTCAAGGGCCTGCTGGATCTGTGGGTGCCGCGCTCGACAAGCCTCTGATTTGCGCGAGTAGCTGATCAAGACCGTCGCGCAAGGCATCGGCCTGGTTCAGGTCGACACCGCTGTCGCACAACAGGCGGGTTTTCAGGCCGTGGGCTTGATCGCGCAACTGCGCACCCGCCTGGTTCAGACTCAGATGCACTTCGCGCTCGTCCCGCGCACTGCGCTGGCGGCGCACCAGCCCGAGTTGCTCCAGGCGCTTGAGCAGCGGCGTGAGCGTGCCCGAGTCCAGCATCAACCGCTCCCCCAGCGCCCTGACCGTCGGCTGCGCCGGGGATGAGGCGTGCCATTCCCACAGCACCAGCATGGCCAGGTATTGCGGATAGGTCAGGCCGAGTCGATCCAGCATCGGCTTGTAGGCGCGGGTCACCGCCCGTGACGCCGCGTACAGCTTGAAACACAACTGATCGTCGAGGGCCAGGGACACGTTGGGCAAGTCGGTCATTTGAGCAGGGCTTCGATCTCTTGGGTCAGATCTTGCGGCTTGGTGGTCGGGGCGAAACGCTTGACGACCTGGCCGTCGCGACCGATGAGGAACTTGGTGAAGTTCCACTTGATGCCTTTGGAGCCCAGCAGGCCCGGCGCTTGCTTCTTCAGCTGAACAAACAACGGGTGGGCATCGCCGCCATTGACGTCGATTTTCTTGAACAAGGGAAAACTGACACCGAAGTTCAACTCGCAAAACTCGGAAATCGCACCTTCGTTGCCCGGTTCCTGTTTGCCGAACTGGTTGCAGGGAAAGCCCAATACCACCAGGCCCTGGTCCTTGTAGTCCTGCCAGAGTTGCTCCAGGCCCTTGTACTGTGGGGTGAAGCCGCATTTGCTGGCGGTATTGACCACCAGGATGGCCTTGCCGGCGAAATCGGCCAAGGTCTTTTGCTCACCCTTGATGGTGGTGCAAGGGATGCTTAGCAGGTTGTTGCTCATGGCAGTGCCTCACGAAATAGGAAAGAACGGAAAAGATAGCTAGCAATTAAATTGCGTGCAATTTAATTGGTGAAAATGATACCCCTTCATAGATCGTTCCCACGCTCTGCGTGGGAATGATCATTCACAGTTCTAGCGCGGAACGAAGTCCAGGCACACCGAGTTGATGCAATAGCGCAACCCCGTCGGCGGCGGGCCGTCCGGGAACACGTGGCCCAGGTGCGCGTCGCATTTGGCACAGGTGACTTCGGTGCGGATCATGCCGTGGCTGACGTCACGGATCTCGATCATCGCGCTGTCGGCAATCGGCGCGTAGAAGCTCGGCCAGCCGCAACCCGAATCGAATTTGGTGCTGGAATCAAACAACGGCTCATTGCAGCAGATGCAGTGATAAACGCCATCGGTCTTGGTGGCATTGTACTTGCCGCTGAAAGGTCGCTCGGTGCCCTTGAGACGGCACACGTTGTACTGCTCGGGGTCGAGCATCGCCTTCCATTCATCAACGGTTTTCTGCAACTTTTCCATCGGTACACCTCGGCAACTGAAAAACCCTGATCTGTGTCTTTTCCGTAGATCAGGTGGCACGTATGATTGCGCCTCTTCAAAACGCCAGTCTGGCACCCGCGCTACCGGCATTCAAACGTATTTATGGGTGCGGGCCCCGCAGGATTCACAGTACGGTAGTGCCCCTACCTTCTGGATCGTTCATTTTCAGGATCACATCGCCATGCAGGTCAGCAAATCGAACAAGCTCGCCAACGTCTGCTATGACATTCGCGGCCCAGTGCTCAAGCACGCCAAACGCCTGGAAGAGGAAGGCCATCGCATCCTCAAGCTGAACATTGGCAACCCGGCGCCCTTTGGTTTCGAAGCGCCGGACGAAATCCTCCAGGACGTGATCCGCAACCTGCCAACCGCCCAGGGCTACAGCGATTCCAAGGGCCTGTTCAGCGCGCGCAAGGCGGTGATGCAGTACTACCAGCAGAAGCAGGTGGAGGGCGTCGGCATCGAAGACATCTACCTGGGCAATGGCGTGTCCGAGCTGATCGTGATGTCTATGCAGGCCCTGCTCAACAACGGCGACGAAGTGCTGGTGCCGGCGCCGGACTACCCGCTGTGGACCGCCGCCGTGACCCTGGCCGGTGGCCACCCGGTGCACTACCTGTGTGACGAAGGCGCCGACTGGTTCCCGGACCTGGCCGACATCAAGGCCAAGATCACCCCGAACACCAAGGCCCTGGTGATCATCAACCCGAACAACCCGACCGGCGCCGTGTACTCCAAAGAGGTGCTGCTGGGCATGCTGGAACTGGCACGCCAGCACAACCTGGTGGTGTTCTCCGACGAGATCTACGACAAGATCCTCTACGACGACGCCGTGCACGTGTGCACCGCCTCCCTGGCGCCGGACCTGCTGTGCCTGACCTTCAACGGCCTGTCCAAGTCCTACCGCGTGGCGGGCTTCCGCTCCGGCTGGATCGCCATTTCCGGGCCCAAGCACAATGCCCAGAGCTACATCGAAGGCATCGACATGCTGGCCAATATGCGCCTGTGTGCCAACGTGCCAAGCCAGCACGCCATCCAGACGGCCCTTGGCGGCTACCAGAGCATCAACGATCTGGTCCTGCCCCAGGGCCGCCTGCTGGAGCAGCGCAACCGCACCTGGGAGCTGCTCAACGCGATCCCCGGTGTCAGCTGCGTGAAACCCATGGGCGCGTTGTACGCGTTCCCCCGGATCGACCCGAAAGTCTGCCCGATCTTCAACGACGAGAAGTTCGTGCTCGACCTGCTGCTGTCGGAAAAGCTGCTGGTGGTCCAGGGCACCGCATTCAACTGGCCATGGCCGGATCACTTCCGCGTGGTGACCTTGCCGCGTGTGGATGACCTGGACATGGCCATTGGTCGCATCGGCAACTTCCTGAAGTCCTATCGCCAGTAACGACAATGGCGCTGTGCGAGCGACATTCGGTCGTACAGCGAGTATCTGGCAACACTTCTCTGCCCTTTGCCCTCCTTCCCCTGTCACTGCCTGCCAAGGACCGGTAAGCCCCCTATAATTACGGGACGCAAAGGCATGGGCGCGACGATCACGAGGGGTTTTCCAGGTCGGAAAATCCCTTCAAGGCTCTACATTCAGGCTGTAGGACACAGTTTGAAATAGTCGCCCGGTTGAATAGCCCCATGCCGCACCTTATATACCCCGCAGTACGCGACATATTAAGCATGAGGAGAACTCTACAACCATGATGCGCATCCTGCTGTTCTTGGCCACTAACCTGGCGGTCGTGCTGATTGCCAGCATCACCCTGAGCCTTTTCGGCTTCAACGGGTTCATGGCGGCCAACGGGGTTGACCTGAACCTCAATCAGCTGCTGGTTTTCTGTGCGGTCTTTGGTTTTGCCGGTTCGCTGTTCTCGCTGTTCATCTCCAAGTGGATGGCGAAAATGAGCACCAGCACCCAAGTCATCACCCAGCCACGCACCCGGCATGAGCAATGGTTGCTGCAGACCGTCGAGCAATTGTCCCGCGAGGCCGGTATCAAGATGCCTGAGGTCGGGATCTTCCCGGCTTATGAAGCCAACGCCTTCGCCACTGGCTGGAACAAGAACGACGCGCTTGTTGCAGTGAGCCAGGGCATGCTGGAACGCTTCTCGTATGACGAAGTGAAGGCGGTACTGGCCCACGAGATCGGCCACGTGGCCAACGGTGACATGGTCACCCTGGCGCTGGTGCAAGGCGTGGTGAACACCTTCGTGATGTTCTTCGCGCGGATCATCGGCAACTTTGTCGACAAGGTGATCTTCAAGAACGAAGAAGGCCGCGGCATTGCCTACTACGTGGCGACCATCTTCGCTGAGTTGGTACTGGGCTTCCTGGCCAGTGCGATCACCATGTGGTTCTCGCGCAAACGGGAATTCCGGGCAGACGAAGCCGGTGCCCGCCTGGCCGGTACCGGGGCAATGATCGCAGCGCTGCAACACCTGCGCTCCGAACAAGGCCTGCCGGTGCACATGCCGGACAGCCTGACCGCCTTCGGCATCAACGGTGGCATCAAGCAGGGCTTTGCCCGACTGTTCATGAGCCACCCGCCGCTGGAAGAGCGGATCGACGCACTGCGTCGTCGGGGCTGATAGGCCACGGGTGACACAAAAAGGGGCGATCTGATCGCCCCTTTTTTGTGGCTGCTTATATCGTCATCGCAGGCAAGTCGATTCAGCGCTTGAGTAACTGATACACACGCTCTTCAAGCCGCGTGACGCCATCCTGCACAAACTTCCAGCTCTCACCCAGGATGTCCTGCTCTTGCAGCACCTGCAGCGCCCAGTGCTCGCCCAGCAGCAGCTGCACCTCTTCATCCGTCACCGCAAACGGGGGGCCCGCCTTCTGCACTTGCTCGTAGTCCAGGGTGATCAACAAACCCTGGCAGCCTGATGGCAGCCACGTATTCAGATGTTCGGTGTACTTCGCCCGCATCAGCGGCGGCAAGGCAATCAACGCCGCGCGGTCGTAGAGTGCTGTGCAATCCGCCAGCACCTCGGCATCCAAGGCGAAGAAATCGCCGCACCAGATCTCGATCGAATCCGCCTGATACACCTTGAATACGCCCCGCTCGGTGATTCGCGGCGTCAGATTTTGCTCACTGAAAAACGCCTCAACCGCCTGCTCCGACAGCTCCACGCCCAATACCCGCAGACCTTGGCTGGCCAGCCACATCAAGTCCAGGCTCTTGCCACACAACGGCACCAGCACCCTGGTGCCTGCGGCCAACGACGGCCAGTGCCGTTGCAGGTAGGGGTTGACCTCGGGCAAGTGAAAGCCGATCTGATTGCGCGCCCAGCGCTCCTGCCAAAACTTAGGCTCCATGGATCACCCCGAAAATTCGATCAAATAGCGCTAAAACTTATATTAGATTTAGATCAATGATCTGATTGAAGATGGGCCCATATTAACGCTCAGGACCCTTCTTATGCTCCCTAGCCTGTTTATCTCCCATGGTTCGCCCATGCTCGCCCTGCAACCCGGCGCCAGCGGCCCGGCCTTGCAGCGCTTGGCCGCGCAACTGCCACGCCCAAAGGCAATCGTGGTGGTCTCGGCGCATTGGGAAAGCCATGAACTGTTGGTCAGCGGCAGCGCCGCACCCGAAACCTGGCACGACTTCGGCGGCTTCCCGCGTGAATTGTTTGCGGTGCAATACCCGGCACCCGGCGACCCGCAGTTGGCCGGCGAGATTGTCGAGCTGCTGCACAGCGACGGCCTGAATGCGCGCATCGATGAGCGTCGCCCCTTCGACCATGGCACCTGGGTGCCGTTATCACTGATGTACCCGGCGGCCGATATTCCGGTGGTCCAGGTTTCCCTGCCCAGCCGCATGGGCCCTGCCCTGCAGACGCGGGTCGGGCATGCGCTTGCCAGCCTGCGCGGGCAAGGCGTGCTACTGATCGGTTCGGGCAGCATCACCCACAACCTCGGCGAGCTGGACTGGCACGCCGGGCCGGAGAGCATCGAGCCGTGGGCGCGGGATTTTCGTGACTGGGTGGTGGATAAGCTGGCGGCGGATGATGAAAGCGCGCTGCATGATTATCGGCGTCAGGCGCCACATGCCGTGCGCAGTCATCCGAGTGACGAGCACCTGTTGCCGCTGTACTTCGCGCGCGGCGCTGGTGGGGATTTCAGTATCGCGCACCAGGGCTTCACCATGGGTGCCTTGGGGATGGACATCTATCAGTTTGGCTGAATCTCTGTGGGAGCTGGCTTGCCTGCGATGGCGGTGTAACAGTGACCAATGTGCTGACTGAACCACCGCTATCGCAGGCAAGCCAGCTCCCACACTGATTGGGGCTGACCCTAGATTGAGCAGGCAAAAAAAATCCCCGAACCAGTCGGGGATTTTTATGTGCGATCAATCAGCCCGGGGGCGGATCAATCTTCGCGGTAGCGACGCAGCTTCAGCTGCTTACCGGCAACGCGAGTGTCTTTCAGCTTGGCCAGCAGTTTTTCCAGACCGTCTTCCGGCAGCTCCACCAGGGAGAAGCTGTCACGAACCTGGATGCGACCGATGGCTTCACGTGCCAGGCCACCCTCGTTGAGGATAGCGCCCAGCAGGTTCTTGGCAGCAATACCGTCACGCGCGCCCAGCGCGGTACGGCAACGAGCACGGCCTTCAGCCAATGGAACCGGAGCACGACGCTCACGATCACCACGGTCTGGACGGTCGCCAGTACGCTCTGGACGATCACCGCGTGGCGCGTTGTTCGGAACCAGTGGGCGTTCTTTCTCGATGGCAGCCAGGGTCAGGGCTTGACCGTTGGTTGCTTTGCGCAGCAGGGCTGCAGCCAGGGCACGTGGGGTGCAACCGATATCGGCGGTCAGGCGGTCAAGCAGGTCGCCGTGGGTCGATTCAGCGTCAGCTACCAGTGGCGACAGGCTGTTGGTCAGTTTCTTGATGCGCGCATCCAGAACAGCTTGTGCATCCGGCAGGCGGACTTCAGCAACTTTCTGACCGGTTACACGCTCGATCACTTGCAGCATGCGGCGCTCACGTGGAGTCACCAGCAGCAGTGCACGACCTTCGCGACCGGCACGGCCGGTACGGCCGATACGGTGAACGTAGGACTCTGGATCGTAAGGCATGTCAACGTTGAACACGTGGGTGATACGTGGAACGTCGAGGCCACGAGCGGCAACGTCGGTCGCTACAACGATGTCCAGACGGCCATCCTTGAGGGAGTCGATCACACGCTCACGTTGGTTCTGGGCGATGTCACCGTTCAGCGCAGCGGCTTTGTAGCCTTTGGCTTCCAGGGCACTGGCCAGGTCCAGGGTCGCTTGCTTGGTACGTACGAACATGATCAGGGCGTCGAAGTCTTCGACTTCCAGCAGGCTCAATACAGCCGAGGTCTTCTGGTCAGCGTGAACCAACAGGTGAGCCTGTTCGATCGCGGTAACGGTCTGAGTCTTGGTCTGGATCTTGACGTGCTCTGGGTCACGCAGGTGACGTTCGGCAATGGCACGGATCGACTGTGGCAGGGTAGCCGAGAACAGTACGGTCTGACGGGTCGGTGGCAGTGCCTTGAAGATGACTTCCAGGTCATCCATGAAGCCCAGCTTCAACATTTCGTCAGCTTCGTCGAGAACCAGGTGGTTCACGGTCGACAGGACTTTCTCGTCACGACGCAGGTGGTCGCACAGACGGCCCGGCGTGGCGACAACGATCTGTGCGCCATTGCGGATTGCTTTCAGTTGTGGGCCCATAGGCGCGCCGCCGTAAACGGCCACAACGGTTACACCAGGCATTTGCTTGGCGTAGGTTTCGAAAGCGGTTGCTACTTGCAGCGCCAACTCACGGGTTGGCGCCAGGATCAGGGCTTGCGGCTCGCGCTTGGCAGGATCGATGCAGTGCAGGATAGGCAGGGCGAACGCGGCGGTTTTACCGGTACCGGTTTGCGCCTGGCCAATCATGTCTTTGCCGGCCATGATGATCGGGATCGATTGCTGCTGAATCGCCGAAGGTTCTTCGTAGCCAGTCGCGATGACGGCAGCAAGAATGTTCGGGTTAAGATTAAAAGCGGCGAAGCCGCCGGTTTCCTGGGTCATGGGTCTGCCTCTAAGTGCATCCGCAAAGACCCATGCTCCAAAGCTGCGCATGCCGTGTTGAGACTCAAGAGTCGCCCTGGCTGCTTTGTCGGCGGGGATTTGCGAAAACGAATGAAAGAAAAAAGATTCGTCAAGGAAGAGTCCGCTGTGCGGACGTGCAGCCGAAGCTGACTTCGGGGAATTGCGCTACCTAAACGCGGCCCGGTTAAAGGCCGGCGCGCACTATACCGGAAATACCTGAAAAAGGGAGCTTTTTTTATCGCAAAGCGCCGATAAACCGCGCTGCATCACAGTCTTTGCAGATAACGGCCACAGGGTCTATTTTTCAAAGGCCCGGCCCTGCTGGTCATAACGCTTAAACGGTTCACCCAACCCTTCAGGCCCTTCGGTCTGAAACCTCTGCCGCGCCCGAGGGCACCCCCGATGAATCCAGCCAGCAGCAGCCGCGTCAGCCGTGAATTGCAGGGCCATGTCTTGCTGCTGGGCCTGGACCGGGTGACCAAGCGCAACGCTTTCGACCTGGATCTGCTCAATGAGCTGAGCCTGGCGTATGGCGAATTTGATCGAAATGCCGAGGCGCGGGTGGCCGTGGTATTTGCCCACGGCGAGCACTTCACTGCCGGGCTCGACCTGGCGAATGTCAGCAGCGTGATGGCCGGTGGCTGGCAACCGCCGTTGGGCGGCTGCGATCCGTGGGGCGTGTTCGCCGGCCCCAGGGTCAGTAAACCGGTGATCGTGGCGGCCCAGGGCTATTGCCTGACCATCGGCATCGAATTGATGCTGGCGGCGGATATCAACCTGTGCGCGAGCAACACGCGCTTTGCGCAGATGGAAGTGCAGCGTGGGATCTTTCCGTTCGGCGGCGCGACATTGCGCTTTCATCAGATTGCCGGCTGGGGCAATGCGATGCGCTGGCTGCTCACCGGTGATGAGTTCGATGCCCATGAGGCGCTGCGCCTGGGATTGGTGCAGGAGGTGATGGCCAGTGAAGACTTGCTGCCCCGCGCCATCGAGCTGGCCAATCGTATTGCGCGGCAGGCGCCGTTGGGGGTGCAGGCGACGTTGATGTCGGCGCGGTTGGCGCGGATGGAGGGCGAGACCGTGGCGGCCGCCGCACTGCAGCCGATGGTGGATAAACTGCTGAATAGCGAGGATGCCAAGGAAGGTGTGCTGGCGATGGTGGAGAAGCGGCCGGGGGTGTTCAAGGGTATTTAGTCGTCGGCAGTGATGGCCTCTTCGCGAGCAAGCCCGCTCCCACAGGGGGAATGCATTTCAACAGGAGAATGCAGTCCAAATGTGGGAGCGGGCTTGCCCGCGAAGGGGCCCGCTCAGGCAATCAAGTAGCCGGCCGGATAGCCTTGATCAACGCCTGCAACGAATACCCCAGGCGCGGCGCCAAGTCTTCGGCACGCGCCGTCAACGCTTGCATATCCAGCTCCTGATCCAACTCCGAAGGCACCAGCAAGATCACATTGCCCTCCTTCACCGGCAGTTCCCAGTAATGCCGGTGATACAACCCGCGCAGCAACGCCGCACCCAAAGGCTTGCCGTCGTCGGTGGCCCACTGGTTGATCACCAGCCAGCCGCCGGGGTTGAGTTTCTTCTGGCAGTTTTCCAGGAAGGTCCAGGCCAAGTGCCCGACGCCAGGGCCGACATCCGTATACAAGTCGACGAAGATCAGGTCGGCCGGCTCAGCGGTCTCCAGCAATTGCAGGGCATCGCCGATGCGGATGTACAGGCGCGGATCATCGTCCAGCCCCAGGTACTCAATGGCCAGGCGCGGCACGTCCGGGCGCAGCTCGATGGCCTCGACATCTTCCAGTGGCAGGAATTTGAGGCACGCCTGGGTCAGCGTGCCGGCGCCGAGCCCAAGGAACAGCGCGCTCTCCGGCTGCTCATGGCACAACGCACCGATCAGCATCGCGCGGGTGTAGTCGTACTCCAGCCAGCTCGGATCGGCGGTGAACACACAGCTTTGCTCGATGGCATCGCCAAACTCGAGAAAACGGTAATCGGCCACTTCGAGCACACGGATCATGCCGAAGTCATCATGGACTTCGGCCAACAGGCGCTCGACACGCTCCTCGGTCATCACTACTCCTAAAGGGTTTACCGCACGGCAAAGGCGCGATTGTCGGCCAACCGGCGGCAACAGGTCACGCACTAATTGCTGATAACATTGGCGCCCGACCGTCAATCAGCCAATCGAGTTCAAGATGAGCCAACCCTGGAGCCCCGACAGCTGGCGCGCCCTGCCGATCCAGCAACAACCCCAGTACCCGGACGCTGCACACTTGCTGCAAGTGGAGCAGAGCCTGGCCAGCTACCCACCGCTGGTGTTTGCCGGGGAAGCCCGCGAGTTGCGCCGTCAGTTTGCCGAAGTGACCCAGGGTCGCGCTTTCCTGTTGCAAGGTGGCGACTGCGCTGAGAGCTTTGTGGAGTTCTCCGCTGCGAAAATCCGCGACACCTTCAAGGTGCTGTTGCAGATGGCGATCGTGATGACCTTCGCCGCCGGCTGCCCGGTGGTGAAAGTCGGGCGCATGGCCGGCCAGTTCGCCAAGCCGCGTTCGGCCAACGATGAAACCATCGACGGCATCACCCTGCCCGCCTACCGTGGCGACATCGTCAACGGCATCGGCTTCGATGAAAAAAGCCGCGTGCCGGACCCGGACCGCCTGCTGCAGTCCTACCACCAGTCCACCGCCACCCTCAACTTGCTGCGGGCCTTTGCCCAGGGCGGTTTTGCCGACCTGCACCAGGTGCACAAGTGGAACCTGGACTTCATCGCCAACTCCGCCCTGGCCGAGAAGTACAGCCAACTGGCCGACCGCATCGATGAAACCCTGGCCTTTATGCGCGCCTGTGGCATGGACAGCTCGCCGCAACTGCGCGAAACCAGCTTCTTCACCGCCCACGAAGCGCTGCTGCTGAACTACGAGCAAGCCTTCGTACGCCGCGACAGCCTGACCAACGACTACTACGATTGCTCGGCGCACATGCTGTGGATCGGCGACCGCACCCGCCAGTTGGACGGCGCCCACGTCGAATTCCTGCGCGGCGTGAACAACCCGATCGGGGTCAAGGTCGGCCCAAGCATGAACCCCGACGACCTGATCCGCCTGATCGATATCCTCAACCCGGACAACGACCCCGGCCGCCTCAACCTGATCGCGCGCATGGGCGCCGGCAAGGTCGGCGACCACCTGCCCAACCTCATCCGCGCCGTACAGCGCGAGGGCAAGCAGGTGCTGTGGAGTTCCGACCCGATGCACGGCAACACCATCAAGGCCAGCAGCGGCTACAAGACCCGAGACTTTGCGCAGATCCTTGGCGAAGTGAAGGAGTTCTTCCAGGTGCATCAGGCTGAAGGCAGCTATGCCGGCGGGATTCATATCGAGATGACCGGGCAGAACGTCACCGAGTGCATCGGCGGCGCGCGGCCGATTACCGAGGATGGATTGTCGGACCGTTATCACACCCACTGTGATCCGCGGATGAATGCGGACCAGTCGTTGGAGTTGGCGTTTTTGATTGCCGAGACCTTGAAGCAGGTCAAGCGCTGAGATTCAGGTTGCCTGCACTGACGCCTTCGCGGCGGTGCGACGGTTCGACAAGCCCGCTCCCACATTGGAATGCATTGTTCCTGCTGAAATGCATTCCCCTGTGGGAGCCGGGCTTGCCCGCGATAGGGCCCTAGAGGCCGACACCTATACTGACCATTGCCACCCTCAACCGCACCGCACTCGCCCGCTGGCAATTCAACTGCACCCGCGCCAACCCCAACCAATCCGCCATCTGCCGCAAATTCAGCGCCAACGCCACCATCCCCTCCTCATCCAGCCCCGGCTCTTCTTCATGCACCGCATGTACCGCAAGGCAGCCATTGGCGCGCTCAGCCCGCAGATCAACACGCGCGGCGATCCGTTCGTTGTGCAAAAACGGCAGTACGTAGTAGCCGTACACCCGCTTCTCCTGCGGGGTGTAGATCTCCAGCCGATAACGGAAATCGAACAGCCGCTCCGTGCGACTGCGCTCCCAGACCAACGAATCGAACGGTGACAGCAATGCACTGGCCGGCACTTTGCGCGGCACTGTCGGTGCCGGCAGGCAGTACGCCGCATGCTTCCAGCCTTGCACCTGGCAGGCCAGCAGTTGGCCGTCTTCCACCAATTCCGCGAGACGATTGCGACTGTCGGCGGGGTCCAGGCGAAAGTAATCGCGCAGGTCCTTTTCCGTGGCCACGCCCAAGGCGGTGGCGCTGTGCAGCAACAGACCACGTAGCGCTTCGGCTTCGCCTACGCGGGCTTGCAGGAACTCGCTCGGGATTACCCGCTCCGGCAGGTCATAGAGGCGCTCAAACCCGCGCCGCCCCGCCACGGTGACCAGCCCGGCGGCGAACAGCCATTCCAGCGCGTGCTTTTCGTCACTCCAGTCCCACCACGGCCCGGCGCGTTCTTCACGGGTAGACAAACTGCCCGCACCCACGGCGCCCTGTTGTTCGACAGTGCTCAGCACGCGCTGGATAATCGCCTGCTGCTCGCGCCCGAATCGTGCCATCTGCGCGTAAATCCCCTGCCCTTGCCGTGCCCGTTCCATGCGCCAGCGCATCAACGGATACAACGCCATCGGCAGCAACGAGGCCTCATGCCCCCAGTATTCAAACAGCGAGCGCCGCTGCCCCTGGCTCCAGGCGGCCTGTTCGAGGATCTGCGCAGAATAGGTGCCCAAGCGGGAAAACAGCGGCAGGTAGTGCGAGCGCACCACGGCGTTGACTGAATCGATCTGCAACACACCCAGGCGTTCGATCACCCGATTGAGGTGCGCAGCCTTGATCTGTGCCGGCGCCTGGCGCCCGGAAAAACCCTGGGCCGCCAGCGCCATTCGGCGCGCTTGCTTAAGTGAAAAAGACAGGTCGGCAGGCATGGGACTCTCCGTGTGGGCGCGCCAACCACCCTACTGCATCCGCACTCATTTTCGCAGCGGATCTTGCCACGCATGCAGGCGACGCTCGCGCTCCACATCCGCACGGCGCAGCCCGATGTCCTTGAGCGCGTCATCGCTCAAACCTGCCAAAACCTGGCGCTCCTGCCAGCGGGCCAGTGCATTCAGCACGCCACTAAATGGCCGCTTCGCCAGCAATACAAAACCTTTTTGACCTTTCATCTTCTCGCCCTCCCTTGGGGATGGCGCAAGTGTGTAACCCAGCTTAAGATCAATCCAACGAATGTTTCTTATGCAATACATCTCAGAGATTGATGATTTGTCAGCCTACCCCAGCATCGACACCGAAGTACTGCGCACCTTCGTCGCCATCGCCGACCAGGGCGGTTTTACCCGCGCCGGCGAACAGGTCAACCGCACCCAGTCGGCGGTGAGCATGCAGATGAAACGCCTGGAAGAGGACGTGCTACAGCGCAAGCTGTTCGAACGCGACGGCCGCCAGGTGCGCCTGACCCCCGAGGGCCAAGTGTTGCTGGGCTATGCGCGACGCATCCTGAAACTGCACAGCGAGGTGTTCAACACCCTGCGCGAGCCACATATGGTCGGGCTGGTGCGCATCGGCACGCCGGACGACTACGTGATGCGCTTCCTGCCGGGGATTCTCAAGCAGTTCTCCAAGGCCTACCCGCTGATCCAGATTGAGCTGCACTGCGAGTCGTCAACGGTGCTGATGCAGCGCCGCGACCTGGCCTTGACCGTGATCAGCCGCGAACCCACCAAGGAAGTAGGCGAATTGCTGCGCACCGAACGCATGGTGTGGGCGGCGGCGCCGTGTTTCTGCGTAGATGAACATGCGGCCTTGCCGCTGGCGATTTCCGGCCCGGACTGCCTCTACACCCAGTGGGCCTGCTCGGCACTGGATGCCATCGGCCGCGACTATCGCCTGGCGTATCACAGCTCCAATGTCGCGGCGATCCAGGCGGTGGTCAACGCCGGCCTGGCGGTGATGGTCAGCATGGAAAGCCTGGTGACCGAAGACTTGCGCGTGCTGGGAAGCGAGCAGGGGTTCCCGTCGCTGCCGTCGATGAACCTGCACTTGCTGCGCAACCCGCTGATGGCCTCGCCCATTACCGCATGCCTGGCCGATTACATCATCGAAGGCTTCAGACTTTAAAGGTCAGCATCACCGCGCATACGATCAGGAATCCGCAAAACAGCCCGCGCAATACCCGCTCCGGCAAGGCATGGGCGACTTTCACCCCCCAACTGATACTGAGCAAGCCACCGACCGCCAAGGGCACGCCGATCACCCAATCCACTTCGTGGTGCCAGGCGTACGTCACCAGGGTCACGCCGGTGCTGGGCAATGCCAGGGCCAGGGACAGGCCTTGGGCGACCACCTGGGTGGTGCCGAACAAGCTGGTCAGCACCGGCGTCGCAACCACCGCCCCACCGACACCAAACAAACCGCCCATGGAACCGGACGCCGCGCCCAGCACACCGAGCCATGGCCAGGAGTAGCGCATCTCAACCGTCGGCGGCGCATTGCGTGTGAACATGCGCAACAGGTTGTAGGCCGACAGCGCCACAAGGAAGGCGATAAAACCGATACGCATCGCCCCCGCATCCAGGCCCACCGCCCAGATCGAACCCAGCCACGCAAAGCAAAACCCCATGATGCCCAACGGCAGGGCATGGCGCAGTTGAATACGGTTGCGCTGGTGGTAGCGCCACAGCGCGAGCATCACGTTCGGCACCACCATCACCAAGGCGGTGCCTTGCGCGATCTGCTGGTCCAGGCCGAAAAACACCCCCAGCACCGGGATGGCAATCAGCCCGCCGCCGATGCCGAACAAACCACCCAGCGTGCCCAAGACCCCGCCCAATACCAGGTACAACGCTAAATCCAACACAGCTGGCCACTCCACAATCCCAAGGCCTGCATGCTACGCAGTCCGCTCTAGCACGGAAACGCACAGCAACGCACAATGGCTGTGCCGATCTCGCATAAGCACCTGCCATGAACCCGAATACCTTGACCGACCAATTGAGCCTGTTTCTCGATGTACTGGAAACCGGCAGCTTTTCCGCCGCCGCACGCCGTCATCCCCTGACGCCCTCGGCGGTCGCGCGGCGTATCGACAGCCTGGAAAATTCCGTGGGCAGCCGCTTGTTTCAGCGCAGCACCCACGCCGTGGTGCCAACCCCGGCGGGCCTGGCGTTTGCCGAGCGGGCGCGGCGGATTGTCAGTGAGTTGCAGTTGGCGCGGGCCGAAGCGGTGTCCCTGAGCCATGCGCCGGAAGGCTTGATTCGGGTAGATGCGCCAGCCGCGTTTGGGCGGCGGCATTTGGCGCCGGTGATCGCTGACTTCCTCAATGTGTACCCAGGGCTGGATGTGCACCTGCATCTGATCGACAGCTTTGTGGATATGCAGGGCGCGCACCTGGGCAAGGTTGACCTGGTGCTGCGCGCCGGGCATATCGTCGACACGCGGCTGATTGCCACGCCGCTGGCGAGTATCGTGCGCATCGCCTGCGCCAGCCCGGCCTACTTGAAAAGCCGCGGTACGCCGCGCCATCCGCGCGAACTCAGTGACCACGACGGACTCGACTGGGATGGGCTGGCGCCGATGTTCGCCTGGCGTTTCGAACTGGACGGGCGCCGCGCCACCTACCGCCCGCAGCGCATCCGCATGAGCGCCAACAACGCCGAGGCCCTGCTCTCCGGCGCCTTGGCCGGCCTGGGCATCGCCCATCTGCCGACGTGGCTGGCCAGCGAATACCTGGTGCGCGGCGAACTGGTGCCGCTGTTTTGCGAAGACGGCCTGCCGAGCCCGGAGACCACCGGGATCTACGCACTGCGCCTGGAACAACAGCCCAACGCCCGCAGCCGGTTGTTGCTGGAATACCTGAAAACCCGTTTCAGCCCGGTACCGCCGTGGGATCTGGCGTTGCAGAGCGGTTTGGTCTGACTGCGCGGCCAGAATTATCTGGCGCATTAAACATTTGCCCGCTAGATTCCAGCCTATAGACGCTTTTCCGAGGTACCCCCATGAGCAAAAATCCCGCCCCGTGCGAATCCCTGATGCTAGATAACCAGCTGTGCTTCGCCCTGCACTCCACGTCGCTGCTGATGACCAAGGTCTACAAGCCGCTGCTGCAAGCCCTTGGCCTGACCTATCCGCAATACCTGGCCATGATGGTCCTGTGGGAAGAAGATGGTTTGACCGTCGGCGAAATCAGCAACCGTTTGCTGACGGACCCGGGCTCACTCACCCCGCTGCTCAAGCGCCTGGAAGCTGAGGGGCTGCTGAGCCGCACCCGCAGCCGTGAGGATGAGCGTGTGGTGGTGGTGGAATTAACCGACGCCGGGCGCGCCTTGCAGGAGAAAGCCATGGGCATTCCGCAGTGCATCCTTGGTGCCAGCGGCCTGGCGTTGGAGCAGTTGCGCAAGTTGCAGGAAGACCTGATCGCGTTGCGCAGCAACCTGCAAGCCAGCGTCTGACACCGTAGACCAGCCACCCAATACCTGAAGTGTGGAAACAATCAATGTGGGAGCGGGCTTGCCCGCGATAGCGGTAGATCAGTCAAAAGCCTATCGACTGACATACCGCTATCGCAGCGATGCGGCGACCCGACAAGCCAGCTCCCACATTTGATTTTGTGGTGTGGCAAAAAAATCTCGCAGGAAATAATTTATAAATTTATCTTGCGCGCAAAACATTAGCGCTATACATTCACCTCACCAACTACTTAGCGCGCAAACATTTAGCGCTACACACCCAAGAGGACGACACCATGCAAACTCTCTATACCGCAGTAGCCACCGCCACCGGCGGCCGTGATGGTCGTGCGGTTTCCAGCGACAACATCCTCGACGTCAAACTCTCCACTCCCAAGGAATTGGGCGGCGCCGGTGGCCAGGCCACCAACCCTGAGCAACTGTTCGCCGCCGGCTATTCGGCCTGCTTTATCGGCGCGCTGAAATTCGTCGCCAGCCAGACCAAACGCAAGATCCCGGATGACGCTTCGATCACTGCCCACGTCGGCATCGGTCAAATCCCCGGTGGTTTTGGCTTGGACATCGACCTGCACATCAGCCTGCCGGGCCTGGAGCAGGATGACGCACAAAGCCTGGTCGACGCGGCCCACCAGGTGTGCCCGTACTCCAACGCCACACGCGGCAATGTGGATGTGCGCCTGCACGTCACGGTCTGATAAACAGACGCCCATAAAAAAACCCGACGCTAGTCGGGTTTTTTTCGTATCGGCGGGGCCAGAATTACTTCTTGGCGCGACCTTTGTACGAACCACCTTCACGGGTGTCGATCTCGATCATGTCGCCGATTTCGATGAAATCTGCAACAGCCAGCTCGGTACCGTTTTTCAGTTTGGCAGGCTTCATCACCTTGCCCGAAGTGTCGCCGCGAGCGGAACCTTCGGTGTAGTCAACCTGACGCACGATGGTGGTCGGCAGTTCTACGGAAACCAGACGGTCTTCGAAGAAGATAGCTTCGCAGACGTCTTCCATGCCTTCTTCCACGAACGGCAGAACGGCTTCGATGTCTTCAGCGTTCAGCTCGTACATGGTGTAGTCGGAAGTGTCCATGAACGTGTAGGTGTCGCCGCTGATGAAGGACAGGGTCGCTTCTTTGCGGTCGAGGATCACGTCGTCCAGTTTGTCGTCGGCGCTGTAGACGATCTCGGTCTTGTAACCGGTCAGCAGGTTCTTCAGCTTGGTCTTCATGATTGCGCTGTTACGACCAGACTTGGTGAACTCAGCTTTCTGAACCAGCCAAGGGTCGTTTTCGAGACGGATCACTGTACCGGGTTTCAGTTCTTTACCAGTTTTCATTGCATATATCCGAAATTTGGATGGGATTTACAAAATTCAAGGTGGCGTATCATATCCAACTTTCATAAAACTGTACCAGCGCCGTCGCAAGATCGGCCTGCAAGGCCTGTTCCAGACACCAGGATTCGGCGTGCTGGCTGACCTCCGGCCAGTGCTCCATGAGCATTTTCCACGGTTGTGCCATATCGCCCTCCGTGTTCCAGGCTTGCCACAGCGCGATCACTGCCGCCCGCGCCGCTGACGACAAGGCGGCGGTGTACAGCGCCAGGAACGCATCGAGCTTGTCGAGGTGAATGTCTTCATCCTGCCGGTAGATGTGCCACAACAGCGGCCGGCCGGCCCATTGCGCCCGCACGAAGGAGTCTTCGCCGCGCACCGCGTTGAACTCACAACACCACAGCAGGCGGTCGTATTGGTCCTGGCGCACAAACGGCAGCACCTGCACCGTCAGGGCCCCACGCTGATGCACGTCACCCACCGCCAGCCCTTCGACACCCAGCCAGCGCTGCACATCACCGAGGATGCGCCCTTCCGGCACCAATAGATGGGTGGTACGCCCGTCCGTCGATAACACGTCCAGCCAAGCGGCGAGCCCGGCGTTTTCGTAGGCAAACAACGAGATCAGCCGCGCACCCGCTGCCGGAAAGACGCCAAGGGTTTGCAGGAATTGTTGCTGCGCGGCCGCATCCTGCTGAAACGCCAGACGCTGCTCAAGCAGCCCGGCCTCGCGCAACAGCCCGCCCGTACCCGGCCGGAAGCCAGGAAAGAAGAAGTACTTCTGCACGCCCTTGTACTTCACCGAGGGCAACCGATGACAGCCCACGACCCAATCCTCGGCGCTCAGGTAATCCAGGTTCATCCACAACGGCGGGCGTTCGCGCGCGGCCATGGCGTCCATATAGTCAGGCGGCAGTTGGCAGGCGAACGCGGCAATCACCACATCCGCCGCTACCGCGCCCTGCCACTCGGCCGGCCAATGGCGCACTTCGACGCCGGCCTGCCATTGCTGGCCCAGCTGTACGTCGATCTCGGGGCACATGCGCTCGAACGCGCGCAGGTCATCGACCCACAAACGCACGTCACAGCCATGCTCTGCCACCAATTGCCGGGCCAGGCGCCAGGTCACGCCGATGTCGCCGTAGTTGTCGACGACGCTGCAAAAAATATCCCAGCGGGCTTTCATTCCGGGCTCCAACGCTTAAAGGCTCGATTGTCCGTATAAATGCGCCGATGCAGAAGACTTGATCGCGATTATTCTGCATGGCGGCTGTGCGACAATCGCCGCCACGCCGCAAATGCCTGCCAGGAGGCCGCCATGTCTGATCGTCCGTTGTCGTTGTTCAAGCTCTGTGCTGCCATCGCGTTTGGCGTATGGCTGGGGTTTGTCGCCATTGCGCTGACTGCCTGGCTGGCGTCGCGCTATCTGTTTCCGCAAAGCCTCGCGCCGGTGGCCCAGGCCGTGCAGCAATTGGGCCAGCCAACGGTCGTGGCGCCCGAACCGCCGAACCGCATGTTCGAGCAGTATCAACAGAACCTGCACAAGCAAGAACAGCAACAAACCCTGGACCAGGCCCGCAACAATGCGCGCAACCTGTCCAACCCAAAATGCCAGTTCTGGCTGCAACAGGACCAGAACGCCCCCAACGAAAAGACCCGGGCCAATGTCCTGCAATTCTGCGATTGATGACCATGAATAAACACGCCGTCCACCAGTTGATCCTGGAAAAGCTCAGCGTCGATCTCGACATCGCCCAACGCGCTGCGCAAACCGCCTACGAAACCGCGACCCACGAAGAAAACATCGCCGAGAACAAGTACGACACCCTAGGTCTGGAAGCGTCCTACCTCGCGGCCGGGCAAGCCAAGCGCGTCGAGGAAATCAAGCAGGCGCTGACGCTGTGCCAGAACCTGCCACTGCGGGCCTACGATGATCAGCGTGGCATAGAGATTGGCGCGCTACTGGGCCTGGAAGACGAGAACGGGCGCCAGCAATGGCTGTTCCTCGCGCCGGACGGCGCAGGCTTGAAGGTGGATGTGGTGGGGCAACCGGTGACCGTCATCACCCCGCGCTCGCCCCTGGGCAAAAGCCTGCTGGGCAAGTTCGAAGGTGATGAGGTGGAGATTCTGGTGGCGGGCGCCCGGCAACACTTTATGGTTACCGAGGCCAAATAAGAGAGCTTCTGTGGCGAGGGAGCTTGCTCCCGCTGGAGTGCGCAGCGCTCCCAATATCTTGGGGCCGCTTCGCAGCCCAGCGGGAGCAAGCTCCCTCGCCACAGAAGCTCCCCTCGCCTTTGCGGTGTTAGTGGACGGGCAGTTCAACGCCTTCGAACAGCTCTTCCAGTTCCTGCTTGTTGTGGCACTGGATCGCCTTGGCCATGACTTCGCGGGTCAGGTGCGGGGCGAACTTCTCGATGAAGTCGCACATGAAACCACGCAGGAAGGTGCCGCGACGGAAGCCGATTTTGGTCACGCTGGATTCGAACAACTCGCTGGCGTCGAGCACCACCAGGTCTTTATCGAGGTTGGTGTCCACCGCCATCTTGGCGACGATACCCACGCCCAGGCCCAGGCGCACGTAAGTCTTGATCACGTCGGCGTCGGCGGCGGTGAACACCACTTTCGGCGTGAGGCCGCGATGGCTGAACGCTTCGTCGAGCTTGGAGCGGCCAGTGAAACCGAACACGTACGTCACGATCGGGTATTCGGCCAGGGCTTCCAGGGTCAGCTTCGGCAACTTGGCCAGCGGGTGACCTTGCGGCACCACCACGCAACGGTTCCAGCGGTAGCACGGCATCATCACCAGGTCACCGAACAGCTCCAGGGCTTCGGTGGCAATCGCGAAATCGACGGTGCCGTCAGCGGCCATCTCGGCGATCTGCATCGGCGAACCCTGATGCATGTGCAGGGCCACATCCGGGTATTGCTTGATGAAGTCGCGGATCACCGGCGGCAATGCATAACGAGCCTGGGTGTGGGTGGTGGCGATGGACAGCGTGCCCTTTTTCTCGTTGGAGAATTCCTGGGCAATCTGCTTGATGCTTTCGACTTTACGCAGGATCTCGCCAGCGGTGGTGATGATGCGCTCACCGGCCGGGGTCACACGGGTGAGGTGCTTGCCGCTGCGGGCGAACACTTCAACGCCCAGCTCGTCTTCGAGCAGGCGGATCTGCTTGCTGATACCGGGTTGCGAGGTGTAAAGGCTTTGAGCCGTAGCGGAAACGTTGAGGTCGTGGTGCGCCACTTCCCAGATGTAGCGCAGTTGTTGAAGCTTCATATGTATCCCTCAAAGCAGATAGACGCCACGGGTATCAGCGACGGTATATAACTATATTAAAGGTTAGATAGATAAATCTAGAACTTTTTATCGTTTTCTACCCTCACGCGTCATCACTGCGTCGACGCTGTAGCGAGGGCACCAGGTAAACCGGCACCGTAGACAGTTGCAGCACCCGCGCAGCGGTGCGTCCAAGCGGTGTGGCCGCCGCCGCTGCATGGCTATGACTGCCGACGATCAACAGATCGACGGACAGTTTACGCAACTGGTCGAGTATCACCTCGCACGGATCGCCCTGGATCACCCGTACCGAACGGATCAGCTTGAGGTCTTGCTCGCCATCCCCCAACTCCTCGCGAAAACTGTCCAGCACCCGCTGCTCGATGGTCGCCATGACCGTGGTCAGCCCCTGGCTCTGCCACTCACTCAGGGCCTTCTCATCAAGGTAGCTTTGCAACACCGATTCGGCGAACAACCCGATGGGCTCGACCACGTGAATCACATACAAGTCCGCCTTGAACGTTCGCGCCAACGCCAGTGCATGTTGCATCACATAAGGCGCGTACAGACCGAGGTCCGTGGCGTACAGCATCGAACGAATCATAGAACCCCCTGGAACTGCCAGGATGGCGGAGATTGAATGAGCTTAGCAGCGCATCAACGACTTCGACTGGCTTAGCTCTGCGTCTGACTCCTCACCTCATTACTGATGCCATGGGGCACATGCCCGGTGGCCACCACCTCCCTGGCTTTCTCGCAATGACCGGCCTGGTCATCGAAAAACACATCGGCGGCAAACGCTTCCAGGAACGCGGATTTTTCCAGGCCACCAAGGAACAACGACTCATCCAGGCGGATATCCCATTCGCGCAACGTGCGAATCACTCGCTCGTGGGACGGCGCCGAACGGGCGGTGACCAACGCGGTGCGGATCGGGCACGCTTCATCCGGGAACTCGCGTTGCAACAAATTGAGTGCCGCCAAAAAGCCCTTGAACGGACCGCCATGCAACGGCTGGCGCGCCGACTCCCGCTCGCTGGCCTGGAAGGCCTCCAGCCCGCCGGCCTGGTACACGCGCTCCGACTCATCGGAAAACAGTACCGCATCACCGTCGAATGCGATGCGCAGTTCGTCGCTGCACGCGCGGTTCGGGCCGCCGGACAAAATCGTCGCGGCAGCAAAACCGGCATCGAGGGCGCTGCGCACATCTTCAGCATGGGTTGAAAGAAACAGATGGCAACCGAAGGCCGCCAAATAAGGATAGGGACTACGCCCCCCCACGAAAGCGGCGCGGGAAATATCCAGGCCGTAATGCTGGATCGAATTGAACACCCGCAAGCCAGTGTCGGCACTGTTGCGCGAAACCAGCACCACTTCAACGCGGGCACGACCGAGGCTGGCGTTGAGGCTCAAAAGCTTCTTGACCAGCGCAAATGCGTCGCCGGTCGCGAGGACTTCTTCCTCGTGCTCGATCTGGTATTTGCGATAGGCCTCCACACCTTGGGCCAGATAGACCTTGTGGCTGTCGCTCAAGTCAAACAGGGCGCTCGAAGAAATCGCCAGCACCAATTTGTCGCCCAATCCCTTCGCCATTGTATGCTCCCCGAATCAGCGGTTATGCCGATCAATAAAACTCAACGCCTGATACAACGCCTGCATCCGTGGCAACTCGCAACCGGCAGCCCGGGCAGCCGCCAAAGGCCTAGCGTAGATGGCAGCCAGTTCCAGCGGGCGTTTGTGGACATGGTCGTGGTACATGCTGGGCAGGTAATCGTCCATGGTTTCCGTCATGGCGAACATCTGCTCGGCGTAGCTGGCGGGGATTTCATGGCCACAGGCGTGGGCGCCCGCCACGACTTCGGCCATCAACGCCTGGATCAGTTCGCGGCTGGACTCATCGGCCATCATCGCTGTCGTGCCGGTGCCCAACAACACCGAAAGGCCGTTGTACGGCACATTCCACACCAGCTTGTGCCAGCGCGCCTGATGCACATTGGCCATGGCCTGGGACTCGATCCCCGCCTGATGGAACAACGCCGCGCCGGCTTCGACAATCGCCTGCTGCTGCGCTTCATCGTTGGCCGCCGTGCCACTGTGATAACCCAGGTTGACCCGGCCCAGGGCCTGATGCTCAACCACGCCAGGCCCGGAGCGGTGCACGCCGATGTAGCACAAGCCGCCAAGCAAGTGCAGCGAGGCCGGCAGGTGTTCGCGCAGGCTGTCTTCGACATCCAGGCCGTTTTGCAGCAGTACCACCTTGGCATCCGGCGCCGCGACCTGGGCGATGGTCGGAGCCAGGTCCACATTGCCGGTGGACTTGGTGCCCACCAGCAGCCAGTCACACGGTGGCATATCGGCGGCGCTGGCGTAGGCCTGCACCGGGTGCAGATGCAAGGGGCCGTGCACGCTGCTATTGATGCGCAGGCCATGCTTGCTCACTGCCGCGTACTCGCTGCGCAGCAGGAAGTGCACGTCAAAGCCGGCACGGGCCAGCATCACGCCGTAGAAACCACCGATGGCGCCGGTGCCGATGATGCCAATGCGTGGCGATGGTGCGGTCATGGCAGATCCTCTGGAATGCGGGTAAGGGCTTGCTTGATGCTGTCGGCAAGGTCGGATGCTGTAAGCCGCGTCTGCAATTGCCCGAGGAACTGACCCTCGCACGCCACGAACAACGCCGGCAAATGAAAGATCTGGTAGCGTTCAACCGCACCGCCGTTGTGGCCGGCGTCCACCCAGCACACGCGGTCCACCGGCAGTGACCAAGCGGGTAACTGCTGGCGTGCCCAACGGCAACTGGAACAGCCTACGCTGGTGAAGACCAGCAGAGAAAGGCCTGGCAATCCCAGCAATTGCTGGTCAATATCCAGGTCGGTCAATTCCAGTTCCTTCACTATACTGCTGCTGCCGCCGTCAACAGGACGGTGCTCGGAGTCCGTGTACATGGGTCGTTTTTTACCTCACCCTGATGATGTCGCTGTCGAGTTAACACAACGTCCCTCCCCCGCCATTCCCCGTCAACGCCTGCTCACGATCGGCCTGGGCGGCATCGCCTGCCAGTGGCCGCGCGCCTGGCGCCAGGGTACGGCCGTTGACCTGCACATTCCCTCCCTCGGGCCCAGCGCGTGTTATCCGGGCTACGTGGCATGGTGCCGCAAGGTCGCGGACGGCTACCGCATCGGCATCTCGTTTACCGATGAGCACGCCCTGTTTGGTGCGCGGATGGGTGAGCAAGCATGCCGGATAGAGCGCTATTGCCGCCAGCACGAAGACGCCGAACCAACGCCCGAACAATTCGAAGCCCTGGCGCGCGAGTGGGTGTCGCGCCATGCCGTCGAGTTCTCCCATGAGGCCTTTGTGGCGCCAGCGCTGGATTAAAGCGGGCTTTGCCCATTGTCGCGGGCCCGTGTTACGCGCTAAGGTTCCTCCCCCCTGCATTCAAATCATGCTGTGCTCCGCCGCACGGGGATGGCTGGCGGCCGGCACCCGTGACCCTGACGAGTAAACGATGGCTGATTTACCGATCAATGACCTAAACGTCGAATCCAACGAGACCCTGATCACGCCCGATCAGCTCAAGCGCGAAATCCCCCTGAGCGACGCTGCCCTGCAGACCGTCACCAAGGGCCGCGAAGTCATCCGTGAGATTCTCGACGGCACCGACCATCGCCTCTTCGTCGTCATCGGGCCTTGCTCGATCCACGACCTCAAGGCGGCCCACGAGTACGCCGAGCGCCTCAAGGTGCTGGCGGCGGAAGTGTCCGACACCCTGTACCTGGTCATGCGCGTCTACTTCGAGAAACCGCGCACGACCGTCGGCTGGAAAGGCTTGATCAACGACCCGTACCTGGACGACTCGTTCAAGATCCAGGACGGCTTGCACATCGGCCGTCAGCTGCTGCTGGACCTGGCTGAAATGGGTCTGCCCACCGCCACCGAAGCCCTCGACCCGATCTCCCCGCAGTACTTGCAAGACCTGATCAGCTGGTCGGCCATCGGCGCACGCACCACCGAATCCCAGACCCACCGCGAAATGGCGTCCGGCCTGTCGTCGGCCGTGGGCTTCAAGAACGGCACCGACGGCGGCCTGACCGTGGCGATCAACGCGCTGCAATCGGTCTCCAGCCCGCACCGTTTCCTGGGGATCAACCAGGAAGGTGGCGTGTCCATCGTCACCACCAAAGGCAACGCCTACGGTCACGTGGTCCTGCGTGGCGGCAACGGCAAGCCCAACTATGATTCGGTCAGCGTGGCCCTGTGCGAACAGGCGCTGAACAAGGCCAAGATCAAGCCGAACATCATGGTCGATTGCAGCCACGCCAACTCCAACAAGGACCCGGCCCTGCAACCGCTGGTGATGGAAAACGTCGCCAACCAGATCCTGGAAGGCAACCAGTCGATCATCGGCCTGATGGTCGAGAGCCACTTGAACTGGGGTTGCCAGGCCATTCCAAAAGACCTGGCCGACTTGCAGTACGGCGTGTCGATCACCGATGCCTGCATCGACTGGGCGGCCACCGAAAACACCCTGCGCAGCATGCATGCCAAGCTCAAGGACGTCTTGCCGAAACGCAAACGCACCTGAACCCGCACTGCGCACACAAAAACGCCGGGCTAAGCCCGGCGTTTTTCATGCTGCTGGTTTATGCCTTACAGCTTCGCGGCATGGCGCTGGTGACGCTCCATGTAGCGTTCGACATAGGAGCAGGACGGGATCACCGTGTAGCCGGACTGTTCGGCAAACTTCAGGGCTTCCTCGGTCAGCGCCGCTGCAATACCCCGGCCGCGCAGTGCGTTGGGCACGAAGGTCCGATAGATATCCAGGGTCTGCTTCCCGAGGTCCATGTAGGTCAGGTAGGCACGATGACCGTCCACATTGGTCTCGAACTGATGACCAGCCTGGTCATGGTGGATGGACAACGCCTCGCTCATCACTACTCCTCGCGGGTCTTGGATTTCGACCCCTACCTTACCGATGTTTTCCCGGCGAAGGAACATCTACGCCACCCCGTGCCGGTTTCGACAACGAGAAACCTCTAGCGCTCACAACCAGCACGTAGGGAATAGTAGGCACCAATCCTGAAATTGCTCAAGGCGCACTCATCCTCCTCCGGCGCTGGCGGTTATAGAAAGGGCATCGACCAACCGCTGATCGATAGCCTGAACATTGCCGGCAGTTGAATCTTGAGACGAACAGGCGCTCTTAAAGTCACCTCTACATGCGTAAAAGATGCGAGGTGCGCTAACGGTACGCAGAACAAAAGAACAGCCACCAATATATAAATTTCTACCGATATACCACGCCCGACGCATGCGGGCCGTAGCTTTCAGACGGGCCCAGATACGCATCGGATTGAAAAAAATTGAACGGTTTTTATACAAACCTTCAAAAGATTAGCCAAAATAGATTCGGCGCGAGAATTTTTTTTGCTTCTTGCGCTACGTCAGTTTACTTACTACAAGTAATGGGTAGTATGTACGCCGGCTTTTGCTCACTCTGAGCAAGTAGCTATTTAATAGAAAGTCCTTGAAGGGGAACACGATGAACAACGTTCTGAAATTCTCTGCTCTGGCTCTGGCCGCAGTTCTGGCTACCGGTTGCAGCAGCGTCTCCAAAGAAACCGAAGCTCGTCTGACTGCAACTGAAGACGCAGCAGCTCGCTCCCAGGCTCGTGCAGACGAAGCCTACCGTAAAGCTGATGAAGCTCTGGCTGCTGCTCAAAAAGCACAACAGACTGCTGACGAAGCTAACGAGCGCGCTCTGCGTATGCTTGAAAAAGCTAGCCGCAAGTAATAATCCCTCGGGGTTGTTATCAAGCCGATCCATTTATGGGTCGGCTTTTTTATTGCCTGGGATTCGGCACTGAACCCCAGGCAATAAAAAAGCCCGCCGCAGCGCAAGGCCGTGGCGGGCTTTTGATCCGGCCGCTTTACTGCTGCAAGTCGATCGGCGCGCTGGCGGCGATCGGCGCGCCACCAGGCACACCGATTTCAGTCGGCAAGCCATCTTCCGCGGCGACCACATCACGCACCTGATCCCAGTTCACCCGCAGGTTATTGGCCAGGTCTTCACGCTTGAGCAAGGCGTTGATCACCGCCGTGTGCTTATCGACCACCGACGGCGTGCCGTCGTCATTCAACGGCGTGTGCGCTTCAAGGAAGACCTTGCCGCCGCTGCTGCCGAACTTGTAGGCATCGTTGATGATGCGCACCGACGTGCCCACCGGCACCATGCCGGCCATTTCCAATACGTTGTTGTTGAACATACGGAAGCAGCCGTGGCTGGTACGCGTGCCGATACCAAATTTCATGTTGGAGCCGTGGATCAGGTAACCCGGCGTGCCCAGGGTGAACTTGAATGGTCCCAGCGGATTGTTCGGGCCGGCAGGCACTACGTTGGGCAACGGATCGCCATTGGCAGCGTGCTCGGCCTTGATCGAAGCCGGTGGCGTCCAGGTCGGGTTCGGCGTCTTCGCGATGATGCTGGTATGGGCGATGGGTGAGCCCCAGCCTTCACGACCAATCCCCAGTGGGAAGGTGTAGACGACGTTCTGCCCCTTGGGATAGTAGTAGAGCCGGTATTCCGCCAGGTTGATCACGATGCCTTCCCGCGGACCGGGCGGCAGGATAAAGCGCGTCGGCAACACAATCTCGGTGCCGGCACCCGGCAACCAGGCATCGACACCCGGGTTGGCCGCGACCATCTCCGAGTAGCCCAGGTCGTAGGTGGTGCCCAGGTCGGCAAAGGTATCTTCGTACTTGGCCTTGATCACCTGGACCTGCCCCACGATGTCTTCACCCGGTGGCGGCAACGGTAACTGCAGGGCTACCGCAGGGCCGGCCGCGCACAAGGCGGCAAGAGACAGGCAGCAGGTGACGACGGAGAGGCGCGAGAACATCCGATAAATCCTTCGCAGAACGACGGGTAGGAAAAAACTGATTGTATACGTGAAGCACGCCGGGAGCATCCATCTGCCCCGCTGACTACTCGAAGCGCAGCTCCGGCCAGATCAGCGGCGTGCCGCGCTTCTGGGATTCGAGGATTGCCCGGCACAACGGACACAGCCGCTGGTCCTGGAAAATCGCGCGGTCCACCGATGACCAGCGCGGCTGGGCGGGCAGCAAGGTGCCACATAGCGTGCGGTCAATCGTGCCGCCCAGCTCCAATTGGCGTGCCACCAGATGCACCCGGACTTCCTGGCAGGCGAACAGATCCAGCTGCTCGTCAGGCTCGATCAGTTGGTAGTTGAACAGGGACCAGGCAGGGCGTGACATCGGGGGCTCCAGATCGGGGGGGCGCCACCTTAGCCGAAAGCCTGCCGGTAGAAAAGCGTCATAACAGCGGTTTTAGCGTCGGCCAGACATTTTCCAGCAACTTGCCCTGGGCGCCGACCGCCGGGTGCAGCCCGTCAGCCTGCATCAACTCCGGGTGACCACCGATACCTTCAAGGAAAAACGGCACCAACGGCACCGCCTTTTCCTTGGCCAGGCGGCCATAGACTTCGGCAAAGGCGTTGGTGTAGCGCGGGCCGTAGTTGGGCGGCAATTGCATGCCGAGCAACAGCACCTTGGCGCCAATGGCCTTGGACTGGTCAATCATCGAGGCAAGATTTTGTTGCAATTGCGCCGGAGGCTGACCGCGCAGGCCGTCATTGCCGCCCAGCTCGATGATCACCAGTTCCGGTTTATGCTCTGCAAGCGCCGCCGGCAGCCGCGCGAGGCCTCCGGCACTGGTGTCGCCGCTGATGGAAGCATTGACCACTTTATCGTCGAAACCTTCGCGCTTGAGCCGTTGTTCCAGCAGCGCGACCCATCCTTTGCTGGTATCCAGGCCGAAACCGGCACTGATACTATCGCCAACGATCAGGACTGTACCCGCCGCTGCGCCCTGGGCCACGCACATCAAGGCCAGGCCAGCACTCAAAAACCACATTCGCATCGGATTCTCCATGGGCGCAAGCATTCTCACCGCGCGGAACCTTAGCAAAGTGGTTCCCAGCGCGGAAGGTGAACTGACTATCCTGCACGAACTGAGCCTGGAACTGAACAAGGGCGATAGCCTGGCTATCGTCGGCAGCTCCGGTTCCGGCAAATCCACCCTCCTCGGCCTGCTCGCCGGCCTCGACCTGCCCAGCAGCGGCGAAGTCACCCTCGCCGGGCAAGCCCTGAGTACGCTGGACGAAGACCAACGTGCACGCATCCGTGCCGAACACGTGGGTTTTGTCTTCCAGTCGTTCCAACTGCTCGACAGCCTCAACGCCCTCGAAAACGTCATGCTGCCGCTGGAACTGGACGGCCGCAAAGACGCCCGCGAGCGCGCCCGGCACCTGCTCGAACGTGTCGGCCTGGGCCAGCGCCTGACCCACTCGCCACGCCAGCTGTCCGGTGGCGAGCAGCAACGCGTGGCGATTGCCCGCGCCTTCGCCGCCGAACCGGACGTGCTGTTTGCCGATGAACCCACCGGCAACCTCGATAGCCACACTGGCGAGCGCATCAGCGACCTGCTGTTCGAACTCAATAAAGAGAGCGGCACGACCCTGGTGCTGGTGACCCACGACGAGCGCCTGGCACACCGCTGCCGACGCCTGATCCGCCTTGAAGCCGGCCTGATGGTCGCGCCCCTGGAGCCTTGATGGCACGTTTGCCGCTATTGCGTCTGTTCAGCCTGGCCATGCGCCAACTCCTGCGCGATGCCCGCGCCGGTGAATTGCGTGTGTTGTTCTTCGCCCTGCTGGTGGCAGTGTCCGCCAGCACCGCCATCGGCTACTTCGGTGCACGCCTCAACGGCGCCATGCTGTTGCGCGCCACCGAGTTCCTGGGGGCCGACCTTGTGCTCGAAGGCAGCTCGCCGGCGCGTACCGAACAAATCAGATCCGGCACCGAGCTGGGCCTCGACCATGCGCGCATCGTCGAGTTTTCCAGCGTTATCGCCACCGACAACGGCATCCAGCTCTCCAGCATCAAGGCGGTCAACGAGCAGTACCCACTGCGCGGCGAACTGAAAAGCGCCGCCGAGCCCTTCGCCGAGGAAACCCCAGGCGGCGGCCCGAAACCCGGCGAAGCCTGGGTGGAGGCACGCCTGCTGACAGCGCTGAGCCTGAAAGTCGGCGACAGCATCGATGTGGGCATGAAGACCTTGCGCCTGGCCCGCATCCTGACCTATGAACCCGACCGCGCCGGCAACTTCTACAGCCTCACACCCCGCGTGATGATCAACCTGGCCGACCTGGACGCCACCGGCGTGGTCCAGCCCGGCAGCCGCGTCAGCTACCGCGAACTGTGGCGTGCGCCACCCGACAGCACCGCCCTGCAAACCTATCGTGACCTGATCAAGCCGGGCCTCGCCGCCAACCAGCGCTTGCAGGACTCGCGGGACGGCAACCAGCAGATCGGCGGCGCCCTGGGCAAGGCCGAACGCTACTTGAACATGGCCAGCCTGGTCGCCGTACTGCTGGCCGGCGTGGCCGTGGCGCTGTCGGCCAACCGCTTTGCCAGCCGTCGCTTCGACGCCAGCGCGTTGTTGCGTTGCCTCGGCTTGTCGCGCCGCGAAACCATGCTGCTGTTCAGCCTGCAACTGAGCGTGCTCGGGCTGCTGGCAAGCCTGACGGGCGCCCTGCTCGGCTGGCTGGCGCAATTTGGCCTGTTCTACTTCCTGCATGACCTGTTGCCGGCAGACGTGCCCCCCGGCGGGCTGTTGCCGGCAGCCGCCGGGATCGGCACCGGGCTGGTCGCCCTCGCCGGTTTCGCCCTGCCGCCGCTGGCCGCGCTGGGGCGCGTACCACCGCTGCGGGTGTTGCGCCGCGACCTGCTGCCCATCGCCTCCAGCACCTGGATGGTCTACGGCGCGGCGCTGTTCGCCCTGGGCCTGATAATGTGGCGCCTGAGCCTCGACCTGGTGCTGACTTTCGCCCTGCTCGGCGGCGGTGTGATTGCCGCGCTGATCCTCGGCGGCCTGCTCCTGCTGTTGCTGCAAAGCCTGCGCAAGCTGCTGGCACGTGCATCACTGCCGTGGCGCCTGGGGCTGGGCCAACTGCTGCGTCACCCGCTGGCCGCAGCCGGCCAATCCCTGGCATTTGGCCTGATCCTGCTGTCCATGGGCTTGATCGCCCTGTTGCGTGGCGAGCTGCTCGACACCTGGCAAAACCAGTTGCCCAAGGACGCCCCCAACTATTTCGCGCTGAACATCCTGCCCGCCGACACCGAAGCCTTCAGCGCTCGCCTGTTGGCCTTGCAGGCCCAATCGGCGCCGCTGTATCCGGTGGTCCCAGGGCGCCTGATCAGCATCAATGGCGAGGCGGTGCAGGCGATTGTCAGCAAGGACTCCAGCGGTGACCGCGCCGTGCAGCGCGACCTGAGCCTGACCTGGGCCGCCGACCTGCCACCGGGCAACGTCCTGACATCCGGTACCTGGTGGTCGCCACAACCGACGGATGAGATTCCCGGGGTATCGGTAGAGGCCAAGGTCGCTGAAAGCCTCAAGCTCAAGCTCAATGACCACCTGGTGTTCACCGTCGCCGGGGAAAACCGCGAGGCGCGCGTCACCAGCTTGCGGACCATCAATTGGGACAACTTCCAGCCCAACTTCTTCATGATCTTCCAGCCAGGCACCCTGAAGGACCTGCCTGCCACCTACCTGACCAGCTTCTACCTGGCACCCGGGCATGACCAGCAGATCGTCGATCTGTCCCGGGCGTTCCCGGCGGTGACCATCCTGCAAGTCGAGGCCTTGCTGGAGCAATTGCGCAGCATCCTCGCCCAGGTGACCTTGGCAGTGGAATACGTGCTGTTGTTTGTATTAGCAGCCGGGATGGCGGTGCTGTTCTCGGGTTTGCAGGCCACCCTTGATGAGCGAGTCCGCCAGGGCGCATTGCTGCGGGCACTGGGAGCTGAGCGCAAATTGCTGGTCAAGGCGCGGCGTATCGAGTTCGGCTTGCTGGGCGCGGTCAGCGGGCTGCTGGCGGCACTGGGCACGGAGCTGGTGACGTTGGTGTTGTACCGCTATGCCTTTGATCTTGCCTGGCACCCTCACCCGTGGCTGTTGCTGCTGCCGGTGATCGGTGCCGTGCTGATTGGCGCTGCCGGCGTGTTCGGCACACGCCGCGCCTTGAACGCCAGCCCACTGACCGTGTTGCGCGAAGGCTGACACGCCGACGGCCCGTACCCTCCCAGGTACGGGCCGTCTTGACTTACTTCACATACTCGATCGCAGTAATCCACCAGCAGGCTTCGCCGCTTGGCGTCTGCACCATGGCCTCATCATCGACTTCCTTGCGCAGCAGCGCCCGGGCCATGGGTGAGTCGATGGAGATGTAATCCATCCGGTCGTAGATCTCGTCATAACCCACGATGCGAAAACGCTTGGTCTCGCCTTGCTCGTTTTCAATATCGACCCAGGCGCCGAAAAATACCCGCCCTTCCTGCTCCGGCATGTATTCCACCACGCGCATGTCTTCCAGGCGCTTGCGCAGGTAGCGCACGCGACGGTCGATCTCACGCAGCAGCTTCTTGTTGTACTGGTAGTCGGCGTTTTCACTGCGGTCCCCCAGGGACGCCGCCCACGTCACTTTGCGCGTGGTGTCCGGGCGCTTTTCCCGCCACAGGTAATCCAACTCTTTTTTCAGCGCTTCATGACCTTCTTTGGTAATCAGCTTGGTGCTCAAACGCCTTCATCCCCAGAAAATGCTCATTGACCCCACTACGCCATTGCATCAAGGCATGGCGTCGGCGAACAGAGCCTGATGATAAATGAACAAGGGAAAGTAGCCAGAACTGCATCACGTCGACATCGAACGAGAATCGACCATCGATGGCGTGCGCTCGGTACTGTCGAAGTCCCCCACCACTTGATCCAGCTCAGGGAGCATGACCTGCATGCGTTGGCGCAAGCCGGAAAACTGCAACAGCATGGCTGCCAACTGCTCGCCTTTGCGGTTAACCATCAATTCCTGGGCGTGCACTTGGGCCACACGCTTCTCAAGGGCATCGGCCCGCTCATCCAGTTGCTGCTGCGCCTGCTGATAGACAGCCGAGGCACTCGCCAAGCGACTTTCACGATTCTCCAGAGCCTGCGCCTGCATTTGCAGGGCGGTCTCCTTTTCCAAGGTTCGACTCGCCAGCTCCTGGCGCTTTTGCTCAAGCTCAGCCTGGCCTTGCTGCAGTTGAACTTGCCACTGCTCAAGCGCTGCCTCTTTCTTGAGTACCACCAGTTTCTGCTGGGTCAGCTCCTGGGCGACGCGCGCAAGGCTGGTCAGCGTGCTATCCACCTCGAACAATGACGGGGCTTCAATTGACGCGCCCAGCGCTTCAAGTGGCGGCTCGCTCAGTGGCAAGGGTGCAGGCTGCGGCTCAAGCAGCGCCGGCTGAGGTGGTTCAGGCCTGCTTGCAGCCTGGGGCGGCGATACCATTTGAGAAGAGAAACGAATGGAAGGGACTACCACAGCAGTGCTTTCAATAGCGGGTGACGCGGGAGCCGATGTTCCCAAGGTGATGACTTTCATCACCAGGGCTTTCTTGATGATCAGGGAGTGGTGATCCTCAGGCCGTGCCGGGGGTAACTTGCAGCCTTTCAAGTCGACGAAGTGATAAGGAATCTGGGTATCGGTCACGCCACTGGTTTTCACGCCGGAGGCCGCCCACGTCAATATCTGCTTGAATACCTGCATCGCCAAGTGCAAATCCGCTTGCACATCGACACCCCCCAAGTAATAACGCTCAAGTTTCTTACGCAAGGCTGCGATATATACTCGGGAACTACCTGGTTCCGCCTCTTCATCCAGGCTATACACCAGAAAGTTGGAACTGATCTGAGGCACGGCAAAACCACAAAGCAGTGCACCGTTGACCGGAGCATCCGCACCGGAGTGTGCAAGAACAAGGGTACGTAGAAGCATCATGATTGTTGGGCCTCGTGCCAGCGAATAAACTTCAAATAAACATTAAATAAACATTCCACTGTCAAATAGCACTCACAAAACAATTGTTTCAGCGAGCTGCAAGCCTGAACGTAGGACTAATCTTATTCATCCCCTCGCGCATTTCCAAGCCCCTGCATTGAACGTACTATTTTTTAACCCGAGCCCCGACTTACGTCAACCACAGCGCTTGCCTCTTCATATATATTGCGAAACTAATGCAGCATAAAAGCAAAATTATCGAGATAAGTAACCTGACCAAACAACTGGGCAAACAGCCTATTATCAGCGATCTTTCATTGGTAGCCCATTGCCAGGAATGCATAGGTTTGTTCGGGCATGGGGGGGCGGGTAAAACGACACTCCTGAAGTTGATCGCCGGCCTGCTCAAACCTTCTTCAGGGCACGTGAGCATCCTTGGTTCCAACACCCGTAGCCATCGACTTCAAGTAGCCCAGGCCGTGGGCTACCAACCTGAACCCGGCATTCACCATTCAACGATGCCTGTCGCAGGTTTCCTCAACCTTGTCGCTACTTTTCGCAGGTTCCGCGGCGTCGAAAAACGCAAACGCATTGATCGGATCACCATGCAACTGGAGCTGTCGGCCGTGCTCAACGAACCGCTCAACGCACTCCCCATGGGCTTGCAACGCAAGGTTGCGCTGGCGCAGGCCATCCTGCATGACCCCGGCGTGCTGTTGCTGGATGAGCCGACCGAGGGCCTGTCACCGTACCAGCAATGCAAAATCCGCACGCTCATCCAGTCGCTGGCCGAGGAGATGACAGTGATCGTCGCCACGCGGGATTGCGAGGCGTGGTCGGGTATCTGCACCCGCGCTCTGGTCATGGGTGGGGGCCGCCTGCTGGCAGACACCCCTATGCCTGAGCTCCAGCGCAGTTCTCGGTACTACAGGGCCGTCACCCTGGCAACGGATACGCCATTGGACCTGCTGGCCTTGGCCGTGCTGCCGGGTGTTGCCGGCATCGAAGAGGATCGCCACAGCCCTGGCACCGTCACCGTTCTCGCTATGCCGGGTCACGCTATCTATCCCCCGATCAGCGCCCTGATTGCCAAACGCGGTTGGCAGATAACCGCACTGAACCTGGAGCCTGGCCGCCTGAACGACGTCGTCCACCACTTAAGCCAAGAGGTGTCCCTTTGAATATGCTGCCGTCTATTATCAAGCGCCAACTTGCCCGCTACTTGTGTGCTCCAGCAACCTACCTGAACATTGCAGTATTCCTGACACTGTCAACTACGGTTGGATTACACAACAGCCAGTTACTGGAGCAAAGCAGCAGCGACCTGCAAGACTTTTTTCAATTACACCCGTGGCTATACCTGTTATTGATTCCCGCACTCTCCACCCAACTCTGGGCCGACGAGAATGAAACAGGCCTTCGTGATTTACTCATAACACTGCCTGTGACAAGCACGGAACTTGTCATCGGTAAATTTTTCGCGGCCTGGGTCATAACTGCAATGGCGCTGGCATTGACATTTCCCATCGTGGTGGTGGTCAACACTTTAGGAAGCGCAGACAACAGCGTGATTGCCACGCAATATCTGGCCAGTTGGCTGCTCGCCGGAAGTTATCTTTCCGTCGGCTGTTTTATATGTGCCCTGAGCCGTTATCACCTGGTTATATTCATACTAACCTTGAGCATTTTGCTGGTGAGCAGCGGACTTTCCAGCGTGCTTGATGCACTGGAGCACCAAGCCCCGATCTGGGTAATCGATAATGTGTCGTCCTTAAGCCCACTGTCACGCTTCACTCAGATTGATCACGGCGTCATTGTGCTTCGAGACTGTCTCTACTTTATCAGCACAATAGTGGCCTCACTCGCTGCGACGACCGTCATCCTCAACTACAAAAACAGCTGAGAGGGAGCGTTCTCGATGCGATCCGCACTGCACGCCGGCATGACACTGGTGGTCCTACTCTTGGTTTTCCTGGCCTTTAACCTGGTGTGGGCCGTTAAGCTGCCTGACCTGCGCTGGGATGCCTCACACTCGAAAACCAATACCCTATCGGCTCCTGTACAGCAGTTTCTGGCATCCCTGGACACTCCGCTGGATCTGTACTACTTCAATTCAAACGGTCACCCGAAAAAAAGTCAGGCCACCCAACGCTACGCCAAGCGTGTAGAGGAAACGCTCAAGGCGTTCGAAGTGGCGGCAAAAGGCATGATCAATCTGCACATTATCGACCCAGGCGCTTTTTCAGAGGACGCCTACAGAGCCGGGCTCTTTGGGCTTGATGACGAAGCGGGATTCTTTGGGCTCATTGGCACCCGAGACGGCCAGGCCGCGCAACGCATCAAATCGTTCAGCGCTGACCGTGCAGCGTTGCTGGAGTATGAAATCAGCCACTTGATCAGCCAGTTACTCCACCCGCAACCGCCTGTCATCGGCTTGCTATCAGGACTACCGCTCAAGGAACTGGCCGGCCCCCTGCTCCAGGAACTGCATCGGCACTTGAACATGGTAGAGCTGGAGCCGAGCGCACGCCGTGTACCCACGCAGATCAAAACGCTCATGCTTGTGCACCCCAGGGCGCTACCTGAACAGGCCTTGTACGCCATTGATCAATTTGTACTCGGTGGTGGCAAATTGATGATGTTTATCGACCCACAGAGCGAGCAGGGTTCAAGGCAACAAGCCCTTAACCCCCGCCTGGAAGCGCTGCTGTCCAGTTGGGGCGTCCGTATGCCGGCCCACCAGGTGTTGATCGACCATCGTTATGCCTCGCAAGCACCCTCGGGGACCGTTTCCACCACACTGAGCCTGCCCAGAGAGGCAATGGCCGCCAACGATATCAGCACCTGGAAACTGGACGCTGTCAGCGTCTCGAGCAGCGGCGCCCTTTTCCCCCTCGATAAGCACCGCACACGCTTCACCCCCCTGCTGTACAGCTCTGAGCAGTCTGCATTGCTGGAGGCCGGCAGGGTTGGCCAATCGCCCGATGCCGGCGAACCGCCTCCAAGCGGGGAGCGCCACGTGATCGCCGCCCGTCTTGAGGGGCCGGCCTATTCGGCGTTTCCCGACGGCATTGGTGGCCAAGCCCCCGGGTTGCAGAAGGCGGCGCATATCCAGGTCGTGGTGGTCGCCGACACCGACGTGCTCATGGGACCGTCAACCCGATCGACGCCCCACAGCAACAACCTGTTTGTCTTGAACACACTGGACAACCTGGCAGCACCGCAAGCGCTAGCCAACATACGCCCACGGCCACCGACGGAATACGCGCTGCATGGCCTGGAGCGCCAGCGCAAGGCCACCGAACGCGCCTACCAGGAACAGGCACGCGACCTGGAGCGGCGCCTGGCGCAAACAGAATACGAATGGCAGCGCTTGAACCCGACCGTGACAACCTTGGGTACCGAAACCGTCAATACCAATGCCCAATTACAAGCGCACAACAAGGAGCGCCTGCGCCTGGCGATGGAACTGCATGCACTGAAAGTGAAGGTGTATGCGCCGCTGGATCGCCTGGTGCAAAACATCAAGCTCGGGGTGAGCGCACCGATACCGATACTGCTCTGCCTGACGGCCTGGGGCCTGTATCGACGGCAGCGTCGCCGACACGTAAGACCCTGAGACGGTTCAACGACGCGCGATCAATCCTTGCCTGGCAACGCGTGTCAGGTGACGGATCACCTCATCTGCGTCCACGGCACTGGGCGCCTGGATAACCGCAAGGTCAAAGCTGTTATTAGCAAAACGGGCAAGGGAATCGCCGTCTTCGACAAACTGGATCAGGAACGCCGAAGGCCGACCGGTGCGACGTGGCCAGCCATCCAGATAACGCAGCAGCGTCGGCTGGTGTTTGCCGCCCAGAAGGATTTTCGGGTTGCGCTGAGTCAGGTCAGCGGTGATCGGGGCCAAGCGTATGAGGGGGCGTAGTGCAGTCATCGTGTCGTGTCTCTGCCTCAAAAGTCTGCGGGCAGGTGAGAGGCAACACCGAACCAGCGCTTTAGCGGAATTTCGAAGCAACGTGATTGCTTCTGTCGGGACCGATCAACGGCCACCCATGGCGCCCCGCAATTAGCTGTTTAAATCGGCGCATGAGCGGGCATCCTAGAGAAGCCGACGGGGCCATGTCAAGAATTGCGCGCAACGAAAAGGCCCGCACATGGCGGGCCTGGACAGGGTGTTACAGGTCACTCAGTTGGCGATGGCGCGGTCGGCAGACAGCTTGCCGGCACCTTCGAACAACACAGCCAGCGAGCCGCCCAGCAAGGCCAGTGCAAACTCATAACCGTTGTTGGCCATGAACAGACCGTTGTGGATATGCACCGAAAGGATCGCGACCACCGACAGAATGGTCAGGCCCAAGGCCGCCGGGCGCACCAGCAAACCAATGATCAGCGCCAGGCCGGCAAAAAACTCGGTACCGCCGGACAACAGTGCCATCAAGGTACCTGGCGCCAGGCCAATGCTTTCCATCCACTGGGCCGTGCCCGCCAGGCCATAACCGCCAAACCAGCCGAAGAGTTTCTGCGAACCGTGGGCGGCAAAAATCACGCCGACAACAATACGCAGAATAGTCAGGCCGTAGCCGGCGCGGGTGGACAGCAGGTTTTTGATCAGTGGGCTCATGGGGGTAATCCTTTTCGATGTAGGGGTTGGTTGGCCGCTATATTAATCAGATTATGGAATGATAAAAGCCGAAAAAATGCCTGATTAATATCGATTAAATCGATTACTTCCGTGAGGCGACTTTCGGCACCGGTGGCTCCAGGGACTCCCGCTCCCGATCGAATGCCAAGTAGTACTTGTTGACGCTATTAACATAGCTGACGCTGCCCATTCCCACCTGTTCCATGGCAATGCGCTCAACCTGGAAGAACCACTGGTTGGGGTTCAGCCCCCGACGCTTGGCCTCGGTGCGCATCCCCTGCACCCGCTCCGGGCCCATGTTGTAAGCCGCCAAGACAAACGCCATGCGCTCGCGCTCGTTGAGCTTGGGACTGGCGAAGAACTTGCGGCGAATCATCGCCAGGTAGCGAGCGCCCGCCTGCACATTGCTGTCCAGGCTTTCGATATTGTTGACACCCACCCGCTGCGCCGCCGACGGGGTGATCTGCATCAGCCCGGTGGGCCCACCGCTGTTGCGTGCGCCCGGGTCGAGCGCGGACTCCTTGAAGGCCAGCGCGGCGAGGTTCAGCCAGTCCATGCCCTGCTCGCGGGCGTGCTTTTGCAAGACCGGGCGCAGTTTTTCCAGGCGCTGGCGGTCTACACGCGCCAGCGGGTTGCGCACTTGATAAAGGCGTCGGTAGATCCGCTGGAACGCCACATCCTGGTCGGAAGGCGTGTGATAGGTCTTGAGGAATCGATCAATGCTCGCGCGCAACATCGACGCATCCTGGCGCACGAACCAGTACTCGTCGCCCGGTTCGCTGATGGCCACCTGCTTGTCGAAGCGCAGCTTGGGCAGGATCTTCGACCACCGTTCGGCAATCGGCTTTTCCACAATCGTCAGGTGGAAAATACCCGCCTGGACCATCTCCAGCACATCTTCCACGGCCAGGGTCGGGTCAACCCATTCAACTTTTACCGGCGGCTGTTTGTGCAGCGCCAGCTTCTGGTTGACCTGGTTGATGGCGTCCGCCGCCGCACTGCCGGTGGTCAGCGCCAGGGTGCGCCCGGACAGCTGCTCCAGCTTGGTGAACCGCCGCTCACCCTTCACCCCCACCAGCCATAACGGTACGCCGCTGGCAATCGGGTCACTGGTGCTGATCTTGTGGGCGGCCTTGACGTCGAGCAGTTCACCCGGCGCGACCAAGTCACCCTCGCCGCGCGCCAACGCACCGAGCAACTGGTCCTTGGCCTTGGGAATGATCTTGAGGTTGATCTCCTGGCCATCGCGGGCATGGCCGTTGAGGTATTGCTCAAAGGCGCGCAGGCGATGGTATTCGACACCGATGGCCTGGCCTTGCACTTCACCGGAACTGTTGCGGCTCTGGTTGACCAATACGCGCAAGGTACGACTGGCGCGGATTTCCGCCAGGTCGCGGACCTTGCCGGGCTTGGTCACTTCCAGCGGCCCGTCGAGACGCGCGACCGCCGCCATGGGCAGCAGCAACGTCAGGCACAACATAAGCAACGCCGAGGGTCGGATCATCCGCTCTCCGGTAAGAATACTGGCCAACGCGCTCGCGAAAAACGAGGCGTTGGGGATCAGAAACAGAGCGCTTTAAGCGCTGGCAAGACGCGCAACGGTGACACAGGGAAAAGCATTCGGCCAACCACGATGTCACTTGCGACGTTCAAAGACAGCGATAACTCGTTGTAGTTCTTCGTTTTTCTTATAAATCTACAGCTCTGATATGCTTTCCTGCCGCAGGCGGAGATAGCACCATGCAACTCATTGATATCGGCGTCAACCTGACCAACCCCAGTTTCGACGAGAAGCACCAGGCCGTGCTCGACCGTGCCTACGCCGCTGGCGTGCAACAATTGGTCGTCACCGGCACCAGCCTCGACGGCAGCGAACAGGCCCTGGAACTCTGCGTAAAACTCGATGAAAGCGGCCAGCGCCTGTTCAGCACCGCCGGTATCCACCCGCACTCCGCCAGCGACTGGAACGGCGACAGCGCCCGACGCCTGCACGGTTTGCTCAGCGAAAGCCGCGTGCGTGCGGTGGGCGAATGCGGGCTGGATTTCAATCGGGATTTCTCCCCGCGCCCGCAGCAGGAAAAAGTCCTCGAAGAACACCTGGCCCTGGCCGTCGAGCTGCAACTGCCGGTGTTTCTCCATGAACGTGACGCCAACCAGCGCCTACTGGACATCCTCAAGGACTACCGCGACCACCTGAGCGCCGCCGTGGTGCATTGCTTTACCGGCGAGCAGCAAGCGCTGTTCAGCTACCTCGACCTGGATTTGCACATTGGTATTACCGGCTGGATCTGCGACGAGCGCCGTGGGACCCATCTGCACCCGCTAGTCAGGGAAATTCCCCGGGGCCGTCTGATGCTGGAAAGCGATGCGCCCTATCTGCTGCCGCGTACCCTGCGGCCCAAGCCGAAAAACGGCCGCAACGAACCGGCCTATCTGCCCGAAGTGCTGCGCGAAGTCGCCCTGCACCGCAATGAGACCGAGGAAGACCTGGCCGAGCACAGCAGCGCCTGTGCCCGTGCATTTTTTGGCCTGCCTACCGTGGAGTAATGCGGCGCATTGACCCATGTCAAAAGCGCCCTGCTGAATAGCGGCACAATACTGGCACCTTGCCAATGCTGTTTCCGCTATCAGAGAAAACCTTCCATGGGTGCCTGGCTTAGCAACATCTCACTGAAGTACAAATTCTGGGCCGTCAACGCGGTCGCTTTCATCACCACTTTGTTGCTGGTGCTGTACGCCGTGCAGCTCGAACAACAAGCGCGCAGCGACGCGTCCCAAGCGTCGGCGCAGGCCCAGGCGCGCTTGCTCGGCGCATGGCCCGCTGGCACACCGCTGCCCAAGGGCGAGCACTGGCTGGCCTTTTCCCGTGGCCAAGTCCCACAACTGGGGGATCAGGATCTGTCAGCACTGGCCAGTGCCACGGGCTGGGTCGAACTCAACCACATGCCCTGGTTCGGCGAAAACCCACTGCTGGGCGCCGACGTGGTCGCCCGCGCCGACGGCCAATACGTCGCCGTACTGGCCTACGCGCCAAGCCTGAGCCAAGTGTTCGAAGAGCGCTTTGCCAACTACGCCGTCGCCGTGGCGATCTTGATGCTGGCGATGCTCGGTGCATCGCAGTTGCTGATCCGCTTCCTGCTCAGCCAGCTCAACACCCTCAAGGACGTGATGCTGCACGTGGAAAAAACCGGCGACCTGTCCGCCCGTGTGCCACTGGCGTGCAAGGATGAAGTCGGGCAGATGGCCAGCGCCTTCAACGCCATGCAGGCCGGCTACCAACGGGTGGTCAACACCGTGGCGCGCACCGCCCAGCAACTGGATGACGGCGCCGCACGCCTGGCCAGCAGCATGAACGAGGTGCAACACGGCATGCTCGGCCAGCAAAGCGAAACCGACCAGGCCGCCACCGCCATCAACGAGATGACCGCCACCGTCTACCACATCGCCCAACACGCCGGCGCCACCCGCGACCTGTCGCAGACCGCCGACTCTCTCGCCGGCAGCGGCCAGGAAGTGGTAACCCGCGTGCAACGCTCGATTGCCGGGCTGTCCACCGGCGTGCAACAGACCGCCGAAATGATCCAGAAACTCGCCGAAGACAGCCAGAAAATCAACGGCGTGGTCGGGGTGATCCACAGCATCGCCGAACAGACCAACCTGCTCGCTCTCAACGCCGCTATCGAAGCCGCCCGCGCCGGCGAAATGGGCCGTGGCTTTGCCGTGGTCGCCGACGAGGTGCGCAACCTGGCCAAGCGCGTGCAAAGCTCCACCGACGAAATCACCCGCATGGTCTCCGCACTGCAAGCCGGCACCCGCGACGCGGTGGACTTTATGCAGGAAAGCTCGTTCAAGGCCGACGACTGCGTGCAACAAGCCCTCGAAGCCGGCAACGCCCTCGCCGAAATCACCAGCGCCGTGGCGCAGATGCGCGAGAGCAACACCCAGATCGCCGTCGCCGCCGAGCAACAAAGCCATGTCGCTGAAGAGATGAACCGCGCAGTGGTGAGCATCCGCGACGTCACCGAAAACACCGTGCAACAAACCGTGGATTCGGCCACCACCAGCAACGAGCTGGCGACCTTGGCGGGCGAGTTGAGCAAGGCTATCGGGCAACTTAAGTTGTAAGCCAACGCAGGCTGGCTTTGGCTTTGGCTTTTCAGCTTTTGATCTTAGGCGCCCCGTTAACCACGCTGGCCGAACGCAGGCTTGAATCCGTGGGTAACCCGGCAGGACGCCGGGTTAGCCGCCCCGCGCCATGGATGGCGCGTGGCGGCGGCCCACGGAGTCAAGCCGGAGAGAGGGCACACCGAGCCTAGGCGAGGTGCCGAGTGGTGGGGCAAGAGCCCTTTTGGTTACTTTTGGGGCTCTTTTCCAAAAGTGACCCGCCGTAAGGGCGGAACCAACATCAGCCGTTACCCAAATAACGGATATGTACTCCGCCCAAAAAGCCTCAGCGCCTAACACATAGCTATCGCAGGCAAGCCAGCTCCCACATTTTGAACCGGTTTACACCCGGTAAAAATCGCCCGGCCGTCACGGGTACAGCAGCAATGCTGAAAGTTGTGTAGATACCTATGGCCCCCATAGCCAGCCTTGATTCGCCGACCTGCCCGCCCCCACCTAAACTCTGTTCAAGTTGTTTCAACGGACAGAGGATTTTTCATCATGGGCAAACGTCACCCCAATCTCCCCGCCTGGCAATGGCGCAGCTACCCGCAAAACCATCAGCACCCGACCAACCTGGCATTGCACCTGATTGCCGTGCCGCTATTTATCGTCGGGTTTCTGTTGATTGTGTCCGGGGTGTTCAGCTTGAGCCTGGCCAGCTTCGCCATTGGTGTGGTCGGCATCGTTGCCGGCCTGGCATTGCAGCGTCATGGCCATAGCCTGGAAGCCCAGGCCAGTGAACCCTTCAGTGATCGTAAAGACGCGCTGCAGCGTCTGGTGGTCGAGCAGTTCGTGACCTTCCCGCGCTTTGTCTTCAGCGGCGGCTGGTGGCGCGCCTGGCGGCAGCGCCATCGGCACTGAGTGTCAGGCGAACACCACCACGGTCTGGCGGCTGATGGCGATCAACGCGCCGCTCGGGCTCCACAGCGCGGCGGCGGCGTGACCGTAGCCGTCGCGGGCGTGTTCGATGGTTACGTAGTACTGGCACCAGTCCAGCGTGGTCAGCTCCTGCAACGGCTGGATGAACTCGATAGTCCAGGTCAGCGTGCTGCCCGGCGCGGGCTTTTTCAGGTGCGGCAGCAAGGCCGGGGGCCAGGCGTCAACCAACGCAAGGATGTGCGCCTCGGTCAGCGGTTCTTCCTTCACATCCCCCCGCAGTCGGACCCAACCGCCCATGTCGCGGGACTTGTTCCCGGTAAACGGTAGGCCGCCGACACTCCAGCGCATCGCCAAATGGCGCATGAACTCCGGCGTGACGCCCTTGATGTAGGGCAGTTCCTGGCATTCATCCCAGTGTTTGAACGCGGGCGGCGCGGCGCTTTCGACCACAATTTCCGACTCACGGGAACCGCCGAAGCTGGCCTGCACCAGCGTCGCCACTTCACCGTTCTGCACCACACGGCCGAGCAATTGGCTGACGGCCTTGCCCTCACGCAGCACTTCGACTTGGTAACTGGCGGGCACATCGGGTGCCACCGGGCCGACGAAGGTGATCGCCAGCGAGCGTAACGGACGGTCCGCTGGCACCTGGGCACGCAGGGCTTCGTATTGCAATGCGGCAACCAGGCCGCCGAAGGTCGCACGGCCCTGGGCCCATTCGGCGGGGATGGTGACGTCTTGCGGGTGGCTTCGGGCGGCGTCGAGCAAATCACAAAAGCGCATGGCGGCCTCACATCAAAGGAAACGGATGGGCGATCTTAACCAGCGTGGTGGCCTGGTACAGCGCCTATTCCGGCCAAAAGCCGGACGATTGTAGGACGCGGAGCGTCCTGGGCTGCGTTCCCACGCGGAGCGTGGGAACGATCGTGGGTCAGAAGCAATCGGCGCGGAGCTTGTCCAGCACGCGGTCCGCCTGCCCTTCGGCCTTGGCCATGGTGCGCCGCCACACGGCAACGCAGGGTTGCAGATCCGGCTGGTGTTCGGCCTGGGCCAGCCACTGCCAGCAGTCGTGCCAATCACCCAGGGCGCCTTGGGCTTTCTTCAGGCGGGACATGGCGTTGGCGGGGAGTTTGTGCAATTCAGGATAGGCCTCGGCGGCATAACGCACGCGCTTGATCAGCAACCGCAGGCGGTGGCGATCGTGGCCGGGGTCCTTCAATGCAGCGTCGAGGGCCTGCCATTGCTTGGCCAGGCGTTTCTCGATGCGCGGGCGCAGGCCCTTGAGCAATTTCTGATGGTCGGATGCGCGGATAAATCGCGGGAAGGCATCGAGGATCAGCAGCAGCTGCGCCAACTCGGGGCTTTGCGCCACTTGGCGATACGCCTCGGGTTGCAGGCGCAGGCGCCGATCCGCGGCGTCGTGATAGCCGTGCTGGTGCAGATAGGCCGCCAGCACCTCGCGGTCACGCAGCGGTGTGGTCAATTGGCCGACTGCGCTGGCGGCCGATTCAAGCTGTTCCACGCCGGGCAGTCCGCGCAAGGGCCGCAACACGCTACGCAGGCGGCGCACGGTGGTGCGCAGATCATGCAGGGCTTCATCGTCGGTGACGGCGGTGAGACGAGCCTGGCAGCTCAGTAACCCTACTTCCAGGCCAATGACCTGAGCGACTAACTGATCGACCAAAGCTGACATCCTGCCCTCACTCTCCGATGAAAAATCCTACTCGCCGCTCGGATCAACGCCCGGCGCGCGACTCACGAATGTAGAACCGCGCTTTCTCGGCCTTGTTGGCGCAGCCTTCAAACGCTTCAAATTGCTGCTGCGTCTTGGCACCGGTCAGCAGGGACAGGGCCTTGGAATAGCTGACAGTCCCGGCGAACCCTTCAGCCTTGGCCAGGTCCAGTTCGTGCCACGCGGCATCCAGTTGCGTGCCGCAGCTGTCGCGGTACGCGGTTTTCCCGGCACAACCGGCCAAGGCCAACACGATCACAGGCACACACATCCAGGCTTTCATCGATGACACCTCAAAATAAAGAAAAACAGTCGTAACGTTGTAGACGTTGCCTACATGAAAAAGTGCCTTGTCCTTAGCCTGAAATCGATCGTACCTATCACCAGAGCATACCCGAGGCTTAGCACTCCCGCAGCGAAGATTGAAGCCGCCCCCTCAATGGGTGCATTGTGGGCACCTGCCATCTGTAGGACATGACCATGAAGAAACGTGTTGCCTTGGTGCTGGGCTCTGGCGGGGCTCGGGGCTACGCCCATATCGGCGTGATCGAAGAGATCGAACGACGCGGCTACGACATCGCCTGCGTCGCCGGTTGTTCCATGGGCGCCGTGGTCGGTGGCATCTATGCCGCCGGCAAGCTGGATGAGTACCGCAACTGGATCGAAAGTCTCGATTACCTCGACGTACTGCGCCTGGTGGACGTGAGTTTTCGCCTCGGGGCGATTCGTGGCGAGAAGGTCTTCGGCCAGATCCGCAAGATTGTCGGCGAATTGAATATCGAAGAATTGCGCATCCCCTACACCGCCGTCGCCACCGACCTCACCAACCAACAGGAAATCTGGTTCCAGGAAGGCTGCCTGCACCAGGCCATGCGCGCTTCGGCGGCGATCCCCAGCCTGTTCACGCCGGTGATGCAAGGCAACCGCATGCTGGTGGACGGCGGCCTGCTCAACCCGCTGCCGATCGTGCCGGTGGTGTCGAGCCATTGCGATTTGATCATCGCAGTCAACCTCAACGCCACCAACCAGAAGCACTACCAATTACCGGTGATCCAGCGCCCGCCGGCGTTCAAGAGCCGCTTCAACAGCCTGGCCAAATCACTGGGTTCGCACCTGCCGTTTCGCCGCAAGCAGGCCGAGCAATTGATGAAGCTGGAACAGGAAGCCTTGCAGGCCGAAGCCGCCGACATCAACCCATGGCTGGACTCGGCGGAACCCGAATCCCAGCAACCCGCCGCCGCGCCGGAAAAGGCTGGCGCGCCGAAGTCGGCGACCGGTTCGTTCATCATTGATAACGTGGGGCCGGCGTCGTTGCTGGACCTGATCAACCAGAGTTTCGAGGTGATGCAGACGTCGTTGGCGCAGTACAAGATTGCCGGGTATCCGCCGGATGTGTTGATCAACGTGCCGAAGCGGGTGTGCCGGTTTTTCGAGTTCTACAAGGCGCCGGAGTTGATCGCGCTGGGGCGGGAGATTGCGCGGGACACCTTGGATCGGTATGAGAGTGAGCAGGGCTGAGACTTTTGGTGGTGCTGATGGCCTCATCGCAGGCAAGCCAGCTCCCACACTTGAATTGTGAACACTTTCAAAATGTGGGAGCTGGCTTGCCTGCGATGAGGCCGGACCAAACAACACAAATCTATGTGCTCAACAACCGATACCCCACCCCCGCCTCCGTCACGATAAACCGCGGCTGCGTCGGATCATCCGCCAGCTTCTGCCGCAAATGTCCCACCACAATCCGCAGGTAGTGGCTGTCCTCGGTATGGGTCGGCCCCCAGATATCCTTGAGCAATTGCTGCTGGGTAATTACCCGTCCCGGATGCCGCGCCAGTTGCGCCAGCACCGCGTATTCCTTGCGGGTCAGGGCGACCTCGACGCCGTCCAGCAGCACGCGGCGGTAGGCCAGGTCCACGGTCAGCGGGCCGAAACACAACGCCGCTTCCTGGGCCTCACCCGCCGGCGCCTGGCGCAGCAGCGCACGCACGCGGGCGAGAAATTCCTGGATGCCAAAGGGCTTGGTCACATAGTCATTGGCGCCGCCGTCCAGGGCTTCGACCTTCTGCCCTTCGCTGGCCCGCACCGACAGCACCAGCACCGGCACCGTGGACCACTCGCGAAATTCGCGCAGCACTTGCTGGCCGTCCATGTCCGGCAGGCCGAGGTCGAGCACCAGCAAGTCCGGTTTGCTCAGCGCCGCCTGGGCCAGGCCTTCGTTGCCGGTGCCGGCCTCGATCACCTTGTAGCCCTGGGAGGCCAGGCTGATACGCAGGAATTTGCGGATCTGCGGTTCGTCATCAATGACCAAAATCGTCGCGGTCTGGCTCATGGTGTCCAATCAGAATCGGGAGAGAAAACAGGGTAGCTCATGCCTCGCGCTCCAGGCCAGGCTGGGTCGGCAAGGGCAGGAACAGGGTGATGCAGGTACCGCGGCCGTCGATGCCATCGGCCACGCCGATATGCCCGCCGTGGGCGCCGACCATGCCCTGGCAGATCGCCAAACCGAGACCGGTGCCCTGCCCGCCACGGTCGCCACGGGCGGCGGTGTAGAACATGTCGAAAATCTTCGCGCGCTCGTCTTCGGGGATGCCGGGGCCTTCGTCGGCGACGGCAAAAAACAGCTGGTTATCCGCGACGCCCGCACTCAACTGCAAGCGCCCATGGGCCGGCGAAAAGCGCGCGGCGTTTTCCAGCACATTAACCAGTGCCTGCTCGATCAGCGCCGCGTGCACATACAGCAACGGCAATTGTGCCGGTACCTCGGTGTGCACCTGCAGCGGCGCCAGCACGGCGCGCAATCGGCCGAGGGCGCTGCCGACAATATCACCAGGGGACACCCAGTCCCGCGCCAGCTTCAGCGCGCCGTGGCCCAGGCGCGTCATGTCCAGCAGGTTCTGGATGTAACGGTCGAGGCGCTCGGCTTCATCGCGGGTGCCTTCCAGCAGTTCGCGGCGGTCCTCCAGCGGGATGGCCTCGCCGAGGGCCAGCAGGCTGTCGATGCTGCCGCGCATGGAGGTCAGCGGCGTGCGCAAATCGTGGGACACCGAGGCGAGCAAGGCGCTGCGCAGTTGCTCGGTTTCGCCGTGCAAGCGCGCCGACTCCAACTCCTGCGCCAGTTGCGCGCGGGCCAGGGCTTGCGCCAGCGGCTGGCTCAAGGCCGTCAGCAGGCGGCGGCGCTGGCCGCTCAATTCCAGGCCCGGTTTGGGGCTCACGCCGAGCAGGCCCAGCGGCCCTTCTTCAGCGGATAACGGCCACCACCACCAACGCCCAAGCGGCAAGGTGCCCGTGCCCATGCCGGCCGGTTGATCGTGCTGCCAGGCCCAGTCCGCAGCGGCGCGTTCGCCTTCGGTGAGGGTCAGCGGGCCACCGGTTTCTATCGTCCAACCCCCTTGGCCGTCGCGATTGACCAGGCACAGGTCGAGGTCGCTCCAGCCTTCCAGGTGATGGGCCGCCGCGCTGATCACCGCCTGGCGGTCGGTGGCGGCGGTGAGTTTGCGCGACAGGTCGAGCAACTCGCTGGTTTCTTCCTGGGTGTCGCGCAGCGCCTGCAGCTGCCGGCGTTGACGCGCCGCGAGGTTGCCGGTGAGCGCCGCCATCAGCAGGAAGAACAGCAAGGTCAGCACGTCTTCTTCACGCTGGATCGCGAAGGAAAAATTCGGCGGGATAAACAGGAAGTCATAGGTCAGAAACGACAACGCCGCACACACCAGCGACGGCCCCAGGCTGCTGCGCACCGCCACCAGCAGCACCGCGGCGAGGAACACCAGCGAGATATTCGGCAACGGCAACACGCTGGACACCGCCCAGGCCACCGCCGCCGCAACGATGGTCGCCACCACCGCCAGGCCGTAGTCGAACCACACCAGCCCGCGCACATCCGGCAGGCGCGGCGTCGCGGGGATGTCGTCGCTGTCGAGGACGTTGATTTCAAGGCCACGGGCATTGCGCAACAGGCGCGCCGCCAACCCGCCACCGAATACCCGACGGCGCCAGCGCATGCGCGACTGGCCCACCAGCAGCAAGCTGGCACGGCGCTCGGCGGCGTGCTGGATCAGGGTCTTGGCCACCTCCCCCGCGCGCAGCAACACCACTTCGCCGCCCAGGCGTTCGGCCAGTTGCTGGGCGTTTTGCAGGCGCAGGCGCGATTGTTCGTCGCGCGCGCCGCCGTTATCGATATGCACCAGGCTCCACGGCAAATGCCGACGTTGCGCGACACGGCTGGCATGCCGCACCAGGCGTTCGGCCTGGGCATCGCCATCCACGCCCACCAGCAGGCGACCGCGCACCGCTGGTGCGGCCTGGCCGAGCTGACGGTAGCCCTGGGCCAAGTCGTCATCGACGTGGGCTGCGGCGGTCTGCATCGCCAGCTCGCGCAGGGCCATCAGGTTGGTCTGGGTGAAAAATGCGTCGATGGCCGCGCGGGCCTGTTCCGGCACATACACCTTGCCGTCGCGCAGGCGCTCCAGCAGTTCGCGCGATGGCAGGTCGATCAGCAACAGTTCGTCGGCCTCTTGCAGCACCCAGTCCGGCAGGGTTTCGCGCACCTGCACGCCGGTGATGCCGCGCACTTGGTCGTTAAGGCTTTCCAGGTGCTGGACGTTGACCGTGGTAAACACGTTGATGCCGGCGGCGAGCAGTTCCTGGATGTCTTGCCAGCGCTTTTCATGCCGGCTGCCGGGGGCGTTGCTGTGCGCCAGTTCGTCCACCAGCACCAGCTTGGGCTTGGCGGCGAGCAGGCCGTCGAGGTCCATTTCTTCGAGCATCACGCCGCGGTATTCAGTGCGTAACAGCGGTTGCTGCGGCAGGCCGCTGAGCAGGGCTTCGGTCTCGGCGCGGCCGTGGGTCTCGACCACGCCGGCGATCAACTTGACGCCCTGGCGCAGCTGGGTGTGGGCGGCCTGGAGCATGGCGTAGGTCTTGCCCACGCCCGGCGCGGCGCCGAGGAAGACTTTGAGCCGGCCACGGCCGTTGCGGGGCAGGTCGGCTAGCAGGGCATCGGCGCGGCCGGAGTCGCTCATGCTTGGGGTTCCTTCAGGTATTTATGTTCACTGAGGATTCAGTGTGGGAGCGGATGTTTGTGGCGAGGGAGCTTGCTCCCGCTGGGCTGCGCAGCGGCCCCAAAAAGCTTGGGAGCGCTTCGCACTCCAGCGGGAGCAAGCTCCCTCGCCACAACAAGCTCGCTCCCACAGGGGATTACAGTTTTTCCAGGGCCATGTTCAGCGCCAGCACATTCACCACCGGCGGCCCCACCAACGGGCTTTCGATGTGCTCATCGAGCAAACGTTGCAGGGTCGACACCGGCACATTCCGCGCCGCCGCCACGCGCGCCAGTTGATAGGCAATCGCCTCCGGTGGCAAGTGTGGATCAAGACCGCTGCCAGAGGTAGTCAACGAGGCCAAAGGCACTGCCCCCTGGCTTGGCACCAGCTGTTTACTCGCATCGTCGAAGATGCGCGTGGCCAATGCCGGGTTGCTCGGGCCAAGGTTGCTGGCGCTGCTGGAAACCGTGGCAAAGGCACCGGCGGATGGGCGCGGGTGGAACCAGTTGTCACCAGTGAAGTCCTGGGCGATCAGGCTGGAGCCGCGCACCTTGCCGCTGGCGTCGTACACCAGGCTGCCGTTGGCCTGGTCGGGGAAGGCGACTTGGGCGACGCCGGTGACCACCAGTGGATAGGCGACGCCGGTAATCAGGGTCATGAGCACCAGCAGGCTCAGGGCCGGGCGGATGATGTTGGACATTTCAAGTTCCTCAATTCGGTCATTGCAACCTGTGGGCACTGGGAGAGCACCCACAGGCATCGGGTCAAACCAGGTGCAGCGCGGTCAGCAGCATGTCGATTGCCTTGATGCCCACGAACGGCACCAGCAACCCGCCCACGCCGTAGATCAGCAGGTTGCGTCGCAGCAACGCCGCCGCACTCGCCGCCTGTACGCGCACGCCGCGCAGCGCCAGGGGAATCAACACCACGATGATCAGCGCGTTGAACACGATGGCCGAGAGGATCGCGCTCTGCGGGCTCTGCAAGTGCATCACGTTGAGCACGCCCAGTTGCGGGTAGATCGAAGCGAACAGCGCCGGCAGGATCGCGAAGTATTTGGCCACGTCGTTGGCGATGGAAAAGGTCGTCAGCGCGCCACGGGTCACCAGCAATTCCTTGCCGATCTGCACCACGTCCAAGAGCTTGGTGGGGTCGCTGTCGAGGTCGACCATGTTCGCCGCTTCGCGGGCAGCCTGGGTGCCGTCGTTCATCGCCATGCCGACGTCAGCCTGGGCCAGCGCCGGGGCGTCGTTGGCGCCGTCGCCGCACATGGCGACCAGGCGGCCGTCGTTCTGCTCGTGACGAATACGCGCGAGTTTTTTCTCCGGGGTGGCTTCGGCCAGCACGTCGTCCACGCCGGCTTCGGCCGCAATCGCGGCGGCGGTCAGCGGGTTGTCGCCGGTGACCATCACGGTGCGAATCCCCAGCTTGCGCAGTTCGGCGAAACGTTCGCGGATGCCGGGCTTGACCACGTCCTTGAGGTGGATCGCACCGAGCAATTTGCCGTCGGCGCACACCAGCAACGGGGTGCCGCCGCTTTGGGCGATCTTGTCGATTTCCCGCGACAGCGCGGGTGCGAGGTCGCGGCGTTGTTGGCCGACAAAGGCCAGCAGCGAATCCACCGCGCCTTTGCGGAATACGCGGCCTTGGTAGTCGACGCCGGACAGGCGGGTTTCGGCGCTGAACGGTACGGCGGTCAGTTCGTCCAGGGACGGCTCGGCTTGGGGGTGCAGCGCACGCAGGTATTCAACGATGGATTTGCCTTCCGCCGTGTCGTCCGCCAGGGACGCCAACAGCGCGCCTTCGGCCAACTCGCGGCCACTGACGCCAGGCGCCGCGACCACCGCCGAGCAGCGACGGTTGCCAAAGGTGATGGTGCCGGTCTTATCTAGCAGCAACACATGCACGTCTCCCGCCGCTTCCACCGCGCGCCCGGATTTGGCGATCACGTTGAGGCGCACCAGGCGGTCCATGCCGGCGATGCCGATGGCCGACAACAGGCCGCCAATGGTGGTAGGAATCAGCGTCACCAGCAGTGCGACAAGGAACACCAGGGGCAAGCTGCCATTGGCGAAGTGGGCGAACGGTTGCAGGGTCACCACCACCAACAGGAAGATCAGGGTGAGGCCGATCAGCAGGATATCCAGCGCCACTTCGTTGGGGGTTTTCTGGCGTTTGGCGCCTTCGACCAGGGCGATCATGCGGTCCAGGGTGGACTCACCGGGGTTGGCGGTGATGCGGATTAGCAGCCAGTCCGACACCAGCCGCGTGTTGCCGGTGACGGCCGAGCGGTCGCCGCCGGACTCGCGGATCACTGGCGCGGATTCGCCGGTGATCGCCGCTTCGTTGACCGCCGCGATGCCTTCGATGACCTCGCCGTCACCGGGGATCATTTCCCCGGCGGCGACGCGCACCACATCGCCTTTGCGCAGGCTGGTGGCCGGCACGACCTTGAAGCTGCCGTCGGCTTCCTTGCGGCGCGCGCTGAGGCCTTCGCTGCCGGCCTTGAGGCTGTCGGCACGGGCCTTGCCACGCCCTTCGGCCAAGGCTTCGGCGAAGTTGGCGAACAACACGGTGAACCACAGCCACACGGCGATTTGCACGGCGACAAACGTCGGCACGGCGGTGTCGGGCACGAAGCACAACACGGTGGTGAGGATCGCGGTCAGTTCGACCACCAGCATCACCGGCGAGCGTTGCAATTGGCGCGGGTCCAGCTTGACGAACGCCTGGACCAGCGCCGGGCGCCACAGGGCGGAGATGGCGGTTTTGGCGGGCTCCTGGGTAGTCACGGGAGCTGCGTTTTTTGCAGGCATATTCATTGTCATATCCCCTTTAGCTCTTTATTTAGGAGCAGCCATGCTCAAATGTTCAGCAATGGGTCCCAGCGCCAGCGTCGGCAGGAAAGTCAGGCCGCCCACCAGCAAAATGGTCACGGTCAACAGGGTCACGAACAGCGGGCCATGGGTCGGGAAGCTGTTCTGGCCAATCGGTGCGGCCTTCTTCATCGCCAGGCTGCCGGCCAGGGCCAGGACCGGGAGGATGTAGCCGAAGCGGCCGATCAACATGCCAAGGCCGAGCATTAGGTTGTGAAACGCGGTGTTGGCGCTGAAGCCGCCGAACGCCGAGCCGTTGTTGGCACTGGCCGAGGTGTAGGCGTAGAGCAACTGGCTGAAACCGTGGGGGCCGGGGTTGCTGATGGCACTCGCCGGGCCGGGCAGGCTGGCGGCGATGGCACCAAGGACGAGCACGCCCACCGGCATCACCAGCAAGGTCACCACGAGCAGTTGCACTTCCTTGGCCTGGAGTTTCTTGCCGAGGTATTCCGGCGTGCGGCCGATCATCAAACCGGCGAGGAACACCGCGATCAACACGTTCAGCAACATGCCGTACATGCCGGCACCGACGCCGCCGAAGATCACTTCGCCGACCATCATATTGACCAGCGCGACCATGCCGCTCAGCGGGCTGAGGCTGTCTTGCATGCCGTTGACCGAGCCGTTGGACGCCGCCGTGGTGGTCACCGACCAGAGCACGGTGCCGGTGGTGCCGAAGCGCGCTTCCTTGCCTTCCAGCGGTGCAGTCTGTTCAACGGCTGGGTGGTTCAGGGTCGGGTTAGGCTGGTACTCGGACCACAGCGACGTGGCGCCGCCGATCAGGAACAGCGCCAACATGCAGCCGAGGATCGCGCGGCTCTGGCGCAGGTCCTTGACGTAGTGACCGAAGGTGAACACCAGCGCCACCGGGATCAGGATGATCGACGCCACCTCAAACAGGTTGGCCCACGCGGTCGGGTCTTCAAACGGGTGCGCCGAGTTGACGCCGAAGAAACCACCGCCGTTGGTGCCCAGTTGCTTGATCGCAATCTGGCTGGCGGCCGGGCCGAGAGGGATCACCTGATCCACGCCCTGCATCGTCAGCGCATCGACGTAATGCGCGAAGGTCTGCGGCACGCCCTGCCACACCAGGAACAATGCGAGCACCAGGCACAGGGGCAGCAGGCCGTAGAGGGTGGCGCGGGTCATGTCGACCCAGAAGTTGCCCAAGGTCTGCGCGGATTTGCGACCGATCCCACGGCACAACGCGACAAGGACTGCCAGGCCAGTGGCGGCGCTGACGAAGTTCTGCACGGTCAGGCCGGCCATCTGGCTGAGGTAGCTCAGGGACGCCTCACCGCTGTAGGACTGCCAGTTGGTGTTGGTCATGAAACTGACGGCGGTGTTGAAGGCCAACGTCCATTCCTGGCCCGGCAATTTCTGCGGGTTCAGTGGGAGGTAGTCCTGGAACAGCAGGATGGCGAACAGCAGCAGGAAGCCGGCAAGGTTGAATGCCAGCAGGGCCAGCATGTACTTCTGCCAGCTTTGTTCCTGATGTTCATCCACCCCCGAGAGGCGGTAGCAGGCTTTTTCGACAGGCCCCAGGACCGGGCTCAGCCAAGTGCGCTGGCCTTCCATCACCTTGTAGTAGAACCGGCCCAGAAACGGCGCCGGCACCAACACCACGGCAAAGAAGGCGATGATCAGCCAATAGTCATAACTGTGCATGGCCAAGCTCCTAGTTCCGATCCGCGCGTAACAGCGCAACCAGCAGATAAATGAACAGCGCCACGGCCAATAGCAGTGACACCCCGTCCAGAACGCTCATGGAAGTTTCTCCGTTTAGCGGCGTATTGCCGCGTGTGGGGCAATTGTCCGCAGGAGTGGCGTAAAGGAACGAGAGCGAGGATGCGGGCGGGGCGTAAAGACGGCGTAAAGAGTGGGTTTACGCGGGGGTTACAGGGGGATTTGTGCTGGCTGGGAGGGCCTCATCGCGGGCAAGCCCGGCTCCCACAGTTTGACCGGCCACCTCGGTCAGTGTGGGAGCGGGCTTGCCCGCGATGACGGCAGCTCAAACAACATCGCACTCATCTGGTGCAACCCTGCCGAGATTCAAACGCCAAACCATCCCCCCGACGACAGTTGTGCGGCTTTACGACAATGATTCTCAGGCTGGCATGGCCGCTGCAACACCTTGAATCATTCCAAACCGTTCAGGGAGCGCAACACGATGAACACACAACTCAAACCCACCTTGGGTACCCTGCATTTGTGGGGCATTGCCGTGGGGCTGGTGATTTCCGGGGAATACTTCGGTTGGAGCTACGGCTGGGGCGTCGCCGGGACCTTGGGCTTCCTGGTGACTTCGTTGATGGTCGCCGCGATGTACACCTGCTTTATCTTCAGTTTCACCGAACTGACCACCGCCATTCCTCATGCCGGTGGGCCATTTGCCTACAGCCGTCGCGCGTTTGGTGAGAAAGGCGGCTTGATTGCCGGGCTGGCGACCCTGATTGAATTCGTGTTCGCCCCGCCCGCCATCGCCTTGGCGATCGGCGCCTATCTCAATGTGCAGTTTCCGGCACTGGACCCGAAACACGCGGCCGTCGGCGCCTATTTCGTATTCATGGGCCTGAACATCCTTGGCGTGAAACTCGCGGCCACCTTTGAGCTGGTGGTGTGTGTACTTGCCGTGGCCGAGTTGCTGGTCTTCATGGGCGTGGTCGCCCCCGCGTTCAGCTTCAGTAACTTCGCCCTGAATGGTTGGGCCGGTTCCGACACCTTTGGCGCGCCGGCGATTGCCGGGATGTTTGCGGCGATTCCCTTTGCGATCTGGTTCTTCCTCGCCATCGAAGGCGCGGCCATGGCCGCAGAAGAAGCGAAAGATCCCAAGCGCACCATTCCAAAAGCCTACATCAGCGGCATCCTGACCCTGGTGATCCTGGCCATGGGCGTGATGTTCTTCGCCGGCGGCGTGGGTGACTGGCGCACCTTGTCGAACATCAACGACCCACTGCCGCAAGCGATGAAAACCGTGGTGGGCGACCACTCCGGCTGGCTGCACATGCTGGTGTGGATCGGCCTGTTCGGCCTGGTGGCGAGCTTCCACGGCATCATCCTCGGCTATTCGCGTCAGTTCTTTGCCTTGGCCCGCGCCGGGTACCTACCCTCTTTCCTCGCCAAGCTGTCGCGCTTTCAGACACCCCACCGCGCCATCCTCGCCGGTGGCGTGGTCGGCATCGCCGCGATCTACAGCGACGGTTTGATCAACCTGGGCGGCATGACGCTGACCGCAGCGATGATCACCATGGCCGTGTTCGGCGCCATCGTGATGTACATCATGAGCATGCTCAGCCTGTTCAAGCTGCGTAAGACCGAACCGCTGCTGGAGCGCACCTTCCGCGCCCCGGGTTACCCGATCGTGCCGGGCATCGCACTGGTTTTGGCAGTGGTGTGCCTGGTGGCCATGGCCTGGTTCAACACGTTGATCGGGCTGATCTTCCTAGGCTTTATGGCGGTAGGGTTTGCCTACTTCCAGATGACCGCGCAGCGCCGCGCCGATGCACCGGCGGATGCGATGTTGACCGGGCTCTGATCTACTTGAGGCAGAACGGGCCTACACTGAACTACTGAGAAAGCCCGTTACTCAAAGCAGTTATTCCCGTGGGAAAATTCTCCCACGGCAATCTGCCTCAAGGAGAGCCTTATGCCGTGGTACGCGTGGTTGATTTTAGTGGTGGCGATCGGCTCGATCGTCGGTGGCCTGCTGATGCTGCGGGACAGCGCCAACAAGGTGGAACTCACCGACGAACAACGCAAGCGCGTGGCCGAACGCAACGCCCAGGCGGATGCCAAGGACGCGCAGGATCGCTGAGCCTTGGGTTACTCCCAGGCAGCCTTGGCAATATGCAACCCGTGCTGCCCCTTGTAGGCAGCACGTTCCGGCTGGCTCCAGCCATTCAGCAGCGCCTCTTCCAACCGGTAGATCTCAACACCCAGCGGGCGACACACCGTCAGCGGGTCCTGCGCGTCCGGGCCCCACATCGGCAGCGACAAGTCTCCGCCCGGGCACGTCGACAGCGCGCACAGCAGATCAATCTCGGCAAAGAACTCCAGGTAATCGCCCTTCTGCGCCGGGCACGCCTTCATGAAATACATGTCGTCCTGATTGAGGCCGGTGCACTGGAAAATATTCAACACATCATGCACGTCGAACTCCGTCAGGCCGTGGGGTAAAACCGCCCGCGTCAGGTTCGAATGGCAATGGTGATGGAAGTCCTCGCCGGTGAGCATGCGGTTCACATACGGATCGCAGCGCGTACCGAGCAGATCATGCAGGCGCCCGCCATGCTCATCGATGCCGTAGCTCGCCAGGCTGTCATCGGTGATGGTCACCAGGGGCCGCAAAAACGGCAGGTTCGACCACAAGCGGTCATGGGTGCTGACATGGGCGCCCTGCAACTGCCGCGTGCGTGCTGCCCACAGTCGCTCGCGCGGGTCATTGGCGTTCCATACGTTAAAGTCGCCCACTTGCGGACCAACCGGCGTGGTCACCCGGAAGACGTGCCCCGCCGGGACCTTCCACGCCCGCCCCGTACGAATCGGTACCTCGAATTGCTCAATCAACGTGCGTTGGTCGGCGCGCTCGCGAATACGCTCGTAAAACGCCGTATCGACCTGCAGCGCCGAGCCTTTGCTGACCTGGTAAGCCGCCGGATAGTCTTTGTACATCATGGAACTCCTCGATCAAGGGTGGGTGAACAGAGCCAGCGACACACGCTCCGAATCGTCCAGATACAAAGCCAGCGCCTGCCCTGCCGCCGGTTTGTCCGCTTGGACCAATAGCGCGTATATCTCACGGTCACGCTCCAGCCAGGGCGACTGGAACCGCTGCTCATCGGGTGCCGCACAAAACACCAGGCGTAACTGGGCGATCACCTGGGCGAAAAACTCATCGAACAACGGGCTGCGCATCAGCCCGACAATCTGTTGGTGGAACACCAGGCTGTGGGTCGCCACGGCGCGCCAATCTTCACGTTCCCGCGCAAGGGTGGTGGCGTCGATAGCATTTTGCATGCGCTCGGACTGATCGACGGTCAATGCGCCGCTCTGAGCAATGGCCTGCAACTCCAACGTGCGTCGGACTACAAACAAGTCACGCACCTCTTCGCGCTCCAGGCGTCGGACCATCACCCCCTTGTTTCGCACGTACCGGGTCAGCCCTTCCTGCCCGAGGCGATGCAACGCTTCGCGAATTGTGTTGCGCGATGCGTTATAACTCTTCACCAACTCCACCTCGACCAACGCCATTCCCGGTAACAGCCGCCCGCCAATAATATCGGCGCGAAGCTCCAAGGCGATCTGGTCGGCTAACGACAGATTGAGTGTCATCACTACCCCACGATTGTTGAACAATCCTCCGCGTAGTCGTAATCACTTTTCGTGCCAAGCGCCGCAGTTCGCCGGATGTGTAATAACGTTCAACTCCGTTAAACTGCCCTCTCGTTACCGAGGCAGCCCTATGCGTTACTCCCACGACCATAAAGCCCAGACCCATCAGCGCATCATCAAGGAAGCGTCCGTACGTTTTCGCCGCGACGGCATTGGCGCCACCGGTTTGCAGCCGCTGATGAAAGCGCTGAATCTGACGCATGGCGGGTTCTACGCACACTTCAAGTCCAAGGACGAACTGGTGGAAAAAGCCCTGCTCGCCTCGGCCGCAGAGCTTGATGCCCACTGCGAGATGCTGTTCAGCCAGGAGCGGCCGCTGGACGCGTTCATCGACAGCTACCTGTCGGACTGGCACCACTCCTCCCCAGACCAGGGTTGCCCGTTGCCGACCATGTGTTCCGAACTAGGGCTACGAGGCCAGCCTAGTCCGACAACGGACGCAGTCCTCGACGCACGGCTCAAACAGATTGAAACAGCTTTGGGTGAAGGCCGCGCTGACGCCCAGGCACTGGTGATGATGTCGACACTGGTGGGCGCATTGGTGTTGGCCAGGAGTGTCGAGAATCCGCAGTTGGCAACGCAGATCATGGACGTGGTGCGAGACACTTTGAAAACGCAGATCCGGGAGGATGAAAAGGCCGATCAATGACCGGCCTCCTGGCGGGTTAGTTGATCGACAGCCTATCGCGGTTCTTCTCCAGCAACGCCTTGCCGATGCCCTTCACCTCCAACAACTCATCCACTGCCGTGAACGGACCGTTGCTATCGCGGTAGGCGACGATCGCCTTGGCTTTGGCGGCGCCGATGCCAAACAAGTCGCGACGCAGGGTCTCGGCGTCGGCGGCGTTCAGGTTGACCTTGGCGGCTTGCTCGGCCTTGCTGATTTGCGCAGAGATGGGGGTTGGCGCTTCGGGTTTGATCGAAGGGGCTGCGGTGGTGGTGACGGAAAGAGTGGTGAGGAAGGCGAAGATCAGGGAAGAAATGTAGGTGTTTTGCATGGGTGACGCTCCTTGACATCTATGAGAGAAAAGCAGCTTTCCGAAGCTGCTTTTCAAACTTAGGTGATGTGCGGGATTCGTCAAAAAGGGTTGAGTAACAGGGTGTTAAATCAAGGTTCCAGGCGACGTTGCTGGTAGATCCAATCGACGATTTCACCGTCGGGGGAATAGCCGCTGACGGTGTCGCGCAGGAGTTCACGGATACGCGCGTAATCGTCCTGATCGACCGCTGCCAATAGCTCTTTCAGCTTGCCCTTGAGCACATCCCACGACAAATGATCTTCACTGGCGCTCATAATCATCGGGTGCTGGGTCGCGACGACGTTATCGCCAATCAGTAACTCCTCGTAAAGCTTTTCACCAGGGCGCAGGCCGGTGAACTCGATGGAGATATCACCTTGGGGGTTTTTATCGGAGCGTACGCTCAGTCCAGAGAGATGAACCATCTTCTCGGCGAGCTCGATGATTTTCACCGGCTCGCCCATATCCAATACAAATACATCCCCCCCCTGGCCCATGGAGCCCGCCTGAATGACGAGTTGGGCGGCCTCTGGGATCGTCATGAAATAACGCGTGATCTTCGGGTGGGTAACCGTCAACGGCCCGCCGGATTTGATCTGTTTATGGAACAACGGAATCACAGAGCCCGAGGACCCTAGAACGTTGCCAAACCGTACCATCGTGAAGCGCGTTTTGTTGACGTGGGAAACATTGGACTTGTCGCCGAACAGTACGGGGGCCAACTCTCGACTCAGGGCTTGAAGCGTCAACTCAGCCAGTCGTTTGGTGCCTCCCATGATGTTCGTGGGGCGCACGGCCTTGTCGGTGGAGATCAATACGAAGTTGGCAACACCCGCCTGAAGCGCGGCCTGTGCTGTATTCAGTGTTCCAATGACGTTGTTCAACACACCTTCTGCAACATTGTGTTCAACCATCGGGACGTGTTTGTAGGCCGCTGCATGGTAGACAGTATCGACATGCCAGGTCTTCATGACGTCGAGTAGTTTCCCCTGGTTACGCACTGAGCCGAGAATCGGTAGAAGCTTTAATGGCAAAGACTCCCGCGCAATGCGTTGCTCCAGCTCGGACAGAATGGTGTACAGATTGAATTCGCTATGATCAAACAACAGCAACGTCGTTGGCCTTAGGGAAATAATCTGCCGGCAGAGTTCAGAACCAATGGAGCCGCCCGCGCCGGTAACCAGTACGACTTGAGCCTTGACGCAGTGCTCAAGCAAATCGGCCTGGGCCGGGACAGCATCACGACCCAGCAGGTCTGCAATATCTACTTCCTGGATATCATCGACTTTAACGCGTCCACTGGCGAGGTCCATGAAGCCGGGAACACTGCGCACGTGGAGTGGAAAGCCTTCGAGGAAACTGAGGATTTCACGACGACGGCCGCGATTGGACGAGGGGATGGCTAAAAGGATTTCCTGGGCGCCTGTTGCCTCGATCATTTGTTGAATGTGCTTGGGTTTATAAACATGCAAGCCCGATATGACGCGGTCTGAAATACTGGAGTCGTCATCAATAAACGCCACCGGGCGCATGACTCGACCCATTCGCAGTGCAGCGACCAGTTGATTCCCCGCAGAGCCGGCTCCGTAGATGGCAACTTTGATCAAGCCATCGTCACGACTGGTAAAAGGCACGTGCTGCGACGCAGTGAACCAGTCCCCCAGGAAATACTGACGCATCCCCAAGCGTAAGCCACCGATCATGATCAGGCTCAGCCACCAATAATTGAACACAATCGAACGCGGAACTACGTTTTGATGATTGCTGTACCAATAGACCACCAGCGCCAATATCAATGCTGACAAGCTGACGGCCTTGATAATCGCGATCAGCGCATCGTTGCCGAAATAACGCATGACCGCCCGGTACATGCCAAATCGTACGAACAAGGGAATGGCAATGATCGGCGCAGAAATGAACAGCCAGAAATGCATCCGCACAGGATTGACCATTTCATCAATGCCCAGCCGCACTACAAAGGCCATCCACAACGCGATCCACACCATCACGACGTCAGTCAGAACCTGCAGAACGCGCTTGTGACGCCTTGGCAAGCCCAGCAGCAGCGTGCGCATTCGATCCATCTTTACTCTCCAAAATGACATTCACCTGCAAACATAAAGTGCAGGGCAGATCTTGCTTTCAGAATATTTTAGTCTGCACTTGGATATTCAGAATGAATCAGTGCGCATCAACGCGCTCCAACGCTCCCGCGTGAAACCTTACTGCCAGCCAAACCAGAGGGGCATAAGCAAGAGCGAGTCCAAAAAGCCCATCGACATCCAATAGCACGACCGCGAGTGCGACGGGGAACATCCAGAATATGTTGATACAGGCAACCGCCAGCGTGACCGGGCGGTGGTGACCAAACTGCCGGGAGGCAAACTGATAGGCGTGACTGCGATGCGCTTCATAGACCTTGTCCCCGCGGATCAGTCGGCGTATCAAGGTGAAGGTGGCGTCCACGATGAAAACCCCCAGCATGATCAACCATGCCCAGAGCAACTGGGGGGAAACAGCACCGGCCTGCAATGAAAAGGTGCCCAGCATAATGCCGATAAACCCGCTTCCGGCGTCGCCCATGAAAATTCTAGCCGGTGGGAAGTTCCAATACAGAAATCCCGCTACCGCCATACTGAATACAAGTGGCGTCCACACGAGCAGTGGCTGACCAACCAACCAATAGATGACACACATACCCAAGCAGGCGCAAAGCGCCTCAACGCTTGCAATGCCGTCGATGCCATCCATGAAGTTGTAGAGGTTCAATAACCAGACCAGATAAACAACGGCCAGGAAATTCCCGAACCAGCCGAGGTCCAGGAGATAACCGAACACCCTGACTGGACCCAGCCCTTGAAGGAAAAACAAAACCCAGACGGCCGCAAGAAAATGACCGAGGAGCCGCCAACGTGCTGCAATATGCCCGTGGTCATCCATAAACCCCAGGATTGCCACGCCCATCCCGGCGCCCAACATGGCCCACGCCCATGACCACGGCAAAAGGTCGGCAAACGCCAGCGCGGGGACTGCTGCCAGAAAGCTGATCACAATCGCCACCCCGCCGCCCCTGGGCGTTGGAACAGAGTGGGAACTACGGGCGTTGGGCGTATCGATCAAACTGGTCGATAGTGCATAACGCCGAAGCAGCCACGTCAGCAGAAGCGAAACACCCGCCAAGCCGGGGAGTAGCCAAAGGAAATTCATCTTTTATTCTGATCCAGAAAATGGCGTGCCGTACCGTCCAGTGCTTGATCAACACCGATACGAGGTGCCCACCCAAGCAATGAGCGTGTCTTGCTGATATCGACCTGCAACGTCCCGCACAGCCGCTGAGAAAACCCGGACATCCCCAAAAGCTTAGCCGTGCCCTTGAGAAGCCAGGATGGAACGGGCACCAAACGCGCCGGCGTGTGCAGTGCACGCGCCATTCTGCGCAACAGATCGGTGGTAGAAAGGTCCTCATCATCGCTGACGAGAAAAACTTGATTGCTGGCGGCGGGATGATCCAGACAAGTAACGATCAAGTCCGTCACGTTTTCAAGGGCGACAAAACTGCGTTTGTTGTGAATAGCGCCCAACGGCAACGGGATGCCTCTGCGCAAAAAGCGCATCATGTTTTGAACGTTGGCTTTTACGCCTGGGCCGTAGATAAGCACGGGGCGAATGATGACGATATCCATCTCGACCTCCTCGGCCAATTGCAGCAGCCCTTTTTCAGCCTCCCATTTGGAGAGGCCATAGGCATCGATCGGTTTGGGCTCGTCATCGGGTGTGTAAGGCCTGCCGACCTGGGACTCTTCGCCATTGACCTTGATCGAGCTGATAAATACAAAGCGGCGAACCCCGGCTGCTGCAGCCTGTCGAGCCAGGTGCAGCGTAGCGTCGACGTTGACGTCGCGAAAAGCCTGAAGCGGATCCGCTGATTTATCGGCCATGATATGCACGCGAGCGGCGCAGTGAACGACGACGTCCACACCTGTCATGGCAGCTGTCCAGGATGTCCGGGTGTCCATGGCTCCGGTGAAATGCGTGACCACGCCCGCAGCGACATTGGTCTCGGCATTACGCACCGAGGCCGACAAACGATATCGACCCTCTGATTGCAAGCGACGGATCAGGTCTTTACCCAAAAAGCCGCCCGCTCCGGTAATGAAGATGTGTTCCATCAATGCCTCGTTCCCGGGCGCTTGACGTACTCCAATAATTTGAATGGAATTTTACTGAGCACCATGAGCAAGTTGGTATATACGCCATTTCGCCGACAGGCCTGAACGATTTCCCTATTAAGTTTAAGGCTGCTCTTGATACCGGAAGTACTGACACCACCGGAACGCATGCGCACCAATACTTTATCGATATACGAGAAGCTGTATTGTTTGCTCAACAGCAGCCGAACAAACATCTCGTAGTCAGCCGATATCTTGTACAACAAGGAATAGTCACCGACTTCCTTGTACGCCTGCGCCCTTATGAAAGTGCCCGGATGCGGAGGCATCCATCCAAACCGAAGCTTCCAGGCCTTGAAATGAGCGGCGCGATAGACCCGTGTCACCCGCTGCAAGTCGTCGGGGCTGACGAAGACGACATCGCCAAAAATCAACGCATCATCTGGGTTTAGTCGAAATGCCGCGGCAACGCTATCCAGCGACGAGGGGCTCTCGTAGAAATCGTCGGAGTTGAGAATACCGATAACATCGCCGGTCGCCAGCGCGATGCCTTTGTTCATCGCGTCGTATATCCCGCGATCCGGCTCGCTGACAATGGTCGCAATAGACGCTGCATACTCCGCGACCACCCCCATCGTATTATCTTTGGAACCACCGTCCACGATGATGTATTCAATGTCCGAATAGGTTTGCGCCAACACAGATTCAATAGTGTCTCTTATTGTTTTTTCACTATTGTATGAAACCGTGATAATCGAGATTTTCAAGACATCAACCCTTTACGCGACCGTAAATATCTTCAAACCGTACGATATCATCCTCTCCCAGATAAGACCCTGACTGAACTTCAATCAGTTCCAGGGGAATCATTCCCGGATTTTCTAGTGCATGCACCTGGCCAATGGGGATAAACGTGGATTGGTTCTCAGTGACGAGGTAGGTCTTCTCCCCGTTGGTGACGCGGGCAGTGCCACTCACGACCACCCAATGTTCGGCGCGGTGATGATGCATCTGCACCGAAAGCTTCTCGCCCGGTTTGACCGTGATGCGCTTGACCTGATAACGCTCGCCACTATCAATCGAATCGTAAACACCCCAGGGGCGGTAGACCTCGCGATGGTTGACCTGCTCTTGGCGGCCACCGGCCTTGAGTTGATCGACGATCTTTTTGACTTCCTGAACTTGATCTTTACGCGCCACAAGGACGGCGTCCTTGGTTTCCACAATAATCAGGTCTTGCACGCCAACAGTGGTGACCAGGCGATGGGTCGCATGAATGTAGCTGCCGGTAGTTTTTTCCGACAGCACATCCCCCTTGAACAGGTTGCCTTGCGCGTTTTTCTCGCCGGCCTCCCAGAGGGCCGACCACGAGCCGATGTCGCTCCAACCGGCGTTCAAGGGCACCATTACCGCATCCGAGGTTTTTTCCATTACGGCATAGTCGATGGACACGTCTGGGCTGGTGGCAAAGATGGCGCTATCAACCCGGGTAAAATGCATATCTTGCTGACCGCCGGCCAAGGCATCGCGACATACCGACACGATTTCCGGGTGAAATTTTTCCAACTCCTGGATAAAACGGCTGGCGCGGAACATAAACATGCCGCTGTTCCAAAAGTAATCACCTTGGGCCAGATATGACTTCGCAGTGTTTAGGTCAGGCTTTTCAACAAATTGACTGACCTGAAACCCTCCGGCGCCAACGGGTGCACCCAATTGAAGGTAGCCGTAGCCAGTCTCAGGGCTCGTTGGCGTAATTGCGAACGTGACCAACTTGCCCGACTCTGCGAGCAAAAGAGCCGTTGAAATACTCTTCTGGAAGGCCTCGACATCCTGGATCAAGTGGTCAGCAGCCAGCACCAGCATGATGGGGTCGGCCTGCTCGCCCAAAGCCTGCAGCGCGGCCAGAGTGATGGCAGGTGCCGTGTTCCGGCCGACAGGTTCAAGAATGATATTGGCGTCTTCCAGCCCCAGTTGCCGCAGCTGTTCGGCCGCGAGAAAGCGGTGATGTTCATTGCAAATCAACCGCGGCAGCCCGTGTTCAAGCCCATCCAGGCGCTTGATCGTGGCCTGGAGCATCGTCAGGTCCGCATCCACCAAGGGTAGAAACTGCTTGGGGTTCAGTTGACGAGAGAGTGGCCATAGCCGGGTGCCTGAGCCGCCCGCCATGATTACTGGAAGAAACATTCATTCATCCTTTGAGACCGAGGTCAGCGCCGCAGTACAGGCGAGAGTGTAATTTGCACTGCAGCCAATCATTGACTGCCACAATGAAGTGGGTGAGCCATGCGTTGAGAAGGCTATCACTACGAATTTTCAGCCTAGCGCGAACGAGCATGCAAGGCGTTTTCGGAGAACCAGGCATAGGCATCTCGCAACCCGTCCTCGAGGCCGATCGTCGCGCGCCATCCCAATCGCCCTAGACGCGAAACATCCATCAGCTTTCTTGGCGGCCCGTCCGGCTTAGTGGCATCAAAACTCAGACGCCCCTTGAATCCGGTGACCTTGGCGATGGTTTCGGCCAACTCTCGAATAGTGCAGTCCTCCCCCGTACCGACGTTGATATGAGAGAGCATCGGCTGGGTGTAAGCGCCATACTGTTTCTGATCCAACTCCATGATGTGAACTGAGGCGCTGGCCATATCATCGACATGCAGGAATTCACGCATCGGCGAACCACTGCCCCACATGACAACCTCTTCAACACCCTGTTCGACGGCATCGTGGAACCGACGCAGAAGCGCCGGTATGACGTGGGAGTTTTGCGGGTGGAAGTTATCATTCGGGCCATACAGGTTAGTGGGCATGGCGCTGCGATAGTCACGCCCGTATTGGCGATTGTAACTCTCACATAACTTGATCCCGGCGATCTTCGCAATCGCATAAGGCTCATTGGTAGGTTCAAGAACCCCGGTCAGCAGCGCCTCTTCAGCCATCGGCTGCTGAACCTTGATGGGATAGATGCACGAGGAGCCGAGAAACAACATTTTCTGCACGTCGTGTTGGTGCGCCGCATGGACAATGTTCGCCTGCATCGTCAAGTTTTCGTAGATAAACTCGGCCGGGTAGGTGTTGTTGGCATGAATGCCACCTACCTTGGCCGCTGCCATATAGACTTGCTCGATCTTGTTTTCGGCAAAAAAATCCGTCACCGCACGCTGATCCAGCAAATTCAATTGAGCCCTGTCGCGGGTCACAATATTGGTATAACCCAACGCTCGCAGACGCCGGACGATGGCCGAACCTACCATCCCCTTGTGGCCAGCAACAAAAACACATTCGCTCAATTGACGTGACATGTTAGTTCTCCAGCGACACCGGCAAGTCATAACCGTGATTCTTCAACAACGCATGACGCTGGGCGACTTTCAAATCTTCGCGAACCATCTCAGCACACATTTCCTGAGCCGTGATTTCCGGTACCCAGCCCAGCTTTGTTTTTGCCTTGGTAGGATCACCAAGCAGTGTTTCCACTTCGGCAGGACGGAAATAGCGTGGGTCAATGCGAACGAGCGTATCGCCGACTTTAAGCGCTGGAGCCTTATCTCCAACAATCGACTCGATGATGCCCCGCTCGTCTACACCTGTGCCTTCGAAACGCAAGGTCAGGCCAAGTTCAGCGGCAGACCAACGAATGAAGTCACGTACAGAGTACTGAACGCCCGTTGCAATAACGAAATCTTCAGGTACGTCTTGCTGCAACATCATCCATTGCATACGAACGTAGTCTTTGGCATGCCCCCAATCCCGCAACGCATCCATGTTGCCCATGTAGAGGCACTGCTCAAGCCCCTGGGCAATGTTTGCAAGGCCACGGGTAATTTTCCGGGTGACAAACGTCTCGCCACGTCGCGGCGATTCGTGATTGAAGAGAATGCCGTTACACGCATGCATGCCATACGCTTCGCGGTAGTTGACCACAATCCAATACGCGTAGAGTTTCGCGACAGCGTAGGGCGAGCGCGGATAGAACGGTGTGGTTTCTTTCTGCGGTGTCTCTTGTACCAAGCCATAGAGTTCAGAGGTGGAGGCTTGGTAGAAACGGGTCTTTTTCTCGAGCCCGAGCAGACGAATGGCCTCGAGAATTCGCAGGGTGCCCATGGCATCGACGTCAGCCGTATATTCCGGGGACTCAAAGCTCACGGCCACGTGAGATTGTGCACCGAGGTTGTAAACCTCGTCAGGTTGCACTTCCTGAATGATGCGGGTCAGATTCGACGAGTCGGTGAGATCCCCGTAATGCAAGATAAAGCGCTGATTATCAACATGCGGATCCTGATAGATATGATCAACACGTTGTGTATTAAAAGAGGATGCACGTCGTTTGATACCGTGGACTTCGTAGCCTTTTTCCAACAACAGTTCGGCCAAGTAGGAGCCGTCCTGGCCGGTGATCCCGGTAATTAGCGCTTTCTTCAGGGTCATGTTTAGGTCCTAAAACTCTTAGAGTTACTATTAAATCGCATTTAGCATGCTGGTAATGACATCAGGCATCGTTGATTGTGCCTTCCACCCCAACACCTGTTCGGCCTTTACTGGACAAGCGCGACTGACCAATAGATCAGTGGGTCGAAAGAACTCAGCCGATTGATCAACATGAGCCTTCCAGTCGAGGCCTAATTGTGTAAATGCTTCAGCGACAAAGGTTTCCAGCGTATGTGTTTGACCGGTGGCGATTACGAAATCACTAGGTTCGTCACACTGCAGCATCCGCCACATTGCATCAACGTACTCTGAGGCGGCTCCCCAATCACGTGCGATATCCAAACGACCAAGCGTCAACCGCTCCTTGGAGCCCTCAGCAATCCGTTTGGCTGTAGTCACGATTTTTTGTGTTACAAATCTGGAGGGGCGTAATGGAGACTCATGGTTAAACAAGATGCCCGTACACGCAAAAAGATTATAAGCCTCTCGATAGTTATCAACCAGCCAGAACGCTGAGGACTTAGCCACGGCATAAGGGCTGCGGGGATGGAAAGCTGTGCCCTCGGAAGCTGGCTCGCCATTTGTATCACCAAAACATTCGCTGGAGCCCGCTTGATAAAAGCGAATCGGACGCTCCGTCATCCGACATGCTTCAAGCATATTCAGTGTTCCCAGAGTAATGCTTTGAATTGTTTCAGCAGGTTGCTCGAACGACAGCCCGACTGAAGACTGCCCCGCCAGAAAGTAGACCTCATCTGGCTGGCTACGCTTGAGTGCCATGAAAACACTGCGAAAGTCCTCAGGCACCATCGACAGCAATTTCACCCTGGAGAATACATCCAGTCGCTTCAGATTTACGAATGAAGAGCCCTGCGCGTCCCGGGATGTCCCCCAAACGGAATAGCCCTTGTTCAGCAACAGCTTCGCGAGATAAGCACCATCCTGGCCACTCACACCGCAAATCAGGGCGGTTTTTTCTGAATATTCCAAAGTATTACCTTTGTAATGAATTGTAGATCGATAGTGTTTCCAGACTACAGCGCTGCCATGAAAATTGATTTAAACGCTCATGTCCAAGCGCCACCAATCTCGCAACTTCGCTAGCAGAGTAAACCACCCTTTCTATCGCTCCAGCCATTTCATCATCATTTACAGGGTCGAAAAAAACACCCGCGTTACCGATGATTTCAGGCATTGAACTGGTGCCGCTACTGATGACAGGGCATGAATGCGCCATCGCCTCCAGCGGAGGAAGACCAAAGCCCTCATAGATAGACGGATAGACAAATGCTTGGGCGCCCTCATAGAGCTCACCCAGTAAAGCATCGTCCCCGCCCATCTGCCGCACCTGACCTGCTGCAAAACCGAGGCGCTGCACCAACTCTTGCTCGCTAGCGGAGAACACACCGCCGCCAAAAGCAACAATGTCGAAATCCGACTTTAACCGTGTTGAACTCGCCACGGCACGGAGCAGTCCGGCAAAGTTCTTGTAGGCAAAGCGTGCCCCTACATACAACAGGTAGGGCCTGGGCATCCGGGCCTGTTGTTTTACCACGACGGGTTTGAATTGCTCAAAGCCCAAATGAACAACCGACAACTTGCTTTCAGGGACAGCGAACAGCCTCATAAGGTCTTGTCGTGTGCTCTCTGAAATACAGATGACATGGTCCGCACGCTCTACCGCCCGTCGCTTGAGCTGGGATGTCTTATCCTCTGAAGAGAAGCTTTCGGGATACAGCTCGTGGATCATATCGTAGACCGTCAGCACAGTCGGGCAGCCCTTGGGGGCCGTGCTCGAACGCGCGTAATAGGTTTCATGCACCACCTGGGGCCGCCAACGACTCATCGACGCTCGCCCTTGAAGACGGTTGTAGCCCAGCATGAGCCTCGCGGTATAGGGCGGATACTTTTCTATCCAGCGCCCATGAACGATCCCCTCAGACAAATCGTTCAAATAAGCATTGCGGTACAGGGGTGAAAAAACCCCCACATCGGTACCCGCCTGGGCCATCTGCTCGGCAATGCGGCAAAAATAACGAGAAATGCCACCGTAGTTTTGCAAGGCGAATATTTGGTAATCGAAAGCAACACGCATATTATTTTTTCGCTCGAGAGAAGGTTAAGCCCCAGCCGATTAAAAAACTGAGCTCGTAGCGCATCAAAGCCACTGCCAATTCGAACAAATGCTGCCGAGGCTGCGCCAGCGTCATAGGGCTCATTGATATATTACAGTGCATTTCTCCATTGAACCCTCCGGGTATCAACGCGAAAAACGAACAACCGGAGCGCCACGAGAACATAGCTTACCCCTAGCGATAAAAACATCACAAAGAGGTTGCCAACGCTTAAAACGTCATAGATCAACTTGAAAAACCACAATGAAGACACTGAAATCAGCAAAGGGATGACAATTGCTTCCAGGTACCAAACCTTCACGGGCTTGATATTTAACTTTCTAAAAACAATCGGCGGGCACAAGACCACAAAACCTATGTTCAGTAAAAGCCAAGGCCATGCACTGCCGGTGAGCCCGTAGGTACTCGCCAAATAATACGTCAATGGAACCACAAGAAGCGCGGCGATAAAATTTTGCCAGACGCTGAACCGAGTCCAGCCATGGGCCAATTGCAGCGCGTAAGGCATATGCATAAAAGAATGAACCATAGTGCCCACAACCAATATCAAAAGCGGCCCACTGGCGGCGGCGGCGATATTCGTATCCCTGGTCCACAGCGCAAGCAACGGGTGGCTGTACAGTGCAATCCACACCGAAAACGGAATAACCAGCATCGACAGTATCTGACTTGCCCTGATATATGACCCAAACGCTTCAGCCGTATTTCCAGAAGCGACCGCCGCAACGATTTTAGGATAATAGGCATTAAAGACTGGCGATATCATCCTGAAGGCGATAGTTCCCAGCGTCCAAGCAAGCATGTAATAACCAAAATCCGTCAATGACAACGTCTTGGACAAAACTATTTTGTCGGCCTGCATCAATAAAAATGCCAGGGCATTCGTCACCCCAACACCAACTGCAAAGCCCCGAAGGCCGCGCAGCGCCTCAACAGAAAACAGCTGAGACTGCTTCCAGCCGCCTAGCTCTCGAACCAACTGAATACGCAAAATAAAAACGGTCAGAACATTGATCACACACTGCCATATGAAGAACCATTCGACCGTAGGTGAAACAAGCCACAACACCAGCACAGTCCCGACCGAACGCAGCGTCGCAAAAACAGAGGTTGCAATATTTAGTTCGACTTGCTTCTGAAGCCCTGTCAGAGCGCCATAATAGAATGCGATAGGAAACTGAAGAACCAACGCCACGCCCATGACTCTTAGCGACTGAGTCACCGACTCCAGTTTACTGGGCGTCACATCAAGCCAATAGTAAGAAATCACCGGAGCCAAACATATGACGACCGTGCCTGCCGTGAGCGCTACACCCCAAAATATCCACTCAACGCTTCTCAGCAGTAAAACTACCTTTAGCTTTTCCGTCGGCGAAGCAGCCTCATATACTGAAGCCTCTTTAGTCGCTACCGCGCCGAAGCCCCCATCAAGCATCGTCATAGCAGCAGAGAGAATTACAAAAAAGCCAATTAGACCGTAACCTTCAACGCCAATAAACTTTAAATACAAAGGTACAAAGCAGATCCCCATCAAGGCAGCCCAGCCCTGCCCCAGAAAGTTCGCGGCTACGTTCTTGAGAGCGCTATTCATGCATCACAGCCTTTCAGCACACAACGGGTAACTTCGGGAAAATCAATTAACTTTAAAGACATCTTCGATTATATTCCGTCGCAATTCAGACCCTTCGGAAATACGCGCGCCCTGTACCTCCACCACACGTCCAGTCTTTACAAAAAACGTACTTAACAGCACCACTGAAACAGCCCCACCGCTCAGAGCACTTATACCGACCGAACAGAAAGCCTGGCATCAATGAGAACCTTAGCATGACGCCGGAGCACTGAAAAGTCTTTGGACAAGCACAGGCCCTTGATTTTAAAGGCAAAATGCCATCCACCACAAAAACACTGACGCTTGCGAGCCCCCATCCATGCACGCAAATGACGCCCTTGAGCGCCCCGCCTTGAAGCGGCGGGACAACTCAAGATATGCGACTATTTGGCAACTGATGGCGCCTTCAGCCATGACAATGTTTTTTTAATGCCCTCCTGCTGCCTCACTACGGGGTAAGCATTCGCCTTTTCCGCCGGAGAGCAATTCACAACATTATCAGTTGTCATGTTCTTTAGCCGAAAACTGCCAAAAGGAAACCTCAAACCGACAAAATTGCAGACATCACCAAAACGCGCCAAGCAGTGGAAAAAAAACATCGGGGCCTTGATCGGTTTCCGACGACCTGCAAGCGACGCAATGCTCAAACTCCACTCATCCACATTCAAGGGTGGCGCATCACCAATATAATAATATTCAACCCCGTCGTCAGACGTTTGAGAAATTGAAATAATCTGATTCACACTGTTTTCTACATAACCGTACGTCTTCGTACTCGACGCTTTGCCAATTCGAATGTAGCGGCCGGCGAGCACTATATCGAAGAAGTTTCGATAAGGTTCTCCAAACCAGGGGCCCCAAATAGATGTAGGACGTACGATAGAGCATCTCGGCATCTGCGCCTTCCACTTCCTTACGATGCGCTCACCCTCTACCTTGCTTTTGCCGTACACCGTAGTCGGCGAAACATCTTCGATCGTAGACGGTATATGACCAGCCCTACAAACCAGCATACTAGAAGCAAAAACGGCATGTTTGACGTAGTCAGCCGAAGACAGAACCTTGCACAAGTTCTCCACACCCGCGATATTTTCCCGGTAGTCCTCCAGGGCCTTACCACGGAGGTCTGTCCGCGCCGCGAGGTGAAATACATAATCAGGCTTGAATAATTCAAACGCCTCAGCCAGCAGCTCAACATCGCAAATATCGCAATAGCGGTGGACGTCGAGATTATCGCTATTTCTGGGTGGCGCGACATCCAGACTTAGAACCGCACATCCCATATCCTTTAGCCGGCACACCAAGTTAGTCCCTATAAAGCCTGACCCACCTGTAACTAAAATCCTAAAGTTAGTCACGCTGCAACTCCTCATAGACCTTAAGATAGCTGGATGCCATCGCAGAAGAGCTGTAACGCTCACGCGCAATTTTCAGCACCGCCGCCGCCTTGGACTCATCGGCCATGCATTTCATCACTGCTGCGTCAAGGCTAGCCACGTCATCCACTTTAAAAAAACAAACCGCCTCTTCAGTGAAGAGTTCCCGAAAAATAGGGATATCGGAGCATACGATCTTTTTCGAGTGGAGGGCGGCCTCAATCAACGCAAGCCCAAAACCTTCCGCGCGAGAGGGCATGGCAAACACATCGAAAAAAATATTACATTGGTGCGCATAGGGGACGGACGAAATAAAGACACATCGATCATCAACACCCAACGATACACTCAACTCTTGCAATGACTTCTTCGCAGGCCCATCACCAATGACCACCAGCCCCGCACGAGCATTTTCACTCAACAACCTAATTAATTGATCAACGCCCTTGGTGGCAGTGAGCACGCAGTACGTGCCCAATAAAACATCGACACGAACCTTTAACGCCTCGATCTCACTGGCGCACCATTCCTCGATCAAATCATAATCAACAACAACATCCCGACCGTTGTAAACCCGGGTTATTTTCTTATTATATGAAAATCTCGAGTAATACTTAGCCGCATCCTCACTCAAAACAACCAAGCGGTTGTGACGTAACCAGCACACATTCCAAATGAAACTAAAAACAAAAGAGATAAATTTGTTGTAATGAAAATACAACTCCTTCTCGACATAATTGTGCAAGGTGCTCACATAGCGCACCTCGCCAAACAAAGACTTGTTTCTGAATACAAAAGCATCAGCCCTTAACAAGTGGGAGTGGACCACATCATAAGCAGAAAAATCAAAGGCCTTATAAAAACTAACTCGCTCAAACCTTACACCCGCGAGCAACTCAATCTCGACACGCTCGTCAAAATAAAGCACCGTAACGTCATGCCCCCTAAGAAGCATCTGCTCGCACAACTGCAAAACTACTAAAATAGGGGCCTTATTGACAATGGCAGGAACCACATAGCAGATTTTCATTTCTTCACAGCCCCGCCATAAACCGATAGCAGCTTCATCACCCCACGGTCACCCAACACAACACTGAGTAAGAAAAGAGTCAATCGTTTGAGAAAAATCGAGTCAACCAAATACACTGGAGACAACGCCAACTCTTTCCGAAGCCTGAAATTCTCACGAATAATAGACATCATCAAACTCGGCTTATTACTAAGCCCACCCACTCGGTGAGTGACGACGGAAAAAGGATAAAAACCCGCCTCCTGCTCCCGAAGCGCACGAAGAATAAAATGGTAATCCCCAATCACCTTATAACTCTCGTCAAATCCATTTCCCACTTCAAACAGCGACGCATGATGAAAACACCCCGGGTGACGTATGGTCATCTTCTTTTTCAGGCCGACGCTTGCCGCCTCCCAAGGTAAACCAACCTCCGCGATAAATACTCCAGACTCGTCAACAAGATTATTTTTGCCGTAGACGATGTTAACACCGTGCTCGCTGGCAGCATCCAAATGCTCAATTACAGAGGACAGCGCTGACGGCGAGCTAAAATAATCGTCGCTCCCGAGGAACGTTATCCATTCCGCGTCTACCTGCGCCAATGCCTTGTTCCATGCATTGTAGACGCCAGAGTCCTTCTCACTGGAGAATCTGGCCACTCCATACTCTTGTATTATCTTTAGCGTCCCATCGGTACTACCGCCATCTTGAATATACAAATCGATATCTTTAAAGCTCTGCGCCATAATAGAATCCAAACACTCGCGCAGTGTTCTTTCACTATTGTACGTAGCAACCACGATCCCAACTTTCGCCCTAGGCATTCTAGCTTACCCTATCTTAATTCATTTAGATCGCGACCAATCTTTGACTACGTAGTTGCACCGACTGACAATATACCTTATCAAACAAAGCAGTTATCATCATAAAAAACACAAAATGATATTTATAAAAATACATCACATTACCAAAAGAACCCACCACAACAAATGCCAATAAAAACGCCCTAGCCAGGGTACTTTTATTTCTCCGGTAACTGTAAATTACCAGCGCGAGAAAAAACGCCACACCCAACACACCCGCCTCGATCGCGGCACTTAACAAAAAGTTATGGGCCGGGTAATCAATCCCAGACAATGCGAAAATCACCTGGCTTTCCGTGCCGATACCGTACCCAAAGGGGTTTTGAATAAATGCCTTCAATGCAGCACTGTAGAGAACCTCTCGCGTCGGGTCAAATCGGGAAAAATCCCAACCAATTGCGGCAATCACCGCTCCTAGCACCAAAAACACAAAGAACAATTTCGACACTCTAAGTCTTGCAAAGCATAAATAAACCAACGCAAGCGTGACCGCCAGCAAATCACCCTTGGAGAAAAGCATTAGAGGCGGGAGCAGCATGAACATGCTGAGCAGCAAATACACCGTCTTTCCGGTGACGTTATACTTCAACAAATTCAAATAGATCGACAACAGCAATACCGTACCCACCGTATTGATGTGCACACTCAGAAAAGAATATGGGCCATTAAAAAAATCTTTATAGTGCTGCTGACTTCCTACCAACACACTCGCAGAGTAGTCCAACTTGAAGACTAGGTAAAACACTATCAACAGCGCAAACACCGGCCCCCAATTGGCCATTCCATCAAGCATCGCCGTTTTTTCAACATCAGACATCAGCGACATGACAATAACAACAAGCAAGACCTGAAGTATACGAAAGAACACATCATAATTAACAACAAGGCCACTCATATAAACCAGTATCGCCCCGTAAAAAACATAGGCCAGGACAACAAATACATAACCAAACATTACGAGCTTAGCGTGGCGAGCACACAAAAAAACCACACCTATAAAAACAAGCAAAAATTCATCTAGCTTGTAATTCACGCCCCCAACATCGAACATCTTCACGGGAAAAACCATTAAGGCGCCGAGTAGATAACACAGGTACTTCATCTGCATGTACCACAGACTCTATCCAGCACTAACTTCCGGAGCCTATCGACCTTAGAGCATCTCCAAAGCACTCCAAGTAGCTTAATACCGTTACCGCTCCAAAGCCAATCACCGGCAGCGTTCGCCCCCCGATCAATTGAATCGAGAGTAACTTGCGGCACAGAGCTAACCGCACCATGGGTGGCTTGCCAACTATTTGCTTTCATCAGACCCCCTGTTTGCCCATATTGGCATGCCCCGCCTACCGAGTAGTCAGGAAAGAACAATCTCCATGACCCGACGAAGCCTAAATAGGATCACCCCTAGGGCCAACGCCCCCTGAGCATTCCTTCACAGAAAGCAAAGCCCTGTCACGACATAGTGGCAAGATGACTGCACACCCAATACCGACCTCAAACTGCTTGGTACTTGAGGATGAGTACGACTAATGGAGAATTTCGGCGACTGCAAATTGCCTTCGCTCGACAGCTCGAAACTCCGAGCAACTTGAAAATAAACGCTGGACGAGCAAAACAAATATTACTTTGAAACTTACGATCTCGCATCATGCAAAATCTTTTCAAACATCAAACCGAACAATACGCTACAAAAATCAGAGCTAGCCGTAGGAAATATCCGAACCAGTGATAACGATGTAACCCTGCGCTCAGCGGAAGACAAGTACACACCAGATTATACCGAACAACCTGATATCGAATTGACGGCAGCAGCGATCGATCAACTTATACGCCGCTTATACTTCAGGCGTTACTAAAGCCCGTAGCCAACACCGGCGTGAACCACTCAAACACGCCTGGACTGCCCGGCTCGCCTCGTTAACATCCCCAGGCAAGGGCCTATCAAGGTACCAATTATCAAAGCAAGTACCACAAACACAGCTACCGGGAATCTGGCGCTTGTCCACCCCAGGAAAGACAAAGCCACACCCTGCTGGTTTTCCAACACGAATGCGATGACCCCCAAGATGACAATCATCAGGGTCAACCCCAAGAAAATACGCCCAACTCTACCCATGGCAGCTTTCCTCAAAGAAACTCAGACACCCTCTTCCTCTTCTTCGTTCACCCGATCCCGCAGCTCCTTGCCCGGCTTGAAGTGAGGAACGAACTTACCGTCGAGACTGACCGACTGCCCGGTCTTGGGATTACGCCCAACCCGCGGCGCGCGATAGTGCAGCGAGAAGCTCCCAAACCCACGAATCTCAATTCGATCGCCGGTAGCCAGACACTGGGACATCTGTTCAAGCATGGTCTTGATGGCAAGCTCCACATCCTTGGATGAAAGCAGCCCTTGATGGGTGACAATTCGTTCGATCAACTCCGACTTCGTCATATTTTTCCCTTCTTTTTCAAGCAGCTAGGAAAATCGCTTCGAAGGTTTTAGCATGACTTGACGAATTTGAACAGCCCATGCTTCAACTTATCTAGCAGAGAGATCAACGACAGCAAAACAGGGCTTATCCCCTCAATTACAGATCACCAACATGGTCCGAGTGACGGCACCTGCCGGATTCCAGCCGAATAGATAGTCACCCTCCTCGTCCTTTGCATCGCTGGACCTGGTGACAACCTTGTAGCCTTGCATCTTGCACTCACGTGCCGCGCGCTTCTCACACTTGTCCCATCCAGAGCCGAGGCCCGAGCAATCGATCTCGATACCGCTTACACCGTGCCGGGCATGGGTCTTGGCGCTAGTGGCTGAGCACCCTGCAAGCACCACTACTGCAAATACTACGATAAGCCTGTTCATTCCAACCCTTACTGAATAACCAACACGGGAACAGCTTTTCAATCGACTATAGTCAGTTCTGACAGCCGCTCATACCGCTTGGTTCTTGGTTGTTGATTCAACGAATTTCAGGCACAAAAAAGGGCGACCGAAGTCGCCCTTTTTCTATAGCTTTACAGAACTTAGTTCTGCTTGGCCATTGCTTGACGCAACAGGGCAGCCATAGTGGTGTCTGCTGCTGCTTCGCCTTCCGGAGCCGCTTTCAGGCTCTGGATTGCTTCTTTCTCTTCAGCATCGTCTTTCGACTTGATGGAGAGTTGGATCACGCGGCTCTTGCGATCAACGCTGATGATCTTGGCTTCTACTTCCTGGCCTTCTTTCAGAACGTTGCGCGCGTCTTCAACGCGGTCACGGCTGATTTCGGAGGCTTTCAGAGTCGCTTCGATATCGTCGGCCAGAGTGATGATGGCGCCTTTAGCGTCAACTTCCTTCACGATGCCCTTAACGATTGCGCCTTTGTCGTTGTCCTGAACGTATTCAGAGAACGGGTCGCTTTCCAGCTGCTTGATGCCCAGGGAGATGCGCTCGCGCTCTGGGTCAACCGACAGGATAACGGTGTCCAGCTCGTCGCCCTTCTTGAAACGACGAACAGCTTCTTCGCCAACTTCGTTCCAGGAGATGTCGGACAGGTGAACCAGGCCGTCGATGCCGCCGTCCAGACCAATGAAGATACCGAAATCGGTGATCGACTTGATGGTGCCGGAGATTTTATCGCCCTTGTTGAACTGGCCAGAGAAATCTTCCCATGGGTTAGATTTGCACTGCTTGATGCCCAGGGAGATACGACGACGCTCTTCGTCGATGTCCAGAACCATAACTTCCACTTCGTCGCCGACTTGTACGACTTTCGAAGGGTGGATGTTTTTGTTGGTCCAGTCCATTTCGGAAACGTGTACCAGGCCTTCCACGCCTTCTTCCAGCTCAGCGAAGCAGCCGTAGTCGGTCAGGTTGGTAACACGCGCGGTTACGCGAGTGCTTTCTGGGTAACGGGCTTTGATAGCAACCCATGGATCTTCACCCAGTTGCTTCAGGCCCAGGGAAACACGGTTGCGTTCGCGATCGTATTTCAGAACCTTTACATCGATCTCGTCGCCAACGTTGACGATTTCAGATGGATGCTTGATGCGCTTCCAAGCCATGTCGGTAATGTGCAGCAGGCCATCGACGCCACCCAGATCGACGAATGCGCCGTAATCGGTGAGGTTCTTGACGATACCTTTGACTTGTTGGCCTTCCTGCAGGGATTCCAGCAGAGCTTCACGCTCGGCGGAGTTCTCTGCTTCCAGGACGCTGCGACGGGAAACGACAACGTTGTTGCGTTTCTGGTCGAGTTTGATGACCTTGAATTCGAGTTCCTTGCCTTCCAGGTGCGTGGTGTCGCGCACTGGACGAACGTCGACCAAAGAACCTGGCAGGAACGCACGGATGCCGTTAACGTCGACAGTGAAGCCGCCTTTAACCTTACCGTTGATAACGCCCTTGACCACTTCTTCAGCTGCGAAGGCTGCTTCGAGAACAATCCAGCATTCAGCGCGCTTGGCTTTTTCACGGGACAGCTTGGTTTCACCGAAACCGTCTTCAACCGAGTCCAGAGCAACGTGAACTTCGTCACCGACATTGATAGTCAGGTCACCAGCATCGTTGTAGAACTGTTCCAGCGGGATCAGAGCTTCAGACTTCAGACCAGCGTGAACGGTTACCCAGCGAGCTTGGTAATCGATATCAACGATAACACCGGTGATGATGGAGCCTGCCTGAAGGTTCAGGGTTTTTAGGCTTTCTTCAAAGAGTTCCGCAAAGCTTTCGCTCATTTTAATTCCTGTTGATAAGGGCGAAGAATACGCCCATCTCCACACCCCAGACGGTGTGGGTCAGTTTCAGTTAAAAGAAGCCACCGCAGGACTATGACTGGTCCCCTGCGGCCTTCTTGATCACCCGGCGATATCGCGAATGGCGATTTCGCTCAAGATGCGTTCCAGCACCTGCTCGATGGACAACTCCGTGGAGTCCAGCTGTATCGCATCAGCCGCCGGTTTGAGCGGGGCTACTGCGCGCTGGGTATCACGCTCATCGCGTGCACGGATCTCATCTAGCAGACTCGACAGACTAACACCATCGACTTTGCCCTTCAACTGCAAGTAGCGGCGACGAGCCCGCTCCTCGGCGCTGGCGGTCAGGAAAACCTTCAGCGGCGCCTCGGGAAACACCACGGTTCCCATATCGCGACCATCAGCCACCAGGCCAGGCGGCTCCTGAAAAGCCCGCTGACGCTGCAGCAACGCATCACGTACGGCCGGCAGCGCGGCAATCTGCGAGGCCCAGGAACCGACCTGTTCATTGCGCAGGTCATCGGTCACATCATCCCCTTCCAGAATAATGCGTTGCGGATGACCTTCCGTCGCCCCGACGAACTGCACATCTAGATGCGCCGCCAACAGCTTCAAGGATTCTTCGTTGGTCAGGTCGACACCATGGTTGCGCGCGGCAAAGGCCAGCAGGCGGTACAGCGCGCCGGAATCCAGCAGGCACCAACCCAGGCGCTTGGCCAGGATGCCGGCGATCGTGCCTTTGCCCGAGCCGCTTGGCCCGTCGATGGTAATCACCGGTGCTTTAATATTCACAATTGAGCCTCTTGGGCTACACGCATGCCGACTTGGGCACACAGTGTAAGAAAGTTCGGAAAAGATGTAGCTACATTGGCGCAGTCACGGATATGAATAGGCGCTGTCGCCCGCAGGGAGGCAACGCTGAAGGCCATGGCAATCCGATGATCACCGTGAGCATGGACTTCACCTCCGCCCATCGGGCCACCGTCAATAATAATCCCATCAGCGGTTGGTTCACACTTGACCCCCAGCGCCAGCAGACCATCGGCCATGACCTGAATACGATCAGACTCTTTGACACGAAGCTCTTCGGCACCCCGCAAAACTGTGCGCCCTGCTGCGCAAGCCGCCGCAACAAACAGCACTGGGAACTCATCGATCGCCAACGGCACCAGCGCCTCGGGAATCTCGATACCCTTCAGCGCCGCCGCGCGCACACGCAGATCGGCGACAGGTTCCCCACCCACTTCACGCGGGTTTTCCAAGGTGATCTCCGCCCCCATCAGCCGCAGGATATCAATCACCCCGGTACGTGTCGGATTGATGCCAACATGCTCCAACAACAAGTCGGAGCCTTCGGCAATCGAAGCAGCCACCAGGAAAAACGCCGCAGAGGAAATATCCCCCGGCACCTCGATACGGGTTGCCGTCAGCGCATGCCCGGACTCGACCGACGCCGTCGCCCCGTCAACCGTCACCGGATAACCGAAGCCGCGCAACATGCGCTCAGTGTGATCACGGGTCGGCGCCGGCTCGGTCACCGAGGTCTTGCCTGCGGCGTACAGCCCGGCCAGCAACAGGCAGGACTTGACCTGCGCGCTGGCCATCGGCAACGCATACGTCAACCCTTTCAGCGCCTGGCCGCCACGAATCGTCAGCGGCGGCCGCCCTTCAGGGCCGGTCTCGATCACTGCGCCCATTTCCCGCAGCGGCTTGGCCACGCGGCTCATGGGACGCTTGGACAAAGAAGCATCGCCCGTCAGCACACTGTCGAAGCTTTGCGCCGCCAGCAGCCCGGACAGCAACCGCATCGACGTACCGGAGTTCCCCAGGTAAATCGGCCCCGGCGCCGCCTTCAAACCATGCAAACCTACGCCATGAATGGTCACGCGCCCGTGGTGCGGCCCTTCAATCACCACGCCCATGTCGCGAAACGCCTGCAAGGTCGCCAGGGCATCTTCGCCTTCGAGGAAACCTTCGACTTCCGTCACGCCCTCGGCCAACGACCCCAGCATGATCGAGCGATGGGAAATCGACTTGTCGCCCGGCACACGAATACGCCCGCTCAAGCAGCCGCCTGGACTAGCCAGGAACGTCAACTCATCGGCATCCACCGCCGTCTCCATGTAGGCCCGGCGCGCCAGAATCTTGCTGAAATGCTCCCGCGCCACCCGCGCACGGGTGAACACGCCCAGCAATTGGTGCCCATCACCCGCGTCAACCGCATCGCGCAAGGCGTCGAGGTCACTGCGGAAAGTATCCAGGGTACGCAACACTGCTTCGCGGTTGGCGAGGAAGATGTCGTGCCACATCACTGGATCACTGCCGGCAATCCGCGTGAAATCACGGAAGCCGCCGGCGGCGTAACGGAAAATCTCTAGGTTCTCGTTGCGCTTGGCCAGGGAGTCCACCAAGCCAAAGGCCAGCAGATGGGGCAAGTGACTGGTCGCCGCCAGCACTTCGTCGTGACGCTCGACCTGCATATGCTCAACGTCCGCGCCGAGCTCGCGCCACAGCCGATCCACCACCGCCAGCGCCGCCGGATCGGTTTGCGCAAGCGGCGTGAGGATCACCTTGTGCCGACGGAACAGCTGCGCATTGGACGCCTCCACCCCACTCTGCTCGGAGCCCGCAATCGGATGGCCCGGCACAAAGCGCGCCGGCATGCCGCCAAAGGCCAGTTGCGCCGCGCGCACTACATTGCCCTTGGCGCTGCCGACGTCCGTCAGGATCGCCTGGCCCAGGTCCATGCCAGCCAACAACGCCAGCACCTTTTCCATGGCCAGGATCGGCACAGCCAGCTGGATCACATCTGCGCCCTGGCAGGCAAGCGCCAGGTCGGCCTCGCAGCGATCGACTACCCCGAGCTCAACCGCCAACTTGCGCGATTGCGGGTCCAGGTCCACACCGACCACTTCGCCACACAACCCGCTTTCACGCAGGCCTTTGGCAAAGGAGCCGCCGATCAACCCCAGACCGACCACCACCAGGCGACCGATCATAGGCACAACAGGTTGCATTGCAGTGACATCAACCACGAGCCAGAACCTTGGCCAGCGCCTCCAGGAAGCGGGCGTTCTCGGCCGGCAAACCAATGGTGATACGCAGGTGGTTCGGCATGCCGTAGTTGGCCACCGGGCGCACGATCACACCTTCAGCCAGCAGGCCCTGGAACACCGGGGCCGCCACTTGGCCAAGATCGACACAGATGAAGTTGCCCTTGGACGCAATCCAGCCCAGGCCCAACGCACGGAAACCTTCCTGCAGTTGCAACATGCCGCTTTCGTTGATGCGGCGACCTTCGTCCAGGTACTCGGCATCCTTCACCGCCGCACAGGCCGCCGCCAGGGCGAGGCTGTTGACGTTGAACGGCTGGCGTACGCGGTTCAGCACATCGGCAACAACGGCCGTGGACAAACCATAGCCGACCCGCAACGAAGCCAAGCCATAAGCCTTGGAGAACGTGCGCGATACCAGCAGGTTCGGGTAGGCCGCCAGGAAGTCCAGACCATCCGGCAGGTCGCTGCCTTCGGCGTACTCGATGTAGGCCTCGTCCAGCACCACCAGCACGTGCTCGGGCACGTCCTGCAGAAAATCGTTCAGCGCCTGTGCATCGAACCAAGTCCCGGTCGGGTTGTTCGGGTTGGCGATAAACACCACGCGGGTCTGTGCATCGATGGCCGCCAACATGGCCGGCAAGTCGTGGCCCCAATCCTTCGCCGGGATCACCCGCGCATCAGCACCCACCGCCTGGGTGACGATCGGATAGACGGCAAACGCGTGCTCACTGAACACCGCATTGAGACCCGGCGCCAGGTAAGCACGGCCGACCAGCTCAAGAATGTCGTTGGAACCGTTGCCCAACGTCACCTGATTCAGCTCGACCCGGCACTTCTCGGCCAGCAGCGACTTCAGGGCAAAGCCGTTGCCATCGGGATAACGGGTCAGCTCGGCCAGCTCTTCACGAATCGCCGCCAACACCTTGGGACTTGGGCCCAACGGGTTCTCGTTACTGGCCAGCTTGACGATCTTCGCCGGGTCCAGGTTCAACTCACGCGCCAACTCGTCCACAGGCTTGCCCGGGACGTAAGGCGACAGTTGTTGCACGCCCGGCTGCGCCAGGGCGAGGAAGTTGCCACTCATGTTAACGCCTCACAAAACCGCTTTCGGGTAGGAGCCCAGCACCTTGAGTGCCACCGCTTCCTGACTGATTTTCTCCAGCACACCTTTGACCAGCGGGTCACGGTGATGGCCGATGAAGTCGATAAAGAACACGTAGGTCCATTTACCGCTGCGCGACGGACGGGTCTCGATGCGCGTCAGGTCAATCCCGTTGTCATGGAACGGCACCAGCAGCTCATGCAGCGCGCCGGGCTTGTTGCTCATGGAGACAATGATCGAGGTCTTGTCGTCGCCGGTCGGCGGCACTTCCTGGCTACCGATCATCAGGAAGCGCGTGGAGTTATCCGGACGGTCCTCGATTTTCTCGGCCAGGCGCGTCAGGCCGTACAGGCCCGCTGCCATATCACCGGCGATGGCCGCCGAGTTCCACTCGCCCTTGACCCGCTTGGCCGCTTCGGCATTGCTGGACACCGCCACGCGCTCGACATTCGGGTAGTGCGCATCCAGCCACTTGCGGCACTGGGCCAGGGACTGGGCGTGGGAGTAAATGCGGCTGATGCTGTCGGTCTTGGTGTTTTCACCCACCAACAAGTGGTGGTGGATACGCAGTTCGACTTCGCCGCAAATCACCATGTCGTGCTCAAGGAAGCTGTCCAGGGTGTGGTTGACCGCGCCCTCGGTGGAGTTTTCCACCGGGACCACGCCAAAATTCACCGCACCGGCCGCCACTTCACGGAACACTTCGTCGATCGCCGCCATTGGCTTGCTGATCACTGCGTGACCGAAGTGCTTCATGGCCGCCGCTTGGGTGAAGGTGCCTTCCGGGCCGAGGTAAGCCACTTTCAGCGGCTGCTCCAGGGCCAGGCACGAGGACATGATTTCGCGGAACAACCGCGCCATCTCTTCGTTGCCCAACGGGCCTTTGTTGCGCTCCATCACACGCTTGAGCACCTGGGCCTCACGCTCAGGCCGGTAGAACACCGGCACTTCGCCTTCCGCCAGGGACGCCATCTTCACCCGCGCCACTTCCTGGGCGCACCGCGCGCGCTCACTGATCAGCTCCAGGACCTTCTCGTCCAGGCTGTCAATGCGTACGCGCAGGGCCTTGAGTTCTTGCTCAGACATTAGCCGTGTTCCTTTTCGAACTCCGCCATGTAGGCAACCAGCGCGTTGATCGCGTGGATGTCGACGGCGTTGTAGATGGAGGCGCGCATGCCACCGACCGAACGGTGGCCCTTGAGGTTCAGCAGGCCACGCGCGTCGGCGCCCGCCAGGAACGGCTTGTCCAGGCGGTCGTCAGCCAGGCGGAACGGTACGTTCATCCACGAGCGGTCGCTGAGGTTGATCGGGTTGCTGTACAGGCCGCTGGCGTCGATGAAGTCGTACAGGGTGCGCTTCTTCTCTTCGTTGAGCTTGCCCATGGCGGCGACACCGCCCTGCTCTTTCAGCCACTCGAACACCAGGCCGGACAGGTACCAGGCGAACGCTGGCGGGGTGTTGTACATCGAGCCGTTATCGGCCGCGACCTTGTAGTTGAGCATGGTCGGGCACAGCGAACGGGCGCGACCCAGCAGGTCTTCGCGGATGATGTTGACCAGGATGCCGCTCGGGCCGATGTTCTTCTGCGCGCCGGCGTAGATCATACCGTACTTGGACACATCGATCGGGCGCGAGAGGATGTCCGAGGACATGTCGCACACCAATGGCACGTCACCGACTTCCGGCACCCAGTCGAATTCCAGGCCGCCGATGGTTTCGTTCGCCACGTAGTGCACGTAGGCCGCGTCCTTCGACAGCTTCCACTCGTTCTGACCGGGAATCGCGAAGTAGTCGTAGGGCTTGGCGGTACCGGCGACGTTGACGTTGCCGTAGCGCGAAGCCTCTTCAATGGCCTTCTGCCCCCAGATACCGGTGTCGATATAGTCGGCAGTGCCGTCTTCCGGCAGCAGGTTCAGTGGAATCTGCGCGAACTGCTGGCTGGCGCCGCCTTGCAGGAACAGCACTTTGTAGTCTGATGGGATGTCCAGCAAGTCGCGCAGATCCTGCTCGGCCTTGTTGGCAATGGACACGAACTCATCACTGCGATGGCTCATTTCCATCACAGAGAGGCCTTTTCCATGCCAGTCGAGGAGTTCACCCTGCGCACGCTGCAGGACTGCTTCAGGAAGCGCCGCGGGACCGGCACAGAAGTTATAGGCTCTCTTGCTCACATCCAATCTCACTCTGATCTGGTGGGGCTGCAATCATGTTCGGCAACACCCTTTCCCTGGAGCGAACCCTTGTGGGAGCTGGCTTGCCTGCGATAAGGGCACCTCGGTATCGCATTGATACCGCGGCGCTGCCATCGCAGGCAAGCCAGCTCCCACATTGACCGCGTCCAGCCAAAGGACGTGTTATTTCATAAGGGACAAACAACAAGGGGGCGAATCTTCATCCGCCCCCTGTGTGTCCGCTTATTCCTGCGGTTCTTCTTCGTCTGCGGCAGCGTCGAGGGTTGGCTCGTCAACGTTGTCATCGCCGCTTGCGATCACCTCGCCGTCAAACTCTTCACCTTCCAGCTCCTCGCCTTCGACTTCCGATGGCTCCTGGACTCGCTCCAGGCCAACCAAGGTTTCGTCGCTGGCCAGCTTGATCAGCGTCACGCCCTGGGTGTTACGGCCCAGGCTCGACACTTCAGCCACACGGGTACGTACCAGGGTGCCCTGGTCGGAAATCAGCATGATTTCCTCGCCATCGAGCACCTGGACCGCACCGACCAGACGGCCGTTCCGGTCGTTGCTGACCATGGCGATCACGCCTTGGCCGCCACGCTTGTACTCCGGGAACTCGCTGATGGCAGTACGCTTGCCATAACCACGCGCCGAAGCGGTGAGGATCTGGCTGCCTTCTTCCGGGATCAGCATCGAAATCAGCTTTTGCCCTTCTGGCAGGCGCATGCCGCGCACACCGCGGGCGGTGCGGCCCATGGCGCGAACGTCGGATTCCTTGAAGCGGGTTACCTTGCCGCCGTCGGAGAACAGCATGACTTCACGCTCGCCATCGGTGATGGCGGCGGAGATCAGTACGTCACCTTCATCCAGCTCCAGGGCGATCAGGCCCACGCTGCGCTGGCGGCTGAAGGATTCCAGCGGGGTCTTCTTGACGGTGCCTTTGGCGGTCGCCATGAAGATGAAGTGACCTTCGGTGTATTCCTCGACCGGCAGCATGGTGGTGATGTATTCATCACTGTCCAGCGGCAGCAGGTTGACCAGCGGACGACCACGGGCGGCACGGGAGGCTTCCGGGATCTCGTAGGTCTTGAGCCAGTACACCTTGCCTTTGCTGGAGAACAGCAGCAGCGTGGTGTGGCTGTTGGCCACGAGCAGGTGAGCGATGTAGTCCTCGTCCTTCACGCCAGTAGCCGATTTACCTTTACCACCACGACGCTGAGCCTGATACGCAGCCAGCGGCTGGGTCTTGGCGTAGCCACCGTGGGAGATGGTCACGACGCGCTCTTCTTCCGGGATCATGTCACCCAGGGTCAAGTCGAGGCGGGCATCAAGGATCTCGGTGCGACGCACGTCGCCGTATTCGGCGCGGATCACTTCCAGTTCTTCGCGGATCACTTCCATCAGGCGCACGGCGCTGCTGAGGATGCGGATCAACTCGCCAATCTGGTTGAGGATTTCCTGGTACTCGGCCAGCAGCTTCTCGTGCTCCAGGCCGGTCAGGCGGTGCAGACGCAGCTCCAGGATGGCCTGGGCCTGCTCCGGCGACAGGAAGTACTTGCCTTCACGCAGACCGTATTGTGGGTCCAGGGTCTCTGGACGGCACGAGTCGGCACCGGCACGTTCAACCATCGCCACCACGGCGCTGGATTCCCAAGGCGTGCTGATCAGCGCCTCCTTGGCTTCCGACGGGGTTGGCGAGGCCTTGATCAGGGCGATTACCGGGTCGATGTTCGACAACGCAACGGCCTGGCCTTCCAGGATGTGGCCGCGTTCGCGGGCCTTGCGCAGTTCGAACACGGTACGACGGGTAACCACTTCGCGGCGGTGACGCACGAAGGCTTCCAGCAGATCCTTGAGGTTCAGGATGCGCGGGCGGCCGTCGATCAGTGCTACCACGTTGATACCAAACACGCTTTGCAGCTGGGTCTGGGCGTAGAGGTTGTTGAGGATCACCTCCGGCACTTCGCCACGACGCAGCTCGATCACTACGCGCATACCGTCTTTGTCAGACTCGTCGCGCAGCTCGGTGATGCCTTCCAGCTTCTTCTCTTTGACCAGCTCGGCGATCTTCTCGATCAGGCGCGCCTTGTTCAGTTGGTAAGGCAGTTCGGTGATGACGATCTGCTGGCGGCCACCGACCTTGTCGATGTCTTCGATCATCGAGCGGGCGCGCATGTAAATGCGGCCACGACCGGTGCGGTAGGCTTCGATGATGCCGGCGCGACCGTTGATGATCGCGGCGGTCGGGAAGTCCGGACCCGGGATGTATTGCATCAGTTCATCGACGGTCAGCTCAGGGTTGTCGATGAGGGCCAGGCAACCGTCGATGACTTCACCGAGGTTGTGCGGCGGGATGTTGGTCGCCATGCCCACGGCGATACCGCTGGAACCGTTGACCAGCAGGTTGGGAATACGGGTTGGCATGACAGCCGGGATCATTTCGGTGCCGTCGTAGTTCGGCACCCAGTCCACGGTTTCTTTGTGCAGGTCAGCCAGCAGCTCGTGCGCCAGCTTAGTCATACGCACTTCGGTGTATCGCATGGCCGCGGCGTTGTCGCCGTCGACCGAACCGAAGTTGCCCTGGCCGTCTACCAGCAGGTAGCGCAGGGAAAACGGCTGCGCCATCCGAACGATGGTGTCGTACACCGCAGTGTCGCCGTGAGGGTGATACTTACCGATCACGTCACCGACAACACGGGCAGATTTCTTGTACGGCTTGTTCCAGTCGTTACCCAGCTCGCTCATCGCGAACAGCACACGCCGGTGCACGGGCTTCAAGCCATCGCGCGCATCAGGCAGTGCCCGACCGACAATTACGCTCATCGCGTAGTCGAGGTAGGACTGTTTCAGCTCGTCTTCGATATTGACCGGGAGGATTTCTTTGGCCAGTTCGCCCATGAGAAGCCTGATTCCTTTTTCGGGTGAAACCTCGTCACATCCATATGGGACGAACGAAGCTCGCCGCTGCCGGCACGGTGCCTGACAACGACTTACGACAAATCAACGAGTTATGACACGGATCTGCACGTTATAGGCAACCCCTCGGGGCGGCCTTGGAAACCGCCGGATGTTATCACAATCGCCGCCACGCACCTATCCCCCAGATGCGCATGGAGCATAGTTAGTTGACGGGTGACAGGCTTGAGGGGGACGAGAGGGGCTTAGAGAAGCGTTGAGGCTATTTTTTGTGGGCAGATCCGAGGGTTTTGTTGACTTTGAGGGCCAATCGCAGGCAAGCCAGCTCCCACAATTCAATCGGCGTACACCGTCAGTGTGGGAGCTGGCTTGCCTGCGATGGCCATTTCACAGACGCCAAAGCCCTCAATGCAGACGCTTACGGCACATCAACTTGGCCATCTTGGCCACATCCGGCCGCTCGACAATACCCTTTTCCGTGACGATCACGTCGATCAGATCCGCAGGCGTCACGTCGAACACCGGGTTGAACGCATCCACCCCCAAGCGCTGCCCGACAATCTCCAGCAACTCGCCCGGATCACGCTCCTCCAACGCGACGTCATCGCCCGTCGCCAGCATCAAATCAACGGTCGAACTCGGCGCCACCACCATAAAGCGCACGCCATGGTGCATGGCGCACACGGCAAGCTGATAAGTGCCGATCTTGCTGATCACATCGCCATTGGCGGTAATGCAATCGGCACCGACGATCACCCAGGTCACGCCTTTGGTCTTGAGGATATGCGCGCCCGCCGAGTCGGCATTCACCGTCACCGGGATGCCCTCGCCCGCCAGTTCCCAGGCGGTGAGCCGCGAGCCTTGCAGCCAGGGCCGGGTCTCGTTGGCGTAGACCTGCTCGACCATGCCTTCCAGGAAGGCCGCGCGGATCACCCCGAGCGCCGTACCCACACCGCCGGTGGCCAAGGCGCCGGCATTGCCATGGGTCAGGATCGCCTGGGCGTTGCCCTGGTGCTTGCGGATCAGCTCGACGCCGAGCTGGGCCATGTTCAAGTTGGCTTCCCGATCACTTTCGTGGATCGCAATGGCCTCGGCTTCCAGCACCGCCACCGGATCGGCGTGCTTCTTGAGCCGATCCAGACGGTCGCGCATGCGTTTCAAGGCCCAGAACAGGTTCGACGCGGTGGGACGGCTTTCTGCCAACAGTGCGTAGTCTTCTTCCCACGCAGCCTGCCAGTCACCGCCCTCGGCGATACGTTCACGGGCCGCGAGCACCAAGCCATAGGCGGCGCTGATGCCGATGGCCGGCGCGCCGCGCACGACCATGGTGCGAATCGCTGCGGCCACGGCCTCGACCGTGGAGCACGCCACCCAGCTTTCCCGGGACGGCAAGGCACGCTGATCGAGCAGGTACAGCGCGCCATCACGCCAATCGATGGCCTTCACTTTCTCCGCAGCCAACAGTCGATCGCGCATCCCTTACTCCGCACTCATGAACAAAAGCCGCCGATTATAGCGATCCGCCAGCCAGGACGCTCGGGTATACTTCGGCCTTCTTTTATAGCTGCCTGGGAAGAAGCCCGCGATGACCGCCACTGCCGCCCCGCTCGACTTGGTGTTGCTGCCCACCTGGCTGGTGCCCGTCGAACCTGCCGGCGTGGTGCTCAAGGAACATGGCGTGGGCATCCGCGATGGGCGCATTGCCTTTATTGGCCCACGGGCGGCGGCGTTGAAACTGGCGGCCACCGAGGTCCGCGAGTTGCCGGGCATGCTGCTCAGCCCGGGCCTGGTCAACGCCCACGGGCATGCGGCGATGAGCCTGTTTCGCGGCCTGGCCGATGATTTGCCGCTGATGACCTGGCTGGAAAAACACATCTGGCCCGCCGAAGCCCAGTGGGTCGATGAAGCTTTCGTGCGCGACGGCACCGACCTGGCCATCGCCGAGCAGCTCAAGGGTGGCATCACCTGTTTCTCGGACATGTACTTCTACCCCAAGGTCGCCAGTGACTGCGTGCACAACAGCGGCATGCGTGCGCAAATCGCGATTCCGATCCTCGACTTCCCGATTCCCGGCGCCAGCAGCGCCGACGAGGCCATCCGCCAGGGTGTCGAGTTGTTCGGCGACCTCAAGCACCACCCGCGCATCAAGATCACCTTCGGTCCCCACGCGCCGTACACCGTGTGCGATGCCAACCTGGAAAAAATCCGCGTGATCGCCGAAGAGCTGGACGCCGCGATCCACATGCACGTTCACGAAACCGCCTTCGAAGTGCAGCAAGCCGTCGAACAGACCGGCGAGCGCCCGCTCGCGCGCCTGGGCCGTCTCGGGCTGTTGGGCCCGCGCTTCCAGGCCGTTCATATGACCCAAATCAGCGAGGATGACCTGGCTTTGCTGGTAGAAAGCAACACCAGCGTGGTCCACTGCCCGGAATCCAACCTGAAACTGGCCAGCGGCTTCTGCCCGGTAGAACGCCTGTGGCAGGCTGGCGTCAATGTGGCCATCGGCACCGATGGCGCCGCCAGCAACAATGACCTCGACCTGCTGGGCGAAACCCGCACGGCAGCGATGCTGGCCAAGGCCGTCGCCGGTTCGGCCACCGCGCTGGATGCCCACCGCGCCCTGCGCATGGCCACCCTCAATGGCGCGCGTGCCATGGGCCTGGAAAGCGAGATTGGCTCGTTGGAAGTCGGCAAGGCGGCGGATATGGTCGCCTTTGATCTGTCGGGACTGGCGCAACAACCGGTCTACGATCCAGTCTCACAGCTTATATATGCCACCGGACGGGATTGCGTGAAACACCTTTGGGTCGCCGGCAAGCAATTGCTCGACGACCGGCAATTGACCCGCATGGATGAACAGCAACTGACCGCCACGGCCATGGCCTGGGGCAAGCGCATCAGCGGGCACCACGAATAACGCCGGCCTTGAAGCCGTACGATCAAGACCGACAAACCGATTTATCAGATTTAGAGGATGCACCATGAGCAACGTCGACCACGCCGAAATCGCCAAATTCGAAGCCCTGGCTCACCGCTGGTGGGACCGCGAAAGCGAGTTCAAGCCCCTGCACGACATCAACCCGCTGCGGGTCAACTGGATTGACGAACGCGTCAACCTGGCCGGCAAGAAGGTGCTGGACGTCGGCTGCGGCGGCGGCATCCTCAGCGAAGCCATGGCCCAGCGCGGCGCCACGGTGATGGGTATCGACATGGGCGAGGCGCCACTGGCCGTGGCCCAACTGCATCAGCTGGAATCCGGCGTAAACGTCGAATACCGCCAGATCACCGCCGAAGACCTCGCCGAAGAAATGCCCGAGCAGTTCGACGTGGTCACCTGCCTGGAAATGCTGGAACACGTGCCGGACCCGTCCTCGGTGATCCGCGCCTGCTTCCGCATGGTCAAGCCGGGCGGCCAGGTGTTCTTCTCCACCATCAACCGCAATCCCAAGGCCTACCTGTTCGCGATCATCGGCGCCGAATACATCATGAAGCTGCTGCCGCGTGGCACCCATGACTTCAAGAAGTTTATCCGCCCGTCCGAGCTGGGCGCCTGGAGCCGCCAGGCCGGGCTGACCGTCAAGGACATCATCGGCCTGACCTACAACCCGCTGACCAAGCACTACAAGCTGGCCAGCGACGTTGACGTCAACTACATGATCCAGACCCTGCGCGAGGAGTAAGCCTGTGAAGTTGCGAGCGGTTCTCTTCGATATGGACGGTACGCTGCTGGACACCGCGCCGGACTTTATCGCCATCTGCCAGGCCATGCGCGCCGACCGTGGCCTGGCGCCGATCAACGATGCACACATCCGCGATGAAATCTCCGGCGGTGCGCGGGCGATGGTCGCCGTGACCTTTTCGATGGACCCGGAGTCCCCGGGCTTTGAAGAGTTGCGCCTGGAGTTCCTGGAGCGTTACCTCAAGGGTTGCGCGGTGCACAGCAAACTGTTCGACGGCATGGCCGAACTGCTGGCGGACATCGAAAAGTCCAAGCTGGTCTGGGGCGTGGTCACCAACAAGCCGCTGCGCTTTGCCGAACCGATCATGCAGCAACTGGGCCTGGCCGAGCGCTCGGCGCTGCTGATCTGCCCGGACCACGTGAAAAACAGCAAGCCAGACCCTGAGCCGATGATCCTGGCGTGCAAGATGCTCGACCTGGACCCGGCCAGCGTGTTGTTCGTGGGCGATGACCTGCGCGATATCGAGTCTGGCCGCGATGCCGGCACCCGCACCGCTGCGGTGACCTACGGCTATATCCACCCGGACGACAACCCACGCAACTGGGGCGCCGATGTGGTGGTGGACCATCCGCTGGAACTGCGCAAGGTGCTGGATAACGCGCTGTGCAGTTGCTGATAGGAAGAGCTTGTGGCTGATGCGCCTTTGTGGCGAGGGAGCTTGCTCCCGCAGGAGTGCGAAGCGCTCCCAAGCTTTTGGGGCCGCTGCGCAGCCCAGCGGGAGCAAGCTCCCTCGCCACAAAAGCCCGGTTGCGATCAATCACATGGATTTACTGTGAATTTTGTCGAGGCTATTTATGTTTGATTACTCTGCTCGTCCAGAACTGCTCAAAGGCCGGGTGATCCTGGTCACCGGCGCCGGTCGCGGGATTGGCGCGGCGGCGGCAAAAACCTACGCCGCCCACGGCGCCACCGTGCTCTTGCTGGGCAAGACCGAAGCCAACCTGGCCCAGGTGTATGACGAAATCGAAGCGGCCGGCCAACCTCAGCCGGTGGTGATCCCTTTCAACCTGGAGACCGCCCTGCCCCATCAATACGATGAGCTGGCAGCGATGATCGAAAAAGAATTCGGCCACCTCGACGGCCTGCTGCACAACGCCTCGATCATCGGCCCACGTACGCCGATCGAACAGTTGTCCGGTGAGAACTTCATGCGCGTGATGCACGTGAACGTCAACGCGATGTTCATGCTGACCAGCACCTTGCTGCCACTGCTCAAGCTGTCCCAGGATGCGTCGGTGGTATTTACCTCCAGCAGCGTCGGGCGCAAGGGGCGGGCGTATTGGGGGGCTTATGGCGTGTCGAAATTTGCCACTGAGGGTTTGATGCAGACCTTGGCCGATGAGCTTGAGGATGTGGCAGCGGTACGCTCCAACAGCATCAACCCAGGCGGCACACGCACCAGCATGCGGGCCCAGGCGTACCCGGGGGAGAACCCGATGGAGCGGCCGGCGCCGGAAGAGATCATGCCGGTGTACCTGTACCTGATGGGGCCGGACAGTGCGGGTATCAACGGCCAGGCGTTTGACGCGCAATAATTCCTGAAATAGCGCAAACCTAATGTGGGAGCTGGTTTGCCTGCGATTGCGGTCTGTCAGTTGGCATTTCTGGCGACTGACGCTCCGCGATCGCAGGCAAGCCAGCTCCCACAGTTGATCTATGTTGTCGGTAAGGACTTAGTTTTTCACGACTTCTTCAAGGGTGAAACGACCCAATGGGTTTTGCAGGAAGTTGCTCACATTCTTGCGTGAGATGTTGATGTACGGGCTGTAGTACAAGTCAATCCAGTTCACGTCCTGCTTCGCCAGCTTCTGCAACTCCACGTACATCTGCTCACGCTTGACCGGGTCGGCCTCGATCCGTGCGGCCGCCACCAGGTCCTTGACCTTGTCGTTCTTGTAACGGGTCATGTAGTTCTGGTTGGTGTCGTGACCCAGCACGAAGGTGGTTTTCTGGTCCGGGTCGAGGATGTCGTTGGTCCAGTACATCACCGAAATATCGTACTCACCATCCACCAGCATCTGCCAGCTTTGGGTCGGGTCGACCTTTTGCAGGTTTGCGGTCACGCCGACCTTGGCCAACTGGTCCTTGATGATCACGGCGATCTGCTCGTCGGCTTCGTTGCCGGCGTTGACCACGTAGTTGAGTTTCAAGTCCTTGGCGCCGGCATCGGCCAGCAGTTTCTTGGCGGCCGTCGGGTCATACGGGCGTTGCAAGTTGTTGGCGTAGTGGAACAGCGAGCCTTTAGGAATGTAGGAATACGCCACCGTGCCTTGACCGTAAGTGGCGGTCTTCACCAGCGATTGTTTATCGATGGCCATGTCCAGCGCCTCACGCACTTCCTTTTTGGCCAGCAGGCCGTGGGCGTGATTGATCAGCAGGTGATCTTCGCGGGTGGACGGGTCGGAGTGGATCACCACGTTCTTGTCTTTCTTCAACTCTTCAACGCGGGAGAACGGCACGAAGATCGCCGTGTCCAGTTCGTTGTTCTGCACCATGCGCATGCGCGTGTTGTCGTCGGTCACGGAGACCCACTCTACGCCGTCCAGGCTGACGTTCTTGGCCTGCCAGAAGTTCGGGTTCTTCTTCAGGATCACACGGTCACCCTTGCGCCACTCGTCCACGGTGAACGCACCGGAGGTCACCGGGTTTTCCGAGTAGGCGTCTTCGCCCATCTTGGTCATGGCTTTTTCCGACAGAATCGACACCGTCGGCGACGCCAGTTGCGAGAGGAAGGCTACGGCAGGCGTCTTGAGGGTGACCACCAGGGTCTTCGGATCGGCCGCCTTGGCCGTGTCGATCAGACTGAACGGGTCGCTCCACAGCGAGGCCTTGTTGTCACGGATGCGCAACAGGCTGAACGCCGCGTCATCGGCGCTGATCGCCGAGCCATCGGAGAACTTCGCATCGCGCAGCTTGAAGGTGTAGGTCAGGCCGTCCTTGGAAATCTCCCAGCTTTCTGCCAGCCCCGGCTCCATCTTGGTGCCCAGGTTGTCCACGCGCACCAGAGTGTCGTACACGTTGGCGAATACCCAGGTGTCACGATTTTGCGCGCTTTTGATCGGGTCGAACGTGGTGCTGTCTTCACGGCAGCCGATGGTCAGCACACCAGCAGCTTGCGCCAAGCCGGCAGTGAGGGACCAGGCGGTCAATGTGGCGGCGGCGAGCAACTTCAAATGACGCGATTGCATATCACAACTCCTTGTTAATGAATGGCAGAGGGTTAAAGCAACGGTTCTTCAAGCACGCAACTGTACCGATGCTCGTGCAGGAAATGGGTAGGCGGCAACACCACGGAACACATGGTTCGCGCATGCCGGCAACGTGGGTGAAAGGCGCAGCCGGTAGGCAGGTTCAGCGGGCTAGGTGGCTCACCAGGCAAAGGTTCTGTAGGCAACGGCCTAAGCGGATCGATCTCGGGAATCGCCTCGATCAACGCCGCCGTATACGGATGACGCGGCGACGTGAAGACCGCTTCCACCGGCCCTTCCTCGACGATCTTGCCCAGGTACATCACCGCCACGCGGTCGCACAGACGGCGCACGATGGCCAGGTCATGGGCGATAAACAGGATCGCCAGGTTCATGCGCTGTTGAAGTTCCAGCAACAGGTTGATGATCTGGCCCTGGATCGACACGTCCAGCGCCGCCACGCACTCATCGGCGATGATCAGGCGTGGCTCCACCGCCAATGCGCGGGCGATACCCACGCGCTGGCACTGGCCGCCGCTGAGGGAGCCGGGCTTGCGGCTGGCCAACTCGGGGCGCAGGCCGACCAGGTCGAGCAGCTCATCGACGCGGCGCGGGATCTGGTCCGGCGTGACCTTGCGCTGCACCCGCAGCACTTCGGCGATGGTTTCGCCGATGGTCTGTCGCGGGTTCAGTGCAGCATAAGGGTCCTGGAAGATCATCGCGGTTTCGTGACGCAGGCGGGCAATATCGATGGGGCTGCCGTGAGCCATGTCGATGCCATCGAACAGCACCTGCCCGGCGCTGATCGGATTGAGGTGCAGAATCGCCCGACCCAGGGTGCTCTTGCCACTGCCGGACTCGCCGACCAAGCCCAGGGTTTCCCCCGCCGCCAGGCTCAGCGAAACACCGTTCACCGCCCTCACCCACTGCTTGTTCAACCCCAGGAAACCGCTGCCGGACGCGGCAAACTTCACCTCCAGGTCCTTGATCTGCAACAGGCTCATGAGTGCGCTCCCAACGGGTAATGACAGGCCACGCGCACGCCTTGCGGCACGTGCTCAGTACACAAGGCGCCCACCTGCGGGCAGCGCGGATTGAAGCGGCAACCGGCGGGCAGCGCATCCAGCAGCGGCGGCTGCCCGGCGATGGTACGCAGCAACGCGTGGCCGCTGCTGTGGGCCGGTTGACAAGCGATCAGGCCGGCGGTGTACGGGTGTTGCGGGCGCGCCAACAAGTCGTACTTGCTGCCCTGTTCACACAGGCGCCCGGCGTACATCACCGCGATGGAATCACAGGTCTGCGCCACCACGCCAAGGTCATGGGTGATCATGATGATCGACAGGCCGCGCCGGTCGCGCAGGTCCAACAGCAAGCGCAGGATTTGTGCTTGCACGGTCACATCCAGGGCGGTGGTCGGTTCGTCGGCGATCAACACTTTCGGGTTGCAGCCCAAGGCGACGGCAATCATCGCGCGCTGGCGCATGCCCCCGGAAAATTCGTGGGGATAGTTGTCGACCCGCGCCTGGGGATCGGGAATGCCGACCTGGCGCAGCACCTCGATGGCTTGCCGGCGCGCGTCTTTTTTCGACGCGCCCTGGTGCAGGCGAATGCCCTCGGCAATCTGCTCGCCGATGCGCATCAGCGGGTCGAGGTGGCTGCTGGGGTTCTGGAAGATCATGCCCAACTGACCACCGCGTACGGCGCGCATGCCGGCATCGTCCAGCGCCAACAACTCCTGGCCGGCCAGCCGCACGGCACCGCCCTGCACCCGCAGGTTCGGCGACGGCAACAGGCGCATCAGCCCGCGACAGGCCATGGTCTTGCCCGAGCCGCTTTCGCCCACCAGCCCGAGGATTTCGCCTTCGGCCAGGTTGAAGGAAACACGGTCCACCAGCGTCACATCGCGCCCGGCGTTGTTGGCAATCACGCTCAGGTCTTGCACCTGCAACAGGCTCATGAGCGGTCCCCCAACACTTGCGCGACACCGTCGGCCAGCAGGCTGAAACCCATGGCCAGGGTGACGATGGCCAGGCCCGGGAATGTACAGATCCACCAGGCCGTGGTGATAAACGCCTGCCCTTCGGCGACCATCGTGCCCCACTCGGCAGTCGGCGGTTGCACCCCCAGCCCCAGGTAACTCACGGCGGCGCCGTTGAGCAGCACCAACACCGCATCCGACATGGAAAACACAATGGAGCCAAACATCGCATTCGGCAGCAAATGACGGAACAGAATGCGCCCATGGCCAAAACCCAGGCTCTTGGCGGCCAGGGCAAAGTCGCTTTCCTTGAGCACCAGGATCTGCGAGCGGATCAACCGCGCATATGACACCCAACCCACCAGCGCCATGGCGATATAAAAGCTCTGCAAGCCCGGCCCGAGGATGGCCATGATCGCCAGCATCAACACCAGGAACGGGAACGCCAGGATCACGTCGATCACACGCATGCAGAAGCTGTCGAAACGCCCGCCGATGTAACCGGAGACCGCACCGACAAAGGTGCCGATCATGAACGGGAAAATCACCCCAACGATGGCCAGTTGCAGGTCGATACGCGCGCCCCAGATCACCCTGGAAAGAATGTCACGGCCGTAGTTATCAGTGCCGAAAGGATGGGCCAGGCTGGGGCTCAGCAAACTGAACTCAGTGTTCTGCGCAATCGGGTCATAGGGGGCGATCCACGGCGCAAACAGCGCCAGGGCAAACCACACCAACAGGATCAACAGGCCCCACGCGGCGGTCAGCCGGCCATTGCGAAACCCAAAGCGCAGGCGCAAGCGCCACGGGGCAATCAACGGGCGGCTGCTCATTGCATCTTCACCCGTGGGTCGAGGGCCGCCGTGACCACGTCGGCGGCAAAGTTGACCATTACCGTCGCACACGCCAGCACCATGGCCACGCCCTGCACCACCATGTAGTCGCGGGTAAAGATGCCGCGCACCAGCAATTGGCCGATGCCGGGGATCGCAAACAGGCTTTCGATCACCACCGTGCCGCTGATCAGCCAGCCGATATTCACCGCCAGCAGGTTGACCGCCGGCACCAGGGAATTGGGCAACACATGACGGCGAAACACCGCCGCTTCCGACAACCCGCGCGCCCGCGCAGCGGTGACGTGATCGGCCTGCAACTCCATCAACATGCTCGCCCGCAGGTTGCGCACCAGCACCGCCGACAGCGCCAGGGCAATGGTCAGGCACGGCAAGACCATGTGATGCGCCTTGTCGAGAAAGGTGCGGCCGTAGCCAGACACCGGAAACAAGCCCCACTTCACACTCAGCAGCAGGATCAGCATCAAGCCCAGCCAAAACGCCGGCATGCCTAGGCCGACCGTGGTGAATACACGGATCAGGTTATCCACCCAGCCACCCTTGTTGCGCGCCGCCAGGGTGGCGAGCGGCACCGCGATCAACAGCGCCAGCAGAACGCTGCCGAGCACCAGCACCAGGGTCGGTTCGATGCGGGTGACGATCAGCTTCAGGGCATCGACCTTGTACAACAGCGATTGGCCAAGATCGCCCTTGAGCAGGTTTTTCAGAAAGTAGAAATATTGCAGCCACAACGGCTGGTCGAGGCCGTACTGGGCGCGGATTTTCAGCAGCGCGTCCGGTGTGCTGCGCGAGCCCAGCAAGGCCCGCGCCGGATCGCCGGGGATCGAGCGCACGAGGATAAAGGTGATCAGGCTGATGCCAAACAACACCGGCAGCAATTGCAGCGGCCGGGACAGCACAAAACGGTAGCGCGCCAGGTTCATCCGTCAGCCTCGGTGACGAGCGAGGAAGTCCAGCAACACCGGGAAATAGGCCAGGGGTTCTTCGTAAAACGGCATATGGCTGCTGTTGGGAAATACGTGCAGCTCGGCGTGCTTGACCGCCATCTTCATGCGCATCGCACAGGCCGGGGTGAGTTCGTCGTGCTGGCCGGTGGTGATCAGCGTGGGCATCTTGAAGTCGGCCATCTCGGGGATGCGGTTCCAGTCCTTGAGGTTGCCGACATAAAGGAATTCGTTGGGGCCTTGCATGGTTTCGTAAGGGCCCATGTTCCAGTCGCCGAGGGAGCGCTTGACTGGCTCGGGCCATTCGTCGAGGCGGCACACGTGGCGATAGTTGAGCAAGGTGATGGCGGCCTGGTACTGCGGATGGTCGAGGGTGCCCATGGCTTCGTGGCGCTGCATCATGGCCACGGTTTCACTGCCGAGGGCGCCGCGCAGGCGTTCGAGTTCCTGGGACAGGTGCGGAATGTCGCCGACGGTGTTTTCGAGGATCAGGCTTTTCAGCGCATCGGGGTAATGGATGGCGTATTCGATGCCGAGCCAGCCGCCCCAGGAATGCCCGAGCAGATGCACGCGCCCCAGATTCAGGGTTTGGCGCACGGTTTCGACTTCTTCGACATAACGGCGGATTTCCCACAGGGAAACATCGGTCGGTCTGGCTGATGCGCCGGTGCCAAGCTGGTCGAATGCAACCACTCGCAGGTTATGGTCCTTGAGCCAGCCATGGGCGTCGCGCAAGTAGTCACACGGCAGGCCCGGGCCGCCGTTGAGGCACAAGAGCACCTCATCGCCTTCGCCGAAGCTGTAGACCACGAGGTTATGGCCGTCGACTTGCACGTTGTACTGCTGGTCGGGGGCAATTTCACGCCACATGCATACATTCCTTGTGTGGTTTCGGCCTGGCTGGCAGCGGCCGTTGATCAGGCCAACACTACCGAGGATGCCGTGCGTCCATAACCTAGTATTTCTTATAGGTTTGGCCTGGCAGTCCTTCGCCGGGGCGTGGCATTCTACTTGCCGCAAGTCGAGATTCAAATGAATTCGGGAGCAGAACGGATGCTGGCCAAGCTTACTGCCTTCAATAACCGTCTGATGCCGGGCAGGAGCCTGGACGAACAGATGGACAACACCTTTATCCTCGCCCAACAGTTGGGTTTTGATGCACTGGTGTATGACTACACCCCGGTGCCCATCGACCATGACGGCGCCTTGATCACCCCTTCGGTACTGGAACTGCGCAACACGCCGCCCGACTGGCACGCGTTGTGGTGTGGCGAAGGCTTCTACCAGATCGACCCGGTACAGCACCTGGCCTTGAGCACGGTATCGCCATTTGTCTGGTCCTACGAGGCTAAAGCCCAGACGGCGCTGCAAAAAATCATCGACCCCTGTCACGCCCCTGTTTCTTCGTACCTGCACGAACGCCAACTGACGTGCGGCGTCAGTGTGCCCATCCACCTGCCACGCGGCGGCTTCGCCTCGTTGACCGGCTTGCGCATCGGCAAGGCCCGCAGTGTGTTGCAGGATGCGCAGCAGACCCTGGCGGATTTCAGCCTGATCACCCACGCCTTGCAGGAAGCGGCCTACCCGCTATTCAGCAAAGAGCTACGCACTTACCCGCATATCCACCTGACCAAACGCGAACGCGAATGCCTGAAATGGGCCGCCGACGGCCTAACCGCCGCCGAAATCGCCACGCAATTGAGCCGCTCACTGGCGGTGGTCACCCTGCACCTGGCTTCGGCGATGCACAAGCTGGGGGCCAAGAACCGCGTACAAGCGGTGGTGCGCGCCACCCATTACCGCCTGCTGGAAGATTGACCAATGGGTAAAACCTAGCTGTTTTGCTAGTTACCTAAATCTGGCGTGCCGACTATCGTGTCCCTGATCCTTTTTCCAAAGAGCAGGGTACGAAATGGAATTCATCGAACAGATCCGCGAAGGGTATGCGGCCTTTGGCGCCTACCAAACCTGGTACCGCGTCACCGGCGACCTGTCCACCGGCCGCACGCCGCTGGTGATCATCCACGGCGGCCCCGGCTGCACCCATGACTATGTCGACGCCTTCAAGGACGTCGCCGCCAGCGGCCATGCCGTGATCCATTACGATCAACTGGGCAACGGCCGCTCCACCCATTTGCCGGATAAAGACCCGTCGTTCTGGACCGTCGATCTGTTCCTCGACGAGCTGGACAACCTGCTGGACCACCTGAACATCCGCGATAACTACGCGATCCTCGGCCAGTCCTGGGGCGGCATGCTCGGCAGCGAACATGCGATCCGCCAGCCCAAGGGGCTGCGCGCGTTTATCCCGGCCAACTCGCCGACGTGCATGCGCACCTGGGTCAGCGAAGCCAACCGCCTGCGTAAGTTATTGCCCGAAGGCGTGCACGAAACCCTGCTCAAGCATGAAGCCGCCGGCACCTATCAAGACCCGGAATACCTCGCCGCCTCGCGGATTTTCTATGACCAGCACGTGTGCCGCGTCAATCCGTGGCCGGAAGAAGTCGCGCGAACCTTTGCCCAAGTCGACTCGGACCCCACGGTGTACCACGCCATGAGCGGCCCGACCGAGTTCCACGTGATCGGCAGCTTGAAGGATTGGAAATCGATTGGCCGGTTGTCGGCGATCAATGTGCCGACCCTGGTGATCTCCGGGCGGCATGACGAGGCCACGCCATTGGTGGTCAAGCCGTTCCTGGATGAGATCGCGAATGTGCGCTGGGCGCTGTTTGAAGACTCCAGCCACATGCCCCATGTCGAAGAGCGCCAAGCGTGCATGGGCACTGTGGTGAAGTTTTTGGACGAGGCGTGTTCGGTACCGTACCCAAAGCTTAAAGCTGGCTAAATTAATAGGTGGGAGCTGGCTTGCCTGCGATAGCGGCGGTGAATACACCACCGCTATCGCAGGCAAGCCAGCTCCCACATTGGTTCCTCAATCCGCTTTAGACCTCAGTGGTCTCGGGCTTTGCGGTCTTCTTTTGGACCTCCGCCACCAGCGGAATCTCCTTACCCTCAGCATCAAACAGCTTGCCGCCCCGGAAGTAATCCCCGTCGCGCAACGCGGCCACATCGTGGAAGCACAAACTGCGCTCCGTTCCCGCCACAAACACCGATTGCTGGTCCGAGTTACCGGCGGTGAAGTGGTTGAATGCCAGGTTCAGCAGGATCGCCATGATCGCCGACGAACTGATGCCGGAGTGGAAAATGGTGGCGAACCAGGTTGGGAAATGATCATAGAAGCTCGGTGCCGCAATCGGGATCATGCCAAAACCGATGGAAGTGGCGACGATGATCAGGTTCATATTGTTGCGGTAATCCACCTTCGACAGCGTGCGGATACCGCTGGCCGCCACGGTGCCAAACAGCACAATACCCGCCCCGCCCAGCACTGAGGTCGGCACCGCTGCGATCACCCGGCCCATAAATGGCAGCAGGCCGAGGATCACCAGGAACAACCCGCCCGTCGCTACCACAAAGCGACTCTTCACCCCGGTAACCGCCACCAGGCCGACGTTCTGGGCAAAGGCGCTCTGGGTGAACGAACCAAAGATCGGCGCGAACATGCTCGACAACATGTCGGCGCGCAAGCCGTTACCCAAGCGTTTCGAGTCAACCTTGGTGTCGATGATCTCACCGACCGCCAGGATGTCCGCCGAGGTTTCCACCAGCGTCACCATCACCACGATGCACATTGAGATAATCGCGGCCACATGGAAGGTTGGCATGCCGAAATGGAATGGCGTGGGGAAACCGAACATCGGCCCCTGGGTCACCCCGGAGAAGTCCGCCATGCCCAGGAACACGGCAATCACGGTGCCGATCACCATCGCCAGCAGGATCGACAGGCGGGAAATGGTCGCGCTGCCGATCTTGCTCAACAGCAACACCAGCATCAGGGTCAACGCGGCCAGGCCGATGTTGGACATGCTGCCAAAATCCGCCGCGCGGCTGTTGCCGCCCATCGCCCAGCGCGCTGCAACGGGCATCAGGGTCAGGCCGATGGTGGTGATGACGATACCGGTCACCAGGGGTGGGAAGAATTTGGTTATTCGCGAGAACACCGGGGTAATCAACAGCCCGATAAACGACGCGGCCATCACCGCCCCGAGAATCGCCGGCACCCCGCCGGCGCCATCGCTGCCGACGATCGCCACCATGGTGGCCACACCCGCAAACGACACGCCCTGCACCAGCGGCAACTGACAACCAAAAAACGGTAAACCCAAGGTTTGCAACAAGGTGGCCAGGCCACCGGCAAACAGCGACGCGGCGATCAACAGGCCGATATCCGCCGGCGACAACCCGGCCGCCTGGCCGACGATCAGCGGTACGGCGACGATGCCACCGTACATGGTGAGGACATGCTGCAGGCCGTAAGCCATGTTGGCGGCGACGCCTAGATTTTCATCTTCGGGCCGCTGCGGTGACGCCTTCGGGATAGTCATGGTGAGGGGATCTCTGTTTTTGTTGTGCAATCACTGTATGCAAAGGAAACACGGGATGTCCATAGAGTTGTATACAATCAATTTCACAACAAGCTTGTAATCTCCGTTACAAAAATCCATTCAGCCGCCCTGTCCCATGGCCTGAAGACCTGCGCAAAAGGACCTGAAAAAAAATGCTCAACCGCAAACTGCGCATCCACGCCCCGGCGATCTACTACTTCGACATGGTGCGGCGCTGCCATTCGATCCGCGAAGCCGCACGGCGCTTGAACGTCGCGTCATCGGCGGTGAACCGGCAGATCCTCAAGCTGGAGGATGAGATGGGGACAACGCTGTTTGATCGCTTGCCGGGCGGTCTGCGTGTGACGGCGGCGGGCGAGATCCTTACGCGGCACATCACGCTGCTGTTGCAGGATGTGGAACGGGTACGCGGTGAACTGGATGGGCTGCACGGTGTGCAAACCGGTCATGTGGAAATCGCCACGGTGGAAGGGGCTGCCGTCGAGCTGCTGCCCGCCGCCCTCAAGCGCATGCGCGAGCGCTATCCGAAGGTGACGATTGGTGTCACGGTGCAAGGCTCGCAGTCGATTCCCAGCGCAGTGGTCAATGGCCAGGCGGATTTGGGACTGGCTTTTGCCCTGCCGCGCAGTGGCGAAATCACCCAACTGTGTGTCGGCCATTTCCGCCTCGGCGCGTTGATGACACCAACACATGTATTGGCCGGGGAAAGTCATGTCAGCTACGCACAGTGTTGCGAACACGGGGTGATCCAGGCCAAGAGCGAGCTGTCGGTGCATCACCTGATCGCCCCGCTGCACAAGCGTGCGGCGCCAAACAAGGCGCTGCTGCACAGCAACTCCATGGAGTTGGCCCGGCAGTTGGCACGCCAGCAATTGGGCATTGCGTTCCAAACCCGCATCGGCATTGAGGCCGACCTGGCACGTGGCGAATTGCTGCATATCCCCTTGAGTGACCAGGGCGGAATCTTCAGCGACCTGGGCGTGTATGCGCGCAAAGACCGCGACCTGCCGGTGGCGGTGCAAGCGTTGGCGCATTTGCTGGGTGAAGAAATTGCCTTGCGCGAACGCGATGAAATGAGCGCTGCCCCGCGTATTTCCTGACTTCCAGGGCAGGCCGACTGCTGCCGTTTCGGCATCGGCCCAGGCGAGATTCTGTTCTTTGGCGTGCGCCATCCTTGTGTCGATACTGCGCCCGGCGACCCCTGCAAGGTCGCCATGAGCCAAACGCCAAAGGAATTAAAACAATGAAAAAGGCACTGCACGGCGCAACCGTATTGCTCACCCTCCTCGGCGGCGGGGAGGCTGTCGCGGTGGAATGGATGAACAACAGCGTAGGGTTTCGCTACGGCCAACAGTTCACCAACCCGAATAACCCCGACGAATTCAGCAAGCGTATCTACAGTTTCACCCACGCCAGCGGCTACACGTATGGCAGTAATTTCCTCAACCTGGATGTGTTCCTGTCCGACAGCAGTGACCCGCGCAAGGGCACCGACCACGGCGGCAGCGAGGTGTACGCGGTGTATCGGCACCAGCTGTACGCGTCACGGGTATTCGATGTGCCGTTGGGCACCGGGCTGGTCAAGGATTACGCGCTGACCCTGGGCTTCGATGCCAACCGCAACAACAACTTCGCCTCGGCGAAAAAGCGTGCGGTGGTGGTTGGACCGACCTTGAAGTTCAACACCGTCGGTGTATTGGACCTGAGCCTGCTGTACTACAAGGAAAAGAACCACACCGGCATTCCCGGCGCGCAAGAATCGAACCACACCTTCGACGACACCTACATGCTCAACCTGACCTGGATGCGCCCCTTCGAAATCGCCAGCCACGCGGCGAAATTCCAGGGGTTCATCAATTACGTCGGCGAGAAAGGCGAGGACTACCACGGCCGCGACACCGCGCCCGAAGCGCTGGTGCGCAGCGCGCTGATGGTCGCGGTGCTTCCAGGGAAAAACGTGAAGCCGAACCTGTATCTCGGTGTGGGTTACGAGTATTGGCACAATAAGTTTGGGGTGGATGGTGGTCGGGGTAGCCGCACGTCGACGCCAACGGTGAATATGGAAGTCACCTTCTAGGGCTCTACTGGAGAAACAGGGTCAACTGTGTGGCTTGTGTGGGAGCTGGCTTGCCTGCGATAGCATCACCTCGGAACTACTGAAACACCGAGTCGCCAGCATCGCAGGCAAGCCAGCTCCCACAGTTGATCGCATTACACTTCTAAGCTTGTGCCAGCTTCGAACCGTCAGCCTTAGGCCGCGCCAACCAGTACCCCAACACCGCCAACGGCGCAGTCGCCAGCATCACGATCACGGTAATCAGCAACGGTTGGTCAATCATCGACGACACCAGCAGGCTGCTGAGAAAGCACAGGCCCAGTTGCAGGGTGTTTTGCAGGGCTGCCGCCTTGCCGGAATTTTCCGCAAACGGCATCAGCGCATTCGCCACCACAATCGGGTAACTGGCACCGTTGACTAGCGCCATCAGGCAGAACGGAATCAGCAAGGTGGTGAGGGTCGGCACGGTCAGCGTCGCGACCAGGTACAGCGCCACCATGCTGATGCAATACGCCACCAGCAACCACGGCAATAGAGTCTTGCCCTGAAAGCGCTGCAAGGCGCTGCGGCAACTGTAACCACCCACCAGAAACGCCAATGTCGGCAGCACATAGCTCAGACCAATATCGTTCGGGCTGTAGCCCATATCGCCAAGGATGAAGGGCGAAGCCGTCAGCCAGGCGAAGAAACTGGCAGAGCATGCGGCAAAGATCATCACGTTGCCGGTGAACACACGGGAGGTCAGCAACTGGCCATAGCCGAGACGCGAAGGTGCACCCTCTTCTGCAGGACGTTTCGGCATACGACGCAGGAGCAATGTCGGCAGCAGCAACAGCAACGAGACCCCCAGCAACACGCCGAAGATCGCTTGCCAGCCAAAGTGATTCAACACGATCGCCCCCAACAACGGCGCCAACGCGGGCGACAGGGACATCAGTGGCATGATGCTGGCGAACACGCGATGGGCCTTGTCAGCCGGGTAGCGGTCGATCACCAGTGCCTGCCAGCTCACGGCGGCGGAACATACGCCAATCGCCTGGATAAAACGCAGCGCGAGCAATTGCGCCGCCGTCTCGACCCAGAACATACCCGCACAGCCCAGCACGAACAGGCTCAAGCCGGCAAGCAGAATCGGCTTGCGCCCCAGGCGGTCGGACAACGGCCCCCACAGCAATTGCCCTACCGCAAAGCCGGCGAGGAAAATGCTCAAGCTGGCGCCCACCGCGCCAGCGCCAATCTGCAGTTGCTCGCCCATGGCGCCGAACGCCGGCAAGTACATGTCCATGGCGAGGTAACCGAGCATGCTCAGCCCCGCCAGATACCAAGTAAAACCAAAAGAATTTTTCATCGAAGCCTTGTAGGTCCTGCCATCAAACTATTTGCTGACTGGCACCCATTATGAAGCTGACAGTTTCTGTGTGAAGCGATAATAATTGGACACTCCTATCAATAATTTTGAAGGCAACAGCCATGTGGTCCGAATACTCCCTGGATGTCGTCGATGCGGTGGCACGCCACGGCAGCTTCAGCGCCGCCGCGCAGGAACTGAACCGTGTGCCGTCGGCCATCAGCTATACGGTGCGTCAGATTGAAGAGTGGCTGGCGGTGCCGCTGTTTGTACGTCGGCACCGTGATGTCGAACTGACCGCCGCCGGGCGCCTGTTTGTAGACGAGACACGGGGCGTGATGAAAAAAATGCTCGGCACCCGGCGCTTGTGCCAGCAGGTGGCCAATGGCTGGAGCGGCCAATTGAAAGTGGCGGTGGACTCCATCGTCAAACCCCAACGTTGTCGGCAACTGGTGCTGGATTTCTATCGGCAGTTTCCCGAGGTGGAATTGCTCCTGGAGTACGAGGTGTACAACGGCGTATGGGATGCCCTGGCCGACGAGCGCACCGACATCGTCATCGGCGCCACCAGCGCAGTGCCGGTGGCCAGTCACTTCACCTTTCGCGACATGGGCCTGTTGAACTGGCTGTGCGTGGTCAGCACACGGCATCCGTTGGCGGCCGTGGAAGGCTTGCTCAGTGACGATCAACTGCGGCCCTTCGCCTCGCTGTGCATGACCGACACCTCGCGCAACCTGCCCAAGCGCGACACCTGGACCCTGGATAACCAACGCCGGCTGGTGGTGCCGAATTGGGCCTCGGCCATCGATTGCCTACGCGACGGCCTATGTGTCGGCATGGCGCCGGCGCATCAGGTGCTGCCGTGGATCGAACGCGGTGAGTTGGTGGCGTTGCAGTTGAGCCGGCCGTTTCCGGCCAGCCCATCGTGTGTAGCGTGGGCGCAGAGCAAGTTATCGCCGGCGATGGCTTGGTTGTTGGAGTACCTGGGGGACAGGGAGACCATGAACCAGGAATGGCTCAATGGCCCCCCCATTGGATCCACGGTTAATTCAATAGGCGGGTGATGGCCCGTACGATCATCTCGACCTCTTTGGCATCCAGGGTCAGCGGCGGCAACAGGCGAATGATCTTGCCCCGCGTCACGTTGATCAACAAACCGTGCTCCTGCGCCGCACGCTGGGCCAGGTCACGATAGGGGCTGGCCAGCTCGATGCCGATCATCAAGCCCTGACCGCGAATCGCCAGCACCTGAGGATGCTCACTCAACTCCACCCGCAGCCGGGCCAGCAGGCGCTCGCCCTGTTGCGCGGCGTTTTGGAGCAAACCTTGCTCTTCAATAATATCCAGCACGGTGCACCCCACACGGCAGGCCAGCGGGTTGCCGCCAAAGGTGCTGCCGTGACTGCCTGGGGTAAACAACTGCGCCACCGCCGACCGCGCCAGGCAGGCGCCGATGGGCACACCGTTGCCAAGGCCTTTGGCCAGGGTCATTACGTCCGGGAGGATGCCTTCGTGCTGGAATGCAAACCAGGTGCCGGTGCGGCCGATGCCGGTCTGGATTTCGTCGAGCATCAGCAGCCAACCGTGGCGCGTACAGTGATCACGCAGGGCTTGCAGATAGCCGGGCGGTGCGGGCAGTACGCCACTTTCGCCCTGGATGGGTTCCAACAGGACGGCGGCGATACGCGCGCCGCAAGCCTTTGTGATCGCCTCGATCGCGGTGATATCACCAAAGCCCACCTTGATGAAATCCCCCGGTAAACGCTGGAACCCCAACCGTACGGACGGCCCGTCGCTGGCCGCCATGGTGCCCAGGGTGCGACCGTGGAAGGCGTTTTCCATCACCACTACCAAAGGCTCTTCGATGCCCTTTTTCCAGCCATGCAAGCGCGCCAGTTTCAGCGCCGTCTCGTTGGCCTCGGCGCCGGAGTTGTTGAAGAACGCGCGGTCGAGGCCGGATAGACGGGCCAGGCGCTGGGCCAAGCGTTGTTGCCAGTCGATGCTGTAGAGGTTGGAGGTGTGCAGCAGCAATCCCGCCTGCTCACTGATGGCGCTCACCAGTTTCGGATGGGAGTGCCCCACATTGGTCACCGCCACACCCGCCACCGCGTCCAGGTATTCGCGGCCTTGCTGGTCCCACAGGCGCGTGCCCAGGCCACGGGTAAAACTCAGGGCCAAGGGTTGGTAAGTGGTCATCAGGCAGGTGGCGGTCATGGTTGCAGCTCCAGTACATCGTTGTGGTGCCTGCAGTATCGTTAGCCACCTGAGCTGGATAAACTGCGCTTTCGTGTAATGACTTTGAATCAGGACTTGATAATGGATTTGTTCCAGGCGATGTCGGTGTACGTAAAAGTCGTGGAAACCGGCAGCATGACGGCCGCCGCCCAGAGCTGCGGGATGTCGACTACCATGGTCGGCAATCACCTGCGCGCCCTCGAACAGCGCCTTGGGGTCAGCCTGCTCAAGCGCACCACGCGCAAACAAAGCCTCACGGAATTCGGCGGGCAGTATTACCAGCGTTGCCTGGAAGTGCTGGGGCTGGTGGCTGACTCCGAACAACTGGCCGAGCAGGCCCACAGCGACGTGCCCAAAGGCACCCTGCGCATCACCGCGCCACCGGCCTTTGGCACCGAGCGCCTGGCCCCGGCCTTGAGCGAATTTTCCCAGCGTTATCCGCTGATCAAGCTCTATGTCGTGCTCAGCAACCAGCGCATGGACATGGTCGACAGCGGCTTCGACGTCGCGATCCGCCTGGGCGACCTGGAGCCCTCCAGCCTGATCGCCCGGCCGATGCAGGATTACACCATCACCCTGTGTGCCTCACCGAGCTACCTGGCGCGACGCGGCACCCCGCAAACCCCCGAAGACCTGCAACAGCACGACTGCCTGGCCTTCGCCTACCCCTCCACCGACGATTGGCGCAACGCCGACAAGCTCTGGCGCATGAGCGGCGAAGAAGGGGAAGTGGAAATTCCGGTGTCTGGTTCACTGACCATCAACAGTTCGCAAGCGCTGCGCCAGGCGGCCGTGCAAGGCATGGGCATCGTCATGCTGCCCGATGCCCTGGTGCAACCCGACTTGCAGGACGGCAAGCTGACGGCCTTGCTGACTGCCTATCAACTGCCCAGCCGCCCCATGCACTTGCTGTACGGCCAGGATCGTTATCGCCTGCCAAAACTGCGGGCGTTCGTGGATTTTGCCATGGAGAAATGGGCGCGCTAGAAGCCCACTCCAAGCTCCCGCAGGCAGGCGGCGGTGTGCTCGGCGGATACGTGATGAATGCCTTGCCAACCCAGGGCAACCGCCGCGTCGATATTGCCGGCCACATCATCGATGAACACCACTTCTGCCGGCTGGATATCCGGTAGGTGGACGCGTATCTGGTTGAGGCTCGCGTGGTAGATCGCCGCGTTGGGCTTGATCAACTGCAGTTCGCCGGACACCACGATGTCGCGAAAACACTGCAGGAACGGGTAATTGGCCCGCGCGTAAGGAAAGGTTTCGGCCGACCAGTTGGTGAGCCCGAACAACGGCATATTGGCCTGGTGCAATGCCTTGAGGATCGCCACGCCTTCCGGCAGCGGACCGCGCAGCATCTCGTGCCAACGCTCGTAATAAGCGCGGATCAACGCTTCATGATGAGGGTGCTGCTCGACCAGGCTGCGGGTGCCTTCGGCCAGTGAACGGCCGGCGTCCTGCTCGGTGTTCCAGGCCTGGGTGCAGATGGTGTCGAGGAACCATTGCCGCTCGCGGTCGTCGGCAATCAGCTTGCGGTACAGATGGTGCGGGTTCCAGTCGAACAGGACACCGCCGAAATCAAAAACTACTGCACGAATCGTCATCAGATCCTCCGTTAGTGTGAGTGATAGCGCACGGAGTCTGGCAGATTTGGCAACCCGGGCACGCTCTAAAGAGCGTACGAAGATTCTGAGAATACACAAAACAAATGTGTGGGCTTATGTGGCGAGGGAGCTTGCTCCCGCTGGGCTGCGTAGCGGCCCAAAAAATCTTGGGAGCGCTTCGCACTCCAGCGGGAGCAAGCTCCCTCGCCACAGCAAGCCCACACCTACATGTTTTGCTCGCCCGGATTTTAGGCCTGGATCAGGCCCTTGATCTTCACATCCGGGTTCACATCAGCGTCGTAGTCAACGCCGTCGATTTCAAAGCCGAACAAGCGCAGGAACTCCGCCTTGTAGCCGGCAAAATCGCTGATCTCGTTGACGTTGTCGTCAGTCACCTGGTTCCACAGTGCAGCCACGGCGTCCTGGACCTTGGGTTCCAGCTCAGCCAGGTCCGCACGCAGGCGGCCGTCGGCGTCGAGTTTCGGCTCGTTACCGTACAGGCTGTCCTTGAACAGGCCGTAGACCTGCTCGATGCAACCTTCGTGGGTGCCCTGCTCTTTCATCACCTTGAACAGCAGCGACAGGTACAGCGGCATGATCGGGATCGCCGAGCTTGCCTGGGTGACCACGGCCTTGAGCACCGACACACGGGCGTCACCCTTCAGCGCAGCGAGATTGTCGCGCAGGGTCAGGACTTTTTTGTCGAGGTCTTTCTTGGCTTCGCCGATGGAGCCATTCCAGTAGATATCCTGGGTCAGCTTTTCACCGAGGTAGGTGAACGCAGTGGTCTTGGCGCCTTCGGCCAGGACGTCGGCGTCACGCAGGGCGTCGATCCACAGCTGCCAGTCTTCGCCGCCCATCACTTTGACGGTGCCGTCGATTTCTTCCTGGGTCGCAGGCTCAAGGGTGGTATCGACCACAACGCCTTTGTCGGTGTTGATACCGCGCAGGGTCACAGGCTTGCCGATTGGCTTGAGGGTGGAGGTGTGCACCACGCCTTGCGGGTCGGTACGGCGTGGCGCGGCCAGGCTGTAGACCACCAGGTCGATCTTGCCCAGGTCTTTCTTGATGGTCTCGATGGTCAGGCGCTTGATCTCGTCGGAGAACGCGTCGCCGTTGATGCTCTTGGCGTACAGGCCTTTCTCGACAGCGAACTTCTCGAATGCGGCGCTGTTGTACCAGCCGGCCGAACCGAGCTTGCCGTCTTCACTTGGCTTCTCAAAAAACACGCCCAGGGTGTCGGCACCGCAGCCAAACGCAGCACTGATGCGCGCAGCCAGGCCGTAGCCGGTGGAAGCGCCGAGGACCAGCACCTTCTTGGCGCCGCCTTCGATGACGCCGTGTTGGGTCACGTAGTCGATCTGTTGCTTGACGTTCGCTTCACAGCCAACAGGGTGAGCGGTCACACAGATAAAGCCACGAACCCGCGGTTTGATGATCATAAAATTTCTGCCTCTTCCAAGGGGTCGATGGCCAGTGGTGGCCATTCAACTTCAATCGTACCGGTCTATGACGTCCGAAAAACCGAAGCGTCACGATAGTCGCAAATCTTCTGTTTACAAAATCCAATCGGTAAACGCGTATGCCGTTAAAAACTGTGTAAAGCGTTCACAATTTCGCAATATTTGTAACGCCTCTGCGGCGCTGAACGCCTTATCATGACGCAGTTGTTTCATCATGTTTCAAAACCCACCACTCGCAGCCACGGATACGGACCTGTCGATTGGCGTCCAGCCGGAGCTGAGTTTCATGAACAAGTCTGCCCTACGCAAAAAAGCAGTGTCCATCGCCTGGATACTTGGCGTGCTCCTATTTATCGGTCTGTTTCCCCTGACCACCGTGGTGTTCCTCGGCCTGGTGCTGGTGTGTGGCATCTATGATTTCCTGCGCAACGGCCTGTATGACGCGCCCACCATCAAGAAATACTTTATCGGCAGCGGCCGCAACACCTGGTTGCTGGCGCCGTTCAACACGCTGTTCGACCTGTTGAGCTCACGCAACCGCCACATCTACACGATGAACGACCTGCCGCCTGCCTGGCGTGCAGACCTGCAGCAGGTGCTCAAGGAAGCCATGGACCACAAGGATGAAATCATCGGTTACCTGGATGAACGCATGGCCGAGAAGAAGCGCGGCATGTTGTTTTTCCAGTGGTACGGGCGTCCGATCGAAACCACCCTGGACATTCCGAAACTGCGCGAGAAACTGCCGTTCGTGAAGACCATCGGCGTGTCGGTGTTCAACGAAAACCGTTCCACCTCTTTTCACTTCGGCCCACTGCGCATGATGTTCCGGGTGCTCTACAACATGGCACCCGCGCCCCATCATGACGGCGTCTACATCCAGGTCGGCGAGCACAAACATTACTGGCACGACGACCCGCTGTTCATCTTCGATGACACGCTGATGCACGCCTCCTTCAACAAGAACGATGCAAAGCGTTACTGCCTGTTTATCGATATCGTGCGGCCGACCCCGCTACCGCGGGTGCTCAATGCCGTGATCGCGGGGTTTGCTGCAATGGTCTTTACCCTGCGTCGGGTTTTCTACAAAAACTGGAAGCTGATTCAGTAAGTTCTGCGGCATGATGGTGCGCGACACTGTTTGCACTCGGCCTTGCGCCTGAGGTAAACAACGGTCTCGTGCGACCGAGTTCGGCGCCCATCATTCTCAAGCCATCGCGGCCCCCTGCGGGTGCGGTGGCTGCGCTTTCAAGGAATCAGAATGCCCCAACGTCAAGTCATCAATGCCTCCGTCAGCCCCAAGGGCAGCCTCGAAACCCTGTCCCAACGTGAAGTGCAGCAACTGAGCGAAGCCGGCACCGGCAGCACCTACACCCTGTTCCGCCAGTGCGCCCTGGCGATCCTCAATACCGGCGCGCATATCGACAACGCCAAGACCATCCTCGACGCCTACAAAGATTTTGAAGTGCGCATCCACCAGCAGGATCGCGGTGTGCGCCTGGAACTGCTGAACGCGCCGGCCGATGCCTTCGTTGATGGCGAAATGATCGCCAGCACCCGTGAGATGTTGTTCAGCGCCCTACGCGATATCGTCTACACCGAGAACGAACTGGACAGCCAGCGCATCGACCTGAGCAATTCCCAGGGCATCACCGACTACGTGTTCCACCTGCTGCGCAACGCCCGTACGCTGCGTGCCGGTGTCGAACCGAAAATCGTGGTGTGCTGGGGTGGCCACTCGATCAATACCGAAGAATACAAATACACCAAGAAAGTCGGCCACGAACTGGGCCTGCGCAGCCTGGACGTGTGTACCGGTTGCGGGCCTGGCGTGATGAAAGGTCCGATGAAAGGTGCGACCATTTCCCACGCCAAGCAACGCATTACCGGCGGGCGCTACCTGGGCCTGACAGAGCCCGGCATCATCGCCGCCGAAGCGCCCAACCCGATCGTCAACGAGTTGGTGATCCTGCCGGACATCGAAAAACGCCTGGAAGCGTTCGTGCGCGTCGGCCACGGCATCATCATCTTCCCGGGCGGCGCCGGCACGGCCGAAGAATTCCTGTACCTGCTGGGCATCCTGATGCACCCGGACAACCGCGACCTGCCGTTCCCGGTCATCCTCACCGGGCCGAAACACGCCGCGCCGTACCTGCAACAACTGCACGCGTTCGTCGGGGAAACCCTCGGTGAAGCGGCACAGGCGCACTACCAGATCATCATCGACGACCCCGCCGAAGTGGCCCGCCAGATGACGGCCGGGCTCAAGGGCGTGAAGCAGTTCCGCCGTGAGCGCAACGATGCGTTTCACTTCAACTGGCTGCTGAAAATCGACGAAGGCTTCCAGCGCCCGTTCGACCCGACCCACGCCAACATGGCCAGCCTGCAACTGAGCCATGCGCTGCCGCCCCACGAACTGGCGGCCAACCTGCGCCGCGCGTTCTCGGGGATCGTGGCAGGCAACGTCAAGGACAAGGGCATTCGCCTGATCGAAGAACACGGCCCGTACGAGATCCACGGTGACCCGGCCATCATGAAACCGCTGGATGAGCTGCTGCAGGCATTTGTTGCCCAACACCGCATGAAGTTGCCCGGTGGCGCGGCCTATGTACCGTGCTATCGCGTGGTGCAATGACGCCAGCAACTGGTCATACGTTGTAGCGCTTTGGGCGGGTTCCAGGGCGTGCTGATGGTGTGAATCGGGCTAGGGTTTAGTGAGTCCGATTCACTCACAACAGAAGGCACAACCTATGGACCAACGGATCTTGTCCTCCATAATTCCTTACCCTAAGGTAAGGAGTATCACGATGGAGATTTTCAATATGGCGACCGCCACACTGACCTCGAAAGGGCAAATCACCATTCCTGTCCAGGTAAGGACCGCCCTGGGCCTTGAGACAGGCGATCGCGTTGAATTTGTCGAAATGGAAGACGGCAGGTTTTCGATCATTGCCGCGAGCAAAACCGTGCATGACCTGAAGGGCCTGATCCAGAAACCCGCCAAGGCCGTATCCCTTGAAGACATGAACCGCGCTATTGCCGCACAGGGAGCAAAAGCCGGATGATCGGCCTGGATACCAATGTGCTGGTGCGCTATGTCACCCAGGATGATCCCATCCAATCGGCCAAGGCTTCAGATCTGATTGAATCGCTCACCACGCTGTCGCCGGGCTTTGTAAGCCTGGTCTCAGTGGTGGAACTGGTATGGGTGTTACAAAGCTGCTACCAATCGGCCAAGAGTGACGTGGTGGTGGTTCTGGAGACGTTACTGCGCACCCGCGAGCTGACTATCGAGCATGCCGAAATCCTTTGGCAGGCACTCCGACGATTTACCGCAAGCAAGGCCGACTTCGCCGACTGCCTGATTGAACGCTGCGCCCATGCAGCAGGATGTGAGTACACCGCCACCTTCGATCTCAACGCCGCGAAGGCAGCGGGCATGAAGCGGCTGATCTAGCCGTGCAGGTCTCAACGAACCCAGCCACCGCCCTGCCAGTGGTAACCGTCATTGCGTTGTACCCAGTGCGGGTGTACATAACGATAGCCTTCGCGCACCGGCTCCCAATGACCGTGTACAGCGACATAGCGCCCGCTTTCCCAACGCCAATAACCGCGTGACCACACATAGCCGTAACGTGGCACGGGTTCGACTTCGATCACTTGCACCGGCGGTGGCTGTGGCGCGATGACTTCGACATACTCTCGTTGCACTGGCCTGCGCTCATGCACGACACGTTCCTGTACACACCCAGACGCGGCAACCACCACTGCCGCCAATGCTGCATAACGTAGCAACATACAAACCCCTCGGGCGTTATCGCCCTAAGCCTACACCGGTAAAAAATCCCCCCTTGTCACAGCCGCGCTCCTGCTTGGCCTGGGTTCTTTTTAACAGGTGGTGTCTGTCGGATTGCTGAACTCATCGCCGCCAAAACGCTGCAGCACGGCGTCGACAAAGCGACGCAACTTGGCGGTGCGCTGGCGGTTCGCGGTGTAGACCAGGTGCATCGGCCGGCTCGGCGCATCAAAGCCCGGCAGCACCCGCACCAGTTCGCCCTTGGCCAACGCCGTACGTAAAAAGTCTTCCGGGCCGAGCACGATGCCAAAACCGTCCAGCGCCGCAGACATCAACGCCCGGCTTTCATTGATCTGCAACCGGCTGGCTACCCGTACGCGGTAAGAAGCCGAGCCTTGATGCAGAACCCATTCGCGATCCGCCGGGCGCGACCAGAAGGCGTACCCCAGGCATTCATGCTGTTCAAGATCTGCCGGCACCCGCGGCATGCCTCTTGCCGCCAGGTAAGCCGGCGCTGCGCAGACCACAAGCCGATACGGCGCCAGCGGGCGAGCGGTAAGACTGGTCGTCGCAAGTGGCCCGATACGAAAAGCCACCTCGTAGCCTTCCTCCACCAGATCGACAAAACGGTCAGTCAAATGCAGGTCGATTTCCACATCGGGGTGGTCACGTAAAAACCGGGTAATCAGCGGCATCAGGCTGTAGGAGCCGAACGTCACCGGCGCGGTGATTTTGAGCTTGCCACGCGGCGTGTCATTCATGATCTGCGCGAGGGAATCGGCGGCATCGGCCTCTGTCAGGATGTGTTTGCAGCGCTCGTAGTACGCACTACCCAACTCCGTCAGGCTTTGCCTGCGCGTGGTGCGATTGAGCAGACGGGCGCCAAGGCGCTGTTCAAGCGCAGCGACATGCTTGGCCACCATCTGCGCGGACATGTTCAAGCGCTCGGCAGCACGCGCGTAGGAGCCCAACTCGGCAGCCATCACAAAGGCATTCATGCTTGAAAGACGGTCCATCATTCACCACTCTGAGTAACAACAGCGACACTAAAATGGTTATTTATCACAAAATGGTAGCCAATCATCATAACCACTCCCGCAACTCACCGGAGCAAGGATATGAAAATTGGCGTTATTGGAGCAGGTTTCATCGGGCGCGCCGTGGCGCAATTGGCACTGGCTGCAGGGCATGAGGTGATGCTCAGCAACTCCCGTGGCCCGCAGAGCATGACCAGTGTGGTCAGCGGCATACTCGGCGTGCAGGTCGGTAGCGCTGAAGAGGCCGCCAGGTTTGGTGATGTAGTGCTCGTTGCCATTCCTTTTGAGCATTGCCGCAGTATTTCCCCGCAATGGCTGGCAGGAAAAACGGTGATGGACGCCAACAACTATTATCCAAACCGCGACGGACATTTCCCCGTGCTGGACCGCTTTGAAACCACTACCAGCAGGCTGCTCGCCGAGCACCTGCCACAGGCGCACGTGGTGAAGGTGTTCAACGCGATTTTCGCCCCCGACCTGACTCAGGACGCCCGCCCCCATGGCGCAACAGACCGCCGTGCACTCCCGGTGGCTGCGGACAATGCAACGGCCAAGGCGCAAGTGATCCACCTGCTCGACGAGCTTGGTTTTGACGCCGTGGATGCAGGCGGGATAGACGAAAGCTGGCGATTTGAGCGGGCTAAACCAGCCTATTGTGTGCCGCTGGACCAGGCCGGCTTGAAAGCGGCGCTGGCCGCAGCCGAGCGAACGGTGGAATTGCCTGCGGTCGAGCGGGTTCGCACCCACGCGTAATCACACGCACAAAAAAGCCCGCTGACCGTTACCGGTTCAGCGGGCTTTTTCTGTCTCAGCGTGGCCTTAGGACCACGGCTGTTTCTTACAACGCCAGGTCAGACGCGGGCTTGCTCGGCTCAGCCGCTGGCTTGGCAGCCTCGACAGCCTTCGGCGCAGCGCTCTGTGGGATCACAGGCGGTGTCGGCAGTTGCAGGACTTCGGCGGTGTAGGCCCATTCCTTGGCAACAGCCTCAGGGCTATCGTTCAGCTTGGTGCCGTAGCTCGGTACGATCTGGTGCAGTTTTGCCTGCCACTCAGGGGTCGCAACCTTGTCCTTGAACACTTTCTGCAGCACGGTCAGCATGATCGGAGCCGCGGTGGACGCGCCTGGCGATGCACCCAACAGGCCGGCGATGGTGTTGTCGGCGGAGCTGACCACTTCAGTACCGAGTTTCAGGACGCCGCCCTGCTCTTCGTCACGCTTGATGATCTGCACGCGCTGACCGGCTTGCCACAGGCGCCAATCTTCTTTCTTGGCGTTCGGGAAGTACTCTTGCAGCGCCTTGAAGCGATCGTCATCCGACAGCATCAGTTGGCCAGCGAGGTACTCGACCAGTGGGTATTCACGAATACCGACTTTGGTCATTGGCCAGATGTTGTGGGTGGTGGTGCTGGTCAGCAGGTCCAGGTACGAACCTTCCTTCAGGAACTTGGTGGAGAAGGTCGCGAATGGGCCAAACAGGATCACGCGCTTGCCATCCAGCACACGGGTGTCCAGGTGCGGAACCGACATCGGTGGCGCGCCAACCGACGCTTTACCGTAGGCCTTGGCCAGGTGCGCCTCGGCCACGGTTGGGTTATCGGTCACCAGGAACGAGCCGCCTACCGGGAAGCCAGCGTATTCCTTGGCTTCAGGAATGCCCGACTTTTGCAGCAGGTGCAGTGCACCGCCGCCCGCGCCGATGAACACGAACTTGGCGTCGGTTTCGGTCTTGGTGCCGTCTTTCAGGTTTTTGTAGCTCACACGCCACGAACCGTCGGCGTTCTTGGTGATGTCCTGCACTTCGCTCGACAGTTTCAGGTCGAACTTAGGCGTGGTTTGCAGGTGAGCAACGAACTGGCGGGTGATCTCGCCGAAGTTCATGTCGGTACCCAGCGGGCTCCAGGTGGCCGCGATCTTCTGGTTAGGGTCACGCCCTTCCATCATCAGCGGAACCCACTTGGCGATCTGCGCCGGGTCTTCGGAGTACTGCATGCCGGCGAACAGCGGGCTGGCTTGCAGGGCTTCGTAGCGTTTTTTCAGGAACTTGATGTTGTCATCGCCCCACACAAAGCTCATGTGCGGCGTGGTGTTGATGAACGAACGCGGGTTCTTCAGCACGCCCTGCTGGACCTGCCAGGACCAGAACTGACGGGAAATCTGGAACGCTTCGTTGATTTCGACCGCTTTCGGGATCTCAACGTTGCCGTTCTTGTCTTCCGGGGTGTAGTTCAGCTCAGCCAGGGCCGAGTGACCGGTACCGGCGTTGTTCCAGCCGTTGGAGCTTTCTTCGGCTACGCCATCAAGGCGCTCGACCATTTCCATCGACCAGCCCGGCTCCAGCTCATTGAGCCAAACACCCAGGGTTGCACTCATGATGCCGCCGCCGATCAGCAGCACATCGACTTTCTTTGCCTCTTCCGCGTGAACGGACGTGATCCCCATCGACAAAGCCAGCCCCAGCAGGGCAGTGTTTACTTTCTTAAACATCAGTAGCACCTATGATAAAACGCCATCCGCCCCACTGCCCCTGATCGTGGGCAACCCTCCTTCACGCTGCGCCAGGCAACGCACCGCGGGGTTTGCACACTCACATAAAGGCCGCAGGGTGGGCACACAAGGCCGACGTATCGACCTCACTTTTATGTCCCTTCTGCGCTGACTTCTTATCATTATTGGCTTCAGCTACCTGGGCGACAGCCAACCGTCGGCGCGTATTCGGGTGAACGCACCTTGGAAAGCGTAGACCAAGACGGCGCGCAGAATATCACGCTCGGGGAGGATGGGGCGTCTGATATGGACTTGGCGGTCGAATGCCGTCATCGGCAGGCGGGCCTGGGCGGCGCCAACATGCGCGGACGCGGAACTATTCATCTCGCACTCCGGTCAATCCGATGCCAAATGTAACAACTGCCAGCGCAAATATTTCCATTTACTCTACAATCAGCCACACGTAAAAACAGGACTCTTTGTGAGTAGTATGACGACACCAAACGATCGATACAGAGATGATGAAATAGATCTTCTGCCGTTTATTCTTGCGCTGTGGAAGAGCAAGATCAAAATCATTGCTGCAACCGTGCTTGGGGTGGCAATTTCTCTCGCGATCTTTTATACCTCTGCGCCGAAATGGATCGCCAGCACTTACATTTCAAAACCCTCGTTATTGAGCCTGTATAACGAAATGCGCAATACCAATATTGCGCCCACTGCCGAGCAGCCTTCCGAGATCAGACTCTACAATTCGGTACAGGACGATGTGTTCAATACCGCCATGGGCATCCTGACGGCCAACGGGGTCGAGAGCGCGGGAACGCAGCAGCCCTACATATTCCGCGTGTCCTCCACGGCCAGCACAAGAGAGCTGGCCGTATCCCAATTGAAGTCGGCACTGGAAACCGCCAACACCCAGGCGCTCAAGCTCAATCTGCCCTCCCTCGCTGCCGACAACCGTCTCAGGGCATTCAATCCACTGAGTGATTTCAGCGCGTTCAATTCAAAAAGCTTTAAACCCTATTTGGCGCCCGGTATTTTCATTGGGTTTGCATTAGGGTGTTTAGTTGCCCTGATCCCGTTACTCACTTTTAATTTCAAACGTGTGATTCAGCGCCACTCAAAGTCCGGACAGTAAAAAACCGCACCGCAATAGAAAGCACTGAACAATAAATATCGTCATAAAACTGTCACTTTAGTTAAGCATTCATCAGCCCTTGATTAGTGGCATAGCGCCACTTTTTTCGATACCCGATTGCAACTGCCGTACAAGCCAGACTGCGAGGGCCTCGCCAACGGCTGATCGGGCAGCGACTTCGCATGAAACGCCTGTCCTAGACGCCTCCGTCGATGTTCTTTAGCATCACCGGCTAACCTTGCGCGCCGTAGAGAGCTGAGCCCCATGTCTATCCACCAAACACCCGGCCACGTCTTGCCCGCGCGCAGCGCCGCCAAAATGGAAGCGGCCATGGCCGTCGGCAGCTTCGCTATCGGCACCGGTGAGTTCGCGATCATGGGATTGATGCCCGACATTGCCAGCAATCTAAACCTGAGCGAACCCCAGGTCGGACATGCCATCAGTGCGTACGCCCTGGGCGTGATGGTCGGCGCGCCGCTGCTGGCAATCCTCGGTGCCAGGCTGTTGCGCAAACATATGCTGTTGTTGCTGATGGGGCTTTATGCCCTCGGCAACCTGGCCACTGCGTTCACCCCGACATTCAGCTCATTGGTGGCTTTTCGCTTTATCAGCGGCCTGCCCCACGGCGCCTACTTTGGCATTGCCGCCGTAGTGGCCTCTAGCATGGTGCCCTCGGACAAACGCGCCGGTGCCGTTGCCCGAGTGATGATGGGCCTGACCCTGGCCATGCTGCTGGGCAACCCGATCGCGACCTTCCTCGGGCAGCATCTGGGATGGCGCTCGGCGTTCGCACTGGTGAGCCTGATCGCCCTCTGCACCATCGCGCTGGTCTGGCGCTTCGTGCCCGAGCGCCGCGACGAACCACGCAGCGACCCGCGCAAAGAACTGCGTGCCTTCACCAAACCCCAGGTGTGGATGGCACTGTCGATTGGCGCCATCGGTTTCGCCGGGATGTTCTGTGTATTCAGCTACCTCGCGCCGACCATGCTCGAAGTGACCAAAGTGGCCCCTCAGTGGATTCCATTCGGCCTGGCGGCATTCGGCGTCGGCGGCATTATCGGCAACATCGCGGGGGGCAAACTGTTCGACCGCATGCAGTTTCGCGCCGTGGGCTTGATCCTGGTGTGGTCGATGGCGGTGCTGGTGTTCTTCCCATTCGCTGCCGGTTCGCTCTGGGGCGTGCTGCTGGGCATCGGCCTGGTTGGCACCATGGTGGCACTGGCGGCACCGCTGCAAATCCGCCTGATGGACATCGCCCACGAAGCGCCGAGCCTGGCAGCCGCGTCCAACCATGCGGCGTTCAACCTGGCCAATGCACTGGGCCCGTGGTTTGGCGGGATCGCCATTACCGCTGGCCTGGGCTGGACCAGCACCGGCTATATCGGCGCCGCCACTGCATTGATTGGCCTGGGGGTCTACCTCGTCGCACGGCGGATGCATGGAGGCACCTAGCGCTCCCCTGCAATGGCGGCAAGAAAAGCCGCCATCAGGATGACTATTTATTTTTCAGACAGGTTAGGTTCAGGTTGGATCCAATAGCGCCATCCATGTAACATCTCTGTAACATTTACCAGGTGACAAGGATGTGTTTTGATTTTCCCCGACAGAGGTGTGCTCCAGAGTTTTCCATCGATACTCGACCACCGCAAAGCCAGGATTTTTCTGACTGAAGACACAGATATCAATGTCGAGCTGGCGATCCAGGAACTGATCGACAGCCGACATCAGTTGCAGGACCGCATCAGCGCCCCACTCCAGGGCATGGAAAGCGACCTCTTCGCCAAATTCCAGCCCCTCGACAGCTTCAAGCCCAAATTGCGAGTGACCCTCGGGCGTGCAAAGCGCGACGGCGCGTTCGACTGGCCGGTCGAAGAGGTCATCAATACCCATGTCGCACAGCAACGTGGCGCACCGATCGCCAACTTGCTCGGATTTGGCTACCGAAAATCCACGCTTGGTTTGATCCAGGAGTTCTTCATCTTCACCGAGATGCTCGATGACCATCTCAACGGCCTTCAGTGGCTCGACCAAACCCGCGACATCCGCAGCCTGGTCACACTGTCGTTCGACCTGCTGCGTGCCTTGCATGACAAGGGCATCGTGCACATGGACTTCTGGGCAAACAACGTGATGATCCAAACCGATGCGCCAGACTCAGCCAAAGCCATTGACCTGGAAAACTGCTTCCTGACCCCTACCGACTACTTGGCCGAAGTACTGGCGTTTCAATTCGGGTTCTATTATCGACGGGAAGTTTTCCGCTTCATGATCGAGCAGGAATACGATCAGATGGTCATGGAAGAGCTGAGCAAATACGGTGAAATCGACCGCAGCCGATTTGACGGCATGTATGCGTCGTGCAAACACGAGAATATAAGCCGTCGCGCCAGGCGGGAGATTTTTCATAAGGGCACGGTTGTTGCGGGATGACTGCGACGGCACATGTCGGAGCCGGGGCGGCAGAGCACGATTTCTGCCCCCTGATTCCTGATAAACTCGCGGCCTCTGTCCTGCCCACTCAGATTGTCCAATGTCCTTGACTACTGCTGCACCGCAATCCTTCTCCCGGCGTTTTTCTGTGGCGCCCATGATGGATTGGACCGACCGCCACTGCCGCTTCTTCCTGCGTCTGCTGTCGAAAAACGCCCTGCTCTACACCGAGATGGTTACCACCGGCGCGATCCTTCACGGCGACCATGAGCGCTTCCTGCGCCACAACGACGCCGAGCACCCGCTGGCATTGCAACTGGGTGGCAGCGTTCCGGCGGACTTGGCCGCGTGTGCGCGGATGGCTGAGGCCGGTGGTTACGATGAGGTGAACCTCAACGTCGGCTGCCCCAGCGATCGCGTGCAGAACAACATGATCGGCGCGTGCCTCATGGCCCACCCCGCGCTGGTGGCGGATTGCGTGAAGGCGATGCGTGATGCGGTGGCGATTCCGGTGACGGTGAAGCATCGCATCGGGATCAATGGCCGCGACAGTTATGCGCAGCTGTGTGATTTTGTCGGCCAGGTGAAGGACGCGGGGTGCACCAGTTTTACCGTGCATGCGCGCATTGCGATTCTGGAGGGTTTGTCGCCCAAGGAGAATCGGGATATTCCGCCTTTGCGCTATGACGTGGCGGCGCAGTTGAAGCGGGACTTTCCAGAGTTGGAGATCATTCTTAACGGCGGGATCAAGACACTGGAACAGTGCGCGGAGCACTTGCAGGTGTTTGATGGGGTGATGCTGGGCCGCGAGGCTTATCACAACCCTTATCTGCTGGCGGAGGTGGATCAGCAGTTGTTTGGAAGTGCTGAGCCTGTGATCACCCGGGCCGAGGCGCTGGCGCAATTGCGGCCTTATATCGCGGCGCATTTGGCGGCGGGCGGCGCAATGCATCACATTACCCGGCATGTGTTGGGGCTGGGGACGGGGTTTCCCGGGGCACGGAAGTTTCGCCAGTTGTTGTCGGTGGATATTCATAAGGCCAGCGATCCGCTGGCGTTGCTGGATCAGGCAGGGGCACTGCTGGAAGGGCGTTGATGGCGCCGCGGTTTCTGGGGCTGCTGCGCAGCCCAACGGGAGCAAGCTCCCTCGCCACGGGGACTGGGGGGGCAACCACTAGCATCAGGGTTGAACCTGCTGAGCTTTTTGCCCTCCTATCTAGCAGCAAGGCCGGTCATTCAAACGGCTGTTTTCAGGTTGTTGCCCTCGCAAACGATCGAACGCATTTGCGCCCTTGAGCGCCTGTCGGCGCTCGGGTAATGTCATCAGACCCATAGGACAGAGCACGCCCATGACTTCCAAGCTGGAACAACTCAAGCAAATCACCACCGTCGTAGCCGATACCGGCGATTTTGAAGCTATCGCTCGGGTCAAGCCGCAAGATGCCACCACCAACCCTTCCCTGCTGCTCAAGGCGGCGTCGATCCCCGCCTACGCCAAGCTGCTGGACGAGTGCGTCAAAGACTGCAACGGTGATGTCGGCCTGGCCAGCGATCGTTTTGCGGTTGCGGTGGGTCAAGAAATCCTGAAAGTGGTTCCGGGGCGTATTTCCACCGAGGTGGACGCGCGCCTGTCGTTCGATACCGACGCTGTACTCAAGCGTGCGCACCGTCTGATCGACCTGTACGAAAAAGCCGGCATTGGCCGTGACCGCGTACTGATCAAGATCGCGTCCACTTGGGAAGGCATCCGCGCCGCCGAAAAGCTGGAAAAAGAAGGTATCCAGACCAACCTGACCTTGCTGTTCTCCTTCGCTCAGGCCGTGGCTTGCGCAGAAGCCGGAGTGTTCCTGATTTCGCCGTTCGTAGGCCGTATCTACGACTGGTACAAGAAGGCCAACGGCAGCGACTACACCGGTTCGGAAGACCCGGGCGTGCAGTCGGTGACGCGCATCTACAACTACTACAAGGCCAATGGCTACAAGACCGTGGTGATGGGCGCCAGCTTCCGCAACCTCAGCCAGATCGAAGAACTGGCCGGCTGTGATCGCCTGACCATCAGCCCGGACTTGCTGGAGAAACTGGCGGCCGACAACGGCAAGCTGGAGCGCAAACTGGCTCCAGGCCACGCCGGTGAGGCGCGTGTGCATCTGACTGAAGCGCAGTTCCGTTGGGAGTCCAACGAGGATGCGATGGCGACTGAGAAGCTGGCGGAGGGGATTCGTCAGTTTGCTCGCGACCAGGAGAAGCTGGAGGCACTGCTGAGCGCCAAGTTGTAAGGCAGGCAGTAACAAAAAGGGCGATACCTGTGAGGGTATCGCCCTTTTTGTGCTTGCCGGTTTCGGCAGTACGTCTTGTGTTGTCTGAGCTGGCGCTATCGCAGGCAAGCCAGCTCCCACAGAGACCGAGTTTTTACTGGGGGATCAGTGGCGTTCGAGGGCGTTGACCAAGTCGTGGAACGCTTCGCGGTTGGACTCGTTCAAGCCCATCAGGATCTTGTGCGCTTCCAGCACCTTGACCCGTACCACTTCTTCGGACTGATCCTGCGATGGCAGGTCGGTCAGGCATTCCGGGCACGGGATCGGACGGTCAACGATGTTGAAGACCTGGTCGAAACCCATGGACTGCAACAGACGGGTGATGTCTTCGTGGGTGGTGACGACCGTGGGCAACAGGCCGACCTTCTGCCGAGACAGAATGGACAACTTGGCCAACAACCCAAGGGTGGTGCTATCGATGCTGCGGGTTTCGGTCAGATCGATCACGATCGCCGAGAAATTCAGCGCGGTGAAAATCCGCTCAATCGTCGCATCCAGCGCCGAACACAAGGTCAGGCGCACTTCACCGACAAACTTCAGGACAAAGGTCCCGTCTTGCTCGGCGAATTGGATTCTTCCGGTACTCATCAAAGATTCCTGCTCAACACCAATAGGGCGATATCATCCGGCATCTCCCCCAGCGTGGCCAATCCAAACACTTGCCGCAGGCCATCCAGGCTGCCGCCCGCCGACTTGACCTTTTGGGGCAAGGCGGCTTCTTTCTCCTTGAGTGTAGGCTCTGGAAGCAAGTCCAGGATACCGTCGGACATCAGCGTCAGGCTGAAGGTCGGCGGCAGCTCCAGGATGTGATCTTCGTAGGTGGCTTCATTGAACAAGCCTACGGGCAGACCACGTCCTTCCAGGTAGCGCACACTGTCAGGCGTATACAAAACAGGCATCGGCAGGTGACCGCCAATACTGTAGGTCAAAAGACCGGTTTCTTCATCAATCACGCCGCCGACCATCGTCACGTGCTTGCCCAGCTTGCAGCTGATCAAGCCTCGGTTGATGTGGCCCAGCACCTCGGACGGAGTGAACTCCGGCAAGGTGCCATTGCGCTTGGATTCGAACAGCAACCGCGTGGTCATGAACTTCAACAACACGGTGACAAACGCGGAAGACGCGCCGTGGCCGGAGACGTCGGCCAGATAGAACGCGACACGGCGCTCATCTACGCGGAAATAATCGACAAAATCACCCGACAGGTACAAAGACGGGATGATCTGGTGGGCAAACTGAAACTCGTCGATGGTCCACGGACTCACCGGCAGCATGTTCATCTGTACCTGGCGACCGGCGTTCTGGTCTTCCTGGAGCAGGTTCAGGCTGGCTTCGAGCTCGCGGTTGGCGGTTTCGAGTTTTTCGCGATAACGCTGGTTTTCCAATAGCAGGCGTGCACGATCCAGGGCGCGGCGCACCGAGTGCTCCAGCACCGCCAGGTCTTCCAGGGGCTTGATCAGGTAGTCGGCAGCGCCCAGGCGCAGGGCCTCGACCGCGTCGTTCATCACCCCGGCACCGGACACCACAATCACCGGCGTCTGCGGCGCAAGCTCAGTCACCTGGCGAATCAGCTCCAGGCCGCCCATCTGGGGCATGCGCAGGTCGCAGATCACAAGGTCGGGCTTGTCGCGCTCGAATACCTGGAGACCCTGTTGGCCATTGCTGGCCTGCAGGACGCTGAAGCCACTGTCTTCCAAATAGGCCGCGAGACTCGCGCGCACTACTTCGTCGTCATCGATTATCAGCAGCGTGGCACTGGTTTTTTGCATGTGGGCAAACGGCGCCAGAATTAGGTTGGCGTAGGCAGCTCGGCAATGGCCGGACTCACACTACTGGATTCGCTTTCTAGCCACTCTGTCCTACAAAGCGCGGGCTTTTGGCCTACGCACAACAGTAAAGCAGAGGTGCCCTTCTAAGGCGCAGACGGTACTCCCATCCGTCAGGGGTTTCAAGCTCATGCCGATGGTCGCCGGGCGTCTTTACATCGCAAATCACTGGGAGTTATAAGAACAGCCAATACCACAACACAAAGTAAGGATGGAACCCGTGAGCGAACACGAGCGCGACTACGCCGAAAAACGCGATTTCATCCGCATGCGAGTGGATGCCGATGTGTCTTTGATCCACGCCGGGCAAGAGATTGCAGGGGTTTGCGTGGACCTTTCCAGCTCCGGCATGCAGGTGCAGGCGCCGCGCCAATTCCAGGTGGGTGACCAACTGACGGTGCGCATCGATTCCGAGCACACTGCCCTCACGGGCCTGGAAGCGGACACTGAGGTGGTCTGGACCAAGACAAACGGCCAAGACCAGCACCTGGGCCTCAAGATCTTGAAAATGCACTGAAATCCGCGCACAAAAAAGGCGACCTTCGAGGGTCGCCTTTTTTTCATTTCAAGACATCACAGCTTAGAAATCATCAACAACCTTGCCATCCTTGACCTTGAACTCGCGGTTCTGCAGGTAGGCATTGCGGATGAAGGTGTACTTGTCGCCGGTGATCAGTTTCTCGCTGTCGAGCAGGCTGGCACGGGTATCGATAATATTCAGGCCGATGGTGCTGTTGCGCCAGCCAATATCGTTCATGTAGCGGTACGGCTGGGTGTAGCTGTCCACGTACTTGGACGGCGCGTCACGCAAGGTGCTAGGACCCAGCAGCGGCAGCATCACGTAAGGCCCGCTGCCCACGCCCCAGTAGCCGAGGGTCTGACCGAAGTCTTCATCGCTGCGATGCAGCCCCATTTTGGTGCCGACGTCGATAAAGCCCAGCACGCCAAACGTGGTGTTCATCAGCAAGCGCGCCGTGTCCACACCCGCCGCATGCGGCTTGAGCTGCAGCACATTGTTGGCCAGGTTGCCCACATCGCCGATATTGCGGAAGAAGTTATGAACGCCGTCCTGCATGAATTGCGGGGTCACGAACTGATAGCCTTGGGCCAATGGCTTGAGGGCATAGGTATCAACGGTGTCGTTGAAGGTGAAGATCGGGCGGTTGACGCTTTCCCAAGGATCAGCTTCGGATGCGGCTTGAACGGCAAACGGGGCCAGCAGGACAGTGGCACACACCGACAGCTGAGCGAAGTAGTGGCTCCAGCGCATAGCTTTTGCTCCTTGAATGGTCTGTCATGGGCGCTATGCCCTGAATAAGGCCGTGAGTATATGACGGAAGTGTCCATTTAGGCAGCAACCAGGAAAGGTCCGGCCAAAAATGCACAAAATTCCTACAATTAAAGCGCGGTGTCATCCACCTGTCATCCCGCTCCGATAGGGTCAGAGCTATTTCAGGGATGTCGTCATGCCTCACGCCGAGATTGCCATCGCCAGCGCGCCTGCCTTGACTGCCGTTTTGTTTGGCCTGAGTGGTTGCCTGGTGGACTTCGGTTCCCAGGCCCGCAGCGATTCGCCCTCGCCCGATTCCCTGGCCACCCCCGGCGCCCTGAAAATCCTGCGCAGCCTGCAAGAGCAAGGCGTGCCCTGCGCCTGGCTGGATGAACTCCCCGCTTCGATCACGACGCCACTGGCCGCCGTCCTGCCCGGCTGGCTGAAAGCAACATCGCCCTCCTCCATTCGCTGGCCTGCCCCTCATGCCTGCTGGCAGGCCTTGATGGAATTGAACATCGAACGCCTGGAAGGCTGTGTGCTGGTCAGCGGCGAACCGCGCTTGCTGCAATCGGGGCTCAACGCCGGCCTATGGACGATTGGCCTGGCGTCCTGCGGCTCGCTGTGCGGCATGGCCCCGACGCAATGGCAGGCATTGAGCGAGCAAGAGCGCGAACACATGCGCGGCAAGGCCACCGTGGCCCTGTACGGGCTGGGCGTGCATTCGGTGATCGACCACCTGGGCGAGCTCGGCACCTGCCTGGCCGACATCAGCCTGCGCCAGCTCAAAGGCGAGAAGCCCTGATCGAGATCATGCACAGTCGGCGCAGGTGGATTAGTCTACAGGTCAGCCCGTAGACCTTTCTCGGCGTGCCGCGGTCTATGCCAGTGCCTATCGATAAAAGGAAACACGTCATGCCTGATCGCAAAAAACTGGAAGAACAGGTCGAGATCCTGCGCGGGCAGTTGGAACAGGAGCCGCCCCTTTCGGAAGAAAAACGTACAGCACTGGAAGCCTTGATTGCCAAGTTCGAGCTACAACTGGAACTTGAACCGGCGACCCAGACACCTAGTATTTCCGACGATGTGAATCAAGCGGCCATCGAGTTCGACGCTGAGCACCCGCTGATTTCTGGGACATTGCGCAATATCATGATCACCTTGGGCAACATCGGGATCTGACCCGAACTCAAAGCCAAACCCTGAAACCAGTGTGGGAGCTGGCTTGCCTGCTCCCACATTTGGTTCTGTGTGAAGGCTATTGGCGGGCCAGGCGCACATTCTGGAACGCCACATCCTCAGTGCTGCGATACGGGTTGATATCCAACCCGCCACGCCGCACATAGCGCGCATACACCGTCAGTTTCTCAGGCTTGAGCAAACGTTGCAGGTCGAGAAAGATCCGCTCCACACATTGCTCATGGAAGTCCGAGTGCTGGCGAAAGCTCACGATGTATTCCAGCAGGCTCGCGTGATCCAGCGCGGACCCACGGTACTCCACCACCACGCTGCCCCAGTCGGGCTGGCTGGTCACCGGGCAGTTGGACTTGAGCAGGTGGCTGTGCACGCTCTCTTCGACAATGCGCGAATCATCGCAACGCAGCAGCTCGGGGCGCGGGTGCTCGTAGTTGCTGACGCTGATATCCAGCTTATCGATGCACGCACCCGGCAACGCCATCACGCCTTCGGCCTCGATCTCGGCCAAGCTGCGGATGCGCACACTCACCGGCTTGCCGGCAGCGGCGCTGAGGTCGGTGCGCAGGGTCGCTTCCAGGCTCGCCGTGTCGGCGAACGCGGTTTGGTTCAGCGAGTTGAGGTACAGCTTGAAGGACTTGGACTCGATGATATTCGGCGAGTCAGCCGGGATGCTGAACTCACCGATGGCCACCACCGGCTTGCCCGAAGGCAGCAGCCAGGACAGTTCGAAGCAGTTCCAGAAGTCCACGCCCTTGTAAGGCAGCGTCTCGGCGCTCAGGCCAAGCTCAGCCCATTTGGCGGCGCGAGGAATCGGAAACAGCAACGATGGGGTGTAGGTGGAGATGTATTCACTGGACTTGCCCAGCGGCGAATGTTCGGCTGCGGGATGCATGGCGGAAACCTGGCTAAATAAACGCAACCAGTCTACCAGCCTTTGCCCCCGCCTTTGCGGCCTACTCGACGTTCAACTCTCCCACCATGCCCGCTTGGTAATGCCCCGGCAGGTTGCAGGCAAACTCCAGGCCCGTGGTCCGGGTGAAGGTCCAGGTCAACTCGGCGGTTTTACCGGGCTCGACCAACACGCTGTTGGGATCATCATGTTTCATCATCGAGCCGTGGCCCATCGCACTGTGATCCATCTTGCCCATGCCGGTGGCGGTGAGCATGCCACTGGCCTGCATCTGCAACATTTCCTTCTGGTGTTCGGCATGCATCGCCGCATCGCCCAGGTTGAACTCATGCAGCAGCTGGCCTTTGTTGACCAAGACAAAACGCACCGTCTCACCGGCCTTTACGTCCAGTGACTTGGGAGAAAAGGAAATGTCCTGCAAGGTCACTTCCACGGTACGCGTGGCCTGCGACGCTGGCGCCGCATGGCCAAATGCATAGGTATGCGCCGCATCCGCCATCGCACCAAAACTCGCTACCAACAGGCAACCCGCCAACAACAGGGGTGTACGCAATGCCATCTCTACTCTCCAAAAATGTGTAACACACTGAACAGCACTTTAAGATGGGGCCGCTGCCAGCCAGCTGACTGCTAGATTACAACTTTGTCAGGTAGCGCCCCTACCCTGGAACCCACGGTATAAAGCGCCTCGTGCACCGCCATTCAGAGCCGCCCATGAAACTGCTGATCGTCGAAGACCAACCGAAAACCGGCCATTACCTGCGCCAGGGCCTGGCCGAAGCCGGCTTTACCACCGAGCTGGCGGCCGACGGCACCAGCGGCCAGCACCTGGCACTGACCGGTGACTACGATCTGCTGATTCTCGACGTCATGCTACCCGGTCGCGATGGCTGGCAAATCCTGCAAGCGGTGCGCGGCGCCGGCCTGGAGACGCCGGTGCTGTTTCTCACCGCCCGCGACGCCGTGGAAGACCGCGTGCATGGCCTGGAACTGGGCGCTGACGATTACCTGGTCAAGCCCTTCGCCTTTTCCGAACTGCTGGCCCGGGTACGCAGCCTGCTGCGCCGTGGCAGCAGCGCGCCACAGGAAACCGCCCTGCAATTGGCTGACTTGCGCCTGGACCTGATCCGCCGCCGCGTCGAGCGGGACGGCCAGCGCATCGACCTCACGGCCAAGGAGTTCGCCCTGTTGGAGCTGTTGCTACGCCGCCAAGGCGAAGTGCTGCCCAAATCGCTGATCGCCTCCCAGGTCTGGGACATGAACTTCGACAGCGACACCAACATTATCGAAGTGGCGATCCGCCGCCTGCGCCTGAAAGTCGACGACAACTTCCCCAACAAGCTGATCCACACCGTGCGCGGCATGGGTTACGTGCTGGAGGAGCGCTTCAATTGATCCAGCGCCTGTCCCTGGCCAGCCGCCTGGCACTGTTGTTTGCGGCGTGTACCGCGGTGGTCTCGTTGCTCGCCGGCGTGCTGTTCAACCGCGCCAGCGAGGCGCACTTCATCGAGCTGGACCAACAACAGCTCGACAGCCAGCTCGTGGCCCTGCGCAGCACCTTGCAGGGCGTGGACTCGGCCGAATCCTTCGCCCAGCGCGAAGCCCAACTGCGCGCCGAACTCAGTCACCAACCCGACCTCACCCTGCGCATTACCCGCGCGGGCCAGCGCTGGTTTGACGGCGCACCCGGCATGACCTTGCCCGAATCCCCCGGCCTGCACAGCTTGCAAGACGCCGGTACCGACTACCGGGTGTACAACGCGCCGTTGATGGCCGGCACACCTGGCTCGCCGCAACTGAGCCTGATGCTCGACATCACCCATCACCAGCACTTCCTGCAACGGATGCAACATCTGATCTGGCTAACGGTTGGCCTCTCGGCACTCGCCACCGCCTTGTTGGGTGCCTGGGCCGCGCGCAGTGGGCTACGGCCGTTGCGGCGCATGGGTGAAGTGGCGGCAGGCGTATCGGCCCACTCCCTGACCCAGCGCCTGCCCCAGGCGCAGATGCCGGCCGAGCTGGCCGAACTGGCCCAAGCCTTCAATGCCATGCTCGGCCGCCTGGACGATGCCTTCCAGCGCCTCTCGGCGTTCTCCGCCGACATTGCCCATGAGCTGCGCACACCGCTGTCGAACCTGCTGACCCACACCCAGGTCATCCTCACCCAACCGCGCCCGCTGGAGGACTACCGCGAAGCGCTGCACAGCAATCTGGAAGAGCTGCAATGGATGGCGCAATTGGTCAACGACATGCTGTACCTGGCCAAGGCGGACCACGGCTTGCTGATGCCCAAGCGCGAGCCCTTGGTATTGGCCGATGAAGTGGACACCTTGCTGGAGTTTTTTGCGTTGCTGGCGGAGGACGCTCAGGTCGGCCTGGTGCGTGAAGGTTCTGCGCACACGGCTGGCGATCGCGGCATGTTGCGCCGGGCACTGTCGAACCTGCTGGATAACGCCTTGCGGTTTACGCCGACGGGGGGCGAAGTGCGCGTGCGTGTTGAGGAAGGCGTTAGGCTGACCGTTGAAAATACCGGGGAAGGTATTCCAGCAGAGTTGCTACCAAGGCTGTTTGACCGATTCTACCGGGCGGACCCGGCGCGCCACGAGGGCAGCAGCGAACATGCGGGGCTGGGGCTGGCGATTACCCAGTCGATTGTGCGGGCTCATGGCGGGCGGATTTTTTGTGAGTCGGGGAAGGGTTGGACCAGGTTTGTGATTGAGCTGCCGTCCTGATCATTCTCACACTGTGGCGAGGGAGCTTGCTCCCGCTGGAGTGCGAAGCGCTCCCCAGTTTTTTAGGGCCGCTTCGCAGCCCAGCGGGAGCAAGCTCCCTCGCCACAGCGGTCCAAAGGCTTACGAATATCTCAGAGCATGCGCCGGCTCAATCTTCGCCGCCCGATACGCCGGATACAGCGTCGCCAAAAAGCTCAACACAAACCCAGCCGTGCAAATCAGCAGCACATCCCCACCCTGCAGCTCCGAAGGCAGGTTGCTGACAAAGTACACGTCCGAACTGAAGATATGCTGCCCGGTCACGCGCTCCATCCAGCCCACCAGCGCACTCACGTTCAGCGCCGCAATCACCCCTAGCACACCGCCGATCAAGGTGCCGACGATGCCGATCACCGTGCCCTGCACCATGAAGATCGCCATGATCTGCCGTGGCGTGGCGCCGATGGTGCGCAGGATCGCGATGTCGGCGCCCTTGTCGTTCACCACCATGATCAGGGTCGCGATGATGTTGAACGCCGCCACGGCGACGATCATCAGCAACAGCAGGCCGATCATGGTTTTTTCCATTTTCATTGCGCTGAACAGGCTGCCCTGGGTATGGGTCCAGTCATCCGCCTTGTAGGCCGCGCCCAGGCTGCCGGCGATATCCGCCGAGACCTTGGGCGCCGCATACAGGTCTTTCACCGCCAGGCGCACGCTTTGCACCTGGTTCGGCTGCCAGTGCTGGATCTCTGCCGCGTCGGCCATGTGGATCAAGGCCATGGAGCCATCCAGCTCGGCGCCGACCTTGAAGATACCGACCACGTTCAAACGCTGCATGCGCGGGGTGATGCCACCCGGCGCGGTGCTGATTTCCGGGACGATCAGGGTCAGCTTGTCACCCACATTCAAGCGAAAGCGCCGTGCGGTGATTTCGCCGACCACCACGCCGAACTCGCCGGGCTTCAGGTCCTCCAGTTTTCCCTGCACGATGTGCTGGGCCACGATCGACACCTTGCCTTCCTGGGCCGGATCGACGCCGCTGATCTCAATCGGCTGCATCGCGCCTTTGTAGGAGAACATGCCATCCATCTGCGTGAACGGTACTGCGGCTGTCACTTCAGGATTCTTCATCGCAGCAGCGGCCACTGGCTGCCAGTCGTCAATCGGGTTCACGCCGACAATAGTGGCGTGGGGCACCATGCCGAGGATGCGTGAGCTCATTTCGCGCTGGAAGCCGTTCATCACCGACAACACCACGATCATCGCCAACACACCCAGGGCGAGGCCGATCATCGAGGTCATCGAGATAAACGAAACAAAACGGTTGCGGCGCTTGGCGCGGGTATAGCGCGTGCCGATGAAAATCGATAACGGTCTGAACATTCGCGGGCACCGTTGGAAAAATAGAAAACCCGATGTCAGACACCGGGCTTGAAACAGGTCAGATGGCGACCAGATGACCTTCCTGCAGGTGCAGCACACGGTCCATCTGGCGGGCCATGCTCATGTCATGGGTCACCACCAGGAACGCGGTGCGCATCTGGGTGCTCAGTTCCAGCATCAAGTCCTTGATGCCCTGGGCGGTGTGGGAGTCGAGGTTGCCGGTCGGCTCATCGAGCATCACCAGGCCCGGGTTGTTCACCAGGGCGCGGGCGATGGCCACACGCTGGCGTTCGCCGCCGGACAGTTCGGCCGGCTTGTGCTCCAGACGATGGCCGAGGCCGACGCGTTCCAGCAGCGCCTTGGCACGTTGACTGGCTTCCGGGATCGCGGTCTTGCCGATCAACAGCGGCATGCACACGTTTTCCAGGGCGGTGAACTCCGGCAACAGGTGGTGGAACTGGTACACAAAACCAAGGGAGCGGTTGCGCAACTGGCCACGGGCCTTTTCACCGAGGGCCGACAGTTCTTCCCCGGCCAGCCAGACGCTGCCCTGGGACGGCGTATCAAGGCCGCCTAACAGGTTCAGCAAGGTACTTTTGCCAGAGCCGGAACTGCCGACAATCGCCACGCGCTCGCCCGGGTGCAACTCCAGTTGCAGGTTGGACAGCACCACCACCGACTCCGGGCCTTCCTCGTAGGATTTGCCCAGGTTGCGGCAGCTCAAGATTGCTTTTTCACTCATGCCCGATTCACTCATAACGTAAGGCCTGTGCTGGCTGGGTGCGTGCCGCGCGCCAGGCTGGATACAGGGTGGCAAGGAAGCTCAATACCAACGCGGCACCGCCCACCATCAACACGTCCTGGGCTTGCACCTGAGACGGCAAGTAGTCGATGAAGTAAACGTCGGCGTTGAGAAACTTGTGGCCGATCAGGGTTTCGAGGCCGGCGATGGCGGCGCTGACGTTCAGCGCGGCCAGGATGCCGACGGCGGTGCCGATCAGGGTGCCGACCACGCCGATCACCGTGCCCTGCACCATGAAGATCGCCATGATCTGCCCCGGCGTGGCGCCAAGGGTGCGCAGGATGGCGATGTCGCCTTTCTTGTCATTCACCACCATCACCAGCGTGGAGATGATGTTGAACGCAGCCACGGCGACGATCAGCAGCAACAGCAGGCCGATCATGGCTTTTTCCATGCGGATGGCCTGGTACAGGTTGCCGTGGGTACGGGTCCAGTCGCGGGCGTAGTACTGGGATTCGCCCAGATGCTGGGCGATTTCCCACGAGGTACGCGGGGCGTCGAACAGGTCATTGAACTTGAGGCGCAGGCCCTGCACCTGGTCCGGCTTCCAGCGATGCAGACGGGCCAGGTCGGTGAGGTTGGTCAGGCCCAGATAGCCGTCGATCTCGCCGGCGCCCACGTGGAAGGTGCCGACCACGGTAAAGCGCTTCATGCGCGGGAACATGCCGGCCGGGGTCACGGTGACTTCCGGGGCGACGAAGGTCAGCTTGTCGCCCAGGTTCACGCCGAGCTTGGCCGCGGCCTTGTCCCCGATCACGATGCCGAACTCGCCAGGGGCCAGGTCATCGAGCTTGCCCGACAACATGAACTTGTCGATGATCGAGACGTTGCGCTCCTGGGCCGGGTCGATGGCATTGAGCAGGATCTTCTGCACCTTGCCGTCGTTGGTCAGCAGCCCCTGCATCTGGGTAAACGGCGCGACGGCCAGTACCTTGGGGTTCTGCTTGACCTTGTCGGCCAGGCTTTGCCAGTCACTGATGGGCGCATCGCCCTCGATGGTCGCGTGGGGCACCATGCCCAGCACGCGGGTACGCATCTCATGATCGAAGCCGTTCATCACCGACAGCACCACGATCATCACGACCACGCCCAAGGCGAGCCCGATCATCGAGGTCAAGGAAATGAACGACACAAAATGATTGCGACGCTTTGCACGGGTATAACGCGTGCCGATAAATACGAAGAGAGGTCTGAACATGTCGGGGCTTGTTCGGAGGAAAAGAAGACGTCCCGGTGGCGGGGTCTGGTAAGCAGCTTTACACTCAGACCATTAACGCTAGCTGGGGTTCGCCATGTCGACATTAGATGAAGAAGAGCGCCGCGAATACTACCGTATCGACGACATGATCGCACTTCAAATCAAAAGCCTGTCCGCCCCTGAAGCGGCGAGCAAGGAAGTGTTGCAGGATGAGTCGCCGCTGTTCAATTTGCTCAGCGAACTGCACCTCAGCGAATTCGAAGCCCAGCACCTGCTGCGCCAGATCAGCGAGAAAGACCGCAGCCTCGCCGCCTTCCTCAAAGTGCAGAACAAACGCCTGGACCTGCTCAGCCAGGTCATGGCGCAAAGCCTGCGCACGGCCGTTGGCGAGCCGCAGCCGGTGATCATTTCCGAAGGCGGTATCGACTTCCAGCACCCTACCCCGCTCGCCCCCGGCGCACACCTGGCGGTCAAGCTGGTGCTGATGCCCCAGGCGCTCGGCCTGCTGCTGCGCGCACGGGTCACCCATTGCGATCCCAAAGGCGCTGGCTTTGACGTGGGCACGGAGTTCGAATCCATGACCGATGCCCAACGCCAACTGCTCGCCCGCTACATCCTGCAGAAACAAGCCCAGGAACGCCGCCTGGCGCGGGAACAAAGCGACGCCCAAGACACCTGAATAGCATTCACCCCGCCAGACACGCTGGCGCATAGGAGCAACTGTGACCCTGATTTACGGCCACCGCGGTGCCAAAGGCGAAGCACCGGAAAACACCCTGACCAGCTTTCAGGAATGCCTCAAGCACGGCGTACGCCGCTGCGAACTGGATTTGCACCTGTCCATGGACGGCGAGTTGATGGTCATCCATGACCCGACCCTCAAGCGCACCACCGACCGGCGCGGCAAAGTCGTCGAGTACTCGGCAGCGGACCTGGTGAAGATGGACGCACGCAAAGGCGGCCCGGGCTGGGTCAAACCGTGCCCGATCCCGCGCTTGGAAGAACTGTTCGAACAATGCGACTTCGAGCACTGGCAACTGGAAGTCAAAAGCGCCTCACGCACCCGCGCAGCCACTACCGTGCTGGCGATTCGCGAGATGGCCGTGCGCCACGGCCTGATGGACAAGGTCACGGTCACGTCAAGTTCGCGGGAAGTGCTGAAAGCGGCGGTGGAACTCACCCCCGACCTGTCACGCGGCCTGGTGGCCGAATACGCCTGGCTCGACCCGCTGAAGGTCGCGCAAAACTACGGCTGTGAGATTCTGGCGTTGAACTGGACGTTATGCACCCCCGAGCGTCTGGAAAAAGCCCAGCGCCAGGGCCTGCACGTGTCCGTGTGGACGGTCAACGAACCTGCGCTGATGCGCAGGCTCGCCGACTTCGGCGTAGATAGCCTGATTACAGACTTTCCCGGTTTGGCCACTGCCACCCTCGAGAATTACTGAAATCGGTCTCCCCGGCCGGCTCAGGCCACCGGCCGGAGCCGCTCAAAAAAGCCGGTTGAGGCCGTCGTAGGCCGCTACCCGATAGGCTTCAGCCATGGTCGGGTAGTTGAACGTGGTGTTCACAAAATACTTGAGGGTATTTTGCTCACCCGGCTGGTTCATGATGGCCTGGCCGATGTGCACGATCTCCGACGCCTGGTAGCCAAAGCAATGCACGCCGAGGACTTCCAGGGTTTCCCGGTGGAACAGGATCTTCAGCATGCCTTGCGGCTCGCCGGCGATCTGCGCACGCGCCATGCTCTTGAAGAACGCCTTGCCCACTTCGTAAGGCACCTTGGCCTTGGTCAGTTCGTGCTCGTTCTTGCCGATCGAGCTGATCTCGGGAATGGTGTAGATCCCGGTCGGCACGTCGTTCACATAACGCCAGCTGCCGTTGTCAACGATGCTGCCAGCGGCCGAACGGCCCTGGTCATGCGCCGCACTGGCCAGGCTCGGCCAGCCGATCACGTCGCCGGCGCCGTAGATGTTCGGCACGCAGGTGCGGTAGTTCTCGTCCACCTCGATCTGGCCACGGCCGTTGACCTTGACCCCAATGTTTTCCATGCCCAGCTTGTCGGTGTTGCCGGTACGGCCGTTGCACCACAGCAAGGCATCGGCCTTGATCTTCTTGCCGGACTTGAGGTGCAGGATCACGCCGTTGTCGAGGCCTTCGACCCGCTCATACTCTTCGTTATGGCGCACGGTGATGTTGTTGTTGCTGAAGTGGTAGCTCAACGCCTGGGAGATTTCCGAGTCGAGGAAGCTCAGCAGCTGGTCGCGGTTGTCCACCAGCTCCACCAGTACACCCAGGCCGCTGAAGATCGAGGCGTATTCACAGCCGATCACGCCGGCGCCGTAGATGATCAGTTTGCGCGGGGTGTGGCCCAGGCTGAGGATGGTGTCGCTATCGTAGATACGCGGGTGGTGGAAATCGATATCCGCCGGGCGATACGGGCGCGAACCAGTGGCGATGATGATGTGCTTGGCCACCAGCTTCTCGACCACGCCGTTGGGGCAGACCACTTCGACGGTTTGCTCGTCGGCGAAGCTGCCGGTGCCGAAGAACAGGTCGACACGGTTACGGGCGTAGTAACCGGTGCGCGAGGCCACTTGCTTGGAGATGACTTTCTCGGCGCTTTTCAGCACGTCCGGGAACGAGAACCAACGCGGCTCACCAATGGCCCGGAACATCGGGTTGGTGTTGAACTGCATGATCTGGCGCACCGAGTGACGCAAGGCCTTGGACGGGATGGTACCCAGGTGGGTGCAGTTACCGCCGACCTGGCGACGGCTATCGACCATCGCCACCTTGCGCCCTGCCTTCGCGGCGTTCATCGCCGCACCTTCTCCAGCTGGGCCGGAACCCAGTACCACCACGTCGTAGTTGTAGACAGCCATGCGTACTCCTCAGAACAGGCCAGGCGTACGGTTGGACGCCGGGCTAAATCATGCCGCGGCCAGCGGTCATGAAGGACATTTTGGCTCAAGTGTGTGAACCGGGGCACAGTCTATATAAGGCTCAACGCCGCGCACATTAACCCTTGGTCGCGTCGTAGGCCAGTCTTGCCTTTACTACAGCATCAGGAAATTGCAATTACACTGCCAGCAAGCCCCTTTGCAGGTCCGGCCATTATGCGGCATGTCGCTTTCTGTTTATTGATGATGTTGTCGGCCATGGTCCAAGCCAATGAGGCTGACCGGCTCAGGCAAGCCGGTTTTCCTGCGCAATCCCATGCACTGGTGTTGAAAAACCAGGTGGTGCTGACCTATCTCTGGGCGGATGTCTACGCGGCAGCGCTGTATGCCCCAGCCGACATGCGCGCAAAGCTCGCCTGGGAGCAGCAAAAGGCCCTTCGCCTTGAGCTGTATTACTTTCGCGATATCGACCGCGGCGATGTGATCAAGGCTGCCAATACCACGCTGCAACGCCAACAGGTCGGCGCCCGGTTAAAACCCGAGGTGGACAGTTTGCATGCCCGCTTTCGCGACATCCAAAAGGGTGATCGGTATGCGCTGGATTTTCGCCCGGGGCGTGGGTTGAATCTGGAGATCAATGGGGAGGTGGTGTTCAGTAGTCCCGATGATGAGCTGGCGAAGGCTTATCTGGGGATTTGGTTGGCGCCCAAGGGGTTGTCGGAGGGGTTGCTGAATTGAGGGTGTGTCAGTGCTGCCGCCATCGCGGGCAAGCCCGCTCCCACATTGGACTGGGTTCACAGGTTTCTATTTGTGAATACATTCAACTGTGGGAGCTGGCTTGCCTGCGATGAGGCCCTCACAGCCCCTGCAAAACCTTCAGCCACAAAAAAGCCCCGAACCAGTCGGGGCTTTTTCATTCAGCGCAAAGGCTTAGCGCGGAAACGCAGGCGGGTTGACCCCAGCCATGTCTTCCATCACGCGAACCACCTGGCAGCTGTAGCCGAACTCGTTGTCGTACCACACGTACAGCACAACACGGTTGTCCTGGGTAATGGTCGCCTCGGCGTCCACCACACCGGCGTGGCGCGAGCCGACGAAGTCGGTGGAAACCACTTCCTGCGAGTTGACGAAGTCGATTTGCTTATGCAGATCGGAGTGCAGCGCCATGAAGCGCAGGTACTCGTTCATCTCTTCACGGGTGGCGGCTTTCTCAAGGTTCAGGTTGAGAATGGCCATCGACACGTTTGGCGTCGGCACGCGGATCGCGTTACCGGTCAGCTTGCCGGCCAGCTCAGGCAGGGCCTTGGCAGCAGCGGTGGCAGCACCGGTCTCGGTAATCACCATGTTCAACGCGGCGCTACGGCCACGGCGATCGCCCTTGTGGAAGTTGTCGATCAGGTTCTGGTCGTTGGTGTACGAGTGAACCGTCTCAACGTGACCGTTGACGATACCGAACTTGTCATTCACAGCCTTCAGCACCGGCACGATGGCGTTGGTGGTGCAGGAAGCAGCGGACACGATCTTGTCGTCAGCGGTGATTTCGCCATGGTTGATACCGTGAACGATGTTCTTCAGCTTGCCCTTGCCCGGTGCGGTCAGGACAACGCGGTCGATACCCGGGCAGGCCAGGTGCTGGCCCAGGCCTTCGGCATCACGCCATACGCCGGTGTTGTCCACCAGCAGCGCGTCTTTGATGCCGTACTGGGTGTAGTCCACTTCAGCCGGGTTCTTCGCGTAGATCACCTGGATCAGGTTACCGTTGGCGGTGATGGTGTTGTTTTCTTCGTCGATGACGATGGTGCCGTTGAACGGACCGTGTACCGAGTCGCGACGCAGCAGGCTGGCGCGCTTGGTCAGGTCGTTGTCGGCGCCTTTGCGCACAACGATGGCACGCAGGCGCAGGCCGTCGCCGCCACCGGTTTTTTCGATGAGGATGCGCGCCAGCAGACGGCCGATACGACCGAAGCCGTACAGCACTACGTCAGTGCCCTTGCGGCCACCGGCGTTTTGCTGGCCAACCACATCGGCCATCTCTTCACGCACGAACTGCTCGGCGGTACGCCCAGCGCCTTCTTTGCGGAATTTATAGGCCAACTTGCCCAGGTCTACCGAAGCCGCGCCGAGCTTGAGCTCGCTCATGGCTTTGAGCAGTGGGAATGTTTCGTGGACGGAGAGTTCGCTGTCGTCGGCAGAACGGTGACGCGCAAAGCGGTGGGCTTTGAGAATCGCGATGACAGACTGGTTGATCAGGCTGCGGCCATAGATCGAGCTCACCACATTGTTATTGCGGTACAGCTGGCCGATAAGCGGAATCATCGCTTCTGCGAGTGCTTCACGGTCGATCCATTCACCAAGACACTGGTCGGGCTTCTGAGTCACGGGAACCTTCCACATGTAGGGGCAGAAAAAAGGGGCTACATTATGCCGCCCGACCGGCCTCGGAGCAATGCGCTCCAGGCAACAAAAAGTGCTTGCGAAAAAAAGGCACCCCGCTGGAGCCCAGTAAATACGCGGGTTCCAGAAGGCCACCAGTTGAGCGAAGCGCACGACTTGTCCGTAACCCTCCGAAAACCTCGCCGGTTTTGGCACTACATAATGAGTCAAAACCCGCCTTTGTTTGTCTTAGCCACTACATTTCCTACAAACCGTAATAGGCTCAGTCAGCAACTGACAGACGGCGCCTCGCACCGTTACAATTACCGACTTTGTCGCAACGCTTGGAGCTCAACCTTCCGTGCCCGTCCTGCGTCTACCGCTTCTCCCTGCTGCGGCAGGCAAACAGCACTGGGGCAACCTGCCCGGTGCCGCCCTGAGCCTGGCCATTGCCGAGGCTGCCAGCGCAGCCAAGCGCTTTACCCTGCTGCTTACCGCCGACAGCCAAAGCGCCGAACGGTTGGAGCAGGAGCTGAGCTTCTTCGCCCCCGATTTGCCGGTGCTGCACTTCCCCGATTGGGAAACCCTGCCCTACGACCTGTTCTCGCCGCACCAGGACATCATCTCCCAGCGCATCGCCAGCCTTTACCGCCTGCCAGAACTGGCCCACGGCGTGCTGGTGGTGCCGATCACCACCGCGCTGCACCGCCTGGCGCCGACCAAATTCCTGCTGGGCAGCAGCCTGGTGCTGGATATCGGCCAGAAGCTGGATGTCGAGCAAATGCGCACGCGCCTGGAAGCCAGCGGCTACCGCTGCGTGGACACGGTGTACGAGCACGGTGAATTCGCGGTGCGCGGTGCGCTGATCGACCTGTTCCCGATGGGCAGCAAACTGCCCTATCGCATCGACCTGTTCGATGACGAAATCGAGACCCTGCGCACCTTCGACCCCGAAAACCAGCGCTCCATCGACAAGGTGGATTCGGTCAAGCTGCTGCCCGCACGGGAATTCCCGCTGCAAAAAGACGCGGTCACCCGCTTCAAGGCGCGCTTCCGTGAACGCTTCGACGTGGACTTCCGTCGTTGCCCGATCTTCCAGGACTTGAGCAGCGGGATTACACCCGCCGGTATCGAGTACTACCTGCCGCTGTTCTTCGACGAAACCTCCACCCTGTTCGACTACCTGCCCCAGGACACCCAAGTGTTCTCGCTGCCGGGCATCGAGCAAGCCGCGGAAAACTTCTGGAACGACGTGCGCAACCGCTACGAAGAGCGCCGCGTCGATCCGTCCCGGCCTTTATTGCCGCCCGCCGAGCTGTTCCTGCCGGTGGAAGACTGCTTCGCCCGCCTGAAAAGCTGGCCGCGCGTGGTCGCCAGCCAGCAGGACGTGGACGCCGGCAGTGGCCGCGAACGCTTCCCCGCGCAAGCGCTGCCGAACCTGGCGATTGAAGCCAAGGCCAACCAGCCACTGGAGGCGCTGTCCAACTTCCTCGGCGACTTCCCCGGCCGCGTGCTGTTTACCGCCGAGTCCGCCGGTCGCCGCGAAGTCCTGCTGGAGCTGCTGGAACGCCTGAAACTGCGGCCGAAAACCGTCGACAGCTGGCCGGACTTCGTCAAAGGCAAAGACCGCCTGGCGATCACCATCGCGCCGCTGGACGAAGGCTTGCTGCTGGATGACCCGGCGCTGGCACTGATCGCCGAGAGTCCGCTGTTCGGCCAGCGCGTGATGCAGCGCCGCCGCCGGGAAAAACGCGCCGACGCCAACAACGACGCGGTGATCAAGAACCTCACCGAACTGCGCGAAGGCGCGCCGGTGGTGCACATTGACCATGGCGTGGGCCGTTACCTCGGCTTGCAGACCCTGGAGATCGACAACCAGGCCGCTGAATTCCTCACCATGGAATACGCCGAGGGCGCCAAGCTCTACGTGCCGGTGGCCAGCCTGCACCTGATCGCCCGCTACACCGGCAGCGACGACGCCCTGGCGCCGTTGCACCGCCTGGGTTCCGAGACCTGGCAGAAAGCCAAGCGCAAGGCCGCCGAGCAAGTGCGCGACGTCGCCGCCGAACTGCTCGACATCTATGCCCGCCGCGCGGCGCGCGAAGGTTATGCGTTCGCCGACCCGAAAGCCGACTACGCCACCTTTAGCGCCGGCTTCCCCTTCGAAGAAACCCCAGACCAGCAAACCACCATCGAAGCGGTGCGCGCCGACATGCTCGCGCCCAAGCCGATGGACCGCCTGGTCTGCGGCGACGTGGGCTTCGGCAAGACCGAAGTGGCCATGCGCGCCGCCTTCATTGCCGTGCACGGCGGCCGCCAAGTGGCGATCCTGGTGCCCACCACCCTGCTCGCCCAGCAACACTACAACAGCTTCCGCGACCGTTTTGCCGACTGGCCGGTGACCGTGGAAGTGATGAGCCGCTTCAAGTCGGCCAAGGAAGTGAATGCCGCCATCGCCGATTTGGCCGAAGGCAAGATCGACATCGTGATCGGCACCCACAAGCTGTTGTCGGACGATGTGAAGATCAAGAACCTGGGCCTGGTGATCATCGACGAAGAACACCGTTTCGGCGTGCGCCAGAAGGAACAGCTCAAGGCCCTGCGCAGTGAAGTCGACATCCTCACCCTCACCGCCACGCCGATTCCGCGCACGCTGAACATGGCGGTGTCGGGCATGCGCGACCTGTCGATCATCGCCACGCCGCCGGCGCGTCGTTTGTCGGTGCGCACCTTCGTGATGGAGCAGAACAAAAGCACGGTCAAGGAAGCACTGCTGCGCGAACTGCTGCGCGGCGGGCAGGTGTACTACCTGCACAACGACGTGAAGACCATCGAGAAATGCGCCGCCGACCTCGCCGAACTGGTGCCGGAGGCGCGTATCGCCATCGGCCACGGGCAGATGCGCGAGCGCGAACTCGAACAAGTGATGAGCGACTTTTACCACAAGCGCTTCAACGTGCTGATCGCCTCGACCATCATCGAGACCGGCATCGACGTGCCGAGCGCCAACACCATCATCATCGAGCGCGCCGACAAGTTCGGCCTGGCGCAGTTGCACCAGCTGCGTGGCCGCGTCGGACGCAGTCACCACCAGGCCTACGCCTATTTGCTCACGCCGCCGCGCCAACAGATCACTTCCGACGCAGAGAAGCGCCTGGAAGCCATCGCCAACACCCAGGACCTGGGCGCCGGTTTTGTGCTGGCCACCAACGACCTGGAAATCCGTGGCGCCGGCGAACTGCTGGGCGACGGCCAGAGCGGGCAGATCCAGGCGGTAGGTTTCACGCTTTATATGGAGATGCTTGAGCGGGCGGTGAAAGCCATCCGCAAGGGCGAACAGCCGAACCTCGACCAACCGCTGGGCGGCGGCCCGGAGATCAACCTGCGCTTGCCGGCGTTGATCCCCGAAGACTACCTGCCCGACGTGCATGCGCGGCTGATCCTGTACAAGCGTATCGCCTCGGCCACCGACGAAGAAGGCCTCAAGGACCTGCAAGTCGAGATGATCGACCGTTTCGGCCTGCTGCCGGAACCGACCAAGAACCTGGTGCGCCTGACCCTGCTGAAATTGCAGGCCGAGCAGTTGGGCATCAAGAAGGTCGATGCCGGACCACAAGGCGGGCGCATCGAGTTTGAAGCGCAGACGCCGGTGGACCCACTGGTGCTGATCAAGCTGATCCAGGGCCAGCCCAACCGCTACAAGTTCGAAGGGGCTACGCTGTTCAAGTTCATGGTGCCGATGGAACGCGCCGAAGAACGCTTTAATACATTGGAGGCGTTGTTTGAGCGCCTCATTCCGAAATCCGTATGAAGGACGCCCCAATGCGCCTGTTCCGCATTTTGAGCCTGTTGTTGGTGGTCGTGGCCCCATCGGCGTTTGCCGATAGCCCGTACCAGGTGGAAATGATCCTGGTGCGCCAGAATGCGGAGCCGGTCATCAACAGCCGCGCCGCCCCGGAAAACTGGGATGCGGGGGCTGTGCGCCTGGCTTCCGACAAACTGAGCCCGCCGCGCCTGAACAATATCGTCGACAAGCTCAGCGCCGATAACAGCTACACCGTGCTGGCGCACAAGGCCTGGGAGCAAAACCTCGGCGAGCAACCGGTGAAAATCGCCATCACCGACGGCGCGGAACAGTTCGGCCAATTCCCTATCGAGGGTGTTCTCAACCTGCAACTGGGCCGTTTCACCGACATCGACGCGAACTTCTGGATCAACCAGTTCGACAGCAACGGCAGCGTGATCGCCAGCGAGCACCTGAGCCAGGCCGACGTACGCACCAAGAACAACCAGCTCAACTACCTGGACGGCGGCCACTTGGCGCTGCTGATCAAGATCACTTCGCTGACCGCCAAGCCGCCCAGTGCACCACCGCCCGACGTTCAGGACTGATCACGCGCCATGCCCCTGACGTCGCAGTTGACCAAACCCCTGGCCCCGTCGTGGGCCAATCGCTTTAAAGAGCAGAGCCTGGAGCGCGGGCGCCGTTATGCCCTGGAGAACCGCGTGCGCATCGTCGAGTGCGGCGACAGCACCATCGTCGCCAGTTGCGAAGGCTCGGGCGGCAACGTCTACCGGCAGACCATCGCGCTGCGCGAGTCGGCCAAGGGCACGCTGATCCTCGTCGACAGCCGCTGCACCTGCCCCGTCCACACCAACTGCAAACACATCGCCGCCGTGCTGCTCAAGGTCCAGGAAACCCTGGCCTACCCGGCCGCCGCCCAGGATGCCGAGCTGCTGGAAAAGCTCCAGGCCGTGCTGGACAACCGTGTGGTGTTGCCACAAGTGGTGATGGAGGACGTGCCACCGGTGCCACGCCTGTGGCTGGCCAGTGTCGAGTTCAGTGCGTTTGAACCGCGCAACGGCAAGATGCAGCGTTACATCCAGCACCGGGCGGCGCTGTCGTTCAACTACCTGGGCAACTATGTCAGCGGGCAGAAGAACGCCGACATCATCGTCCGCCAGGACACCCAGAGCCTGCGGATCAAGCGCCATCCCGAGCTGGAACAGCCCTATCGCGAGCAACTACGCTTGCTCGGCTTCAAAATCGCCACGCGCCAGAGCAAAGCCTTGCCGGAGAGCGCCGGCGAGCTGTTCGAGATGGTCAATGACAGCGCCTGGCTGAACTTCACCCTGAACGTGTCGCCCACCTTGCGCGCCGAGGGCTGGGAGCTGCTGATCGATGATGATTTCGGCTTCGACCTGAGCGCCGTCGATGACTGGTACGCCACCGTCGACGAGGGGCCGGAGCGCGATTGGTTCGACCTGGAACTGGGGATCATCGTCAACGGCGAGCGCCTGAGCCTGCTGCCGATCCTGTTGAACCTGATGCGCTCCCACACCGAAATCCTCAACCCGGAGAAGCTCGCCCGGCGGCGTGATGATGAACTGATCCTGGTGAATATCCCTGGCCTGCCCAACGGCCATGGCCCGCTGCAAGTGGCGCTGCCCTACGGCCGATTGAAGCCCGTACTGGCGACCCTCGGCGAGTTTTACCTACAGGAAGCCGGCACCACCACCTTGCGTCTGGCCAAGGCCGACGCCATTCGTTTGAACCCGCTGGAAGACCTGCCCCTGCAATGGGAGGGCGGCGAAAAAATCCGCAACTTCGCCCAGCGCCTGCGGGACATCAAGGACTTCACCTGCGTGGCGCCCGAGGGGCTGAACGCGACCTTGCGCCCGTATCAGCTGGAAGGCTTGAGCTGGATGCAGTCGCTGCGCCAGCTGGACGTCGGCGGCATTCTTGCGGACGACATGGGCCTGGGCAAAACCCTGCAAACCCTGGCGCACATTCTCACGGAGAAAGCTGCCGGACGTCTGGACCGTCCGTGCATGGTGGTGATGCCCACCAGCCTGATCCCCAACTGGCTCGATGAAGCGGCGCACTTCACCCCGCAACTCAAGGTAGTGGCCCTCTACGGCGCCGGGCGCAAGAAGCACTTCAAGAACCTGCAGGACTATGACCTGCTGCTGACCACTTACGCCCTGCTCCCCAAAGACATCGAACTGCTCGCCGCCCAGCCGCTGCATGTGCTGATACTCGACGAAGCCCAGTACATCAAGAACCCCAACAGCAAGGCGGCCCAGGCCGCACGCGAGCTGAATGCGCGGCAGCGCCTGTGCCTGAGCGGCACGCCGCTGGAAAACCACCTGGGCGAACTGTGGTCGCTGTTCCACTTCCTCCTGCCGGGCTGGCTGGGTGACGTGAAGAGTTTCAACCGCGATTACCGCGTGCCCATCGAAAAGCGCGCCAGCGAAGTGCGATTGCAGCACCTCAACGGTCGGATCAAACCCTTCCTGCTGCGTCGCACCAAAGAACAGGTGGCCACCGAGTTGCCGCCGAAGACCGAGATCATCCATTGGGTCGATCTCAATGAAGCCCAGCGCGACGTATACGAAACCATGCGCCTGGCCATGGACAAGAAGGTGCGCGACGAAATCACCCGCAAGGGTGTGGCGCGTAGCCAGATCATCATTCTTGAAGCGCTGTTGAAGTTGCGCCAGGTGTGCTGCGACCTGCGCCTGGTCAACGACGCCGCCCTGCCCGCCCGTGGCAGCAGCTCGGGCAAGCTCGACAGCCTGATGGAAATGCTCGAAGAACTGTTTGCCGAGGGGCGGCGGATCCTGCTGTTTTCGCAGTTCACCTCGATGCTCAGCCTGATCGAAGCCGAGCTGAAAAAACGCGGCGTTGCCTACGCCCTGTTGACCGGCCAGACCCGTGATCGGCGTACGCCGGTGAAGGACTTCCAGAGCGGCAAGCTGCAGATTTTCCTGATCAGCCTGAAGGCCGGCGGTGTGGGTCTTAACCTGACGGAAGCGGACACGGTGATCCATTACGACCCGTGGTGGAACCCGGCCACGGAAAACCAGGCCACCGACCGCGCGTACCGCATCGGCCAGGAGAAGCCGGTGTTCGTCTACAAGATGATTGCGCGGGGCACGGTGGAGGAGAAAATCCAGCATCTGCAGAAGGAAAAGTCCGACTTGGCGGCGGGCGTGCTGGATGGGCGTACGACGGGGGATTGGCAGTTGGGTAATGAGGATATCGAGGCGTTGTTTGCGCCGTTGCCCAATAAGCAAGAGAAGCGCTGACTGTTAGACCGCTATCGCGGGCAAGCCCGCTCCCACATTTGACCGAGTTTCTTCAGGCAGTACGCGGTCAAAATGTGGGAGCTGGCTTGCCTGCGATGGCCGCAACGCGGTCTTCAGCCAATCAACTGAGCATCCCGCAACGCAGTCAGCGCCGCCAACCACCGCGGGTCTTGCTTGTAATCCGTCGAAGCCATCGCCTGCCCACGCATCCGCGCAATCCGCGCCGACGGCGTCACTTTCATCCGCTGGGCGGCCGTCAATGCCAACTCCGCCGCCGCTCGATCGTTACACACCAACCCCATGTCGCAACCCGCCGTCAGCGCGGCCTCGATCCGACTGGCCGCATCACCGACCACATGGGCGCCTGCCATGGACAGGTCATCGCTGAAAATCACCCCATCAAACTGCAACTCGCCGCGCAAAATGTCCTGCAACCAGCGCCGCGAAAAGCCTGCGGGCTGGGAATCGACCTGCGGGTAGATCACGTGGGCCGGCATGACTGCGGCCAACTGCTTACTCAGGCGTGCGAAAGGCACCAGGTCATTGGCGCGAATCTGTTCCAGGCTGCGTTCATCATTGGGAATGGCAACGTGGGAATCGGCCTCAGCCCAACCGTGCCCCGGGAAATGCTTACCGGTGGCGGCCATGCCGGCGCTGTTCATGCCACGGATAAAGGCCCCGGCGAGCACGGCGGCGCGCTCGGGGTCGCCTTCGAAAGAACGGGTACCGACCACGGCGCTGCGCTGGTAATCCAGGTCCAGTACCGGGGCAAAGCTCAGGTCGAGCCCCACGGCCAGCACTTCAGTGGCCATGATCCAGCCGCACTGCTCGGCCAGGTATTCGGCGTTGGGGTTGTCGGCCAGCGCACGCATGGCTGGCAGGCGTACAAAGCCTTGGCGCAGGCGCTGCACACGACCGCCCTCCTGGTCGACGGCCAGCAGCAGGTCCGGGCGCACGGCGCGAATCGCCGCGCTCAGCTCCCGCACCTGGCGTGGGTGCTCGATGTTGCGCGCAAAAATGATCAGGCCGCCCACTTCAGGCTGGCGCAACAGGTGACGATCCTCGGCCGTCAGCCAGGTGCCGGCCACGTCAACCATCAAAGAACCTTGCAGGGCAGCAGTCATAAACCTTCCTTAAATAACGCACACAACCCGCGGCACTCACCCGATGCGATAAGCACGGTGAGTACAGCGGGTTGCGAGTAAATAGCTGAATTCGGCATGGGCGGCTAGCTTAGCGGATGCAAGCGGCCGCGCACACCCGGGACGGTCAAACCTTGGCGACGGCCGGCGTGGATTTGCTGCGTGGGCGCAATTGCGCGGCAGCCATGGCCTGGTCGGTCACCCCGGTTTCGGCGCGCATGCCGGCGGCGAGGAACGGCACCATCAAGCGCATGACCTGCTCGATAGAGGTGTTCACACCGAAGTCGGTCTCGGCAATGGCGCGCAAGGCCTTGATCCCGGACATGCTGAACGCCGCGGCGCCGAGCATGAAGTGCACACGCCAGAACAGCTCGATGGGCGGAATACGCGGGGCGGCTTCATTGACCAGCAACATATAGCGACGAAAAACCTTGCCGTACATGTCTTCCAGGTAACGGCGCAAGTGACCCTGGCTCTGGCTGAACGCCAAGCCGAGCAAACGCATGAAGATCGACAAGTCGTTGCCGCTACGCGGTTGTACCACCAACGCTTGCTCGACGAGGATCTCTAGCAGGTCTTCCAGGCTTGGCTTGTTTTCGGGCTTGGTCTGGCGGCGTTCCAACTCGCGGTCGAGACTGGCGCAAAACGGCCCGAGGAAGCGCGAAAACACCGCCTGGATCAGGGCTTTTTTCGAGCCGAAATGGTAGTTCACAGCGGCGAGATTGACCCCGGCCTTGCTGGTGATCAGCCGCAATGAAGTTTCAGCAAATCCTTTTTCCGCGAACAATTGCTCGGCAGCATCGAGAATGCGTTCAACGGTTTCCGACTGGGCCATGGCTACTCCGCCTGACAAACACTTGTTTGAAACATACGTTTCAGGTTGTGTCTTGTCAACCCTGAGGTCCATTTTCCGGCCGGGCAGTCATCTATTTCATCGCTATTTAATCACATCCTTCCCGGTCTGTAGGCAGCGCTATCTCCGGCTTGTAGGAGGAGTGACGAATGACCGTCCAGCGGAGTGGCAGAAAAGGATGATTGCCAAGCGCAGTTCACTGTATATAATCCCAGTCACTGTATAAAAAGACAGAGCGATCAACATGCTAAAACTGACGCCACGCCAAGCTGAGATTCTGGCTTTTATCAAGCGCTGCCTCGATGACAACGGCTATCCGCCGACACGAGCTGAAATTGCGCTGGAACTGGGGTTCAAGTCCCCCAACGCCGCCGAAGAACACCTCAAGGCCCTCGCTCGCAAAGGCGCGATCGAGATGACCCCAGGTGCCTCACGCGGCATTCGCATCCCTGGCTTCGAAGCCAAGGCCGACGAATCGACCCTGCCGATCATCGGTCGCGTCGCCGCCGGTGCGCCGATCCTGGCGCAGCAGCACGTTGAGGAATCCTGCAACATCAACCCGACCTTCTTCCATCCTCGCGCCGACTACCTGTTGCGCGTCCATGGCATGAGCATGAAGGACGTGGGCATCTTCGATGGCGACCTGCTGGCCGTCCATACCACCCGCGAAGCCCGTAATGGCCAGATCGTCGTCGCCCGTATCGGCGATGAAGTCACCGTCAAACGCTTCAAGCGCGAAGGCAGCAAGGTCTGGCTCCTGGCCGAGAACCCTGAGTTCGCCCCGATTGAAGTGAACCTGAAAGATCAGGACCTGGTGATCGAAGGCTTGAGCGTCGGCGTCATTCGCCGCTAAAGGAGGCATCATGCAGCTCGTGCACACCCCGCAACACACACAACTGTCGCTGTTCGAGGCCTTTATGGCCCAACCCCTTGCGCCTATCCTCAAGGAAACGGTCGAGGCGCCCTGGAGCGCCGAGCCCGAGGCGTTCAGTGAATTGTCGTTGCGCGGTGCGGCCGGGAGCTGCCTGAGCCTGCTGGCGCCAATCCTGCGCGAACTGAGCGAAGAACAAGACGACGCCCGCTGGCTGACGCTGATCGCCCCGCCCGCCAGCCTGACCCAGGCCTGGCTGCGGGACGCCGGCCTCAACCGTGAGCGCATCCTGCTGCTGCAACCGCGCGGCGCGCAAAGTGCCCAGCAGTTGACCTGCGAAGCGTTGCGCCTGGGCCGTAGCCATACGGTGGTAAGTTGGTTGAATCCGTTGAATGCAAGCGCCAAGCAGCAACTGATCAGTGCTGCACGTACGGGCGATGCTCAGAGCTTGAATATTCGATTGGGATAAAGCCACAAGCCTAGCGCGCGCTCACTGTGGCAAGAGAGCTTGTTGTGGCGAGCGAGCTTGCTCGCGCTGGGCTGCGGAGCAGCCCCAGAACCAGACACCGTGGAATGCCTGATACACCGCATCAATCTATTCAGGGCCGCTTCGCAGCCCAGCGCGAGCAAGCTCGCTCGCCACAAAAATCCCGCCAAGTCCGCATAGCCACCACAGCCCCTTAACCACAGCTCTCAGTGCAGAACCCGCGGCCCATCATCCTTCTCCGGCTCGCCTTCCGCCAGGCGGCCTGCCATCTGCACACCCACGCTCAACATGGCTTTTGCCACTTCCACGTGCTGGCCTTGCAGGAACGCCTTGGCGTCCTCGGAAAAGTCCAAAGTCACCAGAGAACCCTCGTCCTCAGCCCGGCGCAGCTCGATTCGGCCGTCAGGCAGTTCAACAATTTCCAGAAAGGACGTTGGCATAAAAGTCTGTTCTCCACGAAAGGCCGCGATTATATCAGTCATCCACACGGCCCCGCTGAGGATCTGAAGAGGTTTCTTTACAGCATGATGAATGGTGCTCTCTGCTGTGTAACTGAACAATGGGGGTGCCTCAGCACTCGTTCAAGCCTTCGCGAAAGCGCAAGGCCAGCTTTTTCAGTTCCTGGCGCCAGCCTTCCAGCTCTTCGCGACTCAATGGCTTGGGCTCGCCCTCTTCCAGCGCAACCGCCACGATCAGCGGCTGGGTCACGTCGCCCTTGGGCACATGGGGAACGCGCGGCGGCTGGAACATATCGGCATGGGCCTTGAGCAAGCGCGCCACCCAACTGTCGGGGCTCTGGGCCATTTCCACCAGCTCGGCCAGTTCGGGGATGGCCATGGTCTCCAGGACTTCGTGGGTCATGATCATTTCTGCGCGAGGCGAACCGGCCTGAGGCAAGCGATAGAACCCGGCGATTTCATGGCACAAGCCCAGCAACGCACCGTAGAGGTGGAACAACGCCGCTTCACGCCCCGCCTGGACCAACGCGATGGCATTCATCTCCTTCCCTTCCTCGGCGCGGCCAAGGGCTTCCAGGGACAAACCCGCGAAGTAAATTTTCTGATTGGTACGGGTATAGAGTTCGTTGGCCATAACGGCAGTCTCCACAACGAAAAGAGGCGTGATGCTGGCTGTGTAATGTGGCGAGGGAGCTTGCTCCCGCTGGGGTGCGCAGCGCCCCCAAAAGCTTGGGCCTGCTGCGCAGTCCAGCGGGAGCAAGCTCCCTCGCCACAGCAAGCCCGTCCCTACAACCTAGTCAGACTAGTCGATCAAGCCCCCTGGCGCTTGTCCTCGACCTTCCACTTGCCGCCGTCGTAGAACGCCTTCCAGCCAGTAGGCTTGCCGTCCACTTCGGTCTGCACGTACTGCTCCTTGGTCTTGCGGCTGTAGCGGATCACAGCTGGGCGACCATCCGGGTCCTTCTTCGGCGCTTCACACAGGAAGTGGTACTTAGGATCGATCTCGTCCTTGTGCGGCACGATCTCCATGACCAACGGCGCACGGGTCTCGCGGTTTTTCGGGAACTGGCTTGCAGCCAGGAACAGGCCCGAAGCACCGTCACGCAGGATATAGGTGTCGTTGACCTTCTCGCACTTGAGCTCCGGCATCTTCACCGGGTCCATTTTCGGCGGCGCCGCATCACCGCTTTTCAGCAGCTTGCGGGTGTTCTTGCAGGTCGCGTTGGTGCAGCCAAAGAACTTGCCGAAGCGGCCGGTCTTGAGCTGCATCTCGCTGCCGCACTTGTCGCACTCCAGGCTCGGACCTTCGTAGCCCTTGATGCGGTAGGTGCCCTCTTCAATCTCGTAGCCGTTGCAATCCGGGTTGTTACCGCAGATGTGCAGCTTGTGCTTCTCGTCCAGCAAGTAGGCGTCCATCGCCGTGCTGCAGATCGGGCAGCGGTGCTTGCCACGCAGTACCAGCGACTCGGATTCACCCTCGTCGTCAGCCGCAATTTCATCGCCCGGCACTAGGTTGACCGTGGCCTTGCAGCGCTCTTTCGGCGGCAGGCTGTAGCCCGAGCAACCGAGGAACACGCCGGTGGATGCGGTACGGATCTGCATCGGACGGCCGCACGTCAGGCACGGAATGTCCGTCATCACCGGCTGGTTGGCGCGCATGCCGTGCTCTGGGCTTTCGGCCACTTCAAGCTTCTTCTTGAAGTCGCCGTAGAACTCGTCCAGCACGCTTTTCCAGTCGCGCTCGCCCTGGGCCACGTCATCGAGGTTCTCTTCCATGCCGGCGGTGAAGCCGTAGTCCATCAGGTTGGAGAAGCTCTCGGACAGGCGCTCGGTGACGATGTCGCCCATCTTTTCCGAGTAGAAGCGACGGTTATGCAGCGCCACGTAGCCACGGTCCTGAATGGTCGAGATGATCGCCGCATAGGTCGAAGGACGACCGATACCGCGTTTTTCCATCTCTTTCACCAGGCTGGCTTCCGAGTAACGGGCCGGCGGCTTGGTGAAGTGCTGGGACGGATCAAGCTTGATCAGTTTCAGCGTGTCGCCCTGGGCCATGTCCGGCAGCACGTCGTCGTCGCCTGGCTTGGCGATTTGCGGCATCACGCGGGTGTAGCCGTCGAACTTGAGGATACGGCCCTTGGCGCGCAGCTCGAAATCAGAAGCGGCCACCGTCACGGTAGTGGACAGGTATTGTGCCGGCAGCATCTGGCAGGCCAGGAATTGACGCCAGATCAGCTCGTAGAGGCGCTCAGCGTCGCGCTCCATGCCGGTCAGCTTGGCCGGCGTGGTGTTGGCGTCAGAAGGACGAATCGCTTCGTGAGCCTCTTGTGCGCCTTCCTTGCTGCTGTAGACGTTCGGGTTCTCCGGCAGGTACTTCTTGCCGAACTCGCCTTCAATATACGTACGCGCCATCGCCACCGCGTCTTGCGACAGGTTGGTGGAGTCAGTACGCATATAAGTGATGTAGCCGGCTTCGTACAAGCGCTGGGCCATCATCATGGTTTTCTTCACACCAAAGCCCAGGCGGTTGCTCGCGGCCTGTTGCAGGGTGGAGGTGATGAACGGCGCCGACGGCTTGCTGCTGGTCGGTTTGTCTTCACGCTTGACGATGCTGTAGCTGGAAGACTTGAGCTTCTCCAGCGCGGCCATGGCCTGTGCTTCGTTCAGCGGCTTGAACGCCTCGCCTTTCTCGCGGGCCACTTCGAAGCGCACGTTGGCGCCCTTGGCGGTGCCGAGGTCGGCGTGGACTTCCCAATACTCTTCAGGGATGAACGCACGGATCTCGCGCTCACGTTCCACCACCAGCTTCACCGCAACCGATTGCACACGGCCAGCGGACAAGCCACGGGCGATCTTCGCCCACAGCAGTGGCGAGACCATGTAGCCCACGACGCGGTCGAGGAAACGACGGGCCTGCTGGGCGTTGACGCGGTCGATGTCCAGTTCGCCCGGCTTGGAGAAGGCTTCCTGGATGGCTTTCTTGGTGATTTCGTTGAACACCACACGCTTGTAGCGGCTGTCATCACCGCCGATGGCTTCCCGCAGGTGCCAGGCAATGGCTTCCCCTTCGCGGTCCAAGTCCGTTGCGAGATAGATGGTGTCGGCATCTTTGGCGAGCCGGCGCAGCTCTTCGATGACCTTTTCCTTGCCCGGAAGGATTTCGTACTTGGCCTTCCAGCCATGATCCGGGTCTACACCCATGCGCGAGACCAGCTGCTTGCGCGCTTTCTCTTTAGGCGTGAGCACCGGACCTTCGCCCGCAGCGGCCTTGCCGCGCTTGGCGGCAGGCTCCTTGCTGGCGCTAGCCGAACCGCTGGTGGGCAGGTCTCGGATATGGCCGATACTCGACTTCACCACGTACTCGTTACCCAAGTACTTGTTGATGGTCTTGGCCTTAGCCGGGGATTCCACAATGACCAGCGATTTGCCCATGGATCGGAAAATTCCTGAATTCGAGAAGTGAGAGGCAGTTGGCGCCTGTCGCGGCAACGCTATATATAGTGGCAACAAGGTGAGGTCAAGCGCAGCATTCTGCGCGACCTGCCGTTATCGCTCTGAAAAAAGACTGGCTTCGGCCTGCACCAAAGCAAAGCGCGGGACCTGCTCGCCGTCAACTTCGACAGTCTCCAGGAACATGCTCAAAGGGCGCACCCAAAAGCCGTAATCGCCATACAGTGCTTGGTAGAACACCACTTCTTCTTCAGTCTCGGAGTGCCGCGCCACACTGAAAATACGGTACTGCGGACCTTTATAATGCTGGTAGAGCCCTGGTTCGACTTTCATGCTCTGGCCCTCTTGCAAAATTTGTTAAAAAAAAATTACGAAACCACCCAAAAACAAAAACCGGGGCACTGGGCCCCGGCTTCCGTCAACCCAACGCTTAGACGCGTTCGAATACGGTGGAAATGCCTTGGCCGAGACCAATGCACATGGTGGCAACCCCAAGGTTGCCGCCATTTTGCTTCATCACGTTAAGCAAAGTGCCGGAGATACGTGCACCGGAGCAACCGAACGGGTGGCCCAGGGCAATCGCACCGCCGTGCAGGTTAACCTTCTCGTTCATCTTGTCGAGCACTTTCAAATCTTTCAGCACTGGCAGGGCCTGTGCGGCGAAAGCTTCGTTGAGCTCAAAGAAGTCGATATCGGAGATGGTCAGGCCCGCGCGCTTCAAGGCTTTTTGTGTGGCCGGTACTGGACCATAGCCCATGATCGCCGGGTCCACACCCGCCACGGCCATCGAACGGATCACCGCCAGCGGCTGGATACCCAGGTCCTGGGCACGCTGCGCCGACATCACGATCATGCACGAAGCGCCGTCAGTGATTTGCGACGAAGTGCCCGCCGTCACGGTGCCGCCCTTTGGATTGAACGCTGGCTTCAAGGCCGCCAGGCTTTCCAGGGTGGTGTCCGGACGAATGGTTTCGTCGTAGTCGAACAGTTTCAGGAAACCGTTCTCGTCGTAACCGTTCATCGGGATGATCTCATCCTTGAACTTGCCTTCCACGGTCGCCTTGTGGGCGAGCTGGTGGGAACGCACGCCGAACGCGTCCTGGGCTTCACGGGTGATGCCGTGCATTTTGCCGAGCATTTCCGCCGTCAGGCCCATCATGCCCGAGGCTTTCGCCGCGTACAGCGACATGTGCGGGTTAGGGTCGACGCCGTGCATCATGCTGACGTGGCCCATGTGCTCCACGCCGCCGACCACGAACACATCGCCGTTACCGGTCATGATCGCTTGCGCAGCGGTGTGCAGCGCGCTCATCGACGAGCCACACAGGCGGCTGACGGTCTGGCCGGCAGCGGTGTGCGGGATCTGGGTCATCAGCGACGCCATGCGCGCGATGTTCCAGCCCTGCTCCAGGGTCTGGTTGACGCAGCCCCAGATCACGTCTTCGACTTCGTTCGGATCGACCTTGACGTTGCGTTCCAGCAATTTGCTGATCAGGTGCGCCGACATGTCTTCGGCGCGGGTGTTGCGGTGCATGCCGCCCTTGGAGCGGCCCATCGGAGTGCGACCGAAGTCCACAATCACGACGTCTCTTGGATTCAAGCTCATAAATAGTCTCGCTCTAGTCGTTTGGGCGCTTAACCGAAGAAGCTCTGGCCGTTCTTGGCCATTTCACGCAGCTTCGCGGTCGGGTGGTACAGCGGGCCCAAATCAGCGTATTGATCAGCCAGGGCAACGAACTCGGCCACACCGATCGAATCGATGTAACGCAGCGCACCACCACGGAATGGAGGGAAACCAATACCGTACACCAGGCCCATATCGGCTTCGGCGGCGGTTTCGACGATGCCGTCTTCCAGGCAACGCACGGTTTCCAGGCACAGGGCGATCATCATCCAGTTGATGATGTCTTCGTCCGACACCTCACGCTGCTCGTAGATGACAGGCGCGAGTACTTCGTGAACCGATGGATCGACCACTTTCTTCTGCTTGCCCTTCTTGTCAGCCTCGTAGGCGTAGAAACCCTTGCCGTTCTTCTGGCCCAGGCGCTTGGCCTCGTACAGCGCGTCGATCGCCGAGCGGCGGTCGTCCTTCATGCGATCCGGGAAGCCTTCAGCCATCACGTCGCGACCATGGTGGCCGGTGTCGATGCCGACCACGTCCATCAGGTACGCCGGGCCCATTGGCCAGCCGAATTTTTCCATGACTTTGTCGATGCGTACGAAGTCCACGCCCGCGCTGACCAGCTTGGCGAAACCGCCGAAGTACGGGAACAGCACGCGGTTGACCAGGAAGCCCGGGCAGTCATTGACCACGATCGGGTTCTTGCCCATTTTCTTCGCGTAGGCAACGGTGGTGGCAACGGCCAGCTCGCTGGACTTCTCGCCACGGATCACTTCCACCAGCGGCATCATGTGCACCGGGTTGAAGAAGTGCATGCCGACGAAGTTTTCCGGGCGCTTGAGGGCCTTGGCCAGCAGCGAGATGGAAATGGTCGAGGTGTTCGACGCCAGGATGGTGTCTTCCTTCACGTGGCCTTCGACTTCAGCCAGTACCGCCTGCTTGACCTTCGGATTCTCAACAACCGCTTCGACCACCAGGTCGACATGGCCGAAATCACCGTAGGACAGCGTAGGACGAATGCCGTTAAGCACTTCAGCCATCTTCGCGGCGGTCATGCGACCTTTGTCCACGCGGCCGACCAGCAGCTTGGCGGCTTCCGCCAGGCCTTGCTCGATGCCGTGCTCGTTGATGTCTTTCATCAGGATCGGCGTGCCTTTGGACGCCGACTGATAGGCGATGCCGCCGCCCATGATACCGGCGCCGAGGACGGCAGCCTGTTTCACGTCGCGAGCGATTTCGTCGTAGGCCTTGGCTTTTTTCTTCAGTTCCTGATCGTTCAGGAACAGGCCGATCAGGCTCTGGGCTGCCGAGGTTTTCGCCAGTTTGACGAAACCTGCCGCTTCCACTTCCAGGGCTTTGTCGCGACCGAAGTTCGCCGCCTTCTGGATGGTCTTGATCGCTTCAACCGGCGCCGGGTAGTTCGGGCCGGCCTGGCCAGCCACGAAACCTTTGGCGGTTTCGAACGACATCATTTGTTCGATGGCGTTGAGCTTGAGTTTTTCCAGCTTCGGCTGACGCTTGGCCTTGTAGTCAAATTCGCCGCTGATGGCGCCCTTGATCAGGTTCAATGCGGCTTCGGCCAGTTTGTCCGGGGCAACCACGGCATCGACGGCACCGACTTTCAGCGCGTCTTCAGCACGGTTTTCCTTGCCGGCGGCGATCCACTCGATGGCGTTGTCGGCACCGATGATGCGCGGCAGACGAACGGTGCCACCGAAGCCTGGGTAGATGCCCAGCTTGACTTCAGGCAAGCCGATCTTGGCCGTGGCCGACATGACGCGGAAGTCCGCCGCCAGGCACATTTCCAGGCCGCCGCCCAACGCGATGCCGTTGATCGCGGCGACGGTCGGTACGTTGAGGTCTTCGAAATCGCTGAAAATCTTGTTGGCTTCGAGGTTGCCAGCCACCAGCTCGGCATCGGGCAGCTTGAAGTTGTCGACGAATTCGGTGATGTCCGCGCCGACGATAAATACGTCCTTGCCGCTGGAAACGATCACACCCTTGACCGAGGCATCTGCTTTGATGGTGTCTACGGCCTGACGCAATTCATTCAGGGTTAGACGGTTGAACTTGTTGACGGACTCACCCTTGAGGTCGAATTTCAATTCGACGATGCCACTTTCAAGAGCCTTAACCGTGATGGCTTTACCTTCGTAAATCATCAACTGATCTCCACGATATGGACGCTGAACAGTACACATTGGACGCTGGCCTATTGGTTGGACATTGAGGTTTTCGTCAACGTTCAGGCCAATCCGCCAGGCACACCCGCCAATGCGATAGTCGGGGTTCTGTATGAGCGGTCTGACAGACAAACGCTCAATTCATACGCCCGTTTGATTTGGGTACGCCACCTTCATCCAATTCCGGGCAATTGTCAATCGCTCGAAAGGCTAGGAAAAACGCGACTTTCCAGTCATTTCAGAACCCGAAGCACAGGCACGCGCCTCGTCAATATTCAAATATTCACGAAATCAATAATAGAAAAGTTCTGGAAAAACGCTGTACAGAACGGGATATGCGGCTAGGCTAGCCGCAACCGTAAAGCGTCTGGATGAACATCCGACGCGAGAGACACGAAATTACCGGCCTGCCTGGCCAACTCCAGCCCGATGATGATGTCGGGCTTTTTATTGCCTGGTGTTTATCAGGCCAGGGCCTTGAGCAGCTTGTCGATATCCTGCAACACCGTCGCCTCGCCCTTCTCGCCCCAATACAAGGCGATCATCTGCTTGTCGGCCTCGATCTTGTAGACGTTGTCCGGCAGCGTCGAAAAATACGGCAACAACTTCTCATCGACGCAGACTTCACGCCATTGGTTGACCCACACCCCCGGCTCCAACTGCCAATAGCTCCAGAGCGCCGGCGTGCTGCCACGGCGTGGCCGACAGTACTGCGCACACGGGCTCGGCGGCTCCTGCTTGAGCCAGTGCGGCCACTCCTGGGGCGACAACTGCATGGCCAGGCCGATGCGGCGCGCCTCCATGCGCAGGGCCATGCGCCCGCTCTGATGGCGCGACGGACGCAGCCATGCCAGAGGGCTCAACACCACCACAAGGATTGACACCACTATCCAGACCGTCATATGTGTACTCCCGAATTTCTAGATGAGCGGATTTGATCTGACGCAACCCCATCCGCTTGAAAGCAGCCATACTGAATTTATTGCAGTCCCTTGGAGGAACGCCTCATGCCCTACCAACATATTCTGGTCGCTGTCGATCTGACCGAAGAGTGCGATCCAGTGATCAAGCGCGCACAGGAATCTGCATTGGCCAATGGCGCCATTCTCTCGCTGGTGCATATCGTCGAGCCCATGGCCATGGCCTTTGGCGGCGACGTACCGATGGACCTTTCCCAGTTGCAGCAACAACAATTCGACCAGGCCAAAGAGCGCCTTGACCGTTTGATTCTCAAATACCCGCACTTGAAAAAGGAAGACTGCCACCTGACCTACGGCCAACCGCGCCAGGAAATCCACCACCTGGCCAAGGAAAAGGCGTGCGACCTGATCGTGGTCGGCAGCCATGGCCGTCATGGTTTGGCGCTGTTGCTGGGCTCCACTGCCAATGATGTGCTGCACGGTGCGCCGTGCGACGTACTGGCCGTCAAGCTGGTCAAAGCCCCTTAAGCCCTACCGAGCTCCCACATTTTTAGATCGCACTTCATATAAAAAGCCCGGCGCTCACAGGAATGAACGCCGGGCTTTTTAGTGCAGCAAGATCACTCAGGCATCCAACTCAGCCCAACGCTCAACCAGCACTTCCAAGTCCTGGTTCAACGTCTCCAGGGACGCAATGACCTTGGCCGTCTCAGCCGCCGGACGCAGGTAGAAACCCGCGTCAGCCATATCCGCTTCAACCGCCGCAATCTGCTGCTCCTTGGCCTCGATATCACCCGGCAAGGCTTCCAGCTCACGTTGCAGCTTGTAGCTCAGTTTCTTCTTGGCAGCCGGTGCAGCTTCGACAGCCGGCTCAGCAGCAGCCACCGGAGTGACCACCGCCGAGTTCAAGTCGGCCTTGCCGGACTTGCTCTCGGTCACGCCCAGCAGGCGCGGCGAGCCGCCCTGGCGCAGCCAGTCCTGGTAACCACCGACGTATTCACGCACCTTGCCTTCACCTTCGAAGACCAGGGTGCTGGTGACCACGTTGTCGAGGAATGCCCGGTCGTGACTGACCATCAGTACGGTACCGTTGAAGGTCAGCAGGACCTCTTCCAGCAGTTCGAGGGTTTCCACGTCGAGGTCGTTGGTCGGTTCGTCGAGCACCAGCAGGTTGGCCGGCTTGCTGAACAGCTTGGCCAGCAGCAGGCGCGCACGCTCACCACCGGACAAGGCCTTCACCGGCGTCCGCGCACGTTGCGGGCTGAACAGGAAGTCGCCCAAGTAGCTGAGGACGTGGCGGCTCTGGCCGTCGATATCGATAAAGTCGCGGCCTTCGGCGACGTTGTCGATCACGGTTTTTTCCAGGTCCAACTGGTGGCGCAACTGGTCGAAGTAGGCCACGTCGATGCGCGTGCCCTCTTCCACAGTGCCGCTGGTCGGTTGCAGGCCGTTAAGCATCAGCTTGAGCAAGGTGGTCTTGCCGGTGCCGTTGGCGCCGAGCAGGCCGATACGGTCGCCGCGCTGCAGGACCATGGAGAAGTCCTTGATCAGGAACGGACCGTTCGGGTGATGGAAGCTGACGTTCTCCAGCACCATCACCTGCTTGCCCGACTTGTCGGCGGTATCCAGCTGGATATTGGCCTTGCCGGTACGCTCGCGGCGCTCGCTGCGCTCAACACGCAGGGCTTTCAGGGCGCGTACGCGACCTTCGTTACGGGTGCGACGGGCCTTGATGCCCTGGCGGATCCAGACTTCTTCCTGGGCCAGCTTTTTGTCGAACAGGGCGTTGGCGGTTTCTTCAGCCGCCAGCGTGGCTTCCTTGTGCACCAGGAAGCTGGCGTAGTCGCCGTTCCAGTCGATCAGGCCGCCACGGTCCAGTTCGAGGATGCGCGTGGCCAGGTTTTGCAGGAAGGAACGGTCGTGCGTGATGAACAGCACAGCGCCCTGGAATTCCTTGAGGGCTTCTTCCAGCCAGGCGATCGCGCCGATGTCCAGGTGGTTGGTTGGTTCATCGAGCAGCAGCAGGTCTGGCTCGGACACCAGGGCCTGGGCCAGCAGCACGCGACGACGCCAGCCACCGGACAACTCGGCGAGGGTCTTGTCGGCCGGCAGTTGCAGGCGGCTCAGGGTGCTGTCGACCAGTTGCTGCAAGCGCCAGCCGTCACGGGCTTCGAGGTCTTGCTGGACATGCATCAGCTTGTTCAGGTCGTCTTCGGTAACGCAGTTCTGCGCGAGGTGATGGTACTGGGCCAGCAACTCACCAACGCCGTCGAGACCTTCGGCAACCACGTCGAACACTGTCCGTCCGTCGGCCACCGGCAATTCTTGCGGCAATTCGCCGATCTTGAGGCCCGGGGCACGCCAGACAGAGCCGTCATCGGGCTTCTGATCGCCTTTAACCAGCTTCATCATGCTGGACTTGCCGGTACCGTTGCGGCCGATGATGCACACCCGCTCACCACGGGCGATCTGCCAGGACACCTTGTCCAACAACGGCATAGCGCCGAAAGCAAGGGACACATCGCTGAATTTGAGCAGGGTCATACGCTTCTCCAAAAACTGGGCGCGCATTCTACCTGAGTTAGGGGTGGGATGCGGCTGGCATTTTCTCTATAGACACGTTCTGTAGGACATTTCCGGACAACCTGAACGAACCGGCCAGCAAAGCTTTCGCCTGCGTCGAGCAAAAGGCTAAGCTAGGGGCAATCAGTGCCGGCCGCGCCGGCGCTATTCGTGATTTCTCTGCACGGACGTCTCATGCGCAGTCGCCTTTTCAACTTTTTATCTTGTCTGCTTCTTTCCGCCACTGCCGCCCAATCTGCCCAGGCCGTGGACCTCACCACCCAACGCCAGTATTACGATGAAGCCAAACGCGCCCTGGCCAAGGGTGATTCCGGCCCATACATGCAATACAGCCAGGCACTGGCCGACTACCCGCTGACGCCGTACCTGGCCTATGACGAGTTGACCGCGCGCCTGAAAACCGCAAGCAACGAGGAAATCGAACAGTTCCTCGCCAAAAACGGCGACCTGCCCCAGGCCAACTGGATGAAGTTGCGTTGGTTGCGCTGGCTGGCCGACCGTGGCGACTGGCAGACCTTTGAAAAGTACTACGACCCCAAGCTCAATTTCGTTGAACTGGACTGCCTGCACGGCCAGTTCCAGCTCACCCACAATCTGAAGGCCGAAGGCTACAAGACCACCGAAAAGCTCTGGCTGACCGGGAAATCCCAGCCTGCCGCCTGCGATGCCACCTTCGCCCAGTGGGCCGCCGACGGCCAACTCACCGAACAGAAGATCTGGGACCGCGCCAAGCTCGCCGCCGAAGCGCGCAACTACGCGCTGGCCAACAGCCTGGTGAAAACCCTGCCAACCCTCGGCGCCCAAGGCCGCCTGATGGTGGACGTGGCGCAAAAGCCCGACATGCTTGGCGACCCGTCGCGCTTCCGGCCGGTCAACGAGGCCATGTCCGACGCCGTAGGCCTGGGCCTGCGCCGCCTGGCGCGCCAGGACCCGGACAAGGCCATGGCCCTGCTCGACGGCTACGCCAGCAGCATGCACTTCTCCCGTGACGAAAAAGTGTCGATCGCCCGCGAAATCGGCCTGACCCTGGCCCGTCGCTACGACCCGCGCGCCCTCGACGTGATGACCCAGTACGACCCGGAACTGCGCGACAACACCGTGTCCGAATGGCGCCTGCGCCTGCTGCTGCGCCTGGCACGCTGGGAAGATGCCTACCAGCTCACCCGCAAGCTCCCACAGGATTTGGCGACCACCAACCGCTGGCGCTACTGGCAAGCCCGCAGCCTGGAACTGGCCGAGCCGAAAAACCCGCAAGCGCTGGTGCTGTATAAAAACGTGGCCAAAGAGCGGGATTTCTACGGCTTCCTCGCCGCCGACCGCTCCAAATCCCCGTACCAGTTGACCAACCGACCGCTGGTGATGAGCCAGGCGCTGGTCAACAAGGTGCGCAACACCCCAGGCGTACGGCGTGCCCTGGAGTTCTACGCCCGCGGCCAGATCGTCGATGGCCGCCGCGAGTGGTACCACGTCAGCCGCCACTTCAACCGCGATGAAATGGTCGCCCAGGCCAAGCTGGCCTACGACATGAAGTGGTACTTCCCGGCGATCCGCACCATCAGCCAGGCGCAATACTGGGACGACCTGGACATCCGCTTCCCGATGGCCCACCGCGACACCCTGGTGCGCGAAGCCAAGGTGCGTGGCCTACATTCGAGCTGGGTGTTTGCTATCACCCGCCAGGAAAGCGCCTTCATGGACGACGCCCGCTCCGGCGTCGGCGCCAGCGGCCTGATGCAACTGATGCCCGGCACTGCCAAAGAGACCGCGCGCAAGTTCAGCATCCCCCTGGCCTCCCCGGCCCAGGTGCTCGACCCGGACAAGAACATCCAGCTCGGCGCTGCCTACCTGAGCCAGGTGCACAGCCAGTTCAACGGCAACCGCGTGCTCGCCTCCGCCGCCTACAACGCCGGCCCCGGCCGCGTACGCCAATGGCTGCGTGGCGCCGACCACCTGAGTTTCGACGTGTGGGTAGAAAGTATCCCGTTCGACGAAACCCGCCAGTATGTGCAGAACGTGCTGTCTTATTCGGTGATCTACGGGCAGAAGCTCAATTCACCGCAGCCGTTGGTGGATTGGCATGAGCGCTACTTCGACGACCAATAACACACCACATCCCTGTGGCGAGCGAGCTTGCTCGCGCCGGGCTGCGCAGCAGCCTCAACAAGGGCACCGTATTTACCCAGACAGAATGCGGTGTCCGGTTTCAGGGCTGCTTCGCAGCCCAGCGCGAGCAAGCTCGCTCGCCACAATAAACCGTTCGCCCTCCCCGCTTAGGGTTGAACCGGTTCATCCCCATCACTGAACTGCAACGCCGCCAACCGCGCATACAGCGGATTGCTCGCAATCAGCTGCTGGTGCGTGCCCACCGCCACTAGCTTGCCCTGGTCCATCACCGCAATCCGGTCGGCGTTCTTCACCGTCGCCAGTCGATGGGCGATCACCAGCGTGGTGCGCCCCTGCATCAACTGCGGCAGCGCCTGCTGGATCAGGTGTTCACTCTGTGCATCCAGCGCGCTGGTAGCTTCATCCAGCAACAGGATCGGCGCATCGACCAGCAAGGCACGGGCGATGGCCAGGCGTTGGCGCTGGCCGCCGGACAGACCCATGCCACCGTCACCCAGATGGGTCTGGTAGCCGTCGGGCATTTGCAGGATGAAATCGTGGGCGTGGGCAATGCGCGCGGCGGCTTCGACCTGCTGTTGGGTGGCCGACGGGTTGCCATAGCGGATGTTCTCTTCGACGCTGCCGAAAAACAGCGCAGGGCTTTGCGATACCAGGGCGAAGTGACGGCGCAGGTCCATGGGGTCTAGCGCGGTCAGCGGCTGGCCTTCGATCAGGATGCGACCGTGCTGGGGGTCGTAGAAACGCAACAACAGATCGAAGATGGTCGATTTGCCCGCGCCAGACGGACCGACCAGCGCCAGGGTTTCGCCGGGGTTGATTGTCAGATTCAAGCCGTCGATGGCGTAGCTGTCGGGCCGCGACGGGTAGGAAAAGCGCAGGTCTTGCAGCTCCATACGCCCGCTCACCCGCTCCGGCAGCTGCACCGTACCGGTAGCCGGCGCCTGGATGTCGTTGCTCGACTGCAACAATTCCCCGATGCGCTCGGCCGCACCGGCGGCGCGCTGCAACTCGCCCAGCACTTCGCTGAGGGTGCCGACGGCGCTGCCGACGATCAGGCTGTAGAACACGAACGCCGCCAGCTCACCGCCGGAAATCCGCCCATTGATCACGTCCATGCCGCCGACCCATAGCATCACACCCACTGCGCCCAGCACGAGCATGATCACCAGGGTAATCAGCCACGCACGCTGGAGGATGCGCTTGCGCGCCGTGGTAAATGCCTCTTCCACGGTCACGGCGAAGCGCTGTTCGTCCTGCACCTGGTGGTTGTAGGCCTGCACGGTCTTGATCTGGCCGAGGGTCTCGGACACGTAGCTGCCCACGTCGGCGATGCGGTCCTGGCTCTGGCGCGACAGGCTGCGCACGCGGCGGCCGAAGATCAGGATCGGCGCCAACACCAGCGGCAACGCCACCACCACGATGCTGGTGAGCTTGGGATTGGTGACAAACAGCAACACGATGCCGCCGATCACCATCAAGGCATTGCGCAGGAACAGCGACAGCGAAGAGCCGATCACCGATTGCAGCAAGGTGGTGTCGGTGGTCAGCCGCGACTGGATTTCCGAGCTGCGGTTGTTCTCGTAAAAGCCGGGATGCAGGTAGATCAGGTGGTTGAACACCTGGCGCCGGATGTCCGCCACCACCCGCTCGCCGATCCACGACACCAGGTAAAAACGCGCGAAGGTGCCCACCGCCAGGCCCAGCACCAGCAGCATGAACAGACCGATGGACTGGTTGAGCAAGTGCGGTGACTGGGTCATGAAGCCCTGGTCCACCAGCAGGCGGATGCCCTGCCCCATGGACAGGGTGATGCCCGCCGTGACAATCAGCGCCAGCAAGGCACCCAACGCCTGCCAGCGATAGGGCGCAATAAAGCGGCTGGCCAGGCGAATCGCACGGCGTTGACGGATCGAGAACATGGAGGGCATCACCTGCGCAAGGAGGATAGGTATCTACACAGCAACATTGGGGGAACTTGGGTAAATAACAATGAGTCAGGTTAATTATGCCCGCCGATATGGGCCCCTAGAGGCTATCGGTCTAATGCCTGGCTGGAAATTTGTAGCGGTTTCTGGTGGACTGGGTGTTCGAACCGGTGATCTTGCAAGGAGTTGTAACAGCGCGGTCACGCGGGGGAATTAGAGTAGGTACACAACCTGATGAGGAGACAGGCCATGACCTTGCACACTAGCAGCACTGACAAAGTAGAAGTCGTCCGCACAGCGCATCAGGCGAACCTGGGTTGCTCGATCATCGACGCCCAAGGCCGCGAAGTGCCGATTACCGAAGACATGATCCAGCAAGCGTGCCGCGAGCTGGAACAGCGACTGGTCACGCCTGCCAAGCAAGGCTGAAGCGCCCAAGCTCTTTCTGACCCGGCCCACGTGGCCGGGTTTTTTATGGGATCAAATTACCGTCGCGCCCAAGGCCGACACGATACTTGCCAACGCCGTAGATTCCCCATTGATGCGCACCTTCAAGCCATCGATCTCGCGACGTGCCGGGTAATGCTTGCGCAGTAGGTCAAAGGCCTTGCGCTGTTCTTCTACGGTACCTACAAGGCTGCGGCGGAAATCCGCATCATCACGGCGTGGGTCGTACACACTGCGACACAAGGTCGCCAGCGCCCAGGCCGGATCAGTTTCGGCATTCAGATGCACCTCGGCCAGCCACAACGGCGGCAGCAGGTCACTCAATTGAATGCTCGGCGCATGGCTCAGGTGCGCGCAGAACGCCTGGTAAATCTGCGCCGTGCCACGCTGGCGGCCTTCCAGGCTGTAACCAGCGATATGGGGCGTGGCCAGCACGCACAGGTCGGCCAGGTCGACGTCCACTTCAGGCTCGCCTTCCCACACATCGAGCACCGCTTGCAGGTCTTCGCGGTCCAGCAACACCTCGCGCAGGGCCGCGTTGTCCACCACCGGCCCACGGCTGGCGTTGATCAGCCAGGTGCCGGGCTTGAGCTGGTCGAGACGCTGGCGGTCGAACAGGTGCCAGGTGGAGCCCTTGCCGGACTTGGTCAGCGGCGTGTGCAGGCTGATCACATCGCACTGCTCGATAATCTGCTCCAGGCTGACGTAATCGCCCCCTTCGGCGCTCTGCCGGGGCGGATCGCAGACCAGCACGTTCCAGCCCAGGCCCTTGAGCACCTTGACCAGCCGCCCACCGACTTCACCAGCACCGACAATGCCGTAAGTGCGCTGATTGAGGTCGGCGCCTTCGATCTCGGCCAGGGTCTGCAGGCTGCCCAGCACGTAGTCCACCACGCCCCGCGCGTTGCAGCCGGGGGCGCTGGACCACTGGATGCCGGCCTGCTTGAAGTAGTCCAGGTCCAGGTGATCGGTGCCGATGGTGCAGGTGCCGACAAACTTCACCGGCGTGCCTTCCAGCAACGCTCGGTTGACGTTGGTCACCGAACGCACCAGCAGCACATCGGCCTGCTCGACCATGGCACGGTCGATGGCACGGCCGGGCACGCGGCGGATCTCGCCAAACCCTTCGAAGAAGGCGTCAAGCAGCGGAATATTTTCGTCGGCAACAATCAACATGGCAGGCTCCTTTCGCGGACGGGCAGTGTACAGGCTTGCGATCTGTGTTCCAGCGCAGATCCACTGGGTGAACGGGCTTATGTGGGAGCTGGCTTGCCTGCTCCCACAGGGGATTTGTGGTGTTTGGGATAGCGCTTACAAATCGCTAACACAGGATTTTTCCTGACCATCACGTCAAGGCGTAGAATCCGCCGTCCTTGCGCCTCCCTTTATTCCTGGACACCCGTACGTGAACACTGCCACCGCCGCCCTCACCCGCCCCGCCCGCATCAGCCGGGAAGTGCGCGACCTGCTGACGCTCGCCCTGCCGATCATGATCGGCCAACTGGCCACCACCGCGATGAGCTTTGTCGATGCGGTGATGGCCGGGCGTGTCAGCCCCCAGGATTTGGCGGCGGTGGGCCTGGGCAACTCGATCTGGATTCCGGTGTACTTGCTGATGAGCGGCACGCTGCTGGCGACCACGCCAAAAGTCGCGCAGCGCTACGGCGCCGGGAAATTCAATGAGATCGGGCCACTGGTGCGCCAGTCGCTGTGGCTGGCAATTGTGGTCGGCATCATGGGCGGGCTGTTGCTGTTGTGCGCGGAGCCGATCCTGCACTGGATGAAGGTCGAGGAGGACCTGATCAAACCGTCCATGGGCTACCTGCACGGTATCGCCTCCGGCATGCCGGCCATCGCGCTGTACTACGTGCTGCGCTGCTTCAGCGACGGCCTGGGCCGCACGCGGCCGAGCATGGTCATGGGGCTGGTCGGCCTGGCGCTGAATATTCCGCTGAACTACATCTTCATCTACGGCCACCTGGGCCTGCCGGCCATGGGCGGCGTGGGCTGCGGCTGGGCCACGGCCCTTTCGATGTGGGCGATGGTGATTGGCCTGGCCGTGTGGACACGCTTCGGCCCGGCGTACCAGAGCAGTGAATTGTTCAAGCGTTTCGACTGGCCGCAATGGGCGGTGATCAAGCGCGTACTAGGCATCGGCCTGCCGATTGGCGTGGCGATCTTTGCCGAGTCGAGCATCTTCGCGGTGATCGCGCTGCTGATCGGCAGCCTCGGCGCCACGGTGGTGTCCGGTCACCAGATTGCGCTCAACGTCAGCTCGCTGGTGTTCATGATCCCCTACTCCCTGAGCATGGCCGTCACCGTGCGCGTCGGCCAGGCCCTGGGCCGCGACGAGCCGCGTGAAGCACGCTTTGCCGCCGGGGTCGGCATGGGCACGGCGGTGGCCTACGCCTGCCTGTCGTGCAGCCTGATGCTGGTGTTTCGCGAGCAACTGGCAGCGATCTACACCCCCGACCCGATCGTGATCCACCTGGCCTCGACGCTGATCGTATTTTCTGCGCTGTTCCAGTTCTCCGACTCGATCCAGGTCACGGCGGCCGGCGCATTGCGGGGCTACCAGGACACGCGGGTGACCATGGTGCTGACCTTGTTTGCCTATTGGGGCGTGGGGCTGCCGGTGGGCTATGCGCTGGGGCTCACCGACTGGCTAGGCGCGCCAAGCGGGCCGAGCGGTTTGTGGCAGGGCCTGATCGTCGGCCTGAGTTGTGCGGCGGGGATGTTGCTGGTGCGCCTGGCGCGCAGTGCACGCCGACGCATTCGCGCGGCCAAGGCCGTGGGTTAAGCGGACTTCTTGCGGATCCAGTACAGGTACGTACCGGCCTGTTCCTGCTGATCCACCAGTTCGTGGTCAAGGAACACGCAGAACTTGGGAATATCGCGACGCGTGGACGGGTCGGTCGCGATCACCTTGAGCAAGCCGCCGGGCGGCAGGTCGCGGATGTGCTGGTGCAGCATCATCACCGGCTCGGGGCAGTTGAGGCCGGTGGCGTCGAGGGTGCCGTCGACGGCGGTGTCGAAAATGTCGCTCATGGTCTACTCCTGAAACTGGCGTGCATTGTTGCCCAATTTCAAGGCTCGGACCACCGCTCTTTGGCCGCCGGATCGTAATGCCACCACCAGGCGATCGAGGCAATGGGCAGCGCCTCGACCCCCAAGGGGCGCGGGCTGCACGCCAGTTCCCCGCCCAGCAGGCATTCAGCGCCCTCCACACCATTGATGAACCGGAACCGTGGTGTGGTGCGATGCCATTGCAACACGCCGCTGATATAGGCGTTCAACCCCAGCAGATACTGGCGCATCTGTGGCGACACTTGCCTGAACATGTGCTCGTAAAGCCGCAAATACAGGCCCTGCACCCGCTCCCGCATATCGACGGCGATCACCAGCGCGTCCTCCACCGAACAGTGATATTCGCGGCCGATCACCTCGATCAGGTTGTGACCCTTTTTGTTCTGTGGACGAAACACTTCCTTGGGCCAGGAAAAAATATCGTTGTCCCACAATGCAAACATGGCGGCCATTTCGGTCAAGGCCGCGATCCGCCGGTCTGCCAACTCGCTTTCATCGACGTCGAGTTGGCGCACGGCGTGACAGAAGAAGGGAAAGGTCATGCCGCCGCCGCCCATCAATCGCTGGGGCATGTAATCGCTTAACGAGGGCTGCGCCGAGACGGACTTCCACATTTCGGCCATGAAATAGGTGCGCATCAAGGCGGTGAAGCGCGTCGCCTGTTTTTCCTGGCCCACGGCCAACAAGCGTCGCCGGATATCCAGCAGGGCCATGCCGTAGCGATCCAGCGGGTCTATCGCGACTTCGGGCGACTCCAGAATCCGCTGGATCCGGCTGCTAGCCTCGATCAACAGGCTCGGGTTTTCACTCGCCGGCCCCTCATCACACAGTTCATCGTCGTAGGCGAACGCCCACATGATGTAGTCCGTGGCGATTTGCAGGGTGTGTTGCGGGCCATAGGGGTAAATCATGCCGCACAGGCGGCCAACCCCCATTGCGTCCAGCCGTTCGCGTTGCACCTGGCTGGGAAACAGCCCCCATCGCCGCAGCCATTCGCGGCAGGGCTGCTCAACCGCAGCAATGGCGGGGTGCTGCATCACCGGCAATGGGCAGTAGATGGGCGGTACAGTGATCGGTTTCATGGCGGTGTCCAGCGCATCAATCGCGATGCCTTTAAAAACCACGAAGCGCTGCAAACGCAAAATGACCATTTGCACTACGCCTGTCGGCGCATATCGCCAACGGGTCTTATGCCCTCATTCACACCGATCACTATTAAGAAGAGTTGAGCCCACTGACACACGCGCCAGATGAACGCCTCACAACGCCACGCCCTGACCATCGCCGCTCGTGATGATTTGCTGAAGTACATCGACGACCGAGGCTCCCTTCGCCAACGCTGCAACAGCCGTGGGCTCGAATCCCTGTTGATGCTGATATTGCTACGCCGCATGCAGTACTTGCCGCACGTACAACGTTCACTGGCGAAGTTCCTGCACCGCTACCAGCAGCGCGACACGCTGAATGCGTTTGAACAGGGCCTGCTGACCAACACCCTGCCCACTGAATACCTGAGGGTCGAGCGCAAGAAGTGGCTGTTCGTCACCTACCTCGCGCTGATCCACAACACCCCGTACCTGCCCGCCACAAACATCGCCCAGATGCAGTACGAAGGCCAGGCTTCGTGGGTGTGCCTGACACTGTGCGCACTCAAGCTCATCAACACCCACGGCAACGGTCAACCGATCGCCGAGCAGGACCGCGCCTTTCTCCTGGAACAGTTGGCCCACGGCAGCGCGAGGGAAGTCTGGGAAGGCCATCTGTCGGCCCATTTGCTCAGTTTGCTGGCCCTGCACGCCGTTGCGCCCGGCCACACGCTGCTCAAGCAAGGGGTTCACAGCCTGCTTGAGCAACGCAACCGCGATGGCGGGCTGCCCTTTATCACCCACATGACGGTCTACCTCACCGCTTTCGCCGGGCTCGCCCTGGGCAAGTCCGGCAGGCGCTCGCCGTGCGTGCGGCGCATGGCGGACTACCTGGTGTCGGTGCAAGCGCAGGACGGCGCCTGGGCCTATACGGAGAACGTGCGCCAAACCGATATCGACAGCACCTGCCTGGCCGTCGAATGCCTGTTGCAGATCGACCCCGTTGGGTATGCCCCGTCGATCCGGCGCGGGCAGGACTACCTGGCAGGCATGGCCAACCCTGACGGAGGCTTTCCCACCTACCTGCGCCATCACCCTTCCGAAGCCACCATGACCGCCAACGCAATCATGGTGCTGCAACCGGCCGGGCAGGCTTATGCGGGTGTGGTGGAAGGCGCCGTGCGATTTCTGCGCGACGCCCAGCAACCAGACGGGACGTTTGAGCGCAGCTGGAGCCTGAGTTCAACGTTTGCCATTGCGCGGGCCGCCGCCGCCCTGAGTCTGACCGGGCGATGGGACGACGGGGTCATGGCCCGGTCCGTGGCCTATCTGCACCGCAGCCAAAACCCCGATGGCGGATGGGGCCAGGTCGCCGGGCAAGCCAGCGATGTGATCAGCAGCGCCCATGCCCTCAGTGCGCTGAGCCATGGGGAATATTCGGACAGCGTAAAACGCGGCGTGGCCTACCTGAAAAAACACCAACACTCACGCCGCCACCTGATCGCCGACCAGGCCGCGCCGAGGCCGATCCCGTATCAGTTCCCGGTGCTGGCCAGGATATTCGTGTTGAACGCCCTGGCCGACGTGGCTATTTGCGCTTCTTCGCATCCACCAGGCGACGCAGGTGACACGTCACTTCCTCGCGGTCGTGGTAAAGCTGCTTACAGCCAATCTCCACGCGAATGCCACGCGCCTTGAAGCCCTCTTCAATGCGCTCCAGCAGACGCTTCACTTCGGCATAACGCTGCTTCATCGGCAACTTCAGGTTCACCACCGCTTCACGGCAATGCCCCTCGCCAATCCAGGTCTCCAGCAGCGCCGCGTTGCGCGCAGGTTTCTCGACGATGTCACACACCATCCAGTCCACCGGCTGCTTGGGCACGAAGGTGAAGCCGTCAGCCATCAGGTGTTGCACCAGGCCGGTGTCCATCAGACTTTCGGCCATGGGGCCGTTGTCGATGGCGGTCACCAGCATGCCACGGTTGACCAGTTGCCAGGTCCAACCGCCCGGCGCGGCGCCGAGGTCGACGCCGGTCATGTCGCCGTGCAGGCGCTCGTCCCACTGATCGCGGGGGATGAAGTGGTGCCAGGCCTCTTCCAGCTTGAGGGTCGAACGGCTTGGCGCGTCACGCGGGAACTTGAGGCGCGGGATGCCCATCGGCCACATCGCCGAGTTGTTCGACTCGGCCAGGCCCATGAACACTTCGCGGCCGCTCTTGAAGGTCAGCAGCAGGCGCGGCTTGCTCGGGTCGTCCACCAGCTTGCCGGCGTTGAGCAACGCCTTGCGCAGGTGCACTTCGAATTTCTTGCAGAAGTTCGACAGCTCTTTGCCATCGTTGGTATCGACCATCTCCAGCCACAGGCTGCCGCACACCGGGAATTCGCGCAGGTGGGCAAGGATCACGCTGATGCGGTCGGTTTCCGGCAGGTCGATGAAAACCCCGCGCGCCCACTGCCGCGGGAAGATCAGCTCGGCAAAACGCTGGCCGTGCATCAGGCGCTGGGCGCCGTCTTCTTCGGTGCAGACAAATTCGGCGCAGGCGCTGCCGGTCTTGGCCTTGGCGTAGCCGGAAACGTTCAGGCGCGCGGCGTGTTCCGCGATCTCGGAACAGACTTCGCCTTCAAAACCCGGGCGGCAGTGCATAAAAAGGGTGTTCATCAACTCTCCTGGCAACTGGCTTGCTGTAGCGCAAGGCCTGTCATGAAAACGCGCGCATGATAACTGAGTTCGGAACCTTGGACTTAACCATAGAGTCCAGTTATTAGCCTGCTAATGAAAACAGGGCTAGCTTTAAAGCTCTGTCCGTCCCGTCAGGTCCGTAGCCGTGCGGATCATAAGGAGTCGCGTCATGTCATCGCTTGATAGCCTGAAAACCCTTAAAACCCTGGAAATAGACGACAAGACCTACCACTACTTCAGCCTGCCTGAAGCCGCCAAAAGCCTGGGCGACCTGGACAAGCTGCCGATGTCGCTCAAGGTGCTGCTGGAAAACCTGCTGCGCTGGGAGGACGACAAGACCGTCACCGGCGCCGACCTCAAGGCCATCGCCGCCTGGCTCAAGGAGCGCCAGTCCGACCGCGAGATCCAGTACCGCCCCGCCCGGGTATTGATGCAAGACTTTACCGGCGTCCCCGCCGTGGTTGACCTGGCCGCCATGCGCGCCGCCGTGGCCAAGGCCGGTGGCGACCCGCAGCGCATCAACCCGCTGTCGCCGGTGGACCTGGTGATCGACCACTCGGTGATGGTCGACAAATTCGGCAACGCCGACGCCTTCGAGCAGAACGTCGATATCGAAATGCAGCGCAACGGCGAACGCTACGCCTTCCTGCGCTGGGGCCAGAGCGCCTTCGACAACTTCAGCGTGGTGCCGCCGGGCACCGGCATCTGCCATCAGGTCAACCTCGAATACCTCGGCCGCACCGTGTGGACCAAGGACGAGGATGGCCGCACCTACGCCTTCCCCGACACCCTGGTCGGTACCGATTCCCACACCACCATGATCAACGGCCTCGGCGTCCTCGGTTGGGGCGTGGGCGGAATTGAAGCGGAAGCGGCGATGCTCGGCCAGCCGGTGTCGATGCTGATCCCGGAAGTAATCGGCTTCAAGCTCACCGGCAAGTTGAAGGAAGGCATCACCGCCACCGACCTCGTACTGACCGTGACGCAGATGCTGCGCAAGAAAGGCGTGGTGGGCAAATTCGTCGAATTCTACGGCGACGGCCTGGCCGACCTACCGTTGGCCGACCGCGCCACCATCGCCAACATGGCCCCGGAATATGGCGCCACCTGTGGCTTCTTCCCAGTGGATGAAGTGACGCTGGACTACTTGCGCCTGTCGGGCCGTCCGTCAGCCACCGTCAAACTGGTCGAGGCCTACACCAAGGCCCAGGGCCTGTGGCGCCACGCCGGCCAGGAACCGGTGTTCACCGACAGCCTGGCCCTCGACATGGGCAGCGTCGAAGCCAGCCTGGCCGGGCCAAAACGCCCACAGGACCGTGTATCGCTGCCGAATGTCGGCCAAGCGTTCAGCGACTTCCTCGACCTGCAATTCAAACCGGCCAACAAAGAGGTCGGGCGCCTTGAAAGCGAAGGCGGAGGCGGTGTGGCCGTAGGCAATGCCGACCTGGTGGGTGAAGCCGATTACGACTTCGAAGGTCAGACCTATCGCCTGAAAAACGGCGCCGTGGTCATCGCCGCAATCACCTCCTGCACCAACACCTCCAACCCCAGCGTGATGATGGCCGCCGGGCTGGTGGCGAAAAAGGCCGTGGAAAAGGGCCTCACGCGCAAGCCCTGGGTCAAGACCTCCCTAGCGCCAGGCTCCAAAGTGGTTACGGACTACTACAAGGCTGCGGGCCTGACCCAATACCTCGACACGCTTGGCTTTGACCTCGTGGGCTACGGCTGCACCACCTGCATCGGCAACTCCGGCCCGCTGCCCGAGCCGATTGAAAAAGCCATCCAGAAGGCCGACCTCGCTGTGGCCTCGGTGCTGTCCGGCAACCGCAACTTCGAAGGCCGCGTGCACCCGCTGGTGAAAACCAACTGGCTGGCCTCACCGCCGCTGGTGGTCGCCTACGCGCTGGCCGGCACGGTGCGCATCGACATCAGCAGCGAGCCGCTGGGCAACGACAAAGACGGCAAGCCGGTGTACCTGAAAGACATCTGGCCAAGCAGCAAGGAGATTGCCGACGCGGTGGCCCAGGTCAGCACCGGCATGTTCCACAAGGAATACGCCGAGGTGTTTGCCGGTGATGCGCAGTGGCAAGCCATTGAAGTGCCACAAGCGGCGACCTACGTCTGGCAGAAGGATTCGACCTACATCCAGCATCCGCCGTTCTTCGACGATATTGCCGGGCCTTTGCCGGTCATCAAGGATGTCCAGGGTGCCAATATCCTGGCCCTGCTGGGCGATTCGGTGACCACCGACCACATCTCCCCCGCCGGCAACATCAAGGCCGACAGCCCCGCCGGCCGCTACCTGCGCGAGCAAGGCGTGGAGCCGCGTGACTTCAACTCCTACGGCTCACGCCGGGGCAACCATGAAGTGATGATGCGCGGCACCTTTGCCAACATCCGCATCCGCAACGAAATGCTCGGCGGCGAGGAAGGCGGCAACACGCTGTATATCCCCACCGGCGAGAAAATGGCGATCTACGACGCGTCGATGCAGTACCAGGCGGCGGGCACGCCGTTGGTGGTGATTGCGGGGCAGGAATACGGCACCGGCTCAAGCCGCGACTGGGCGGCCAAGGGCACAAACCTGCTGGGGGTGAAGGCGGTGATTGCCGAGAGCTTCGAGCGCATCCACCGTTCCAACCTGGTGGGCATGGGCGTGCTGCCGTTGCAGTTCAAGCTGGATCAGAACCGCAAGACCCTCAAGCTCAGCGGCAAGGAGCAGATCGATATTCTCGGGCTGACGGGCGCTGAAATCGTGCCACGGATGAACCTGACGCTGGTGATTACGCGGGAGGATGGCAGTAGAGAGAAGGTTGAGGTGTTGTGTCGGATTGATACGCTGAACGAAGTGGAATACTTCAAGGCGGGGGGCATCTTGCACTACGTCCTGCGCCAGCTGATCGCATCTTAAGCAACGCTGCAAATCAAATGTGGGAGCTGGCTTGTCGGGTCGCCGCATCGCTGCGATAGCGGTGGGTCAGCTAATCAAATGTTGACTGGCCTGCCGCCATCGCAGCGATGCGGCGACCCGACAAGCCAGCTCCCACAGTTTTGACTGCATTTCAAATCAGCCGAACAGCCATTTCCACAGCAGCAGCAAAACCACCACCGCCAACACCGGCCGCGCAATCCGGTAAGCCTTGGGATGCTTGCGCTTCCACTGCTTCACCACGCCACTGAACTTGTCACTGAACGTCTTGCTCCAGGCATACGCCTGGTTGATCCCGCCGACGCGCTCGTCATCCAGGTTCTGCGGTGCCGTGGCACGGCCCAGTTGCTTGCTGACCCAACGGTTGACGCGGGTCATGAAGCCATTGCTCAGCGGCCGTTCGATGTCGCAGAACAGGATCACACGGGTCTGCTCGGTCTCGTTCTTCACCCAGTGCACGTAGGTTTCATCGAACATCACGTCGTCGCCATCCCGCCAGGCGTACTCCTGGCCGTCGACAAAGATGCGGCAGGCATCGGAGTTCGGCGTGGACAAGCCCAAGTGATAACGCAACGAACCGGCAAACGGGTCACGGTGTGGGTTGAGATGGCTGCCACCTGGCAACAGCGCAAACATCGCGCCTTTCACATTGGGAATGCTGCTCACCAGCGCCACGGTTTTCGGGCACAGCGCCTCGGCCGATGGCAGCGGTTTGTCGTACCACTTGAGGTAAAAACGCTTCCAGCCTTTCTTGAAGAACGAACCGAAACCGGCGTCGTTGTTCTTTTCGGCGGCGCGGATGTAACCCTCGTCGAACAGGTGCATGGCCTCTTCGCGGATCACTTCCCAGTTGTCCTTGAGCACGTCCAGTTCCGGGAACTTGCTGCGGTCCAGGTACGGCTTGGACGGCACGGCCGAGAACAGGTACATCAAGGCGTTATACGGGGCGAACAGCGCCGAATGGTTGACGAACTGGCGCAACAGCGGCAAACGCGCCTTGCCGCGCAGGTGCACATACAGCGTGCTGCCGATAAACAACAGCAACACCGACAGTTTGGCGGCCAAAGAAAAGGTCATGCAGCAACTCCTGAAAAAATGCGCCGGGCATCATAAACACTTGGGCCATTATGCAGAAGGCTTTGGCTGACCGGCTGATACATATCAAACCTTGTGGCGAGGGAGCTTGCTCCCGCTAGGCTGCGTAGCGGCCCCACGATTTGGGGAGCGCTTCGCACTCCAGCGGGAGCAAGCTCCCTCGCCACAGACACACATCAAGCCTGGTTTTCCTGATCGGTAAACAGATCGCTGAACAGCATGCTCGACAGGTAGCGCTCACCGGAATCCGGCAAGATCACCACGATGGTCTTGCCCTGCATCTCCGGTTTCTGCGCCAGGCGCACGGCCACGGCCATCGCCGCACCGCAGGAGATACCGCACAAAATCCCCTCTTCCTGCATCAGGCGCAGGGCCATGGCCTTGGATTCTTCATCACTGGCCAGTTCAACACGGTCAACCATCGACAGGTCGAGGTTTTTCGGCACGAAACCGGCGCCGATGCCCTGGATCTTGTGCGGGCTCGGCTTGATCTCTTCACCGGCCAACGCCTGGGTGATCACCGGCGACACGATCGGCTCCACCGCCACCGAGAGGATCTGCTTGCCCGCGATGTTCTTGATGTAGCGCGACACGCCGGTGATGGTGCCGCCGGTGCCGACGCCGGCCACCAGCACATCCACGGCGCCGTCGGTGTCGTTCCAGATTTCCGGGCCGGTGGTTTTTTCGTGGATTGCCGGGTTGGCCGGGTTTTCGAACTGGCCCGGCATAAAGTATTGGGCCGGGTCGCTGGCGACGATTTCTGCGGCTTTTTCAATCGCACCCTTCATGCCCTTGGCCGGCTCGGTCAGCACCAGCTCAGCACCGAGGGCCTTGAGCACCTTGCGGCGTTCGATGCTCATGGACGCCGGCATGGTCAGCAGCAGCTTGTAGCCACGGGCGGCGGCAACAAAAGCCAGGCCGATGCCGGTGTTGCCCGACGTCGGCTCGACAATGGTCATGCCCGGCTTGAGTTTGCCGGTGCTTTCCGCGTCCCAGATCATGTTCGCGCCAATGCGGCACTTCACCGAGTAACCGGGGTTACGCCCTTCGATCTTGGCCAGGATGGTCACGCCACGCGGGGCGATACGGTTGATCTGCACCAGGGGCGTGTTACCGATGGAGTGCGCGTTGTCTGCAAAGATGCGGCTCATGGCGGGTCCTATGTGGGCGGTATTCAGGAAGGCCCCAAGGGTATGCCTCGTGTCGCAACGCGTCCAGTCGAGGAACGTTGCGCGCCTCACAAGAGTCCATCTCCTACAGACATGGAGAATGCCAATGAAACGTCGCTACAGCTGGCTGCTATGGACCGTCGCCGGGCTGGTGGTGCTGCTGGTCGCCCTGGACCTCGCCCTGCCCTATCTGGTGCGCAACTATTTGAATGACAAGCTCGCCGACATGGGCGACTACCGTGGCCAGGTCAGCGACGTGGACGTCGCCCTGTGGCGCGGTGCCTACAAGATCAACGGCCTGGAGATCATCAAGGTCGATGGCAAGGTGCCAGTGCCGCTGCTCAAGGCGCCGTTGATCGACTTGTCAGTCAGCTGGCCAGCGCTGTGGGCCGACCGTGCCGTCGTGGCCAAGGTGCGGTTTATCAAGCCCGAGGTGAACTTCGTTGATGGCGGCGCCAACAAACAGGCGTCCCAGACCGGTAAAGGCACCGACTGGCGCGCACAGTTGAGCAAACTGGCACCGATCACCCTCGACGAAGTGCGCATCGAAGACGGCAAGATTGCCTTCCACAACTTCAGCTCCAAGCCGCCGGTGAACATCAACGCCACCGCCGTCAACGCCAGCTTCTACAACCTGACCAACATCGTCGACGTCAAAGGCAAGCGTGACGCACGCTTCGAAGGCAAGGCCCTGCTGCAAGGCCAGGCGCCGCTGGAAGCCAGCGCGACCTTTGATCCGCTGAGCAATTTCGAAAACTTCGAATTCCGTTTCCGCGCCAAGGATTTGCAGCTCAAGCGCATGAACGCCTTCGCCTCGGCCTACGGCAAGTTCGACTTCAAGGCCGGCACCGGCGACGTGGTGATCGAAGCCCAGGCGGAAAAAGGCCAGCTCACCGGTTATATCAAGCCGCTGCTGCGCGACGTCGAAGTGTTCGACTGGCAGCAGGATGTGGAAAACAAGGACAAGAACATCTTCCGTTCGATCTGGGAGGCCGTGGTGGGTGCCAGCGAGACGGTGCTGAAGAACCAGCAGAAAAACCAGTTCGCCACGCGGGTGGAGCTGAGTGGCAGTGTGCATCAGCAGGATGTCAGCGCGTTCGATGCGTTTTTGGCGATTTTGCGTAATGGCTTCATCCAGGCATTCAATGCCCGCTACGAGCAACCCAAACCCAGCACAGACTAACTGTGGGAACTGGTTTGTGTGGGAGTACACACTTAGGTCGTGACCGCCCATTCAGAGACTGGACAAGGGATACTGCTGAAAGCCTTGTAAACCGGGGCTCTCATCGGGGGACCACTCCGATGACACATCCGTGTGGCCGGATCGTGTGACCCCTTACCGGATACCAAGAACTCTACGTAACAGCACGCAACAGTTCTTGATAGAGTGCGAGTACTGGCAAATTGCCGTTTTGAGTTTCAGGCGGCATACTTCACAAGCAACGCATCAATTAAGAGCGTACAACCTAATCGGCTTGTGTCGTCTCGTCAGCTCTATCAACCTTTTTGGCACAAGGAAAAGCCATGTCGCTCCCACCGATGATCTGCTCCCACGTCCCAGTTTTGAAAGCTTACCTTTCAACTGTTACTCACAATTTTGAAGCCAAACCTAACGGTCAGATGATGTACAGCTTCTCTGATGGCTTGATTTTGAACGTCTATGAAACGACAGGCAAAGTAGTCTTCCAAGGTTCTGCACCGGGAGGCGATTTTGCAAAGCAAATTGCAGCAATGATCGTTCAAATGAATACCCCGGTACTGCAGCCTTAAATTAAATTTGCGCTGAGTAGGACTAACTCACTGCTGATTAAAACACTTGCAGCGGCCTTGGATTACGAATGTATGAGCAATCTAAATTTGCTCTATTCGTATGACAGGGCCTCTCTGATCCCATCACGCCACTTCCCCCCGTAGGCCCTCTGTAGAGCGCGGCGAATACCAACCGCGCGCAATACGCTAGGATCATAGTCAAACGCCACCAATGATGCGGACGACATGACAGACCATAGCGAAGCCGTAGCCGATGCACTTGAACTACTAATGCTCAGTCAGAATGGGATAGGCGCGGCGATTGAAGAGCTAGCCAAATGGATTGCTGAGCGCGGCTCTACTGAGGTTGCCCAGAACGCTGTCGGCGCTTTGGAAGTGCTTGACCAGAATGCCGAGGGAATCGCCAGCGCCATCAGAGTACTGCGTGGACAATAGGTATCATAAATCGACCGTATGATGATACCGCTCATCGCCTACGGTACGAGGTATCAACAAATGTGCTTGACGATTTGATGACACCAAATCATCATGACACCACCTTTGATGACACCTGAGTCCTGACCATGAATCGCATCTTCTTTTATGCCCGAGTGTCCACCACTGACCAGACTACCGATAACCAAGTGCTGGAAGTCCAAGCTGCTGGCTTCACTGTAGAGCCGAAGCGTGTGATTACTGAGACTGTATCGGGTAGCACCTGCGCTAAAGATCGCAAGGGCTTCGCCAAGCTGCTGGAGCGGATGGAAGATGGGGATGTGCTTATCGTCACTAAGCTGGACCGCCTTGGCCGTAATGCTATGGACGTGCGCAGCACCGTGGACCACCTAGCAGCGCAGGGTATCCGTGTGCATTGCTTGGCCCTCGGCGGCGTAGACCTGACCAGTCCAGCGGGCAAGATGACCATGCAGGTACTGGCGGCAGTGGCAGAGTTTGAGCGGGACCTACTGATCGAACGCACCCAAGCGGGCCTGGAGCGCGCTAAAGCAGAAGGCAAAGTCTTAGGCCGTCCAGTTGCTACCGGCACCACAGCGAACGTACAGGCAGCCAAGGCCTCGGGATTAAGTCAGTCGGCAGTAGCTGCGGACCTAGGCATCAGCTTGGCTACCGTCAAGCGTCACTGGAACATCGCAGCATAACGAATGCCGGGGCGTGGGAGGTGCAATACCTCCCTGGCAGCCGCAATAAGTAGGGCCTCTGATTTAATTGTCACATACTCTGAGAGATGGATTAAGGCACGCCTACACGGAGTATCCACTGGCACCTGTCATTCATCAGGGCACCCCAGAATGATCCAGGTTCCAGGCATTGAAGGCTAGCGCAGACTCAAGCGCAACCGGCCGTAATCCCACCCTTCTGATACACCCGCCAGCACACACGCTGTGAGCCCCTGAGACGCCATCTGAGCCGTCTTAGCGACGCCTCCAACGCACCCTAAAGTCAGCTACAAGCCACGGCCCGTATGTGTTTTGGCATTCAGCCACATTACCCTTCAAAATAGCTTTCGGTGATCCATGAACCGTGCATTCTCAAACCCAATTCGTCCGTCTCATGCGGATGGAAGTCGGTACATCCGACAGTACAAAGCAGTGCAATATCACGCACTTAAAGGCCGATTCCCGCGCTCTAAAGCGCTGGTGGTCATGGCGTTGCAACAGCTCAATCATCGACACCAAGGACCAGTAACCATTGGTGCGATACTCAAACACAACACCACGTTGAACCGGACCAGCGTTCACCGGGCGTTGGTCGATCTGCATTATGAGGCGCACCTCGTGTGGCTCCCTGTGCCGAACGCTGAACACATCACCAGCTATCTGTTGGGCACCAACCGCGCAATGGTCGGCTTGCCTCCCCCGGGGCCTGCTGAGCAGCGCGAGGCGGTAGCAGCCGAACGGACCCTCAAGCTGATGCTGGATGACCACATTGCAAAGGCTGCGTTGAAGCGTCGTCGCTGACCTTGCACTCGCAAACCGAAACAGCCAATCAACCGCATGGGCCAGTCCCTATATCTATGCGCGGCAATTGGCCCAACCCAATGAATACGGGCACTTCGCCAACCTACTGGCCCAAGGTGGCCCGGCACTGGCACGCCCATAAGTGAGTAAATAATGACCAACGCGACGACCGCCCAGGCGACGACCGCTCCCACCCTACCTGCGCATACCCAGGCTTTGGTGAACCAGTTACACGACCTCATCGCAGTTCACGGCTTGCTGGCACTGCACAGCCAACGACAGATCGCCACCCAGCTTGGCCTATCCCGTCGCCGGGTAAATGACCTGAGCAAGATGAGACCACCGACCACGCTCGACATGAGCGCCACTACAAGTGAGTTCGACCTGACCGAATTCAACACGGAGCCGACCATGACCCGAGTACAAGCCGTGGATGCAATCCTGGCGCTTGCCATCCGCCCCTTGGGCGTCAAGTACCACGAGTACAAAGAGACCTTGGGCGCAGCGTTCGGTCTCACTTGCGTAGATGGGGAGTTCAATTTGAACATGGAAGAGAAACAACACCGCCAACTTCGCGCCGATGTACGACGCAAGGCCAAAGCCGCTGGTGATGTAGCACTGTTCATTCCTGGCTGGATGGATGCAAGCGATCCCGTTGCAAGCAACCGCGCAATGCTCGCCGCTGCCCAGGCTGTATATGAGGCGGTCGAAGATGCCGCAGCCGCATACCGCGACCAGTTCCCGGACATGCCGTATTTGTCTGTCGTCAACGAAATTAAAGCAATCGCTATCCCAGGGTATAGCAGCGACCCAGTGGTTGCTCGCTGCGAGCGGAACAGCAACACCGTCGACTTGCTACTGAGCCGCACCTAATAAAACCCTTCGCCACTTGCCATGCACGGCGGCTTCGCGCTGCCCGGAGAAACCTCCCATAAACCTGACACTCAACGAACTACTGGACGCCTGCGAGTTGCCACCATCCGCGCAACACAACACCGACGACCACGAACCCCGCCGCGCACTGAATGCTGAGCCTGGGGCCATGTACCGAGCTGCCGTCGCCCTGGCTAATGGAGGTGATGGTGGGGCGGCAGGCCAGCGGCTCGCCCTGCGCACTAACGCCCGTTACCGGGACGCAACCGCCCTAGGCCAGCGGCGTGGATTGAACGTGGCTGAGAGAGCCTCACAAGACCTCACAGGGCGCAACGCCCGTGGCCGTTTGCGGGATTGATTAACGCTGCACTCCCGGCCTGATCCTGGGCCACACGTTTAAACGCACTCTACAACTTCCGGCATTGCTGGAGGATTAACCCTGCCAGTAGGAATTACCAAATGAAGTACTACCCGCGCAACAAAGAACATGTTGGTTTGTTTAAGCAACGTGGCAGACCACCACTTCACCGCATCCGCTGCATGCACGTTATCCGGTCGATGTTAGCGGCTGGGGAACCCGTCACTGTCGGCAGTGTGCATAAGCGCATCCGCGTTGGGGCGCCCGCCCAAACCTACACCGTGATGAATTACTTCCTAACTGCTGGACTTACAACCGCGCCGTTAGTTGGTGCCCCACACATCAACCAATTCAAAGTTTCCTGTGCCGATACCTGGGCTGCAACTATCCGTGAACTTACCGAGATTGAGAAACTGCTATGACCGAACAAACTACCGAGACAACCCGCCGTCGCCGTAAACGTAAGGCCCTAGATGTCCACGCCGAGGGGCTGGCGCTGCTGGCTGAGACACTGGCCGCGTCCCGCAAGAAGCTGGAGTGGTGTGCCGAGAATGACGTGCCGGTCGATGCCGCCCAGGTATCCGCCAACGTCTCATTGCTGAAACTGCTGGAGACAATGCGCCACGTCGATGACGACGACAAGGACAAGGACACCGCCGCCCTGGTGGCTGGCTTCCATGCCAAGACCGCCGAGCGTGCTGCCCGCTCCACGACTGCCCCAACTAAGGATGACCTGTTGGCGGAGTACGGGCTGTGATTGACGACCGCAGTACCCCACAGATCAACGCAGACCGCATCTATGCCGACATGCAGGCCAGGGCAGCAAAGGCCACTGACGACGCTCGACTGGGCCAACTGGCCGCGCTATCCACCAGCGCCGCGATGCAGTCCTTGGGCAGCACACCGGCACCCAGCTTCCTCGACTTCCGCACTGAGTCGGATATAGCCGCAACCAGCGGTGGCATCAAAATCCCTTAACCCATCGCCTCCCAAACACTTACTTATAGAGAGATATTCCATGACTCGTAAATTCGCTGCTGCCCGCAAATCCGCTAACGCCATCGCATTGTTCGATGCGCTCCAGGCTGCTGTCCCGCTTCATCTGGTCGAAGTCCCAGCCACCAAGTACCCAACTGCCCCGGCTAACCTACAAGAGCTTCGCAAGGGCATCACCACCATGACGGAGCTATTCACCTCTGACGAACGTGCTGACTCCAAAAAGACCAGCCGCGACGATGTTGAGCATGAGCTGATGGGCGTGATGACCACCCTGTCCAATCGAGGCTTTGCATTCGCAGACCTGCCAATCCTCTTCGCCTTTGAGCAAGATCGTAACCAGCACCTCGACACAGTGACGCGCTACACCCGCGCCGCCAACGCAAACACCGAGGCACTGTCGGCCAAGGTGGCCGAATGGTTCTCTGACATCACCGCCGTCCTGAGTGTGGCAAAGGTAGTTGGCGCTGACGTGATGGCCGAGGTAGCCGCTGCCCCGAACAAGACCATGGCCGCGCTGGGGATCGATCTGCACGTTCGCGAGAAGCTGAACGCATCGGCCCAAGCTGGCGTCCCGGTAATGGCAGCAGGTCGTGGTCTGATGGTCCTCAAAGCTGCCAAGATCGACGCCTTGTCGCTGGACTTGGGCGACGTTGAGCTGGCTGCCGCAATGGCCTTGTACAGCTACTTCCCGGATGCGATTGAAGGCGCGTCAATGCAGGAAGCTGGGCTGCGCTTCGGCTCCGTCGTCCTGGGTGCCAATGCTGACGGCGTCGTGGTCTACCGCGAGGCCGTCCAATCGAACGCATCGGGCCTGCTGCCGCACACTGCCCTGGTGGCTGCTGATGGCAAAGCCCTGGCCGCGCTGCAATCCAAGATCGACGTTCGCCTGGGTGGCGTAGACCATGCCTTTACCGGCACCGTGGAGAATGGCGGGATGACTGTTGCGGAACGCCGTCTGCGTGACTTCGGCAAGTCTGCTGTTACCACGTACTAAAACCAACCCTGCTTGCCTAACCGGCTTGCAGGGTATTTTACTTATCGAGCAGTTCGCGGACTCTAGCCAGCAGTTCCCGCTGCCGTGTGAGCGGAGCCGTTCCGCCATAGACGCCGGTGTGCTTATTCCCAGACTGGGTATGGCCGAGGATACCGCCCACCTCCGCATCGCTCGCACCTGCCGCCCTGAGCAAATCCGCTGCCGTGTGCCTTGCGCTGTACAGACTGAGTTGTCCCTTGAGGTTTGGTATCTTGAGCAAGGCCGCACTAACCGCACGACTCAACCGCGTAACGCGCTGTCGTCCTCTCTCCGCTGCGCTGCCATCACCAAAGCCTGATAGCACCAGATTGAACAGAGCGACGTCCTCCGCTGCCACAGGCAAATCCCTGCGACTGGCTGCGTTCTTGGCACCAGATAGGCCAGCCTGGAATACCTGCTCCCTGTTACCCACGATGTCTTCCCGCATGGTCAATGCCGCTGGGCCTTCGCTCAACAGCTCCAGGGGCCGCACACCGTACCGGACAAGCAGACGCATTGCTGCCGCGTCTACAGCATCCCCACGGGCGTCCAGGGCGGCCTGCACCTGGGCCACCACGGCTAACGGCATTGGGTCGCGGGCATTCTTCTGGAGTGCACCACCTGCACGGATGGCCCTGGCTACCGCGCCCTGCTTCGGTAGGCTGATTCCTTCCCATCCTGGCACCTCCCGTAGAATCGTTATCATCCCCGCTGCCTGAGTGTGGACTGACGACGCCTTGCCACCGCCAGCTAGCTTGCCCTCGGCATAGGCCATGATCCGTTGCACCTGCTGCGCCGGGGAACTAGGCCAACGTAGAACGTCATTGCAGAGCTTGCGCATGATCCCCACACGGCCAGCGCTGACTCGCTCACAATAGCCGTCCAGAGCCACGGCGAACTGCTGGGCGGTACGCCTATCGCCTTGCTGGCTGACCGGCTCCATAGGCGCTTCCACCGGGCCAGGAATGCCAGTGCCAAGGGTTGGCGGTTCACCGCGCTCCAAGGCTTCCAGCGCCCTAACAGCGGCCATAGATTCGAGTGGGTGAACGGCTTCCATCCCAGGCGGAGGCATCCCCTGCGCGGCCATCGTGTACGCCCGCTTCTGCCAATCCAGTTCGGTCTGCCAGCTCCGCGTCACCAGCTTCGCCCCTGGCGCCATGTCTGTAACGGCACGGAGCGTTACCCGTTCTACCACCGCCTGTAGGCTTGCGAGGACGACGCGGGGATCAACCGGGACCGATGCCCTGCGCTCGACTGGATCGTTCGCCACGGGCGACAGAGCTTCGCTACAGATGCGGTCAAACTCTACTGACACCTGACGGGCAAGGCGCAGGGCTTCTGCGCGGTCAGCGGTGCCTAGGGCTTTGCGGTATTCAGAGCGGCCCAGCAGTTCGGCAACTGGTAGCGGGAAGCGGCGGCGGTAGTGATAACGCCCCTCACGGCGGGACAAGTAGGACATTCAGAATTCTCCGGGGCACGTGGTACGGTCATGTGGTGGTGTCGCGGGGCACATACAAGCGCTGAATACACCGCCATGTGTCACACGACCGAACCGCTGCAAGCCTTATTCTACCTGGCCTGCCGACGACTCGACAGTTTGAAAGTGTACCAACGAGTCAGAGACTGAATAACCCGTCTGCGTTCACAGTCGCCGGGGCTGCGCGGTATAGTCCGGGCATTGATGAATGCGAGGAAACACCGATGAAGTTCGAAGGCACCCAGGCCTACGTTGCCACCGACGACCTGAAACTGGCCGTCAACGCCGCCATCACCCTGGAGCGACCGCTGCTGGTCAAGGGCGAGCCCGGCACCGGCAAGACCATGCTCGCCGAGCAACTGGCCGAATCCTTCGGCGCCAAGCTGATCACCTGGCACATCAAGTCCACCACCAAGGCCCATCAGGGCCTGTACGAGTACGACGCGGTCAGCCGCCTGCGCGACTCGCAACTGGGCGTGGACAAGGTGCACGACGTGCGCAACTACCTGAAAAAGGGCAAGCTCTGGGAAGCCTTCGAGTCCGAGGAGCGGGTGATCCTGCTGATCGATGAAATCGACAAGGCGGACATCGAGTTCCCCAACGACCTGCTGCAAGAACTCGACAAGATGGAGTTCTACGTCTACGAAATCGACGAGACCATCAAGGCGAAGAAACGCCCGATCATCATCATTACCTCCAACAACGAAAAAGAACTGCCGGACGCATTCCTGCGCCGCTGCTTCTTCCACTACATCGCCTTCCCCGACCGCACCACCCTGCAAAAGATCGTCGATGTGCACTACCCCGACATCAAGAAGGACCTGGTCAGCGAAGCGCTGGACGTGTTCTTCGACGTACGCAAGGTGCCCGGCCTGAAGAAAAAACCGTCCACCTCCGAACTGGTGGACTGGCTCAAGCTGCTGATGGCCGACAATATCGGCGAAGCCGTGTTGCGCGAACGCGACCCGACCAAGGCCATCCCACCGCTGGCCGGCGCCTTGGTGAAGAACGAGCAAGACGTGCAGTTGCTGGAGCGTCTGGCGTTCATGAGCCGTCGCGGTAACCGCTGATGCTGCTCAACCTGTTCAATGAAATGCGCGCCGCCAAGGTACCGGTGTCGGTGCGCGAGCTGCTGGACCTGATCAACGCGCTGAAAATGCGCGTGACCTTCGCCGACATGGACGAGTTCTACTACTTGGCCCGGGCGATCCTGGTCAAGGACGAGCGGCACTTCGACAAGTTCGACCGGGCCTTCGGCGCCTATTTCAATGGCCTGGAAAAACTCGACGACCACCTGCAGGCGCTGATCCCCGAAGACTGGCTGCGCAAGGAGTTCGAGCGCTCGCTGAGCGACGAAGAACGCGCGCAAATCCAGTCCCTCGGCGGCCTCGACAAGCTGATCGAAGAGTTCAAGAAGCGCCTGGAAGAACAGAAGGAACGCCACGCCGGCGGCAACAAGTGGATCGGCACCGGCGGCACTAGCCCGTTCGGTTCCGGCGGCTACAACCCGGAAGGCATTCGCGTCGGCGACGCGGGCAAGCGCCAGGGCAAGGCGGTGAAAGTCTGGGACCAGCGCGAGTACAAGAACCTCGACGACCAGGTGGAACTGGGCACGCGCAACATCAAGATCGCCCTGCGCCGCCTGCGCAAGTTTGCGCGCCAGGGTGCGGCCGAAGAACTGGACATCGACGGCACCATCGACCACACCGCCCGCGATGCCGGCTTGCTGAATATCCAGATGCGCCCGGAACGGCGCAACACCATCAAGTTGCTGCTGTTGTTCGACATCGGCGGTTCGATGGATGCCCACGTGAAGATCTGCGAAGAACTCTTCTCGGCCTGCAAGACCGAGTTCAAGCACCTGGAGTACTTCTACTTCCACAACTTCGTGTACGAGTCGGTGTGGAAGAACAACGGGCGCCGCACCTCGGAACGCACCTCCACCCAGGACCTGCTGCACAAGTACGGCGCGGACTACAAAGTGATCTTTATCGGCGATGCGTCGATGGCGCCGTATGAAATCACCCAGGCCGGCGGCAGCGTCGAGCATTGGAACGAGGAGCCGGGGTATGTGTGGATGCAGCGCTTCATGGCCAAGTACAAGAAGCTGATCTGGATTAACCCGTATCCGAAGGACACCTGGGGGTATACGGCGTCGACGGGGATTGTGCGGGAGTTGGTGGAGGATCAGATGTATCCGCTGACCCTTCGAGGGTTGGAAGAAGGGATGCGTTTTCTATCCAAATAAGCGGTGTATTCGCTGACGCTATCGCAGGCAAGCCAGCTCCCACAGTTGAACGCATTTCAAAGTTGGAATGTATTTCAACCTTGGAATGCATTCCCCTGTGGGAGCTGGCTTGCCTGCGATGCTTTTAGCTATTCAAAAACCGCTGCAAAAAGCCAATGTGCTGCTGGTGCGCAGTCTCCTGCACCACCGGCGCCAATCTAACCTTCTCCCCAGGCAAACACTGCGCCAGCCGCGCCAGCGCCAACGGCGTCAACGCGCCCAGGCGCGGATACCCGCCAATCGTCTGCCGATCATTAAGCAACACAATCGGCTGCCCATCCGGCGGCACCTGGATCGCCCCCAACGGAATCCCTTCGGAAATCAGCGACGGCCCCTGGTACTGCAACGGCGTGCCCAGCAGACGCATGCCCATGCGGTCGGCGCGGCTGTCCAGGGACCACTCGGTGTTGAACACATCGAACAGGCTTTGCCCGCTGAACTGGCCGATCTGCGCGCCGACGATCACATCCAACGGTTTATCGGACCGCAGATCCTGCGCATTCAGCACCTTCATGGCGCCGCCTGTACCGGAATAGGCCAGACGCCCGCCTTCGATCAACGCCTTGCCGAAACCATCCACGCCGCCCAGCTCTTCACGCACAACGGTGGCGCAACTGCCCAGCACAGCCGGCGCATCAAACCCGCCCGGCGCCGCCAGGTAGGCCCGCGCGCCGTTGAACGGTTGTGTGAAGCGCAAACGCTGGCCCTTTTGCAGGATAAAACTGCGGCCGGGGCTGATGGCCCGCTCGTCGATGTACGCCCCCAGGTCCGCGCCGGCCAGGGCGAGCAAGCAATAGTCCTCGGCCTGCACGGTGAATCCGCCCAGGGTGATTTCCACCACCGGCGCGTGCAGCGGGTTGTCCAGCAGCCAGTTGGCCCAGGCCATCGACACCCAATCCAGCGCGCCGCCCTGGGTCACGCCCAGGTGGCGCACGCCAAAACGGCCGGCGTCCTGCAACAGGCACAGCGGTGTGCTGGCCTCGATGATCAAGCGGCTCATGCCTGCGCCTCCAGCGGTGTGTCGTCGCCACCCAGCTTGATGAATTCGGCGCGGTCAACGGGCGCGAAGCGCACCGTGTCGCCGGGTTGCATCAGGCTGTAGCCATCGCGCTCGCGGTCAAACAGCTTGGCCGGGGTGCGGCCGATCAGGTTCCAGCCGCCGGGCGACACCACCGGATAGGCGGCGGTTTGCCGTTCGGCGATACCGACACTGCCGGCCGCCACACGCTTGCGCGGCGTACTCAGGCGCGGCGTGGCGAGGATTTCATCCACCAGCCCCATAAAGGCAAAACCGGGGGCGAAGCCGAGGGCAAACACTTGGTATTCATGGGCGCTGTGCTGGCGAATCACGGCATCGACACTCAAGCCGCTGCGTTGGCTGAGCAAGGTCAACTCGGGGCCGACACTCAGGTCGTACCACACCGGCAGCACATGGCACTGGCCGCTGCCCTGGGCCTGCGGTTGCAGGTCCGTCAGGGCCTGATCAATCAATGCGCGCGCCTGGGCCGGGCTCAACGCGGTGAGGTCGTAATGCACCATCAAGGTGGTGTAGGACGGCACCAGGTCCACCAGCGCCGGGCCAAAACCTTCGCGCAAGCGCTGGGTGGCAGCGAGCATCCACGGCATGTTGGCTTCGGCGATGGCATCAAACAGACGCACCATCAGGCAGTCGATGGCCACTACTTCAATCCGTGGCTTCATGCGCTCTTCAATGCCTCGCGGATGCGCTGCACGGCGGCGACCGAGCTGGCGTTGTCGCCGTGGACGCACAGGGTGTTGGCCTGCAACACCAGCGGGCTGCCGTCGCTGGCGATCAGCGGCTCGCCACGGGAAATGGTCAGTGCTTGGCCGACGATGACATCGGCATCGTGGTGCACAGCGCCGGGCAACTGGCGCGAAACCAGATGGCCGTTGTTGTCGTAGGCACGGTCGGCGAAGGCTTCGAACCACAGGGTCACGCCATATTCATCGCCCAAGGCCTGCGCGGCGCTGTTGTCGCGGGTCGCCAGCAACATCAGCGGCAGGTCGCCGTACGCCGCCACGGCCTGGATCACGGCACGCAATTGCGTCGGGTTGGCCATCATGTCGTTGTACATCGCGCCGTGGGGTTTGACGTAGCTCACCCGCCCGCCTTGGGCCCGGCAGATGCCGTCGAGGGCGCCGATCTGGTAGTGCAACAGGTCCTGGATTTCCTGCGGCGTGTAGGCCATGGAGCGGCGGCCAAAGCCTTGCAAATCTTGGTAGGCGGGGTGTGCGCCCACTTGCACGCCGTGCTTGAGCGCCAGGCTGACGGTCTTGCGCATGATGCTCGGGTCGCCGGCATGGAAGCCGCAGGCCACGTTGGCGCAATCGATGAACGGCATGACCTCGGCGTCCAGACCCATGGTCCAGTTGCCAAAGCTTTCGCCGATGTCGCAATTCAGTAGCAGGCGGCTCACTGTGGTCGCTCCTGTAGGTTTTATTTTTTTGTAGTGTGGGATTTTTTACACAGAACTCGCAACTTGTCCTGACCCCCCTACGACGCTTATCGTGGAATAGCTCGATTTTTGGCGCTGGCCCGGTGCGGCGTCCAACTAATAAAAACCGATCCATGCATAAGAAAAAGTTGATCCCATGAATTTGAAGTTCCTCGAAACCTTCGTCTGGGTGGCCAAGCTCAAGAGCTTTCGCCTGACCGCCGAGAAGTTGTTTACCACCCAGGCCTCGATCTCCAGCCGCATCGCGGTGCTGGAAAGCGAACTGGGGGTGAAGCTGTTTCTGCGCGACTCACGCGGCGTGAGCCTGACCCCGGAAGGCGTGAAGGTGCTCGATTACGCCGAGCAGATGATGGTGACCATGCAAGGCTTGAAGCAGTCCCTGGAAACCACCAGCAGCAAGGTCGGGCGCATCCGCATCGGCGCGATGGACACGGTGATCCACACCTGGCTCAGCCCGTTGGTGGCGGAGCTGATGGACCATTTCCCTCTGGTAGAAATCGAATTGGTCGCCGATACCGCGCTCAACCTCAGCGATCAGCTGCAAAAAGGCTTCCTCGACCTGATCCTGCAAACCGACCTGCTGCGCCTCGAAACCGTGCGCAGCCTGGAACTGTGCAGCCACCCCATGGCCTGGATCGTCGCCAGCCAGTCGATCTACCACCGCGACTACGCGTCCCTCGCCGAACTGGCCCAGGAGCGCATCATCACCTACTCGAAAAACTCCCATCCGCACCAGGACGTGCTGCGCCTGATGCAAGCCAACGGCGTGGCCGCGCCACGGATGAACTGCGTGAACTCGGTGTCGGCGATTACCCGCTTGTTGCGCGATGGCTTCGGGGTCGGCGCGCTGCCGCCGGTGCTGGTGATGGAGGAGTTGGCGCGGGGGGAATTGGTGATGTTGCCGATGGCGCAGAAACTGCCGAACTTGCAGGTGGTGGTGTCGTGGCGCGTGGGGGTGGAGTTGGTGGAGGAGATTGTCGGGTTGTGCCAGAAGGTGGTGGCCAGATATGCCGAAGAAGTCGGCCCAGAGCGGATGCTACTGACAAAACCCGATTAAAAACTGTGGGAGCTGGCTTGCCTGCTCCCACATTTGACCGAGTTGGGTTTTAGAGGCCCTTGAGGTCCCGCTCTTCAATCGGCCGGCTCTGGCGCAAACGCTTGCCGCCCAACACCACCCAATCGATCAACCGGAACAGGCATTCCAAGCCGAACGACAACAGCATCGCCCCGCCCAACCCCCAACCCATGGCCTCTGGCGTCAGCAGGATCTGGTAGCTGTATCCGTTCCAGGTCTCCAGGCGGATATCCGGGTCAGCCGCCACCGCCACTTGCAGCACGCGGATGTACCACGGCCCTTGCATCGCCTGGAATTGCTTGTCCAACGCCACCTGGCGGTCAAGCATCGCGCCCAGGCTGTTGGCGTCGCTCTGGAACACCGGGTCATCACTGGCGCGGTAATGCGCGACCAGGGCCTGCAAGTCACCCTTGAAGAACTGCTGCGCGGTCGCGTCAAAACCGCGCAAGCCGGTCTGGGCCTCGATCAAATGGGCTTCGACGCGCTTGGCGTAGTCGCTGATAAACCCCGGCACTTGCACGCCCACCAACAAACCCATGGCAAACAACACCAACCGCAGATAGCTGAGCAACATGGTCGATATCCTTACTCGGTGATGCCCTGGCTGACGCATTCACCGCGTCGCCACAGGCTCCATTGGCCCGGTTCGTAGCGGGTCCAGTTTTCGTTGTCGGTGAGTGGCTCAGTTGCGATCACCGTGACCACGTCATTGGGCGTGGTTTCGGCCTGAAAATCGACGATCACGTCGACATCTTTCAAGCGCGCCGGGCCAAACGGCGCGCGACGGGTGATTTGCGCCAGCTTGGTCGAGCAGTAGCAAAACAGCCAGTCACCGTCGCTGAGCAGGCAATTGAACACGCCTTTGCTGCGGTATTCGGCGCAGGCGGCGATCAGGTCGGGCAGCACCTGCTCGATGTCCACCGGCTCGGGGAAGGCTTCACGCACGCGGTTGAGCAGATCGCAGAAGGCCGCTTCGCTGTCGGTATCGCCCACGGGCCGATAGAACGTGGCGCGGGGGTTGAAGTCCGCCAGTTGGCCGTTGTGGGCGAAACACCAGTTGCGCCCCCACAGCTCGCGCACGAACGGGTGGGTGTTGGACAGGCACACCTTGCCCACGTTGGCCTGGCGGATATGGCCAATCACCACTTCACTTTTGATGGGATAACGCTGCACCAGCAGCGCAACTTCCGACTCACTGCTCGCCGCCGGGTCCTGGAACAGACGCAGGCCACGGCCTTCATAGAAGGCGATGCCCCAACCGTCGCGATGGGGGCCGGTGCGGCCTCCGCGCTGCATCAGCCCGGTAAAGCTGAACACGATGTCGGTGGGGACGTTGGCACTCATGCCCAATAATTCACACATGCCAGGGCTCTCGCTACAACGTTAAAGGCGCGGTTCGACGCGCATGCCGCTCACAGGTGCCGGGCGGCGGAAAGGTTCGTCATCATCCTCGGCCGGCTCGGCGGCCAGGGCGGCATCGGCGGCGGCCTTGCGCTCACGGCGGGCCTTGGCGGCGCGCTCGATGGGCCAGCGGATCAACACAATCACCAGGTACACGCCAAAGGCGATCATCGTGTACATGAACAAGTCGGAAATGGCCCGCCAGGCGTTATTGCCGACCTTGAGCACCAGGTCCAGTGCGGTGATGGCCACGGCTGGCGCAAACTGGGTCTTGACCGGGTCGACGATGGTCGGGCTGAACAGCAACACCGCCATCAGCAATTGCAGCGGCTCACGCAACCAGCGCCAGATCCAGCGGGTCATGCGCCACCACACCAACAGGCAGCCCAAAGCGGCGAAGGCGTAGAGGCCCCAAGCGGTCAGATAGTCGTTCTCGGTCATGGTGTCCATGGCAAGGCTGGCAAAGAGGCGGCTATGATAACGGCTTTTGCGTGTCGCGGCTGTAAAGCCTGCCACCGTCCGCCAGATAGAGATTAATCCATGCCTATATCGCCCGCTCCGATTGCCCGCAAGGCCCCAGGCCAGGATCCTTACGCTTGGTTGCAGGAACGCGACAGCCCTGAAGTCCTCGATTACCTCAAGGCCGAAAACGCCTACCAGGAAGCCCAGCTCGCCGACCAGCAGGCCCTGCGTGAAACCCTGTTCGAAGAGATCAAGGGCCGCATCCTCGAAACCGACCTGTCCCTGCCCTCCCCGTGGGGCCCGTACCTGTATTACACGCGCACCACCGCCGGTGACGAATACGCCCGCCACTACCGCTGCCGCCGCCCGGCGGACGACAGCAACCAGGTGGACGACAGCAGCGAAGAGCTGTTGCTGGACCCGAACGTGCTGGCCAACGGCGGCTTTTTCTCCCTGGGCGCGTTCAGCATCAGCCCCGACCACCAGCGCCTGGCCTACAGCCTGGATACCAGCGGTGAAGAGATTTTCACCCTGTACGTGAAGGAATTAGCCACCGGCAAAGTCAGCGAACTGGAGTTCGAGGACTGCGACGGCAGCATGACCTGGGCCAATGACAGCCTGACCCTGTTCTTCGGCGAGCTGGACGACACCCACCGCCCGCACAAGCTGTATCGCTATCGCCTGGACGGCACGGCGGCGCAGGAAGTGTTCCACGAGCCCGACGGACGTTTCTTCCTGCATTGCTACCGTTCCAGCTCCGAACGCCAGTTGCTACTGGCGTTGGGCAGCAAGACCACCAGCGAAATCTGGGCATTGGACGCCGAGCAGCCACACCTCGACTTCACCTGCCTGGCGCCCCGGGTCGAAGACCATGAATACGACGTGGACCACGGCCAACTGAATGGCGCCTGGACCTGGTTTATCCGCAGCAACCGGGATGGCATCAACTACGCCTTGTTCACCGCGACCGACATTGGCGACGTGCCAACCGAGGCCGAGTGGCAGAACCTGATCCCCCACAGCGATGAGGTGATGCTCGACGGCGTGAGCCTCAACGCCAGTGCCATGACCCTGAGCCTGCGCATCGGTGGCCTGCCGGTGATCGAAGTGCATCCAGAGGGCCTAACGGCCTATCGCGTGGAATTGCCCGACGCCGCCTACAGCCTCTACGTACAAAACAGCCTGGAATTCCCCAGCGACAAGATCCGCCTGCGCTACGAAGCCCTGAACCGCCCGGCCCAGGTGCGCCAGTTGGAACTGGCCAGCGGCGCGCAAGTCGTCCTCAAGGAAACCCCGGTACTGGGCACGTTCAACGCCGACGACTACGTCAGCCAGCGCCTGTGGGCGACGTCCGCCGACGGCACCCAAGTGCCCATCAGCCTGGTAGTCAAGCGTGACCAGTTGGGCAAGCCGACGCCGCTGTACCTGTACGGCTACGGCGCCTACGGTTCAAGCCTCGACCCGTGGTTCTCCCACGCGCGCCTGAGCCTGCTGGACCGCGGCGTCGCGTTTGCCATTGCGCATGTGCGTGGCGGCGGCGAATTGGGTGAGGCCTGGTACCGCAACGGCAAGCAGGAACACAAACAAAACACCTTCAGCGACTTTATCGCCTGCGCCGAACACCTGGTCGCCGAGGGTTTGACCACCTCCAAGCACCTGGCCATCAGCGGCGGCAGCGCCGGCGGCCTGTTGATCGGTGCGGTGCTCAACCAGCGCCCGGACCTGTTCCAGGCGGCAATTGCCGAAGTACCGTTTGTCGACGTACTCAACACCATGCTCGACCCGGATCTGCCGCTGACCATCACCGAGTACGACGAGTGGGGCAACCCGGAAGAACCGGACGTGTACGAGCGGATAAAGGCCTACGCGCCGTACGAAAACGTCCGCGCCCAGGCTTATCCGCACCTGCTGGTGATCGCCGGCTACAACGACAGCCGCGTGCAGTACTGGGAAGCGGCCAAGTGGGTGGCCAAGCTGCGCGATACCAAGACCGACGACAACCTGCTGCTGCTCAAGACCGAACTCGGCGCCGGCCACGGTGGCATGAGCGGGCGTTACCAGGGATTACGTGACGTAGCACTCGAATATGCATTTGTGTTCAAGGCGCTAGAGCTGATTTAGGAACTATGCGCGGCGGTCCTGTCTGAACACAGGACCGCCCTACAAGATTGACGGACCAAGATTGCCGCTATGCCAGAACCGACCTTACTCAATAACGAAATCCGCGACATGCTCATGGACTGCGGCCTGTTCGATCCTTTGCTGCCGGAAGATTTTCACATCGCCGCCGGCTACTTCAACATCAGCAGCATTGCCCGGGACGAAGTGATCTTCCTCGAAGGCGATGCCGGCACCTTCATGTGCATCCTCCACCGCGGCCAGGTGGCGGTGCAAAAAGCCAACCCCAGCGGCCAGCGCCTGACCATCGCCACCCTGCGCAGCGGGCGGGCGTTTGGCGAAATGGCCGTATTGGATGGCGAGCGGCGCTCCGCCAGCTGCGTGGCCGCCAGCGACTGCGTGCTGTTGAACCTGGGCAAGGATTCCCTGGAAAAAATGCTCAACGACGCGCCGAGGGTCGCGGCGAAGATTATCCGTGCCATCGCCATTGCCCTGTCCAAGCGCCTGCGCATGGCCGACGGGCAATTACTCTCCCAGCAGTTTTAACCGCCCGGGGTCTTCGGTTTGCTGTCGTTCTGCTGCAAGCCGGGCACGGTCTGGTCTTTCGGCGGCGTCGGCAACACGATCGGCACCAGCGCGGGGGAACCGTTGGCCGTGGCCTTGGGCGCGACCGGCGGGGTGACCTGCGGGTACAACGTCGGCGTGGGTGTGCCCGGTGCGCCGGGGGTTGGCGCCGGTGCGACCGGCACAGTTTGCAACTCCTGAGCCTGCGCCGCACCCAATGTGAGCGCGCTCAACACAATGACCGTTAGAATGCTGCACTTCATCGATGGCTCCATGGCCTGACCGGAATGTCGTAAGGCTACTCCCAACCGCGCAAGAATGCCCTTCCCAATGAGATTTCCATGAAACGTTTCGTTCTGCTGGACACCACCCCGATCCCCGACAACGGCGGTGCCTTGTGCCTGTTCGAATACGGCGAGGATTTTGTGATCAAGATCCAGGGCGGTGACGGCGGCCAGTTGATGAACACGCGCATGCATGGCTCCGAAGACGCGCTGGCAGAGATCCCTTGCCGCAAGGTCGCCGGGCGCCCGGATTCACGGGTGCTGATCGGCGGCCTGGGCATGGGTTTCACCCTGGCCTCGGCGCTCAAGCATTTGGGCAAGACCGCCGAAGTGGTCGTCGCCGAGCTGGTACCCGGCGTGGTGGAATGGAACCGTGGCCCGCTGGGGGAAAAATCCGGTCGCCCGCTGCTGGACCCGCGCACGGTGATCCGCATGGAAGACGTGGCCAAGGTACTGCAAGCCGAGCCCCAGGGGTTTGACGCAATCATGCTCGACGTCGACAACGGCCCCGAAGGCCTCACGCAAAAAGCCAACAGCTGGCTGTACTCCGCCGGTGGCCTCGCCGCCTGCGCCAAGGCCCTGCGCCCCAAGGGCGTGCTGGCGGTGTGGTCGGCGAGTGCCGACAAGCTGTTCAGCGACAAACTGCGCAAGGCCGGCTTCAAGGCCGAAGAGGTGCAGGTGTTCGCCCACGGCAACAAAGGCACACGCCATACCATCTGGATTGCCGAAAAGCTCAAGGGCTAACTGCGCCGAGAACGGCTAGAATCAAGCCTTACCGTGACCACCAAAATATAGGAGCCATGATGAGCTCAACCAACCCGCCCTCCCACACCGCCAAGCTGGACCGCATCCTCGCCGATGCCCAGCGCGACCGGGAAATGGGCTACCGCGACAAAGCGTTGAAGATGTACCCCCACGTGTGCGGCCGTTGCACCCGTGAGTTCTCCGGCAAGCGCCTGAGCGAACTGACCGTGCACCACCGCAACCATAACCATGATGACAACCCCCAGGATGGCTCCAACTGGGAGTTGCTGTGCCTGTATTGCCACGACAACGAACACTCGCGGTATACCGACCAGCAGTACTTCAGCGAAGGGTCGACCAGCAGCCCGACGATTGCCAAGGCTACGCATAACCCGTTTGCGGCGTTGGCGGGGTTGATGAAGAAGGACGACTGAGATCTTCTTTGTCTGTACCGGCCTCATCGCAGGCAAGCCAGCTCCCACAGTGGGCCGCATTTCAAAGTTGGAATGCAGTCAACTGTGGGAGCTGGCTTGCCTGCGATAGCGATCCCCCAAGCACCACAACCCTCAGCACCGTATAATCGCGTTTTTTTCCGCCAAGGCACCCTTCCCCGTGGGCAATAAACGCTACAGCTGCATCGGTCTGTACAACCCCAAATCCCCCGAAAACGTCGGCTCGGTCATGCGCGCCGCCGGCTGCTACGGCGTGGCCTCGGTGTTCTACACCGGCGTGCGCTACGAGCGTGCGCGGGATTTCATCACCGACACCAAGAAGGTCCACCACGACATTCCGCTGATCGGCATCGATGACCTGAAGAAGATCCTGCCCCTGGGCTGCATCCCGGTCGCCGTGGAACTGGTGGACGGCGCCCGCCCGCTGCCCGAATACACCCACCCCGACCGCGCGCTGTACATCTTCGGCCCCGAAGACGGCTCCCTCGACAAAGAGATCCGCGACTGGTGTGAAGACGTGGTCTACATCCCGACCACCGGCTGCATGAACCTCGCCGCCACCGTCAACGTGGTGCTCTACGACCGCCTGGCCAAGGGCAACAACACCCGCTCGGGCCCCAAGTACTGAATGTGCGGGAACATCCGGCGCCTGCGGGCGGTCAGCTACGTATCACTTGCCCAAGTTGGAGACAGATCATGAACGACAGCAAAAACGTACACGGTTTGGAACGCCTCGGCTCACTGGCCGGTGGTGTGATGATGGTAGGCAAAGGCCTGCGCCGTGGCGGGATTTTCGGCTTGATCCAGGTGGCGATTGGCGGTGTGGCGCTGGCCCGTGGGTTTACGGGGCATAGCTCGCTCAAGGACAAGCTGGAGCAGGGGCGCCAGGAGATGAACACGGTTCGCACGAAGATCGAGCGTGTGGGGGCCGAGTTGAAAAACCTCAAGACTCCGGCTGAAGTGACCGCCGAAAAACCGGTTAAATCAATCGGCTAACCCCAATCCCATGTGGGAGCGGGCTTGCCCGCGATGGCAGTGTGTCAGCCCATACATCTGGCACAGGTAGACCGCTATCGCAGGCAAGCCAGCTCCCACATTGATCATTGCCACATTGGGGTTTGCGTCAACGCAGTAATTTGCTGTCCAGCACCACCGACCCTTCGCCGATCACGCTCTCTGCAAGCTGCACGAACTCGGCAGTGGTGATGCTATTGGCCCGCATCACCGCCTGCGCCAAGTCATCCAGCGAGCGCTTGTTGTGGGTCTTCACGCGAATCTCGCGGTCCAGCTCCTGCAACACCACCACCGCCCGCGATACCGTGGCGCCGCTGACGTGTTCGCCGCGCAAGGTGGTCACGTCCTTGCCTTCCTTCACCAGCCGCGCCTGGATCGCCTGGTAGCGCTCATCGGTAATCCCGCCGGCACGTCGCACCAGTTCGATGGCGTAATACTCGGCCAGGCCTTCGCTGATCCAGTCACTGGTTTCATGGTCATTGAAACGCCCAATCGCCTGCACCACTTCACGGATCAACGGGCTGCTGCCGTTTTCGCTGATCAGCGGCGTGCGGCTGTTGAGGTAGATCGAGTCGCGGGCCGAAAACGCGCCACGGCGCATCGGGTCGCTGGCGCCGACGATCAGCAACTTGGCCGGATGCCGTGGGAACGCAGCTTCCACCTGCGGCCAGACGAAGGTCAGCAGCGTCAGTACATCCATGCGGCGCATGGCCTGGCCCTTGGGCGAAGCCACGGTGACTTCGGTTTCGCCCAGGCGCACGCGGCGGCTGCCAAGGGTGCCAGCGAGCATCCAGCCGGTGGGCCGGTCGAACAGGCGCGAGACGTTGTCGATGCGGAATTTGTTTTTGCCGATGCGCGGCCAGGCGGTCTCGATGCTTTTCCAGCCGGCAGGCAATTCGAACACCAGTCGCGAGACCAACTCGATACCGTCCTGCTGGTCGAGCCGCGCAGTGGGCACCAGGTCTTCGCCGCGAAACAGCGCCCAGCTCGGCGTCATCCGCGCTTCGTAGAGGCCCGCCTTGCGCGCGTGGGTGAGGCGTACGCGGTAGGTCAGGCTGGCCTTGTCGGCGCTGGGTTGCCACAGGCCGCGGCTGCCGGTGACCTTCCACTGGCCGTCGGCCTTGAAGTCGCTGTAGTCACCGTCGCCACCCAAATCGAAATCCAGGCTGCGCACCGCCGAACCCTGGGACAGGCTCACCCGCACTTCGGCCTGATCGCTCTGGGGCAGCAACTTGACGTGATAATCCAGGTCAACTTTCTTCGTGCACCAGCCCGGCCCGCTCAGCGCCAGCAGCACCAGGGTGGTGGCCAGCTTGACTGCGATCGTCATAGCGACTCCTTTATCAGCCTGCGCGGAAGATCAGGTAATCCTCCCAGTCGTCTTCGGGCACGCTGCCTTCGGCGAGCATGCGCCCGGACTGGGAAATGCGTTCGTGGTGCACGGCGTCGCGGTCGCCGCAGACCAGGTGGTGCCACAGCGGCAGGTCCTTGCGTTCGCTGACCAGGCGGTAGCCGCAGGTCGGCGGCAGCCATTTGAACTGGTCGGCCTGGCCGGGCGTGAGCTGAATGCAATCGGGCACCGAGGCGCGGCGGTTGGGGTAGTCGGTGCACTGGCAGGTTTTCAGGTCGAGCAGTTTGCAGGCGATGCGCGTGTAATAGACGCTGTTGTCGTCTTCATCCTCAAGCTTTTGCAGGCAGCACAGGCCACAGCCGTCGCACAACGACTCCCACTCCTCCTGATCGAGGTGTTCAAGGGTTTTGCGTATCCAGAAAGGTTCGACTTTGGCGGCCATGGCTCTACATCAGTATCGGTAGGTGAAAAGGCCGCCAGTCTAGTGCCCAAGCCCCCGGGAACCAAGCGCTTACGACTGGCGGTGTAACAACACTTGTCAGTCTAGTGGCCGCGCAGTAGCTTTGAACGCCGAATTGACCCTCAGGAACCGCCCATGACACGTGTTGCCGATTACCCGATCCACACCCAGTTCACCGACCGCTGGTCGCCGCGCGCCTTTACCGGCGAGAGCATCCCGCAAGAAACCCTGCTGAGCTTCTTCGAAGCCGCGCGCTGGGCGCCGTCGGCCTATAACTCGCAGCCGTGGCGTTTTCTCTACGCGCGCCGCGACACGCCGAACTGGGAACGCTTCCTCGGCCTGCTCAATGAATTCAACCGTGGCTGGGCGCAACACGCCTCTGCGCTGGTGATCATCGCCTCGAAGACCGACTTCACCGCCCCCGGCGCCAGCGAAGAAACCCCAGCGCTGTGGCACACCTTCGACACCGGTTCGGCCTGGGGCCACCTGGCGTTGCAAGCCAGCCTCAGCGGTTATCACACCCACGGCATGGCCGGCTTCGATCAGGAACTGACCCGTAAAGAGCTGAAAATCCCGGAAGGTTATGCACTGCATGCCGCCGTGGCGGTGGGCAAGCTGGGGGACAAGTCGACCTTGCCGGAGTACCTGCAAGGCCGTGAAGTGCCGAGCCCGCGTCGGCCGTTGAGCGAGTTGGTATCGGAAGGTGATTTCAGCTTGTAAGCAACGCTGATATCCACTGTGGGAGCGGGCTTTTGTGGCGAGGGAGCTTGCTCCCGCTGGGGTGCGAAGCGCCCCCAAAAAGCCGGCTCCAGCTGCGCTGTCGAGCGGGAGCAAGCTCCCTCGCCACAGCAAGCCCGCTCCCACATTTTTTGTCCCGCGTGGTGTCAGTAGCCGCGTGCGAAATCCACTTCCCCGCGCAGCGCTTGCTTGGCCTTGTATGCCTGCACATTCTGCAAGAACAACTCCACCATCATCGGCGGCGAGGTCGGCGCCGAGCTGTGCCCGGTCAACAGCAAGCCCCAGGCGGTCCAGAACGGGTGGCGCTGCGGCAACGGTTCCTGGCGGCACACATCGATCACCGCACCAGCCAAGTGCCCTTCCTTCAAGGCTTCGACCAGATCGGCATCCACCACCGAAACACCGCGCCCGACGTTGATGAACAATCCGGTCGGCTTGAATTGCTTGAACAGCGCCGCGTCGTACAAATCATGGGTGGCTGGCGTGTTGGGCAGCAGGTTGATGACGTAGTCCACCTCCCCCACCAAGCGGCCCAACTGGTCCAGTGCGGCCACTTCGACAAACGGCGCCTGCTCCCGCGCCGTGCTGGCGATGCCATACAGCTTGACGCCAAACGGCACCAGGAACTCGGCGACGCTCTGGCCGATATCGCCGGTGCCAACGATCAACACCTTGCGCCCCGCCAGGCTCTGGCCCATGCGGCTGTCCCACTTGCGCTCGACCTGGCTGACCAGCCGCGCGAGCACTTCGCGCTCGTGGCCGAGCATGTAGGTGAGGACAAATTCGGCCATGACCTGGCCATAGATGCCCACCGCACGGGTCAGGCGATAGTCACGCGGCAGGCCGTCAGCCAGCAGCGGCGTGATGCCCGCCCAGGTCGATTGCAGCCATTGCGGCTGATGGCCTTGGCGCAACAGGGTGGCCAGCAGGTCGGGCTGGCCCAGCCATACCGGGCAATCGGCGGCCAGGCGTGACAGCTCGGCCGAGTCGCCGCTGGTCAACACCTCAAGGTCCGGTGCCGCTTCGCCCAGCAATTGGGCGTAGAGCGGGTGATCCTGTTCAGCAATCAGAACACGCATGCTTAAAACCTTTCAAAAACAGTGCAGACGGCCGCCCGCATCCTTACGGCCACCGCCCACCAATACGATTGCATTGAAAAATGTGCCCCGAATGGGGCACTGACCGATCACATCGGGTCGTTGCGGCGCAGCAGTTCTTCGGGCAAGTGCTCGATGTACTCGTCCTCGGGCGGCGGCATTTGCAGGTGGTAGCCCTGCTTGTCGAGGTTTTCCAGGACTTGCACGATGTCTTCCTGTTGCAGCTTGCGCTCAGGCGTCAGCACCAGGTTGAACGCGAGCAGCGGTTTGCCGAATACAGCAAGCAGGCCTTCGGGCACCCGTTCCAGCTCGTCGCTTTTCAGCACGTAGAGGTACATGCCGGCGCGTTTGGAGCTGCGGTAGATGGAGCAAATACGTTTCAAGGCTGTTCTCCGGCAGTGGCCAGGCTGTCGAGCAGCGCTTGGCCCATCAACTCGCGGCGCCAGCCACGCAGCGAGTCTGGCAATTTATAAGGCCCATCGGGGTAGCCACTTTTGACCAGGGCTTCGAGGGTTTTCTTGCGCAGCATCAGTTCCGGGGCCATGTCCAGGCGCTCGGCTTCGGCCTGGCCCAGGGCGCGCAGTTGCTTGATCAGCGTAGCGGCGTCCACCGGCAACGGCTCGGCCACGGCCGGCGGCCATTGGTCGATGGAGACACTGCCGGCGCGCTTGATCAGGTCCAGCAGGAACTGGCCATCCTGACGCACGGTGCGCGGGTGCATGTCTTCGATCTTGCCCAGGGCGGCGAGGTTATCCGGCTGGGTCTTGGCCAGGGGCCACAACGAGTGTTCGCGAATGATGCGGTTGCGCGGCAGGTCACGGGCACGGGCTTGCTGCTCGCGCCAGGCGCACAGTTCACGCAATACGGCGAGCTGGGCGCGGGACAGTTTCCACGCCAGCTTGGCGTCGCGGTACGCCTCGTACGGGTCGGTTTCGCGGCGCAGGTTGGCCACCAGCTCCGCACCGTCTTCCAGCACCCAGGCGTATTTGTCGTCGGACAGCTGCGGGCGCAGGCGCACGTAGACTTCGGCCAGGTGCACCGCGTCTTCGGCGGCGTAGCTGATCTGCGTCTCGGACAACGGCCGCTGCAACCAGTCCGAGCGGGTTTCGCCCTTGGGCAGTTCGATATCCAGCACGGCTTGCACCAGGCGCGAATAGCCCATGGAGAACCCGAGGTTCAGGTATGCGGCGGCCAGTTGGGTGTCGAACAACGGCACTGGCAGGCTGCCGGTCAGGCGCAGCAATACTTCCAAGTCTTCGCTGCAAGCGTGCACCACCTTGATCACCGCCGGGTTCTCCAGCAGCGCAGCCAAAGGTTGCCAGTTGTCGATGGTCAGGGGGTCGATCAGGTAAGCGCGTACGCCATCACCAATCTGGATCAGCCCGGCAATGGGATAAAAGGTATCGACCCGCATGAATTCGGTGTCGAGGGCGACGAATGGCAACTGCTGCCATTCGGCGCAATGCTGGCCGAGGCTATCGTTGTCGCAGATCCAGTGAATATCGATGGCCACACGGCTCTCCCTTGAAGAATGGCGCGCAGTATATATCGCGAAAGGGCCTCGCGAGCACTCGCAGTGCACCCGCCATCATGAAAACTCCGACAAGAGACGAAAGAATAGTCCGACAGGCGGCAGTTATCCTCTCTTACGCAGCACGTAGACCCGCCACAGCTTGGAGCCGGGCATGAATTCCTGGTGATTGAGCACGCTGAAACCGGCCTGGCGAAATTCGTCATCCACGGCCACGGCCGAATTGACCGAGACGATCACCGTGTCGCGGCTGACCCGATGAAATTCGCGCAGCAAGGCCAGGCGCCCTTCGCTGCTGGGCACATGGCGAAACAGTTCCAGGCAGAAAATGCAGTCCACCGCATTCGCCGACAAGCCGATGGAAAACGCCGAGCCCTGGAACGTCTTGATCCGCTTGAGCAGCGCCGCTGGATGGTGGGTGCGGGCGTGGTCGAGCATGTCCTGGGAATTGTCCGAGGCCAGGATCACCCGGTTGACGTGCTCGGCCAACACCGGCCAGAAGCGCCCCGAACCGCAGGCCAGGTCGAGGATCAACCCCGGCTCGCCCGCCACCTTCAGCGCGTGGCGCACCAACCGTTCATCACGCCACGCCGCCAGGCGCTGCAACAGCCCGGGCGGACGCGTGTCGCCGCAGACCCGCGCGTGTTCACGGTCACAGCGCTCGGCGTATTCGATCTCGATGGAGGATGGAGGTTGTGGCGACATCACGGGCCCATATGAAGGAAACGGTAGTGAACGACCTTGTGCCGCAGCTTAACCACTGCAACGTGAAAAAAAGGTCGAAGCCTTCACTGCCGTAAAACCCGTTCAGGCTTGATGCAGATACCAACGCCAATCCTGCTCGCCGACCTCGCCCATGAACTGGCGGTACTCGGCGCGTTTGACCGCCAGGTACACGTTGAGGAACTCGCTGCCAAACGCGTCCCGCGCCCAGCTGGAACCTTCCAGCGCACGCAAGGTGGTCAGCCAGTCGGTGGGCAGCAGCTCCTTGGCCTGGGCGTAACCGTTGCCTTCCACCGGCGCACCGGGGTCGCGCTGTTCGCGGATGCCGCGATGGATGCCGGCGAGGATCGCGGCAGCGGCCAGGTAGGGGTTGGCGTCGGCGCCGCAGATGCGGTGTTCGATGTGCCGGGAGTTGGCCGGGCCACCGGGCACGCGCAGGCTGACGGTGCGGTTGTCCACGCCCCAGGTGGCGGCCAGCGGCGCGTAGCTGTTGGTCTGGAAGCGCCGATAGGAGTTGGCGTTGGGGCAGAACAGCAGCAGCGAGTCGAGCAAGGTGCTGAGCATGCCGCCCACTGCCTGACGCAGCAGCGGCGTGCCATCGGCGGCCTCGCTGGCGAACAGGTTGCGGCCCTCGGCGTCCGCCAGGCTGACGTGCATGTGCATGCCGGTGCCGGCCAGGTCGTCGAACGGCTTGGCCATGAAACAGGCGGTCATCCCGTGTTTATGCGCCACGCCCTTGACCAGGCGCTTGTAGCGCACGGCTTCGTCCATCGCTTGCAGGGCGTCGGAACGGTGCTCAAGGGTGATTTCCACTTGGCCCGGGGCGTATTCGGAGATCGCCGTGCGCGCCGGGATGCCTTGCAGTTTGCACGCGCTGTAGAGGTCGGCGAGGAACGGCTCGATTTGCTCCAGCTCACGCAGGCCGTAGACCTGGGTGGTGCGCGGGCGCCCGCCGTCCACATCCCGCGCCGGTTGCGGACGGCCGTGGCTGTCGGGTTTCTGGTCCAACAGATAGAACTCCAGCTCGGCCGCCATCACCGGGTAATAACCGTCGGCCTTGAGCCCATCGATCACCCTGGCGAGCAAATGCCGGGGATCGGCCACGGTGGCGGGTAATCCTTCTGTGGGGTGCATGCTGACTTGCACCGCCGCCGTCGGAATCAAGCGCCACGGCATGCGCTGCAAACTGCCGCTGATCGGGTAGGCGCGGCAGTCGATATCGCCCACGTCCCAGACCAGCCCGGAGTTTTCCACGTCATCGCCATTGATGGTCAGGCCGAGGATGGTGCTGGGCAACGGCCGGCCGCTTTCGTACACCGCCAACAGTTCATCGCGGTGCAGCAGCTTGCCGCGCGGCACGCCGTTGTTGTCGAGGATAAACAGCTCGAACATCTCGATGTCCGGGTGTTGCGCAAGGAAGGTGTGGGCTTCGTGCAGGCAGGCAAAAACACTCATGGGAATTCTCATACGTGTGCGTCAGACAGGCGCGCAAGTGCACGCCCTACGGGGGGCGGATCAACGTAGGAGAACGGCGTCTGGTGGGCGCGCGTGCCGGCAATGGAACAGTGCCCAGAAAGCCAGCTCGGGAAGCGTGTCGGGGGAACCGTCCATGGGGGATCACAGTGAGGTCGATGCCCGGCAGCGTCACACGCCCGGATAGTTGGATAAATTCAGGGTTGACGGAGTTTGGTTGCAGTTTGGCTAAACATTCGGCATCGCCTTGATCAGTTCGACAAACGCCGTGCAGGCCGCGCTGCGATAGGCGCCCTGGCGACTCAACAGTGCCACGGTGCGCTGCGGCAACGCCGGGCTGATCGCCACCGCGTGCAGCCCCGAATGGGCCGAGGCAATCGCACTGGGCAGGATGGTGGCCAACGCGGTATGGCGCACGATTTCAATGATCGCGCTGATGGAATTGGCCTCCATGGCGATGTGCGGTTTCACCCCCTGCTGGCGGTAGTAATCGTCGATATAGCGCCGGGTCGCGAAGCCGGGGTTCAACAGCACCATGGGCTGTTCCAGCCACGACGGCGCATCCATCGCCGGATGGCTGGCGCTGACGACCACGCTGAGCGTTTCCGCAAACAGCGCTTCACACGCGATATCCGGCAGGTGCTCGCCGGTAAAGCCGATGCCGATGTCCAGCACGTCCTCGGTCAGCGCGGCTTCCATGCGGTCCTGGGTCAACTCTTCCACACTGACCGTGATGCCCGGGTACAAGGCGTTGAAACGCGCCAGCAGCGGGCCGATCAGGTACGCGGTGAACGTCGGCGTCATCGCCAGGCGCAGGCTGCCACGGCTGAGGTCCTGCACGTCATGCATGGCGCGGGTGCCGGCCTGCAAGTCCTGCAAGGCCAGGCGCGCAAAACGCACATAGGCTTCACCCGCGTCGGTGAGGCTGACGCTGCGCCCGGAGCGGTCCAGCAGCGGCGCACCGAGGGTTTCTTCCAGCTGCTTGATCTGTTGCGACAAGGTTGGCTGCGACACATGCAGCGCCTCGGCAGCCCGGGTGAAATTGCGATGCTCGGCAACGGCCAGCAGGTAACGGATATGGCGCAACAACATCAACGGCGCTCCAACTATAGGCATGACTTATAGAAACCATAATAAGCCGGTCTTGGACGCTATACCTGAAAACTTCCATCCTTGCCCCATCAGCGACGCAAGGAGAACCACCATGCAGCATCTCATCGACGGCTTCCGCAAATTCCAGAGTGAAGCCTTTGCTCAACGCAGCGACCTGTTCAAACACCTGGCAACCACGCAAAGCCCCGGCACCTTGTTTGTGTCCTGCTCCGATAGCCGTGTCGTCCCGGAGCTGCTGACCCAGCAGGAACCCGGCGACCTGTTTGTAATCCGCAATGCCGGCAATATCGTGCCGTCCTACGGACCGGAGCCTGGCGGCGTGTCGGCCACCGTCGAATACGCGGTGGCGGTGCTGGGGGTCAGCGACATTGTGATTTGCGGCCATTCCGACTGCGGCGCGATGACCGCCATTTCCACCTGCAAATGCCTGGATCACCTGCCGGCCGTGGCCAATTGGTTGCGCCACGCCGAGTCGGCCAAGGTGATCAACGCTGCCCGCGACCACATCTCCGACGCCGCCCGCTTGAACGCATTGGTGCGCGAAAACGTGGTGGCGCAACTGGCCAACCTCAAGACCCACCCCTCGGTCGCCCTGGCGCTGGAACAAGGCCGGCTGACCCTGCACGGCTGGGTCTACGACATCGAAACCGGCGCCATCGACGCCCTGGACCACCGCAGCGGGCGCTTCGTCTCGCTGCTGGATCAACCCCAGGCTCACGCCTGACACCCCCTTTCCAAACCCAGAGGACATCACCATGTTGCAAGCTCAATTCGCGCAAACCCCACGCCTGGCCCTGGCCGATACCGTTATCGACCTCAAGGCGCGCAAGAACCTGTCCTGGCAGGACCTCACCGACGGCACTGGCCTGAGCCTGGCGTTTGTCACCGCCGCCCTGCTCGGCCAGCACCCGTTGCCCAAGGACGCCGCCGACGTCGTCTGCGACAAGCTCGGCCTGAACCAGGACGCCAGCCGCCTGCTGCAAAGCGTGCCCCTGCGCGGCAGCTTCCCCAGCGGCGTGCCGACCGACCCGACGATGTACCGTTTCTACGAAATGCTGCAGGTCTACGGTTCCACCCTCAAGGCCCTGGTGCATGAGCAATTTGGCGACGGCATCATCAGCGCGATCAACTTCAAGCTGGACATCAAGAAAGTCGAAGACCCGGACGGCGGCTCCCGCGCGGTGATCACCCTGGACGGCAAGTACCTGCCCACCAAACCCTTCTGAATCGACGCCGACCGTCTACGCTCTTGGCACACCAACAAGAACGAGGGACGGACCATGAAGGCAATGCTGCGCATCACCTGGTTGCTGCTGTTGTGTTGCAGCCAGGTACACGCCGCAACCGTTGAGGAAGCGGACGCGCAAGCCGCCAAGGCTTTGCTGGAAAAAGCCTTGGCGTACTACCAGACCCAGGGCGACAAGGCTTTCGCCGCCTTCAGTCGCCAGGGTGAATTCATCGACCAGGACCGCTACGTGTTCGTGGTCGACACCCAGGGCGTGCTGCTGGCCAGCGGCGGGCCCTCTTCCGCGTTGATCGGTCGCGACGTGAGCGAAGTGCTCGGGCCGGATCTGCGCCAGTCGTTCAAGGACGCGCTCAACGTGCCCGAAGGCCAAGGCATCCAGCAGGCCGATTACCGTTGGCAAAACTGGAACGACGGCAAGGTCGAGCACAAGCACGTGTTCTACCAGCGCGTCGGCGAACGCATCCTCGCCGTGGGTTACTACCTGCCCCGGGCCACCCCGGAACAGGCGCGGGCGCTGCGCAACAAGGCGGTGGATGCACTGGTCAAGGATGAAGCCGATACGCTCAAGGCGATCAATTCATTGCAGGGCGGCTTCCTGCAGGACGACCTGTATGTGTTTGTGGTCGATCTCAACACCAAGCGCTACGTGGCCCATGGCACCAACCTGCGGTTGATCAACACCGACTTCAGCAAGATCAAGGACCCCGACGGCAAGCCGGTGGGTGAGCCGATTCTCAAGCTGATGGCCGAGCAGGACCAGGGGGAATACAAGTACCGTTGGAAGAACCCGGTGACGGGCAAGGTTGAGAACAAGCATGCGTACTTGCGCAAGAGCGGGCATTTCATGGTTGCGGTCGGGTACTACAGCCCTTAAGCAAGATTGAAATACAGTCAAAAACTGTGGGAGCTGGCTTGCCTGCGATGGCGGTGAGTCAGCTTGCACTTCCTTGGCTGATGCACCGCTATCGCAGGCAAGCCAGCTCCCACATGGGCCGGTTCCTACAGTTGCAGTGTTGGTTATTCGATGGCCTCGTAGGGCAGTCCGACATAATTCTCGGCAATGGTCCTACGCCCGGCCTCGGAATGAATGAAGTACTCCAACTCACTCTCGGCAATCCGTTGGCTAAACCCATCCGCCTCGGGAAACTGATGCAACATCGAAGTCATCCACCAGGAAAACCGCTCGGCCTTCCACACCCGCCGCAGGCAGATCGCCGAGTATTTCTCCAGCAGGTCCACGCGCCCCTCCCCATACACCTTGAGCAAGATGCGATACAAAGTGCTCACATCACTCGCCGCCAGGTTCAAGCCCTTGGCCCCGGTGGGCGGCACGATGTGCGCGGCATCGCCGAGCAGGAACAGGCGCCCGTACTGCATCGGTTCCACCACGAAACTGCGCAACGGCGCGATGCTTTTCTCGATGGACGCCCCGGTCACCAGCTGCTCGGCCAATTCGCCGGGCAGGCGGGTTTTCAGTTCGTCCCAGAAGCGTGCGTCCGACCATTCATCCAGCGGCTCCTCCACCGGCACTTGCAGGTAATAACGGCTGCGGGTCGGCGAACGCATGCTGCACAGGGCAAAGCCGCGCGGGTGCTTGGCGTAGACCAGTTCAGCGTGCACCGGCGGGGTGTCGGCGAGGATGCCGAGCCAGCCGAAGGGGTATACGCGTTCGAAGATTTTCAGAGATTCCTTCGGAATCGACTGACGGGCAATGCCGTGGAATCCATCGCAACCGGCGATGTAGTCGCACTCCAGGCGAAAGGCTTCGCCCTGATGTTCGAAGGTCAGCCACGGCCGATCACTTTTCACATCATGGGGCTGCACGTTGTGCGCTTCGTAGAGGGTGCTGGCACCTGCTGCGGTGCGGGCGTGCATCAGGTCGCGGGTGACTTCGGTCTGGCCGTAGATCATCACCGACTGGCCGCCGGTCAAGGCCTTGAGGTCGATGTGGGTCAGTTGGCCGTTCAGGGCCAGTTCAAAACCATCGTGCACCAGCCCTTCACGGTCCATGCGCTGGCTCACGCCCGCTTCACGCAGCAGGTCGACCATGCCTTGTTCCAGCACCCCGGCGCGGATGCGGCCTTGCACGTAATCGGCGCTCTGGCGCTCGACAATCAGGGTCTGGATCCCGGCATTGTGCAGCAGTTGGCCGAGCAACAGCCCGGAGGGGCCGGCGCCAATGATGGCGACTTGGGTTTTCAGGGTTTTCATTATTCTTATCGCCTGTAGATTCCACTCGAACGGATTGAGTGAACGCGTTGTCATTGGTCTTGTGGCTGACATTTTTCACTTGAGTAGCCGGTATAAGAAGGTGAAAACTGAGCCAAAGCCTGCGCTTTTTGCCAATTGGGGCGATTACCGCACCACTCTCCTGGGTATCGGATTGAAACCATGACCAAAACCGCGATTCCGGTCTTCAAGCTTTACGGGGAGGATCAGCAATGGCCGACCCCCGATTTGTTGCACTGCGAAACCATTTCCCGGCGCAGTCGGGAATACCAGTGGGAAATCCAGCCCCACCGGCACGCGGATCTGTGCCAGTTGTTGTACGTACATAAAGGCCAGGCGCACCTGGAAATCGAAGGCCAGCGCACCACGATCAACGAAGCGACACTGCAAGTGCTGCCGCCGTTGTGCGTGCATGGGTTTCGGTTTGCCGAAGACGTCGAGGGCTACGTGGTGACACTGGCGTCGCCGCTGGTCAGCCACTTGCAGGCACAACTGGGGGGCGCGGTAGATGGCCTGCACGCGCTGGGCAATTATCCGGCGGGCAAGGACAGCGATTACCTCAACCACCAGTTCGCCCGTCTGCAGGACGAATACGCCGATGAACAACCGGCGCGGGACATGATGATGCACGCCCTGGTCAGCGTGCTGCTGGTGTGGATCAGCCGCCAGGCGATCCAGCGCCGCCATCCACGGGCGCCACGCGGGCGTGAGTATTTCCGGCGTTTTACCCAACTGGTGGAGCAGCATTACCGCGAGCACCCGAAGATCGAGGACCTGGCCCACAAGCTGGGGATCTCGGTCTCACACCTGAACGGCACGTGTCGGGAATTGGGCGGGCAACCGGCGTTGCAGATCATGCATGACCGCCAGTTGCTGGAGGCCAAGCGCCTGCTGACTTACACCAGCATGAGTATTAATGAGATGTCCGAGGTGTTGGGGTTCTCGGACCCGACCAACTTCTCGCGGTTGTTTCGCCGACGGGTGGGGTTTTCGCCGAAGGCGTTTCGTGAGCAGCTGAAGGCCGAAGCAACGCAAATCTAACAGGTGAAACAGGCCTATGTGGGAGCGGGCTTGCCCGCGATAGCGGTGGTTCAGTTGGAGCAGCTTTGACTGGCACACCGCAATCGCGGGCAAGCCCGCTCCCACAGTATGGAGTGCTGCATTACCCTGGTTTTAGCGCAACGCGCTGAAACTGCCGGTATGCGGAACACATTGGTCCTGATGACAGCTGATCGCAAAGCTCGGCTGCATGCGGGTTTGCTCGACGCGGTAGGCGGCAGTGCCGTAAAGCGCACTGGCAACCGCGCAGAGGGAGAAAATCATCAGGTACTTTCTGGTTTTAATGCTCATGGCACAGACCTCTGAGCGGGACTACAAGGTGCTGTTTAAAGCATAGGCCAGCCAGGGCGAGTTGCCATTATTGGCCCCTATTCAATCTGTTTATATTGGCTCAGAGGCCGACGTCCCACGCAGGCGTCTGCGGAAACCTCTCCACCAGAAAATCCAACAGGCTGCGCAACGCCGACGGCATGTGCTTGCGCGAGGCGTACACCGCGTAGATGTTCATCTGCCGAGGCTCGGCCTCGGGCAGCAGGCGCACCAGTTCGCCACGGCGGATGTGATCGCCCGCTTGATAACTGGGCAGCATGCCGACACCCGCCCCGGCCAGTGTCACGCGTAGCAGGGTGCTGGCCTCGTTGGCGGTGATATTGCCGTGCACCGGCACCGATACGTGCTCACCGCCCTCTTCGAAATGCCACAGGCTTTTGCCGAAATAGGAGTGGGTGAGGCAGTTGTGCCGCGCGAGGTCTTCGACTTTCTGCGGCGCCGGATGCTCGCGCAGGTACGCCGGGCTGGCGCACACCACCGAACGACAGACGGTCAGGCGCCGGGCGATCAGGTTAGGGTCCAGGTCCGTGCTGGTGCGAATGGCCAGGTCGATCCGTTCATCCACCAGGTTCACCGTGCGGTCGAGCATTTGCATGTCCACCGTCACCAGCGGGTAGCGCTGCACGTATTCGGCGATCGCGTCGGCCAACTGCGCCTGGCCGAACGAGGTGCTCACGCTCAGGCGCAACAGGCCACGGGGCGCGTCGTCGGGCTCGCTGACGGCGGCCTGCATGTCGCCACTCAGCTCCAGCAGTTGCCGGCAACGCGGCAGGGTTTCGCTACCGGCGGCGGTCAGGCTGAGCTTGCGCGTGGTGCGGTGCAGCAGGCGCGCGCCGACCCAGTCTTCCAACTCCGCCAGGTAGCGCGAGACCACCGGGCGCGACAGGTCCAGATGATCGGCGGCGGCGGACTGGCTGCCCAGGTCCACCACGGTGACAAACACGCGCATTGCTTGAAGACGATCCATGATCTGCCCGATTTTAGAAACAAACTATGTCCCAGCATCGCATTTTTAGTTGCGTTTGGTGCAACTAAGCTCTGTGCATCCTTTGAATCGACTGCTGGAGCTGCCCGATGCTGTCCACCCTCAAACGCTTGACCCTGGCCACCGCCGCCCTCGCCTTCGCCGCCCATGCGGCCGCGGCCGACCTGACCCTAGACGTGTACAACCCGGGCGAAGCCGCGATCTTCCCGGTCAGCTCGGTGCTGGTCAGCGGCGCGAAAGACGCGATCCTGGTGGACGCGCAATTCGGCAAGGCCCAGGCCGAACAGCTGGTGCAGAAGATCCGCGCCAGCGGCAAGCACCTGACCACCATCTACATCAGCCACGGCGACCCGGACTACTACTTCGGCCTCGACACCCTCACCGCCGCGTTCCCCGACGCCAAGGTGCTGGCGCCACAACCGGTGGTCGATCACATCAAGGCCACCGTCGCCGGAAAACTGGAATTCTGGGGCCCGAAAATGGGCGCCGACAAGCCAGCTAAAACCATCGTGCCGGACGTGCTGCCAGGCCACAGCCTGACACTCGAAGGCCAGCAACTGGAGGTCATCGGCCTCGACGGCGCGCAGCCGGACCGCAGCTTTGTGTGGATTCCGTCGATCAAGGCCGTGGTCGGTGGCGTGGTCGTCGCCGAGAACATCCACCTGTGGATGGCCGACACCCAGAGCGCGCAATCCCATAAAGACTGGCTGGCAACACTGCAACGCATCCAACAGCTGAAACCAAAGACCGTGATCCCGGGCCACTACCTCGGCGCACCGACGCTGAAATCCGTGGCGTTTACCGCCGACTACATCAAGGCCTTCGACATCGAGACCGCCAAGGCCAAGGATTCCGCGGCCCTGATCGCGGCCATGAAAAAGCGTTACCCGACCCTCGCCGACGAAAGCTCGCTGGAACTCAGCGCCAAAGTCGCCAAGGGCGAAATGAAGTGGTGAATGGTTTTAAACCCTTAACGAACTGGAGAACGTCATGAGCAAGATTGCAATCATTGGTGCCACCGGCCGTGCCGGTAGCCAACTGCTGGAAGAAGCGCTGCGTCGTGGGCATACCGTCACCGCCATTGCGCGTAATACCGACAAGCTCGCCGCACGCCCGGGCGTCACCGTCAAACAGGTCGACGCGCTGGACGCCGAGGCCCTGCAACACGCGGTCAGCGGCAACGATGTGGTAATCAGCGCCGCACATTTCGCCACCCTGCCCGCCAGCGCCGTGATCGGCCCGGTGAAAAAAGCCGGGGTGAAACGCCTGCTGGTGGTGGGCGGCGCGGGTTCGCTGCTGCTGCCGGATGGCAGCCGCGTGATTGACAGCCCGGGCTTTCCTGCTGAGTACAAGGCTGAAGCCAGTGCGGGCGCTGATTTCCTCGCGGCGCTGCGTCAAGAGAAGGAACTGGATTGGACCTTCCTGTCGCCGTCGGCGGAGTTTGTGGAGACCGAACGCACGGGTCAATTCCGCGTGGGCCAGGATGATTTACTGGTGAGCAGTGAAGGTCGCAGCTGGATCAGTTTTGCGGACTATGCGATTGCGTTGATCGATGAAGTGGAATCGCCGAAGCACTCGCGCCAGCGCTTCACCGTGGGCTACTGACACAACTGGATCAAAACTGTGGGAGCTGGCTTGCCTGCGATGGCGGTGGGTCAGCTGCCTCTGTGTTGACTGACAGGCCGCTATCGCAGGCAAGCCAGCTCCCACATTTGGATGCTCAGTGTTGTGAAAGTTGTGCCTGGCTGACCAACCAATCCATCAAAGCCTCAAGCCCCTCCGACGGCGCCGTCCCCGGCGGATACACCAGGTAATACCCCATCCCCGTCGGCACCCGCAGCGCAAACGGCATCACCAACCGCCCCGCCTTCACATCCTCGCCAATCAGCGCACTGTCGCCAATCGCCACGCCCGAGCCTTGGGACGCCACCGTCATCGCCAGATCCAGGGTTTCAAAATGATGCCCCTGGGCCAGGTTGCTCAGGTGCGTGTTCGCGGCTTTCAGCCACAGCGCCCAATCCCGCTCGTCTCGCGTAGGGTGCAGCAGCACCTGTTGCTGCAAATCCAACGGGCGGTGCAAGTCGCCGAGCAGTGCGGGCGCGCAGACCGGTGTGAGTTGCTCATCGAACAAATGCCGCGCCTCGCCCGGTTGCTCGGCGATGGGCGCGTAGATCAGCGCCGCGTCGAATTGTTCGCGGCGAAAATCCACGCTGTAGGCCACGGTGGTGGTGAGTTCCACCGGTACGTCCGGGCGTTCTTTTTGCCATTGCATCAGGCGCGGCAACAGCCAGCGCATCACGCAGGTGGAGGCCTTGAGTTGCAGGGTCTGGCGGCGACGGCCGATCTGCTCCACGGCGTCACCGATCAGGCCGAAGACCTGCTGCGCGCGCAGCGACCACTCGCGGCCTTCGTCGGTGAGGCTCAAGCCGCGCGCCTGGCGTTGGAACAGCGCGTAGCCCAAGTGGCTTTCCAGCCCGGCGATTTGCCGGCTCACCGCACCTTGGGTGATATGCAGTTGCTCGGCGGCGCGGGTGAAGTTGCAGCACTGGGCGGTGACCCAGAATGTGTGCAGCGCGGGCAGTGGTGGAAGGCGTTTCATCGCGGTTCAGCCATGACGTGAGGACATGGCTAGTATGACTTTTTATCGATTGTTGCCGCTACCGGCCAGCCGCTCCAATACCGCCTCGAATCCATAACAAGAGCGACCTCAATGGCGACCTGCGGCGAAGTATTGGTCAACCTCCTCGAAGGCTACGGCGTGGACCAGGTGTTTGGCATCCCCGGCGTGCACACCGTGGAGTTGTATCGCGGCCTGGCCCGCTCAGGCATCCGTCACGTCACCCCGCGCCACGAACAGGGCGCCGGCTTTATGGCCGACGGCTACGCGCGCACCAGCGGCAAACCGGGCGTGTGTTTCATCATCACCGGCCCAGGCATGACCAATATCACCACGGCCATGGGCCAGGCCTATGCCGACTCGATCCCGATGCTGGTGATTTCCAGCGTGCAATCGCGCAGCCAACTGGGCGGCGGGCGGGGCAAGTTGCATGAGCTGCCGAACCAGGGCGCGATGATGGCCGGTGTCGCGGCGTTCTCCCATACATTAATGTCGGCGGCGGAGTTGCCCGGCGTGCTGGCGCGGGCATTCGCATTGTTCCAGGCCGGGCGGCCACGACCGGTGCACATCGAGATTCCGCTGGATGTGCTGGTGGAAAATGCTGATGCCCTGCTGGGCAGCGAACCGGTCAGCGTGGCCCGTGCAGGGGCCGCTCCGTCGGCGGTGAAGCAGATGAGCCAGTTGCTGGCGGCGGCCAAGCGGCCATTGATTTTGGCCGGTGGCGGCGCCATCGATGCGGCGCCCGAGTTGACCCGGCTTGCAGAAGCGCTTGGCGCGCCCGTCGCGCTGACCATCAACGCCAAAGGCCTGCTGCCGTCGACCCATCCGCTGCTGATCGGCTCGACCCAAACCCTGGTCGCCACCCGCGCCCTGGTGGCCGAAGCGGACGTGGTGCTGGCCATCGGCACCGAGCTGGCCGAGACCGACTATGACGTCACCTTCGCCGGCGGTTTCAAGATCCCCGGCGCCTTGCTGCGCATCGATATCGACGCCGACCAGACCGTGCGCAACTACCCGCCGCAGGTGGCGTTGGTGGCCGACGCGCAGATCGCCGCCGAGGCGCTGCTGAGCGAACTGAACCGCCAGCCACTGGCCCCGCGCGACGCCAACTGGGGCGCACAACGCGCCGCACAACTGTGGGCCGAACTGGCGCCCACCTGGGACGCCGCCACCCTCGCGCAGACCCTGTTCCTCGACACCGTCCTGCAAGAACTGCCCGCCGCCGTCATCGTCGGCGACTCCACCCAACCGGTGTACAGCGCCAACCTGACGCTCAACCTCGACCACCCACGCCGCTGGTTCAACTCGTCCACCGGCTACGGCACCTTGGGCTACGCGTTGCCCGCCGCCATCGGCGCCTGGCTGGGGCGTGGCGACGGGCAACCGGTGGTGTGCCTGATCGGCGACGGCGGCCTGCAATTCACCCTGCCGGAACTGGCCAGCGCCGTGGAAGCGCGTACGCCGATCATCGTGCTGCTGTGGAATAACCAGGGCTACGAAGAGATCAAGAAATACATGCTCAACCGCGCGATCGAACCCGTCGGCGTGGACATCTACACCCCGGACTTTATCGGCGTGGCCAAGGCACTCGGTTGCGCCGCCGAACGCATCCAAGGCATCGAACATTTGCGCAGCGCCTTGCGTGCCGCGACGGATCGCCAAGGGCCGACGCTGATTGAAATCGACCAAACAATTTGGATGCAGGAGGTGGCGCAATGAACGGTGTGTATATCAACGGTGAGTGGCGTGAAGGCAAACAAGTGCTGGAGGTGATCAACCCGGCCACCGAAGCACTGTTGGCGCACGTCAGCGTGGGCGACGCCGCAGCGGTGACACTGGCGGTGGATGCCGCCAGCGACGCGTTTACCGAGTGGTCGAAAAGCACCGGCCGTGATCGCGGCGCGCTGTTGCGCAAGATCGCCGAGGGCGTGGGCGCGCAGCGTGAACAGCTGATGCACCTGCAGTCGAGCAACAACGGCAAGCCGCTGTTCGAAGCGGGCATCGATGTGGACGACGTGATCGCCACGTTCGAGTACTACGCCGCTGTTGCCGAGGGCATGGACGCCGGGCAAAACCGCCCAGTGGAACTGCCCAGCGCGGATTTCAGCGCACGTCTGCGCCGTGAACCTTGCGGCGTGGTCGGGCTGATCGTGCCGTGGAATTTCCCGATGGTGACCACCGCCTGGAAACTCGCCCCGGCCCTCGCCGCCGGTTGCTGCGTGGTGCTCAAACCGTCGGAAGTCACGCCGCTGGCCGAGCTGCAACTGGCGCGAATTATCGCCGACGCGGGCCTGCCGGCGGGCGTGTTCAACCTGGTGTGCGGCACCGGTTTGGCGGTGGGCGCACCGCTGGCGGCGGACCCTCGGGTGGCGAAAATTTCTTTCACCGGCAGCAATGCGGTGGGCGTGCAGGTGATGCAGCGCGCGGCGGAAACCATCAAGGGCGTGAGCCTGGAATTGGGTGGTAAATCGTCGCTGCTGGTGCTGTCGGATGCCGACCTCGACCTGGCCGTGGAACTGGCGTGTGGCGGTGGCTTTTTCAACGCCGGGCAGATCTGTTCGGCGACCAGTCGCGTGCTGGTGGCTGACAATTTGGCGGACGAATTCCTACGCCGCTTGCAGTTGCGCGCTGAAGGCATCCGTGTGGCTGATCCGTTTAGCGACGACGTGGAAATGGGCGCGCTGATCAACCGCGCTCAGTACCAGCGGGTGCTCGGGCATATCCAGCGTGGCATCGAGGATGGCGCGCGGTTGTTGTGTGGCGGTGAGCGTCCGGCGGATCTGGCCAAGGGCTTTTTCATCCGGCCAACGGTGTTCACCGAGGTGCCGCTGGACAGTGCGTTGTGGAACGAAGAGATCTTCGGCCCGGTGTTGTGTGTCAGACGTTTTGCCACTGAGGACGAGGCGATTGCCTTCGCCAACGACAGCGATTTCGGCCTGGTGGCCAGTGTGGTCAGCGCCGATGCCGACACCGCCGAGCGCGTGGCCAACGCCTTGCAGGCCGGGCTGGTGTGGATCAACGCGCCGCAGGTGATCTTCCCGCAGACGGCATGGGGCGGTTACAAGCAGAGCAGCATCGGGCGCGAGCTGGGGCCGTGGGGGTTGGCGGCGTTTCAGGAGGTCAAGCATGTGATTCGGTCCATCTAACACCGAAAATCCCCCTGTGAAATGAGGAACAAATGTGGGAGCTGGAGTTGTGGTGTGTCATCTGGTCTGCAATTTTTAGATAGCCCCTGCGACTTTCTCATTTGCCCCCCTGCCCCGCCCGTGGCCTGATTCGCCCTCGCTCATTCAAGGCAGGCCCATGGAAAACGTTCAGGCAAAACCCACCACCGCCGTTTGGCTGATGATCAGCGTGGTGCTGGTCGCCCTTAACCTGCGCCCGTCGATGGCGGCCGTGGGCCCGTTGTTGTCGTCGATTCGCGGCGATGTGCCGTTGAGTTTCAGCAGTGCGGCCTTGCTGACCATGTTGCCGGTGATGGCCATGGGGCTGGCGATGTTTTTCGGCATGGCCGTGGCCAGGCGCCTCGGTGAGCATCGCAGCATTGTGCTGTCGCTGGTGGTGATCGGCTTGGCGACGCTGTCGCGGTTGTTTCTGGATTCGGCGCTGGAGTTGATCGTCAGCGCGATTGCCGCCGGGGTCGGGATTGCCTTGATCCAAGCGTTGATGCCGGCGCTGATCAAGTCGCGGTTCAGCGACAATGTTTCGCTGTTCATGGGGTTGTACGTGACCGCTATTATGGGCGGCGCGGCGTTGGCGGCATCGTTCGCGCCATTCGTGCAGGTGCAGACCGGCAGTTGGCGTATCGGCCTGGCGGTGTGGGCCGTGCTCGCCGGGTTGGCGCTGGTGTTCTGGTACGCCCAGCGCGCGGCATTGCCGCCGTTGCCGCAGGCCGGTTCCACCCGGCAGGAATCGTTTTTCGGCAACCGTCGCGCCTGGTTGCTGGCGATCTTTTTTGGTCTCGGTACAGCGTCCTACACCTGCGTACTCGCCTGGCTGGCGCCGTACTACGTGGAGCAAGGCTGGAGTGAACAGAACGCCGGCTTGCTGCTGGGCTTTTTGACCGCGATGGAAGTGGTCTCCGGCTTGGTCACCCCGGCCATCGCCAACCGGCGCCAGGATAAACGCGGGGTGGTCGCGGTGCTGCTGGTGCTGATCATCCTCGGCTTCTGCGGCTTGATCCTCAGCCCGCAATACCTCAGCCTGTTGTGGCCTTGCCTGCTGGGCCTGGGCATTGGCGGCCTGTTCCCGATGAGCCTGATCCTGTCCCTCGACCACCTCGACAACCCGCGCCGCGCCGGTGGCCTCACGGCCTTTGTGCAAGGTATCGGCTATCTGATCGCGGGCTTGTCACCACTGATCGCGGGGATGATCCGTGACCAGTTGGGCAGCTTCGAGTGGGCCTGGTGGGCGCTGACCGCAGTGGTGGTGGTGATGCTGCTGATCGTCACGCGCTTCAATCCCCAGCATTACGCACGGCATATCCGCTGAGGTCGTGTTGCTAACAGTATTTGTCCCACGCCAAACATAGAATCGCCCTACAGAGCTTTCTAATGGCACGGCCGTTCCGTTAAGCTTTTGCGCTGTCTTGTACTGAGTTCGGTACAACGGGTTTACGGACGAAACCGATGTTAAACAGTAACTTGCTCAGAAAGCTCGATATGCAGGACCTGATGGTGTTTATCGCCGTCTACGACCAGAGCAGCGTTACCGACGTGTCCGAAACGTTGTTCGTCAGCCAGTCCACCGTGAGCTACAGCCTGAAGAAACTGCGCACCAGTTTTGAAGATGAGCTGTTTATCAACACGCGGGCGGGCATGCGTCCGACGTACAAGGCCACCAGCATGTATGGCCATGTGCAGAAGATCCTCGAAAGCATCAACCTGTGCCACGCCGGTGGCCAGGCGTTCGACCCGACGCAAAAGGCGGTGACCTTCAATGTGTGCGCGCCGGAATACTTCGAACAGTTGATCCTGCCGCGCCTGCTGAAGACCTTCGACCGCGCCGACCTGCCGGTGATCGTCAATGTGCAGAAGCTGGAAACCGACATCCCCGCCGACGACCTGCGCGAAGGCCGCCTGGACCTGGTGATCTGCTTCGGCCCGAACTTTCATCGCGCCCATAAAGACTTCAAGACGCAGATGCTGCTGGAGGACGACCTGGTGTGCGTGTTCGACAAGCGCTCAGCGCCGAGGGAGCCCGCGTTCAGCCTGCAATCCTTCGTCGAACGGCGCCATGTGTTCCCCACGCCGTGGACCTCCGACACCAACATGATCGACGGCTGGTTGGGGCGCCAGGCCCACAAGCGCCAAGTGATCGCCCGCGCCAACAGCTACGGCGCGGCGCTGAAGATGATCACCGGCACGGACTTCATCGTGACCCTGCCGCGCCGCGTGCAAAAACTGCTGGCACCGGCCAGCGTGTTTGGCCATTGCGAAGCGCCCAACGGGTTGCCGGGGTTTACCCTGGACATGCAGTGGAATGAAACCAGTGAACAGGACAGTGCCAATACCTGGTTCAGGGAGCAGGTCGTAAAAGTCTGCGCCGACCAGGGCTTGCTGTAACCTCCTGTGGCGAGGGAGCTTGCTCCCGCTGGAGTGCGAAGCGCTCCCAAAATCTTGGGGCCGCTGCGCAGCCCAGCGGGAGCAAGCTCCCTCGCCACAGGTGTGTGGGTCAGCCGATGGCGACTTTGCTGTAGGTGTCGCGATCCATATCCCGCACTTCGACGCTCAGTTGCACTTGCACGCCTTCCGGCCAGGCGCCGAGGTCTTGCAGCACCGCCAGCAGGCTTTCCGACAGTTGTTTCTTGATCTGCGGCGAGCGCCCGCTGAGCAACGCCAGGCGCACCGCGACAAACCCACGCTCGTTCAGGCCGGTGCCCACACGGAAACTGTCGATCTTGATGGCGCGGCTTTTGATATCGAACTCGGCACCGAACTGACCGGAGGCCACCAGCGCATGGTTCAGGCGCAACAGAGCCTTGTCGGTATCCAGTTGCGTCAGGTTGGCGGTGTATTCCAGGTGCAGGTGTGGCATGGGTGACTCCGAGACAAACGTAGGAAGATTCCTAGATATATCACGGATAAAACCCTCAGGCTTGGGTTGCCTGGCCTCGATCACTCATAAACGCTTCCAACCGCGAGCGCACCCAGCGCTCGGCCGGGTCGGTGTCCACATGGCTGAGCCAGACCATGGACAAATCCAGGGTCGGCGTTTCGAACGGAAACGGCTCACAAAACAGGTGGCCCGACACGGCCATGGCCTCGGCGGTGTAGTCCGGCAGGCTGGCGATCAGGTCGGTGCCGGCCAGCAGCGCCGGCAACGCGCTGTATTGCGGCACCGACAACACCACCTGGCGCTTGCGGCCGATTTCCGCCAGCCACTCATCGGCAAACCCCGACACGTTGGCGGTGTGGGACACCAGCACATGGGGGCGTGAGCAATATTCATCGAGGGTCAGCGGTGTGTCGGACGCGTCGGCACGCAGGATGCGCGGGAGGATATGGCGCAACAGCTTGCGCTTGGCATTCGCCGGCAGGCCACGGGTCTGGGTGATGCCCACGGTGATGTCGCCGGACGCGAGCAGGTCGGGAATGCGCCAGTAGTCCACATGCTGCACCACGAACACCACGTTTGGCGCTTCCCGGCGCAAGCTGCGCAGCAAGGGTGGCAACAGGCCAAACTCGACATCATCGGACAGGCCGATGCGAAAGGTCATGGTGCTGATGGACGGGTCGAAATCGTGGGTCAGGCTCAGCGCCGACGACAACGAATCCAGGGCGGGCGACAGGTGCTGGATGATTTCCTCGGCACGCGCCGTGGGTTCCATGCGGTGGCCGACGCGAATGAACAGCGGGTCGTTGAACAAGGTGCGCAGGCGGTTGAGCGCCGAACTGATGGTGGGCTGGCCGAGAAACAGCTTCTCCGCGACCCGTGTGACGTTGCGCTCCAGCATCAGTGCTTCGAAGACCACCATCAGGTTGATATCGGCCTTGCGTAATTCATTGCGATTCATCGGCGCCTGCCCCTTCCCCAAGACAAGCCGCAGTTTAGAAAGCCCGTGGGGCTGCGTCTATGTGCACACTGTTCATCGGAGGGCTTTGGGACTATAAATCAGCTTTCCAGGGTCACAGGAACACCATCGTGCTGGTCATTATCGCCTTGGCCATTGTCGTGGCCGGGTTCTGTATCTGGGTTGTCCACTTCATCGCCAATCCCACCGTGAGGACGCTGCTGCGCGTGTTCGTCGGTTTGTGCCTGGCGGCGGTGATCGCCTTTGTAGTACTGGCGGCGGGGTTTCCGACGTCGTTGCTGGTGTAGTCCCTTTTTGTCTGCTTCTGGAATGGATGTCCTGCTGTGATAAAAACAACCCTCTGCCTTGCCTCGCTGCTGTTGTTGGCCGGCTGCGCGCCGTATCAGCTGTATTCGCCCCCGGCACAAGGCCCGCGAGCGCAGATCAAAAGCGAGCTGTACACGCCGAACAGCTACAACAACTTGCTGGCTGTGAGCCTCTCTACCGACACCGGCTGCCGTCTGGGGCGGCAAGCGGGTCGGGGCAAGGAAAGCCAATTATTCTCCGTGTACAACGCCACGCCTCGCCCGCCGGGCTATCAAGCGATTGCCGCCAACACGCCGCTGCACCTGGTAATGCAAGGCACGGCGAGCGCGGGTCGCGGCTGCGTGATCGAGTTCATCACCGCGTTTGCGGCTGATGGGCATTACGTGCTCAAAGGCGGAATCCTCGACAACGAGGGGCTCTGCCGGATTGATGTCGTCGACGCCGACACGGGCCTCTCGCTGGCCCAATTCGCAACACCCACCCAAGTACCCCCCGCCGCCTCGGAGCCCTACGCCCGCAGGCAACTGATGGATCAACAGGGCTGCTATCTGCCCATTACCAACAAGGACCGCCAACCATGAAATTTGCCTACACCATCATCTACGTGCCCGACGTGGCTGCCTCCCTGGAATTCTTCGAAAAGGCCTTCGGTTTCAGTCGCCGTTTCCTGCATGAATCGGGGACGTACGGTGAGCTGGAAACCGGTGAGACCACCCTTTCGTTTGCCGCGCATGAGCTGGGCGAGATGAATTTCCAGGGTGGGCATGTGCAGGCGCATGGGTCAAAACAACCCTTGGGCATGGAGGTTGGGTTTGTGACTGAAGATGTGCTTGTCGCCCATGCCAATGCTCTTGCGCAGGGTGCGACTGAATTGTCGGCGCCGAGCGCCAAGCCTTGGGGGCAGGTGGTGTCTTATGTGCGTTGCCCGGATGGGACACTCGTCGAGTTGTGCACGCCGATCCAAGGCTGAAATGTGGGAGCCGCTTTTGTGGGAGCTGGCTTGCCTGCGATGGCGCTGGGTCAGTCAATGCATTTGTGTCTGACCCGCCGCCATCGCGGGCAAGCCCGCTCCCACATAAGCCAGCTCCCACAGGTATGACCTTCGTTGCCTGACGGATCAGGGCTTGAGCGGCCGCTCTTGGTCCCGTTCGGAGAGCTCTGTACCGTCATCTGGATGCTTCCAGGTCTGTGGCTTTTCTTCCTCACGTCGCCGGGGTTGCTCACCCTTTGGCGCTTCCCGTGGTTTCTGTTCGTCAGTCATGTCCATCTCCTGTCCTTAAGAATGGGTCGCACCTTCAAGCATAGAACAGGGCCGGCATTTTCGACGGACTTGCCGATTGATAGCTATCACGCATCAATCCATCCAAATTTGTCACTTATCATTTCTAAATGTGTCAGCCACTATCCTAGGTCTTAGGCGAAACAAGCACTTTAAAAAGAACGCTGGAGACACAAAACCATGACTAGCCCTACACGGCCCGACGCTGCCCGCTCGAAAGTTGGCGCGGTATTTCGCGTTACTTCGGGTAACTTCCTCGAACAGTTCGACTTCTTCCTGTTCGGTTTCTACGCCACCTACATCGCTGCCGCGTTCTTCCCCGCCGCTAATGAGTTTGCGTCATTAATGATGACCTTCGCCGTGTTCGGCGCAGGCTTCCTGATGCGTCCGTTGGGCGCGATCATTCTGGGTGCCTACATCGATGACGTCGGCCGCCGCAAAGGGTTGATCGTGACCCTGTCGATCATGGCCAGCGGTACGCTGCTGATCGTGCTGGTGCCGGGTTATCACACCATTGGCTTGTGGGCACCGTTGCTGGTGCTGCTCGGCCGCCTGCTGCAAGGCTTCTCGGCCGGTGCGGAACTGGGCGGGGTGTCGGTGTACCTGGCAGAAATGGCCACCCCGGGCCGCAAAGGCTTCTACACCAGCTGGCAATCGGGCAGCCAACAGATCTCCATCGTGGTCGCCGCCGCCCTGGGTTATGGCCTGAACGTATGGATGGAACCTGCCGTGGTGGCCGATTGGGGCTGGCGCATTCCGTTTGCCGTCGGTTGCGTGATCATTCCGTTCATCTTTGTGCTGCGACGTAACCTGCAAGAAACCGAAGAGTTCGCCAACCGCAAGCATCGCCCGACCATGCGCGAAGTGCTGGCCACCCTGGTGAAGAACTGGACCGTGGTCATCGGCGGCATGCTGATGGTGGCGATGACCACCACCGCGTTCTACCTGATCACCGTGTACGCACCGACCTTCGGCAAGACCGTGCTGCAACTGAGCACCTCCGACGCGCTGCTGGTGACCTTGCTGGTGGCCGTGTCGAACTTTGTCTGGCTGCCCATCGGCGGCACCCTGAGCGACCGCTTCGGGCGCAAGCCGGTGCTGATCGCCATGACGACGCTGACTGTTCTGACGGCTTATCCGGCGCTGTCCTTCGTCGTCAACGCCCCCAGCTTTGCCCATATGCTGGAAACCCTGCTGTGGTTCTCCTTCCTCTATGGCATGTACAACGGCGCGATGATCCCGGCGCTCACCGAGATCATGCCGGTGGAAGTGCGCGTGGCGGGCTTCTCCCTGGCCTATAGCCTGGCGACCGCGATCTTTGGCGGTTTCACCCCGGCGATCTCCACCTGGTTCATCCACATCACCGAAGACAAGGCCTCGCCGGCCTACTGGATGATGTTCGCGGCGGCCTGCGCCCTGTGTTCGACCCTGGCCCTGTATCGTCGCGCCAACACTCGCGGGCAGGTGATGCAGGAGGCTTCGTAATGAAGCTCATGCCCCTGATGGCCTTGGCCCTTGGCGCGTTGGCGCTGACGGCCCAGGCCGAAGAACTCAAGGTGATGACCTCCGGCGGCTTCACCGCCGCCTATAAACTACTGGGCCCGCAATACACCCAGCAGAGCGGCGACACCCTGGACACCATCCTCGGCCCGTCAATGGGCAAGGCGCCGGAAGCGATTCCCAACCGCCTGGCCCGTGGCGAACATGCGGACGTGGTGATCATGGTCGGCTATGCCCTGGATGATTTAATCAAGCAGGGCAAGGTCGACAAGGCATCCCGCGTGGAACTGGCAGACTCGCGCATCGGCCTGGTGGTGAAGGCCGGCGCGACCAAACCGGCGATCGGCACCGATGCCGAACTCAAGGCCGTGCTCAGCCAGGCCAAGTCCGTGGCGTATTCGGACAGTGCCAGTGGCGTGTATGTGGAGAAGGAGTTGTTCAAAAAACTCGGCATGCCGGCCAAGGGCAACATGATCGAACGCATCCCGGTGGCCTCCGTGGTGGCCAAGGGAGACTACGAAGTCGGTCTGCAACAAGTCGCGGAATTGTTACCGGTGCCGGGAGTGACCTACGTAGGCAAAATCCCGGAAGACGTGCAATCGGTGACGCGCTTTGCGGCAGGCATTCCGGTCAACGCCGAACACCCGGCCGAGGCCAGGGCGCTGCTGCAATTCCTCGCCTCGCCCGCAGCGCAACCGGTGGTGCAAGCCACCGGATTGGACTCGGTGTCACGCTGACCGAAACGGCATCTCCCGCACCAACCGCTCCAACTCCAGCGCCGCCGGCGGCAATGTCCGCCCGCGGCGCTTGATCAAGCCCACATTGCGCATCACCTGCGGCTCCACCAACGGCACGCTGACCAGAATCGGGTGCTCGTTCGCCGGCATCGCAATCGATGGCACCATCGCCACCCCCAGCCCCGCCTCCACCAGCCCGATCATGGTGGTCACGTGGTGCGTCTCGCAGATACTCGGTTTTTTCACCCGCACGCCACGCAGCGCCTGATCCAGCAGGAAACGGTTGCCGGAGGTCTTGTCCACGGTGATGTAGTCGTGCTCGTAGGCTTCGGCCCACGGCACGCTCTCGCGCCCGGCCAATGGGTGATCGCGGCGACAGGCCAGCACGTAGCGCTCCTGCAACAGCAGCTCGAACTCCACTTCGTCGGCCAGGCTGCCGCTGAAACTCACGCCGAAATCCGCCTCGCCACTTTCCACTGCATTACACACTTCACCAGCACTGGCATCCAACACCCGCAGGCGAATCTTCGGATACAGCTTGTGGAATTCGGAAATCACGTGGGGCATGAAGTAGTACGCGGTAGACGGCACACAGGCGATGGTGACGTTGCCCATGCGCGTGGAGGCCACGTTGCTGATGCCCATCAGCGCGATGTCGAGGTCGTCGAGCATGCGCTCCACCTGTGGCAGGAACGCGCGGCCGACCATGGTCAGGCTGACCCGCCGCGTGGTGCGTTCGAACAGCTTGACGTCGAGGGCGGACTCAAGCTTTTCGATGCGCCGGCTGAGGGCTGGCTGCGAAATACGGATGGCCTCGGCGGCGCCGCGAAAACTGCCCTTGTCCACCACGGCGCGGAAGGCTTGGAGGTCGTTGAGGTCGAAGTTGATGATCACGAGGATGGGCCAGTGAGGTCGATGTGCCGGACATTATCGTACGAATGTAACGGCAACAGGCCTACGCGCATTTAAAAAACACCCTCACCTGCGTAGTCTGCATGCCGAACCCTATCGACTGAGCGATCAATGACCTCCCCATCCAATAACAAAAACCCATTGCGTCTCTGGCGACTCGGGGCCTACCTCGTAGGCGCCCCGGTGATCGCCGCCCTCGGTTTCTTCGCCTGGCAAAGCTTTTACCCCGTGAGTGCGGCGGCCGGTTGGAACGTGCAAGTGGTACATCGCGACGTGGCGAAAGCGGCATCGCTGATGCCGTTGTCGGACGGTTCGCTGGTGGTCAGCCAGGAACTCGACAAGGGCAAGGGCAGCATCGTGCGCATCCACCCCGACGGCTCGCGCGAGGTGGTGGTGGCCAACCTGTCGAAACCCGACGGCATTGTGCCAACCCGTGGCGGTTGGTTATTCAGCCAGGAGTCCGACGACTTACCCGTCAGTTTCTATAAGGACGGTGTGGTCACCGAACTGTTCAAAGGTGACAGCGTGCAAGGCTTATGGGTTGAGGGCGACGACCTCTATGCCATCGAGGATCGCAAGCCGGCCGGGCGCCTGCTGCGCTACCGCTGGAGCGACCAGTCGCTGACCGTGGTGCGCGACCAGGTGCAGGAAGGCGAAGCCATCGTGCGCTGCACCGACGGGCGCCTGCTCTACAACGAGAAGAAAAAAGGTGTGGTGCGCGAACTGACCGCCGACGGCAGCGACCCGGTGGTGCTGAGCAACTTGAACCAGCCGACCTTCCTGATGTGCGACGAACGCGGGCTGTGGATCAATGAAGATGCCACGCACCGGGCGCGGTTGCTGCTGATTGATAAGCAGGGGCGTCAGCAGACCATTCTGTCGTTCCTCAAAGCCCCCCAGTCGATTGTGCCGAGCGGGCGTGGGACGTATCTGGTGGCTGAGGGCGGGAGAAGCCGGGTGTTGGAGCTGACGCCTGAGTAGCGTCTGCCCCCACGCAGATCACGGCGGCTGAAATCGCGACGCTGGCGAACGACAATAGTGAGAACGCCGAAACATTCCCCACAAGTCGGTTTGAAATGGAAAAAACTCTAATCGCCTGCGTACTGATTGCCTGCCTGACCGGCTGTGTCGGTGCGCAACTTTCACTTCCTGATGAAAAACACGAGGCCGTTTCAGATCAGCGGGATTCAACCGCGAAAGAAGCTGAACGCGAATGGTGTGGGATGACGCTTTGGGTGGGGTTGCCATTGCCGCTGAAACTGCCCGTTTGCCAGTCACGACCTCCTCCGTCCTACCTGTACGCATGCGGCCCTTTCATGTTCCTGGGGCCGATCATGCAGAGCTATGAGGGGAATGCTTTGTGTGGGAAGTTTCTTTGATGCCATAGGCGTACAAGGGGCAAGCCCTGATGCCAGTCAGAGCGCCTGCCAGACGCGTCGCATCGATAGCACTGATGATTACTATCGAAACGAGCGCCTGCTCGATATTTGCAACCGATTCATATAATCCTCGCCTGACTCCCTCCCCTCGCCTGGCTTCAGGCGACATGCACCTTGGAACCCCAACACCATGCCAAGCGCCAGCCAGGCCCCCAGCGGCCTTCCCGAACATAATCAACAAAGCGTCAAACAGCAGTGGCTGGCCATTCTCTCGGTGGCCGTGGGCGCCTTCGCCCTGGTCACCAGTGAGTTTCTACCGGTGGGTGTGCTCAACGACGTCGCCAGCGACCTCGGCATCAGCGCCGGCCATGCAGGCCTGATGGTGACCCTGCCCGGCATCATGGCCGCGCTCGCCGCGCCATTGCTGTCGGTTTTTATTGGCACCATGGACCGGCGCTACCTGCTGATCAGCCTGACGCTGATCATGATCGTCGCCAACTCGGTCGTGGCCTTCGCCAGCGACTTCAACTTGCTGTTGTTCGGACGCGTGCTGCTGGGCATCAGTATCGGCGGCTTCTGGGCAACGGCAATCGCCCTCAGCGGCCGCCTTGCGCCCAAGGGCGTGGGCGTTGCGAAGGCGACCTCGATCATCATGATGGGCGTGACCCTGGCCACCGTACTGGGCGTGCCCGTCGGCACCTGGCTGAGCGGCCTGATGGGCTGGCGCATGACTTTCCTGGTCACCGCGCTGGTGGGCGTACCGGTGCTGCTGGCGCAAGTGTTCCTGCTGCCTCGGCTCACCCCGGAAAAGGCCATTCGTGTCAGTGACCTGCCAGCGTTGTTTATCAACCCGCAAGCGCGGGTTGGATTGATCGCAGTATTGCTGATCGGTCTGGCACACTTTGCCGCCTACACCTACGTCGCACCTTTCTTCAAACAGAGCGCCGGCTTCGATGGACCAACGATTGGCTCGCTGCTGCTGCTTTACGGCGTGGCCGGGGTATTGGGCAATATCTTTGCTGGCTTCGCCGCCAATCGCAGCGTGCGCAACACCTTGCTGCTGGTGGCACTGATGATCGGCACCAGCACGGCGCTGTTCCCCCACTTCGCCACCGGCATGACCGGCGCCGCGATGCTGATCGCGCTCTGGGGCTTCGCCTTCGGCGCCTTCCCGGCGTGCGCCAGCATCTGGATGTTTGTGGTCGCGCCCAAGGACGTCGAACGCGGCATGCCGCTGTTCGTCGCCCTGTTCCAGGTGATTATTGCCTTGGGCTCGTTCTTTGGCGGACGCATCGTCGACCAGATGGGCAGCGCGGTGCTGCTGAGCCTGGCCACGGTGTTGGTAGGTGCGGGGTTTGTAACGGTATTGGTGTTGGGGCGCAAGGTGAGTAATAGCTTGGTGGCTCAGCCGGCCTAAGCGGAAAGTTACCCACTAAAAAGCCTGCTGGGCATTGAGCCCAGCAGGCTTTTCAGCTTTAGGCCGGAGCATCATTGTGGCAATCACGGATTTGGCAGATGTTCGTAATGAGCCCTCACACAATGGAGCGTGTAAGCCCAAGCGCCTGAACTAGCCTTGAAAGGGTCGCCGACGTGGCGGCAGGCTGATAAGGAGCTTATATGCCAACGAAGTATCGTGATGCGGTCACAGGGGAGTACGTGACAGAGGGTGAAGCAAAGAAACGACCGAGGGAGACGGTGAGGGAGACGGATAAAAAACCTCCCCAAAAGCCGAAGGGTAAGAAGTAGGTTCGCGCGGGGAGACGTGGACGCCATATGTCGAATCAGACTTGAAACCCTGACGCTCTTGATCCAATGTAATGACAAACGTCATTACATGAGGAGTCTTCCATGGCATCCATAAACATTCGAATCGACGACGACCTGAAAGCTCGCGCCTATCTGGAGCTTGAGAGACTCGGCGTCACGCCTTCCGAACTGATGCGCCAGGCCCTGCAATACGTGGCAGATCGCGGTCAATTGCCTTTCAAGCCGGTCCTCATGACTGAAGACGATGAAGCCTTGATGGCCACCGTGCGGGAACGTTTGGCATCCCCCCAACGAGTAAGGGTTTCGATAGATGACCTATAGCCTTGATTTTGATGCGCGCGCATTGAAGGAATGGCAGAAACTCGGCAACACCATCCGTCAGCAGTTGAAGAAGAAGTTAGTGGAGATACTGAACAATCCACGGATTGAAGCCAATCGCCTGCATGGGCTGCCGGACTGCTACAAGATCAAGCTGCGCAGCAGCGGTTACCGGTTGCTCTATCAAGTCATTGATCAGGAAATCACGGTGGTAGTGGTGGCCGTTGATAAGCGCGAGCGTGATCAGGCTTATCAAAAGGCGGCAGAGCGTTTGAGCTAGTCATGCAATGGGTGGCCAATTACAAAAATCACCAAAACAAAAAAGCCCCGTAGCTTATTCAGCTACGGGGCTTTTTCTATGTAATGGCGGAGAGATAGGGATTCGAACCCTAGGTACCGGTGAAGGTACAACGGATTTCGAATCCGTCCCATTCGGCCACTCTGGCATCTCTCCAACGGCGCGCATCATAACAGCGTGATTCAGGAAAGCAAAGCTCGAAACGAGATTTTTTTCCGTGCTATCAGATGCTTGCGTCGATTAAAGCGGTACGCCGAGACGATTGGCGACTTCTTCGTAAGCTTCGATGACGTCACCGAGGCCCTGGCGGAAGCGGTCTTTGTCCATCTTCTTCTTGGTGTCCTTGTCCCACAGGCGGCAGCCGTCCGGGCTGAACTCGTCGCCCAGGACGATGGAGCCGTCGTGAAATACGCCGAATTCAAGCTTGAAGTCCACCAGCAGCAGGCCGGCGTCGTCGAACAGCTTGTTCAGCACGTCGTTGACCTTGAGGGACAACTCCTTCATGCGCGCCAGTTGCTCGGCGGTGCCCCAGCCGAAGGCCACGACGTGGGATTCGTTGATGAATGGGTCGCCCTTGGCGTCGTCCTTCAGGAACAGTTCGAACGTGTAAGGATTGAGCTTGAGGCCCTCTTCCACGCCCAGACGCTTGACCAGGCTGCCGGCGGCGTAGTTACGCACGACGCATTCGACCGGGATCATGTCGAGCTTCTTCACCAGGCACTCGTTGTCGCCCAGCAGTTTGTCGAATTGGGTCGGAATACCGGCCTCTTCGAGTTTCTGCATGATGAAGGCGTTGAACTTGTTGTTCACCATGCCCTTGCGATCCAGTTGTTCGATGCGCTTGCCGTCGAACGCCGAGGTGTCGTTGCGAAACAGCAGGATCAGGCGGTTGGCGTCGTCGGTCTTGTACACCGACTTGGCTTTGCCGCGGTAGAGTTCTTCACGTTTTTCCATGATGGGCTCCGCTTTGAGTGAGGTGGGCTAGGCGATGTGTCGCCAGTCGAGCCCTGAATCTTGATCGGCCAGTTGCAGCCAGTCCGGGTCGCACCCGAGGGTGTCGACAAAACATTGCCGGGCAAGCGTCGGCAGGTTGTTCTTGCTGCTCAAGTGGGCCAGGACCAGGTGTTGCAGGTCTTGCCAGCCCAGCTCGTACACCAGGTACGCCGCCTGATGGTTGTTCAAATGTCCCAGTTCGCCGCCCACCCGTTGCTTGAGAAAGCGAGGGTAATGACCACGCGCCAGCAGGTCTCGGCAGTGGTTGGACTCGATCATCAACGCATCGAGGTCGCGGTAACCGTCCAGTACCTTGGAGCAGTAGGAACCCAGGTCGGTGAGCACGCCGAAACGTCGCTCTCCGCCACTGAATACATACTGCGTCGGTTCATGGGCATCGTGGGCGACGGCAATCACATCGACGCTCAAGGCACCAATTTGCAGTTGCTCGCCACCGGCCAGGAAACCTGCGGGTTCTATGGGTTTGCGCATCCCGCGCAAGGTGCCGCGACTGAGGTACACCGGAAGATTGTAGCGCCGAGACAGCAAACCCACGCCATGCACGTGGTCGGCATGTTCGTGGGTCACCAGTATCGCGCTCAACTGCGCGGGGTGAACCCCCAGGCGCAGCAGGCGTCGCTCGGTTTCTTTTAAGGAGAAACCACAATCCACCAGCACATACGTGTCGTCATGTGCGACCAGCGTGCCGTTCCCTTGGCTACCGCTGCCGAGAACGGAAAAACGCATCGGATCAGCCCAGGTTGTCCTGAATCACGCCCAACACTTTGCGCGCTGTTTCAGCTGGCGCAACGGTGTTGATGTTCTTCTCGACGGTGACTTGCACGCTGTCGCCAACCTTGCTCAAACGAACCTGGTAACGCTCGGCACGGGTCTCGATCTCTTCTTTGGTCGGCGCACTGCCAAACAATTTGCTGAAGAAACCTGGCTCTTCATCTTTACGCTCGGCCTTTTCAGCCACGTTGATGTAGTACAAGCCCAGGCTGCGGTTGATGTCTTCAACACGCCAAGGGCCCTGCTCCAGGGCGCGACCAACGCTGGCCCACGCACGATCGAGGTCTTCGCCGAGGTTCAGCACCACGTTGCCGCTGCCGTCTTCGGTGAGGCTGACACGGCTTGGGGTGTCGTAGTCACGCGCGGCGAGCAGGGAAACCGAACCGCCCTTCTCGGAGATACGGCTCATGCTGGCCAGCATCTCGTCAACCAATGCCGAGTCGACACCGGTGTTGACCGAACGGTTGGTGAAATCAACGTTGGCGGTGCTGCCGGCAGGACGCTCGGCGCTGACTACATAGACTTCACTGGTATTACGCTGCACGCCTGGCTCGATGCGCACACGCACACGGGCTTCGCTGTCGGCGGCTACACCACCGGCTTGCAGGCGCTTGGCCATGGTGGCGGACAGTTCGCTGCCCTGCTGCCATGCCGTGGTGAACTCGCCGGTCTGAGGGCGCTGCTGGTCGATGCGGAAACCGTTGTCCTGGAAGAACTGCACGGCCACCGGCCAGACTTCGGCAGGTGGACGCTGAGCCACGATCCAGCGCGAATCACCGCTTTTTTGCAGGCTGTAGTCGCTGGCATCCGCTACGGCCGAGATCGGCTGTGGACGTGGCACGACGTACTCACCCTTGGTGGTGTCATCGGCAACGTTACGCGGGATCGGCAGCAACGGGTCAAGGCGCTTGGCGACGTTGACGTCCGGCGGCAGTTGCATCGGTTTGGTTGCTTGTGCTTCCAGGTAATCGCTGCCGCGGTCACGGAAGTAGCCTTCCGGGCCCCAGATCCAACCGCAGCCACTGGTGCTGGAGATAATCAAGGCAAGTGCGGAAAGTCCGGCCAATCGCTTCATGCGTAGTGCTTCCTCAATTAAACCAGGACGCCGGACTGGCGCAGGGCCTGTCGCAGCGGTTCGTGACAGGCTTCGCTGAGACGGGTGAGCGGCAGACGGATACCGTCCGGCATCAGGCCCATTTCAGTCAGCGCCCATTTCACGGGAATAGGGTTGGATTCGATAAACAGTGTCTTGTTGAGCGGCATCAGCTTCTCGTGGATCGCACGCGCGGTCACGGCGTCGCCGGCGATGGCGGCGGCGCACATTTCGCTCATGGCACGCGGGGCCACGTTGGCGGTCACAGAGATGTTGCCCTTGCCGCCCAGCAGGATCAGCTCGACGGCCGTGGCGTCGTCACCGGAATACAGCAGGAAATCGCTGCTCACGCCGGCCAGGATGTCCTTGGCGCGCTGCAGGTCGCCAGTGGCTTCCTTGATACCGATGATGTTCGGCACGGTGGACAGGCGGATCACGGTCGCGGCCTGCATGTCGCAAGCGGTGCGGCCCGGCACGTTGTAGAGGATCTGCGGGATATCAACCGCTTCAGCAATGGTGCGGAAGTGTTGGTAGAGGCCTTCCTGGGTCGGCTTGTTGTAGTACGGGGTCACCAGCAGGCAGGCATCGGCGCCGGCCTTCTTGGCGTTCTTTGTCAGCTCGATCGCTTCACGCGTCGAGTTGGCGCCCGTACCGGCGATCACGGCAATACGGCCCGCAACGCGCTTGACCACGAATTCGATGACCTGGATGTGTTCTTCCACATCGAGGGTGGCCGATTCACCTGTGGTGCCGACGGCCACAATGGCGTTGGTGCCTTCTTGCAGGTGGAAGTCCACCAGTTTGCCCAGGCTGTCCCAGTCGAGATGACCTTGTGCATCCATGGGTGTGACCAGTGCCACCATACTGCCCGCAATCATGCAACCGCTCCTGCCGGAAAAAGAGAGCCGTAATGGTACTGGCGCCAAGATGCTTGCACAAGCGAAGTACCGCCTGAGGATGCGTTCTGGCGCAACTAAACGACGGGCAATGCCATCATTGGGCCAAAGCCTGCCTTTAAGAGGGTCGAAATCCAGCCGTTCACGCAATGAAAACGCCACCTCCTAGCCCTTGGCTGCGCTTTTCGCTACCCTTCAGCCTTTGATCGATACAGCCCACGCGGTATCGACCGCTCATCGCTTTAGGAAGGCTGCATGTCCACCCCCACAGTTCGCGAACAATTCCTTGTTATCAGTGCCCTCGGCGCCAACCCCATGGAGCTGACCAACGTCCTGTGCCGCGCCAGCCATGAGAACCGCTGCGCCGTCGTGACCTCCCGCCTGACCCGCCACGGCGAGTGCAGTGCATTGGTCTTGCAGATCTCCGGTTCCTGGGACGCCCTGGCGCGCCTCGAAACCGGCCTGCCTGGCCTGGCCAAGAAACACAATTTCACCGTCAACGTGGTGCGCAGCGCCGCGCTGGAAAACCGCCCGCAGGCCCTGCCCTATGTGGCCTATGTCAGCTCGGCCTACCGCTCGGACATCGTCAACGAGCTGTGCCAGTTCTTTATCGACCACAACGTCGAGTTGGAGAACCTGACCTGCGACACCTACCAGGCGCCACAAACCGGCGGCACCATGCTCAACGCCACCTTCACCGTGACCTTGCCGGCCGGCGTGCAGATCAGCTGGTTGCGCGATCAGTTCCTGGACTTCGCCGATGCGCTGAACCTCGACGCGCTGATCGAACCTTGGCGCCCACAGAACCCAATGTAAGGAACGCTCCATGCCGGTTGTCATCGACACACCCGTAGCTGATTTCGAAGCCCAGGCCACCAGCGGCCAGACCTTCAGCCTCGCCGCCCTCAAGGGCAAGCAAGTGGTGATCTACTTCTACCCGAAGGACAGCACGCCGGGTTGCACCACCGAAGGCCAGGGTTTCCGTGACCAGTACGCGGCGTTCAAGGCGGCCAACACCGAAGTGTTTGGCGTGTCGCGGGACAGCGTGAAGTCCCACGAGAACTTCAAGGCCAAGCAGGAATTCCCGTTCGAGCTGATCAGCGACAAGGACGAAGCGGTTTGCCAGCTGTTTGATGTGATCAAGCTGAAGAAACTGTATGGCAAGGAATACCTGGGCGTGGACCGCAGCACATTTCTTATCGACAAGGACGGCGTGCTGCGTCAGGAATGGCGCGGTGTGAAAGTGCCCGGGCATGTGGATGCCGTTCTGGCGGCGGCGCAGGCACTGAACAAGGCATAAAATTGTGGCGAGGGAGCTTGCTCCCGCTGGAGTGCGAAGCGCTCCCGGCTTTTTTGGGGCCGCTGCGCAGCCCAGCGGGAGCAAGCTCCCTCGCCACAGAAGGCTACACAGCTACAACATCGGCGCTACGACAGGTTCTTGTCGTGGCCACGCATCCAGCACCGCCTTGAACAGCGTCGCCAGGGGAATCGCAAAGAACACTCCCCAGAACCCCCACAACCCGCCAAACAACAACACCGCGCAAATGATCGCTACCGGGTGCAGGTTGACCGCCTCCGAGAACAGCAGCGGCACGAGCACGTTGCCGTCCAGGGTCTGGATAATCCCGTAGACCGCCATCAGGTAGATGAACTGGTCGCTCCAGCCCCACTGGAACAACGCGATCAACGTCACCGGCACCGTCACCACCACGGCGCCGACATAGGGCACCACCACCGACAACCCCACCAGCAAGGCCAGCAGCGCGGCATAGTTCAGGTCCAGGGCAATGAAGGCGATGTAGGTCACGCCGCCGCAGATAATGATCTCGATGACCTTGCCACGGATGTAGTTGGCGATCTGCCGATTCATTTCCTCAGCAACGCGAGTAATCAACGCCCGTTCGCGCGGCAGGTAGCCACGCACCCAGCGCCCGATCATGGCGCGATCCTTGAGGAAGAAAAACACCAGGATCGGCACCAGCACCAGGTAGATCATGATGTTGACCAGCAACGGCAAGCTGGACAGGGAAAAAGTCAGCGCCCATTGCCCGAATTTTCCAATCTCGCCGCGCGCCACTTCAATGGCCTGCAACACTTGCTCATCCGACACCAGGTGCGGGTAACGCTCCGGCAACAGCAGCAGCAACGACTGCCACTTGGCGAGCATGCCGGGCAGTTCGTTGAAGAGTGTGATCAGTTGGTGCCACAGCAACGGCAGCACCACCACGATAAACAGCACCAGCAGCCCCATGAACAACGCAAACACCAGCCCCACCGCCGCGCCGCCCGGCAAGCGCAAGCGCTCCAGGGTGGTGACCAGGCCCTGCATCAGGTAGGCCAGCACCATCCCCGCCAATACCGGCGCCAGCATGCCGCCCAAGGTGAGCACCGCCGTAAAGGCGAGAAACAGCAGGACCGCCAGCACCACCGCTTCTTCATCGGAGAAGTAGCGCTGAATCCAGTCTCGTAACACTTTGAACATCAATCAACCTCGGCGTGGTGGGGCTATTTTTCAGGCCTTGCGTAACCAGTAACGGTACACACCGGCGGCGTCTTCTTCGTGCAACAGGGTATGACCGGCCAACTTGGCAAACGTCCGGAAATCACGCTGGGAGCCTGCGTCCGTGGCGATCACCTTGAGCACTGCGCCACTGGCCAATCGATTGAGCTCCAGCTTGGCCTTGAGCAGGGGCAACGGGCAATTGAGGCCGCTGGCATCAAGTTCGGCATCGAAGGCTACAGCGTCGGTCATGGTTTTACTCCGGGCATCCGTTTGGGCTGCTTAGAATATCTGGTCCGAAGCTCAGTGTCCGGCTACAGTAAGCTCTTTGTCGAAAGGCTCTGTGCATGACTTTTTTGCGCCCCACCCTGCTGACGCTGGCTTGCCTGCTGGCCTCCCCAGGCTTCGCTGACGACCTGCCGTCACTTGGCGACGCCAGTTCTGCCATTGTCTCGCCACAACAGGAATACCAACTGGGCCGTGCGTGGCTGGCCTACCTGCGCGGCCAGGTCTCACAGCTCAACGACCCGCAGCTCAAGGATTACGTCGAAACCAGCGTCTACAAACTGGTGGAGACCAGCCAGGTCAATGACCGGCGCCTGGAGTTCATCCTGATCAACAGCCCGCAGCTCAACGCCTTTGCCGCACCTGGCGGGATCGTCGGGGTCAACGGCGGCCTGTTCCTCAATGCGCAGACCGAAGGCGAGTACGCCTCGGTACTGGCCCACGAATTGGCGCACTTGTCGCAACGCCACTTCGCACGCGGCGTAGAAGCCCAGCAACGCATGCAGATCCCGATGATGGCCGCCCTGCTCGGCGGCATCATCGCCGCTGCCGCCGGTGCAGGCGACGCCGGCATTGCCGCGATTGCCGGCACCCAGGCCGCCGCCATCCAGGAGCAACGCCGGTTTTCGCGCCAGAACGAGCAAGAGGCAGACCGCATCGGCATCCTCAACCTGGAAAAAGCCGGCTACGACCCACGCTCCATGCCGTCCATGTTCGAACGTTTGGGGCGCCAATACCGCTTTGACGCCAAGCCGCCGGAATTCCTGCTGACGCACCCGGTAACCGAATCGCGGATCGCCGACACCCGCAACCGTGCCGAGCAAGCCAAGCCTGGCGGCAAGGAAGACAGCCTGCGCTACCAACTGATTCGCGCACGGGTGCAGTTGCAATACGAGGACACCTCAGGCCTCGCCGCCAAACGGTTCCAGGCGCAATTGGACGAGAACCCGAAAAACGATGTGGCGCGCTACGGCCTGGCCATTGCGCAGATCAAAGGCTCCCAGTTCAAACAAGCGCGGGAGAACCTGACGACGCTGCTTGCCAAGGCGCCGAACGACATTACTTACAACCTGGCGCTGATCCAGCTGGAAATCGACAACAACCATCTGCCCGATGCCCAGCAGCGTACCGATCGAATGCTGACCCAGTATCCCGGCAACTACCCGCTGAATCAGATCCGGGTAGACCTGTTGCTCAAGCAAAACCGCACCGCCGAGGCGGAGAAGGCCTTGGACGGCCTGCTTAAATCCCGCCCCGATGATCCCGATGTCTGGTATCAGGTCGCCGAAACCCGCGGCCTGTCCGGCAACATCATCGGTCTGCACCAGGCACGCGCCGAGTACTTCGCACTGGTGGGTGACTTCCAGCAGGCCATTCAACAGCTGGATTTCGCCAAACGCAGGGCGGGTAGCAACTTCCCGCTGTCGTCACGCATCGACGCGCGCCAGCGTGAGCTGATCGAACAGGAACGCCTGGTGAAAGGGATGATGAGCTAAACCCATCGCCCACAAAAAAGCCCCGCCTTCGTTAACCGAAGGCGGGGCTTTTTATTGGGCTAGCGGATTACTCGGCCAGCTTGAAGGTGATGAAGCTGGCACGTCCCTGACGCAACACACGCATCGACACCGAGCGATTCTTCGGCAGCGCCTTGGCGATGTCGGTGAACTGCTTGGTGCTGTCGATCGCCTGGTTGTTCAGGTGAGTGATGACATCACCTGGCTGCAGGCCGATCAGGGAAGCAGGACCGTCCTGCACTTCCTTGATCACCACGCCACTCTTGAGGTCGAAGCTCTTTTTCTGCTCGTCGGTCAGCTCCACCACGGCAATACCCAGGCGGTTGCTACTGCGCTCGGCGCCCGACTTGGCGTTGCCCAGTGCATCCAGCGTAGCGCCTTCCTCAGGGATGGCACCGACTGTCAGCTCAACGTTCTGACGCTTGCCTTCACGGATCACTTCCAGCTTCGCCTTGCTGCCGGCCTTGAGTGCGCCGACCAGATGGGGCAGATCCGCCGACATGACGATCGGCTGGCCGTTCATGGTCAAGATCACGTCACCTACCTGCAAGCCACCTTTGGCCGCAGGACCATCGTCCTGGATCTGTGCAACCAGGGCGCCGGCCGGTTTGTCGAGACCGAACGACTCAGCCAGGTCCTTGTTCACTTCCTGGATCACCACGCCCAACCAGCCACGACTGACCTTGCCACCGCTTTTCAGCTGATTGGAAACATCCATGGCCACATCGATCGGGATAGCGAACGACACGCCCATGAAACCACCGGAACGGGTGTAGATCTGCGAGTTGATCCCCACCACTTCGCCTGCCAGGTTGAACAGCGGACCACCGGAGTTGCCCGGGTTGATCGGCACGTCGGTCTGGATGAACGGCACGTAGTTCTCGTTCGGCAGGCTGCGACCAATGGCGCTGACGATGCCTTGGGTCACAGTGTGGTCAAAACCAAACGGGGAACCGATCGCGACAACCCACTGCCCGGCTTTCAAGTCCTGGGATTTACCCAGCTTGAGCACAGGCAGGTCTTTGCCTTCGATCTTCAGCAAGGCTACGTCGGAGCGCGGGTCAGTGCCCACCAGCTTGGCTTTCAGTTCACTGCGATCGGCCAGGCGCACGAGGATTTCGTCAGCGTCGGCAATCACGTGGTTGTTGGTGAGGATGTAGCCATCCGGCGAGATGATGAAACCCGACCCCAGGGACTGGGCCTCACGCTGGCCACCGCCGCCGCGCGGAGAACGCTGTTGCGGCATGCCGCGCTCGAAGAACTCGCGCAGCATCGGCGGCAGGCCTTCCAGGTCTGGCATCTGCTGGTTGGAGACTTTGCGATCCGGCAGTTTCTGCGTGGTACTGATGTTCACCACCGCAGGCGAGGCCTGTTCAACCAATTGGGTGAAGTCAGGCAGCTCGGCCGCTTGCGCAGGCAAGGCCTGGCCCAGCACCAATACCGTGGCGACTATGGATAGGTAAGACTTCAAACGTGGTATCGACATACAGCTCCCGTTACGACGAGCAGGGTTGAGCGACAGGGTTCAAGAAACGCCGGAAACTGCGACCGACATTTTTGTTCCGCGAACAAAACAAGGCCAGGGCCGACAAGCCCTGACCTATAAAAAACATGGGGGATTTTTGCAAGTGAAAATGCTGATCCATTCATTTCATGCTCTCGGCAACCGACCCGGCATGGGCTTCACAGTGAAAGCTCAGGATGAACATAGGATTAACAACTCACGGCTGGGCGGCGGTCTTTTTTTCACCGCGCACGGATAGCGCGATGCGTTCGGCGGTACCGATGGGAATTTCGCCAACAACCGTCACCATCATCTCGCCATCCACCGTATTCAGGCGACGGGAGACAGCAACCGTAGGGCCCAGCTGGGTGCGGGTCTCAGTCACGCTGGCGTCGTTGATCGGCTCAAGGAACACCGAGAAACGCGCCAGTCCGTCTTCATACATCAGGCTGTCGACTGTGGCTTTTGTCTGGGTGTCTGTACGGGCACTGCTGTTGGTCAGTTGAAAACCTGGCGGCAACCATTCCATATGCCAGTGCTCGGTTGGCGCGACATCTGGGGCGCTACCCTTGACTGCGGCAATGGGCGTGCACTCGCTGCTGGGTTGCAAATCACGATCCTCGGGCACAGCCGACGTGTTCAAGCGCGTGAACTGGAAACGCTCCAGCAATTGCCCCAGGTCATTGAGCAGCAGGGACTTGAGCGGCAAGGCGGTTTCACGGTCCAGGTGCAGCTCAAAGCCGTAACGGTATTGATCACGCGGCGTGATTGAAACGATCACCGCATTACGACCGGCCACGCGGGATTTGCCGATGACGGCCAGTTCATAGAATTCATTGAGTTTTTGCGGATCAAGCGCACGCGATGGAGCATCACGGGAACTGCCCAGGCCTGCGACAAGGGCGCCGCTGACACACTGGGTCCGGCCATCCAACCGCACGACTTCCTGGGCAGAGCCATCGAGCTGCAAGAGCCGCTCACGGACCTGACCGTCCTGGACGCGATGCCAGATGTCATGGGTAGAAAAACTGCCGTTACGCTCGTAGACGAACGTACCTTGAAAGCTTTGCTGCTGCTCTGCACGCCCAAGTCGAGTCAGCCAGTCTTGGGCTTCATCGGCGTGGGCGGGGAGTGCAAACCAACCACTGAGCAAAAGCGTAAGGAGCGGTATGGCGCGCATAAAGCTCCTTACGGATTAGCGGTTTTCCAGGCTTGCTGCGCGAGCATAGGGCAGAGCGGTTTCAGTGCCTTTCAGAGCAGATTCCTGAGCGTGTTGGCGCAGGTAGCCTGGAAGACGCTGGTCTTGCCAGCCGGATTGCCCTTGCAGAACACCATTGGCCATCGGGCCGGTGGTGTCAGAGCTTTCCTTGTAGCCGGCCAATACCGCTGGGCCTTTGACCTGGGGTCCAGCCATCACCGGTTGCTGAGTCTGCTGGGCCAGTTCGGCGCCGGCGATTTCGTCCTGGTTGTACAGGCGAACACCCGCCAATACAGCAACGGTCACCGAGGCAGCGACTGCCAGGCGACCCAGGCTACGCCATGGACCACGAGCAGCTTTTGCCGGAACGGCTTCATCAGCCAGAGCGGCAGAAACGGCCGCAGCAATATCCAGACGAGGGATTAGAAGATCCTTGTGCATCACCGCCCGAGCGACTTGGTAACGAGACCAGGTATCACGGGTTTCGGCGTCATCAAATGCATTGAGCACTCGACGAAGTTCCAGTTCATCCGCTTCGTTATCCATCACTGCGGACAGCGATTCCTGCAGGGCATCACGACTCATGGCGGTTCCTCTCTTGGCTGTCGCCGCTGTCTTTAGTTTTCCTGCAACAACGGTTGCAAGGCTTTATCGATGGCTTCCCGGGCCCGGAAAATCCGTGACCGTACAGTCCCCACCGGACACTGCATGACGCTCGCAATGTCTTCGTAACTCAGACCGTCGAATTCACGTAAAGTTAACGCCGTACGCAAATCTTCTGGCAGTTGCTGAATGGTGCGATGAACGGTGCCTTCGATCTCGTCGCGCAGCAATGCACGCTCCGGCGACTCGAGATCTTTGAGGCCGTGATCACCATCGTAAAATTCAGCATCTTCTGAACTAACATCGCTATCCGGTGGACGGCGTCCGCGAGACACCAGATAGTTCTTCGCCGTGTTGATGGCGATGCGGTACAGCCACGTGTAAAACGCACTGTCACCGCGGAAATTACCGAGTGCACGGTAGGCCTTGATAAAGGCTTCCTGTGCAACGTCCTGCGCTTCATGGGTGTCGTGCACAAACCGCACGATCAACCCGAGAATTTTGTGCTGGTATTTCAGCACTAGCAGATCAAATGCGCGCTTGTCGCCGCGCTGAACGCGCTCGACCAGCTGCTGATCCTCTTCCTGGGTTAGCATGAACACTCCTCGTTGTACTTGAAGGAGGCTTGCATAACTAAACGATCAGGCTTGCAAACATAGACTAGGACTTTTCGCAAAAGTTCTCCCCCTCCAAGCAAGTTTCCGGCATGCACTGATTTGGCACACACGAAAAACGCAGCACGGGCAACGCCGGCTGCGCGAATAATCTTGTCGCCGGTTTTCTGACGCGTCCAATGCTCCCGACGGGCCAATAAACTCAACGTTTTCCCAGCTTTCGGGCAACCTGCTATTGAGTCGGGGCTTATGCAAAAAGTTCCCACTTCAATAACCGGCCGATTTACCCACGCCGTGCACCGTAATCTCACATTGCCACGAATGCCCGACTATTGTGCCGCTCCCCCCCTCTATATACTAGTGGCCCGTGTGACCCTTTGATTCGCCGATCCAGGCGTCCTGTTTGCGCCAGTCCTTTGGATCGCTTTTTGCGGAATCCTTCCAATGAGCCAACAGTTTCAACACGATGTCCTGGTGATCGGTAGCGGCGCGGCCGGCTTGAGCCTGGCGCTGACCCTCCCCAGCCACCTGCGAATTGCCGTACTGAGCAAAGGCAACCTGGCCAACGGCTCGACATTCTGGGCCCAGGGCGGTGTTGCCGCCGTGCTGGACGACACCGACACGGTGCAATCCCACGTCGAAGACACCCTCAACGCCGGCGGCGGCCTGTGCGACGAAGACGCCGTGCGCTTCACCGTCGAGCATAGCCGCGAGGCGATCCAATGGCTGATCGACCAGGGCGTGCCGTTCACCCGCGATGAACACGCGGGCAGCGACGATGGCGGTTTCGAGTTCCACCTGACCCGCGAGGGCGGCCACAGCCACCGTCGCATCATCCACGCCGCCGACGCCACCGGCGCTGCAATTTTCACGACCCTGCTCGAACAAGCCCGCCAACGCCCCAACATCGAACTGCTGGAGCAACGCGTCGCCGTCGACCTGATCACCGAAAAACGCCTGGGCCTGGACGGCGAACGCTGCCTCGGCGCCTACGTGCTCAACCGCTCCAGCGGCGAAGTCGACACTTATGGCGCACGCTTCACCATCCTGGCCTCAGGCGGCGCCGCCAAGGTCTACCTCTATACCAGCAACCCCGACGGCGCCTGCGGCGACGGCATCGCCATGGCCTGGCGTTCGGGCTGCCGGGTGGCCAACCTGGAATTCAACCAGTTCCACCCAACCTGCCTGTATCACCCGCAGGCCAAGAGCTTCCTGATCACCGAAGCCCTGCGCGGCGAAGGCGCCCACCTGAAACTGCCGAACGGCGAGCGTTTCATGCAACGCTTCGATCCCCGCGCCGAATTGGCGCCACGGGACATCGTCGCCCGCGCCATCGACCATGAAATGAAGCGCCTGGGCATCGACTGCGTGTACCTGGACATCAGCCACAAGCCCGAAGCCTTCATCAAGACACACTTCCCGACCGTCTACGAGCGCTGCCTGACGTTCAACATCGACATCACCAAAGGCCCGATCCCCGTGGTTCCGGCCGCGCACTACACCTGCGGCGGCGTGATGGTCGACCAACACGGCCGTACCGACGTGCCGGGCCTGTATGCGATTGGCGAAACCAGCTTCACCGGCCTGCACGGCGCCAACCGCATGGCCAGCAATTCGCTGCTCGAATGCTTCGTCTACGCCCGCTCGGCGGCGGCGGACATCCTCGAACAACTGCCGCGCATCGCCGTGCCGGACGCCCTACCCCGCTGGGATGCAAGCCAGGTCACCGATTCGGACGAAGACGTGATCATCGCCCACAACTGGGACGAGCTGAGGCGGTTCATGTGGGACTACGTGGGGATCGTGCGCACCAACAAGCGCCTGCAACGCGCGCAACACCGCGTGCGGCTGCTGCTGGATGAGATCGACGAGTTCTACAGCAACTATAAAGTCAGCCGCGACCTGATCGAGTTGCGCAACCTGGCGCAAGTGGCGGAACTGATGATTCGCTCGGCCATGGAACGCAAGGAAAGCCGCGGCCTGCATTACACCCTCGACTACCCAGACCTGCTGCCCGAGGCCCGCGACACTATCCTGGTGCCAGCCACCTTCGGCGACTGAACTTCAAGCGCACCCGCAGGCGCCGATGCAGATCGGCGGCCTGCGAATCGGCTGGCACACAGATCGAACGCACCCACCACTGCCCCGGCACGCGATAACGCAGCACCACGACCAACGGCAACGCCAGGCTGTCGGGACGCAACTGCACGCCGTGCCAACCACGCGCGGCGCTCCACAACTGCCAGCCGCTTTCATCGCGGCGCAAGCCACGAACCGACGAACGGTGAGTCAGCAGCACATGGCGCGGCAAAACCCAGGCGGCATGCGCCACGCACACCAGCACGCCGAGGCTTGAATAAGGCAGGTCGAGGGACAACAACGCACCCAGCGCGAACAGCTGGGCAAGGAGATACGCCGCCAGCAACAGCCGTGAGGCCTGCCAGCGGCATTCAAACGTATTACTTGGGCTGGACACGATCCAGAATCATCCGAACCATGCGCTGCAGCTCAGGATCTTCCGATTCGGCGCGTTCCATGAACCAGCCGAACATGTCCTGGTCTTCGCAGGTCAGCAGCCGGACGTAGAGGTCGCGGTCCACCTTGTCGAGCGTCGCGTAGACCTCTTTGGTGAAAGGCACCAGCAACACGTCCAACTCCAGCATGCCGCGACGGCTGTGCCAGTAGAGGCGATTGATTTCTACATCTTCGACCATGGAGCGCTCCTCAAATAGGCGGCAAGTATACAGGCCCGGCCGCACCGGAACAGTCGGCTTTGGTCGCCCCATACGGAAACTATCCATTTGCCGGGCGCCCCTCTATGATGCACCCATGACTTTTTGACCTGCGATGACCCATGGCTGACTCCGCTTTCTTCTGCCCCCTGTCCCACGAAGGCGTTCTCGCCGTCCGCGGCGCCGACGCTGCCAAGTTCCTGCAAGGGCAACTGACCTGCAACCTCAATTACCTGAGCGACACCCAGGCCAGCCTCGGCGCGCGCTGCACGCAAAAAGGGCGCATGCAGTCGAGCTTCCGCATCCTGCTGCAAGGTGACGGCGTGTTACTGGCCATGGCCAGCGAACTGCTGGAGCCGCAACTGGCCGACCTGAAGAAATACGCAGTGTTCTCCAAATCCAAACTCACCGACGAAAGCGCCGCCTGGGTGCGTTTCGGCCTGATGGACGCGGATCACGCGCTGACCGGCCTGGGCCTTGAACTGCCCGCCGACACCGACAGCGTCGCACGCGCTGAACACTTGATCGCCATCCGGGTTTCGCCCGGCCGCGCCGAACTCTGGGTGCCCGTCGAACACGCCGAGGCCGTACGCAGCCAATTGATTGCACAGCTGAAAGAAACCGATCTGAACGAATGGCTGCTGGGCCAGATCCGCGCCGGCATCGGCCAGGTCATGCCACAAACCCGCGAGCTGTTCATCCCGCAGATGCTCAACCTGCAGGCCGTTGGCGGCGTCAGCTTCAAGAAAGGCTGCTACACCGGCCAGGAAATCGTCGCGCGCATGCAGTACCTGGGCAAGCTCAAGCGTCGCCTGTACCGCTTGCGCCTCGACGGCGCCGAGATGCCCGAGCCAGGCACCCCGCTGTTTGCCCCCAGCCATAACAGCTCGATCGGCGAAGTGGTGATTGCAGCAAAAGCTGACCAAGGGGTTGAACTTTTGGCCGTGTTGCAAGCCGAAGCAGCCGACAGTGGCGATGTGCACCTCGGCACCCTGGAAGGCCCCGGTCTGCACCTGCTTGACCTGCCTTACACACTCGACCGTGATCGAGAGATCCAGCGTTAGTCGCCGTACCTTTTTGCAACACCCTAGAGATCATGAATGAACAAGCTGGCGGAAAAAGTCCAACAGGCTTTGATTACGGCCATCGATAACGATGACCTGGTTCTGCCGACATTACCGGAAGTGGCGCTGCAAATTCGTCAGGCCGCTGAAGACCCGGAAATCAGCATCAGCCACTTGAGCAAAGTGATCGGGCGCGACACCGCGCTGTCGGCACGCCTGATCAAAGTGGTCAACAGCCCGTTGTTACGCGCGACCCAGGAAGTCACCGACCTGCACACCGCCATCACCCGGCTGGGCACCAACTACAGCAGCAACCTGGCCATCGGCCTGGTGATGGAACAGATCTTCCACGCCCGTTCCGAAGCGGTCGAACAGAAGATGCGCGATGTCTGGCGCCGCAGCCTCGAAGTGGCGGGCGTCAGCTATGCGCTGTGCCGCAGCCACAGCCAGCTCAAGCCAGACCAGGCAGCCCTGGGCGGCCTGGTGCATCAGATTGGCGTGCTGCCGATCCTGACCTATGCCGAAGACCACTACGAACTACTATCGGACCCGGTGGCGCTCAACCATGTGATCGACAGCATCCACCCGCTGCTCGGCGACAAGCTGCTGCGCGGCTGGGATTTCCCGGAGATGCTGGCCAGCCTGCCCGGCCAATACCTGGACATGGAGCGTGACTCCGCCAACCTCGACTACATCGACCTGGTGCAGATCGCCGTGTTGTATTGCTATCGCGGCACCGACCATCCCTTGGCGAATGTCTCGGCCGCCACCCTGCCGGCTCTCAAGAAACTGCGCGTCGACCCCTACAGCGAAGCCCTGCGCGCCGAGCTGGATGAAGCACGCTCGATGTTCTACTGATCAACCGGCGATAAAGCTCACCCGCACCTTCAACCCCGCCCGTTCGCCATCGTGCAGGCTGATCTGCGCCAGGTGCGCGCGGCAGATCTCGCCGACAATCGCCAGCCCCAGGCCCGACCCCAGGCCCTGCTGGCTGCGCCGGTAGAAGCGCTCGAACACCCGGTCCCGCTCATCCAGCGGGATGCCCGGGCCATCATCTTCCACTTCCAACACCGCCGGCGCCGTGACCCGCAAGATCACATTACCGCCCGGTGGCGTGTGCGCCAGGGCGTTGTCCACCAGGTTGCTCAACAGCTCGTTCAACAACGTCGGCTCGCCGCGCAGCCACACCGGCTCATCGGCTTCCAACGCCAACGCCACGCCACGCGCATGGGCCAGGGGCGCCATGGCCATGCCCAGTTCCCGCGCCAGTTGGCTGAGGTCGAGCAACTGCGCGCCGCCCTCGGCAATCGCTCGCGCGCCGTTTTCGATGCGCGCCAACGACAACAGTTGATTCGCCAGGTGGGTCAGGCGATCGGTGCCCTGAGCGGCGCTTTCCAGGGTGCTGCGCCAGGTCGGCGGGTCTTCGGCGCGCAGGCCCAGTTCGAGCCGGGCCTTCAGCGCAGCCAACGGCGTGCGCAGTTCGTGGGCGGCGTCGGCAATAAACTGCGCCTGGCGCTCGAACTGACCGCGCAGGCGCTCGGTAAAGTGATTGAGGGAACGCACCAGCGGGCCGAACTCATGCTGCACTTCCACCAGCGGCAACGGCCGCAGGTCGTCGGGCTGACGCTCCTCTACGGCGGTGCGCAAGCGCTCCAGCGGGCGCAACGCCGCGCTCACGGCAAACCACACCAGCAGCAAGGCGCCCACCGCGAGCATGCCCAGGCGCAGCAAGGTGTCGGCCATCAGGCTGCGGGCCATGCTGACGCGCGCTTCATCGGTTTCGGCCACGCGGATTTCCGCCATGCCGTTCATGTTCGGTTCGGAGACGGCCTTGAGCAGGCTCACCACACGCACCGGCTGGCCCAGGTACGTGGCGTCGTAGAAGCGCGCCAAGGCCGGATAATCATCGGTGCGCGGCGTACCGGGCGGCGGGCCGGGAAGGTTTTCGTAGCCGGAAATCAGCTTCTGATCAATGTCATTGACCTGATAGTAAATGCGCCCGGCGCTGTCGTAGGCGAAGGTGTCCAGCGCCACATAGGGCACGTTGGCGCTGAGGGTGCCATCGACCTGGGTCAACCCGGCGGCGATGGTACGCGCCGAGGCGAGCAAGGTGCGGTCGTAGGCGGTGTCGGCCGCCTCGCGCCCGTTCCAGTAGGCACTCATGCCGCTGGCGAGCATCAACAACACCAGCAACAGCGCCAGGTTCCACAGCAGGCGCCAGCGCAGACTGCTGGGTTTATGCATCGCGCGCTTCCAGCAGATAACCGAGGCCACGGAAGGTCACGATGGCGATTGGTTGGCCGTCGAGTTTCTTGCGCAGGCGGTGCACGTAGATTTCGATGGCATCGGGGCTGGCTTCTTCGTCCAGGCCGAACACCTGGGACGCCAACTGCTCTTTGCTCATGACCCGACCCGGACGCGCAATCAGCGCTTCCAGCACCGCTTGCTCGCGGGACGTCAACGTCATCAGCTCGCCGCCCACCGTAAAACGGCGGGTGTCGAGGTCGTAGACCAACACCCCGCACGTCTGCTGGCGCTCGCCACCCAACACGCTGCGTCGCAGCAGGGCCTTGACCCGGGCTTCCAGTTCAGTCAGTTCGAAAGGTTTGGCCAGGTAATCGTCAGCACCGAGATTCAGCCCGTGCACACGGTCTTTCACGTCACTGCGCGCGGTCAGCATCAACACCGGCAGATTTTTCCCACGCGCCCGCAAGCGCGCCAGCACCTCGAAACCGTCCATGCGCGGCAAGCCCACATCGAGGATCGCTGCGGCGTACTCCTCGCTGCTCAAGGCCAGGTCCGCGGCCACCCCATCGTGCAACACGTCGACGGTCAAACCCGTGCTCTTGAGCGCCTGGGCGACACTTTCGGCGAGTTGCAGGTGGTCTTCAACCAACAGGACACGCATGGATTTGTACCTCGTTCAGGGGTGGGCGACGCCACGCTTTGGCGGGCAGTTTACAGGCGCAACCTGCCCTGTGAAGCCCGAAAACATTGAAAGGCCATTGAAAGGTTAGTGAAAGCTTCGCCCTTTAGCATCCAGTCACGGTGGTCTCTGCCCACCGCGCTGCCTGACCCGCAGCACCCGAAAAACGCCTTGAAGCGTTTTCGTCAAAATAAGAACAATAACGGAGTACACCACGATGCTGTCGACACAGCCCCAGGCATTCTCGCCTGTGCGTTTTTCCCGCCTGACCCAGACCGCCCTCGCCAGTGCCGCTGCCCTTGCCGGCTTTTCGCCGCTTAGCCAGGCTGCCTTCTTCGAAGACAGTAGCGGTACCCTGGAAACCCGCAACATGTACTTCAACCGCGACTTTCGCGACGGCACCAGCGCGCAGCAATCCAAGCGCGACGAATGGGCCCAGGGCTTCATGCTCAACCTGCAATCGGGCTACACCGACGGCACCGTCGGCTTTGGCGTGGATGCACTGGGCATGCTTGGGGTCAAGCTCGACTCCAGCCCCGACCGCACCGGCACCGGCCTGCTGCCGACCCACGATGACGGCCGCGCCGCCAACGAATACTCCAAGCTGGGCCTGACCGGCAAAGTGAAGATCTCCGCCACCGAGCTGAAGATCGGCTCACTGGCCCCCGAACTGCCGATTCTCAAGCCCAACGACGGGCGCATCCTGCCGCAGACCTTCAACGGCGGCCTGATCACGTCCAAGGAATTCAAGAACCTGGTGTTCACCGGTGGCCGCCTGGACAAAGCCAAGGACCGCGACGACAGCAACTACGAAGACATCGCCCTCAACAACAAGAACAGCCGCTTCGTCAGCGGCGCCACCGGCAAGCACTTCAACTTCGGTGGCGTGGACTACAAGTTCGCCGACAAGATCACCGGCAGCTACCACTTCGCCCAGCTCGACGACGTGTACCGCCAGCACTTCCTCGGCCTGGTCGCCGCCCGCCCGATGGGCCCCGGCACCTTCGCCACCGACCTGCGCCTGGCGATCAGCGATGACACCGGCAGCGCCCGTGGCGGCAAGATCGACAACAAATCCCTCAACGGCCTGTTCAGCTATGCCCTCAATGGCCATAAGCTCAGCGCCGGCTACCAGCACATGTCCGGCGACAATGCGTTTCCGTATGTGGATGGCAGCGACCCATACCTGGTCAACTTCGTGCAGATCAACGACTTTGCCGGCGCCGAAGAACGCTCCTGGCAGGCGCGCTACGACTTCGATTTCGTCAAACTGGGCATTCCCGGCCTGAGCTTCATGAGCCGTTACATCTCCGGTGACAACATCAAGCTCAAGAACGGCGACACCGGTAAAGAGTGGGAACGCAACAGCGAGATCAAGTACGTGGTGCAAAGCGGCACCTTCAAGGACGTGGCCGTGCGCCTGCGCAATGCCACCTACCGCTCCAACTACTCAGCCCGTGATGCGGATGAAATGCGCGTGCTGGTCAGCTACAGCGTCGCACTTTGGTAAGTAGCCACCCATAACAACAAAGACGGAGATAAAACATGACCCTTTCACTGCGTAAATTGGCCCTCGCCGCCGGCTGCGTACTGTTCGCCGGCCAACTGCTAGCCGCCGAAGAACCCAAGCGCCCGGAATGTATCGCCCCGGCCTCCCCCGGCGGTGGTTTTGACCTGACCTGCAAGCTGGCGCAAAGCGCGCTGGTCAACGAGAAGTTGCTGAGCAAGCCGATGCGCGTGACCTACATGCCCGGCGGCGTCGGCGCGGTGGCCTACAACGCCGTGGTCGCCCAGCGCCCGGCGGATGCCGGCACCTTGGTGGCGTGGTCCAGCGGTTCGCTGTTGAACCTGGCCCAGGGCAAGTTCGGCCGCTTCGATGAAAGCGCCGTGCGCTGGTTGGCAGCGGTCGGCACCAGCTACGGTGCCATCGCGGTGAAAAGTGATTCGCCCTACAAGACCTTGGACGATCTGGTCAAAGCCTTGAAGAAAGATCCAGGCAGCGTGGTGATCGGTTCCGGCGGTACCGTCGGCAGCCAGGACTGGATGCAAACCGCACTGATCGCCAAGGCCGCCGGGATCAACCCGCGCGAGCTGCGTTATGTAGCCCTCGAAGGCGGCGGCGAAATCGCCACCGCCCTGCTCGGCGGCCACATCCAGGTGGGCAGTACCGACATCTCCGACTCCATGCCACACATCCTCAGCGGTGACATGCGCCTGCTGGCGGTGTTCTCCGAAGAGCGCCTGGACGAGCCGGAAATGAAGAATATTCCGACCGCCAAAGAGCAAGGCTACGACATCGTCTGGCCCGTTGTACGTGGCTTCTACCTCGGGCCAAAAGTCAGCGACGCCGACTACGCCTGGTGGAAAGACGCGTTCGACAAGCTGCTGGCCTCCGACGAGTTCGCCAAGCTGCGTGACCAGCGCGAGCTGTTCCCGTTCGCCATGACCGGCCCGGAGCTGGACACCTACGTGAAGAAACAAGTGGCTGACTACAAAGTGCTGGCCAAAGAGTTCGGCCTGATCCAGTAATCGCCCTCTGTGGGCTTGCCCTAATGCCAGTCAGTTAAGAGCTAGAAAGAGCAAACCGTAACCTGTGGCGAGGGAGCTTGCTCCCGCTGGGTCGCGAAGCGGCCCCAACAATGGGACTGCTGCGCAGTCCAGCGGGAGCAAGCTCCCTCGCCACAGGTACTGCGTCCGCCCTTAATTGACCTTGCCCGCTCCCACAAAAGCGGCCTAGGAGTTTCCTATGCTTTTACAACGCATTTTCGCCAGCATCATGCTGCTGGTCTGTGCCGGTCTCGCGCTGATGGCGTGGCCGTATCAGGCCGCGTTTTCCTACGAGCCGGTCGGGCCGCGTGCCTACCCGCTGCTGATGCTCGGGCTGATGAGCCTGGGCCTGATCTACATGATCATCCGCCCACAGCCGACCAAGCACACCGAAGAAGAACCCGCGCTGGACCGCGAAACCCTGATCAAGATCGGCATCTGTGTCGGCCTGTTGATCGTGTTCGCCGGCACCTTCGAGTCCCTGGGCTTCATCCTCAGCAGCATGCTGATCGGCATTCCCATGGCGCGCCTGTATGGCGGCCGCTGGTTGCCGAGCGTGGTGATCGTCAGCCTCATGGCCATCGGCCTGTACCTGCTGTTCGATAAAGCCATGGATGTACCGCTGCCCCTGGGCCTGCTCGACGTTCTGGAGAACTGATATGGATACTTTCGGCTACTTGGGCCAGGGCTTCGGCGTTGCACTGTCCCCGTACAACCTGGTGACCGCGTTGTGCGGCACCCTGATCGGCACCGTGGTCGGCCTGTTGCCGGGCCTGGGCCCGATCAACGGCGTGGCGTTGTTGATCCCCATCGCGTTCGCCCTGGGCCTGCCGCCGGAATCGGCGCTGATCCTGCTGGCAGCCGTGTACCTGGGCTGCGAATACGGCGGCCGGATCAGCTCGATCCTGCTGAACATTCCGGGCGAAGCCTCCACCGTGATGACCACCCTCGACGGTTACCCGATGGCCCGCAAAGGCCTGGCCGGTGTGGCGCTGTCGTTGTCGGCGTGGAGTTCGTTCATCGGTGCGTTTATCGCCACCTGCGGCATGGTGCTGTTTGCGCCGCTGCTGGCCAAATGGGCGATTGCCTTCGGCCCGGCGGAATATTTCGTCCTGATGGTGTTCGCGATTGTCTGCCTGGGCGGCATGGCCGGTGACAAGCCGTTGAAGACCTTTGTCGCGGCGCTGATCGGCCTGTTCCTCTCGGCGGTCGGCATCGACGCCAACAGCGGCGTGTACCGCTTTACCGGCGACAACATCCACCTCACCGACGGCATCCAGTTTGTCGTGTTGGTGCTGGGCCTGTTCTCCATCAGCGAGATCCTGTTGCTCCTGGAAAAAACCCACCGTGGCCAGGAAGCCGTGAAAGCCACCGGACGCATGATGTTCAACCTGAAGGAAGCGTCTGCGGTCTTCGTGGTGAATATCCGCTGCGGCCTGCTCGGTTTCATCATGGGCGTGTTGCCCGGCGCCGGCGCCACCTTGGCCTCGGCCGTTGCCTACATGACCGAGAAACGCCTGGCCGGTGCCAGCGGTAAATTCGGCCAGGGCGACATGCGCGGCCTCGCCGCCCCGGAAACCGCGATTGGCGCTTCCGCCTGCGGCGCCCTGGTGCCAATGCTGACCCTCGGCGTACCCGGCTCGGGCACCACAGCGGTGATGATCGGCGCGCTGTCGCTGTACAACATCACCCCCGGCCCGCTGCTGTTCCAACAGCAGCCAGATATCGTCTGGGGCCTGATCGCCTCGTTGTTTATCGCCAACATCATGCTGGTGATCCTCAACATCCCGATGATCCGCATCTTCACGCGCATCCTTGCCGTGCCGAACTGGGCGCTGGTGCCAGTGATCGCCATCATCACCGCGATTGGTGTGTACGCGGTTCACGCCACCACCTTCGACCTGTTCCTGATGGTCGGCATCGGCATCTTCGGCTACATCCTGCGCAAGCTCGACTTCCCGCTGTCGCCGGTGCTGCTGGGCTTTATCCTCGGCGGCCTGATGGAGCAGAACCTGCGCCGGGCGCTGTCGATTTCCAACGGTGCGCTGGACATCCTCTGGTCGAGCCCGATCACCTTTGGGGTGTGGGTTTTGACTGCGCTGATGCTGGCCTTCCCGCTGGTGCGTATCTACCGCAAACGTGCCCTGCAGCGTCGTGCCGTGGCCGATGTCTGAGGTCACCTTTAAGCATTGGTGGGGAACACCGCTGGTCGGCCTGGCCGGCGGTTACCTGGCCAGCCTTGTCGGCTGGCCTTTGCCGTACATGGTCGGCTCGTTGCTGGCGATCATCCTCGTGCGGTGCCTCACGCCGTGGCAGTTGGCGGAGATTCCCGGCGGGCGCAAATGCGGCCAATGGGTAGTGGGGATCGGCATCGGCCTGCACTTCACTCCCGTGGTGATCGAGCAGGTGATGAGCCACTTCGGGCTGATCTTCTTCGGCGCGCTGGTCACCAGTCTTTCCAGCGTGGTCGGCGTGTGGCTGATGCGACGCAGCGGTGAAGACCGCGCCACCGCGTTTTTCTCCAGCATGCCGGGCGGTTCCGGCGAGATGGTCAACCTCGGCGCACGCAATGGCGCGGTGCTCAGCCGCGTCGCAGCGGGGCAGAGTCTGCGGGTGTTGGTGGTGGTGCTGTGTGTACCGGCGATCTTCAAGTATGTGCTTGAGGGCGGCGCGCCGCAGTTTCATCCGGCGCCGGTGAGCTGGCCTTGGCTGTTGGCGTTGTTTCCGCTTGGCGCGTTGGTGGCCTGGGGCTGGCAGCGCTTGCGTCAGCCGAACCCGTGGTTGTTCGGGCCGTTGCTGGTGAGTGCGACGGCCAGTGTCGTGTGGGATTTGCATATCGGCTTGCCCGATGGCGGCAGCCAGATCGGCCAGTGGTTGATCGGCAGTGGTTTGGGTTGCCACTTCAACCGTCAGTTCTTTCGCCGGGCGCCGTCGTTCATGGGGCGCACCTTGATCGGTACGGCACTGACCATGGCGTTGGCGACGTTGGCCGCGGTGGGCCTGAGTGCCCTGACCCACCTGGACTTGCGCTCGCTGACATTGGGCATGATGCCCGGCGGTATAGCCGAGATGAGCCTCACGGCCGAAACCCTGCAACTGTCGGTGCCGTTGGTGACGGCGATGCAGGTAATGCGGTTGTTGTTTGTGTTGTTTTTGGCGGAGCCGTTGTTCAGGCGTTGGAACCGTTAGCTCTGCCCCCCTCTGTTTCAAGTGGCCCGTCCTGGGCCACTACCGCTCATCGGCACTGTCATTTCTCACAGCTAGTCGCCAGACCAACCGGGCGTTACATCTCTTTGCAGCTACTGCCTTATCTGTACCTAGGACGTAGAGATCGTGTCTCTTACTATCAGCAAAGGTCTTCGATCATGAAAAACGGCAACGAGCACCCAGCTCCCGAATCACTGCAGGCCAACGAACTCGCCCCAGACACAGCCGTACCTGTCACCTTGAACCCCCGCTTTATGGTCCCACGACAAAACGGAAACCGACCCAGAACGCCCGACGACTTCAACTCGGTCCCTTTCGCCGATTTGCCGCTCTACATCCCAAACAGCACAACGCCCTACGTCAGCTTCGATGGCGCAATCAATAAGGCAGCCGTAGAGGTCCACAAGGAGAAAGGCCTGCTGCTGCTGTTGCTGCCTTATCTGGACAGGGCTGAATTCGACGTGCTGAAATTGTTTTTCAAGGACACTGTCAACCCCGTCGCCACTTACACCGTTTCTCAAGACGACATCGACAACGACCGCCTACTTCCGATGTATGTACCACCCAGCCGACTCGTTGATGGACCTGCCAACCCGGTGTTCATAGAAGTCACCCGGGCTGGTGGCGGTACTGCAGAGACTCAGCGGCTGAACCTGATAATTGACACGGCACCTCCCGCCGGCATTAATCCAGTCGCCAGTACCTTGCAGAATGAAAACCTGCACAAGCCAATATTCCCCCAACATCTCATTGATTTTGGCGTAAGCCAGGGCGATATCGGTACGCCCATACCCGTCACGATCAAATACTACCCCGTCAACACTTCGCAACCTGCCACCACCTACCGTAAGGTTCGTGACCGTATTCGCCTGAGCATCGGTGGCAAGATTGTTGAGCACAGGGTCACGGAAGGAGAAGCGGCTGGCACGGCAGATATCGTCATCATGGTCAACACAAGCGTATGGACAGCCATCGGCACCGGCTCCCATGTGTGTGAGTACGAGGTGGTCGATGAAGCGGGCAACCATTCCGATGGCTGGTCACCCGCGCAAATCATTGACGTGCAACTGGACGACGGTGCCGAGCCGCTGCTGCCTATCGCTTTTATCCAGGAAGCGCCGGACAACGTCCTGAACCATGACACTTTGATTGGCGATGCACATGCGTTCATTTTCATCAACGGTAACGGCTATCAGATTGGCGACATCATCAAGGTCATTGTCAATGGCCGTACAGTCGGTGGCGAACCCCTTGTCACGACCTACGACTCCCCCCCACTGACCTCCACCACAGCGTTTTACATCACCATTGCGGTGCCCAATGCCGATGTCAAAGCGCTGATCGGCGGGCGCTTTCAACTGCGCTACAAACGAATCCGCAGCGGTGTGCCGGATCGCAACTCGCGCAGCAATATAATCGACGTGATCGGCACAGAGCTGCCTGTAGGCCTGCTGCCGCCGTACGTTATCGAGACTATCGACAAGGTTCTCAACCCTCAGGAGCTGTTTTTCAACGTGATATTCCCGGGGTACGCCGGCCAGAATTACTTCGACCTGGTGACGCTTATCCTCCTCGGCACCTATGCCAATGGAAACCCCTTTTACCGTGAATATGACAATATTGCCGGAGAGGGAGACGTGCTTTTTTTCATCCCCAACGGCCCCAACGGCGACATCGCCAAACTTGAAGGTGGCACGCTGGAGATCTATTGCCTGGTCGAAAACGAACATGGGCTGCGGCCGTCCCAAAGTACGCTGTACAACGTCGGCCAGCCCGCGGCGTCCTTGCGTGAACCCCTTGTACTGGAGGCGCCTGAGCCGGGCTATCAGTTTGATCCAGCGGTATCACTGGGCAATGCCAACGTACGCGTTCTGCCAGATGCCGACATCAGGGACGGGGATACTGTCAAGCTTTATGCCCTGGGCAATGGACCGGGCGGTACGCCAATAATACCGCCCTTCCCTATCACCAGCTTTTGGGAAGGACGCATACTGTTGTTCACGCTGCTCCGCGCGAACGTCATACGCAATACGGCGATGCGTATCTACTACACCCGTGAACGGTTGAATGCGCAGACACGGTATTCGCATCAGGTTGATATGAAGATTGGCAGTGCACCGGATTTGGGGGTTCCAAAAATCTTGGAAAGCACCCTACTCACGCCCTCCACTGCCACGCTGAATCCACAGAACGTATTGAACCCACCGCTGATGACGTTGCGGGTTTCCTATACACCAATGCTCAATAGTGATTGGATCAAACCGCGGTTTCTAGGTAAGGCTGGATTGGGTAGCCCAAACATCGCCGAAAAACAGGGGAATGCCAGCCTAGGCTATGTTGACTTCCAACTTTCCAATACCGCCGCCGCTGCCAACCTGGGCCTTGGGGTAAAGGTGGACTATCAGGTGACGAGAAATCTTAATACTTATCCGTCCAAAGTCCTTGACTTGACTGTTGAACGACTTCCCGACTCGTCCATGACGCTGGTAACGGTACCAGAGGCCGTCGAAAACATGATCGATACGCTTCTCCACAACCGCGTAAACGTAATGGGATATTCATTTATGAAAAGTGGGCAAGCGGTGTGGATCAAGTCGGATGGAAGTTCGGACCGCACATTACGTAACGGAACACCCGTAAGTCTTGAAGAGTTCAATGCCAAGCAAATCAACACGCCTATCCCCAGTGAATATTCACTGTCACTTACAGACGGATCAGCACTCAAAATTGACGTTTGGGTTTCATTGGATGGCACAAACGATTTCGCGACTGCCTACAAGCTGGCATCCTCGCCAGAATACATCGTAATAAATAAAACATTAACAACATTTACGGAAGATTTTACCGGAAGGCCAACCACCGTTATTACCCCGGGAAGCAAATACACCATCCCAGGTGTTATGGAAATATTCCATAAAGGCGGAACTATAAACGGTCAGATTACAGGCAATGCAGGTAACACAGTCCCTGGGATGTGCGAAGGGATGGTTTACTGGACGTCTACTTCCCTCGGTGGCGTGCCGGCCTTGAGTCTTCAGCAAATTACGCCCGCCGTGGCTGTCAGACACGTAAAATTTGCATGTTGCTATCAATACGAACTGTGCCAGATAAGTTTTTTCACCATCACCGGAAAACTACTGCACACAATAGAATACCCAAAAGTAACCACGGGTGGGGAGCGTCATCATACTGTTGAATTTCAAACTCACTTTGCAGAAAAAATCCATCACGTTGACATCAAAGCTTACGACAACGTTCTGCTAGATTTCTTCGTATTTGGAATCTAACGTTTTCGGGCATTAAATACTGCAAAATCAAGCAAGACGTGCCCGACGATATCAACCTAAATAAAAAATGCCCCGTCTCTCACGAGACGGGGCATTTTCAGTTTGAAGCGACGGACGCTAGCAGTTTTTACCACTGGTCAGACAGTTAGAAATCGTACCGCACCCCCACATTCACCCCCCACGGCTGGTCAACACTTTTGCCCATGCTGCGCTCTACATCCGCATGCACCTTCCAGTTCTTCGACACTGCCATCGACACACCTGCGGCCATTTCGACGCGGGTACCCGACAGATCGTTGTTGAAGCTGTTGCCGTTCACCGAGACCTTGTTGCTCTGGTTGAACTCATGAGCCACCGCGGTGCGCAAGTACGGTTGCAACACGCTGCCACCGTCCAGTTGGATGTCACGCCCAGCGGTCACACCCGCCTTGCCCACCACCGAAGCGGTACGTGCGCCTTTGGCTTGCAAGCCATTGTCCAGCTCGTAGCTCTGGCGCTGGATAATCGCCGTTGCCAATTGGCCGTAAGGCTCGACGAAGAAACCGTCGTCCAGCTTGATGTGGCGGCCCACTTCAGCCGAGGCGGTTACCGCGTTCTGGGTGTAGTTGCCCTTGGCTTTCTTGCCGTCGCTCATGGCCACGTTGGACTCATTGTGCAAGCGGTTGAACTTGAGCACGCCGTCGAAGTAGAAGCCGCTTTCAGCGTCCAGCCAGGTGGCGTAACCACCGGCGTAGTAGCTGTTGACGGTGGCTTTGCTGCCACGGCTCAGGTCCAGGTCCGAGGTGCTGTGACCGGCCAGGAAGCCGGCCAGCCATTGACCGTCACCACCGGACAGCGGCACGTCGGCACCCAGGGTGAAACCGCGCTGAGTCTGGTTGTAGTGCACTTCTTTGTCGCTGTTGTTCACTTCGAACTTGTTGCCATAGGCACGGCTCCACAGCCCGGCCGATTTGCCGTCGCTGTGACGCAACTCACCCATGCGTGTACGCAGGTTGGTCATCTCACCGTAGAGCACGCTCGGCGCCGCGTTTGCCAACGCCAGTACGGAGTTGGTGCTCGGGCTGATCACCCTGCTGCCCGGGTCCAGCAGCCAGTCCTTGCTGTCGTTGTCATCGATCAGGCTGTAGGAGTAGGTCCCCACATCCACACGATCACCCACCAGGCTGAACTTGGCGCCACCGTCTTCGGTGTGTACCACGTGCAGGCGGTCGGCGCTCAACGGGTCGGCGCCGCTGCTGGCGATCAGCAGTTTGTGGTCGCCCGAGGACGTGCCGGTGACGTTGAGGAAGTCGCCGGTCAAGGTGGCGAAGTCCACGCTCATATTGAACGTACCGTTGCCCGACAGGTTTTCCACGTCCAGTTGGTAGAACACACCCGGGTCGCCGAACTTGACGTTACCGCCGCTCAGAGACAGGTCGCCCACTTGCTGGTTATCGACCATTACCCACGTGGCGTCGCTGTTGATCGCCAGCTTGTCGATGTTCTCCAGGCGGCCAGTCAAGACCGAACCGTTGTTCAAGCCGACGCTGGCAGTGCCACCGTTGTTGACCACGTCGCCGTTCATGATGGCGCTGTCAAGGTTCAGGTCCAGGGCGCTGCCGGTGCCCACTTGGATATTGCCGGTCAGTTCGCTGTTGTTGACGCGCATGTTGGCGTTGCCGCCGGTTTTCAACTCAAGCAGGTTGCCGTTGCTGCCTATCAGGGTAGAACCGTTATTGACATCAATTTCAGCAGTGATCGGTGTATCGACCACAATGGCAGAGCCCGTCAGCCCCTCGACACGTGTACCTTCCAAGCGCAGTTCCGGCGAGTTGGGAACGGTGCTGTGTTCGCGGGTCAAGCGGATGCCGTCGGTAGCACCGGTGATTTGACTATTGACCGCATTGGCCGCGCCACCGCGCAGGATCAACCCGGCCTGGGAGCCACCTATCAGTTTCGAGTCATTGAGGTTCAAGGTGCTGTAGGAAGTTACATTGGCACCATAAGTCGCGCCGCGAATTTCACTGTTATTGCTGACCTCTGCCAAGGACCCCGTGAGCGTTGACGGATTGCGCACCACGTCCAGACCGCCCGCTCGAGTGCTGGTGATAAGGGTATTGTTGATGTGTGCAGTGCTGTTGGTCAGTATCACTGCGGTGGTGGCGGCAGTGGATGAAACCCGTGCGCCTGTCAGGTTTACCGTCGAATCAACCGACTGAATGTCGCGCACTGTCGCACCGCTATGAACATTCAGCGTGGCATTGTTTTTCAGCCGAAAGTTATCAACGTACGTTACTGGGTAGACATCTTTGGTCGTTCCGTCCAGTTCTTCCAGCGCCAGGGTTTGAGCGCTCAGGAAACACAGTGGGGCAACAGCGATAAGCTTGATCGCTGCTGATAATTTGGAGTATTTAAAGTCAGAAGAGTCAATCGTGTGCATTGCCAGTGAACCTCAGAAAAAGTACCAGTTCGAACCCGGAGGCCATATCGACCGGCCTTCCGTTTTCCACGGCGCAAAGACTAAGGATCTGAATTACCTTTTTATGTAGGACTTTCCTTATGAAGAGGTCATCTAGCTTCGACACAATCCTGGCGTTGATTGAGCAAGCCGCATTAAAAAACCCTGTGACCCCACACAGAGGCCAACAGGGTTATGCATGGATCACAGCGATCCGAGCGCTCGCGTCGAATCTGGCACACAGGTGCCCAGTGGTGGGTAAGCACCACGGAAATCCCATCGCACCTGAACTTCATCTGAAGTACCGCGATCCGTCGTGCTAGGGCGATAAATACTCCAGCGCACACCTACCCAACCACGACCGCCGGTACCGGTAAAGTCCCTGAACCACAACCCCAGCAAGAGGTTGATGGTGAAGCCATCCACGATGTCGTTGAACGATATCTCTCGAGGCGTCGTTTCCATGGTATCTAACGGGGTAGTGTTATCGGCAAATGCGTACCTGGCCGCATGCACAACTACGAGGTCACCGATTTCAAGAACTACGTCGTCCTTGACGCGAATAGGGACTGCCACCCAAGGCGCCGGGACTAGCGGAGGCGTCAAGCGGTCGAAGCATCCAAGCCTGCCCGCTGTATTGAGTACCGAGAACACCGGATCTGCAAGCCCCGACAAGCTGTAGAGTTCAACCTTGACGCCCTGGTCGGGAGAGTGCTTGTAGTTGATTGCATCGCGAACCTTGTAATAACAAGGTATGGCATTGCCGTTGCCATACATTTCGATAATGTCCCAACCAATCTCCAACACAACCTCAAAATCGGCAGCTTCACTACCGGTGACGTCATAAGTGTCAGCCAGCGTCCCGCCCATAGTGCCGTAGTAAATATCAATAAAAACGCCGGCGAGTAGCTCTGGAGGAATAATGAACGTCGCCGTGGCCGGGAAACCACGGTCAAGTTCTACCAAATGGTTCTCATGGCCTTCATTGCCTCTGACCGTCGGTGGCTCATAGGCGGGGTCAACGGGGCCTGGGCCAGGGTTATCCGGATCACCGGGCTCATCTAGATTCACCGCAACGGTGATCGTTGGCGAGGGGATAGTCCCTAGCCCGTCACGGCTGATAGTGCAGTGGACATCGGCGTCGTATATGTCCCCATGTGAACTGATCACATCGTACGTCGCCGTGACATCAAGCTCGAAGATAGGGAACAAACCTACAGGCTCCTGGTAGATCAAGGTGCCATTCCAGAACGTTCGAATAGTATCGGTCGAGAGCCAGTTGACAATATTCCCCAAGCGTACCGTTACACCATTACGCGCCTCTTCCTTAGTGATCAAAGGCGCCTCCAATACTTCAAAGCCTTCCAACACGGGTTCGTCAGCGGTGGCGACTGTCACAGTCCTGGCCACAGACAGCTGCGTATCGTTACCTGCACGATCAGACGCATCGTAGGTAATCACCTGATCGCCCGCCCCGCCTGCCAGGACAGTCGCGGAAGGAAAAATCACTTCAGCGCTGCCTGTCAATGGAAAAACACCCGTAATACCGATTAAATCATTACTCCCAAAAAATGCCCGCCAGATGTCTCCCGGGCGGTTGTCTGCCATTCGTTGGATTCGACACACCAACCCGGGTTTGCCAGCCAGATAATCCGGCGTCACTGGCCCCGACAGATCTGTTGGCAGGGTAATGGCAGCCGGCCGGTTATTGAGGTTGGGGTCGATTGTGTCGACAAACCCAATTGTGACCTCAGAGGGAGCTACATTGCCATTGGCGTGAAAGATCGTATAGGTGATGTCCTTTTCACCATGGGTTTGCAGCTCGGCGTGCGGTTGAACCGTGTGAACAAAAGTATCAGATGGCGCTGGATCGCCGCCTCTGTATTCAAAGAAGCCAACCAATCGACCGTTCGCACGATAAAAAATAGTGTCGAGTTCCCCCGGATCTGCAAGTGGACTCCAGAGTGGATGGGAAATAGTCAAACCGCTAGCCTGGACAGCGCGAGGTATGAGATTGGGTTGACCGTCTGCCGATTGGTCAGGGTCGGGGGGAACTACTGGCAAGTTAGGGAGTGCGTTGACAAGCGTGGGAGCAGGCGCATCGGCTAAAACCCTCTGCGTTCCTGCGGGCGTGCGCTGCGAGGGTTTACGGATAGCTTTTGCTTTCGCAGGCAACTTTTCCATCGCCTGCGTTGCAGGCGTTTTGGCCTTCGACAACGGTAGTTTTTTTGACATGATCCAAATCTCCTCTCATGGGGAAAGGATCTGGATCCGGACAACGGTATTTCACCCACGGATCGGCGACCCAGTTAGTAGCGATGTCACTTTTCATCATCCGATATCAGTGCAACCTGAAAGCGGCTGGTTCATTAAACAGCGGCCTGAGTAAGTGCGTAACTGTCAAGATTCACAGTTAGACAAAGCTCAACAAGTATGTAGCTTTGCACTCAACGACTAGAGCACGGTGAAACGCCCTTTTTCATTTCCTGCACGTCGTTAACGAGCCTTTAAAAGCACGAATATTTCTATGCAAACCTGTCCATACTTCAGGAAGGGCCTTATGCCCTTCCCTTTCGCATGCTGACTCAAACAGGTGCAATACAAGGCGGCAGGTTGTTTGGACGAATCAACGTGACCAACACCAGGCTACGATTCGACCCGCCTACCACCACTCCATTACGAACCACCTGATACCAGGTGGTGGCGGAACCGTAGATGGGCTTGTGGGGGTAGTCGTCAGGTTTAACCAACCCAGGGAGCAAGACATGGGGGTTGAATGGGACGGTGAATGGGTAACCGTTTTGTACCCAATTCAGGTTCAAGGGCGGTGAATCCCATTCACCCTCAGAACCGCCGATCACATGGCTGAGATTGCCATTGGGGCTGGCATACCCGACCCAGCGCAATCGCAGAACATCACCTACCTCCAGGCGCGTATCGTCGCCAGGGACCAGTACCTGAACACCGAAGGACGGATGAGGTGTGAGCGTACACCCAATAAATCCGGAATCCGGCCCTGGGCCGTAGTTCACATCCGGGTATCGAGTGGGCTTCAGCCCCAGGATAGGTGAGATCGCCACGGTGACGACTTTGTTATTCGATCGCTGGCGGTTCACACCATTGAATGTGCGGTAGAAGAGGTTGACCAGCGCATTGCCAATCGGACCAATGAGTGCCCAGGGAATTTGGAACGCAATCACGGCTCCCGGGTTTTCGCCGACAGCCACAGGGTGAGTCGCCACCGGCACGGGGTTGTCATTCCAGATCAGCTCAAGTAAATCGCCCACGTCGAAGCCGACGCCCAGCACCAGCTCCACATTGGCGGGCTGATCACGGTCGAGGATGGTCAACACATCATCGCCCGACACACCTTTCACCGTTGGAAGCAGAAGCAGGGGGTTGATGTAGTTGGGGTTATCCGGGTTGAGTTCGCCGGCGGCGGTGAGGTTTACCGGCACGAACCTGACCACGGAAGGCCGCGCGGCAGCGGTTCCGCGCTGCCAGGTGTAACTGGCCCGGATGATCCCGCCGGCCAGTTCGAAGCCGCCTTGGGCCAGGACCGGCCAAGGGATTGGCACACGAATTGGCCAGGCCTGAAACGGCCCTACGATGATTTGTGGAAGGGGTATCAGGTTCCAGGAAGGTGTCACCACATCGCTTTCCAATGCGCCGACGATTTCGAGGATGTTCATGTAGACGCCGCCAATTTCACGAGCATCTTCCAAATCAATCCGCCCGTTCGCGCCCGTGCCGAACGCTTGTGGTACTTCCGGTGCAGGAAAATTAATCGGCGAGGGCGTAAGGGCATTCAGTACCACAGCCGTACGCGACGCAGGCCCCTCCCATCCAGCGCGATTAATCAGGTGGTACTGAGCCGAATACTCTCGATTACTGAGCAACGAGCGAAACGTTTCGCCTTCAAATGCCAGCTCTATAGGTGCGCCGTCTTTATGAGACTGGGTGATTTCCACCGATGCCACGATCTCGTCGCTGCGTGAATGTGGGCGCCGGAGCGCTGGTAGCAGTGTCAACTTACCTAAAGCGCGATCCTTCAGGCGCATATCAGGCCATGGAGGCACAATTGCCACGACTTGATCATCGTGGGCGACCAAGTACTCATCAGTGACGCCGTTATCTAGAATATCAGTGTCAAAAATCAACTTGTTCGGTTGCACACCTTGATTCGGGGCGAGTTTGTTCAAGTTTATCTGGATTGGAAACGACGGATCCGCCGGGTTGCCGGGGACCAGCTCAACGATGTACTGCAAACTGTGCAGGCCGGGCACCGCCAGCGGGATTTCGGGTATGGCGCCGGCCACGCTCGGTAGGTCACTTGCATCGTAGGGCGCAGTCAACTCCTTCACATCGCCAACCGGTTCACCATCCCACAACCAGGTAACTTTGCTCACCTCACCTGGATCAAGAAGATCCCACCCCTGCCAAATCGATTGGACTTCCACTATCAAAGGGGCGAGTTGGTCCAACCGGTGTATCGTGTAAGCCACTTCATCTGCCAGCAATGGCAGCAGCGCCGCAGGTACAAAGGGCTGGTCCAGGGGGATCGGGGTCGAGGGGTTGTACTTGGGCATGTCCACTCTCCTTGGGCAATCAATCAATGACCAGCCATTGACTACCGACGGGAAAGCACCCTACCGCCAAGGCCAGGTAGATCATTTAATGCGCAAGTACGCCCTCTGGATACTGTCGGAAATAACAGGTAGCCCTACAGATCAGACCAGCGGCAACCGCCACTCAATGGGCGCCTCACCATTCTGCTCAAGAAACTTGTTTGTACGGCTGAAATGCCCGCACCCCAAAAACCCGCGATACGCCGACAGCGGCGACGGGTGCACCGAGGTCAACACCAGATGCTTGGTGGCATCGATCAGCTTCTGCTTGCCCTGGGCATGGGCGCCCCACAGCAGGAACACCAGATGCGGCTGATGCGAGCTGACCACTTCGATAATCCGATCAGTAAAGAACTGCCAGCCCTTGCCCGCATGGGCGTTGGCGTTGGCGCGCTCCACGGTCATGGTGGTGTTCAACATCAGCACGCCCTGGTCGGCCCAGCTTTGCAGGCAGCCGTGGTTGGGGATGTCGATGTTCAGGTCGCGCTTGAGCTCTTTGTAGATATTGAGCAACGACGGCGGCGTGGGTATGCCCGGTTGCACCGAGAAGCACAAGCCGTGGGCCTGGCCGGGGCCGTGGTACGGGTCTTGGCCAAGGATTACCACCTTGACCTTGTCCAGCGGCGTGGAGTTGAGGGCGTTGAAGATCAGCGGGCCGGGTGGATAGATCTCTTTGCCGGCTGCGTGCTCTTCGCGCAGGAACTCGCGCAACTGGGCCATGTAGGGCTGTTCGAACTCATCGCGCAGGGCGTGCTTCCAGGTGGGTTCGAGTTTGATACGGTCGCCTTCGGTCATGATGGAATGGTCTTGTCAAAAAGAATGAGGCGAACCCTAGGAAAGCCGACCCCGCTTGTCAATTGATCTGACACACCACCGGCACTTTCCTGCGAAGCGATCATACTGATCCTCTACCTTCCCGAATGAGGTCACGATGAACCTGCACTTCGAAGAGCTGACCGGCAGCGACGGTGCCCGCATCGGTATCGCCAGCCTGGACGCAGAAAAATCCCTCAACGCCCTCTCCTTGCCGATGATCCTGACCTTGGGCGAGCGCCTGGACGGTTGGGCGAAAGATCCAAATATCGTCTGCGTGCTGCTGCGCGGCAACGGGCCCAAGGCCTTTTGCGCCGGTGGCGAAGTGCGCAGCCTCGCGATGGAATGCCGTGAGCAACCGGGCGTTGTTCCGACGCTGGCCGCACAATTTTTTGCAGCGGAATATCGCCTCGACTATCGCCTGCATACCTATCCAAAACCCGTGATCTGCTGGGGCCACGGCTACGTGCTGGGCGGCGGCATGGGCCTGTTGCAAAGTGCGTCGGTGCGCATTGTCACGCCGAGCAGCCGCCTGGCCATGCCCGAGATCAGCATCGGCCTGTACCCGGACGTCGGCGCCAGTTGGTTTTTGCCGCGCCTGCCGGGCAAGCTCGGGTTGTTCCTCGGCCTGACCGGCGCACATATCAACGGTCGCGATGCCTTGGACCTGGGCCTGGCCGACCGCTTCCTGCGCGATGACCAACAAGACGAACTGATCGACGGCTTGCTGCAATTGAACTGGCAGGAACAAACGCCGATGCAGCTCAACAGCCTGCTCAAGGCCCTGGCCCAGGAAGCGTTCAGCCAGCAACCGGAAGCGCAGTGGCTGCCGCGCCGGGCACAGATCGATGAATGGCTGGATGTGGGCGATGTACGCTGCGCCTGGCGCGCCTTGAGCCAGTTGCGCGACCACAGTGACCCGCTATTCAGCCGCGCAGGCAAGACCTTGAGCGAAGGCTGCCCGTTGACTGCGCACCTGGTGTGGGAACAGCTCCAGCGTGGCCGCCAGCTGTCCCTCGCCCAGGTGTTCCAGATGGAATACACCGTGAGCCTGAACTGCTGCCGCCACCCGGAATTTGCCGAAGGGGTGCGCGCGCGGCTGATCGACAAGGATCAGCAGCCCCATTGGCATTGGCCGGATGTGCATGCGGTGCCGGAGGCGGTGGTGCAGGCGCATTTCCACAAAGCGTGGGAAGGCCGGCACCCCCTGGCGGATTTGTCTGAACGTTAACGGTGCCCGCGATGGCCTCCGTCACCACGTCCGCCTCGGTCGTGACCACCGCGGTTGTCCCAACCCTGGTTCGGATAGGGACGGTAGCCAGGCCTTGAGTAGTAACGCGGCGCTGGCTGGTAATAACGCGGTGCCGCCTGGTAATAGCGTGGCGCAGGATAGTAGCGCGGCGCTGGCGTGTAATAGCTGCGCCCGTAGTAGGAAGAGCCGCCGCCGTAGTAATACGCCGGTGCCGGGGTGGTGTAGACCTCGGAGCGATAATAGGTGCCGCCACCGTCGTAATAGGGCACACACGCGGATAAGGTCAGGCCGAGCAAGGCAGTGAGTAACAGTCGTCGATACATGGCGGCCTCCTGGACCGCGGAAGAGCTCCTCCAGCGACGCTGGGGGGCGGCATTCAGCTTTCACTGAATGACGAAATATCTGACATCAAAAACCGAATCTGGTGCGTTTTTGACACAGCTTGAAACACGTAGATCGGACGACCGGAGTCTCGGCATTTCCCGGCCGGTTTGGCACGGTCTGCGGCGACGCTGTATCGTGCCACCCCACCGAGATCCAGCCTGAACCGAGCCATGACCACGCCAACCCTCTGCCCCGCCTGCGGCGCCCGTAACGACTGCACTCTGGCCGACCCACGCACGGCCGACCAAGCCTGCTGGTGCTACGGCGTCAGCATCGACCCGGCCGTGCTGGAGGCGTTGCCCGATGCGCTGCGCAACACCGCGTGCCTGTGCCCACGCTGCGCCCAAGTGGACGCGCAATTGCGCGGCGCTGCACAGCCGTAATGCGTGTTGATCGGTTCCTCAGCAACCTGCCGCGTTTCAATCGCCAGCAGGTGCGCGTGTTGCTGGTTGAACGGCGTGTAACGGTGGATGGCTTAGCGGTCAGCGATCCTCACCACGAGGTGCGCGAATTCAGCCGTGTGTGTGTCGACGATGAGGTGTTGCAGGCCGGCAAACCGGCGCGCTACTTCATGCTGCACAAGCCGCAGGGCTGTGTGAGCGCCACAGCGGACCCACAGCACCCGACCGTCCTCGACCTGCTGGATGTGCCGGACAAAGACGAGCTGCACATCGCCGGACGTCTGGATTTCAACACCACCGGCCTGATGCTGATCACCAATGACGGCCAGTGGTCGCGGCGCCTGACGCAACCGCAGACCAAGTTGCCCAAGGTGTACCTTGTCGAGACCGAGCAAGCAATCGGCCCCGAATACGCCACGACGTTTGCCGCCGGCCTGTACTTTGCCTTTGAAGACCTCACCACCCAACCTGCCACTTTGGAATTGCTGGGACCGACGACGGCGCGATTGGGCATTGTCGAAGGGCGCTATCACCAGGTGAAGCGCATGTTCGGGCATTTCGACAACAAGGTGATCGGCTTGCATCGCGAACGGATGGGCCCTTTGGTGTTGGATGCGGACCTTGCGCCGGGGGCGTATCGGGCGCTGACCGACGACGAGATCGGACAGGTCTGACGACCGTTCAGCCGGTGATGGCAAAAAACCAGTTGGGCGCCTTGCGAGGTAGCGCCTGTGCTGCTTGAATCAAACCGTCAGCCGAAATATGACTGGCGAGTCGCCCATAACCTCCAAGAAACATTTTGCCCCCGCCCGCGCTTGATCTACGGGCCTTCCAGGCAAAACCGCCCGCCATAACAACACCCGTCGACCAGCCGTCATCGGATCGACATGGGCCTTCCTTTTCCAGGCGTATGCCTACCTGTCACAAAGCTCGTGCAGAGTTATCTGCGCGCCCTACCCGCTTGCCAGGAGTCTTACGACATGAGGCCAGAAATCGCTGTGTTGGATATACAGGGTCAGTATCGGGTTTACACGGAGTTCTATCGCGCGGACGCTGCTGCAAAGACCATCATCATGGTCAATGGCTCCATGGCCACCACGGCATCCTTCGCCCAAACCGTGAAAAGCCTGCACCCGCAATTCAATGTGGTTTTGTACGACCAGCCCTACGCTGGCCGTTCCAAAATCCATAACCGCCATGAGCAAATGCTGACGAAGGACATCGAAGGCCAGATCCTCCTGGAACTCATCGACCACTTCGCCGCCGAACACGTGCTGTCGTTCTCCTGGGGCGGCGCCGCCACCCTGGTCGCCCTCGCCCACCGCCCGCGGCGCGTGGAGAAGGCGGTGATCAGCTCGTTCTCACCGGTGATCAATACGCCCATGCGCGACTACCTTGAACGTGGCGTTGACTACCTCGGCAACCTCGACCGCGACCGCGTCGGGCACCTCGTCAACAACACCATCGGCAAACACCTGCCGTCGCTGTTCAAGCGCTTCAACTACAAACATGTGAGCAGCCTGGCCGAGCACGAATATGGGCAGATGCACTTCCACATCAGCCAAGTGCTCAACAGCGATCGGCTGTGCTATCTCAAGGCGGCCAAGCAGATCGACATTCCGGTGCTGTTCTTGAACGGCGAATGGGACGAATACACCAGCGCCCAGGACGCCAAGTTGTTTGGCCAGCATGTGACCCACAGCAGCTTCAGCACCATCCAGGCAACGGGGCACTTCCTGGACATGGAACACAAGGCCGCGTGCCGGGACAGCCGGGAGGCCGTTATTGGGTTTCTGAAATCGGAGCGGCCGGTCAGCCGATTGCGTTATCACCAAGGTCAGACTCAACATGCCTTTGCAATCTGATTGTGTGGGAGCTGGCTTGCCTGCTCCCACATAGGCCTGTAACCCACACATTTTTGAAGAAAAACTTCAAATCCGGGTGAACATCTGGTACAAAGTCAGCCGCTCTGAGCGGGTATAGTTTAATGGTAGAACAGTAGCTTCCCAAGCTTCCGACGAGGGTTCGATTCCCTCTACCCGCTCCACTTAATTGTTGGTCCAACGTCAAGATGGTTTTGACGGGGGATGCATGAAAAAACCGGCCCTGGTGGCCGGTTTTTTTATGTCTAGAATTCGGTGGTTCGACACGCGTGGCAACTTCGCACAGACAAAACCCAGGCGATTCGGATGGCCGCGTAGGCGGTTTCGCTTAATTCAACACTGCGCCTACGAGCACATTCTCCTAGCAAATTCTGGCAACAGAAATCGTCTTTGAAACCGAAGTGTTCCCGCCCCATCCTCCGCAACCTTTGCGATCAGTCATTCCTGTTGCAAGTCATCGCAAGAAACCGATATCCGCCAGGCAAAAAAAATGGCAAAAGAGGTGTGAAAATGCCGCAAACACTGACGACATTCGATATGGCCGAGCTGCTCGACAGTGATGAGGCCATCAGTGAGTACCTCTCTCAGGTGCTGGCCGACGGCGATAACGAAGAGTTTCTGCGTGCAATCGGCTACGTGGCCAAAGCCCGAGGAATGACAAAGATCGCCACAGAGACGGGTATGGGTCGCGAGAGTCTTTACAAGGCGTTCTCCCCCGGCGCAAAACCGCGCTTTGAAACAGTCCTCAAAGTACTCCACTCGCTAGGCATTGATCTGTTTGCACGGCCTGGACATGCCACCAATCACTCAATTATTTGAGCACGCGGCCCGGCCGGCACAGCGACGACGCCCGTCAAGGCATTGAAACAAGCGCAGGTTTAACAGGCTTCCAACCGACCAAGGCGATGAGCAACGTCACCAACTGAAAGGCGACAATCAACCCCACACACCCCGTCCAGCCCCAGCGTTCCCAGATCAATGCCGGGACGATCGCCCCGCAGCTACCGCCCAGGTAATAGCAGGTGAGATAAATCCCCACGGCACCCGCCTTGTTATCGCCGGCATTGGCCGTGGTGAACGCATTGGCGGCGGCCTGGGCGAGGAATACGCCGGTGGAGCTGAGGGCCAGCCCCAACACGATGCACCACAGCGTTGGCACAAGGGTCAGCACGGTACCCGTGATGCCCAGCACGACAGCGACAGTCAGCAATTGGCCATGGGGCCGGGCTTTGCTGAGGCGCCCGGCAATGGGGATCACGATCAATGCCAGCAGGAACACCATGTAAAGCGTGCCCAAAGCCGCAGGACCGAGGTTGAATGGCGGCAGACCAAGGTACAACCCCACGTAGGTAAACGCCGCAACCTGGGAAAACAACACGCAAAAACCTACGGCATAAGCCGCCAGCAATGGCTGACGAAAAACCCCCGATGAAACGGTTGCCAGCGACACCGCACGCGCCCGGCTAACCGGCAACAGAAACTGAATGAACCCGCCCACCATCAGGCTCAATGCCGCGAGCAACTCGAAGGCTTCGCGCCAGCCCACGTACTCCGTCATCACACCAGTGACGAAACGCCCGGCAAACCCACCCAGCACGGTGCCCGCCACGTACAAGCTGGTGACTTCGGTGACCGTGCCACCCCTCCAACGGTCGCCGATATAGGCCACGCTGGTGGCGAACACCACCGGAATCACCATGCCCTCGACAAACCGCCACACCAGCACTTCGGTAAAACTGTCGGCATAGGCCGTCATCAACGCTGGCACAGCCAACAGCAGCGCCGCCACGCAGATCACCGTGCGTTGCTCGAAACGGCCTGTCAGGCGACTGACAAACGGCGCCGTGATCGCGACAGCCAACGTCGTCACGGTAATACTCCACCCCGCCGTCTTGGCGCTGATCTGAAACTGCGCGGCAAACGTCTGAAGGATGCTCTGGGTCGCATAAAGGTTGAGAAACGCCGCGCAGCCACACAGGAACAGGGCAAGACGGGCACAATGCAGGCGCGGTTTCATGAAACCTCTCGTTTTATTTTGAGCGGTCTTTATAGAATGCCCTGCAGGTCTTGAACCAATACCGAATCAGGACCGATCAATACCCGAGGGCCAGGATGCTCGACCTACGCAAGCTGCGATACTTTCTGATGGTCGCCGAAGAATTGCACTTCGGCCGCGCCGCCCTTCGCCTGCACCTGGCCCAGCCGCCACTGACCCGACAGATCTCGGCGCTGGAAGCCGAGCTGGGTTTCAAGCTGTTCGATCGCACCAGCCGCACAGTGACGCTGACGGCACAAGGCCGGTCGTTCTTGCCCTATGCACGTGGTGTGCTGGAGCAGGTGGAACTGGCGCAGGTCATCGCCGGCAAACTCGCGGCAGGCACCGCCGGGCAACTGACGCTGGGGTATGTCAGTTCGATTGCCTTGTCAGACCTGTTTAGCCAGGCGATCCAGGCGTTTGCCCAACGCTTTCCCGATGTGCAACTGACCCTCGTGGAATGTGCCTCCGGCAACCTCGGTGCGCAGGTGGCCGACGGGCGGCTGGACGTCGGGCTGAGTCGTTTATTGCCACAGAGCAAAGAGGTGCAAGCGCTGTCGCTGGGCGAGGAGCGGCTGGTGGCGGCGTTATCCACCGACAGCCCGCTGGCGAGCCAGGCGCAGGTCAGCTTGGCGCAGCTCGGTGGTTATCCGCTGATCCTGTTCCCGGCGGATTACGGATCGGGGCTGAACCAGTCCATCGAGCAGCTCTACCGCCGCCACGGCCAGCCGCTGCGACCAGGGCCGACCGGGCGGCAGATCACCTCGATCATCGCCCTGGTCGCGGCAGGGCAAGGCGTGGCACTGGTGCCAGAATGCACGCAAAGCTTGATGAACAAAGGCGTGACCTACCGGCCGTTGGTGGAAGTGGATGCGAGCGCGCAGTTACTGGTGCTGACGCCAACTGCATCAAAAAGTGTGCTGGTTGACGCGTTTCTCAGCGTGATGACGCAGGCCCTACACATCCGGTAATACCTGCGCAAAACCTCGCAATACCTCTCTCTGGCGCCGTTGCAGCGCGCTCATACACTTCAGTCACTGCCTGACGAAATACCGGTCATCGGCCGTCGGTGGGTAGAGTGTTGATGATTTTTCTTTGTGGTTATAGTCACCACCAAAACACACCACAAGGAGGTGCTGTGGATGGCCGATATTTGATAGGCAGCCAAGAGCATCCTGAAACAAGCGCTGCTGAGCTAAGCGTCCCTGGAGGACAACAGACATGCTTTACCCCATCGCAATTTCAACCGGTGACGAGAACCACGCCTGGGGTGTGGAAGTGCCGGACATTCCCGGCTGTTACTCCGCCGGCGACGACCTGGACGACGCCATGGCCATGGCCCGTGAAGCCATCGAAGGGCACTTCGAGATCCTCGCGGAAGACGGCGCGCCGATTCCCAATGCGCAGAAAGTCACCGTACATGCCGCCAACCCACAGTACGCAGGTTGCACCTGGGCAGTGGTGGATATCGATGTCACCAAGTACCTGGGCAAGGCGCAGAAACTCAACATCACTCTGCCGGGCTACCTGTTGAACCGCATCGATGACTATGTGCTGCATCATCCCGAAGAAAAAAGCCGCTCGGGGTTCCTGGCATCGGCGGCGCTCAAGGTGTTGCAACAAGACCACTAGCATCCCGTCAGCAAAGTCTGACTGCGGCGAAGAGCTAATATCTAAATGATGTCAGCTCCTTCCTCCGAGATTGAGATCACGGTCATGCTTGAACCCACGCAACACACGCCAAAAGCCATACAACGCCAGGTGGTAGGCTGGGTGCTGGTTTTGCCACTGCTGGTCTCGTTTTTGAGGTTGCCCTTTCCATTCGGGCTGCTGCTGGGGTTGGGATCAATTGCAGCGTCGGCCTATGGCATACGGTTGGCCAGACAGCATGCCAACCGACGCCTGACCGTGTTCGCCTCAATACTCACCGCGCTCAATGTCATTTCACTGGTGCTGATGGGGACAGCGTCATTTCTTAAGGCTTTGTATGATATTTCCTGGATTTACTGGTATCCACACTACTCAAACTGGGTGTACTGGAACCTCTAGGCGCAGAAAAAATTCAATCGCAAGAAACGCAGTTTTCAATCGGGCGGATGCAATTACAGTAGTGCCGTAACGTTCACCCACAGGAGTCCGCCCATGCCGTACGAATACACACTCATGCCCTCCCCCGTCGGCCAACTCACGCTAGTGGCCCGTAACGGAAAACTCAGCGCGATCCTGTGGGAAACCGAACGAGCCAACCGTGTGCGCCTGGGCGAATTGCACGAGGCCAACGACAGCCCGGTGCTGCTGGAGGCGCAGCGCCAGTTGCAGGAATACTTCGCCGGCACCCGTAATCAGTTCACCCTGGAACTCGACTTCACCGGCACCGATTTCCAGAAGCAGGTGTGGCAGGCACTGCTGACCATCCCCTTCGGCGAAACCCGCAGCTACAGTCAGATCGCCCAGCAGATCGGCAACCCCAAGGCAGTACGCGCCGTAGGCGCAGCCAATGGGCGTAATCCGATCTCAATCATCGCGCCCTGCCACCGGGTGATTGGTGCCTCGGGTGAGCTGACCGGGTTTGCCGGCGGCCTGCAAGCCAAGCAGTATTTGCTCGCACTGGAAGGCACCGGCCAAGCGGAATTGGCGTTCTGAAAGCAGCAACAAAAACGGCGATTGGAATCTCTCCAACCGCCGTTTTTTTTAATTTCAGACAACAGACTCAGCCGTCGCCCTGATGGCCTTTACCGTAGGTCGATGCCAGCGCGCGAGCCTTCTGCAAACGCTCCTCCAGCTTGGGCAGCGTCTCATCCACCAACGCTTTTATTTCCGGCACATCCGACGCAGCACCTTCCTGTTTGAACAGGGCAATGGCCTCTTCGTTTTCCTTGACCTGTTGCGCGGTGTAGGCCGCGTCAAAGGAGTCGCCATCCTTGAGCTCGGGCATCAGGGTCTCGGCTTTGTCGACGATCTTTTCCCGCGGCGCCACCGGCAGTTCAAGCTTCTTGGCGATGGCCGCCAGGTGCTGGTTGGCCAGGGTGCGCTCGTTGATCACCTCAATGGTGTAGTCCTTGATTTCCTGGGACGAGGTTTTGGCGTGGGCCATGCGACTGGTTTCGATATCGGCCATGCCTTTGGCCGACGCCTGCTCGATGAATTCAGCGGGCGACTGAGCGAAAGCATTGCTGGCGCCGAGGCCCAGCAGCATCGCGAAACTGGCGGTGCGTAACCGGATAGCCATGCGGCTCATGATGGGTTCCTCCAGGGCAAAAATAAGCGCGAGGGAACACTCCCCGCCCTGAATTCGAATTTTCATGGCGGCAAAGGTTTAGAAAATACTTGTCAGTGCGACGAACGGTCGCCCTGGCGTCTCTGCGCGGGAGTGCAATGCTGAACACAGCACAAATCAAAATGTGGGAGCTGGCTTGCCTGCGATGGCTTTGTTCTAGGCGCTGAGGCTTTTTGGTCGGAGTACATATCCGTTATTTAGGTAACGGCTGATTAGGGTTCCGCCCTTACGGCGGCTCACTTTGGAAAAGCCCCAAAGTAAGCAAAGGGCTCTTGCCCCACCACTCGGCACCTCGCCTAGGCTCGGTGTGCCCGAACGAAGGCTTGAATCCGTGGGCCGCCGTCATGGGCCATCCCTGGCCCAGGACGGCTAACCCGGCGTCCTGCCGGGTTACCCACGGATTCAAGCCTGCGTTCGGCCAGCGTGGTTAACGGGGCGCCTAAGATCAAAAGCTGAAAAGCCAAAGCCAAAGCCAAAGCCAAAGCCAAAGCCAAAGCCAAAGCCAAAGCCAAAGCCAAAGCCAAAGCCAAAGCCAAAGCCAAAGCCAAAGCCAAAGCCAAAGCCAAAGCCAAAGCTTCGGGTTTTGTCAGGTTCAGTAGGTGTGTAGATACCTATGGCTATCGCAGGCAAGCCAGCTCCCACAATTGATTGCTACATCAGCCCTCCCGCACCCGCCCAATCAACCACTGCAACCCCGAATCCCCACCCCGCCGCACGTGCCACGCCAACTCCACCGCAAACGAGGGGATATGAAACGGTGGCGGCACCGCCAGCAGGTGTGGGTGATCAATGTTGAGCAAGCCCCGCGACGACACGGTCAAGATCAAATCCGTACCCTGGATCAACTGCGGCGCCACGCCCCAGTGCGGGAGGCTGATCGCCACATGGCGTCGCTGACGAATCGCGGTCAACGCCCGCTCGATTTCCGGCGTGCCACTGCCGCGCATTTCCAGCAACACATGGGGACGCGATAGATAGGTGGGCAGGTCCAGCGTACCGTCAGCCGGCAAGCTGTCGCGGTCGACCAGGCAGGTGTAGTGCTCTTCAAACAGCGGCGTAGTACGCAGCTCCGCCGGCATGTCAGGAAAGACTCCAGCAGCCAGGTCGAGATCACCATTGAGCACGCCCTCCACCATGCCCTCACGGCTGGCCTGGATGATTTGCAGGTCGATACCCGGCGCTTCACGGCGCAGCATGCGCACCAAGTCCGGTAGGAAAATCGCCGCGCTGTAGTCCGACATCGCCACGCGAAAGCGGCGCTTGGCCGAGGCCGGATCAAACCGGTTGGGCGCCAGCAGCGCTTGTACCTGGGCCAGCGCCTCGGCGAGCGGTGCCGCCAGTTCCAACGCGCGCGCGGTGGGCACCAACGTGCCGCCCTGGCGCACCAGCAACAGGTCGCCGAGCAATTCCCTCAACCGCGCCAGCGCATGGCTGACCGCCGGCTGGCTCAGGTGCACACGTTCAGCGGCACGGGTGACGTGTTGCTCGGTGAGCAAGGCGTCGAGGATCACCAGCAGGTTGAGGTCGATGCGGCGCAGATCATTCATCAGCTGCATGCTCAGCATAAGAACTTGGAATTTAAATTTGCGCGACGAATACCTTAGAGTCCAGCAAAACCTCTGGGAGATTCACAATGACGACCTTGCACTGGCTGGGTTTATTGGCGCTGGCAGTGATTGCCGGGGCGGTGGTGCCGTTTCAAAGCGCAATCAACGCCAACCTCGGGCGTGGGCTCGGGCACCCGCTGTGGGCCACCCTGGCGTCGCTGCTGGTGAGCATCATCGTGTTGCTGCCGGTGATTGTGGTGCTGCGCTTGCCGTTACCGAGCCTGGGCTTTGTCAGCAAAGCTCCGTTGTGGATGTGGGCCGGTGGCGCGTTTGGTGTGTGTTTTATTTCCCTGGCGTTGATGCTGCTGCCCAAGTTGGGCGCGTCGGGGTTTATTGCGCTGGCCATGGCCGGGCAGATTCTGGCGTCACTGGTGCTTGATCACTTTGGCCTGTTCGGCCTGGCGGAGCGCGAGCTGACAACGCCCCGGGTGCTGGGGGCGTTGTTGTTGATCGGCGGCGTGGCGTTGATTCAGTTCAGCGCAACGCCCCCGGCGATCAGCGCGGCGACATAATCCGGCGGGGCATGCAGGTCGCAATTGCGCCCGGCCTTGGCCACCTGGCCGGGTAGTTCATGGCCCAGCAGTGCCGGCAAGCGCCGGGACATCTGCAACAGATGCGGCAAGTCGATACCGGTATGAATCCCGACCTCCGCACACAGGTTCACCAAATCTTCCGTACAGATATTGCCCGACGCCCCCGGCGCAAACGGGCAACCGCCGAGGCCACCGAGGGCCGCGTCAAAACGCCGGGCACCGGCTTCGTAGGCGGCCAGCACATTGCACAACCCCAGGCCACGGGTGTTGTGGAAATGCAGGGTCAGGTCGGCGGCGGGCACGCGTTGCAGCACCCGCTTGACCAGGCGCGCTACCTGACGCGGGTTGGCCATGCCGGTGGTGTCGGCCAGCGTGATGCCCTGGATGCCCAGTTCACGATAAGCGTCCACCATCTGCACTACGCGGTCTTCATCGACCGCGCCTTCGAACGGGCAACCAAATGTGGTCGCAATGCTACCGTTGAGGCCCACCGGGTGGTCGGCGGCAAAGCTGACGATCTCGCCGAAGGCCGCCAAAGACGCCTCGCAGCGCATGCGCAAGTTGGCCAGGTTGTGGCTCTGGCTGGCGGACATCACCAGGTTCAACTCATCGGCGCGAGACGCGATGGCACGCTGGGCGCCCTTGAGATTGGGGATCAGCGCCACGTAGATGACACCCGGCTTGCGCGCGATGCCCTGGAACACCTGCTCGCCATCGCGCAAGGCCGGAATCGCCTTGGGCGAGACGAACGAACCCGCTTCGATCCGCGAGAAACCGGCGCGGGAAAGCTGGTCGATCAAGGCGATCTTGTCGGCCGTCTCCACCCAGGTCGGTTCGATTTGCAAGCCATCACGCGGGGACACTTCCTGCACGATCAGCGCGTCTGAATAATCCTCAATCACCGCCAGCTCCTTCAACGACGCTCGTCAGCCAAGCGATTGATCCCAGCCTGCTCTAGCACCGGTTGCGGCGCGCCATGACTGGCCGCCTGCAACATCGCCCGGCCAACCGTCTCGGTGCTCACCACCCAACCCGGTTTTACCCGGCGCACCAACGATAGCAGTGGCCCCAGCACCGAATAAAACGCCTGGTACAACGGCGTCTTCGAGCGCACGCCGTGCAACGGTTGGATCACCCCCGGCCGGAACAGGTACACCGCCTTGAACGGCAGGCGCAACAAGGCATTTTCGGTCTTGCCCTTGACCCGCGCCCACATCGACTTGCCCGCCTCGGAACTGTCGGTGCCGGCGCCGGACACGTAGATAAAGGTCATCTGCGGATTGAGCCGCGCCAGGGTGCTGGCTGCGACCAAAGTGAGGTCATAGGTGAGGTGGGTGTAGTGGGTTTCGTTCATGCCCGCCGACGACACGCCGAGGCAGAAGAAGCATGCATCAAAGCCTTGCAGCAGGTTTTCCAGGGGTTGGAAATCGAGCATGTCGCTGTGCAGCACCTGGTGCAGCTTGCCGTGTTCCTGGGTCAGCGGCGTACGGCCGACGGCGACGACTTCCTGCACGTCGGCCGCCAGCAGGCATTCACGCAGAACACCTTGGCCAACCATGCCGGTGGCGCCGAATAACAGAACTCTCATAGGGGGACCTCAGCGGCAAGCCGCAAGCTTCAAGCGACAAGTTGAATGCAGTTCAGCTTGTAGCTTAACGCTTGCGGCGTGTCAGTGCCCCGTTAGAAAGCGCTGCGAAAGATCTCTTCTATTTGTCTTTGATCCGCGCGCCGTGGATTGGTCAGCCCACACGCATCCTTCAACGCATTGCTGGCGAGCAACGGAATGTCCTGCAACTTGGCGCCGAGTTCGCGCAGGCCCGCGGGAATATCTACGTCCTGGGACAAACTGCGGATCGCCGCAATCGCCGCCTGGGCACCCTCTTCCACGGTGACGCCTTTGACATCGGCACCCAACGCGCGGCCCACGTCACTCAAGCGTTTGGCGCTGACGCTGGCGTTGAAGCTCTGCACATGGGGCAACAACACCGCGTTGCACACACCGTGGGGCAAGTCATACAGGCCGCCCAGCTGGTGCGCCATGGCGTGGACAAAACCCAGGGACGCGTTGTTGAACGCCATGCCGGCGAGGAATTGCGCGTAGGCCATGTTTTCCCGCGCGGCCTTGTCGCTACCGTCGCGCACGGCCAGGCGCAGGTTGGCGCTGATCAGTTCGATGGCCTTGATCGCGCAGGCGTCGGTGATCGGCGTGGCAGCGGTGGACACGTAGGCTTCGATGGCGTGGGTCAGGGCGTCCATGCCGGTGGCGGCGGTGAGGCCCTTGGGCATGCCGACCATCAGCGCCGGGTCGTTGACCGACAGCAGCGGCGTGACGTTGCGATCGACGATGGCCATTTTCACGTGGCGGCTTTCGTCGGTGATGATGCAGAACCGGGTCATCTCGCTCGCAGTGCCGGCAGTGGTGTTGATGGCCACCAGCGGCAGTTGCGGTTTGCTCGACTGGTCCACGCCTTCGTAGTCGCCGATATGCCCGCCGTTGGTGGCGCACAGCGCGATGCCCTTGGCGCAGTCATGGGGCGAACCGCCGCCCAGGGATACCACGAAATCGCAGGCGCTTTCCTGCAACAGCGCCAGGCCTTTCTCGACGTTTTCCACATTGGGGTTGGGCTTGGCGCCGTCGTAGATCACCGAGTCGATGTCCTGCATCGCCAGTTTCTCGGCGATCATGCTCGCCACGCCGGCTTTGGCCAGGCCCGCGTCGGTGACAATCAGCGCCTTGTGAAAGCCGTAATTGCGAATGGCGGTCATGGCTTCGTCGAGGCAATCAGTGCCCATGATGTTGACGGCGGGAATAAAGAAGGTGCTGCTCATGGCTAATCCTCGTAGGCTTTATGCCTACAGAATCAACCGCTGACGGGCAGAGCATCTTGATCAGGATCAACGCCCGCTCGTGATAAAGTCACCGCCCAGCCGATTTCGAGTAGACCCGCCGCAATGAAGGATTTCCAGGATATTGACGCCCACCTTGAAGACTGGAGCGCCCTGCGCAGCGCCATCGACTTCAGCGGGATTCTGATCGGCAACGGCGCCAGCCGTACGGTCTGGGAAGACTTTGCCTACGACTCGCTGTTCGAAAACGCGCGCACCGTCGAAGAAAAACCCCTGAGCCCATCCGAACTCAGCGTGTTCGACGCCCTGCAAACCCGCAGTTTCGAGCAGGCCCTGGGCGCGCTGAAAACCACCAGCCGGGTCAACAAGGCACTGGCGGTCAGCTCGGCGGCGCCGCGCAATCGCTACTACGCGATCAAGGAAGCGCTGATCAACACCATCCACGCCGTGCATATCCCGTGGCGCCTGGTGCAGCCGTCGACACTGGAGACGATCAACCGCGAACTGGCGAGCTACTCGACGGTATTTACCAGTAACTACGACTTGCTCAACTACTGGGCGATCCTGCACACACCGGGCATCGACGACCTGTTCCGCAGCGCCGACGCCAGCTTCGACCTGCGCAACACCCAGACCGACGCCACACGCATCCTCTATTTGCACGGCGGCCTGCACCTGGTGCGCAACCTCGACGGCACCGCGCGCAAATTGCCGACCACCGACAGCACCCTGCTCAGCAGTTTTGCGATCAACAACACGATCAAGACCCTGGACGACGTGCCGCTGTTTGTCAGCGAAGGCAAGGTGGAAGAGAAACTGAAGACCATCCGCAGCTCGGATTACCTGTCGTTCTGTTATGAGCAGTTGCTTGGCCATCAGGGCGCGCTGTGCGTCTTTGGCCACGATTTGGGCGCGCAGGATAAACACTTGGTGGATGCGATTCGCCAGGCCAAGTTGAGCACCCTGGCGATTTCGGTGTCGGGGCGTAGTGATGGGTTTATTCGGCAGCAGAAGCGGCGGTATTCGGAGATGTTCGAGGGGACGGGCGTGGAGCTGAGGTTCTTCGCTGCGCGCACTCACCCACTGGGCAACTCAGCACTGTCCGTCCCAGTCGAACACTGATCTCCAGAACAAAGGAGATCCTCTGTGGGAGCTGGCTCCCACAGTAGATTGCATTTCAAACAGGCATAGCGGTCACTCTTCCGGGCTGTGCACCACCACCAACAACTGCGCCTGCACCGGCCCCACCGACCGCAGCCGATGCGGTTTCTGCGCATTGAAATGCAGCGCATCACCGCGCTCCAGAATCACCCGCTCGTTCATAAAGTCCACCTCCACCTGGCCTTCATGCACAAACAGAAACTCCTCCCCCAGGTGCTCCTTGAAGGTCTTGTCGGTGAACTCCGCCGGCGGGTAAATGATGAACGGCAACAGGCTGCGTTCACTGACCTGATGGGCCAGCACCGCATAACCCGGCGCGGTGTCGGGCCGTTCATGGCTGCGTACCAGGCTGTAGCTGTCGAGGCTGACGCTGTCTTCGCTGAACAGCTCTTCAACTTTCACGTTCAACGCCTTGGCCAGTTTCAGCGCGGCCGCAATCGACGGCGTATTGAGTCCGCGCTCAACCTTGGACAAATAACTCTTGGTCATGCCGGACTTTTCGGCCAGCACATCCAAGGTAACGCCAAGTTTTTTTCTCAATAATTTCAAACGGATAGACATGTGCTGCGGTTAGTCCATGCAGAAAACGATAAGCTGCGCTTGCCAATGACACTTTGTGTCATATAGCATCTTTAGTGTCATTTGCGTTCACCCAACGACCTTGCGAGCAGCGGGAGACCAGCAAACCAGACGTCCATTGAACCACCCAAAGGACACCGAGATGGCCAAGACATTAGCACTCCCCAAAGAACAACTGGTCAAGCAAGCGCTGATCCAGATGCAAAACACCCTGGCGGATAATACGTGGACCGACCGGCAAAAGCTGGCGCTCACGTGCCGCATCCTGTTCGAGAACGGCCACGACTCCGGCCTGGCCGGGCAGATCACCGCCCGTGGGCCAACGCCTGGCACCTATTACACTCAGCAACTGGGCTTGGGCTTTGACGAAATCACCGCGAGCAACCTGCTGCTGGTCAACGAGGACCTTGAAGTCCTGGAAGGCCATGGCATCCCCAACCCGGCCAACCGTTTCCACAGTTGGGTGTACCGTGGGCGGCCGGATGTGAATTGCATCATCCACACGCACCCCACGCACATCGCGGCACTGTCGATGCTGGAAGTGCCGTTGCAGGTGTCCCACATGGACCTCTGCCCGCTGTACGAAGACTGTGCATTCCTGGAAGCCTGGCCGGGCGTGCCGGTGGGTAATGAAGAAGGCGAAATCATCACGGCGGCCCTGGGCGACAAGCGCGCGATCCTGCTGTCGCACCACGGCCAACTGTCCACCGGGGCGAGCATCGAGGAAGCCTGTGTGATCGCGCAGTTGATCGAACGTGCAGCCAAGTTGCAGTTGCTGGCCATGGCGGCGGGCACCATCAAACCGATCCTGCCGGAACTGGGGCGTGAAGCCCACGACTGGATCTCCCGGCCCAAGCGCCACGGCGCCGCGTTCAATTACTACGCCCGGCAGAACCTGCGCCAACACGCCGATTGCCTGAACTGATTGCCCTTTTTCGACCGGAGACCTCTCATGTCCAGCCCAACCATCCACGGCATCATCGGCTACACCATCACCCCTTTCAGCGCCGACGGTTCACGCATTGACCTCGACGCCCTGGGCCGCTCCATCGACCGTTTGATCGCCAGCGGCGTGCATGCCATCGCGCCCTTGGGCAGCACCGGCGAAGGCGCCTACTTGAGCGACGCCGAATGGGATGAAGTGAGCGCCTATAGCCTGGCAAAAATCGCCCGGCGCGTGCCCACCGTCGTCAGCGTGTCCGACCTGACCACCGCCAAGGCCGTGCGCCGCGCCCGTTACGCCGAAGCCAATGGCGCCGACGTGGTGATGGTGCTGCCGGCGTCCTACTGGAAACTCAGCGAAGCGGAAATCCTCGCCCACTACGCCGCGATTGGCGACAGCGTCGGCGTGCCGATCATGCTCTACAACAACCCGGCCACCAGCGGCACCGACATGTCGGTGGAACTGATCCTGCGCATCATCCAGCAGGTCGCCAACGTGACGATGGTCAAGGAGAGCACCGGGGATATCCAACGCATGCACCAGTTGCATCGCCAGAGTGACGTGCCGTTCTACAACGGCTGCAACCCGCTGGCGCTGGAAGCCTTCGCGGCCGGTGCCAAGGGTTGGTGCACGGCGGCGCCGAACCTCATCCCACAGCTCAACCTGGATTTGTACGACGCCGTGCTGGCCAATGACCTGACAAAGGCACGGGCGCTGTTTTATCGCCAGTTGCCGTTGCTGGAGTTCATTCTCAAAGGGGGTTTGCCGGCGACGATCAAGGCCGGGTTGCGTTTGACCGGGTTGGAGGTGGGCGATCCGCGGTTGCCGGTGTTCCCGCTGGGTGAAGCGGCAATCGAACAGCTCAAAGCACTGCTGCGCTAACCACCACAATCCAAAATGAAGAGTAAAAAGTAACCTGTGGCGAGGGAGCTTGCTCCCTCGCCACAGGGACAGCGTGAGCTCTTAATTAGCGCTTTGCATTTCAGGTCTTGTCTTTGATCGTGGTACTCGGGCCATTGCTCTTGACGCTCGCAATGCCATTGTCCCGCGCCGCTGTCGAGGAATACTGCTCGCTGTTGCCGATCACTTGGTGATTGGCAGCCTTGAGGGTGAAATACGGCTGGCCATTGCTGGCCACTTTTCGCTCATAGCGCTCGTCATGCGGGCTGTTGGTCTGCACAGAAGCAATGCCATTTTCAGCTGCGCTGCGGGTGGTGTAGCGCTCGCTGGTCAAAATGATCTCAGCGTTCGCGGCCTTCAATACAAAGCGGAACTGCCCGTCGCTGCTCTTGCTCAACTCATACCATCCAGCCATGACTTTCTCCTTTTTGAGTGGGATTTAGTTCACTAGCGTGTAGGAGTAAAGGTCATGCCCAGCTTATTGCCAGCCGCGCATCGGCAACGACATATTTAGATAGAGACAAATAGCAATGGTTCTCGATACCATTCGCGACTTTCCTACGTCGTGCTTCGTCAAGAAGGATATTCATGTCTCGTCCCAAGCCCGACCCGTTGTCGGCCGATGCCTTTCGCGGTTTTTATACAGATATCCTGTATTTCCTGCGCAAACGCACGGACAACGCCAGCGACGCGGCGGACATGACCCAGGATGTCTTCACCCAATGGCTGGACTACCGCGACCGCGCCAAGGTCGAGCAGCCACGGGCGTTTCTGTTCCAGATGGCACGCAACCTGCTGCGCGATCATTGGCGTAAACAGAAGGTACGGCAGACCGTCCACCAGGATCAGGCCGAAAGGGACTTGGAACCTGCCACCGACGAGCAAAACGAGCCCATGGCCGCCGCGCAACGCTTGCAACGCCTGGAACAGTTGAAAGAAGTCCTCGCCGAACTCTCGCCCCGCCGACGAGAAGCCCTTATGCTGCACCGCTTCGAAGGCCTGAGCCAGGCGCAGATCGCCGAACGCATGGGCATTTCCACCAGCATGGTGGAAAAGCACATCGCCCTGGCCCTGTTGCATTGCAAGCGACGCCTTCAACACGAACCCGGCACGGAGCAGCCAGAATGAACCGCCTGAGCGACATCGACATCGAGGACAGCGACTCCATCGACGCCCAAGCCGCCAGCTGGTTTGCACGCAACCACGCCGACACCGACCGCGCCGACCGCAAGGCCTTTGCCGCCTGGCAGGCCGAGCCGGCCCATGCCCGCGCCTATGCGGAATTCGAGCAACTGTGGGCAGACCTCGCCCAGTTGCAGCAATTGAACAAACCCGTGGCGCTGCCCCAACGCAAGCCGTCCGTGTGGCGCCCGGCCCTGGCGGTGGCCGCAGCAGTAATCTGCGCCGTGTTGGCCACCCACATTGGCGCGCCCCGCGAGCTCTATCACAGCCAGGTCGCCGCCCACGCCAAAGGCATGCGCACCCTCAACCTGCCCGATGGCAGCACCCTGTACGTGAATGCCAACACCCAACTGCGCGTGGACTTCAACGCGCACCAGCGCATCGTGCACCTGGACAAGGGCCAGTTGTACATCGAGGTGGCGCCCGACAAGGAACGGCCATTGTTCGTACAAGCCGGTGAGGCGAATGTGCGGGTGGTCGGCACCGGTTTTGATGTGCGCCGTAGCCAGCAGCAACTGGTGGTCAGCGTTGCCCACGGCCAAGTGGCCTTCGCGCCGGACGCAAAAAACCCGGTCGCCTTGCTCGGCGCCCAGCAACGCGCCACCTACAGCTACGCCAAGGGCACGCTGCAACAGCAAACGCTGAATGCCGAGGAAGTCGCCGACTGGCGCAGCGGCCACTTGTCGTTTCGCAATCGCGAGCTGGCCAGCCTGATCGACGAGTTGAGCCTTTACCGTCCGCAGGCGCCGCTGCAAGTCAGCCAGGCCGTAGCGCAGTTGAAGGTGTCGGGCAACCTTGACGTAAATGACCCCGACGCCCTGCTCAACGCCCTGCCCGCCCTGCTGCCGGTGAAAACCGTGGCCTTGGCCGATGGCGTGGTCAGGATCGAATCGAGCCAGTAAGGCTTATTTGAGAATATTTTGCATTCGCAGGTGTGGATTTGTTTACCAGCCCCGTCTTCCCCCGGTCTGTGTTTGATAAGCACACCTTTTTGGCTATTTAGCCGCACCGGGGGATTTCATGTTTCGCGCGCCTTGCCACGCTTCGCACCTGTTTCTTCGACCGACCCTCATCGCCAGTTGCCTGGTATTGAGCCTCAGTGCCCAGGCCGAATCGCTCACGCTGCAACTGCCTGCACAGTCGCTGGCCACGTCCCTGAGCCAGGTGGCGCAGCAGGCGAAAATCCAGCTGCTGTTCGATGAAGAACTGCTCAAGAACGTGCAGGCGCCAGCACTCAACGGCGACTTCACGCCGGAAGTGGCGATTCGTACCCTGCTGAAAAACGGCGAGTTCACCCTGATCAAGGTCGGCAGCACCTACGTCGTGCGCCCCGATGAGGGCAAGACCACCAACAGTGGCGTTGTTCAACTGGATGCCCTGAGCGTGATCGGCACCGGTAGCCAGGTCGACTCCAGCACCGTGGGCCGCTCCACACTGAGCCAGGCGGATATCGACCGCTACCAGCCCGATAACATTCCTTCACTGTTGCAGACCCTGCCCGGCGTATCCATGGGCGGCTCACCCAAGCCGGGCGGCCAGACCATGAACATCCGCGGCATGGGCGATGCCGAGGATGTGCCGATGACCGTGGATGGTGCGGCCAAAAGCGGGTTCGAGCGTTATCAACAAGGCACCATCTTCATCGAGCCCGAGTTGATCAAAAGCATTGAGGTGGAAAAAGGCCCTTACTCGCCATTTACCGGTAACGGCGGTTTTGGCGGCACGGTCAACATGATCACCAAGGACGCACCCGACCTGCTCAAGGACGGGCAAAATGCCGGGGCGATGGTCAAATACGGCTACGCCAGCAACAACCACGAGCAGGTCTACACCGGCGCCGTGTATGGCCGCACCGACGACGGCCGCATGGACGGCCTGGCCTACCTGACCAAGCGCGACGGCGACGACCTCAAGCTTGCCGGCACGCCGCCCGATCCGCGCAATGAATACCCGATCAACCCCAAACGGCTGCCCAACAGCGCGCAGGATGTCGAAGGCCAGCTGTTCAAGTTCAACGCGTATTTCACCGATGAACACAGCATGGGCCTTTCTTACTCTCGCGCCCAAAGCCAACGTATGACGCCGTTCTCGGCTAAGTCCTACCCATCACCCCCGAAACAACCTGCCATCGACCGTTATGGCTACGCAACGGCGGTGTCTCGCTTCCTGGCCGACCGCGACACAGTGGACACCACCTGGTCGAGCAAGTACGAGTACCACCCACTGAACAACCCGCTGATCGACCTGAAGCTGAGCTACTCGGAGTCCAATACCGACCAGACCGATGAGCGCGCCGAGAATGCCGTCATTGGCCTGGCCACCGGTGGACGCAAGATGGACACGTCCTACACCGACCGCATCCTTGAATTACGCAATACCAGCCTGCTGACCACCGGCCCGCTGGAGCACGCGGTGACCACGGGCGTGCAGATCCGCAAGCACAAGCGCGAAACCGAGAGCTGGATGCCGGGCGCCACCTACAACACCGCCAATTACAACTATGGGCACTTCCAGCCGTACTTCATGCCCCACGGCAAGGTCGATAGCAACGCGTTCTACATCCAGGACGCGATTACCCTGGGCGACGTGACCCTCACGCCGTCCCTGCGTTACGACCACGTGCGCAACCGCGGCGAAGCCAACGATGCGCCGTACTACAGCAGCCCTGACCCGAAAGTGGGCCACGACTACAGCGACCGCACCTACACCGGATGGTCGCCGCGCCTGGCGGCGTTCTGGAACGTAACCCCGGATGTGGCCTTCTTCGCCAGTTGGAACCGTACGTGGCGCGCGCCGGTGATCGATGAACAGTACGAAGTCCAAGGCGCTATCAGCACCCGTAGCGCCACCAGCCTGAACCTCGACCCGGAGCGCATTACGGCGATTACCGCGGGCAACGTCACCAATTTCTCAGGCCTCTTCACCCGTGAAGACAACCTGCAACTGCGCACCACGTTGTTTCACAACCGCATCGAAGACGAAATCATGAAGGCCACCGGCATTGGCTGCGAACGGCAGTTGACCGTGTCGGGCAGTATCGATTCGGTATGCAGTGACGCGGCGTCCAGGACCAACTATCGCAATGTGGGTGGCATGACCATCAAAGGCGTCGAGCTGGAAAGCTACTACGACTCGACCTACCTGTTCGGCTCCCTGACGTATTCCTGGGCCACAGGCAAGCGCGACAACCCCTACACCAACCCCTGGGCGACAGACCTGCACGTGTGGGCGCGGGATATCCCACCGGCCAAATGGGTGGTGGTGCTGGGTACCAAGATCCCGAGCTGGGACGCGCAGGTGGGCTGGCAGGGCCAGTTCGTACGCAAGACCGATCGCGTGCCCACCGATGTTTACGCGGGCGGTTTGAACTCCAGCATCGGCGACTTCATCTACGACCAGACGGAGAACGCCAGCTACGACACACAAGGCCTGTTCGCCAATTGGAAACCACAGCAGGCTGGCCTTAAGGGCACCGAGATCAACTTCACCGTCGACAACCTGTTCAACCGCTTCTACCAACCGGCACTCAGCGGCGAAGGTGTCTACAGCCAAGGTCGCAACGCCAAGATCAGCATCACGCGCTTCTTCTGAAAAACTGTACGGATAAATCCGCACCCAGCTGTAGGCCCTTGATTGGCGGGGGGTGTGGCTAGATGGGCTTCCCTTGAAGCCCTTTCGATTTCGGTCCCACTCCATGAGCTCGCGCGAAAACACCGGCATGGCCCTCGGCCTGCTGGGCGTCATCATCTTCAGCCTGACCCTGCCCTTCACCCGCATCGTGGTGCAGGAAATCCACCCGCTGCTCAACGGCCTCGGCCGTGCGCTGTTCGCGGCGGTCCCGGCGGCGGCGTTGTTGCTGTGGCGCCGTGAACAATGGCCGACCTGGCGCCAGGTGCGCGGGCTGTGCCTGGTGATTGCCGGGGTGATCCTCGGCTTCCCGGTGCTGTCAGCGTGGGCCATGCAAACCCTGCCGGCGTCCCATGGCGCGCTGGTCAACGGCCTGCAACCGCTGTGCGTGGCGCTCTATGCGGCGTGGCTGTCCCATGAGCGGCCGTCCAAAGCCTTCTGGGCCTGCGCAGCGTTGGGCAGTGGCTTGGTGCTGAGTTATGCGTTGATCACCGGCGCGGGCAGTATTCAGGCGGGCGATTTGTTGATGCTCGGCGCCATCGCCGTGGGTGGCCTCGGTTATGCCGAGGGCGGCCGATTGGCCAAGGAGATGGGCGGCTGGCAGGTGATCTGCTGGGCGCTGGTGCTCTCTACGCCCGTGTTGATCGGCCCGGTGTGGTACCTGGCGGCGCAGCATCAAGGGGCGATTTCCATGGGAACCTGGTGGGCGTTTGGCTACGTGTCGCTGTTCTCGCAGTTCCTGGGGTTCTTTGCCTGGTATGCCGGGTTGGCCATGGGCGGGATCGCTCGGGTGAGCCAGATCCAGTTGTTGCAGATCTTCTTTACCATCGCGTTTTCGGCGTTGTTCTTTGGTGAACAGATCGAGCCGATTACCTGGGTGTTTGCCTGTGGGGTGATTGTGACGGTGATGCTGGGGCGCAAGACCAGCGTGCAGCCAGCACCCATAGCCAAAGCTGGTTCAATCTAATGTGGGAGCTGGCTTGCCTGCGATGCAGACACCTCGGTGAGTCAGATGTACCGAGGTGATCCTATCGCAGGCAAGCCAGCTCCCACAAAAGCCAGCTTCCACAGGCACGGTGCTCACTTTAGTTCAGGTAACCATCCGCGCGCAGCAGGGTTTCCAGGCAGTGTTCGGTGATGTGGTAGAACGCCTTCAGTTCCTGGATTTTCTCCAGCAACTGCACATTGTCCACCGGCTCCGCACGCTTCACCGCGAGGATCATCTTGTTCTTGTTGGTGTGATCCAACGAGATGAACTCAAACACCTTGGTCTCATAACCACAGGCTTCCAGAAACAGCGCACGCAAACTGTCGGTGACCATCTCGGCCTGCTGGCCCAGGTGCAAACCGTATTGCAGCATCGGTTTCAACAGCGCCGGGCTCTGGATCTGCAGGCGGATCTGTTTGTGGCAGCACGGCGAGCACATGATGATCGACGCACCGGAGCGGATGCCGGTGTGGATCGCATAGTCGGTGGCAATGTCGCAGGCATGCAGGGCGATCATCACGTCCAGTTCGCTGGGCGCCACGCTGCGCACGTCGCCGCACTTGAACACCAGCCCCGGGTGCTCCAGGCGCGCGGCGGCGGTGTTGCACAGGGTCACCATGTCTTCGCGCAGCTCGACCCCGGTCACCTCGCCCTCGGCCTTGAGGGTGTTGCGCAGGTAATCGTGGATGGCGAACGTCAGGTAGCCCTTGCCCGAACCGAAATCGGCCACGCGCACCGGCTGGTCGAGCTTGAGCGGTGAGGTGGTCAGCGCATGGCTGAACACTTCGATGAACTTGTTGATCTGCTTCCACTTGCGCGACATCGACGGGATCAGCGCCTGCTTGGCGTCGGTCACGCCGAGGTCGGCGAGGAATGGCCGGCTGAGGTCGAGGAAGCGATTTTTCTCGCGGTTGTGCTCGGCGCTCGGCGCCTCGCGCAGTTGCTGCGGCTTGCTTTTGAACAGCGAGCTTTTGTTCTTCTTGCTGTACTCCAGTTGGGCTTCGTCGGTCAGCGACAACAGGTGTGCGTTCTTGAACTGCACCGGCAGCAGCGCGGCAATCGTCGCCACGCCCTCGGCCACGGGGAAGTTCTTGGTGATGTCGCGGGTTTTATAGCGGTAGACGAAGGACAGGCATGGCTGCTCCTTGACCGTCACTGGCTTGATGATCAGCCGTTGCAACTCGGTTTCTTCACCGACGTACTTGGCCAGCACCAGCTTGATAAAGGCGTTCTGCGCGAGGCTGGTGCCAAGCAGTTCAATGAACTGGGCGTGGTGGTCGCTGACGGGTTGAGCGGTGACAGACATGAACAAAAACGCCTCGGGCAGGGAATGCCGGGCATTTTAGGGGGGATGGGGCTTGAGGGCACGGGGTTATTTGACTAACGGTCGATGAACCGCCACAAACCAAATGTGAAAACAGGCTTGTGTGGGAGCTGGCTTGCCTGCGATGCAGACACCTCGGTGAGTCAGATGTACCGAGGTGATGCTATCGCAGGCAAGCCAGCTCCCACATGAAACAGTGCCCACATTTATATCAATGGTGTCTGGGTTATTTGAGGACGATCAGGCGGTTCGGCAGCTCGTTACGCGTCTGCGTCACCGGCACATGCACCTTCAACAACTCGCCACACGCCTCGATGCAGTCGATAAACCCGGCCAGCGTCTGCCCCTGCTTCACCTGCTGGGTAAACGCCTGCACGATGGCATCCCAACTGCCGTCATCCAAACGCGTGGAAATCCCGTCATCCACCAGGATTTCCACATACCGCTCCGCCTCGCTGACAAAAATCAGCACGCCGGTGCTGCCCAAGGTGTGGTGCAGGTTCTGCTCCAGAAACTGCCGCCGTGCCAGGTTGGACGCGCGCCAGTGGCGCACCGAACGCGGGATCAGCCGCGTGGTGACCTTGGGCAGGCGAAACACCAGGCACAACACAATAAACGTCGCCCATTGCGCCAGCAGCAAGGTGTACATGGTCAGGTAGCCCGACAGGTAATGCACCACACCCGGCACCACCAATGCGATTAGGCTGGCCCACAACAGCGGGATATAGGCGTAGTCATCGGCGCGGGCCGCCAGTACCGTCACCAGCTCTGCGTCGGTGGTTTTCTCCACGCGAGCAATCGCTTCGGCCACTTGGCGCTGCTCGTGTTCAGTCAGTAATGCCATGGTTGTAGATGCTCTTTTCTAGTTATTGTCATTACCAGCCACCCGAGGCCCCGCCGCCGCCGAAGCCACCGCCGCCGCCCCGGAAACCACCGCCACCGCCGCCGCCCCCGCCGCCGCCACGACCACTGCTGCTGAGGATCGCCAACAGGATCGCGCCCACCGGCAGGCCCAGGCGATTGCACAGCCACAACACGCCGATCAGCAGGATAAACAGGCCAATGGAAAACCCCGGATTATCCTTGGCAAAGTTGGCATCCGCCACATGCGCAGGCACCGCCAGCGGATCACCGCCCACCACCTGCACCATCGCGGCCACGCCGTCGCTGATGCCCTGGCTGTAATTGCCGGCCTTGAACTTGGGCGCAATCACCTGGTTGATGATTACCCACGACTGCGCATCGGTGAGCACGCCTTCCAGGCCATAGCCGACTTCGATGCGCAACTTGCGCTCATCGCGGGCGACGATCAACAGCGCGCCGTTGTCCTTGCCCTTCTGGCCGATGCCCCAGTGACGGCCCAATTGATAACCGAAGTCTTCAATGGGCACACCCTGCAGGTCGGGCACGGTGACCACCACGATCTGGTCGCCCGAGGTTTGCTCCAGCGCCTGCAATTGCTGGGTCAGTTGCTCACGCGTGGCCGGGTCGATCATCTGGGCAGTGTCCACCACCCGCCCGCTCAGCGCCGGGAACGTCAGCGCTGCCTGGGCCACGCCCACGCAGGCCAACAGCCACAGCGCCAGGCCTATCCTTAATAAACGCATCGACACCTCAATGCAGCGTTATTTGAACTTCACTTGCGGTGCTTTATCGGCATCGGCGCTGGTGGCTTCAAAGGTCGCGCGGATCGGCAAGTCGCTGTACATCACGCTGTGCCACAGGCGGCCAGGGAAAGTGCGGATCTCGGTGTTGTAGGCCTGCACCGCCTGGATAAAGTCGCGGCGCGCCACGGCGATGCGGTTTTCGGTGCCTTCAAGCTGGGATTGCAAGGCCAGGAAGTTCTGGTTGGCCTTGAGGTCCGGGTAACGCTCGGACACCACCATCAAACGGCTGAGTGCGCCGCTCAAGCCGTCCTGGGCTTGCTGGAACTGCTTGAGTTTTTCCGGGTTGTCGAGGGTGCTGGCATCCACCTGGATCGAAGTGGCCTTGGCCCGCGCTTCGATCACGGCGGTGAGGGTGTCTTGCTCATGGGCGGCGTAGCCCTTGACCACTTCCACCAGGTTGGGGATCAGGTCGGCGCGGCGCTGGTACTGGTTCTGCACCTGGCCCCAGGCGGCTTTGGCCTGTTCGTCCAGGGTCGGGATATTGTTGATGCCGCAACCGCTCAGCACGCTGCTGATCAGTAGCAAAGCCGCGGCTTTCAAGCCCCAGCGGTAACCTTGTGCTGCTTGCATGGTGTTTCTCCTGGCGAACCTTGATGGAATTGGGCAGCCGTGAGGCATAATCCGCTACCACGACTGGATTGCATCGAATCAATCAGCTAAAAAGATGCCCACCGCTAATAAGAGTTCCGAAGTGTGCGGCATTTGTCGGTATAACACTCGAACAACAACATACGTCCCCCACATTTTGGCAGAACAGCGCGTTTTCGCTGGGCAGTGTGCCGAAAAAGGATATTCATGAAAAAGCTGTGTTTGCTCGGCCTTGTTGCCACTCTGGCCAGTCACCCCGTATGGGCAGAAACAAAGCCTGCTGCGCTTAAAGACAAGGACGCGTTTGTCAGCGACCTGCTCAAGCAGATGACCCTCGATGAAAAGATCGGCCAATTGCGCCTGATCAGCATCGGCCCTGAAATGCCCCGCGAACTGATCCGCCAGGAAATCGCCGCCGGCCGCATCGGTGGCACGTTCAACTCCATCACCCGCCCGGAAAACCGTCCGATGCAGGACGCGGCCATGCGCAGCCGCTTGAAGATCCCGATGTTCTTCGCCTACGACGTGATCCACGGCCACCGCACCATCTTCCCGATCAGCCTGGCCCTGGCCTCCAGCTGGGACATGGACGCGATCCACCGCTCCGGGCGCATCGCCGCCCAGGAAGCTGCGGCCGACAGCCTCGACATCACCTTTGCGCCGATGGTCGATATCTCCCGCGATGCACGCTGGGGCCGCACGTCCGAAGGTTTCGGCGAAGACACCTACCTTGTCTCGCGCATTGCCGAAGTGATGGTCAAGGCGTTCCAGGGCACCAGCCCGGCGAATGCCGACAGCCTCATGGCCAGCGTCAAGCACTTCGCCCTGTATGGCGCGGTGGAAGGTGGCCGCGACTACAACGTGGTCGATATGAGCCCGGTGAAGATGTACCAGGACTACCTGCCGCCGTACCACGCGGCGATCAAGGCCGGTTCCGGCGGCGTGATGGTGGCGCTGAACTCGATCAACGGCGTGCCCGCCACCGCCAACACCTGGCTGATGAACGACCTGCTGCGCCGCGACTGGGGCTTCAAGGGCCTGACCGTCAGCGACCACGGCGCGATTTTCGAGCTGATCAAGCACGGCGTGGCCAAGGACGGGCGTGAAGCCGCGAAACTGGCGATCAAGGCCGGTATCGACATGAGCATGAACGACTCGCTGTATGGCAAGGAGTTGCCGGGGCTACTCAAGTCGGGCGAGATCGAACAGAGCGACATCGACAACGCCGTGCGCGAAGTGCTCGGCGCCAAGTACGACATGGGCCTGTTCAAGGACCCGTACCTGCGCATCGGCAAGGCCGAGGATGACCCGGCCGACACCTACGCCGACAGCCGCCTGCACCGCGCCGAAGCCCGCGATGTGGCACGCCGCAGCCTGGTGTTGCTGAAAAACCAGAACGACACCCTGCCGCTGAAAAAGTCCGCAACCATCGCCCTGGTCGGCCCGCTGGCCAAGGCCCCGATCGACATGATGGGCAGTTGGGCCGCCGCCGGGCGCCCTGCGCAATCGGTCACCCTGCTGGACGGCTTGAACGCGGTGATCGGTGAAAAAGGCAAAGTGATCTACGCCCGTGGCGCCAATATCACCAACGACAAGGCCGTGGTCGATTACCTCAACTTCCTCAACTTCGATGCCCCGGAAGTGGTGGATGACAAACGCGCGCCGCAGGTGTTGATCGACGAAGCGGTGAAAGCCGCCAAGAGTGCCGACGTGATCGTCGCGGCAGTGGGCGAGTCCCGTGGCATGTCCCACGAATCCTCCAGCCGCACCGACCTGAACATCCCGCAAAGCCAGCGCGACCTGATCAAGGCCCTGAAAGCCACCGGCAAGCCGTTGGTGCTGGTGTTGATGAACGGCCGCCCGCTGTCGATCCTCGAAGAGAACCAACAGGCCGACGCGATCCTGGAAACCTGGTTCGCCGGCACCGAAGGCGGCAACGCCATCGCCGACGTACTGTTTGGCGACTACAACCCGTCGGGCAAGCTGCCGATCACCTTCCCCCGTTCGGTGGGGCAGATTCCGACCTACTACAACCACCTGACCATTGGCCGGCCATTCACACCGGGCAAGCCGGGCAACTACACCTCGCAATACTTCGATGACACCACCGGGCCGCTGTTCCCGTTTGGTTATGGCCTGAGCTACACCACGTTCAGCCTGTCGGACATGGCGTTGTCGTCCACCACCTTGAACAAGACCGGCAAGCTCGACGCCAGCGTCACCCTGAAAAACACCGGCAAGGTCGATGGCGAAACCGTGGTGCAGCTGTATATCCAGGACGTGGCGGGCTCGATGATCCGCCCGATCAAGGAGCTGAAGAACTTCCAGAAGATCATGCTCAAGGCGGGCGAAGAGCGCACAGTGCACTTCACCATCACCGAGGAAGACTTGAAGTTCTACAACACCCAGCTCAAGTTCGCGGCGGAGCCGGGTGAGTTCAATGTGCAGATCGGGCTGGATTCCCAGGATGTGCAGCAGCAGACCTTTGAATTGCTCTGATTTAAAGCTGTAAATGCAGTCAGTGTGGGAGCTGGCTTCTGTGGGAGCTGGCTTGCCTGCGATGCAGGCACCTCGGTGTATCAGTCATACCGAGGTGATGCCATCGCAGGCAAGCCAGCTCCCACACAAACCCGGCTCCCACATTTTGATCTCAGAGGTCTGGTTATCCGCGTCGGTCGAGCAAGTTCACCACCAACCGATCAATCCACCCCCACACCCGCTGCTTCACGCGCCGCCACAACGGCCGCGACTGCCACGCCTCCAGGCTCACCGCCAGGCTCTGGGCGAAATCCCGCTCAAAACTGCCCGCCACTGCCCGCGTCAAGTCAGGGTCCAACGCTTCCAGGTTGGCATCCAGGTTGAAGCGCAAATTCCAATGGTCGAAATTGCATGACCCCACACTGGCCCAATCGTCCACCAGCACCATTTTCAGGTGCAAAAAGCACGGCTGGTATTCAAAGATCTGCACCCCCGAACGCAGCAGGCGCGGGTAATACCGGTGCCCGGCATAGCGCACGGACGGATGATCGGTACGTGGCCCTGTGAGCAGCAAGCGCACATCCACCCCTCGCCCGGCGGCACGGCGCAAGGCGCGACGTACGCCCCAGGTCGGCAAAAAATACGGCGTTGCCAGCCAGATACGCTGCTTGCCACCGTTCAACGCGCGGATCAACGATTGCAAAATGTCGCGGTGCTGGCGGGCGTCGGCATAGGCGACACGGCCCAGGCCCGGCCCCGTGGCGGGCATCTTCGGCAAGCGTGGCAAACCGAAACGGGTCGCGGGCTTCCACTCCCGGCGCGCAGCGTTGGCGTGCCATTGGCGGTCGAACAGCGCTTGCCAGTCCTGCACCAACGGGCCGTCCATCTGCACCATCACTTCATGCCAGTCGGCCGTGTCATTGCCCGGGGTCCAGAATTCATCGGTAACACCGGTGCCGCCGACAAAGGCGCTGCCTTGGTCAATCAGCAACAACTTACGGTGATCGCGGTACAGGTTGCGCATCCAGCGCCGCCAGCTCAGGCGATTGTAGAAACGCAGCTCCACCCCGGCGTCGGTCAGGCGCTTGCGCAGCCCGAGGGTAAACGCCAGGCTGCCGTAGTCATCAAACAGGCAGCGCACCTGCACACCACGTTCGGCAGCCAGCACCAGCGCTTGCACCAAGGCTTCGGCACAGGCGCCGGCTTCCACCAGGTACAACTCCAAGTCGACCTGGCGCTCGGCGCGGGCAATGCCCACCAGCATCTGCGGGAAGAAATTCGGCCCGTCGATCAGCAACTCGAAGCGGTTGGCGCTGCGCCACGGGAACACTGCGCCGCTCATGGTCAGCGTGCCGTGAAGATCAGCACCGCACCCACCGGCACCGACAAACTGATGGACGCCAAACCGGCCGCCTTGCGCAATGTTGCTACACCCGGCATCAGATCAAAATCCTCGGCATGCAGCACCACCGGCTCCAGGGTCACCACCTGGAAGCGCCGGTCATCCAGGCGCGTGGCCAGTAGCTCGGCGCTGTAGGTCTGGGTCTTGCCGTGCAGGGTCACGCTCAAGGGCAGGCGCAGTTCCAACTGCGCGCCGGGGGCCAGGTCGTTGATCGGTTGCAGGTTGATCTGCGCAGTGATCAACGCGTCGGGGAAGCTTTTGATCTCGAACAGATCATTGCGCATACGCTCGTCGCGCAGCGGGATACCACTGTTGACCGACTCCAGCTCCACTTCCACTTGCGCGGCGCCAGCGCCGTCAACCTTGCCGTGCAACACCAAAAAGCGCTGCACCTCGGCGATGTCGGTGTTTTTGGTGGTGACGAAGGACAGGCGTGACGATTCGTTATCCAGGTACCAGTCGGCATGGGCAGGCACGGCAGCGGCGGCCAGCAGGGCGAAGGCCAGGGGTTTGATCAGCATTAAGAACTCGCGGGGGGAAAACCTGCACGAACCTTAAGCGCAATGTCACAGCCGGCGCAAATCCGATGTGAATGCAGCCCGCTCCCACAGGGGGTATGAGGTGTGTCAGGGTTTCAAGCGGCAACCCTGGCGGTCGCCGAGCCAGCGCGCGGTGTGGGTACGCCCCATCCCACTGGCAGTGACTTCACTGCGCTCGGGGTCATCGCTGAACGCGCTGGTGGGCACGTACTGCTTCACGTAACCCCGGCAATACTCGGCCGGGTTGTTCGCGACATACCGGCACGAGCAATACTCCTTGGCCGTGTACGCCGCAATGATGTCGGGAAAGGCTTGCAGGTTGACGCGCTCATGCCACACCCAGCCCAACGACGCGAGCAACAACACTATCAACAGGCTGATAAACGGCCGACGACGAATCATGGCTGCACCGCCGCAAGCACGCGCTTGAGCAATTCGTTGTGGCGGTAGCTGCCGTCGCGGTCATCGCCGTAGCGCACGATCACCAGGTGTTCGTCAGGCATCACGTACAGCGCCTGGCCCCAGTGGCCGAGGGCGGCGAAGGTGTCGGCGGGTGCGTCGGGCCAGGGCCTCGACGGGCCTTTATTGAGCCACCAATGGCCACCGGGCACGGCTTCGTCCTGTCCGGCTTTGTATTTGTCGAAGGGCTGGCGGTTGAAGGCGACCCAGTCTTTCGGCAGCAATTGTTGCTCGCCCCAACGGCCGTCTCGCGCCATCAACAAACCGACACGCGCCAGGTCACGGGCCGTGAGGTAGGCGTAGGACGAAGCGACGAAGGTTTCATCCGCGTCGGTTTCCCAGGTCGCGTTATGGATGCCCAGTGGCTTGAACAGCGCATCCCACGGGTAGCTCATATAGGCCTTGTGGCCGAGCATGCCTTTGAGCGCGGCGGACAGGATATTGCTGTCGCCGCTGGAGTAACGGAACGCCTGGCCGGGGGCGTTGGCGGCCTCGGTGTCGGCGGCGAACTCGGCCATATCACCGCGCCCCCGGGTGTAGAGCATCGCCACCACCGAGGATTTCAGCGGGGCGTATTCATAGTCCTCCTGCCAGTCCAGGCCCGAGGCCCAGTGCAACAGGTCGGCCATGGTAACCGTGGGATGCTGCTTCATCGGCGGATAGAAACGCGCGGCAGGATCGGTCAGCTTGAAGCGGTTTTCGCCGTAGGCCACGCCTAACACGGTCGCCATCAGGCTCTTGCTGATGGACCAGGTCAGGTGCGGCGTACTGGCCGTGGTCGGCGCAGCGTAGCGTTCATAGATGACCACGCCATCGCGAATCACCAACAGCGCATCGGTGCGGATGCCTTGGCGGGTTGCGTCATCGCGCGGGGGGAACGCGTAGGTGTTCAAGGCATCGACAGCGGGGCCTGTGATCGGTGTGCCCTTGGCCCAGTCCTTGTCAGGCCAGGCTTCGGCGTGGGCGGCAGCGGTGACCAACAACAGCACAACACACAACAAGCCTCTGACCATGGACGCGGACTCAAGGGGGGCATTCAAGCCCGCGAGCCTAGCCGAGGGTGATGACAGATTTGCGACACAAGGGGCTGTCATCCAAGCGTCACCATAAGTTCATGGAGATGACACCGGGCCTCCATAGCCTGACTTTGGACAACAAAGTCGACCGGCCGAAATCGTGGCCGGCACTCGGAGACTCGCCATGACTCAGATCGCCCGCATCAGCGACACCGGCAATGAACGCCGTCTGCAAGCCGAACGCCTGGTTGGCGCACAGGCGTTGCAGGAAGCCCAGGCCTTGCGGTTCAACGTGTTCAGCGGCGAGTTCAACGCCAAGCTGAAAGGCGCGGAACTGGGTCTGGACATGGATGACTATGATGTTCACTGCAGCCACATCGGCGTGCGGGACTTGAACAGCGGTCGCTTGGTGGCCACCACCCGTTTGCTCGACCACGCGGCTGCCAGCACCCTGGGCCGGTTCTACAGTGAAGAAGAATTCAGCCTGCATGGCTTGCTGCACCTGCAAGGCCCGATCCTGGAAATCGGCCGCACCTGCGTCGATCCGGCCTACCGCAACGGTGGCACCATCGCCGTGTTGTGGGGCGAATTGGCCGAGGTCCTCAACCAGGGCGGCTACAGCTACCTGATGGGTTGCGCGAGCATCCCGATGCACGACGGCGGCATCCAGGCCCACGCGATCATGCAGCGCCTGCGCGAACGCTACCTGTGCAACGAACACCTGCGCGCCGAACCGAAGAAACCCCTGCCGGCCCTGGATTTGCCGTCCAACGTCATTGCGGAAATGCCACCGTTGCTCAAGGCCTACATGCGCCTGGGCGCGAAAATCTGCGGCGAACCATGCTGGGACGAAGACTTCCAGGTAGCCGACGTGTTCATCCTGCTCAAGCGCGATGAGCTTTGCCCGCGTTACGCCCGCCACTTCAAGGCGGCCATGTAATGAGCCGCCTGCGGGTGTACGGGCGCATTGCCCGCGTGCTGGTGGTGGTGGGGCTGGGCTTGAGCATGGCCAGTGTGTTTGGCCTGTTCGAACGCTTGGGCATTGCCAACTCGATGGTGCGGCGCCAGCGTTGGTCGCGGTTTTTCATGGCGCGACTGACCAACGCCCTGCCCTTTCGCGTGACCGTGCACGGTGAGTTGCCGCAACAGCCGATGCTGTGGGTGAGCAATCACGTGTCGTGGACCGACATTCCGTTGCTGGGCGCCGTGGCGCCGATGTCGTTTCTGTCCAAGGCCGAAGTGCGCACCTGGCCGGTGGCCGGCTGGCTGGCGGCGAAGGCCGGTAGCTTGTTTATTCGTCGCGGCTCAGGCGACAGCCAGTTGATCCGCAAGCAGATGACCCGTCATCTGGAGCAACAGCACCCGCTGCTGATGTTCCCCGAAGGCACCACCACCGACGGGCGCAGCCTGCGTACCTTCCACGGGCGTTTGCTGGCCAGTGCGATTGACGCGGATGTGTCACTGCAACCCGTAGCGATCCGCTATCTGCGCGACGGCCAGGTCGACCCGCTCGCACCGTTTATTGGCGATGATGATTTGCTCTCGCACCTGATGCGCTTGTTTGCCAATGACCAGGGCGATGTGGAGATTCATCTGCTCAAGCCGATTGCCTGTGCCGGGCAGGAACGTGCGGCGCTGGCGTTTCAGGCGCAGCAGGCGGTGCAAAAGGCGTTGTTTGGGCCGGTGCCGGAGGTTGAGCAGGTGGATGCTCGCCCTGCATTTGCAGCCTGATCTCAAAGTGAACACAGTTCAAAATGTGGGAGCTGGCTTGCCTGCGATAGCGGTCTGCCAGCTAATACATGTGTGGCTGACCCAACGCTATCGCAGGCAAGCCAGCTCCCACATTTAGATCTCAGTCGTCAGTTGAGTTTGTGCAAACACCTGCAACTCGGGATAGAACACGCGGAAATCTTCACTCAACGGCTCATACAACTCGCGCAATTCCTGCATCGCAAACTCCAACTCCTGCGGCTGCGACAACCGCCGCGAAATCCCGCGCAACACCTGTTCCATCGCCGCAAACTCGCGATAAGACCCCAACCAATCATCCGCCGCCATCCACGGCGCTATCTGCGCCAGCCGCCCCGGCAATTGCGGCTCGGCCGCCAGCACGCGGTACACCTGCGCGGTGAAGCGCTCCAGCGGCTGGTCGGCGTACAGCGCCCAGTCCCGCGCCAGGCAGTGATCGAAAAACACATCGAGGACTATCCCAGCGTAACGCCTGCGGGTGAGGCTAAAGCGCGACAACGCCTCCCCCACCAACGGGTGGCTGTCGGTAAAACGGTCGATCGAGCGGTGCAGCTGGATCGCCGCTTCGATTTGCGGGTTGAACTGGCCTTGCAGGCGGCCTTTGACGAAATCGCCATAGAGGCTGCCCAGCAATTGCGCAGGAAGTTGGCCGCCGAGGTGCAGATGTGCGAGATAATTCATGCCGCGCAGTTTAGCACTGCCGCCAACGTATCGTTATAACCCGATATACCGATTTGATCGGCTTTAAGACCCAATTCATATTGGCATATCGGAATATAACGATTTAATGTTCGCCTCATCGCGATATAACGTTTCAAGACACCGAGCACCTGCCATGTCCATCGACCTCGACGAAATAATAAAAGCCCTGGCGCACCCAGTACGGCGAGACATCCTCAACTGGCTGAAAGACCCGAAAGTGCAATTCCCCGAGCAACTGCACAACCACGAATACGGCATCTGTGCCGGGCAGATCGACCAACGCTGCGGCTTGTCCCAGTCCACCGTGTCGGCGCACCTGGCGACGTTGCAACGCGCGGGGTTGATCAGCAGCCAAAAGGCCGGGCAGTGGCACTTTTTCAAACGCAACGAGGAAACGATCCAAGCTTTCCTCGATGCGCTCATCACCGAACTCAGCGCACCGCTGTAACAAGGAAACGATAATGCCCCTCTCGCTACTCATACTGGCCCTGAGCGCCTTCGCCATCGGCACCACCGAGTTCGTCATCATGGGCTTGCTGCCCGATGTGGCGGCGGACCTCGGTGTGTCGATCCCCGGCGCTGGGTGGCTGGTCACCGGCTACGCCCTCGGCGTGGCCATTGGTGCGCCGTTCATGGCACTGGCCACCGCCAAGCTGCCGCGCAAGGCCGCACTGGTAGCGTTGATGGGCATCTTTATCGTCGGCAACCTGCTCTGCGCCCTCGCCAGCGACTACAACGTGCTGATGTTTGCCCGTGTGGTCACCGCGCTGTGCCACGGCGCGTTCTTCGGGATCGGTTCGGTGGTCGCGGCCAACCTGGTACCGGCCAACAAACGCGCTTCGGCCGTGGCCTTGATGTTCACCGGCTTGACCCTGGCCAACGTCCTCGGCGTGCCGCTGGGTACGGCGTTGGGTCAGGCTGCGGGTTGGCGCTCGACGTTCTGGGCGGTCACCGTGATTGGTGTTATCGCGCTGATCGGCCTGATCCGCTTCCTGCCGGCCAAGCGTGACGAAGAAAAACTCGACATGCGCGCCGAACTGGCGGCCCTCAAGGGTGCCGGCATCTGGTTGTCGCTGACCATGACCGCGCTGTTCTCCGCGTCGATGTTCACCCTCTTCACCTACGTCGCGCCGCTGCTGGGCGACGTCACCGGCATCTCGCCCAAAGGCGTGACCTGGACACTGCTTCTGATCGGCCTGGGCCTGACCCTGGGCAACATCATCGGCGGCAAGCTGGCGGACAAGCGCCTGGCAGCCACCTTGATCGGCGTGTTTATCAGCATGGCGGTGATCTCCACCGCACTGACCTGGACCAGCATCGCCGTGATCCCGACGGAAATCACCCTGTTCCTGTGGGCCACCGCTGCGTTCGCCGCCGTGCCGGCGTTGCAAATCAACGTGGTGACCTTTGGCAAGGCGGCGCCGAACCTGGTGTCCACCCTGAACATCGGCGCCTTCAACATCGGCAACGCCCTCGGCGCCTGGGTCGGCGGCAGTGTGATTGCCCACGGTTTCGGCCTGACCAGCGTGCCATTGGCCGCCGGTGCGCTGGCGATCCTCGCGCTGCTGGTGACCCTGATTACTTTCCGTCAGAACGGCGACGCCGACCTGGCCCCTGCGACCCACTGATCAACTTCAAAGAGAAGGTGTTTTCCCATGACGACTATTTTCGACCCGATCAAACTGGGCGACCTGGAACTGTCCAACCGCATCATCATGGCGCCGCTGACCCGCTGCCGTGCCGACGCCGGTCGCGTGCCCAACGCGCTGATGGCCGAGTATTACGTGCAACGTGCTTCCGCCGGGCTGATCCTCAGCGAAGCCACCTCGGTGACGCCCCTGGGCGTGGGTTACCCGGACACGCCGGGCATCTGGTCCAACGACCAGGTGCGTGGCTGGGCCAACGTGACCAAGGCGATCCACGGCGCGGGTGGCAAGATTTTCCTGCAACTGTGGCATGTGGGCCGTATCTCCCATGAGTCGTACCTGAACGGCGAAACCCCGGTGGCGCCGAGCGCGATCCAGCCCAAGGGCCACGTCAGCCTGGTGCGCCCACTGGCCGACTACCCGACGCCGCGCGCCCTGGAAACCGCGGAAATCGCCGACATCATCGACGCCTACCGCACCGGCGCCGAGAACGCCAAGGCCGCCGGCTTCGACGGCGTGGAAATCCACGGCGCCAACGGCTACCTGCTCGACCAGTTCCTGCAAAGCAGCACCAACCAGCGCACCGACCAGTACGGCGGCTCCCTGGAAAACCGTGCACGCCTGCTGCTGGAAGTGACCGACGCCGCCATCGAAATCTGGGGCGCGGGCCGCGTGGGTGTGCACCTGGCACCGCGTGCCGACTCCCACGACATGGGCGACGACAACTTGGCAGAAACCTTTACCTACGTGGCCAGCGAACTGGGCAAGCGTGGCATTGCGTTCATCTGCTCCCGCGAGAAAGAAGCTGGCGACAGCCTCGGCCCGCAATTGAAGAAGGCGTTTGGCGGCGTGTACATCGCCAACGAACGCTTCACCAAGGACAGCGCCAACGCCTGGCTGGCTGAAGGCAAGGCGGATGCGGTGGCCTGGGGCGTACCGTTCATTGCCAACCCGGACTTGCCGGCACGCTTGAAAGCCGATGCGCCACTCAACGATGCGCGCCCGGATACGTTCTATAGCAAGGGCCCGGTGGGTTACATCGACTACCCGACGCTGGCGATCTGATCGCCTGAAACGCAAAAAGCCCCGGTTCGCGAGAACCGGGGCTTTTTTATGCTGACCTGAAGTGCACCACCTACCCCCTGTGGGAGCGGGCTTGCCCGCGATAGCGGTGTGTCAGTTACAGATACTTTCACTGATCCACCGCAATCGCGGGCAAGCCCGCTCCCACACAAGCCCGCCACTTTTTGGACTTGCGTGGCGTGAGGGAAACACTCCTTCACACCCCTGCAACAAAATCCCTACAAAATACTTAGCCGGCTACCTATCAACCCCAGGCCAGCGCGTATATAAAGTCACCCCACAAATAAGGCAGAAGGACGATTGACCCTCCTTAAGCTTTACTGTTGACACAACGTGATGCAATTACGCATTTTGTCTCAATTGCGCAGACTAGGGCTCAGGCGCAGCATGTCGAGCCCGGTGTCCACCCAGCGCTCAGCGTCCTGATGCAACTGGAAGCTGTCGGGGACGAGCAGCCACTGGCCAATCAGCCCGTTGATATAGGCATGAATGCACACGGCACCACGAGTGGTGTCGAGGTTTTCTGGCAGTTGGCCACGATGCACGGCATTGCGCAGGGTCAAGCCGATACGCAGATTGCACTCTAGGCTGTGTGTCTGGCGCTGACGGCGCATGTCACACATTTCATCGGTGAATTCGCACTTGTGGAAGAGGATCTCATTGATGCGCCGGGTTTTCGGGTCCAGGGCCACTTGATGAAACAGATGGATCAACAGCTTGCGCATGCAGCCGAGCGGGTCGAGTTCGTCCTCGCTCTCACTGGCCCGGGCCAGTTCGTCCAGCGGCTCGTGCAGCGTGTCGAGCAACGCTTGGAGCAAGTCGGACTTGTTACTGAAATGCCAATAGATGGCGCCCCGCGTCACACCCGCCAACGCAGCGATGTCCGCCAGGGTGGTGCGCGCCACACCGCGCTCATAGAAGGCCTGCTCGGCGGCTTGGAGAATCTGGCTGCGCGTTTCCTGAGCTTCCTCTTTGGTGCGACGAACCATGGCAGTAAAACCTCAATCAGGACACTTGGGACGATTGTTAACGCACAATTAATAGCCGCTAACGATCATCTGAATATTTGTGGGACGACACCATCGTGGGTGCCGAACGTAATGAAATCGAGGCTTTGGACGTTGCTTTGTCAACATTCCGCGAAGCCTGTCAAGAGTTTACAAACAACCGTGAACGTAAGTATATTGCGTAGCAAGCTACTTATCTACTCACAGCTTGTTTTTTACCCTTCCACATTTCTTGTGCGCACCCTGCGCGCCTGACCCGAGGATCTTCATGCAACTTAAGCCAGCTGTTACCGCTCTGGTCACTGCCGTCGCCCTGGCATCGCTGCTCAGCGGATGTAAAAAGGAAGAAGCGGCTCCGCCCGCTCAAACCCCTCAGGTCGGCGTGGTCACCATTCAACCGCAAGCCTTTACCCTGACGTCCGAGCTGCCAGGCCGCACCACCGCCTACCGCATTGCGGAAGTTCGCCCACAGGTCAACGGCATTATTCTCAAGCGCCTGTTCAAGGAAGGCGGCGACGTGAAGGAAGGGCAACAGCTCTACCAGATCGACCCGTCGGTGTATGACGCCACCCTGAAAAGCGCACAAGCCAGCCTGACCCAGACCAAGTCCATCTCCGACCGCTACAAGCAGTTGGTCGATGAACAAGCCGTCAGCCGCCAGGAATACGACACCGCCGTCGCCAACCGCATGACGGCCGAAGCCAACGTGCAAACCGCCCAGATCAACGTGCGCTACACCAAAGTGTTCGCGCCGATCTCCGGGCGTATCGGCCGTTCTTCGGTGACCGAAGGCGCGCTGGTCAGCAACGGCCAGACCGATGCCATGGCGGTGATCCAGCAACTGGACCCGATCTACGTCGACGTCACGCAGTCTTCGGCAGAAATGCTGAAACTGCGCCGCGACCTGGAAAGCGGCCAGCTGGAAAAAGCCGGCGCCAATGCCGCCAAGGTCAAGCTGACCCTGGAAGACGGTACCGACTACAACCAGGACGGCAAACTGGAATTCTCCGAAGTGTCGGTTGACCAGACCACCGGTTCGGTCACCCTGCGCGCCGTGTTCTCCAACCCAGACCACACCCTGCTGCCGGGCATGTTCGTGCACGCCCAGCTGCAAGCCGGTGTGAACAGCAAGGCCATCCTGGCGCCACAGCAAGGCGTTACCCGCGACATCAAGGGCATTCCGACCGCGCTGGTGGTGAACAAGGACAACAAGGTTGAGCAACGCACCCTGGTTGCCAACCGTACGTCCGGCGCCTACTGGCTGGTGGAAAAAGGCCTCGACGCCGGTGACCGCGTGATCACCGAAGGCCTGCAATTCATCAAGCCGGGCATCGAAGTCAAGGTCAAGGACGCCGACAACGCCAAGCCTGCCGGTTCTGCTGCTCCTGCTGCCGCTGCTGGCAAAGGGGAGTAATCCATGTCGAAATTTTTTATCGACCGTCCCATTTTCGCCTGGGTAATTGCCCTGGTGATCATGCTGGTCGGGGCACTGTCGATCCTGAAGTTGCCCATCAACCAATACCCGGCCATTGCGCCAACCGCCATCGACATCCAGGTGACCTACCCAGGTGCGTCCGCACAAACCGTGCAGGACACCGTGGTGCAGGTCATCGAGCAACAGCTCAACGGTATCGACAACCTGCGTTATGTCGCCTCGGACAGTAACTCCGACGGCAGCATGACCATCACCGCGACGTTCAACCAGGGTACCAACCCGGACATCGCCCAGGTTCAGGTACAGAACAAGCTGAACCTGGCGACCCCACTGCTGCCGCAAGAAGTGCAGCAACAGGGTATCCGCGTGACCAAGTCGGTGAAGAACTTCCTGATGGTGATCGGTCTGGTGTCGGAAGACGGCAGCATGACCAAGGACGACTTGTCCAACTACATCGTGTCCAACATCCAGGACCCGATTTCCCGTACTGCGGGTGTAGGTGACTTCCAGGTCTTCGGTTCGCAGTACGCCATGCGTATCTGGCTCGACCCGGGCAAGCTGAACAACTACCAGTTGACCCCGGTAGACGTCAGCACCGCCATCGCTGCGCAGAACGTACAGGTGGCCACCGGCCAACTGGGCGGCCTGCCTGCCCTGCCCGGCACCCAGCTGAACGCGACCATCATCGGCAAGACCCGTCTGCAAACCGCAGAAGAGTTCGGCAAGATCCTGATGAAGGTCAACGCCGACGGTTCGCAAGTTCGCCTGCGTGATGTTGCGCGCATCGAACTGGGCGGCCAGAACTACAGCATCAGTGCACAGTTCAACGGCAAGCCGGCTTCCGGTATGGCGATCAAGCTCGCCTCGGGCGCCAACGCCCTGGACACCGCCAAGGCCATCCGCGCGACCGTGGCATCCCTGGAACCGTTCTTCCCGCCTGGCATGAAGGCGGTGGTGCCGTATGACACCACCCCGGTTGTGACCGAATCGATCTCCGGTGTTGTGCACACCCTGGTCGAAGCGATCGTGCTGGTGTTCCTGGTGATGTTCCTGTTCCTGCAGAACTTCCGTGCCACCATCATCACCACGATGACGGTACCGGTGGTATTGCTGGGTACGTTCGGCATCCTCGCGGCGTTCGGTTTCACCATCAACACCCTGACCATGTTCGGCATGATCCTCGCCATCGGCTTGCTGGTGGATGACGCCATCGTCGTGGTGGAAAACGTCGAGCGGGTAATGGCCGAGGAACACCTGTCGCCCAAAGAAGCGACGGTCAAGTCCATGGGCCAGATCCAGGGCGCCCTGGTGGGTATCGCCCTGGTGCTGTCGGCAGTATTGCTGCCAATGGCCTTCTTCGGCGGCTCCACCGGTGTGATCTACAAACAGTTCTCCATCACCATTGTTTCGGCGATGGCGCTGTCGGTACTGGTTGCCCTGATCTTCACCCCGGCCTTGTGCGCCACCATGCTCAAGCCCATCGATCCAGAGAAACACGGCCAACCCAAGCGTGGTTTCTTCGGCTGGTTTAACCGCACCTTCGACCGTGGCGTACTGAGCTACGAGCGCGGCGTGGGCAACATGATCAAGCACAAATTCCCGGCGTTTTTTGTGTACCTGGTCATCGTCCTCGGCATGGTCTGGTTGTTTACCCGCATTCCAAGCGCGTTCCTGCCGGAAGAAGACCAGGGCGTGATCTTCGCCCAGGTGCAAACCCCGGTCGGCTCGTCGGCGGAACGTACGCAGAAAGTCATCGACGACATGCGCGCATTCCTGCTGAACGACAAGGAAGGCGAGCCAGGCGAAGGCAAGGCGGTGAAATCGGTATTTACCGTCAACGGCTTCAACTTCGCCGGCCGTGGCCAGAGCTCGGGCCTTGCGTTCGTGATGCTCAAGCCATGGGATGAGCGTGACGCTTCCATGTCGGTGTTCGAAGTGGCCAAGCGTGCCCAGGGTTACTTCTTCGGTGCCTTCAAGGACGCCATGGTGTTCGCCATCGTGCCGCCTTCGGTTCTCGAATTGGGTAACGCCACTGGTTTCGACGTGTTCCTGCAAGACCAGGGCGGCGTCGGCCACGAAAAACTGATGGAAGCGCGTAACCAGTTCCTCGGCATGGCCGCACAAAGCAAGATCCTTGCAGGCGTGCGTCCGAACGGCGTGAACGACGAGCCGCAGTACGAGCTGACCGTTGACGACGAGAAGGCCAGTGCCCAAGGCATCACCCTGTCGAGCATCAACCAGACCCTGGCGATTGCCCTGGGTGGCAGCTACGTCAACGACTTCATCGACCGTGGTCGGGTGAAGAAGGTGTACGTGCAGGGCGAGGCCGCTGGCCGTATGTCGCCGGAAGACCTGGACAAGTGGTTCGTGCGCAGCGACTCCGGGAAGATGGTGCCGATGTCGGCCATTTCCTCGGGCAAGTGGATCTTCGGTTCGCCGAAACTCTCGCGCTACAACGGTGTAGCGGCGATGGAAATCCTCGGCACCCCGGCACCGGGCTACAGCACCGGTGATGCCATGGCTGAAGTCGAGCGCATCGCCAAGCAATTGCCGGCGGGTGTCGGCTATGCATGGACCGGTCTGTCGTACGAAGAGCGCCTGTCCGGCTCCCAGGCGCCGGCGCTGTACGCGCTGTCGCTGCTGGTGGTGTTCCTGTGCCTCGCGGCACTGTACGAAAGCTGGTCGATCCCGATTGCGGTGGTGCTGGTAGTGCCGCTGGGTGTGGTCGGGGCGTTGATCGCCACGAGCATGCGCGGGTTGTCCAACGACGTGTTCTTCCAGGTGGGCTTGTTGGTGACGGTGGGCCTGGCGGCGAAAAACGCCATCCTGATCGTCGAGTTCGCCAAAGAGTTGCACGAGCAAGGCAAAGGCATTGTCGAGGCAGCCATCGAGGCATCTCGCATGCGTCTGCGGCCGATCATCATGACGTCCATGGCGTTCATCCTCGGCGTATTGCCGCTGGCGATCTCCTCGGGCGCCGGCTCAGGCAGCCAGCACGCGATTGGTACCGGCGTTATCGGCGGTATGATCACGGCCACTGTCCTGGCGATCTTCTGGGTGCCACTGTTCTTTGCAACCGTGTCCGCCGCGGGCGAGCGTAAAAAGACTGAACCTACTGAAACTCCTAAAGAGGCTGGCCTATGAGCAAGTCGCTCCTTTCCTTAGCCGTCACGGCATTCGTGCTCAGTGGCTGCTCGCTGATACCTGACTATCAGCGCCCTGAAGCGCCGGTGGCCGCTCAGTTCCCGCAGGGGCCGGCGTATTCGTCGGCCCAGGCGCCGAACCAGGCCGCTGCCGAGCAGGGCTGGAAGCAGTTTTTCCATGACCCTGCCCTGCAACAGCTGATCCAGGTTGCCCTGGAAAACAACCGCGACCTGCGTGTCGCGGCGCTGAACATCGACGCCTATGCCGCGCAGTACCGCATCCAGCGCGCCGACCTGTTCCCGGCCGTCTCGGCCACGGGCAGCGGCAGCCGCCAGCGGGTGCCGGCGCGCACCTCGCAAACCGGCGAGTCGAGCATCAGCAGTTCGTACTCGGCCACCCTCGGGGTCAGCGCGTATGAGCTGGACCTGTTCGGCCGTGTGCGCAGCCTGAGCGAAGAAGCCCTGCAAAAGTACTTCGCTACCGAAGAAGCCCGACGCAGCACGCAGATCAGCCTGGTCGCCAACGTGGCCACGGCCTACGTGACCTGGCAGGCTGACAAAGAGCTGCTCAAGCTGACCCAGGACACCCTTGGCGCCTACGAGCAGAGCTTCAAGCTGACCTCGCGCAGCAACGAAGTCGGCGTGGCCTCGGCCCTCGACCTCAGCCAGGCGCGCACCTCGGTAGAAAACGCCCGGGTTGCCCTGGCGCGTTACACCCGCCAGGTGGCCCAGGACGAAAACAGCCTGACCCTGCTGCTGGGCACCGGCCTGCCGGCGAATATCGCCAGCCAGCCGCTGGCCGACAACCTGCTCAGCGAAGTGCCTGCCGGGTTGCCCTCGGACCTGCTGCAACGTCGCCCCGACATCCTGCAAGCCGAGTACAACCTCAAGGCCGCCAACGCCAACATCGGCGCCGCCCGGGCAGCGTTCTTCCCGAGCATCAGCCTGACGGCCAACGCCGGCACCCTCAGCCCGGACCTGAGCGGCCTGTTCAAAGGCGGCTCGGGCACCTGGTCGTTCGCCCCGCAGATCAACATCCCGATCTTCAACGCCGGCAGCCTGCGCGCCAGCCTGGACTACGCGAAGATCCAGAAAGAGATCAACGTGGCGACCTACGAGAAGGCCATCCAGACCGGCTTCCAGGAAGTCTCCGACGGCCTCGCCGCGCGTGAGACCTACAAGGAACAGCTGGAAGCCCAGCGTGGTTTCGTCGCCGCCAACCAGGATTACTACCGCCTGGCCGAGCGTCGCTACCGCATTGGCGTGGACAGCAACCTGACGTTCCTCGACGCCCAGCGCCAACTGTTCAGTGCCCAGCAATCGCTGATCACCGACCGCCTGGCGCAGCTCACCAGCGAGGTCAACCTGTACAAGGCCCTCGGCGGTGGCTGGAACGCACAGACCGCGAAGAACGAGCCGTTGAAAGAAGACGCACCGGCGCTGAAGTTGTTCTGATCGCGCTGTTGTAGCTAGACAAAAACCGCTTCCCTCACCGGAAGCGGTTTTTTTTTGTGGGAGCTGGCCCACACAAGCCCGCCCTAAACCGGTCACCTTGCATTTCGTTTAACCTTTCAGGATAAAATTGGTCACAGATTCTTACAAACCACAAAGGGAGCTTGTCGTAATGATCGTAGGAATCGACCTGGGGACCACCAACAGCCTCGCCGCCGTCTGGCGCGGTGACGCCGCCGAGATGGTACCCAATGCCCTTGGCCAATTGCTCACCCCCAGCGTGGTTGGCCTGGATGACCAAGGCCGCATCCTGGTAGGCCAGGCCGCCAAGGAACGCCTGCACACCCACCCGCACCTGACCACCTCGCTGTTCAAGCGCTACATGGGCAGCGCCACCGAAGTGCGCCTGGGCGACCGCTCGTTCCGCCCCGAAGAACTCTCGGCACTGGTGCTCAAAAGCCTCAAGGAAGACATCGAACGCACCTACGGCCACACCGTCACCGACGCCGTGATCAGCGTGCCCGCCTACTTCAGCGACGGCCAACGCAAAGCCACGCGCATCGCCGGTGAGTTGGCCGGGCTCAACGTCGACAAACTGATCAACGAACCCACCGCTGCCGCCCTCGCCTACGGCCTGCATCAGCGCGACAAGGAAACTTCGTTCCTGGTGTTCGACCTTGGCGGCGGCACCTTTGACGTGTCGATCATCGAGCTGTTCGACGGCGTGATGGAAGTGCGTGCCAGCGCCGGCGACAACTTCCTCGGCGGTGAAGACTTCGACACCCTGCTGCTGGAACACTTCGTCGACAGCCAGCGCCACGCCGCCGGGTTCCCACCCACCAGCAGCGTGTTGCACGCCCTGCGCCGTGAAGCCGAGCGCGTGCGCAAGGCCCTGGGCCAGGACGACAGCGCCGAATTCGCCCTGCGCGTCGACGGCCAGCAATGGCTCAAAACCATCACCCAGCAGGAACTCACCAAACTCTACACGCCGCTGCTGGAACGCCTGCGCGCGCCCATCGAGCGAGCCCTGCGCGATGCGCGGATTCGCGTCGGCGACCTCGATGAAATCCTCCTGGTGGGTGGCACCACGCGCATGCCGCTGGTGCGCAAGCTCGCCGCCGGTTTGTTCGGGCGCTTCCCGTCCATCAGCCTCGACCCGGACCAGGTGGTCGCCCACGGCGCCGCGATCCAGGCTGCGCTCAAAGCGCGCTCGGCAGCGCTGGAAGAAGTGGTGCTGACCGACGTCTGCCCCTACACCCTGGGCATCGAAACCTCGCAGCAGTACGGTGGCCATATCGAAAGCGGCCACTACCTGCCGCTGATCGAACGCAACAGCAGCGTGCCGGTGAGCCGGGTCAAGAGCGTGGTCACCCTGCACGACAACCAGAGCCAGGTGCTGCTGAAGATCTACCAGGGCGAAAGCCGCCTGGTCAAAGACAACATCGAGCTGGGCCAACTGGACATTGCCGTGCCCAAGCGCAAGGCCGGTGAAGTCTCGCTGGAGGTGCGCTTCACCTACGACAACAACGGCCTGCTGGAAGCCCAGGTGAAGATCCCGCTGACCGGCGAGCAACACTCCCTGGTGATCGAGAACAACCCCGGCGTGTTGAGTCCGGACGAAATCCAGCAACGCCTGCAAGCCCTGGCGCTGCTCAAGGTCCACCCGCGCGACCAACAGGTCAACACCGTGCTCAGCGCCCGCCTCGAACGGCTCTACCAGGAAAACCTCGGCGAGCTGCGCGAGCAATTCGGCCACTGGGCCGCGCAGTTCCAGCAGGTGCTCGACACCCAGGACGAGCGGCGCATCCGCGAGGCCCGCAGCGAATTGACCCGCCAACTTGAACAGCTCGACAACGGGTTCTGGCGCTGAGGAAACACCCCATGGATTGTTGGACCGTACTGCAACTGCCGGAAGACACCGACGAGCGCACCATCAAGCGCACCTACGCGCGCCTGCTCAAAAACTGCCGCCCGGACGATGACGCCGAGGGTTTCCAGCGCCTGCGCGAAGCCTATGAAGAAGCGCTGGCCTACGCACGCTGGCGCGCTGACTGGGAAGAAGACGACACCCGCGTGGAAGAGCCCGTGGCAGCACAGGCCTACGGCAACCTCAACGACCTCGCCGAGTTGATGGACGTCAGCGCCCTGCACCCTGCCCCGCTTGAAACGCCCAAGCCCGACCCGGCCCAGGCGCTGATCAGCGGCCTCAACCTGCACAACCTCGACGAGCGCTGGGCCCAGGCGCAGCAGCAAGGTTGTAGCGAAGCGTTCCAGGCCGGCCTGTTGCGCCATTGTTTCGACAGCCCCGGCGAGCGCGGTGCAATTGTCAGTTGGGCCGTGCAGCACCTGGAATGGCTGACACCCTGGCAACAGGTGGCCATGACCCCATGGCAGCACGACGCGCTGACCGGCGAACTGTTGCAGGAGTACCGCCGCACCTTGCAGGAACTGCTGGAGCAAAAGGCCGAACGCGAGTTCATCACCCAGCTCAGCCAGTACAACAGCCAACCCTGGCTGCGGGTGTTCGACCTGCAACAACAGTGGCAGCGGATCGTCCTGCACCTGCTCCACGACACCACCTGGAGCGTGCCGCTGTTCGAGCGCGTGTGCCAGGCGTTCGGCTGGGACGACCAGCAAGGCGTGTACCCGGAACCGGCCTGGATGTGGCGCGACCTGGTCGCGCGTTGCGAGCAGGAGAGTTTCTACGAACACTTGCAGGCCAAAGCGCAGGACCCCACGTGGAAATCCGCCGATGCCATGGCCGCGCGCCTGCTGCTGACGCCCCTGTCCGACACCCAGCAAAGCTGGATGACGGCGCAGTTCAGTGACAACGACTGGCACGCCTGCCAACAGCTGGCCGAAACCCTCAACTGGCGTTATCCGCAACTGCTGGAGCGCCTGCCCCAGGCCGACGTGTTTTTCTGGCGCAAATTCCTCCCGCGCCCGGTGTCCCATCGCAGCTGGATACGGCTGTGGGGCGCGCTCGCCTTGGCCACGGGACTGGCCCTCGTCCCCGAGACCAAAACACTGTCCACCGAGGCGATCCTGGTGGTGCTGCTGACCGTCATTCCGGCCTTCCTCGCGATCCGTGGCACACAACTGTGGGCCGCCGTGACTTCACGCTTGATCATCCCCGACCTGTGGCTGACCCAGCGCCTGCTACCCGAACGCTTCAACCCGCATCAGCAGTGGCTGGTGCTGCGCCACGGTGTTCCACAACTTTGCCTGCTGGTGTTCTTCGGCATGCTGCTGGGGGTGATGGGCATGCTGGGGTACGCCGGGATGATCCTGATCCACGTGCTGCACGCCAAGCGCATCGGTCAGGTCAGCGAGCACGTCGAGCACTATTACCCGTGGTTCAGCGGCCTGCATTGGGCGCATTGGAGCCCGTTGCAAGCGGTGTTCCTGGCGCTGATGGTGCCTGCCACGCTGCTGTGCCAGCGCTATCTGCCCGAGATCCCATGGACCAGCCTGACGCACGTTCTCTAGGCACAAACACGCCGGGCCCCAGTGCCCGGCAACTTGCGTGCGATCATCGCCCACAACCCGCCTTCCCCCGATTGAACCGCTTGCACCCCGCCCCGCACCATGGCCCGCACCTGCACAACCCCCAATAACAATAGGTTCAACGCCATGAGCACGTTCCGCCCTCGCCAGCTGTTGCTGGCTGCCGCAGTCACCAGCCTTGCCTTGCCCGTCGTCGCCGAAGAACACGGCTTCCTCGAAGACGCCAGCGCCAACCTCAACCTGCGCAATTTCTTCTTCAACCGCAATTACACCAACCCGACCAAGACCCAGGGCGGCGCGCAGGAGTGGACGCAAAGTTTCATCCTCGACGCCAAGTCCGGCTTCACCCAAGGCACGGTGGGTTTCGGCGTGGATGTGCTGGGCATGTACTCGTTGAAACTCGATGGCGGACGCGGCACCGGCGGCACCCAATTGCTGCCGCTGGACCACGACGGCCGCCCAGCGGATGAGTTCGGGCGCCTGGGCGTGGCGTTCAAGGCGAAGATCTCCAAGACCGAATTGAAGGTCGGCGAATGGATGCCGGTGCTGCCGATCCTGCGCGCGGATGACGGCCGCTCCCTGCCACAAACCCTGCGCGGCGGGCAGGTCACCTCCAGGGAAATCGACGGCCTGACCCTCTACGGCGGCCAGTTCCGCGCCAACAGCCCGCGTGACGACAGCAGCATGAACGACATGTCGATGGTCGGTAAAACCGCCTTCACCTCCGACCGCTTCAACTTCCAGGGCGGCGAATACGCGTTCAACGACAAGCGCACCCAGGTCGGCCTGTGGAACGCTCAGCTCAAGGACATCTACCGCCAGCAGTTCGTCAACGTGATCCACAGCCAGCCCTTGGGCGACTGGACCCTGGGCGCCAACCTCGGTTTCTTCTACGGCAAGGACGACGGCAGCGCCCGCGCCGGCAGCCTCGACAACAAGACCTGGTCCGGCCTGTTCTCGGCCAAATACGGCGGCAACACCTTCTACGTCGGCCTGCAAAAACTCACCGGCAACAACGCCTGGATGCGCGTCAACGGCACCAGCGGCGGCACCCTGGCCAACGACAGCTACAACTCCAGCTACGACAACGCCCAGGAAAAATCCTGGCAACTGCGCCACGACTACAACTTCGCCGCCCTCGGCGTGCCGGGCCTGACCCTGATGAACCGCTACATCAGCGGCAGCAACGTACACACAGGCTTAATCACCGACGGCAAGGAATGGGGCCGCGAAAGCGAAGTGGGCTACACCGTGCAGAGCGGCGTGGCGAAAAACCTCACGGTGCGCCTGCGCAACTCCACCATGCGCCGCGACTACAGCAACAATGAGTTCGATGAAAACCGGTTGATCGTCAGTTACCCGATCAGCTTGCTGTAAGACCTCATTACAACCTCGCGGGAACGTTTGGGCACAGATGGACACTTCCAGTAGTCAGGCATATCGCCTGACTCTTCAAAAAGGATTTCATATGGAAGTGTCCAAAAGCCTTGCAAACGCGAACTACCTTCCCCTGAAGCGCGAGCATGACTCACCGCAGCATCACGTGGCCACATTCGACAACAGCCACTACGTACCCGCTGTTCCCCCGCAACGCGTGTTCACACCCGACAATCCAATCCAGGCCCATATTCAACCGATCCTCGATGACGGCAATTTGAAAGCCTGCGGCCAATCGCTGTGGGAGCAGGACGTGACTTACAGCCTGAAAAACAGCCTGATTCTTGAGACGAGTAACAAGGCAGACCAGATCCATATCCGCCAGACACGTCCCGGCCAACTGGATGTTCAGGTCAACGGCCGGTTGTATCGTTTTGACAGCCACGATAAAGACGGCAGGCCAGTCACCTTTCACCTCAAGACCCACGGCGGTGACGACAACATCCGCATCGACGCCAACGTGACTCAGCCCGTGATCGTGGATGCAGGGGACGGCGATGATCGCGTACATGCCGGCGGTGGTTACACCCGCCTGTTCGGCGGCAAAGGCGATGATGTGCTGCGCCTTGGCAGTGGCCTTGGTTATGCAGAGGGTAACGACGGTAACGACACGCTCATCGGGGGCACTGGCGATAACACCCTGTACGGCAACAATGGCAATGACCGTCTCTACGCCGGTGCGGGGCCCAAAAGCAAAACCAGCAACCTGGATGGCGGCAACGGCAATGATCGACTGTACGCCGGTAGCGGCCATACGGTGCTGCATGGCGGTGCCGGTAACGATCGCTTGATCGGCCACGACCGCAGCACCTTCTACACCGGCGACGGCCGCGATGCAGTCATTGCCAATCGTCCAGGCGACCTGATCTACGCTCAGCCCGACGATACGATAAACCACCTGAACGGTTCCCTATTGACCGCTGTGTCGGCCGACCCCGAGCCCCAAACAGGATTGGTGATCAAGGGCTCGACCGAGTTCATCCAACGGGTGGAGGACGATCTGGCCCTGCTGCGCCTATCCCCCAACGGTAAACAGATGCTGGCCGCGATGAGCGCCATCGCCCAGCGCAACGGCGCACCAGTAACACTCGTCGAAGATCTGCTCGACACCGGCAGTGGCTATGTCTATGGCAGCCAGGAACTCAAGACCTTGTTTGGCCATGAGCACGCGCCTGTGGTCGGTGACGATCCAAAATGGGGGTTCATGGTCAACGGCGTTCCGGGATCGCGGGCGGACCGGGCGCAAATCAGCTATAGCCGCAGCGCAGTGGAAACAGTCGCGGGGGTGACTTACGCCCCGATCACGGTGCTTTATCACGAAATGGTTCATGCCTGGAACGCCGCCAACGGCAACGCTTTAGCGGGCACAACCACCACAGTGCATGACGGTAAGCTTGACGAGACGCCCAACAGCGAACTTCAAGCCGTGGGGCTACCGACCACGCCGGCAAACACCCTCAACCCCAAAGCCCTCACTGAAAACGCCTTGAATGAAGAAATGGGCAAGCCGCTGCGCACGCAGTACATCGGCTGAACCCTAGCGACGCTCGTTTGTCAGCCTGTAACCTTGCACAGCCGATCTTGCTGTATGGTGCGCGCCTGCCGCTGCTGAGCTGAATCAGCAGCGGCTTTTTATTTGAGCCCGTGCACACCATGAAATCCTTCGCTTTAACGTGCGCCCTGCTTGCCCTGGCCTTGAGCCTCAGCGGCTGCATCGGTGCACCCATCGCCCTCACGCCGCAGACCGAACAACGCCTGCAAGCCCAGGCGCCGATCCGTTTCCTGCTGACCTTCGATGACGGCCCCAGCGCCTCCGGCTACAACAACCCGAGCCGTTCGGTGGTCGCCGACCTGGCGCACAACCCAGTGTTGCCGGGGATCAAGGCGGTGTTCTTCCTACAAACCGAATCTTCACGCTCCGGCGGCAGTTCACGTGGGCGCAAGACCATGGAACGCGAGTACGCCGGCGGGCACATCCTGGCGTTCCACACGGCCACGACGTTTCATACCAACCATCGCTGGCTGAATGACGCCGAGCTGGAAAGCACCCTCAGCCAAGGCGCGGCCGATATCGCCTCGATCACAGGCCGCCCGCCCCTGCTGGTGCGCCCACCGTTCTGGAACTACGACCGCCGCACCTTCGCCGCCTACCAGCGTCATGGCATGCACGTGCTGCTGACCGATTTGAGTGCCAACGACGGCAAGATCTGGGGGTTCAACGGCAGCCCGCGTCGCCGCGCGAATTTGTATCGCCAACTGTCGGTGGTGCGCGAACGCATCGCATTGGGTGAGTTGCCGACGGTAGACGGAGTGATTCCGGTGGTGGTGACGTTTCACGACATCAACCGCTACACGGCGCGGCACATTCAGGAGTACTTGCAGATCCTGCTGGACAGCGCACGGATCAACGGCATGAAGACCGCGGCCGAGCCGTTCTACACCGACACGGCCCAGCTCGAACGCGCCGCCCTGGCCCGCACGGTGAAGGATGTGAGTGAACCGGTGCACCTGCCGGGCGTGTGGAACTGGGTGTGGGATGCCGATTCCCACTGACACTCTGCAATTAATGTGGGAGCTGGCTTGCCTGCGATGGCGGTGGGTCAGCTACACAGTTGCTGGCTGATACACCGCTTTCGCAGGCAAGCCAGCTCCCACATTGGATCGTGTTTCAAGTTCAGGAGGGTTGGCGCGACTCGATACCCAACTCATCCCACACCGACTCCGCTAGGTGAAACGTCGCATTCGCCGCCGGTATCCCGCAGTAGATCGCGCTCTGCATCAGCACTTCCTTGATCTCCGCACGGGTCACGCCATTGCTGGCGGCGGCGCGCAGGTGCAGCTTGAGTTCTTCATTGCGGTTCATGCCGATCAGCATTGCGATGGTGATCAGGCTGCGGGTGTGCCGAGGCAAACCGGGGCGGGTCCAGATGTCACCCCAGGCGTGGCGGGTGATCATGTTCTGGAATTCGCTGTTGAACTCGGTCAAGGCGTTGAGGCTGCGGTCGACATGGGCGTCGCCCAGCACTTCGCGGCGCACTTGCAGGCCGTCGGCGTAACGTTGTTTCTCGTCCACAAAAAGCTCCTCAGTGGGCCAGCAGAAATTCAATAACCCGATCGCTGAACGCAGCACCGGCCTGGACATTGGACAGGTGCGCCGCATAGAACTCGGCGTATTCGGCACCCTGCACATGGTTCTGGATAAAGTGGCTGCCCTCCGGTGGCGTAACGGCGTCGTCGGTGCCGGCGATCACCAGGGTCGGGGCCTTGATCAATGCCAGTTGCTCGCGAAAGTCCGCATCGCGCACGGCAGCGCAGTTGGCGGCGTAACCTGCGGGGGATGTGGCGGCCAGCATGTCGGTGATCTGCTTGGCCTGGTGCGGGTTGGCCGCCGCAAAATCGGCGGTAAACCAGCGCGCAATCGACGCATCGCGCAGGGCGACCATCGCCGCCTTGCCGTCGCGCAGGACCATCTCGATACGCGGGTTCCAGATCTCCGGCGTGCCGATCTTGGCGGCGGTGTTGCACACCACCAGGCGGTGCAAGCGTTCGCCCGCGTTGATGCCCAGCCACTGGCCGATCAAGCCACCCATGGACAAGCCACAGAAATGAGCGCGTTGGATATCCAGCGCATCCAACAGCGCGATCACGTCGCGGCCCAGTTGCTCGATGCTGTAGGGCCCCTCGGTGACCAGGGATTTGCCATGGCCACGGGTATCAAAGCGCAGCACCCGAAAGTGCTCGGTGAACGCCGGGATCTGGATGTCCCACATGTGCAGGTCGGTGCCCAGGGAGTTGGACAGCACCAAGACCGGCGCGCCCACGGGGCCGTCCAGTTGGTAATGCAGTTCGCCCTCGGCGAGTTGTACAAAGGCCACGGTGGTCTCCTCAAGCAAAATGTTCGGTGATGGCGCGGCTGACCCAGCTGCGGGCCAGCCCCAGGTAATGGGCGGGGTCGAGCAGGCGGTCGAGTTCGGTCGCTGACAGTTCGGCAGTGACCTGGGATTCGTCCGCCAGCACCGCACGCAAGTGCCGCCCTTCGGCGACGGCGCGTTTGCAGCAGTGTTCCAGCAGATGGTGTGCGGTCTCACGGCCCAGGCGCTGGGCGAGCACGATGCTGACGGCTTCGGCCAACACCAGGCCTTGGGTCAAGTCGAGGTTTTGCGTCATGCGCTCAGGATCGACCTCCAGACCTTCGCTCACCAGCAGCGCCTGTTGCAGCGCGCCGGACACCAGCCGGCAGATCTCCGGCAGGGTTTCCCATTCGGCATGCCACAGGCCCAGGCTACGCTCGTGCTCTTGAGGCATGGCGCTGAACATCGTCGCCACCAGGCCGGGCACGCGGGTGGCGGCGCTGATCAGCACGGCTGCGCCCACCGGGTTGCGTTTGTGCGGCATGGTGGACGAGCCACCTTTGCCCGGCGCAGAAGGTTCGAACACCTCGGCCGCTTCGGTCTGCATCAACAGGCTGATGTCACGCCCCAGTTTGCCCAGGCTGCCGGCGATCAGGCCGAGCACGCTGGCGAACTCCACCAGGCGATCGCGCTGGGTGTGCCAGGGTTGTTCGGGCAGGCCCAACTGCAACTCGTCGGCCAAGGCCTGCGCCACCGGCAGTGCCTGTTCGCCGAGCGCCGCCAACGTGCCGGATGCGCCGCCAAACTGCAGCACCAGCAAACGCGGTTTCAACTCGGCCAGGCGTTGCCGGCTGCGGGTCACCGCCCCCAGCCAGCCGGCGATTTTCATCCCCAGCGTGACCGGCGTCGCATGCTGCAACCAGGTGCGGCCGGCCAGCGGCACATCGGCATAGCGCTGGGCCTGTGCGGCGAGGATATCGCCCAGGCGCGCCAGGTCCGTTTCGATCAGCGCCAGCGCCTGGCGCAGTTGCAGCACCAGGCCGGTGTCCATCACATCCTGGCTGGTGGCGCCCAGGTGCACATAACGTTCAGCGCCAGCGTCTTCACTGGCGATCAACTTGCCCAGCGCCTTCACCAGCGGGATCGCCGAATTGCCCGCCGTGGCAATCGCCACGCCGAGGGCATCGACGTCGTACAGCGAGGCCAGGCACGCCTGGGCAATCGGCGCGACGGCAGCTTGCGGGATCAAACCCACCCGCGCCTCGGCCCGAGCCAGCGCCGCTTCAAAATCCAGCATGCCCTGCAAGCGTCCCTGGTCGCAGAACACCTCGGCCATGCTGCCCGCCGTGAAGTAAGCGTCGAACAGTTGATTGCTCGTGCGCAGTGTCATAACGCGTCCCTTACAAATCGTGGTGCAGGTACGCCGCCTGTTTCGGCAAGCGCAAGCTGAACAGGAAAGCGATCGCCATCATCGCCGTGACGTACCAATAAAAGCTGTTTTCCATGCCGATGGACTTGAGGCTCAGCGCGACGAATTCCGCCGAGCCGCCAAAGATCGCATTGGCCACCGCATACGCCAGGCCTACACCCAGGGCGCGCACCTGGGGCGGGAACATTTCCGCTTTGACCAGGCCGCTGATGGAGGTGTAGAAGCTGACAATCGCCAAGGCCAGGGTGATCAACACAAAGGCCAGGAACGGGCTGCTGACGGTTTTCAAGGTGAGCAGGATCGGCACGGTGAACAAGGTGCCAAGGCCGGCAAACCACAGCATCGAGTTACGGCGGCCAATCTTGTCCGCGAGCATGCCGAACACCGGCTGCATGCACATATACAGGAATAGCGCGCCGGTCATGATGTAGCTCGACGTCTTGGCGTGCATGCCGACCGTGTTCACCAGGTACTTCTGCATATAAGTGGTGAAGGTGTAGAAAATCAGCGAGCCGCCTGCGGTGTAGCCCAGCACCGTGATAAACGCTGCCTTGTGGTCGCGAAACAGCGCGGCAATGCTGCCGGCGTCCTTGTCTTCGCGCATTTCCTTGCTGGTGGTTTCTTTCAAGGTGCGGCGCAGCAACAGGGAGATCACTGCCGCAATGGCACCGATCACAAACGGAATCCGCCAGCCCCAAGCGCGCAGCTCTTCTTCAGTGAGGATCTGTTGCAGGATCACCACCACCAGCACTGCCAGCAGTTGCCCGCCGATCAGGGTCACGTATTGGAAGGAGGCGAAGAACCCACGCTGCCCCTTGAGGGCCACTTCACTCATGTAGGTCGCGGTGGTGCCGTATTCGCCGCCCACGGACAGGCCCTGGAACAGGCGCGCGACCAGCAGCAGGATGGGTGCCCAGACGCCGATGTCGTTATAGGTAGGCAAAAAGGCGATGACCAGGGAGCCGGCGCACATCATCAGCACCGAGATCATCATCGAGTTTTTACGGCCGTGCTTGTCGGCCACACGCCCGAACAGCCAGCCGCCGATGGGCCGCATCAGGAAACCGGCGGCGAATACGCCCGCCGTATTCACCAGCTGTACGGTGGGGTTGTCCGACGGAAAGAAGGCGGGGGCGAAGTAGATGGCGCAGAAGGCGTAGACGTAGAAGTCGAACCATTCGACGAGGTTGCCGGAGGAAGCCCCGACAATCGCAAAAATCCGTTTGCGGCGTTCTTCTCCGGTGTAGTGACTGGTGGCTGTTGTCATGATTTTTCACTCAGTGGGAACGGTTATAGCCTAGACATACTTTGCAACAAGCTCGTTCCGCAATTGGAACAGCTACAAGTTTCAAGCTACAAGCTGCAAGAGAAGCGCTGCCGCGACAACTGCTTTCTCTTGAGGCTTGCAGCTCGAAACTTGCCGCTGCTACAGATCAATAATCGAAGAACACCGTCTCCCTATCGGTCCCCTGCAACACAACATTCCACTGATGCACACCCGCTGCATCCTGCTTCGCAATCAATGTCTCACGCCGCGCAGCCGGCACACACGCCAACAACGGGTCATCCCCATTCATCGACTCGCCGTCAAAATAAATCCGCGTGAGCAAGTGCTTCACCAGGCCACGGGCAAACACCAGCACCACCAGGTGCGGCGCTTGGGTCGTGCCCTTCAGCCCCGGCACCGCGCCGGGCTTGATGGTGGTAAAGCGAAACCGCCCTTCCCCATCTACCGGCACCCGGCCAAAGCCTTCGAAGTTCGGGTCGAGCGCTTTGTCCTGCTCATCTTCCGGGTGGTCATATTTGCCGGCGGCGTTGGCCTGCCAGACTTCCAGCATGGCGTCATTGACGACATCACCGTTGCCGTCCAGCACTTGCCCGCTGATGGCCACGCGTTCACCGAGGGTGGCGGCGGTGGTCAGGTCTTCGCGGTTCAGCCAGGTCAGGCCGATGTGGTAATACGGCCCGACGGTGTGGGACGTGGTCGCGTTGAGTGTCATCTCATTTCTCCATCGGCGTGGCGTCGCGGCCGCGCAGGACGATGTCCCAGCGGTAGCCGAGGGCATAGGAAGGAATGGTTTTTTCCAGGTCGAAACGGGCGATCAAGCGCTCCTTGGCGCTGGTGTCCGGCACGCAGTTGTAGATCGGGTCGTATTCCAGCAGCGGGTCGCCGGGGAAGTACATCTGCGTGACCAGGCGCGTCAGCACGCTGGGGCCGAACAGCGAAAAGTGGATATGCGCCGGGCGCCATGCGTTGTGGTGGTTGCCCCACGGGTAGGCGCCGGGTTTGATGGTCTGGAACTGATACCAGCCGTCGGCGTCGGTGACGGTGCGGCCGGTGCCGGTGAAGTTCGGGTCCAGCGGCGCGTCGTGCAGGTCACGCTTGTGGTTGTAGCGACCGGCGGCGTTGGCCTGCCAGATCTCCACCAGGATGCCCGGCACCGGCAGGCCGTTTTCATCGAGCACACGCCCGTGAATGATGATGCGTTCGCCCTGGGGCTCGCCGTCATGCTGGGCGGTCAGGTCGTTGTCCTTCGCGTTGATGCGCTCGGCGCCGATGGTCGGGCCGGTGATTTCCGACAGGGAATGGGGCAGAAACACCAACGGCTGCGACGGCGAACGCACGTTCGTCGATTGGTAGGCCGGGTGCAGGTAATCAGGTTGGGTGCCCGCTTGCGGGCGCCGGTAACCGGGCTTGTCACTCATGGAGCAATCCTCTCTTATTAGATGCGTTCAATCGCCAGGGCCAACCCTTGGCCGACGCCCACACACATGGTCGCCAGACCTTTGCGGCCACCGGTTTTTTCCAAATGATGCAGGGCGGTCAATACCAGCCGTGCGCCGCTCATGCCCAGCGGGTGACCGAGGGCGATGGCGCCGCCGTTCGGGTTGACCTGCGGCGCGTCGTCGGCGATGCCCAGTTCACGCAGCACCGCCAAGCCTTGGCTGGCGAAAGCTTCGTTGAGTTCAATGACGTCAAAGTCAGTGACCGCCAGACCGAGGCGCTCCACCAGCTTGCGTACCGCTGGCACCGGGCCGATGCCCATCACACGCGGCGCAACGCCGGCGCTGGCCATGCCCAATACACGGGCGCGGGCGGTCAGGCCGTGTTTTTTCACCGCTTCGGCGGACGCAAGGATCAAGGCTGCCGCGCCGTCGTTCACGCCGGAAGCGTTGCCGGCCGTCACGGTTTTGTCCGGGCCGTTCACGGGCTTGAGCTTGGTCAGCGCTTCCAAGGTGGTGTCCCGTGGATGCTCATCGTGTTCCACCAGGGTCTCGCCTTTTTTATGGGCGACCCGCACCGGCACGATTTCCTCGGCGAAGAACCCAGCGGCTTGCGCGGCAGCGGTACGTTGTTGGCTGCGCAGGGCGAAGGCGTCCTGGTCGGCGCGGGATACGTTGTAGTCATCGGCGACGTTATCGGCGGTCTGCGGCATCGCGTCCACGCCGTATTGGGCCTTCATCAACGGGTTGATAAAACGCCAACCGATGGTGGTGTCTTCCAGCTTCATGTCGCGCGAAAACGCCGCGCCGGCCTTGCCCATCACGAATGGCGCGCGGGACATCGACTCGACGCCGCCGGCAATCGCCAGCTCCATTTCGCCGCTGGCGATGGCGCGGAAGGCCGTGCCGATGGCGTCCATGCCCGAAGCGCACAAACGGTTGAGGGTCACGCCCGGAACGCTCTCCGGCAGGCCCGCCAGCAACAGCGCCATGCGCGCGACGTTGCGGTTGTCTTCGCCGGCCTGGTTGGCGCAGCCGAGGAACACTTCGTCCACCGCGCTCCAATCCACCGACGGGTTGCGCTCGATCAGCGCCTTGATCGGCAAGGCCGCCAGGTCATCGGCGCGCACCGTGGCCAGACCACCGCCGAAACGGCCGATGGGGGTGCGGATGGCGTCACAGATAAATACGTCGCGCATCAGGCTTCTCCTGGCGCTTGGCCGTGGGCGGCGGCGGTGCGTGCTTCCAGATCACGCAGGGCGTTCAGCTCGACGTCGGTCGGTTCGGCGGTGGTGCTGACCTGTTCGGCAAAACGAATCGCCCAACCGGTAGCGGCCACCACTTGCTCGCGAGTGACGCCAGGGTGCAACGCGGTGACGACAAATTCATGGGTGCCCTCTTCCGGCTCCATGATGCACAGGTCGGTAATGATCCCTACAGGCCCGGCGCCCGGCAGGCCCAGACGCTTGCGTGAATCGCCGCCTTCGCCGTGGCCCACCGAGGTGATGAAATCCAGCTTGTCGACAAACGAACGCGCCGACTGTTTGAGGATAATCAGCACGCTCTTCGCGGAGCCAGCGATTTCTGGCGCGCCACCGGCACCCGGCAGGCGCACTTTAGGCTGGTGGTAATCACCGACCACGGTAGTGTTGATATTGCCGAAGCGATCGACCTGGGCCGCGCCGAGAAAACCGACGTCGATGCGCCCGCCTTGCAGCCAGTAGCGAAAGATCTCACCGGTTGGCACGACGGTGTCGGCGGTTTCCGCCAGCTCGCCATCACCGATGGACAGTGGTAGCACGCTCGGCTTGGCGCCAATCGGGCCCGACTCGTAGATCAGCACCACATCCGGCGACGAGGTCAGGCGCGCCAGGTTGGCGGCCTTGGAGGGCAAACCGATGCCGACAAAACACACGGAGCCATTCTTGAGGCGACGCGCCGCAGCGACGGTCATCATTTCGTTGGTGGAGTAAGCCATTACTTGGCCTCCTGTGCAGTGGCCAGCTTGGCCTGGAATTCACTGAAGTCGGCGGTGCCGTGGATGTATTCGTCTATCCAGGCAGTAAAAGTCTCACGGTCGCGGGCGATGGGGTCCCACGCCTGATAGAAGCGATTATCGCGCTCGTTGTAGCCATGGGCGTAGGACGGATGCGCACCACCGGGTACATGGCACACCGCAGTCAGGGCCCAGGTCGGCAACACGCAACTGTTCATCGGTGCATTCAAGTCATCGACAATTTCTTCGACGGTGACGATGCAACGCTTGGCCGCCAGGGCCGCTTCCTTCTGCACACCGAGAATGCCCCAGAGCAGCACGTTGCCCTTGCGGTCGGCCTTTTGCGCGTGGATCACGGTCACGTCCGGACGCACCGACGGCACGGCCGCCAGCACTTCGCCGGTGAACGGGCAGGTCACGGTCTTGATCAGCGGGTTGACCTTCGGCAGGTCGGAACCGGCGTAGGCACGCAGCACCGCGAACGGCAGGCCAGAAGCGCCGGCGACGTAGGCGTTGGCCAGGTCGGCGTGGCTGTGTTCTTCGATCTCCAGCGGTTGCGGCCATTGCTTCTCGACCGCGTCACGCAGGCGATGCAGGGAACCCACGCCCGGGTTGCCGCCCCAGGAGAAAATCAACTTGCGCGCGCAGCCGGCACCAATCAATTGGTCGTAGACCAAGTCAGGCGTCATACGCACCAGCGTCAGGTCTTTCTTGCCCTGACGAATGATTTCATGACCCGCCGCCGTGGGGATCAGGTGGGTGAAGCCTTCGAGCGCAACGGTATCGCCGTCGTTCACGAAACGCTTTACCGCGTCGGTCAGGGTGAGCATTTCAGCCATGGGGTCGGGCTCCCGGTGTGGATCGAAAAAGGCGCAGAGGTGGCGCCGAAGTGCCTTGAAGATTAAGTCGGGGAAATGGCTGTAACAATCCGATAATCGACTAAGTGTTCGATAATCGAACTAATTGTTGCCTGGCTAACTTTTCCTAAATGCAAGGACTCAAGCAGGCACCGCCCCCACTGTGGGAGCGGGCTTGCCCGCGATAGCGGCGGATCAGCACCTAATTTATCAACTGACAGACCGCTATCGCAGGCAAGCCAGCTCCCACACAAACCCTGCCGCCATAAGATCGGCGCTAAGCCTCAGGTCGCATCCGCATGGCTGACCATGCCCTTGATCACCACCGCAGTGGTGGCCAACGCCGCCGGAATCACCAACGCCGTCAGCACCTGCTCGAAATTCCAACCCAGCCCCAGCAACGTCGCCCCCATCCACGCCCCGAGGATCGCGCCGAACCGCCCAATCCCCAGCATCCACGAGACCCCGGTGGCACGCCCCTGGGTCGGGTAAAACCGCGCCGCCAGCGACGGCATCGCCGATTGCGCGCCGTTGACACACATCCCGGCGATCAACACCAAGGTGGCCAGTAGCGTGATATTGCCCAGGCTCTGGCCTACCGCGTAGGCAAACACCCCAGCCAGCAGGTAAAACGTGCCGATGACTTTGTGCGGATTGAAGCGGTCCATCGCCCAGCCCACGCCGACGGCGCTCAGCACCCCGCCAAACTGGAACAACGCGCCGATAAACGCGGCCTGCTCCATGCTGGCGCCGCTGTCGCGCATCAGGGTCGGCAGCCAGCTGGTCAGCAGGTAGACGATCACCAGGCCCATGAAGTAGGTCAGCCACAGCAGCAAGGTGCCGGCGCTGTAGGTGCCGGAGAAGATCACCGCGAACACGTTGCGGGCCTTCACGGTTTTTTGCTCGGGCACGCTGAAGTCGCTGGCTTGAGCGACGATGTTCGGCTCGATGGGCGCCAGGGTCTTGCGCACCTTGTCGGTGCCGCGATTGCGCACCACCAGGTAACGCGCCGACTCCGGCAGCCACACCAGCAACACCACCGCGAGGATCAACGGCAGGATGCCGCCGATCAGCAGCAGGCTGTGCCAGCCGAACGCCGGGATCAGTTTGGCCGAGATAAACCCACCGCCGGCCATACCCAGGTTGAAACCGCAGAACATGCTGGTCACCAGCAGGGATTTATGGCGCTCCGGGGTGTACTCGGAGAGCAGCGTGGTGGCGTTCGGCATGCCCGCCCCCAGGCCAAGCCCGGTAAGAAAGCGCAGTACCAGCAACTGGTCGACGTTAGAGGCGTAGGCCGAGGCCAGGCTGAATGCACCAAACACCAGCACCGCGCCCACCAACACCATTTTGCGCCCGAACCGGTCGGCCAACGGGCCGGAGCCGAGGGCGCCGAATACCATGCCGATCAGCGCGGCGCTCATTACCGGGCCGAGGCTGGCACGGTCGATGCCCCAGTCCTGGGACAGCGCAGGCGCAATAAAGCCCATGGCCGCCGTGTCGAGGCCATCAAGAAAGACAATCAGGAAACACAGGATCACCACGCGCCACTGGTAGCGCGAGAGTGGCTGGGCATTGATGAAGGACTGGACGTCCAGGGTCGTACCAACAGACGGTTGATTCATTATTGTTATTTCCACACCGATGGGCGGGCTGACAACCTTGGGTCGTCATTATTATTGGGGCGCGCCCTAGAGCGCTGCCGCACAGTAATAAGCCGGGGGAAACATCGTCAATTGATAGAGCCGGGATCTGTGCGATCACCGAACAGCTTAGGTAAACAACTGCGCGCTCAGCTCGCGGCTGGCGCTGAGCATGCTCGGCAGGAAACGCTGCTCCAACTCGCTGCGGCTGACACGGCCGGCGTGGGTGCTGACGTTGAGCGCGGCCAGCACCTGGCCGGAGGCGTCATAGACCGGCACAGCGATGGAGCGCAGGCCCTGCTCCAGCTCCTGATCGACAATGCACCAGCCCTGCTGACGCACTTGTTGCAGGCACTCAAGCAAGGCCGCCGGGGTGGTCAGGGTGCGGCTGGTCTTGGTTTGCAGGTCGGCGTGGTCGAGGTAGTCCTGTAGCGATGCATCATCCAGCGCGGCGAGCAGGATGCGGCCCATGGACGTGCAGTACGCCGGCAAGCGGCCGCCTACCGACAGGTCCACCGAGATCAGGCGCTGGGTCGTGGCGGAACGGGCGATGTAGAGGATGTCATCGCCTTCGAGGGTGGCCATGTTGCAGGCTTCGTGGAGCTGCTCGCTCATGCGGTCCAGATAAGGCTGCGCCGACACCGCCAACGGCGTGGACGACAGGTACGCATGGCCCAGGGTCAACACCTTGGGCAGCAGCGAATACGTGCGCCCATCGGTGGTGGCGTAGCCGAGCTTGATCAGGGTGTAGAGGCAACGGCGCACGGCGGCGCGGGGGATTTCCGTGCGATGGCTGATCTGGGCGATGGTCAGGTGGCGCTTGCGCTCTTGGAACGCCTGCACCACGGCCAGGCCGCGGGCCAGGGAAGTCATGAAATCGGGATCGCCGGTAAACGCCTGGATGCGCTTGGCGGGTGACGCCACGATCGGTGGCGCCACTGACGCGAAGGAGTTGCGCAATTGATCGTTCATGTCATGAGTCCTTTTTCTTGTTTTCAACCGTCAACGGGTTTGGCCGCTATTACAAGCCGCACGGGGCGCAATGCACAACGCCAGGCCAGTGACACTGGGCGATTATCGGACACTCCTCCGATTATCGCAATTTACAGCGCCAGGCTCTTGCTCAAGAGCGGAAGACTTTCTGACGCCATATTTTCCGCAATCGGCTGACGCGCTTAAGTAACAAAACGCACACACGAAGTTGGCAAATTTTAACTTTATGGTGATAGTGTTCTTAAAATGCGCCGCTATACTGCAAGCTGTGCAGAGGTCAACCCGGTTTCACTATCGGGGCCAGAGCTCGCCAGGCGACACATTCAGTGTGCATCGTCGGTCACAAGTAACCGTTTAAAGTATCGACCTCAGGCCACTCACTCAAACTGAACGTTAAACCGTTCAACTTTGAACAGCCTGAACGCGACTTTCCGGTATGCCACTGCACAATAATCAAACTCAACTCATATTAGGTAATACAGTGACGAAAGATGAACTGCGCGCGGAACTTGAGCGCCAGGAACAACGTTACAAGGACGTTTACGGCGGGGAAGTCACCACCTACGCCGCGCAACCTGAACCCGAGCGTAAACCTTGGCGTAAACGCGCCAGCTTGCTCGATCAGGCGTTTGCCCAGGAAATCCAAAAGATTGAACAGGAACTCAAGGCCGAAGAGCCATAAGCCCTTCGACCTGAGCTGCGGCACTTGCCACCTCCGCTGGCGCATTGCCAGCCGAGGGCTGCGATAGATTCGGCACGCGTCCTATCGTCGCAAACGAAATTTCATACAAATGTTTCAGACATGCCGATTCAGTGGCATTTCCCCCCAGAAACACGCCCTCGCTTTATAAATCAAAGACTTGCCAAAGCCCCGAAAACCCTGGGATGGACGCCTCTCGCCCCTGGTATTTCAATGAAGATTGCTACCGATGAGCAGCTAATGCATCGATTACCAAGGTTTTCTGGCATAATCGCGCCCCCTTACGACCGGGTCAGAAAACCTTCATGATCGATTTATTCAGCGGACTGGATGCTTGGGTTCTAGTGAGCCTGCTGCTCGCCCTGGCCTTTGTCCTCGCCTTCGAGTTCATCAATGGCTTTCATGACACCGCTAACGCGGTGGCCACAGTCATCTATACCAAAGCCATGCCGCCGCACCTGGCCGTGTTCTTCTCCGGGGTGTTCAACTTCCTCGGCGTGTTGCTCGGTGGTGTCGGTGTCGCCTACGCCATCGTGCACTTGCTGCCGGTGGAGTTGCTGATCAATGTGAACACCGGCCACGGCCTGGCCATGGTCTTCTCGCTATTGGCAGCGGCGATCACCTGGAACCTGGGCACCTGGTACTTCGGTATCCCGGCCTCCAGCTCCCACACCCTGATCGGTTCGATCCTCGGTGTCGGCCTGGCCAACGCCCTGATCAACGATATCCCCCTGGCTGACGGTGTGAACTGGCAGAAAGCGATCGATATCGGTGCGTCCCTGGTGTTCTCGCCAATGGCCGGTTTCCTGGTCGCAGCCCTGGTGCTGATCGGCCTGAAATGGTGGCGCCCACTGTCGAAGATGCACAAGACGCCGGACCAGCGCCGCAAGCTTGATGACAAGAAGCACCCGCCGTTCTGGAACCGCCTGGTCCTGGTGATCTCCGCCATGGCCGTGAGTTTCGTGCACGGCTCCAACGATGGCCAGAAAGGCATCGGCCTGATCATGCTGGTGTTGATCGGTATCGTGCCGGCGCAGTTCGTGCTCGACCTGGGCAGCACCACCTACCAGATCGAACGCACCCGCGATGCCACCGTGCATCTGAGCCAGTTCTACCAGCGCAACAACGCCACCCTTGGCGAGTTCCTGGCTCTGGGCAAAAGCGTGAAGGATGACCTGCCGGGCAAGTTCCGTTGCAACCCGCAGCAGACTGAACCGACCATCAACGCGCTGATGGAGACGCTCAAAGGTGTGTCCGACTACCACTCGCTGACCGCCGACCACCGTATTGAAGTGCGTCGCTACCTGCTCTGCCTGGACGATACCGCGAAGAAAGTCGGCAAGCTGCCGGGCCTGGAAGCGCGTGAGAAGTCCGACCTGGACAAGCTGCGCAAAGACTTGACCGCCACCACCGAGTACGCACCGTTCTGGGTGATCCTCGCCGTCGCACTGGCCTTGGGCCTGGGCACCATGGTGGGTTGGAAGCGTGTGGTACTGACCATTGGTGAGAAGATCGGCAAGCAAGGCATGACCTATGCCCAAGGCATGTCGGCACAAATCACCACGGCCACCATGATTGGCTTCGCCAACATCTTTGCCCTGCCAGTGTCCACCACCCACGTACTGTCGTCGGGTGTGGCCGGTACCATGGTTGCGAACAAAAGCGGCCTGCAAGGCGGGACGGTCAAGACCATCCTGATGGCGTGGGTATTGACCTTGCCAGCCACCGTCGGCCTGTCGGCCGGGTTGTTCTGGCTGGCGTCCAAGGCGCTGGGCAGCTGATAAGCCGCCTGCAATAAAAAAGGTGCGATCCGCGAGGGTCGCACCTTTTTTATTGCCTGTACCTCGGTACAAATGTGGGAGCGGGCTTGCCCGCGATAGCGGTGGATCAGCACCTGATTCATCAACTGACAGACTGCTATCGCGGGCAAGCCCGCTCCCACACAAGCCGACTCCTACAGGAAACTGGTGGTGTTAGTTAAATAGCGGGCAAAAAAAAGGGCGACCGAAGTCGCCCAAAATGCCTTGCGTGCTCATGTAATCCAGAAAGATCTATTTTTTCCGCTTATTGGCGTCTTTCCAGATAAAAAAACCAAACCCTACAAAAAACAGAACCATGAGGCTGACAGTCAGCACTCCGGCAAAAACCACATTATCGAAAAACATGACCGGCCTCCTGCACTTGCCCTGTTGCGATAGGGCTAAGTTAATCGAGAAGGCAGATTGGAAAATTGACGGGGATCAATGTCGCCCACAACGGGGCGTAAAGAAGGGCAATAACTGACCTGCATCAACAGATGCAGGCTGGTTCAACGCTTTTTCGGTTTGTTCTTCGGTTTCTTCTTGGCCTTGCCCAACGGCATGGCCTGCTCGAAGGCCTGCCGTACTTCATTCAGGCGCTTGTCGTTGAGGTCATGCACGCGCTTGGCACGTTCGGCGTTCAGGTCGATCAGCTTGTCGTCATCACTCATGGCTTGGCTTACGTTGTGGCGGGAATGCCTCAATAATGCGGCCTGCCCCGCCCGACGGCAAATCAGCGGGCGACAAAATGCGGGCCATCGCCCAAAATCGGCTCTTCCCTCAGGCAACGGAGCGCACTCAAGTGGCACTGCACAAGGACCTTCCGCCCTTGCTGGCCCTGCGCGCCTTTGAGGCCGTGGCGCGGCACTTGAGTTTTATCAAGGCGGCGCATGAGCTGTCGGTGACCCAGAGCGCACTGAGCCATCAAGTGCAAAAACTTGAGCAGCACCTGGGCAAACCGCTGTTTATCCGACGCACCCGCGCGATTGATCTGACGGGCGACGGCCAACGCTATTACGACGAAATCCGCCCTGCCCTCGACGCCATCGCGGCCGCCACCCGCACCCAGCGCGCCGCGCCCAGCACCACGGTGTTGCGCGTCGGCCTGCTCGCCTCCTTCGCCACCTTGTGGCTGGCGCCGCGCCTGGCCGACTTCCTGAATCGCTACCCGCATATCCAAGTGGAATTGTTACCGGCGATTCAACTGGCGGACGTCGCCGCCGCCGAAGTGGACCTGGCGATACGCTATGGCAAGGGCGATTGGCCTGATGTACAGGCCACACGCCTGATGGCGGAAGTAATCTCGCCGGTGTGCAGCCCCGCGTTCAAGGCACGGCCTGACAGCCCGCTGCTGATGGCCACCTCCCACCGGCCGTTCGAATGGACCGATTGGTCCGCGCACTACCACGTCGATCTCGCCAGCCACCCCCGCGTGATGCTGCACGACTACAACATCGTGGTCGAAGCCGCAGTGGCCGGCCAGGGCATCGCCATGGGCCGCCACCGCTTGATCGAGCGTCGGCTCAAGGACGGCAGCCTGGTGGAAGCCTTTGACTGGCCGCCGTACCACAGCGACATCGGCTACTGGCTGATCGCCCCCCAAGGCCCTGCCAGTGAAGCGGCCGAATGCTTCAGCCAATGGCTGAAGGACACCTGTCGCGATGCGTGAGTTTTTTCGATTCGTCGAGTGAGATCTATCCGTTTGTCGCCAATGATTCCGGCCGACATGCTCAAGCCTCTTTAACCTTTGAGGATTGATCATGAGCGACTCCCTGCGCCAACGCGTGCAAGCCCTCGGCCTCACGCTGCCGACACCCAGCCAGCCGGCCGCCAACTACATCAACTATGTGATCAGCGCGAACCAGCTGTTTGTCTCCGGGCAGATTCCGCTGGTGGAAGGCAAACCGGCCTATGTCGGCCGACTGGGCGAATCCCTCAGCGATGAAGAAGGCACCCAGGCCGCAGAACTGGCGGCGCTGGGCCTGCTGGGGCAACTGAGCCATGCGCTGGGGGATGACCTGTCGCGCCTGGTGCGCACGGTGCGCCTGGGGGTGTTTATCGCCAGCAGCGGCGATTTCCAGCACCAGAGCGCGGTCGCCAACGGGGCGTCTAACTTGCTGGTGAATGCCCTCGGCGACAAGGGGCGGCATGTGCGCACCGCCGTCGGCGTGGCCAGCCTGCCCGCCGGTGTGGCGGTGGAGGTTGACGGGATTTTCGAGCTGCAACCGTGAGCCCGCTCGACGTGCAAGCACTGCGCGACGCCACACCCGGCTGCCAGTCTGGCATCGTGCATTTCAATCATGCCGGTGCCTCGCTGCCGAGCCAGGCTACCCTGGACGCAATCATCGCGCACCTGCACCGCGAAGCCCGCGACGGCCCAATGGAGGCCGGCGAGCATGGCGCCCTGCTATTGGAAAACACCCGCCGCGCCGCCGCGCAATTGCTCAATGCGCCCGCCTCGTCGATTGCCTTCGCCAGCAGTGGTTCGGCGGCCTGGAGCATGGCGTTCCAGGCGCTGGCCCCGTGGCAGCCGGGCGACCGCATCCTGGTGGGCCGCCATGAATGGGGCGGCAACCTGGCGAGCATGCAGCTCGCGGTGCAAGCCGGCGCCCGCATAGAAGTCATCCCCTGCGATGCAAGCGGCGCGGTGTGCCCGGTGGCGCTGGAAGCGATGATCGACGCCCGCGTGAAGCTGATCGACCTCACCTGGCTGCCGGCCAATGGCGGCCTGATCAACCCGGCCCAGGCCATTGGCGAGGTCGCCAAAAAACACGCGATCCCTTATTTCATCGACGCGGGCCAGGCCGTCGGCCAGGTGCCAGTGGACGTGCAGGCGCTGCACTGCGACGTGCTCAAGTCGGCCGGCCGCAAGCATCTGCGCGGGCCGCGCGGCACAGCGCTGATGTATGTGCGCGCAGGTTTTCTCAAGCACTTGAACCCCGCCCAGCGCGACGTGTTTTCCGCGCCGTGGACCGCCGACGGCTTCGACCTGCGCAACGACGCTCGCCGTTTTGAAACCAGCGAAGTGTCCTACGCCTTATTGGCGGGATTGGGCAATGCGTTGCAGGAGCTAAATCGCCTGGGTATCGAGCAGGTGTGGGAAACCATCAGGCAGACCAGTCAGCAGATTCGCGAAGCGCTGCGCCAGATTTCAGGCATTTCCTTGCATGATCAGGGCGCCAGCCAATCGGGCCTGATCGCCTTCAACCTGGCCGGTTGGGACGCCTTTGAACTGAAACGGCGGCTGGGTTTGCAGCGCATCAATATCGGCGCCAACGGCGTGGCCTACACCCCGCTGGACATGCAGGCGCGCGGCCTGGCCAGCGTGGCGCGGATTTCCGTCAGCGCGCTCAATAACGCGGATGACATCGAGCGGCTGCTGGCCGCCCTGCGGGCATTGCGTGGCTAGACTTCGACGTCCACCCACAAGCCCTGGCGCGGTGCATCTTCAATCAGCGGTATCACCGGCACGGTATTGTCGGCGTTGAGCACATCCCCCGGAATCGCCAGGTGCTGCTCCGGGTCTTCATCGGCTTCACGCCGACGTTTCTGCTGCTCTTGCTGGCGCCGCTGTTCTTCACGCAGCAGCAGGGTCGATTGCTCGGCGTCGCGGTTTTTCAGGTCGATGGTGCTTTCATTGGAGCCCGGTTGTACTGGCACCACGGGCGGGATATCCGGCTTCTGGCGCACCGGATCGAGTTGTGACGTGACCGGCACAACGCTCACGGGCAGCATGGGTGGCAGCATAAGGTTTACTCTCCTGATCAACAGGCTTTCGGCACGCCACAGTGCGACTTGAGCGCGCACTCGCCAAGCTGTGACCCAGTCGACACTCCCAAGTGCCCGCCACCCGTCGATCCGACTTCCGCGCAGCCACGCAAACGGAGTAGTTTTTGTCGGGAGTCCTTTGGCTGAGGGCCGTGTTCCGTTAAGATAGTCGGCTTTTTCACGGCGGGAGTCAGGCAGCATGGCGCAGCAGTATCAACCGGGGCAACGCTGGATTAGTGACAGCGAAGCAGAGCTGGGGTTAGGCACCGTTCTGGCACAAGACGGCCGCTTGTTAACCGTGCTCTATCCGGCCACTGGCGACACCCGCCAGTATGCGCTACGGAATGCGCCCCTCACCCGCGTGCGGTTCTCGCCGGGTGACAGCATCACCCATTTCGAAGGCTGGAAAATGACCGTACAGGAAGTCGACGACGTCGATGGCCTGCTGGTCTACCACGGCCTCAATGGGCAGAACGAGCAGGTCACCCTGCCGGAAACCCAACTGTCCAACTTCATCCAGTTCCGTCTGGCCAGCGACCGTCTGTTCGCCGGGCAGATCGACCAGCTGGCCTGGTTCTCGCTGCGCTACCACACCCTGGAACACACCAGCCGCCAGTTGCAGTCCGCGCTGTGGGGCCTGGGTGGCGTGCGTGCGCAACCGATTGCCCACCAACTGCACATCGCCCGTGAAGTCGCCGACCGTATCGCGCCACGGGTATTGCTGGCCGACGAAGTAGGCCTGGGCAAGACCATCGAAGCCGGCCTGGTGATCCATCGCCAGCTGCTGTCGGGCCGCGCCAACCGCGTGCTGATCCTGGTCCCGGAAAACCTGCAACACCAGTGGCTGGTGGAAATGCGCCGCCGCTTCAACCTGCAAGTTGCGCTGTTCGACGAAGAACGCTTCATCGAAAGCGATGCCGCCAACCCGTTCGAAGACACCCAGCTTGCCCTGGTGGCGCTGGAATGGCTGGTGGACGACGAGAAGGCCCAGGACGCGCTGTTCGCCGCCGGTTGGGACTTGCTGGTGGTCGATGAAGCCCACCACCTGGTATGGCACGAAGAGAAAGCCAGCCCCGAATACGCACTGGTCGAACAACTGGCCGAAGTGATTCCTGGCGTGCTGCTGCTGACCGCCACCCCGGAACAACTGGGCCAGGACAGCCACTTCGCGCGCCTGCGCCTGCTGGACCCGAACCGCTTCCACGACCTGAAAGCCTTCCGCGCCGAGAGCGAAAACTATCGCCCGGTGGCCGAAGCCGTGCAGGAGCTGATGGACAAGGGTCGCCTGTCGCCCAAAGCGCATAAAACCATCCAGGGTTTCCTCGGTGACGAAGGCGAAGCCCTGCTCACCGCCGTCAACGATGGCGACACCGAAGCCAGCGCACGCCTGGTGCGTGAGCTGCTCGACCGCCACGGCACCGGCCGCGTGCTGTTCCGTAACACCCGCGCCGCCGTGCAGGGTTTCCCGGAGCGCAAGCTGCACGCCTACCCGCTGGCCAACCCGGACGAATACCTCGAACTGCCGCTGGGCGAACACGCCGAGCTGTACCCGGAAGTCAGCTTCCAGGCACAACCGGACATCGAAGAAGAACACCGCTGGTGGCGCTTCGACCCGCGTGTCGAGTGGTTGATCGACCAGCTGAAAATGCTCAAGCGCACCAAGGTCCTGGTGATCTGCGCCCACGCCGAAACCGCCATGGACCTGGAAGACGCCCTGCGCGTGCGTTCCGGTATTCCGGCCACGGTGTTCCACGAGGGCATGAACATCCTCGAACGTGACCGCGCCGCCGCCTACTTCGCCGATGAAGAATTCGGCGCCCAGGTGCTGATCTGCTCCGAGATCGGCAGCGAAGGCCGCAACTTCCAGTTCTCCCACCACCTGGTGCTGTTCGACCTGCCGTCCCACCCCGATCTGCTGGAACAGCGCATCGGTCGCCTGGACCGGATCGGCCAGAAACACGTGATCGAACTGCACGTGCCGTACCTGGAAACCAGCCCGCAAGAGCGCCTGTTCCAGTGGTACAACGAAGCGCTGAATGCCTTCCTCAACACCTGCCCGACCGGCAACGCCTTGCAGCATCAGTTCGGCCCACGCCTGCTGCCGCTGCTGGAAGCCGCCGACGACGGCGAGTGGCAAGCCCTGATCGACGAAGCCCGCACCGAGCGCGAGCGCCTGGAGCAAGAGCTGCATACCGGTCGCGACCGCCTGCTGGAACTCAACTCCGGCGGCGCCGGTGAAGGCGATGCGCTGGTCGAGGACATCCTCGAGCAAGACGATCAGTTCGCCCTGCCGATCTACATGGAAACCCTGTTCGACGCATTTGGCATCGACAGCGAAGACCATTCGGAAAACGCCCTGATCTTGAAGCCAAGCGAAAAAATGCTCGACGCCAGCTTCCCCCTGGGCGACGACGAAGGTGTGACCATCACCTACGACCGCAACCAGGCACTGTCGCGCGAAGACATGCAGTTCATCACCTGGGAACACCCGATGGTGCAAGGCGGCATGGACCTGGTGCTGTCCGGTTCGATGGGCAACACCGCCGTGGCGCTGATCAAGAACAAGGCGCTGAAGCCGGGCACCGTGTTGCTGGAACTGCTCTACGTCAGCGAAGTGGTGGCACCGCGCGCCCTGCAACTGGGGCGTTACCTGCCGCCGGCGGCACTGCGCTGCTTGCTGGATGCCAATGGCAACGACCTTTCGGGCCGTGTGTCGTTTGTGACGCTCAACGACCAACTGGAAAGCGTGCCACGCGCCAGCGCCAACAAGTTCATCCAGGCCCAGCGCGACCAACTGACGCCACGGATCAACGCCGGTGAAGAGAAAATCACCCCGCAACATGCCGAGCGCGTGGCCGAAGCCAAGCGTCGCCTGGCAGCGGACACCGACGAAGAACTGGCGCGGTTGACCGCGTTGCAGGCGGTGAACCCGACGGTGCGTGACAGTGAGTTGGTGGCGTTGCGTAATCAGCGTGAGCAAGGGTTGGCGATGCTGGATAAAGCGGCATTGCGCTTGGAAGCGATTCGAGTCCTGGTCGCAGGCTAGTAAAAAGAAGGCCCGCGCAATGCGGGCCTTTTTTATTTGCCTTTCGGGCCTCATCGCAGGCAAGCCAGCTCCCACAGTTGACCGAGTTCCAACGTTGGAATGCAGTCAACTGTGGGAGCTGGCTTGCCTGCGATGAAGTCACCTCGGTCTCAAGCTGCCACCGCCGAACCCGGCACCTCCACCGCACTCAACCCCTCCTTCATCTTCTTGGCATCCCGCACAAAACACCGCGACGCCTGGAACAGAAACAGCATGGTCAAGAACAGCGCCACCGGAATCAGGTACATGGCGTCATGCAATCCCACCGCCTTATAAGCTTCGGTCATCTGCTCCGCCCCCGCCGCATACATCGCCGAATGGGCAAAATGGTCCGATAAGCCCCCCACAACGATCGGCCCCATGCCACCGCCCAGCAAGTACAGCCCGGCGAAGAACAGCGCCATCGCCGTGGCCCGCAGGCGCGGTTCGACCACGTCCTGGATCGCCGTGTACACGCAGGTGTAGAAGTTATAGGCAAACAACCAGCCCACACTGAATACCGCGACAAACACGCCGATCTCAATGCGCCCGGCGTGGAGCGCCCAGGCCGTGGTCACGGTGGAGATAATCAGGCTGAACGCGGCAAACAGCAGCCGGCCGTTGGCGATGCGCTGATGGATCTTGTCGGCCACCCAGCCGCCCAGGGTCAAGCCCACCAGGCCCGTCAGGCCAACGATCACCCCGGTGGCAACCGCCGCGTCCTGCAACGGCATCAGGAAGTAGCGCTGCAACATCGGCACCAGGAACGAGTTGCACGCATAGGTGGCAAAGTTAAAGCACAAGCCAGCCAATACCAGCCACAGGAAGGTCGGCACCGCCAGGACGCGGCGGATCGGGCGATCCACGCGTTCCTGGGAGACTTGCACGGTTTCCGCCGCGCCGCGCTTGGGCTCCTTGATGTAGAACATGAACACCGCCAGGATCATCCCCGGCACCGCAGCGATAAAGAACGGCGCGCGCCAGCTGTCGAACGCCTTGACCATCCAGCCGATGGTGAAAAACGCCAGCAGCAGGCCCAGGGGCAGGCCAAGCATGAAGATGCCCATGGCCCGCGCGCGGCGGTGGGCGGGGAACAGGTCGCCAATCAGCGAGTTGGCGGCCGGTGCGTAGCTGGCCTCGCCGATACCGATGCCCATGCGTACCAGCAAGAAGGTCCAGAAACTGCCGACAAGGCCATTGACCGCCGTCAGCCCACTCCAGGCGAACAGGCCCCAGCCCATCAGTTTGCTGCGCGAGCCGGTGTCGGCCATGCGCCCGAGAGGCAGGCCGGCAATGGCGTAGACGATGGTAAAGGCGGTGCCGATGATGCCGAGCTGGAAGTCGCTCAGGTGCCATTCCATGCGGATTGGCTCGATGATGATCGCGGGAATGGTGCGGTCGAAGAAATTGAACAGGTTGGCCAGGAACAGCAGGAACAGAATGCGCCAGGCATTCGCCGCTTGGGTCGAGTTCTGCATGGGTCCGTCTCTTTTATTGTTATGAGAGCTGCGATGCCCGATGCATCCTGCCCGGTATCAGCAACATAGTCAGGCTGGCGGCGCTTGTCTGTAATGATTCGTAAAGCTGATAGGGCATGATTTCACCCACGATCCCGGGACTTTCCCTACGAAAATATATGTGTGCGCCCCCCTTCCTTATGGCCATGGCGCGGATAGAATGGCGAGCCTTCCGTAGCACCCCCCATCCTACTTTCTTATCGATGACGCCCATGTCCGAAGCCAGTCCGTGTCTGAGTTGCGGTGCCTGCTGTTCATACTTTCGTGTGTCTTTCTTCTGGGGCGAATGCGCTTCATCCGGCGGAACAGTACCCGATGACCTGGTAGTACAGATCAATCCGACGCGCGTGGCGATGATCGGCACCGACCAAAAACCCGCGCGTTGCTGCAGCCTTGAAGGGGAAGTGGGCAAAGGCACCAGTTGCTCGATCTACGCGCAACGTTCAAGCACCTGCCGTGAGTTTGAAGCGTCCTGGCACGAGGGCGTGCAGAACGTCGATTGCGATGCCGCCCGCGCCGCCTTTGGCCTCGCGCCGCTGGAGATGCCCTTCGAGTTGGACCTGCCCATCAGCGCTTAGCATCAAACGCTATGGCCGGCATGCCAAAATCGTTGAGAGCAAAGTGCCATTATCCATGGCGAATTCCCCGGGGCTTCTATACTCGAGGTCGTAGGCCGTTGCTGTAGGCAATGGCGCAACGACTTAAACGGGACATGCTATGGAATGGCTTGGTCTGCATTTCTTTACCGAGCTTCCAGAGAACGGGCACTTATTACTCAATTGCAGTCATAACCCCTTCCTGGTCTTGCTGGCCTACCTGGTCGCGTGTGCGGCGGGTTTTGGCACCCTTGATATGGCCGAACGGGTTGGCCACGTCGAAGACCCCACCGCTCGTCGCCGCTGGCGCTGGCTCGGCGCCGGTTGCCTGGCCGGTGGCATCTGGTCCACCCACTTCATCAGCATGCTGGCCTTCCAGGCGCCCATTGCCATTCATTACGAACTGATCATGACGTTCGCCTCGTTGCTGATCGCCATGATCGCATCGCTGTTCGCCATGAAAACCCTCAGCCATACCCAACTGCGCTTCCATCAGTACTTGATGGCGTCGGTGTGGATGGGCCTGGGCATCGCGTTGATGCACTACGTGGGCATGTCGGCCATGCGCTCCCAGGCCCAGGTGTACTTCGAATCGGGGCTGTTCATGGCCTCGGTGGGCATTGCCATCGGTGCCAGCCTGGCGGCGCTGCTGCTGTCGAGTTACCTGCGCAATGGCGCCGGGGTGTTCCACCAACTGCTCAAGTACGCCGCCAGCCTGGTGCTGGGCGCCGGCATCCTGAGCATGCATTTCACCGGCATGGCGGCGATGCGCATGATGGTGCCCACCGGCGCGGATCTGTCACTGCCACTGGACAATAACCCCATCCAACTCGGCCTGTCCGTGGCGGTGATCACCTTGCTGGTGATCGGCAGCAGCGTCAGCGCCGCCCTCGCGGATAAAAAGCTGCAACATAAGGAACGCGATCTGCGCCGGGTCAACGCCTTGCTCACCGAATTGGATCAGGCGCGCGCCTCCCTGCAACAGGTGGCGCATTTTGACGCCTTGACCAGCCTGCTCAACCGGCGCGGCTTCAACCAGATCTTTGCCGAGAAACTGGCGGAAAAAACCGCTTCAAACGGCATGATGGCGGTGATCTTCCTCGATATCGACCACTTCAAACGCATCAACGACAGCCTCGGCCACGATGCGGGCGACCAGTTGCTCACCGTGCTCGCCGCGCATATCAAGGGTTCGGTGCGCAGCCACGAAGACGTGGTCGCACGGTTTGGCGGCGATGAGTTCTGCATTCTGATCAGCGTCCATCACCGTGACGAAGCCCGGCACATGGCGCAGCGCATCATGCAAAAAATGAAAGAGCCCATCGAACTGGCCGGACGGCGCATGGTGATGACCACCAGCATTGGTATCAGCCTGTTTCCCGATGATGGCCTCACCGGCGAAGAGTTGCTGAAAACCGCCGACCTGGCGCTGTACCAATCCAAGGACGCGGGGCGCAACAGCCTGACGTTCTTCAGCTCCAACCTGAAAACCCGCGCCTTCCTCGAACTGCAACTGGAGGAAGAACTGCGCGGCGCCCTGCGCGCGCGCAACCAACTGGTGCTGTTCTACCAGCCGATCTTCGACATGAAGTTGGGCAAGGTCACGCGCCTGGAAGCCCTGGTGCGCTGGCAACACCCGGTGCATGGCCTGCTCGCCCCGGACCGTTTTATCGGCATCGCCGAAAGCAATGGGCTGATTGCCGATCTGGACCACTGGGTTTTGCGCCAGGCCTGTCATGAACTGAGCCTGTTGTCTGACCGCGGCTATACCGAATTGACCATGGCGGTGAACTGCTCGGCCCTCAACCTGGCCCGTGACGAACTGGCCGATGAGATCGAAGATGCACTGCGTTTCAGCGGCGTCGCGGCCCACCGCCTGGAACTGGAAGTCACCGAAAACGCGTTGATGGGCAATATCAGCAGCACCCTCGCCCTGTTGCGGCAGATCCGTGCGCTGGGCGTGTCGCTGGCCATCGATGACTTCGGCACCGGGTATTCGTCCCTCGCCTACCTCAAGCGCCTGCCGCTGAACACCTTGAAGATCGATCGTTCCTTTATCCAGGACATCCCCAAATCCACCGCCGACATCGAGATCGTCCAGGCGATTATCGGCATGGCCCACACCCTGCACCTGCAAGTGGTGACCGAAGGCGTGGAAACCCAGGCGCAATTCGAGCTGCTGCTCAAACATGGCTGCGATTTCGTCCAGGGTTACCTGTTGAGCCCGGCGGTGTGTGCCGCCGACGTTATCGGTGTCATCCAGGGCATTCAGATGCGTAATCCGTTGTACCCGTTCAGCGTGGCGGGCACCAAGGACCCGCTGGCCCCCAGAGCCTCCTCCCTGGTCCGTATCGGCCCGACTTCGGTGATTCGGCCAATTCGCTGACGCCGAAACTTTGGCATTTCGCCATCATTTGCTTAAAGAAACCCGACAGACGGCCGATTCATCAGAGTCCGGCCACGATTTCCCTTGAAAAAGCAGGGTTAAACCCGAGCGTCCCGGACGAAAACGCACTGCAAAGTCGCGAACTCCCATTCAGTGATGGCTCCTTGAATTTTTCCAGCCATCCGTCCAAGTACATGGCGCCCAATGACTTCCAAAAATAACTCTGCCACCGTGGTCCCCGACGTGTTGCCGACAGCACCTGCGGAAAAATCCCCAGGCTCAAAGTCATTGAGCAGCGCCCGCCCGCTGGCCACCCAGCAATACTTGTACTTCACCGAAACCAATACCGACCGCATCCTCGACAACCTCGATGGCCTGCGCGACATGGTGTTCCCGCGCCTGCCCCAGCAGGAAGGCGACGGCGACCCGCGCAACGAGCAGGAATTTCCCTCGGTGTGCTTGATCGGCCTGGGCCGCTGCGGTTCGAACATCGCGCTGGACGTGGCCGAACTGGTGTACAACGCGCGCAAGTTCTACCTGAACGAATTCAGTAACGAAGACAAGTCGGTGGACAAGGGCTACAGCCCGGCCCAGTGGATCCGCAACAACCTGCGCCTGGGCGGCGGCAAGGCCAGCAAGCCGGTGTTCCTGGTGGAACCGCTGGTGATGCTGGGCGACTTGGACAAGGACATCGCCGGGCGCATCCGCTTCTCGCGCAAGGGCGAAAAAAGCGGCTTCCTGCGCGACTACAGCAAGATGAAAATCATGGACCTCTCGGAAGTCCATGCCGGTGGCGCCGGTAACGCGCCGATCCTCGGCCAGTACCTGGCCAAGATCATCCTCAACAAAGACACCCAGCGTTTCTCCAGCCCCGACTGGAAGATGATCCACTCGTACCTGATCGACTCCTGCGGCATCAAGGCCAACCAGTCGCGCCTGTACTTCTCGATCTTCAGCGCCGGCGGCGGTACCGGCTCGGGCATGGCCTCGGAATTCGGCCTGGCCCAGCAGCACTCCTATATGAACAAGACATTCGACACCAAGCCCGCCGACGAGCACGACAGCAAGAGCGGCCATGCGTTTGTGTTCGAGCCGATCTTCACCAGCGGCATCTGCGTGCTGCCGAATATCTCCGATCACCGCAGCGAAATGTCCGAGGCGCTGCACATCAACGCCGGGCGTTTGCTCTGCAAGTATCTGTCGGAAGAATGGGATTTCTCGTACAACTTCGCCAACGAAGACAGCAGCGAAGCCAGCGTGAAGGGGCGCATCCGGCCGTGGAACGCGATGATGCTGATCTCCAACGACATCATGCGTTACGCCGAAGAAAGCGATGACGGCAATATCCAGAACATTGACGTCAATGCCATGGAAAAACACGCCAACCAATACATCTCACAGCAGATCTTCAACATTCTCACCGCCCAGGCGGTGACCACCGACTACGACCAGAACTACTTCCGTCGCGCCGGTATCGACATTGGCGAGACCATCCGCCTGGATGCCAACGACCTGTTCATGAGTCTGGCCGGCCCGGTGGCGATTGCCTACGCCGAATCCGTCGTCCCGGAAACCCCGGCGCCGTCCAATGACAAGTTCAAGGTGTTCGATAAAGAACCGCAGCGCCTGAACATCGACGACCTGTTCTTCCGCTCCATCGACCTGCCGCACTTCAACAAGGTCACCCAGGCCATCGAAGGCATCAGCCTGTTGCCGATCGAGTCCAAGCGCTACAAGGCGTCCCTGGAGCAGTACAAGAATTCCGGCTACGACGCGGCTGCGCTGCACGATCTGCACTTCTTCAAGAACTGCTCGTCGGTGGTGTCCATTGTTTCGTTGCCCAAGGACTACAAGCTGTCCTATATGGACCTGAACCGGCTCAAGACCCACCTCAACAGCCTGTTCCCCAACACCACGCTCAAGCGCTATGCCTTGGTGATCGGCGCTTCGGCCAACCTGTCGCTGACCACCCTGATCGCCAAGAGCCCGTGCCTGTCGGATGATTTCCTCACGTTGATCGTGGCGTTCATCAAGCGCTGCTTTGCACGCAACCCGTACCGCTTCGATGAGACGCTGGACAACTCGATCCTGGACTTCATCATCCACGAGGACTTCGACGAAGACCGCATCGACGAGTTGCTCAACGAGTTTGAAAACCCGGCGAAGATCCTCGATACCAACTGGTACGCGATCAAGCCGATGTACGAGAAGAAGTACCGCGAACTGATCAACGACAAAGAGAAGTTTGTCTCGATCAATGACATTCGCCTGTCACGGGATTGCGTGAAGAAGGCGATCAAGTACCTGCGCGAGATCTACCGTCATCGCATCGGCAAGACCAAGGTGATTTCGTTGAACAACTACACCGGCAAGACGTTCTAGGTCGCGGAGGCGGCGCCACCCGGCGCCGCCAGCGTATTACTGGGCCAGGCGCTGGCGCAGGAAGGCCAGGATGGCTTGCTCGTCAGCTGCCTTGGCTGGCCGGGGCATGTGCTTCGGCCAACCGGCGTCCTTCGCCTCCAGCAGCTTGCTCTGCTCGGCTTCGTCCCAACGTCGTATTTCCTTGCAGGCCGATTCCCACCAACCGTGTCGGCATACGTCGTAGTACGGGTTCTGCGGCGCCGAGCTGCCGTAGAGCAAGTCACGACCGACCTTCTTCAGATGCTTGCGCTGGTTGCGCAACTGCCACTTGATCCACACGCGCTGCAGAGGCGATGGCATCGGCTTGAAGCGCGGCACATCCAGGCTACGGGCGATCAGCTCAGGGCTGAACGTCTCACCGTGCAGGCTGAAAAAGTGTGCCTGCATGGCATGGAAGAAACGTTTGTCGGCATAAAAGTGGTGCACGAACTTGCGCGCCTCGCGCACCGGCTTGCCGCGCATCGCGAAGGAAATCGCGACCTGCTCGATGGTGTGGATATCGAACGACTCGCGGGTCCACTCGTCGATAAAGCCGATCGCGGTTTCGAGCAGCGGCGCGTCACTCGCCTGCACGCCGCACAGGCCGCTGTTGTAGAGCTTGAAGCCGTTACTGGCGCTGATGCCATGGGCCTGTAGGTCGCGGCCCAACTTGAGGTAGTCCGGGCGCTTGCAGACGTAGCTCCAGTCGTACTCGAACTCGTCCATCACATACTGGCCGGGCTCGATCAGTTCGAGTACGCGATGGGGCGACTTGAGAAACAGCGTGTCGGTATCGACGAACAGGGTTTTGTCCGCCAGCGTCAGCCCATGGGCGATGGCGCAGGCCTTGCGGCGGTGGGTGTAGCCGTTATCGCCCTGCCACTGGGTCAGGGTCTGTTCGTCCAGCGCAATGATTTCGACTGGCCAGCCGGTGTAGTCCTGCGGACGATCCGTCATGACGCGAATGCACAACGACTCGCCCTGCTTGAGCTGCGACAGGGCGGTGAGGATGCTGAACTTGGCCTCGCACCGATAAACATCCTGTTCACCATAGACAAGGTAGAGCAGCTGGTGCGGCGTTTTTTGCAAGGGGGGCAGCGTTGACGGCATGACGAGCTCCATGGAACAAGCGGCGAACTCTACCGGAATCCACTGGCAATTCACCGCTTCCCACAGACTTTTCTGACAGATACCCCACTTTGCTCACACCGAGAAACAATTCTCCAGCCCTTTCCGCAGCAAGAAAACTGTTCCCCTGACGCGCACGTCACCCTGCGCTGTGACCTTTCTCTACGGCAACTTGCCATCACGGCGTCAGCGGTTACTCCGCTACACACTTGCGCCAGGGAAAAACATGCACCTTTTTTGTGCGCGACTTTCTTACGCTGCCCTTTCCTGGATCAGAATCCACGGCGAAACCACCACCGCCCATAGGCTTGGGTCTCGCTCAAGCAGGTCCAACGCCCGCGTCGCAGACACTTCGCCAAGGCTGCCCGCAGCCAGCCAGGCAGCGACTTTGTCACGGTTGTCCTCGGCCATTCCTTCGGCGGCTTCGATCAAATCCAGGCCGGCATCGACCCACAATAGGGCACCCTTGGCAAAGAACGGTTCAAGCTCCTTCCAGGAAATTTCGGCGGTTTCACCGAGCAGCTTGGCATAGAGGGTGCTAGGTTCTTGCGTCATGGGAATTCACCTTGGGGAAAAAACGGCGCAATCATAACGTCACGCCCCAAGTAGAAAAACCCAGTTGCAAATGAGGCATCGATAGAAAGTGTCAGAAAAGCCAAGGATTGCCCGAGACTCTGGCATCAGCCCGCCGCAATTCTGTCTTTTTCTTTCATTTAAGCGACACCCCCGGGTTTTGCCCCCAGCAGCCAGCTTTTCAAGCGATCAACCGGCGCTCTACACTGTACCGGTACAGTTGCCAGGCCGCTGCCGGGGGGATATCCGAGATATCCGATCCGGTTCTGCAGCTCACAAGGCCGCTAGAACTATAAAAAATACAACAGTAAGAGTGGAGCACTATGAATAAGGCTACTAAGCAGATTTCCAAACTGTTTGCCGCTATGGTCCTGGCTGGGGTTGCCGGCCATTCGTTCGCAGCTGATACCATCAAGATCGGTATCGCCGGGCCTAAGACCGGTCCAGTGACGCAATACGGTGACATGCAGTTCACCGGCGCCAAGCAAGCCATCAAAGACATCAACGCCAAGGGCGGCGTAGACGGCAAGATGCTTGAAGCCAAGGAATACGATGACGCTTGCGATCCTAAACAAGCGGTTGCCGTAGCCAACAAAGTGGTCAACGACGGCGTCAAGTTTGTAATCGGTCACCTCTGCTCCAGCTCCACTCAACCAGCGTCCGACATCTATGAAGATGAAGGCGTGATCATGATCACCCCAGCCGCCACCAGCCCGGACATCACTGCCCGTGGTTACAAGCTGGTGTTCCGCACCATTGGCCTGGACAGCGCCCAGGGCCCGGCGGCCGGCAACTACATCGCCGACCACGTGAAGCCGAAAGTCGTGGCCGTCCTGCACGACAAGCAGCAATACGGTGAAGGCATCGCCACCGCCGTCAAGCAGACCCTGGAGAAGAAAGGCACCAAGGTTGCCGTCTTCGAAGGCCTGAACGCCGGCGACAAAGACTTCTCCTCGATCATCCAGAAGCTCAAGCAAGCCAACGTCGACTTCGTCTACTACGGCGGCTACCACCCAGAGCTGGGCCTGATCCTGCGCCAAGCCCAGGAAAAAGGCCTGAAAGCCAAGTTCATGGGCCCAGAAGGTGTCGGCAACGACTCCATCTCGCAAATCGCCCAGGGCGCTTCCGAAGGCCTGCTGGTCACCCTGCCGAAGTCGTTCGACTCCGAGCCTGAGAACAAGGCCATCGTTGACGCCATCAAGGCTGACGGCAAGGACCCAAGCGGTCCGTTCGTGTTCCCGGCCTACTCCGCCGTTGAGCTGATCGCCGGCGGCATCAAGGCAGCGAAGAGCGAAGACACCGCCAAGGTGGCCGAAGCCATCCACGCGGGCACCTTCAAGACCCCGACCGGCGACCTGAGCTTCGACGCCAAGGGCGACCTGAAGGACTTCAAGTTCGTGGTCTACGAATGGCACTTCGGCAAACCAAAAACCGAAGTTTCCCCTCAGTAAGCCAGGCATTACTGGTCCAACAAGCCCACTGTGAGAGCAGTGGGCTTTGTTTTACGAGGTTTATGGGCCTGTCACCCGCGATCCGGGCGCTGGCTCACCTGAAAATCTTAAAACCGTCACCAGCGGTTCGCTGGCAAACGCTTTGTGCAAATGTGCTCATAGAACACAGCGCAGGGCCGGAACATGACTCCACCAGTGAAATGCGTATCGGGTTTTTAGGAGCGCTGTAATGCCTGAGATCTATCATTTTTTCCAACAGCTGGTTAATGGCCTGACCATTGGCAGCACCTATGCCTTGATAGCCATTGGCTACACAATGGTTTACGGCATCATTGGAATGATCAACTTCGCCCATGGCGAGGTGTACATGATTGGTTCCTACGTGGCCTTTATCGCCCTTGCCGGGCTGGCCATGATGGGTATCCACTCCCTGCCGCTGTTGATGACCGCCGCGTTTATCGCGTCAATCGTTGTAACCAGTGCCTATGGCTACAGTATCGAGCGTGTTGCCTACCGTCCCTTGCGTGGCAGCAACCGTTTGATCCCACTGATTTCCGCCATCGGTATGTCGATTTTCCTACAGAACACCGTATTGCTGTCCCAGGATTCCAAGGATAAATCCATCCCCAACCTGATCCCTGGGAGCATCTCCTTCGGCCCGGGCGGCGCGGAAGAAGTGCTGATTTCCTACATGCAAATCCTGGTCTTCGTCGTCACCCTGGTGGCGATGCTGGGCCTGACCCTGTTCATCTCCCGCTCCCGTCTGGGGCGCGCCTGCCGGGCTTGTGCCGAAGACATCAAGATGGCCAACCTGCTGGGCATCAACACCAACAACATCATCGCCCTGACCTTCGTGATCGGTGCCGCACTGGCCGCCGTCGCGGCGGTGCTGCTGAGCATGCAGTACGGCGTGATCAACCCCAACGCCGGTTTCCTGGTGGGCCTCAAGGCCTTTACCGCAGCGGTCTTGGGCGGCATCGGCAGTATCCCGGGCGCGATGCTCGGTGGCCTGGTGCTGGGTGTGGCCGAAGCGTTCGGTGCCGATATCTTCGGCGACCAATACAAGGACGTCGTGGCGTTCGGCCTGTTGGTTCTGGTGCTGTTGTTCCGTCCGACCGGCATTTTGGGCCGCCCGGAGGTTGAGAAAGTATGAGCAGATATCTCAAATCGGCGTTTTTCAGCGCCTTGCTGGTATGGGCCGTGGCCTTTCCGGTACTCGGCCTCAAGCTGAGCATTGTCGGCATCAACCTGGAAGTGCATGGCACCGGTCCCGTGACCCTGACCATCATTGCCCTGTGCTCGGTGCTGATGTTCCTGCGCGTGCTGTTCACCCAGCAGGTCGGTGCCTTGTTCAAGGGCAACCGTGGGCCGTTGGTGTCGCCCAAGGTCAGCCAATTCCTGACCCTGCCGCGCACCCAGCGCTACATCATCATCGGCCTGATCGTGGCCGCGCTGATCTGGCCGTTCTTCGGCTCGCGCGGCGCGGTCGATATCGCCACCCTGATCCTGATCTACGTGTTGCTGGGCCTGGGCCTGAACATCGTGGTGGGCCTCGCCGGCCTGCTCGACCTCGGTTATGTGGGTTTCTACGCCGTGGGTGCCTACACCTACGCGCTGCTCTCGCACTACCTCGGTTGGAGCTTCTGGATCTGCCTGCCTCTGGCGGGCATGGCGGCGGCCACGTTCGGCTTCCTGCTGGGCTTCCCGGTACTGCGCTTGCGCGGTGACTACCTGGCCATCGTGACCCTGGGCTTCGGTGAAATCATCCGGCTGTTCCTGCGTAACCTCACTGATATCACCGGTGGCCCCAACGGCATCAGCAGCATTCCCAAGCCCACCTTCTTCGGGCTGTCGTTCGACCGCAGCGCCGCCGAAGGCATGCAGACCTTCCACGAATACTTCGGGATCGACTACAACCCGGTGAGCAAAGTGGTGTTCCTGTACCTGGTGGCGCTGTTGCTGGCACTGGCCGCCCTGTTCGTGATCAACCGCCTGCTGCGCATGCCAATCGGCCGTGCGTGGGAAGCGTTGCGCGAAGATGAAATCGCCTGCCGGGCCCTGGGCCTGAACCCGACCATCATCAAGCTGTCCGCGTTTACCCTGGGTGCTGCGTTCGCCGGTTTTGCCGGCAGCTTCTTCGCCGCGCGCCAAGGTTTGGTGACCCCGGAGTCGTTCACCTTTATCGAGTCGGCGATCATCCTCGCCATCGTGGTACTGGGTGGCATGGGCTCGCAGCTGGGCGTGATCCTGGCCGCGATCGTGATGATCCTGCTGCCGGAAATGATGCGTGAGTTCAGCGAATACCGCATGTTGATGTTCGGCGCCATGATGGTGCTGATGATGATCTGGCGTCCTCAAGGCCTGCTGCCCATGCAACGTCCACACATGGAGCTGCGCAAATGAGCCGCGAGATCCTGAAAGTCGAAAATCTGAGCATGCGCTTCGGCGGTTTGCTGGCGGTCAACGGCGTGGCCCTGACCGTGAAAGAGAAACAGGTGGTTGCCCTGATCGGCCCCAACGGCGCCGGCAAGACCACGGTGTTCAACTGCCTCACCGGTTTCTACAAGCCGAGCGGTGGCAGCATCCTGCTGGACGGCCAGCCGATCCAGGGCCTGGCCGGCCACGAAATCGCCCGCAAGGGCGTGGTGCGCACCTTCCAGAACGTGCGGCTGTTCAAGGACATGACGGCGGTCGAGAACCTGCTGATCGCCCAGCACCGTCACTTGAACACCAACTTCCTCGCGGGCCTGTTCAAGACCCCGGCGTTCCGCAAGAGCGAGCGCGAGGCCATGGAATTTGCCGCGTACTGGCTGGACAAGGTCAACCTCACCGAGTTTGCCAACCGCCCTGCCGGCACCCTGGCCTACGGCCAGCAACGTCGCCTGGAAATCGCCCGCTGCATGATGACCCGCCCGCGGATCCTCATGCTCGACGAACCGGCCGCCGGCCTGAACCCCAAGGAAACCGAAGACCTCAAGGCGCTGATCAGCGTGCTGCGTGAGGAACACAACGTCACCGTGCTGTTGATTGAACACGACATGAAACTGGTCATGAGCATTTCCGACCACATCGTGGTGATCAACCAGGGCACGCCGCTGGCCGACGGGACGCCGGAGCAGATCCGCGACAATCCTGAAGTGATCAAAGCCTATTTGGGGGAAGCGTAAAATGCTGCAATTCGAAAACGTTTCCACTTTCTACGGCAAGATCCAGGCCCTGCACAGCGTCAACGTGGAGGTGCGCCAAGGCGAGATCGTCACGCTGATCGGCGCCAACGGCGCGGGCAAGTCCACCTTGCTGATGACCTTGTGCGGTTCGCCCCAGGCCCACAGCGGCAGCATCCGCTACATGGGTGAGGAACTGGTGGGCCTGCAATCCTCGCAGATCATGCGCAAGAGCATTGCCGTGGTGCCGGAAGGCCGTCGGGTGTTCTCGCGCCTGACCGTGGAAGAGAACCTCGCCATGGGTGGGTTCTTTACCGACAAGGGCGACTTCCAGGAGCAGATGGACAAGGTGCTGCACCTGTTCCCGAGGCTCAAGGAGCGCTTCAGCCAGCGCGGCGGCACCATGTCTGGCGGCGAACAGCAAATGCTCGCCATCGGCCGCGCGCTGATGAGCAAACCCAAGCTGTTGTTGCTGGACGAACCGTCCCTGGGCCTGGCACCGATCATCATCCAGCAGATCTTCGACATCATCGAACAGCTGCGCAAGGACGGTGTGACGGTGTTCCTGGTGGAGCAGAACGCCAACCAGGCCTTGAAAATCGCCGACCGCGCCTACGTCCTGGAAAACGGCCGGGTGGTGATGGAAGGCTCGGGCGAGCAATTGCTGACGGATCCGAAGGTGCGTGAGGCGTACCTCGGCGGGTAACACTGCCCCATCTGAAAACGGCCCTAACGGGCCGTTTTCATATTGTTACCGCTCATCTTTCATTCGCCTCGCAGTCCACATTCCTACAATAACGAAAGAAAAATCGATCTGTCTGTAACGTACGGATATGGGCACTCTCTAGTAGGTCAAGAAGGCGCTATAGCTTTTCTGACTCAACTTTCCTACTACTGGAGAAACACCATGAAAAACACTAACCGCTCCCTGTCTGCCGCCTCGTTAATCCTGGCCCTCGGTTCCGCCCTGAGCCTGTCCGCCCTGACCTCCACCGCCCACGCGGCCGACGACATGCAGAAATGCTTCGGCGTCGCTGAAGCCGGCAAGAACGATTGCGCCGCAGGCGCTGGCACTTCCTGCGCAGGCACGTCGAAAACCAAAGACCAGGCCAACGCCTGGAAACTGGTCCCGGCCGGCACCTGCACCCAAACCCCAAGCTCCACCTCGCCGACCGGTTTCGGCCAGGAAGCTGCCTACACCGCCAAGTCCTGAAATCCTGCGCCGCCTGAGTACTGATGATGACCCTTTCATCCCTGCAAGCCACCTCACAGGCTCAGGCGCCCGGCCTTCCGCGCCGGGCCGGGCTGGGGCTCAAGCATGAGCACTTCAGCGAAGTGCTTGAGACCGCCCCCGACATCGGCTTTTTTGAAGTGCACGCCGAAAACTACATGGTCGCCGGCGGGCCGTTTCACCACTACCTGGGATTGATCCGCGAGCAGTACCCGCTGTCATTGCACGGCGTGGGCCTGTCCATCGGCGGCGAGGGTCCGCTGGACCGTGAGCACCTGGCACGGCTGGCCACGCTGATCGAGCGCTATCAACCCCACGCGTTTTCCGAACACCTGGCCTGGTCAAGCCACGGCCCGGTGTTTCTCAATGACCTGCTGCCCCTCGCCTACGATACAGCCACTCTCAAGCGCGTTTGCGAACACGTGGATCAGGTGCAAAGCACGCTCAAGCGGCCAATGCTGCTGGAGAATCCGTCAACCTACCTGCAATTCCAGCGCTCGACCCTGGACGAGACGGACTTCATCAGCGAAGTCATCCGCCGCACCGGCTGCGGCTTGCTGCTGGACGTCAACAACGTCTACGTGTCGTGTATCAATCATCAACGCGACCCGCTGACCTACATCGATGCACTGCCGTTGCACGCCGTGGGTGAGATTCATCTGGCCGGGTTTGCCGAAGACACTGACAACCTTGGCGACCGCCTGCTGATCGATGATCACGGTGCGCCCATCGATAACGCCGTGTGGCGACTGTACGAAACCGCGCTCGCACGCACCGGCCCGGTGGCCACGCTGATCGAACGGGATAACCAAGTGCCGGCCTTCAGCGTCCTTCAAGCTGAGGCGCAACAGGCCGACAGGCACTTGTCGCAGGTGCGCTCATGAGTCTCTACGACACATTTGCCCGTGCCCTGCTGGCGCCTGACCTGCCCTGCCCCGAAGGGCTGTTCAGCAGCAACGGTGCCGACCCGGCCAGCCGCTTTGCGGTGTACCGCAACAACGTACACAGCGCGTTGATCAATGCATTGGCGACGGCACACCCGGTGACCTTGCAACTGGTGGGCGACGCATTCTTTCGTGCCATGGCCGGCCTCTATGTACAGGCCAGTCCGCCGACCAGCCCGCTGATCAGTGAATACGGTGGCTCATTTGCCGCGTTCATCCGCGGCTTCGAACCCGCTGCCAGCGTGCCGTACCTGGCCGATGTCGCACAGCTTGAACGCCTGCGCGTGCGGGCTTATCACGCGGCGGATACGCCGAACCTGGATCAGCACGCCGTCCTCCAGCACCTGCAAAACCAGGCAGACCTAGGGACGTTGCGGCTACAACTGCACCCTTCCCTGGCCACGCTGAACAGCGCGTATGCCGTGGTTGCCGTGTGGGCCGCGCACCAGACCGAAGGCGCCATGGCCACCTTGAACCCCTGGCACCCACAGAGTGCGCTGGTGTTGCGCCAGGCCCTGGGGGTCAAGGTGTTTGCCATCGACAGCGGCGCCGTGGCGTTTATCAACAGCCTGAACCACGGCTCAACGCTGCAACAAGCAGTCGCTCACGCCCTTGAGGCGTCCACCGAGTTCGACTTGCACAAATGCCTGTCACTGCTGGTCAGTCACGAGGCCATCACCCATCTGCACCTGGAACAAAAGGTATCGCCATGAACACTGCCCCCACCTGCCTGATCAAACGGGCAATCGCGCTTTTAGAGAAAATCCCCTACAGCCTGATCGCCTTTCTCGCTCGCTTCTCCATCGCGGCCGTGTTCTGGAAGTCGGGGCAAACCAAGGTCGAAGGTTTTGTCGTTGATCTGATCGGGGGCACCTTCCAACTGGGCGAACCGCACCTCGCGGCCTCGACACTGCCGTTGTTTCGCAGTGAATATCACGTGCCATTGCTGTCGCCGGAAGTGGCCGCGCACATGGCGGCGTTTGCCGAGCACTTCTTCCCGGTGCTGATCCTGGTGGGCTTTGCCACACGCTTTTCGGCCCTGGCGCTGATCGGCATGACCCTGGTCATTCAGTTGTTCGTCTACCCGGATGCCTACCCGACCCACGGCACCTGGCTTGCCGTTCTGTTGCTGCTGGTGGCCAAGGGCCCGGGGCGCCTGTCCATCGACCACCTGATTGCGCGACGCTACAGCTAAAGCCGGTCCAGGGCCTCGCCGCTGCGCTTGAACCAATCCACCAGGTAATCGGCCAGTACCTGGGTGCGGCGAGGCAGGCCGCCTTGATAAGGATGGACCAGGTACATCGGCATGCTCCGCGTCTGATAATCCCGTAGGAGCCAGCGCAAGCGCCCGTCAGCCAATTCCGCCGGTAATACGTAAGACGGCAGACGGGCAATACCGGCACCCACCAGTGCGGCCTTCTTCAGCAGGTTGTAGTGGTTGGACGCGAAGGTGCCGCTGACCCGCACCCGCAACAACTCATGTTGCTGGTGGTACAGCCACTCTTCGCGGCCGCTGTAATGACTGTTGAGCAGGCAGGTGTGGGTGGCCAGGTCCGCCGGTGTTTGCGGTTCGCCGTGCTGCTCCAGGTAGGCCGGGCTGGCGCAGGTCATTTCATGCCAGGCCAGCAGCGGCTTGGCGACCAGGCGTTCGTTTTCAATCGCGCCCGAGCGCACGCCCAAATCAAAGCCATCCCGTGCCAGGTCGCGGTAGCTGTTGTTCAACTCCAACTCAATCTGGACCTGCGGGTACTGCTTGGAAAACTCCAGCAACAGGCCATCAAAGAAGGTTTCGCCCAGCGACACCGGAACCGTCATACGCACCGGCCCGGCCAAGTCGTCCTTGAGCCTAGCCAATGCCTGACGGGCGCGATCAACCTGCACCACCAGCGCCTGGGCCTGGGGCAACAGCGCCGCACCGGCAGCAGTGAGGCTCAGCTTGCGTGTGGTGCGATGCAGCAAGACCACGGAAAACTGCGCTTCCAACTGGCTGATGCGCTTGGACAACTGCCCCTTGCTGCAACCCAATTGCTCGGCCGCCACGGTGAAACTACCGGCTTCGATCAGCACGGCAAAGGCCGCCAGGTCATCCATTTCGCTCATGGATTGTTTCCAATAGAAAACCAAAGGTTGCCTATTAGCACGTTTATCCATGGAAAAAGCCACTCTAGACTGAACCTTCACTTACCCCTGGAGGAACAGCCCCATGAAAATCCTATTGATTGGTGCCAGCGGCACCGTCGGCTCGGCAGTCAAGGCAGAACTGGCACAGCGTCACGAGGTCGTCAGCATCGGCCGCAGCAGCGGTGACTTCCAGGTGGATATCAGCGACAGCACCTCGATCCGCAAACTGTTTGAACAGACCGGCAAGTTCGACGCCCTGGTGTGCGCGGCGGGTAGCGTGAACTTCGTAGCGCTGGGCGACATGAGCGAAGGCGATTTTGAGCTGGGCTTGCGCGACAAGTTGATGGGCCAGGTCAATCTGCTGCTGATCGGCCGCGAGTATGCCAACGACGGCGCCTCGTTCACTTTCACCAGCGGCATTCTTAACCGTGACCCGATCCGCACCGGTGCTTCGGCGGCGCTGGTCAATGGCGCACTGGATGCGTTCGTGAAAGCGGCGGCGATTGAGTTGCCACGAGGCCTGCGCGTCAACTCCGTAAGTCCTACGGTGCTGGTGGAAGCTATGGGCAGTTATGCGCCGTATTTCCGCGGCTACAAACCCGCTCCGGGGGCCGATGTTGCATTGGCCTACGCAAAGAGCGTCGAAGGCTTGCAGACCGGTCAGACCTTTATCGTCGGCTGACCTTCAGGTCTGACAGAATCGCCTGAAGCTGGCAGGCGGGCTTGTGATGCAGCGTCAGCCTGCGTAACGTGGCGGCACTTGTCTGGAGACCCTCTATGCGTGCCGCTCGTACCCTCGTCCTGTTTGCCTTGCTTCCCCTGTTCGCCGCCTGCCAGATGTTCGAAAGCGAGCCGGCCAAGCCGTCAACCGCTGGCCTGACCCGCATGCAGGGCGAACTCACGGCGGTCAATGGCAAGCTGCTGTTCCAGCCGTGCAACGACAAACGCAACTACGTGGTCAACGACACCGGCGGCACCAGCATCCTGCAGGAGGCGGCTTCCCTCGCCGGCCAGCAAGGCGCGCTGTTCGCCGACCTGCGTGGCAAGTTCTCTGGCGTAGCCAGCGGCACCCAGGGCAGCGTGGACCTGCAACAGCTTTACCGCGTGGAGCGCTCGACCTCGGCGTGCAACGACCCGGATTTCAAGCGCATGACCCTGCGCGCCAACGGCCACAAGCCGGCCTGGGCGATGAATGTCACGGCCAAGGGCATGGTCCTGGAGCGTGAAGGCCAGCCACCCTTGGCGGTGCCGTATGTGGAAGAGCAAATCGGCGACGGCCGCTTCAACCTGATGACCGAGGCCAACAACCAGCACGTCGAGCTGTGGGTGGCCCCTCAACGCTGTGTGGACAGCGTCAGCGGCAGCCTGCAACACATGACCGCCGAATTGCGCGTCAACGGCCAGGTTCAGCGCGGTTGCGCGGCGTTCGGCGGCTCGCGCGACGACTGACGCGACCCTCGGCTGTTTTAACATGACGGGAAATGTCCATTGGGGCTTATAATCACCGGTTTGCAAAACAGCCGGCCTCTTTGCCTGCCGCCTACCGGATCCCGTCATGCTACGAATCACCGAACTCAAGCTGCCCATCGACCATCCCGAAGAAGACCTGCGGCCTGCCATCGTGCAGCGCCTGGGCGTCGCCAGTGATGACCTGCTCGATTTCACCCTGTTCAAACGCAGCTACGATGCGCGCAAGAAATCGTCGGAGTTGTGCTTCATCTACACCATCGACTTGAACGTGAAGGGCGAAGCCGCCCTGCTGCTCAAGTTCGCCGATGACCGCAATATCAATCCGGCGCCGGACGTCAGCTACAAAGTGGTCGGCCAGGCGCCCGAAGGCCTGACGGAACGCCCGATCGTCGTCGGCTTTGGCCCGTGCGGCATCTTCGCCGGGCTGTTGCTGGCACAGATGGGCTTCAAGCCGATCATTCTTGAGCGCGGTCGCGAAGTGCGCCAGCGCACCAAGGACACCTGGGGCCTGTGGCGTAAAAACGTGCTCAACCCCGAATCCAACGTGCAGTTCGGTGAAGGCGGCGCCGGGACGTTTTCCGACGGCAAGCTGTACAGCCAGATCAAGGACCCGAAATTCCACGGGCGCAAAGTCCTGCACGAGTTCGTCAAGGCCGGTGCGCCGGACGAGATCCTGTACGTCAGCAAGCCGCACATCGGTACCTTCCGCCTGACCGGCGTAGTGGAAAACATGCGCGAACAGATCATCGCCCTCGGCGGTGAAGTGCGTTTCGAGCAACGCGTCACTGACGTGCTGATCGAAGACGGCCAGTTGCAAGGCGTGGTTGTCGATGGCGGCGAGCAGATCCTCTCCAAGCACGTGATCCTGGCCCTCGGCCATAGCGCCCGCGACACCTTCCGCATGCTCCACGGCCGTGGCGTCTATATGGAGGCCAAGCCGTTCTCGGTGGGTTTCCGTATCGAACACCCGCAGTCGCTGATCGACGCGGCGCGCCTGGGTAAGTACGCAGGCCATCCAAAGCTCGGCGCCGCGGACTACAAACTGGTGCACCACGCCAAGAACGGCCGCTCGGTCTACAGCTTCTGCATGTGCCCAGGCGGCACGGTGGTCGCTGCAACCTCCGAACCGGGCCGCGTCGTGACCAACGGCATGAGCCAATACTCGCGTAACGAGCGCAATGCCAACTCCGGCATCGTGGTCGGCATCACGCCAGAGGTGGACTATCCAGGTGGCCCGCTGGCGGGTATCGAATTGCAGGAACGCCTGGAGTCCCACGCCTACATCCTCGGCGGCAGCAACTACGAGGCACCGGCACAACTGGTTGGCGACTTCATTGCTGGCAAGCCGTCCACCGCCACTGGCAGTGTGGAACCTTCCTACAAGCCGGGCGTGTCCTGGGGGGATCTGGCCCTCGCGCTGCCGGACTTCGCCATTGAGGCGATCCGCGAAGCACTGCCGGCGTTCGAGAAACAGATCAAGGGTTACTCGCTGCACGATGCGGTGTTGACCGGTATCGAGACACGCACGTCCTCGCCACTGCGGATTACCCGCAATGAATCGATGCAGAGCTTGAACGTGAAGGGCCTGTTCCCGGCCGGTGAAGGCGCGGGTTACGCCGGTGGGATTCTGTCGGCGGGTGTGGATGGGATTCGGATTGCCGAGGCGTTGGCGCGGGATATGTTAGGTATCGACGCCTGACAACTAGCGTCCAGCTTCCACACACCCACTGTGGAAGCTGACTTGTGTGGGAGCTGGCTTGCCTGCGATAGCGGTCTGTCAGTTACAAGGGTGTCGTCTGATCCGCCGCTTTCGCGAGCAAGCCCGCTCCCACACTGTCCACTTCTAACATTGGTTTTTGCGCCGTATCAGATATTGGCACGCAAGACGCTGGCCGGCAGCGGCTCGCCCCGCTCAACACTCGCCGCTACAACCGCAATCAAGCCAGCCAGTTCAAAGCCCTGCGCTTCAAGCCATACCTGATCATAGTAAGTAGTGGCATACCGCTCGCCCCCATCACACAAGATCGCCACGATCGACCCCGACTCCCCCGCCGCTTTCATCTGCTGCGCAGCCATCAATGCGCCAATCAAGTTAGTCCCACTGGACCCACCGACCCGCCGCCCCAGCCGCTCAGCCAGGTAGTGCATGGCGGCCAACGACAACGCGTCCGGCACTTTGACCATGGCATCGATCACCTTGGGCAGAAACGACGCTTCCACCCGTGGCCGGCCAATGCCTTCGATGCGTGAGCCGCAGTCCAGGCGCAAGCTGGCGTCACCACTCAAGTAGTAATCAAAAAATACCGAACGCTCGGCATCGGCGCACAACACGCGGGTGCAATGCTGGCGATAACGCACATAGCGCCCCAGCGTCGCGGTGGTGCCGCCGGTGCCGGGGCTGGAAATCAGCCAGCTCGGCTCCGGATAATGCTCAAAGCGCATCTGTTGGAAGATCGACTCAGCGATGTTGTTGTTCGCTCGCCAGTCGGTGGCCCGCTCTGCGTAGGTGAATTGGTCCATAAAGTGACCGCCACTTTCCTGCGCCAAACGCTCGGATTCGGCGTAGATCTGCGTCGGATCGTTCACCAAGTGACTCTTGCCACCGTAAAAGGCGATCTGCGCGATCTTTTCCTGGGAAGTGGTCGCCGGCATCACCGCGATAAACGGCAAGCCGAGCAGGCGGGCAAAGTAGGCTTCGGAAATCGCCGTCGAACCACTGGAGGCTTCGATCACCGGCGCACCCGGCTTCAGCCAGCCATTGCACAGCGCATACAGGAACAACGAGCGGGCCAGCCGGTGTTTCAGGCTGCCGGTGGGATGGCTGGACTCATCCTTGAAGTACAACTCGATACCCGGCAAACCCGGTAACGGCAGCGGGATCAGGTGCGTGTCAGCGCTGCGCTGGAAGTCCGCTTCGATGATGCGAATGGCTTCGCGAGCCCAGGGACGATGGTCGCTCATGAGGAGTTTCTCTAAGGATTTCACCCTCAATCTTAGGAGGTTTCCTACACTCCACACAGATACAGTACCGACTCAATTTGACACACAATTGCTAGGCTTTGGCGCGCCGTCACACCGGACCATCGCTTATAACAAATAAGAATATAACTTTTGTTTTAACAACTAACGGTACGGGTTAGGGTAACCCCCTATTGAACCTTGATTGGAGAGCATCCCTTGCCTCTGCGTAGCACTTTCACCCGTTTCTTCCAGCTGGAAGCCGCCAGCGGCCTGTTGTTGATCGCCGCTGCCGCGCTGGCGCTGATCATTAATAATTCGCCGTTGTCGCACCTCTACAGCGCTTTTCTCGACGTGCCGGTGGTGGCACAGATCGGCGCCCTGCAAATCGCCAAGCCCGCGCTGCTGTGGATCAACGACGGCCTGATGGCCCTGTTCTTCCTGCTGATCGGCCTGGAGGTCAAGCGCGAGCTGATCGATGGGCACCTGTCCAAGCCTTCGCAAGTGGTACTGCCCGGTGCGGCGGCGATTGGCGGCATGGTCGTCCCCGCGCTGATCTACTGGGCGATCAACAAGGACTACCCCGCCGCACTGTCCGGCTGGGCGATCCCCATGGCCACCGACATTGCCTTCGCCCTCGGCGTGCTGGCCCTGCTGGGCAAACGCGTGCCGGTGTCGCTGAAGCTGTTCCTGATGACCCTGGCGATCATTGACGACCTGGGCGCAATCATCGTGATTGCCGTGTTCTATTCCGCCGACCTCTCGGGTGCCGCACTGGCGGGCGCGGGCGCCTGCTTGATCGCCTTGATTGCGATGAATCGCCTGGGCGTGATCAAGCTCGGACCGTACCTGATCATCGGGCTGATCCTGTGGGTCTGCGTGCTGAAAAGCGGCGTGCATGCCACCTTGGCCGGCGTGACGTTGGCGTTCTGCATCCCGATGCGCACCAAGAACGCCGAACCTTCGCCACTGATGACCCTGGAACACGCGCTGCACCCGTGGGTCGCCTACGGCATCCTGCCACTATTTGCGTTCGCCAACGCCGGCGTATCCCTGACCGGCGTCAGCCTGGAAAGCTTCACCCACCACGTGCCGATGGGCATTGCCGCCGGCCTGCTGATCGGCAAGACCGTCGGCGTGTTCGGCCTCACGTGGCTGGCCATCAAGGCCGGCTTGGCCGCACTGCCCGAAGGCGCCAACTGGGGCCAGGTGTTTGGCGTGGCAATCCTGTGCGGGATCGGCTTTACAATGAGCCTGTTTGTCGGCTCCCTTGCGTTTGTGCCGGGCGCCAGTGAGTTTGCCGGTGAGGATCGGATGGGGATTCTGACCGGGTCGATTCTGGCGGCGTGTATCGGGTATGCGGTGACGGCGATGGCGAGTCGCAAGAAAGCGTCTCACTAAAGTCAATGTGGCGAGGGAGCTTGCTCCCGCCGGGCAGCGAAGCGGCCCCAAAAGCCTTGGGAGCGCTTCGCACTCCAGCGGGAGCAAGCTCCCTCGCCACAGGCAAACTTAGACATACTCGGCCCTCCGTGAGTTGGGCCTTACCTCCAGCGTACTTACCGGAACATGTGGGCCTTCGGATACAGGTCATTGTTTCCTGTGAACAGGCAACTCCAGCCGCAAACTGGGCTTGCAACAAAAAACCCCAACCGGTCACCCGGTTGGGGTTTTTTCGTTTCTGCGGCTAACGCTTAGCGAGTAACCCGGCTAGTCCCATCAACCGTCATGATGCGCACACGGTCACCAATGCGGAAGATTTCATTCTCCTGCACGGCCTGTACGTAGGCACGCATGCTGCCGTCGTCTTCACGTACGGTGATTTCCACGCCTTGGGTGCGGGTCAGGCCTTCTTCGGTGGCCGAGCCCAGCAGGCCACCGGCCACTGCGCCGATCACTGCGGTAACGATGCTGCCACGACCGCCGCCGATGGCGCTGCCGCCAACGCCGCCGATGACGGCGCCAGCAGCGCCGCCGATTGGGGTCTTGGTGCCTTCGATTTTCACCGGCCGCAGGGATTCGATGGTGCCCATGCGAACGCTCTGAACACGACGCGCTTCGTCACGGGAGTACGAGTCGCCGGTCAGACTCGAAGCACAGCCACCCAGCAGAAGTGACAGAGTGGTGAAGCAGGCAACTAGTAAAACGGACTTACGCATAGCATCAACTCCAAAGGACAGGTGGTCATTAGACGCTGCGGTTTGGCGCCTGTCACGGCAAGCACCGCAGAAAATTGCTTTCATTCAGCCTGAGTACAGACTGCCAGCACCAGAAAACTCGACCAACGGTAGCCCAGCTCTTGTGCCAAGTGATGTCACGACTGTTTCATCATTGTAGTCGCACAGCCGCACGCGACCGAAGTCTCTGCCATAGAGACGTCGGCGCAGCGGGAAACATTCAGGCGGGATGACGAAAGGCGGTGCTCAGGGTGCCAGGCGCTCACGGGTCCAGTCGGCCCCTTGCAGGCGATAGTTCAAGCGATCATGCAGGCGGCTGGCGCGGCCTTGCCAGAACTCGATGCGCTCAGGCAGTAGGCGATAACCACCCCAGTGCTCGGGGCAGTCGGGCTGGGTATCGCTGAAACGCTGCTCGGTGGCCTTGAGCAAATCATGCAGTTCTTCACGGTCACGAATGACCTTGCTCTGCGGCGAAGCCCAAGCCCCCAGGCGGCTGCCCAACGGACGGACCTGGTAATAAGCATCCGACTCCTCAGACGACACCTTGACCACCCGCCCCTCGATCCGCACCTGGCGTTCCAGGGTCGGCCAGAAGAACGTCATGGCCGCAAACGGTCGTGCGGCAAGCTGTTCGCCCTTGGCGCTCTGATAGTTGGTGAAGAAGGTAAAGCCCTGTGCATCCAGGCCCTTGAGCAGCAGGATGCGACAGTGCGGGCGCCCCTCCTGGTCAACCGTGGCCAGGGTCATGGCATTGGCTTCCACCGGTGGCTGCTCGGTTTTCACCGCGTCGGCAAACCACTGGTGGAACAACGCAAACGGCTCGCCCGGGGCCTGGGCCTCGCTCAAACCGTCCCGTATGTAGTCACGGCGCATATCGGCCAGTGCCTGGGTCATGCGGCTTTATCCTTCTACTTCAACAGGTCAGTTTTTTGCCTGGTCGTTAGCCGGTGCAGCAGCCTTGGCCTTGGCCGGAGCCGCTTTCTTCGCAGCCGGCTTGGCCGGGGCTTTTTTGGCAGCTGGCTTGGCAGCGGCTTTTTTGGCGGCAGGCGCTTTTTTCGCCGGGGCTTTTACAACAGGTGCTGGCGCAGGAACGTCCTGCACGGCCACCATTTCAGCCACGGGTGGGGTCTTGCCCGAGTTGTACTTGCTCAGCAAGGCCAACATAGTTGTACGCTGAGTGAACATAATTTCCATGCGACGGTTCAGCGCACGGCCCTGGGTGCTGTCGTTGGCGGCACGTGGCATAAGGTCGCCCATGCCGCGCAGCATCAGGCGGTCCTGCTTCAAGCCGCTGAGGCTGAAGATCGAGGCGATCGACTGCGCACGCTCCTTGCTCAACGCCTGGCTGGCTGGCGCGGTGCCGGTGGCATCGACGTGGCCCAGGACCAGCACGGCGGTCTTCGGGTCGGCTTCAACGGCCTTGGCCACGCGAGTGAACGGGCCTAGGGTGACTGGCAGCAGCATCGCCGGGCGTTTCGGGTTGTAGGAGCCGTCTACCGGGGCGATCACCACGAGTACGTTGTCACGGCGTTCCAATTGCAGGTTGCTGTCCTTGATGGCAGCGCGCAGGCGCGGCTCATAGTCGTCCAGCCAGGCCTGGGTGATTTTTGGGTCTGGCATCGGGATGTTGGTCACATCGACCTTGGCCAGTGGCTTTGGCTTGCTTTCGAACGGCCACCACCAGTGAGTTTCGCTATCGGTCTTGGCCACAGCTGGCGCGGCAGCCGGGGCTGGAGTGGCAGCCTTGAGGTCGGCTTTCAGGTCGGCAGCCTTGGCGTCGGCGGCGGCCTTGGCATCTGGCTTGGCGTCGACCTTGGTGACTGCGTCCTTGGCAACCGTCTTATCAGATCCGAATGACCACCAATGTCCGCCATCGGCATCATTTTGTGGGGTTTGTGCGCAGCCAGTAATAGTGAGGCAAAGCGCCAGTGCCAAGGACTTGTTCGATAACATGAGATATCCACAAAATGAGAAAAATGCCAGGGGTCTGGATGACCCGTTAAACAGACGCCAGGACAAGAATAAAGTTACAACTTTTCCGTCAGCCTCTTCTTATAGTTGCCTTTGTAACAAAAAAACGTGAAACAGCAAGGGGTTTACAGACAACCGGCCAATATTCTGACCAACTTCTGTGCACGCGGGTCCATAAGTACATAAGGCCCCAATGTATTAGTCACGAAACCAAACGCTACATCATGCTCAGGGTCGGCAAAGCCCACCGAACCGCCCGCCCCCGGATGCCCAAAAGCACGCGGGCCAAGCCCGAAGGTGGCATTGGGCAGGTGTGGCTGATCCAACATGCAACCCAAGCCAAAACGGGTTTGTGTCAGTAATGTTTTATCCGGCCCGATACTGTGTTCGCGGGTCAACTCTTCCAGCATGTCGCTTTCCAGCAAACTACCGTCCAGCAAACCACTATAAAAACCCGCCAGGCTGCGCGCATTACCGTGGCCATTTGCGGCAGGTTGCTGCATGCGTCGCCATTCGGGTTTATTAGTGCTGGTCAGAATAGACGGTGGATTGGCAAATGCCCGTGTCGTCATCGCATTCGGCTCGCGCATCATTACTTGCAATAAACGTTGCGCGGCTTCATCGCCCATGTTGCCTTTGCTGCGCGCTATATGGGCAACACGATAAAACTCGGCATCCGCCAGGCCGACATGGAAGTCCAACCCCAATGGCCGTGCCACCCGCGCCACGATGGACTCCCCCGGGCCGCGTCCGTCGGCACGGCGCAGCAGTTCACCGACCAGCCAGCCGTAGGTGATCGCCTCGTAGCCATGGCCCTGGCCCGGCGTCCACCACGGGGCCTCGGCCGCTAGGGTGTCGACCATCAATTGCCAGTCGTACAGGGCCTCGGTGGGCAGCATCTGGCGAATCGCCGGCAAGCCCGCCTGATGGCAGAGCAACTGACGCAGGGTGATGGCTTCTTTGCCCGCCGCCGCGAACTCCGGCCAGTAATCGGCCACGGGGGCGTCCAGCTTCAGCTTGCCCTCGGCCACCAGTTGCAGGGCGGTGACAGCGGTGAAGGTCTTGGTGCAGGAGAACAGGTTGACGATGGTATCGCTGTGCCAGGCCTCGGCACCGTCCTTGTCGGCGGTGCCGGCCCACAGGTCAACCACGGTTTCACCGCCGACCTGGATACACAGCCCGGCGCCACGCTCCTGGGGGTCATCGAACAAGGCGGCGAAGGCTTCACGTACCGCTTCGAACTGGAGCTCGTAATGACCCTGAATCTGCACCTAAGCCCCCTCGGAAAACGCCGTAAAAAGTGGCCGACATTGTTCCAGTCATTGTAGGTTTTGTGAACCCGTCAACGCTGAATCAGTGACCATTTCCCGCGTGCCCGCCCGCATGCCCAGCGCCTTTGCCGGCGCTTGCCCCATTACCACTTTGATGTTCACGGACCGCGCTGGCCGCCTTGGCTTTTTCCGCCTCCTTGCCCAGTTGATCGACGGCCGCCAGGTTGCTCTTGCGCACAGTCTCGACAAAGCCCTGGAACGGCACATCGGTGATGCCGACCAAGCCAAAATGGCCGTTCTCAGCGTCCAACAGGCGACCGGTCACCGGCTGGTCCAGGTACTGGAACCAATGCACGCCGACAATCGACGGCTCGGCCATGGCCTGCTTGAGGAAGTTGGCGTACGCCGTGCCCCGCTCCTCTTCCCTGGCCACTGGCGTCACGCCGCCCCAGAACGGGCCACGGTCCGTGGAGCCAAAGTTGAATTCGGTGATAAGCACCGGTTTGTCCAACGCACGCAAGGCCGCGAAGTCATAACCGTCCTGGGGTTTGAGCGTGTACATGTTGAAACTCAGCACATCGCAATACTGCGCACAGGCGGCCACTGCTTCAGGGGTGCTCACGGCGTATCGGCCGCCCAGCAGCAACTGGTTGGGCGCGTGCCATTTCAGCGAATCGGAGATGGTCTTGAAGTAGGCGTCGGCAAAGGTCTTCTGGAAATACTTGAAGTCGGCCTCGATTTCCGGGTGCTCGGCATTCGGCATCGGCGGCTCAAAGCCCGGGTCTTCCATCAGCTCCCAGCCCGCCAGGTGGATGCCCCAGGCTTTCGACAGGCCTTCCTCGTTGCGGTACTTGTCGCGCAATTGCTTGAGGAACGCGCGCTTGGCCGGCACGTCGGTGGTCATGCGCAAGGTGCCGTAGGCCAGGGCGTATCGGGACTTCGCATCGTCGCCGGGGCCCGCCCAGGCCAGTTCGTTGTCGGCAAAGAAGCCGATCAACCACGGGTCATCCCGATGATCACGGGCGGCGATGGCCACGGCGCGTTCGGTGGCCATGGCGAAGCGCGGGTCAAACGGATCGGGCATGCCGCCCCACCAGTCGGTGCCGGTGCTGATGCTGGCGTAATCGCCGACAATCGACAGCGGCAAGGTGTAGGGCACGCGGTCGGCGCGGGCCAGGTCTTCGTCGCTCCAGTTACCCAAGGTGTTGAAACCCCAGGCCTGCAGGCGGTCGAGGGTATGGCTGGCCCAACGTTTCTGGTCAAAGCCTTCGCCACCGTAAGTGCGTTGCAGGTTGGCGCCGTAGAAATCGTACCAACGCCCGGCGCCAAAGCTGCGCCCTTCACCGGCGCCATTGCCGGTGCGGTTATCTCCGCTGCCGTAGTACTTGTCGAGCGGTTCACCGGCCTTGGGCAGCGCCGCGAACATCCATTCACGGCCGGAGACGTAGGTCTGGCTGTTATCCGGGGCCACAGTGTTGACGCCCAGGGAGTAAAACGGATGGCCTTCTGGCGTCACCAAGTACCAGCGGCCGTCACGTTTCTCGGTGCGAAAAAACCCGCTGGCGTCGAACGCCGGACCCTTATTCCAGCCACCAAACTTGTCCAGGGCGGATTTGTCCCGCGTGGCCAGCCAACCTTGCAGCTGCTGCTGTTCCTTGGTCGCCGCGGCCTTGAGCTGTTCATCGCTGCTGACCTTTTCCGGCCAACGCGCACGGGTGGATTGGCCATAGGCGTCCACCAGCTCGCTGTAGGCGGCCTTGATCACCGGCTCGCTGTCCTGCACACCAAAGCGCTCCAGCAGGATGCTTTGCGCGGCGTTGGGCTTTTGCATCGACAACGTCACCGACACCACCTGACTGCGGTCTATCTCGCCAAAGCTGCCGGCCAGCAACACGCGCTGGCCGTCCACGGTGATCGGCATCGGCGGGCCGGCCTTCATGCCCTGGCTCAGCGGCGAGTTGGCTTGCAGCGGCACCAGCAAGGTCTGGGCCGGGCCGGCCGGCAGGTCGATGCGGCTGCGCAAGGTCTTGCCGTCGGCGCTCTGCACCGTGACGTAGAGGGTCAGCGCCCAATCCATGGCACTTTGGATGCGCAGGCTCATGGCGCTGGACTGCGACCAGTCCCAGCTGCCGGTCTGCGGGCTGAGCACCAGGCTCGGCTCGGCAGCCGGGTTGAAGGTGATGCGGCGCAGCACCTCGCCTTCCGGGGTTTGTTCGGCGTTGTATTGCGGCAGGCTGGCGTCCTGGGTCGCCACCTTGACCACATCGGCCGGCCGGACGAAGTTGAACAGTGTCTGTTGCCCGGCAGGCGCGGCCAGCAAGGGCGCGGCGAACAGTAGGGCAAATAGAGCGGGCAGCGTGCGAATCATACGAACAAGGTTCTCCCAGACGGCCGGTGAATGGCCTGATGAAATACAGTGAGATAGACCACGAAGTGGGCGAAACCGCCCACTGTGGCTTAAGAAATTTCGCGCCGGAACGGCGGCAGAGCATTAAGGATAGCTTTGCCATAGCGCTGGGTGACCAGGCGGCGGTCGAGCAAGGTGATGGTGCCCCGGTCTTCTTCGGTGCGCAGCAAGCGGCCGCAGGCCTGGACCAGCTTCAACGAAGCGTCCGGCACCGAGATTTCCATGAACGGGTTGCCGCCGCGCGCTTCGATCCACTCGGCCAGTGCCGCCTCGACCGGATCGTCCGGCACCGAGAACGGGATCTTCGCGATCACCACGTGTTCGCAGTAGGCGCCGGGCAAGTCCACGCCTTCGGCAAAACTCGCCAGGCCGAACAGCACGCTGGAATCACCACCATCGACCCGCGCCTTATGCTTGTTCAGGGTTTCCTGCTTGGACAGGTTGCCCTGGATAAACACCTGCTTGCGCCAGTCGCGGTCGAGGCCGTCGAACACGTCCTGCATCTGTTTACGTGACGAGAACAGCACCAGGGTGCCGCGCGAGCCTTCGACCAGTTCCGGCAGGTCGCGGATGATCGCGGCGGTGTGCGCGGCCGCGTCCCGTGGGTCGGCCTTGAGGTCCGGCACCCGCAGCACGCCGGCGTCGGCATGATGGAACGGGCTTGGCACCACGGCAGTGACGGCCTTTTTCGGCAGGCCGGCGCGCATGCGGAAGCGGTCGAAGGTGCCCAGGGCGGTCAACGTGGCGGAGGTCACCAGGCAGCCGTAGGCCACGTTCCACAGGTTGCGTCGCAGCATTTCGGCGGCCAGGATCGGGCTGGCGTTGACCTCGATATCAAACAGCGCACCGCTTTCCGACAAGGTCAGCCAGCGCGCCATCGGCGGGTTGTCTTCCGGGTCTTCGACGGTGAAGGCGGTCCACAACTCCCAGTTGCCCTGGGCGCGGGACAGCAGGCTGCCGAACAGCGGGTACCATTCTTCGGCCTGGTTGCTGGCGATGCCGATGTTGACCTCGCCGTCCATGCCTTCCTTGAGCAGGTCGGTGAGACGGGTAAACAGGTCGGTCAGGCGGGAAAAGCCCTTCTTCAACTCGATACCCATTTCGCGCATGTGCTCGGGGATCATGCCGCCAACAAAGCGGTGACGCGGCCGCTCACGGCCTTCCACGTCTTCGCCGGGCTTGAAGTCAGCGACCTGTTCGCAGGCGCTGAACATGAACTGCTGCTGGGTCTTGATCTCCCGCGCCAGCTCCGGCACTTGCTCGATCAGCTTGCCGAGGTCGCCGGGCAGCGGGTGCTGGGCCAGCAACTTGGTGAGGTTCTTCGCGGTGGTTTCCAGCCAGTCGGCGGTGGAACGCAGGCGCGTGTAGTGGGCGAAGTGGCCGATGGCCTTGTCCGGCAGGTGGTGGCCTTCGTCGAACACATACAGCGTGTCACGCGGGTCCGGCAGCACGGCGCCGCCACCCAGGGCGAGGTCGGCCAGCACCATGTCGTGGTTGGTGACGATCACATCGACCTTGCCCATGCCTTCGCGGGCCTTGTAGAAGGCGCACTGGCCGAAGTTGGGGCAATGACGGTTGGTGCACTGGCTGTGATCGGTGGTCAAACGCGCCCAGTCGGAGTCTTCCAGGGCATTGGGCCAGCTGTCGCGGTCGCCGTCCCATTTATTGCCGGCCAGTTTCTCGATCATGCTGGTGAACAGCTTCTGGCTGACTTCATCCACCTCGATCTTGAAGCCTTCTTCTTCGAACAGCGAAGCCGTGGCGGTTTGCGCGTGGCCTTCCTGCAACAAGACGTCGAGCTTGGACAGGCACAGATAGCGGCCACGGCCCTTGGCCAGGGCGAAGGTGAAATTCAGGCCGCTGTTGCGCATCAGGTCGGGCAGGTCTTTGTAGACGATCTGCTCTTGCAGGGCGACGGTCGCGGTAGCGATCACCAGGCGTTTGCCGGCAGCCTTGGCGGTGGGAATCGCCGCCAGGCTGTAGGCCACGGTCTTACCCGTACCGGTGCCGGCTTCGACGGCCACGACCGCAGGGTCGCCACTGCGCCGACCTTCGTCGTCGGTGTCGATATCGCCGAGGACCTTCGCCACTTCGGCGATCATCAGGCGTTGGCCGTAGCGCGGTTTCAAGCTCTTGGCTTCGAGAAAACGCGAATAGGCGCCCTGGATCGTGGTTTTGAGTTCAGTGCTGATCATGGATAGTCGGGCGCAAAAAACGCTGGATAAATTTTCAGTGGTTCGGATCGGCCGCTATCATACCCCGCTAATTAATCCCGCGCAGAACGGAGTACCTCAATGACCGCGTTTAGCCTCGCTTACACCCTGCATGTATTGGCCGCCCTGATCTGGGTCGGCGGTATGTTTTTCGCCTGGATGATCCTGCGCCCCGCCGCTGTGGCGGCACTCGACGGCCCTGCCCGGCTGACGTTGTGGGCGAATGTGTTTCAACGTTTTTTCGTTTGGGTGTGGGTCGCGGTGGCGATTTTGCCGATCAGCGGTGTCGGCCTGCTGCAACTACGTTTCAGCGGGTTTGAGACCGCGCCGCGTTATGTGCAGGTGATGATGGGGTTGTATCTGGTGATGACGGCGTTGTTTATCCGTATCCAGGCGTTGAAGTTCCCGGAGTTGCGCGCGGCAGTGGCGGCGCAGGATTGGCCGACTGGTGCGGCGGTGCTGGGGCAGATTCGGCGGTTGGTGGGGATTAATTTGATTGTGGGGTTGGTGGTGGTGGCGGTGGCTTCGGCGAGGCCGATGTTCTGAGGCGACTGTTAAACCGCTATCGCGGGCAAGCCCGCTCCCACAGTTGACCGAGTTCCAGCATGGGAATGCGGTCGAATGTGGGAGCGGGCTTGCCCGCGATAGCGTCAGCCCAGGCTGATCAAAGCCGCTGGATAGTCACCGACCCCGCAGGCCCCACCGGCCCCGGCTGCCCTTCCAACCCCGGGCGGCCCTTCTCGCCACCATCGGCCTGATACACCAGGCAACCCTTGGACTGCCCCCCCTTGCCCGGTTTGCCTGCGGTACCCGCCAGGCCACCTGCACCACCTTCCACCCAGACCTTGATCTGCTGCGCCGGGTAGTCCTTCGGCAACTCGACCCGCACCAGCGCACCTGCGCCGCCGGGCAAGCCGTCGCCACCGTTGTCGCCATTGGCGCCACGCCCCGCCGAACCCCAGGTGCAACCCGGGTCTACGCCGTTGGCGCCGTCCAGGCCGGCATAACCTTTGGCGCCGGCGCCACCACGGGCGTCCACCGACAGTTCGTCGGCCACCAGCGAATTGATGCGCAAGGTCAGGTCACGCCCGGCCTTGGCCGGTTTTTCGTGGGTGCCGGGAGCGCCGCGTGAGGTGATCTGGCTGCCGTGGTCCAGTTGCGCATGGCGCACCTGCAATTGCAGCGCGGTATTGCCGGGAACGATGGTGATGCGCGCTTCGCGGCCCAGGTGCAATTCATCCACCGTGACCTGGCTGATGCTGGCCGGAATCAGCAAGGTGCCGTAGTCCGCCACGTCCAGACGCTCCAGTTGCAGCACGCTGGTGCTGCTGGGCAGGCGCATCAGCGAGTTGGTTTCAACACTGACGCTCTGGGCCAGGGCAATGGGGCTGACCAGCAGGGCCAACAGTAAAACCTTACGCATCTTGGAGCTCCCCTTGAGTGTGTTTCAACGTTGTTTCTAGTTTTTCTTTGGACGCACAGTAACGACTTCTACCGGCGATTTGCCAGTGAAGGTTCAAAAAAGTTGGGAACGGGGCGGTTTCGGTAAAAGTCGCCAGCAATGCCCCTGTGGATCCCACAGGGGCAAGGGCTGTCAGCGGTTGATCTGGATTTCGACGCGGCGGTTCAAGGCACGGCCTTCAGCGGTTTTGTTGTCGGCGACCGGATGGCTTTCGCCAGCGCCTGTGACCGAGACAAAACTGCTGCGCGGGATACCGGAACCGATGAGGTATTCGGTGACCGAGTGCGCACGTTTTTCCGAGAGTTTCTGGTTGTAGGCGTCTTTGCCGACGCTATCAGTGTGGCCGCTGACCCGCAGTTGGGCGGTTGGCGCTTCTTGTTTCAGGCGGGTGGCGATGGTGTCGAGTTTGGTTTTATCCGCCGCCGTCAACTTGGCGGAGTCGAACTCGAAGTGCACATCACGAATCACGATGGTTTCTTCCTTGACCACCACCACTTCTTCAACCACTGCGACTGGCACCGGTGGGCAACCGTTGGCGTCGACCGGCACGCCTTTCGGTGTGCCTGGGCACTTGTCGCGGCTGTCCGGCACGCCATCGCCGTCTTCGTCGCCATCACCATGCACCCAGCAATAGGCGCCTGCCATGCCGCCGATCAACAACGCGCCGTAGCCGGCGTAGGCCGAGCTTTCCGTTGCGCCGATCGCCGCACCGGTCACACCGCCAACGGCGGCGCAGGTGGGCCAATCGGTTTTTTGCAAACCTGCGCAACCTGTCAGTACTCCGGTAAGCAGAATCAAGGGTAGAGCTGTCCGCATGATGCTCATCTGATTTCTCCTGAGGGGATCGGCGGGGGCCGATGGGTGGAGTAAAGACCGCTCTTTTCATCTGCGCCAGTTGGCCACACCCCCGGATTCATTGAGGATCGCCACCAAGGGCTGGCTTTTCGCAATCGCCCGCTCTAGGCCCGCACGCTCAGCCGCGCTAGTCTCTACGGTCCTGATGTGAGGATCTCCGATGACCGCTGGTATTTCTGCCCGTACACCCCAGCAAGCCCTGGCCGCCTTGCTCGACCTGCACCAGCCCAAACGCCTGCTGCTATTGGGTGCCAGCCAGTTCCCGGCGCTGGAGGCGTTTGCGACCGAACACCCGGACACCCAAGTGTCCATCGCCCCGCCCGGCCCCTTGCCGGCCGAGCTGGCGGCGCAGCGTTTTGACCTGGCGCTGGTGGTCGATTGCCTGGAGCACCTGTCAAAAGCCCAAGGCCTGACCTTGCTCGGCGGCATCCGCAACCTCAATGCCAGCCGCATTGCAGTGCTGGTGGACCTGGGCGCGTGCGAGTGGAAGGACACCGATTTCTTTTCCCTGGCCTTGCAGGCCGGCGAGCGGTTCCAGCGCGACGAGCAGGTTCTGACGCTGTTTACCTACGATCTGCTTGACTATAAACAGGTGCCCGACTGGCTCAACGCACGGTTCTGGGCCAACCCGCAAAATTTCGGAAAGTATTGGTGGTAACCCAATGAGTACATCCATTTGCCCCTGCGGCAGTGGCAACCTGCTGGATGCCTGCTGCGGCCATTATCACGCCGGCCACCCGGCACCTTGCGCCAGCGCGTTGATGCGCTCGCGCTACAGCGCCTACGTGCTGGGCCTGGTGGATTATCTGGTGGCTACCACCTTGCCCGCGCAACAGGCCGGCCTGGACCGCGATGCCATCGGTGCCTGGAGCGCCCAGAGCACCTGGCTGGGCCTGGAAGTGGAAAGCTCCGAGGTGTTCGGCGGCCAGCCGGAACACGCCTTTGTGACCTTTACTGCACGCTGGCATGACAGTACTGGTGAACATAGCCACCGCGAACAGTCTTCTTTCGTACAGAATGACGGGCGCTGGTACTTCATCGACCCCACCGTGGAGGTAAAGGCCGGACGCAACGATGCCTGCCTGTGTGGCAGTGGGCAAAAATTCAAGAAGTGTTGTTCCAGCTACCTCTAACCCACACAGGACAAACGCCATGCTTCGGATCTACAGCTTGATGCTGGCGTTGACCCTCGGTTTGACCGGCTGCGCGTCGTGGTTCGAAGACGACGCGCCACCGCCCCACGTGTCCCTGGTCAAAGTCGAAGTGGTGCGGGCCAAGCTGCTGGAGCAGAAGTTCAAGCTGTACTTTCGCGTCGACAACCGCGACGACGCCGACCTGACCGTGCGCGGCCTGATCTACAAAGTGACGCTGGATGACTTTGTGCTGACCGAGGGCGAGTCCAACGAGTGGCTCACCGTGCCACCGCGCAGCCATAAGTTTTTCCGTGTGTCGGTGCGCACCAACCTGTGGCCGCAGATCCGCGATGTGGTGCAGATGCTGAAAAACCCGGACAAGCCAGTGCCCTATCGCCTCGACGGCGAGCTGAAAACCGGATTATTCATCGGTTATGACGTGCAGGTGGCCCACAATGGCGAGATAATCCCCGGCGATTTTATTCCGGAGCGACATCAATGACTCAGCAACCCCATGTCCATGGTCCTGACTGCAACCACGATCACGATCACCATGATCACGACCACGGCCATGTCCACGGCCCGAACTGCGGCCACGCTCACCAGGAGCCGGTGCGCAATGCCTTGAAGGACGTGGGTCGCAACGATCCTTGCCCGTGCGGCAGTGCGAAGAAGTTCAAGAAGTGCCACGGGGCCTGATGCCCTGATCCAGCCGATGTAGAAGCTGGCTTGTGTGTATGTATGGGCTGGCTTCTGTGGGAGCTGGCTTGCCTGCGATGCAGACGACTCGGTCTTTCAGTGATACCGAGGTGATGCTATCGCAGGCAAGCCAGCTCCCACATTGGACTGCATTTCACATCAGGCTTTGCGTTGAAACAACAACTCGACCTCAAGGCCACCACCCTCCCGATTCCTCAAACTCAACCGCCCTTCATGCGCCCTGGCGATGGTGTGAGCAATGCTCAGCCCCAACCCATACCCACCGGTTTCGGCGTTACGTGACCCCTCCACCCGATAAAACGGCTCCATCACCTGCTCCAATTGTGCCTGGGGAATCCCCGGCCCCCGGTCGCTGATAACGATCGTCAAGCGGTCGGCCTGGTCTTCGACCCGCACCACCACGTCACGGCCATAACGCACCGCGTTTTCCAGCAGGTTCTGCACGCACCGTTTAAGGCTGCGCGCATACCCCGGCAGCGGCTGCTTCGCACGGCCTTCGATGCGCACGCTTTGCCCCACGTCTTCCAGATCCGCCTGCAAGCTTTGCAGCAGCGCATTGATGTCGATGTTTTGCCGCGCCTCGTTGATTTCGCCGCTGCTGACAAAATCCAGGGTGCTGGCCACCATGTGCTCCATTTCCTCGAGGTCGCTGCGAAAACGCTCCTTGGTGCGGTTGTCGTCGAGCATCTCGGTGCGCAGGCGCAAGCGTGTGATCGGTGAACGCAGGTCGTGGGAAATCGCCGCGAGAAAACGCGTGCGCTCGGCGATGTTGGCGATCAGCCGTTGCTGCATCGCATTAAACGCCTGGGCAGCACGGCGCACTTCGGTGGGACCACTCTCCGATAGCGGCGGGCGCTGGATGTCCCGGCCGAGGGCTTCGGCGGCCTTGGCCAAGGCATTGAGCGGGCGGATCGCCAGGCGCACGGCCACCAGCGCGATCACCACCAGCACCAACACGCGCAGCAGGTAGATGCGCATCACGTAATCGAACAACAGATCCAGCGGCGAGGTGCTGGTCCAGCCCTGCTCCTCGCGGGCGTCCACTTGCAACCAGCGCCCGTCGGGCAGGCGCAGGTCGATGAGGAACTGCCCGACTACCGGCTTGGACTCCAGCAAGGTCCACAGCCCGGCGTTTTGCCCCGCGCCGTCCACCAGCGACAGGTGCAGCAGGATCAGGGTTTGCGCATAGCCGGTTTTTTCCGAGAGGACTTTCTTGATCAGCCGCTCCGTCGGCCGGTCGCTGTCGGTGAGGGTGCTGGGCGTGTTGCTGGCCTGGTCGCTCAAGGTCAGGCGAAAGTGCGGCGCATCGAGCAGCTTGATCAGCAGGTCGGCCTGTTGCGGATCGCTGTGCACCAGGCGCACCACATCGGCGAGCCGGGTGGCAATCAACCGCGCGGGGATTTCCAGCACCTGGCCGTGGCGCCGGTCGTACCAGATGCTGCTGGTCAGGGCCTGGGCCGCGAGCATGCCGCTGACCAGAATCAGCACCAGCCGCCCAAACAGCGAACGCGGCAGCAGTCTCACGAGGCCAGCACCACGTCATCAGCGGTGAGCATGTAACCCTCGTTGCGCACGGTCTTGATCAGCCCGGCCGGCAGTTGCGAGCGCAGGCGGCTGACGCACACGTCGATGGAACGGTCGAACGGCGTGCTGTCTTTGTCGAACACATGGTTGAGCAAAAAGTCGCGGCTCAGCGGGCGGTTCGGGTGCTGCAAAAGCAGGCGCAGCACGCGGTAATCCGAGTTGCCCAGGCTGACCACCACACCGTCCGGCGAGAGCAATTGGCGCGCCCGGGTGTCGAGTTGCCAGCCGGCAAAACGGATGCTCGGCGCTTCATCCAGCCGCGCCCGGTCGGGGAAACTCTGCACCCGGCGCAACACCACCTTGATCCGCACCAGCAGTTCACGCGGGTCGAACGGCTTGGGCAGGTAGTCATCGGCGCCGATTTCCAGGCCGACAATGCGGTCGATCAACGAACCCTTGGCGGTGAGCATCACCACCGGCGTGTTGGAACTCACGCGCAGCTCGCGGCACAGGCTCAGGCCGTCTTCGCCGGGCAGCATCAGGTCGAGGACGATCAGGTCGATGACGTTCAATTCCAGGCGCCGGCGCATCTCCTTGCCATCGGCAGCGGTGGAGACCTGAAAGCCCGCGTCGCTCAGATAGTCGCAGAGCAACTGGCGGATTTGCGGGTCGTCGTCAACGATCAGGAGGTGGTCTTGCTTGGCCATGGGCAGTCGATCCGAAAAACTATAAAACGCAGCAAATAGCCGAAAGTTCAGGCAACGGCGTACGCAAATGTAATGGAATGTTGTAGGAAACGATAATCAAGCATCAGCGATACAAACCCAGGGCAATGCAGGAGGAATCGCTCTTTAGACTACCGAACCTAAATGAGAGTAATTGTAATTTAGACTCGGAAGTAGCCCATGTCATTGCCCACCCCTTACCGCAACCCGCTGCACACCACCCTGGCACCGATGTTCGGCTTTCTCGCCGCCGGCAGCGTGGCCCCGACGGCCTGGGCGGATGCGCCCACCGCCAGCACCCAGGACTCAGTGCTGAGCCTGCCGGAAATCAAGGTCGATGGCGAAGCCACGTCCACCTTCAAGGTCGACCGGGTGACCTCGGCAAAAATCAGCCAGCCCCTGCTGGACGCGCCACAAAGCGTGACCATCGTGCCGCAGCAGGTGCTCAAGGAACAGAACGCCCAGACCTTGCAGGAAGTGTTGCGCAACGTGCCGGGCATTACTTTTATGTCCGGCGAAGGCAATCTGGGCTGGGGCGATCTGTTTTCGATCCGTGGGTTTTCCTCCGAACAAAGCCTGACCGTTGACGGCGTGCGCGATGCCGGCATGTCCACGCGCACCGACACCTTCAACCTGCAACAGGCCGAAGTGTTCAAGGGCACCGGTTCCATCGAGTCCGGGGTGTCCGCCGTGGGCGGCAGCGTCAACCTGGTGAGCAAGGAAGCGCACCTGGGTGACGCCAACCGTGTGTCCGCTGGGATCGGCACCGATGCCTACCGACGCCTGACCGCCGACGTCAATAAACAGCTGAACGACACCACCGCCGTACGCGTCAACCTGATGAAGCACTACAACCAAGTGTCCGAACGCGACGACGTGGACTACGACCGCTGGGGCATCGCCACCTCGTTCGGCTTCGGCCTGGGCACCGACACACGCTTTTTCATCGACACCTTCTACCAGAAAGACACCAATACCCCGGACGGCGGCGTACCGATCCAGCGCGGTACGAACGGCGACCGCATGCCCGGGGTAAAACGCTCCAACTGGTACGGCGATTCCAGCCTCTACACCCAAGAGAACAAAACCACCTCGCTGACCGCGCGCTTCGAACACGACTTCGCCTGGAACGACGCCAACCTGCGCAACCAGACGCGTTGGGAGCACAGCGACAACTTCGCCGTGCTGTCCCCGGCGCGCTTCTTCGCCGCCAGCGCCTCAGGCGGAAAAACCTGCACCGGCACCCGCTGTGCGACCTTGGGCTACACCGGTGTAGGTCCGATCAGCCAAGTGCCAGGCAGCACGGTCAATGCCTACACCGACTATGTGAACAACAGCAACACGTCCTACGGCATCCTGCGCGGCAGCGACTTCGGTTTGTCCAAGCGCTACACCATCCTCGATAACCAGACCGATTTCAGCTTCAAGTTCAACACCGGCAGCCTGCAACATGCGGTGGTCTCAGGCCTGGAGTTCTACCACGAGACCTACGGCGGCCTGAAACGCAACGCCGAAGTGCCCGATGGCAACATGCTTTTCGATATGGCCGACCCCAGCCATAGCTTCGCCAGCACCTACGTGACCAAAGGCGTCGGCGAGCCGCGCTCGGTGATCGACAACGCCGGCGTCTACCTGGGCGACACCGTCACCCTCAACGAGCAATGGCAAGTGCTGGGCTCGCTGCGCTACGACCACTGGCAGGCCGAAACCCGCCAGCGCGGCCAAGCCACCACCAGCAGCAGCGCCGGTGCGGTCAGCGGCCGTGTCGGCGTGGTATTCAAGCCGTTGCCCAACGGCAGCATCTACGTTTCCTACAGCGAGGCGGCACAACCGTCGGCACTCGGCGCGTCCACCAACAACCAGATCTACGGCGCGGCCAGCACCAGCAACTACAGCCCGGCCAAATCCAAGACCTACGAGCTGGGCACCAAGTGGGACATTGCCCACGACATGCTCAATGTCACGGCGGCGATCTTCCGCACCGAGCTGGAAAACTCCTGGGAATACCAGGACGGCGAATCCGCCCCGGTGCGCGCCCTGCCCGCCAAACGCGTGGACGGCATCGAACTGGGCCTGCAAGGCAACATCACCCCGCGCTGGACCGCCTACAGCGGTTTCTCGGCGCTCAAGAGCGTGCAGACCAAAGGCATCAACAAAGGCGCCGAAGCCAAGAACGTGCCCGACCTGACCGCCAACCTGTGGACCACCTACGCCGTCACCGACGCGCTGAGCCTGAGCTACGGCGAGCAATACGTGGGCCGGCGCCGCTACACCGACAACAAATACGTCGGTGGTTTGAACAACAACAGCAGCTATGCGAGTGGCGCCTCCGGGGTGTACGCGATCTACACCCGCGACCACGAAAAAGCCCCTGGCTACTGGCTGAGCAACCTGGCGGCGCAATACAAGGTGAACAAGGACACCACGGTCAACCTCAACCTCAACAACGTGTTTAACAAGTTCTATTACAGCCAGGTCGGCGCGTCCCTCGATGGCTTCCAGCTCTACGGCATCCCGGGCGCCGGGCGCACCCTCACCGCCAGTGTTGATTATGAGTTCTAAATCCCCCTTTCCAGGAGCCCTTGCCATGCGCAAACCCCGTCAACTGCTCAAGCTCGGCGTGCTGTGCGCCGCGCTGGTCCTCGGCCACGCCGAAACCGCCGCCGCCCAACAAGTCACCGATGTGCTGGGGCGCACGGTCGAGGTCAGCGATCACGTCAAGCGCGTGGTGCTGGGTGAAGGCCGGCTGATTTCGGCGTTCGCCCTGCTCGACAAGGACGCACCGTTCCAGCGCATTGTCGGCTGGCAGAACGATTTGAAGCTGCTGGACCAGCACACTTACAACGCCTACGTGGCGAAATTTCCGACGGTGAAAGACATCCCGCTGATCGGCCAGGCGTCGGAACAAAGCGTCAGCGCCGAGGAAATTCTCTCGCTCAAACCGGACCTGGCGGTGTTCAGCATTTCCGGCCACGGCCCGACCGAACACAGCGCGGTGGCTGACGTGCTGGCCAAGGCCGGCATCCCGGTGGTGTTTGTCGATTTTCGCGTCAACCCGGTGCAAGGCACCCACACCAGCATGACCGCGCTGGGCCAGGCCCTGGGCCGTGAAGCCCAGGCCAGGGCGTTCCTCGACCTCTATGACGCACACATCAAAGTCATCACCGACGCCGTCGCCACCCTGCCCGCCGGGCCACGCCCAAGCGTGTTCCTCGAACTGCTGGCCGGCGCCTGGCAAGCGCCGGGACACACCACCGGCAAGAGCGGCATGGGTGAAGTGATCAAGTTGGTGGGCGGACGTAATATCGCCGCCGATGTGGTGCCGGGGGCGTTGGGCGACATCAGCGTCGAGTACGCATTGAAGGCCGACCCGGATGTGTACGTCGCCACCGGCAATCACAAACCGGGGCTGATCCTCGGCGCGGGCGTGAGCACCGACGAAGCGCGCGAGGCGTTTGATCGTGTGTTGGCGCGGCCAGAGTTCGCCAACCTTCGTGCGATCCGCGAGGGCAATTCCCACGGCCTGTGGCATGACTTCTACAACTCGCCGTACAACGTGCTGGCGATTGAAGCGTTGGCCAAGTGGGTGCATCCGGAGTTGTTTGCCAAGCTGGACCCGCAGGTGACCATGGAGCAGATCAACCAACAGTTCCTGGGAATGCCGTTGCAGGGCGCCTACTGGATCGACACCAAAGCCCCTGCAAAAACGCAGTAAAAACTGGGAGCTGGCTTGCCTGCTCCCACATTTAGATCTCCATTGCATTTGAAATTGTGTGAGCACCCATGACCACTCAAACCCTCGACCTGGCCAGCGCCACCCACGGCTACCGCCGCCTGCTCGCACGGCGCGCCTGGCTGCTGGCCGCGCTGGGCACGGCGCTGGTCGGCGCCATCCTGGTGGACCTGGCCAGCGGCCCTTCCGGCATGGGCCTGCTGGCCTTGCTCGACGGCATCGTGCACCCCGCCCATCTCAGCGCCACCGACCAGGTAATCATTTGGAACGTACGCCTGCCCTACGCCCTGATGGCAGTGCTGGTGGGCTGCGCGCTGTCGCTGGCCGGGGCCGAGATGCAGGCGATCTTGAACAACCCGCTGGCCAGCCCGTTCACCTTGGGCGTGTCGTCGGCGGCGGCGTTGGGCGCGTCCCTGGTGATTGTGTTTCCGGTGACGACGCTGTGGGTGTCGGCCAACACCGCGATTTCTATCTCGGCGTTTATCTTCGCCGCCGCCTCGGTATTTTTGCTGCAAGCCATGTCGCGCCTGCGCGGCGCGGGGGTGGAAAGCCTGGTGTTGTTTGGCATTGCGCTGGTGTTCAGTTGCAACGCGGTGGTGGCCTTGCTGCAACTGGTCGCCACCGAAGACGTGCTGCAACAACTGGTGTTCTGGACCCTGGGCAGCGTGACCCGCGCCAACTGGGACAAGCTCGGCATCCTGGCCCTGGTGGTCGCGGTGGTGTTGCCGTTCTCGTTTGCCGCCGCGCCGCGCCTGACCCTGCTGCGCATGGGTGAAGACCGCGCGCAGAGCTTTGGCGTGGACGTGAAGCGCCTGCGGTTTTTCTCGTTGCTGCGCATCAGCCTGTTGTCGGCCACCGCCGTGGCTTTTGTAGGCACCATCGGATTTATCGGCCTGGTAGGTCCGCATATCGCGCGGATTCTGGTGGGCGAAGACCAACGCTTCCTGCTGCCCGCCAGCGCCTTGACCGGTGCGCTGCTGCTGGCGCTGTCGTCGATTGCCAGCAAGTTGATCATGCCCGGCGTGATCGTGCCGGTGGGCATCGTCACCGCGTTGGTGGGCGTGCCGATATTCGTGCTGTTGGTGTTCAAGCGTGGGAAACAGTTATGAGCGAAGGGTTGAGCGTACAGCACGCAAATGTCAGCTACGGCCGTCGGCAGATTGTCCACGACCTGAGCCTGCCCACTCTGCCCCACGGCAGCCTGACCGCGCTGATCGGCCCCAACGGCGCGGGCAAATCCACGTTACTGCGTGCCGTGGCCGGGCTGGAAAAGATGCAAGGCGTTGTGCGATTGGGCGACCTCGACTTGTCGGCCATGTCCGTAGCCGAACGTGCGCGGCGCGTCACCTACATGCCGCAGAACCTGCCACCCGGGCTGAGCCTCAGCGTGATGGAAAGTGTGATCGCCGCCTTGCGCGTGACCAATGTGGACGGCATTCCGTTGTCCAGCGATGCCTGCTTGCGTGAAGCCTTCGCGGCGCTGCAACGCATCGGCATCGCGCACCTGGCCGATCAACTGTTAAGCACATTGTCGGGCGGCCAACGCCAACTGGTCAGCCTTGCCCAACTCATCGCCCGGCGCCCCCAGGTGATGCTGCTGGACGAACCCACCAGCGCCCTCGACCTCAATTACCAATTGAAAGTCATGGACTGCGTGCGCGGCCTGGTGCGCGAGCACCAACTGATCGCCGTGGTGGTGCTGCACGACATCAACCTCGCGGCACGCTTCGCCGACCATATCGCCGTGCTGCGCCAGGGCCGTTTGTACGCCTGTGGCGCGGCGGATGAGGTGCTCGAGCCGGCGCTGTTCGCCGAGGTGTATGGCGTACAGGTACGCATCGAGCGGTGTTCGCAGCAGTCGTTGCAGGTGTTGGTGGATGGCGCGGTGGCTTAACGCAGCACGTCGCGGGAATGGATCACCGTGGCGTACTCACCGTGCAGGTTGCCCAGCGACATGGCGTGCACCAATTCGGCGGGGTGCAGTTCACCGAAGAAGTCCGGTTTGTCGAAGGTGTAGCACGCGTCTTCGATTACCCAGGTATCAAACCCAAGGTTACCGCCGGTGCGGGCGGTGGCCTCCACCGAGTTGTGGGTGGCCACGCCCACCAGCACTAATTGCGCAATGCCAGCCGCGCGCAACTGCGCTTCCAGCGGCGTGCCGCTGAATGCATCCGGCACGCGTTTTTGAATCAGTGACTCACCGGCCGCCGGCACGCAGGCGTCCTGGAACTCGACACCGGACTGCCCTGGCCAGAACACCGAATCCGGCAAGTGGGACAGATGCTGCACATGGATCACCGGCCGCCCCGTGTGGCGCCAATGCTGCAACAACGCCTGAATGCGCTCCTCGGCCTGTAGGTTGTTACGCCGCCCGAGCTTGGGGTGATGAATGCCTTTCTGCTGGTCAATCACAATCAGTGCTGCGTCCTGCCGAAATTCCATATCGATAGACCTAAATGTTTCATTGAATTTTCGCACTCCGAACATCACCTCTACCTACAGGCATTCGCGCCTTTGGAGAGCTTCATGATCGATTTGTACTACTGGACGACCCCCAACGGTCACAAAGTATCACTGTTCCTGGAAGAAGCCGGCCTACCTTACGAGGTGCATCCGATCAATATTGGCCAGGGCGATCAGTTCAAGCCCGACTTCCTGAAGATCGCGCCCAACAACCGCATTCCGGCCATCGTCGATCACAACCCTGGCGACGGTGGCGCGCCGATTTCGCTGTTTGAATCCGGCGCAATCCTGCTGTACCTCGCGGAAAAAACCGGCCAATTCATTGCCAAAGACCTGCGCGGCCGCCAGGAAACCCTGCAATGGCTGTTCTGGCAAATGGGCGGGTTGGGACCGATGGCCGGGCAGAATCATCACTTCAGCCAGTTCGCTCCCGAGAAGATCCCCTACGCGATCAAGCGCTATATAGACGAAACCGCACGGCTGTATGGTGTGTTGGACCGGCGCCTGGCGGATCGGGCGTTTGTTGCCGGCGAGGACTACGGCATTGCCGATATGGCCATCTACCCGTGGATTGTTTCCCACAAGTGGCAGAGCCAGCGGCTGGAAGATTTCCCCCATGTGCAGCGTTGGTTCAACAGCATCAAGGAGCGGCCGGCGACGGTGCGGGCGTATGAACTGGTGCAGAAGGTGAATCCGCCTAAGGCCTGATCTCAAGACGATAGAAAACAAAATGTGGGAGCGGGCTTGCCCGCGATAGCAGTGGTTCAGCCAACCTATCAGTGACTGACACACCGCAATCGCGGGCAAGCCCGCTCCCACATTAACCATCACTTGATTCAAGAAGTAATGCTTAACCCCAAACTCCCGCTTGCGTCGTTTCACCGCGCTCACTAACGTAGCGCCTTTACTGACGCTACCCCCTGCAGGAGCTTTGCCATGGCCTCGCCAGCCCTCTCACATTTTCTTCCCCGGTTCGGCGTTGCCGCGGCAGTGGCCAGTGCGTTAAGCCTGGCTGGTTGCCAGCTCCAGAGCACCCAAGACACCCTGCCGCCGGTCGCCGGTGTGCAACCGATCAAAGGCCTGGCACAGAATGTGTCGGTGCGCCGCAATGCCCAGGGCATGCCGCTGATCGAAAGCAACACCTTCCACGATGCGCTGTTCAGCCTCGGTTACGTACACGCCAGCGACCGCATCACCCAGATGGTCACCCTGCGCCTGCTGGCCCAGGGCCGTCTGGCGGAAATGTCCGGCCCTGATGTACTGGATGCCGACCGTTTCATGCGTGCGGTCAACCTGAAAAAAAGCGCCGGCGAGCTGTATAACGCCTCGTCGCCGCGCCTCAAGCGTTTCTTTGAGGTGTATGCCCGTGGCGTCAACGCCTACCTGTTCCGCTACCGCGACAAGCTGCCGCCGGACCTCGCCCAGACCGGCTACAAACCGGAATACTGGAAGCCGGAAGATTCGGCGCTGTTGTTCTGCCTGCTGAACTTCAGCGAGTCGGCCAACCTGCAAGAGGAAATCGCCTCCCTGGTGCTGGCGCAAAAGGTCGGTGTCGACAAACTGGCCTGGCTCACCCCGAGCGCGCCGGACGAAGCGATCCCGCTGGCCGAAGCGGAAAAACTCAAAGGCGTGAACCTGAGCCAGATCAGCGGCCTCGCCGGGCTGGACAGCGTCAGCCAGCAACTCAGTCGCCTCAACTCCCTGGCCGTGACCACGTCGAGCAACTGGGCCATCGGCCCGCAACGCAGCCGCAGCGGTAAAAGCCTGCTGGCCAACGACCTGGCCGCCCAGCCGCAAGCGCCGTCGCCGTGGAGCTACGTGCAGATCCGTGCGCCGAAATACCAGGCGGTCGGCGCCTCGATTGCCGGTTTGCCGACCCTGTTGTCGGGCTTCAACGGCAAAATCGCGTGGAGCATGAGCACGGTCAAGGGCGATACCCAGGACCTGTTCCTGGAGAAGGTCAAACGCCAAGGCAGCGCGTTGTACTACGAGAACAACGGTAAATGGCTACCGGCCGGTGTACGAAACGAAACCTTCTTCGTCAAAGGCCAACGCTCGATTCGCGAAGTCGTATACGAAACCCGCCACGGCGCCCTGCTCAATAGCAGCCAGGCGCTCACCAGCGGTTTTGGCCTGGCCCTGCAAACCGCCGACTTCAAGGACGACAAGAGCCTGGATGCGTTATTCGACCTGTCCCGCGCGCAAAACGCCGGCAAGGCCTCGGACGCCACCCGCGAAATCCGCGCCATCGCGTTGAACATGGTGTTCGCCGACGCCAGCAACATTGGCTGGCAAGTCACCGGGCGTTTCCCCAACCGCCGCGAAGGTGAAGGCCTACTGCCCTCGCCGGGCTGGGACACGCGCTTTGACTGGGACGGTTACGCCGACGCGATGCTGCACCCCTATGACCAGGACCCGGCCCAAGGCTGGATCGGCACCGCCAACCAGCGCACCGCACCACGCGGTTACGGCATGCAACTGTCCAACTCCTGGGACGCACCGGAACGCAGCGAACGCCTGGCGCAACTGGCCAACGCGGGCAAGCATGACAACCGCAGCATGATCGCCATGCAGTACGACCAGACCACCACCTTCGCCGCCAAGCTCAAGACCATGTTCCAGGCGCCGGGCATGGCCCAGCCGCTGAAACAGGCGATCGATGCCTTGCCGGCGGCCGAACAGGCCAAGGCGCGTGAAGCGTTGGGCCGCCTGATGGCGTTCGACGGTCGCCTCGTATCCACCTCTGCCGATGCGGCGATTTACGAGCTGTTCCTGCAGGAAAGCGCCAAACAGATCTTCCTCGACAAGCTCGGCCCGGAAACCAGCGCCAGCTGGAAGGCGTTTGTCAGCACGGCCAGCCTGTCCTACGCCGCCACGGCCGACCACCTGCTGGGCCGCGAAGACAGCCCGTTCTGGGATGACACGCGCACCCCGCAGAAAGAAGACAAACCGGCGATCCTGGCGCGCACCCTCGCCGCCGCGATCAGCGCCGGCGACAGCCAACTGGGCGCCGACCACAAGGCCTGGCAGTGGGGCAAGTTGCACAGCACCACCTGGAAAAACAGCCAGGGCCAGGTGATTCGCGGCCCGCTGGCGTCCGGTGGCGACCACAACACCTTGAACCCGGCGCCGTACAGCTGGGGGCAGGACTTCAACACCACGCAGGTGCCGGCGTTGCGCATGATCGTCGATTTCGGCCAAGTGGAGCCGATGACCGGCCAGGGTGGCATCGGCCAATCCGGCAACCCGGCCAGCCCGAACTATGCCAACGGCATCGACCCGTCGCTCAAGGCGCAATACCTGAGCTTCCCGATGCAGCCGCAGAACTTCGAGAAGGTGTATGGGAAGACGCGGTTGACGCTGACTCCCGGTAAATAAAATCTGAGTGGGGCTTTTGTGGGAGCGGGCTTGCCCGCGATTGCGGTGTGTCAGTCACTGATAGGTTGACTGAAGCACTGCCATCGCGGGCAAGCCCGCTCCCACATTTGCTTTCTTTCACCTCTATTCCTGCGCCAGCCCCGAAATGGTGCGCTGAATATTCCACGCCCATTTTCGGGCATCGCCTACCCGCCAAATCCCTTCGTCCTACCCTTGAAAACGACTATTCGGAACTATGGTTCAGAAATTGCTACCTACGTTGCGTCTGACACCGTTCAGTAACAGTCCTAATCGCGCCACAAGCGCTTATCTTGGTTTCAAGGGATTACATAATGAAAAAAGCATTGCTGACCCTTTCTGCACTGGCTCTGTGCATGGCCGCAGGTTCCGCGTTGGCCAAGGAATACAAGGAACTGCGTTTTGGTGTCGATCCGTCCTACGCGCCGTTCGAATCCAAAGCCGCCGACGGCAGCCTGGTGGGCTTCGATATCGACTTGGGCAATGCGATCTGCGCCGAGCTGAAAGTGAAGTGCAAGTGGGTCGAAAGTGATTTTGACGGCATGATTCCAGGCCTCAACGCCAACAAGTTCGACGGCGTGATTTCTTCGATGACCGTGACCACAGCCCGTGAAAAGGCCATCGACTTCTCCTCCGAGCTGTTCTCCGGCCCGACATCCCTGGTGTTCAAGAAAGGCGCCGGCTTCTCCACGCCGGAGTCCCTCAAGGGCAAATCCGTGGGTTATGAGCAAGGCACCATCCAGGAAGCCTACGCCAAGGCCGTGCTGGACAAAGCCGGTGTGACCACCAAGGCCTACGCCAACCAGGACCAGGTGTACGCGGACCTGACCTCCGGGCGTCTCGACGCTTCGGTACAGGACATGCTGCAAGCCGAACTGGGCTTTTTGAAGTCGCCAGCCGGTGCCGGCTATGAAGTCAGCGCGGCGATTGATGACCCATTGCTGCCGTCGAAAACAGCGGTCGGTATCAAAAAAGGTAACAAAGACCTCAAGGCATTGCTCGATAAAGGTATCAAAGCGTTACACGATGATGGCACCTACGCCACCATCCAGAAGAAACACTTCGGCGACCTGAACCTGTACAGCGGTAAATAACACCCTGGCGCCCACCGGTTCGGGTGGGCGCTTTTTTATCGCCATAGGTCCTGAATTCATGTTTGAAGATCTTTTGCAAACCCTGGGGCTGGGTGCCTTCAGCTTGAAGGGGTTCGGCCCGCTGTTGCTGCAAGGGACGTGGATGACCATAAAGCTGTCGGTCGCCTCCCTGGCTGTCAGTGTCCTGCTCGGCCTGCTCGGCGCCAGCGCCAAACTGTCCAGCCTGCGCCTGCTGCGCATCCCCGCCCAGCTCTACACCACCTTGATTCGCGGCGTGCCCGACCTGGTGCTGATGCTGCTGATTTTCTACAGCCTGCAAATCTGGCTGACCGGCTTTACCGACTTTATGGAATGGGACTACATCGAGATCGACCCATTCAGCGCCGGGGTTATCACCCTGGGCTTTATCTACGGTGCCTACTTCACCGAGACCTTTCGCGGCGCGATCCTCGCCGTGCCCCGCGGCCAACTGGAGGCGGCGACCGCCTACGGACTCAAGCGCGGGCAACGGTTCCGCTACGTGACCTTCCCGCAGATGATGCGCTTTGCCTTGCCGGGCATTGGCAACAACTGGATGGTGATGCTCAAGGCCACGGCGCTGGTGTCGATCATCGGCCTGGCGGACCTGGTCAAGGCGGCCCAGGACGCGGGCAAGAGCACCTATCAACTGTTCTATTTCCTGGTGGTCGCCGCGTTGATCTACCTGTTGATTACCAGCGCTTCCAACTTTGTGTTGCGCAGGCTTGAGCGGCGCTACTCCGCCGGGTCCCGGGAGGCGGTGCGATGATCGAGCTCTTGCAGCAATACTGGCGCCCGTTCCTGTACAGCGACGGCCAGCACATCACCGGGTTGGCCATGACCATGTGGTTGCTCAGTGCCTCGCTGGTGATTGGCTTTCTGGTGTCGATCCCGTTGTCCATCGCCCGTGTGTCGCGCAAGCGTTGGGTGCGTTGGCCGGTGCAGTTCTATACCTACCTGTTTCGCGGCACGCCGCTCTATATCCAGTTGCTGATCTGCTACACCGGCATCTACAGCATCGCGGCGGTGCGCGAGCAGCCGTTGCTGGATGCGTTCTTTCGCGACGCGATGAACTGCACCATCCTCGCCTTCGCCCTCAACACCTGCGCCTACACCACCGAGATCTTTGCCGGGGCGATCCGCAGCATGGCCCATGGCGAAGTCGAGGCGGCCAAGGCTTATGGTCTGAGTGGCTGGAAGCTGTATGCCTACGTGATCATGCCTTCGGCCCTACGCCGTTCGTTGCCGTACTACAGCAACGAGGTGATCCTGATGCTGCACTCGACCACGGTGGCATTTACCGCGACCGTGCCGGATATTCTCAAGGTGGCCCGGGACGCCAACTCGGCCACCTACATGACCTTTCAATCATTCGGCATCGCCGCGCTGATCTACCTGACCGTGACCTTTGCCCTGGTCGGTCTGTTTCGTCTGGCGGAGCGCCGCTGGCTGGCCTTTCTCGGGCCGAGCCACTAAGGAGTCTTCATGCGTCATCAGGTCCATGAACTGATTGCGCCGGTGCCAGGCACGGCGCGGCAGGTTCACAGTTTCCACTTCGGCCCCGAACAGGCCGGGGGCAAGATCTATATCCAGGCGTCGCTGCATGCCGATGAGCTGCCGGGCATGTTGGTGGCCTGGCACTTGAAGGTGCGCCTGGCTGAACTGGCCGCCGCCGGGCGCCTGCGCAGTGAAATCGTGCTGGTGCCGGTGGCCAATCCGGTGGGCCTGGAACAGGTGCTGATGGATATCCCGCTGGGCCGTTACGAGCTGGAGAGCGGGCAGAATTTCAATCGCCTGTTTATCGACCTCAGTGAAGCGGTGGGTAACCAGGTCGAGGAATTGCTCGGCGATGACCCGCAGCATAATGCACGGTTGATCCGCGCCGCACTGTCCGAGGCCCTGGCGGCGCAAACCGCGCAGACGCAATTGCAGTCCCTGCGCCTGGTGTTGCAACGCCTGGCGTGCGATGCCGATATGGTGCTGGACCTGCATTGCGACTTCGAAGCCGTGGCGCACCTGTACACCACACCCGAAGCCTGGCCACAGGTGGAGCCACTGGCGCGCTACATCGGCTCGGAAGCCAACTTACTCGCCACCGATTCGGGAGGCCAATCCTTCGATGAATGTTTCACCTTGGTCTGGTGGCAGTTGCAGCAACGCTTCGGCGAGCGCTTCCCGATCCCCCTGGGCAGCTTTTCGGTGACCGTCGAACTGCGCGGCCAGGGCGATGTGAACCACGGCCTGGCCAGCCTCGATTGCCAGGCGATCATCGATTACCTGATCCACTTCGGCGCCATCGCCGGCGACGTCGCGCCGCTGCCCGACCTGCCCTACCCGGCCACGCCGCTGGCCGGCGTCGAGCCGGTCGCCACGCCGGTCGGCGGCCTGCTGGTATTCAGCGCCCTGCCCGGCGAATACCTGGAAGCCGGGCAACTGATCGCCGAAATCATCGACCCCATTACCGACCGCGTAACGCCCGTGCACTGCCAGAAGGCCGGCCTGCTTTACGCCCGTTCGCTACGCCGCATGGCCACTGCCGGGATGGTCATTGGCCATGTCGCAGGTACCGAGGCCTACCGTAGCGGCTATCTACTTTCGCCTTGAGGATGCACGCCCCATGTACAAATTGACCGTTGAAGGCCTGCATAAACGCTATGGCGACAATGAGGTGCTCAAGGGCGTCTCGCTCAAGGCCAAGACCGGTGACGTGATCAGCCTGATCGGCGCCAGCGGCTCGGGCAAGAGCACCTTTTTGCGCTGCATCAACTTCCTGGAAACCCCCAACGACGGCGCCATGACCCTGGATGGCCAGCCGATCCGCATGGTCAGCGACCGCGACGGCATGCGCGTGGCCGACGATGCCGAGTTGCAGCGCCTGCGCACGCGGCTGGCCATGGTGTTCCAGCACTTCAACCTGTGGAGCCACATGAGCGTGCTCGAAAACATCACCATGGCCCCGCGCCGGGTGCTGGGTTGCAGCAAGAAGGACGCCGAGGACCGTGCCCGGCATTACCTGGACAAGGTCGGCCTGCCGGCGCGTGTGGCCGATCAGTACCCGGCGTTTCTCTCTGGCGGCCAGCAGCAACGGGTGGCCATCGCCCGCGCCCTGGCGATGGAGCCCGAGGTGATGCTGTTTGACGAACCGACCTCGGCCCTCGACCCGGAGCTGGTGGGCGAAGTGTTGAAAGTGATCCAGGGCCTGGCCGAGGAAGGTCGCACCATGATTATGGTCACCCACGAAATGAGCTTTGCGCGCAAGGTCTCGAGCCAGGTGTTGTTCCTGCACCAGGGCCTGGTGGAAGAGCAAGGCGCGCCAGAAGATGTGCTCGGCCATCCGAAGAGCGAGCGCTTGCAGCAGTTCCTCAGCGGCAATCTCAAGTGAGGCGCATGCACGCTCGGAAGGTTTAACGCTTGCAGAAAAAATCAATGGCTCGCAACTGTACTACTGCGCCGTGGCGCTTTAGTTAAACCTTTGGTGCAGCCGGTGGGTCTGTGGAATAAGCCCCTCCAGAGCGTCAGCTGTCCCATGCCCCGTCACGTCGACTTCGCCAGGCAATGGTTTGCCGCCCAAGGCTGGAAGCCGTTTGCATTCCAGAAAGACGTGTGGCGCGCGGTCAAGCAAGGCCGCTCGGGCTTGCTGCACGCCAGCACGGGGGCCGGCAAAACCTACGCCCTGTGGTTTGCCGCGCTGAACCGCTTCGCCATCACCCGTCCACCCGTGATGGGCAAACGCAAAGCGCCTGCCGAACCACTGACCGTACTGTGGATCACCCCCATGCGCGCCCTGGCCGCCGACACCGCGCGGGCACTTGAGGCGCCGCTGGCAGCCTTGGAGATTCCCTGGAGCGTTGGCCTGCGCACCGGCGATACCCCCAGCAGCGAACGCGCTCGGCAAACCCGGCGCCAACCCAGCGCGCTCGTCACCACCCCGGAAAGCCTGACGCTGATGCTGGCGCGGGCCGACAGCGAGACAAGCCTGGGGCACCTGCGCATGGTCATCGTGGATGAATGGCACGAACTGATCGGCAATAAACGTGGCGTGCAACTGCAACTGGCGCTGGCAAGGTTGCGGCGTTGGCATCCTGAGTTGGTGGTGTGGGGGATTTCGGCGACGTTGGGTAATCAGGCTCACGCCTTGGAGGTGTTGGTCCCACACGGCGAAGGAATCAACGTGCAGGGGCAGACCGCCAAACAGCTGATTGTCGACACCTTGCTGCCCGCCGTTACCGAACGTTTTCCGTGGGCCGGACATCTGGGCTTGAAGATGCTGCCGCAGGTGGTGGCTGAGGTGGCGTCCAGCCGCAGTTGCCTGGTGTTTACCAATACGCGGGCGCAAGCGGAAATCTGGTACCAGGCCCTGCTCGACGCCCGCCCTGATTGGGCCGGGGTGATTGCCCTGCACCACGGTTCGCTGTCCAGGGAAACCCGTGACTGGGTGGAACGGGCACTGAAAGACGGCCAACTCAAGGCCGTGGTGTGTACGTCGAGCCTGGACCTGGGGGTGGACTTTCTGCCGGTGGAGCGGGTGCTGCAGATCGGTTCAGCCAAAGGCGTGGCGCGCTTGATGCAACGCGCCGGGCGCTCCGGCCATGCACCGGGGCGGCCGTCGCGGGTGACACTGGTGCCGACCCATAGCCTGGAACTGATGGAAGCGGCAGCCGCCCAGGACGCGATCGCCCAGCGCCGAATCGAAGCCCGCGAGTCGCCCCACAAGCCTTTGGATGTGCTCGTACAGCATTTGGTGAGCATGGCACTGGGCGGCGGGTTTACCCCGGATGCGCTGCTTGCTGAAGTGCGCGGCGCGTGGGCCTACCGTAACCTCACCGAGGCTGAATGGGCCTGGGCCCTGGGGTTTGTGCGCCATGGCGGCCTGTCGCTGACGGCCTACCCGGATTACCGTCGCGTCGAACCCGATGAGCACGGCATTTGGCGCGTGCCGGATGCGCGTCTGGCACGTCGGCATCGCATGAGCGTGGGCACTATCGTCAGCGATGCCAGTATCCAGCTGAAATTCTGGAGCAAGGGCGGCGGCGGCAAAAACCTGGGCAGTGTCGAGGAAGGCTTTATTGCACGGCTCAAGCTGGGTGATGGTTTTCTGTTTACCGGGCGCTTGTTGGAGTTGGTTCGCGTCGAGAACATGACCGCCTATGTGCGCCGCAGCACCGCGAAAAAAGCCGCCGTGCCGCGCTGGAATGGCGGGCGCATGCCACTCTCCAACGAGCTGGCTCAAGCCCTGGTCGAGCGTTTTGACGCCGCCGCGCACGGGCATTTTGACGGCCCGGAGATGACGGCGGTACAACCGTTGCTACACACCCAGTTACGCTGGTCCGGTTTGCCGACCCGCAAGCGCTTGCTGGCTGAGGCGCTGAAGTCGCGGGAAGGCTGGCACCTGTTTCTCTACCCGTTCGCCGGGCGCCAGGTCCACCAGGGGTTGGCGAGCCTGCTGGCGTGGCGGGTCAGCCAGTTGCAGCCCGTGACCTTCTCGATTGCCGTCAACGACTATGGGCTGGAGCTGTTGAGCGCCACGCCCGTGGATTGGCCGGGTGTATTGAATGACGCACTGTTGAGCCCGGAGCAGTTGCTGACGGATGTTGCCGCCAGCCTGAACGCCGGCGAGCTGGCGCTGCGGCGCTTTCGTGAAATTGCCCGCATCGCCGGGCTGGTGTTTGCCGGCTATCCGGGCGCACCGAAAAGCACGCGGCAGGTGCAGGCCTCCAGCGGGTTGTTCTTCGAGGTGTTCAAACAGTACGACCCGCAGAACCTCTTGCTGGCCCAAGCCGGGGAAGAAGTCCTGCGCAATGAGTTGGATATTCGTCGATTGGAAGAGACGTTGCGCCACCTCTCGACCCTGGAATTGGACCTGTACGTCATCGAACGTCCTACCCCCCTGGCCTTCCCCCTGCTGGTAGAGCGTATGCGCGAAAGCCTCAGCTCGGAAAAACTATCGGAGCGCATTGCACGGATGGTCAAGGATCTGGAGCACGTCGCGGATCATGGGAAGCGCTGATGCATTATTCACTGACGCTGGAGGGCGAGGAGTTATGGCTGTTGGCGGACAAAGCGGTGTATTGGCCCGCGCGCCAATGCCTGTTGATTGCCGATGCGCATTTTGGCAAAGCGTCGGCGTATCGCAGCCTGGGACAGCCGGTGCCGCAGGGGACCACCACCGATAATCTGCGGCGGCTGGATCGGTTACTGTCAGTGCACCCCTGCACGCACATGATCTTCCTCGGCGACTTCCTGCACGGCCCCGGCTCTCACGCCAGCGGTACGCTGCGGGCGCTTGCGGCCTGGCGTACACGCAACAGGGCGCTGCACATCACCTTGGTTCGCGGCAATCACGACAAACGTGCAGGCGACCCGCCCTTGGGCCTGGGGATCGACGTGGTATCGGAGCCGCTGTTGATGGGCCCCTTTGCGCTACAGCACGAACCGCACGCGCATGCCGATTACCACGTGCTGGCGGGGCATGTGCATCCGGTCTACCGCCTGCGCGGCAAGGCTCGGCAAAGCTTACGCCTGCCATGCTTCCAGATCGGCAGGCGAATTAGCCTGCTGCCGGCGTTTGGTGCGTTCACCGGCGGGCATGAAGTGGCACAGGACGATGCCCGCCAAATCTTGGTGATCGGCGATCATAGGGTTTGGCCAATCGGTTGACTGGCCCGCTGGGGGTCAGGCAACTGGCGCGGGAGGCGGTTCATCGGGAACCGTAGGCGAACCAGGCTCCTCAATGGGCTGCGGGGAGTCTGGATCAGGCTGGCCTGGAATGCCGCCCGCGTATGCGGGATTGGCCATCAGTGACCAGGCCAGAACACCAATCTGGTTGGGTTCAAGCCGGGCAAGTTCGGCACTGATTCGCGGGTCGATCTTCATAGGGAACTCCTCAAGCGTGGCTCGGCGCGTTTTGCACGCACCGAGGCAGTACACCCAATAGAGTGCCTTCCCGCTGACAAATTCCCTTTGCGTGTAAGACCTTTCGATCAAGCGCGTGGAAGGGTTACGCCGCGCTGGCCCTGGTACTTGCCTGCACGGTCTTTATAGGACACTTCACAGGCCTCGTCGGACTGCAGGAACAGCATTTGCGCCACACCTTCGTTGGCATAAATCTTTGCCGGCAAGGTCGTGGTATTGGAGAACTCCAGGGTCACGTGGCCTTCCCACTCGGGCTCAAGTGGCGTCACGTTGACGATAATGCCGCAGCGCGCGTAGGTGCTCTTGCCCAGGCAGATGGTCAGCACGTCGCGGGGGATGCGGAAGAACTCCACGGTGCGCGCCAGGGCGAAGGAGTTTGGCGGAATGATGCACACGTCGCTCTTGACGTCGACGAAGCTCTTTTCGTCAAAGTTCTTCGGATCGACGATCGCCGAGTTGATGTTGGTGAACACCTTGAACTCATCGGCGCAGCGCACATCGTAGCCGTAGCTGGAAACACCGTACGAAATCACAGGGCTGTCGCCTTCGCCACGGATCTGGCGCTCAACGAAGGGTTCGATCATGCCGTGCTCTTGCGCCATGCGGCGAATCCACTTGTCCGATTTGATGCTCATGGCGGGTGTCCTGAATAGCGAGGTGGAAAATTCTGTTGGGCATCTTACCGGGGCCGGCGTTGGGGTTCAAAGGGCGTGGGGCTTTTCTTCACGACAGGCCTGCCGGCTATAAGCCGCAGCCAGCGGGGCCGGGGCCCGGCGTATGACGACCAGCGGGCGTAAATACCACCGCCAGTCACGAAAATAGAGAAACCTTCGGAAATACCATTGGCACGTCCCGGAAAAAGGGTTAAGGTGGCGCCACTGTGCTGCTTGTGTCACTGAGAATCTCTACACGATATGTTGAATTTCGATCCAACCATCTCCAAGAATTTTTCCTGCTCTTTGCACTCAGTCTCGGCCAGGGCTTTTCCTGAGTCGCAGTTAACTTTGTCCAAGGAGATACACCATGTCTAATCGCCAAACTGGTACCGTTAAGTGGTTCAACGATGAAAAAGGCTTCGGCTTCATCACTCCACAATCCGGTGACGACCTGTTCGTTCACTTCAAAGCTATCCAATCCGACGGCTTCAAAAGCCTGAAAGAAGGCCAACAGGTTTCTTTCATCGCTACCCGCGGTCAGAAAGGCATGCAAGCTGAAGAAGTTCAAGTTATCTAACTTGTACTGACTTAGTCGAAAAAACCCCGCCCTTAAAAGCGGGGTTTTTTTATGTCTATCGTTCCCACGCAGAGCGCGGGAACGATCGGTTGGTTATGCCGGGCATAAAAAATGTGGGAGCCGAACCTATGTGGGAGCTGGCATGCCTGCGATAGCAGCACCTCGGTTCGTCAGTGACACCAAGGTAATGCTATCGCAGGCAAGCCAGCCCCCACACAAGCCTAGCTCCCACACTTTCAGCGCGCGCCGTTATTGAAACAACGACTCACTCGACAAGCCATTCTTCTCCAGGATCTCACGCAAGCGCTTGAGCCCTTCCACCTGGATCTGCCGAACCCGCTCACGGGTCAGGCCGATCTCCAGGCCTACATCCTCCAGGGTGCTGCTCTCATGGCCACGCAGGCCGAAGCGGCGAATCACCACCTCACGCTGCTTGTCCGTAAGCTCAGATAACCACTGGTCAATGCTTTGGGACAGATCATCGTCCTGCAACAGCTCACAAGGATCTGTAGGTCGATCATCCGTCAGGGTGTCCAACAGGGTTTTATCCGAATCCGGACCCAGCGAGACGTCGACCGAAGACACGCGCTCGTTCAAGCCGAGCATGCGCTTGACCTCCCCTACCGGTTTCTCCAGCAGGTTGGCGATTTCTTCGGGCGAAGGTTCATGATCGAGTTTCTGGGTAAGCTCACGCGCCGCCCGCAGGTAGACGTTGAGCTCCTTAACCACATGGATCGGCAACCGGATCGTGCGGGTCTGATTCATGATCGCCCGTTCGATGGTCTGGCGAATCCACCACGTGGCGTAGGTCGAAAAGCGGAAGCCCCGCTCTGGGTCGAACTTCTCCACCGCTCGGATCAGGCCGAGGTTGCCCTCCTCGATCAGGTCCAACAGGGACAGCCCACGATTGACATACCGCCGGGCGATTTTCACCACCAGGCGCAGGTTGCTTTCAATCATGCGCTTGCGCCCGGCCGGATCGCCCTTTTGCGACAAGCGCGCAAAATGGACTTCTTCTTCGGGAGTGAGCAGAGGGGAAAAGCCGATTTCATTGAGGTACAGCTGGGTCGCATCAAGCGCCCGCGTGTAATCAATGTACTTGTGTTGCTTTAACGCGGTGGAGTTCTTGGATTTGGTGCGAACTGAAGGTACAGCAGGTCCCTCATTCGACATCGATTCCGTATCGGTGTGCTCTCCCATAAGGAGAAGCTCATCGTCGATGTCAAACTCCGGCGCTTCTTTACTGAGAGCCATTGTTATAGTCCTTTGGTGAGTTCGACCTCAAGCTCAAGCGTCGCCTTTATCCTTGGCAACACTGGAGCCTGTTCCTTCTACGTGAGGGAACAGGCTGACAACAAATCAACGACGGGGTAGGAATTGCAGCGGATCTACAGGTTTCCCTTGGCGGCGAATCTCAAAGTGCAGTTTCACCCGGTCTGTACCAGTTGACCCCATTTCGGCAATTGTCTGTCCGACTTTGACCTGCTGCCCCTCCCGAACCAACAGCCTGCGGTTATGACCGTAGGCACTGACGTAGGTATCGCTGTGTTTGATGATGACCAGCTCGCCGTAGCCCCGTAAACCACTCCCGGCGTACACCACTGTCCCATCAGACGCAGCTAAAACAGGCTGTCCCAAATCCCCGGCGATATCAATGCCTTTATTCAAACTACCGTTTGAAGAGAATTTTCCAATTAGCACTCCGTTTGAGGGCCATCCCCAACCCGTCGGTGCAGGTCCGGCCGGTGGCAGTGGCGCAGGTGCCGGCTTGCTCGCAACCGTAGGGGCGGCGGTGCCTGCAGGCCGGGTGATGATGGTGGTTTTGCTCGAAGACGACGGCGAAGACGTGCTGTTTGTGACCACTGCCGCAGGCGTTGAACCGGTGCGCCCGTCAAAGCGAATCGTCTGACCCGGATGTATCGTGTATGGCACAGGAATATTGTTACGGGCTGCGAGTGCCTTGTAATCCCAGCCATAACGGAAGGCGATCGAAAACATCGTGTCGCCCTTGCGCACCACATATTGCCCGGTGGTCACCGTCGGCTTTTGCGGTGCTGCGTTGTTGCGGTCAACCACCCGCGCGCCGCTGCCTGGCGAGCTGGAACACCCTACCAACAAGGAACTCAAGACAAGGCCAAGCACCAGTCGCTGAAAGCTTGTTTTACTCATACGCTGCGCAAGACCTGTGAGACTCACCCGCCGCTCCCTTTATGGTGGCTGAACATGAATGCCTGTATCAGGCTTGAAATATGACGCAAGTATAACTGGGCATTGGGTTTTTACCGGCACACGACTGAAACGAAAAATTCATCATGTTTAATCCCGGTTACCCATCATGTTGACTCTCAAGACCCCGGCGTAAGACACATCCTCGCCAGCAGAATTCACTGCTGGCGCACAAATGATCAGGCCAGCGGGCCATTGAGCAACGGGACGAAGCGCACAGCGCCTAGCACATGCCGTGAAAAACCTTCGTCTTCACGGATAATGAGCATCAATTGTTGCACTTCGCCGGAGCCTACCGGGATGACCAACCGCCCACCCGGGGCCAATTGATCGAGCAACGCCTGGGGCACATCAGTGGCCACGGCGGTGACGATAATGCCGTTGTAAGGCGCCAGCGCCGGCCATCCTTCCCAACCATCGCCCCAGCGAAACACCACGTTGCGCAGGTTCAACTCGGCCAGGCGTTCCTTGGCACGGTCCTGCAGGACCTTGATGCGCTCCACCGAAAACACCCGCTCCACCAACTGCGACAGCACCGCTGTCTGGTAGCCCGAGCCAGTGCCGATCTCCAGCACCTTGTCCAGTGGCCCCGCCGCCAGCAACAACTCGCTCATGCGCGCGACCATGTACGGTTGGGAGATGGTCTGGTTGTGGCCGATGGGCAGCGCGGTGTCTTCATAGGCGCGATGCGCCAAGGCCTCATCGACAAACAAGTGCCGAGGCGTACGCCGGATCACTTCCAACACCTGGGCATTGGACAGCCCTTCTTCGTACAGGCGCTGGATCAAACGTTCACGTGTACGCTGGGAAGTCATCCCGATGCCCCGACGCAGCAGGTCGTCTTGTTCGCGGCCCATCAGTTCAGCGCCTCCAGCCAGCCATCGAGGCTACTGAAGGCATCACTGAAGGTGCGATCAAGTTGCAACGGCGTAATCGACACATAACCTTGCATCAACGCATGAAAGTCAGTGCCCGGGCCGCCGTCTTCGGCATCACCGGCGGCGGCGATCCAATAACCTTCCTTGCCACGCGGGTCGACCACCTTCAACGGCGCCGCCGCACGGGCACGGTGGCCCAGCCGCGTCAGTTGGATGCCACGGATATGGTCGAGGGGCAAATTGGGGATATTGACGTTGAGCACCGTACGCGGCGGCAGGTCCAGGGAGCCGTGGGCCTCGACCAGCTTGCGCGCGAAATAGGCGGCGGTCGGCAGGTTGTCCAATTGGCGCGAAGCCAACGAGAAGGCGAACGACGTACGGCCGAGGAAGCGCCCCTCAAGGGCCGCCGCCACAGTACCGGAATACAGCACGTCGTCACCGAGGTTGGCGCCAAGGTTGATGCCCGACACCACCAGGTCCGGCTCGCGGTCCAACAGGCTATTGATCGCCAGATGGACGCAGTCGGTGGGGGTGCCGTTCACGCTGATAAAGCCGTTGGCCAGAACCTGCGGGTGCAGCGGACGGTCGAGCGTCAGCGAACTGCTGGCGCCGCTCTTGTCCTGGTCGGGGGCAACCACCACGCACTCGGCGTAATCTTCCAGCGCAGCATAGAGCGCGGCAAGACCGGGTGCGGTGGCACCGTCATCGTTTGATATCAGAATACGCATGGGCTGTCCGTCTGCCCCACCGGCACCAGATCCACAAGCTCGCGCACCAAGACAGTGGCGAAGCATCCAGCCGGCAGGACGAATTCCAATTGCAGAATGTCAGGCTCGGGATAATGCCACGTCAACCCGCCAATGGGCAGTCGCAGAATGCGCCGCTCCTGGCTCATGCCGGCATTCACCAACCAATCGCGCAGTTCGGCTTCGCTGGCGGCGACGGCCTGTTCCAGCGCATGGGTCGCACCGCTGGCAGGCGAATCGCCCTCACCCCACTGCGGCCCGGTCGGGTGCAGGTCGAGGATCGCCAGGCGCGGGTCGCTGCATTCAGCCTCGCCGGCCGGGAAAAAGCTGCGGCTGTCGGTAAACGCCAGCAGGTCACCGACTTGGGCGCGCTGCCAGGAACCGTCGGCAACACGCGCCGCCAACACCTTGTTGAAGAGGAAACTGCGCGCAGTGGACAACAGCCGCGAACGCACATTGCGCTGCTCCGGCAAGGCCTTGCGCGCCGCCCACTCACGGGCGTCAACCACATTGCCGCCGTTGTGGCCAAAACGCTGGGCGCCGAAGTAGTTGGGAATGCCGTGCTGGGCAATCAGTTGCAAGCGCGCGTCGATGGCAGCGGTATCACCGGCCAACTGGGTCAGGCGCAAGGTAAAGCCGTTCGCCGAATGCGCGCCACGTTGCAGCTTGCGTTTGTGGCGGGCCATCTTGAGGATCTTGAGCGTGTCGTTTTCCGCACCGCTCATGTCTGGGTCAGCCTTGCCCGGCAACTGCACGCTGAACCACTGGCGCGTCAGCGCCTGGCGATCCTTGAGCCCGGCATAGCTGACGGTACGCAACGGCACGCCAGCGGCCTTGGCGATACGCCGCGCGGCTTCTTCGGTATTGAGGCCGCGTTTCTCGACCCACAACCACAGGTGCTCGCCATCGCCGGTCAGCGGGATATCCAGCACTTCATCAACCTGGAAATCTTCAGCAGTGGCTTTCAGCACGGCACTGCCCAACGCCTCGCCATAGGCCCGTGGGCCCAACAGTTGCAGGTCGTTCATGCGCGCAGCAACAAGGCGACAGAGTGCACCGCAATGCCCTCTTCACGACCGGTAAACCCAAGCTTTTCGGTGGTGGTGGCTTTCACGTTCACTTGATCCAATTCTATTTGCAGATCCGCGGCAATCAGCGCGCGCATCGATTCGATATGGGGCGCCATTTTCGGTGCCTGGGCCACGATGGTGTTATCGACGTTGCCGACCTTCCAGCCCTTGGCGTGGATCAGGCCTACAACGTGGCGCAACAGGACGCGACTGTCCGCCCCCTTGAAGGTGGGATCGGTGTCTGGAAAATGTTTGCCGATATCACCCAACGCCGCAGCGCCGAGCAAGGCATCGCTCAAGGCATGCAACACAACGTCGCCGTCGGAATGAGCCAGCAACCCATGGTGGTGTGCAATGCGCACGCCGCCCAAGGTGATGAAATCGCCCTCAGCGAAACGGTGCACATCGTAGCCGTGGCCAATACGCATAAAAAAACGCCCCGATTTAATTCAGGGCGTGATTCTACCTACTTTTGCCACACATTAACCGAGCAAAGCACGGCCATGATGTCGCAAATGTTCTTCGATGAAGCTGGCGATAAAGAAGTAGCTGTGGTCGTAGCCGGGTTGCAGGCGCAGTTCCAGCGGATGGCCGGCCGCCTTCGCAGCTTGCTGCAAGGCTTCGGGCTTGAGCTGCACGGCGAGGAAGTCATCGCGGTCGCCCTGATCCACGAGCAATGGCAGCTTTTCCGAGGCTTCGCTGATCAGCACGCAAGCGTCCCACTCGCGCCACTTCGAACGCTCCTCCCCCAGGTAACGGGAAAAGGCTTTCTGGCCCCAAGGGCAATCCATCGGGTTGTTGATCGGCGAAAACGCCGACACCGACAGGTAACGCCCAGGATTGCGCAGCGCACAGACCAACGCGCCGTGGCCGCCCATGGAATGGCCACTGATGCCGCGTTTATCAGAAGCCGGGAAATGCGCTTCGACCAACGCCGGCAATTCCTGCACCACGTAGTCATGCATCCGATAGTGCTTGGCCCAAGGTTCCTGGGTAGCGTTCAGATAAAAGCCCGCGCCAAGACCAAAGTCCCATGCGTTGTCCGGATCACCCGGCACGCCGGGGCCGCGCGGGCTGGTGTCCGGTGCGACGATGATCAGCCCCAGCTCGGCAGCCATGCGCTGGGCGCCGGCCTTCTGCATGAAGTTCTCATCGGTGCAGGTCAGGCCCGACAGCCAGTACAGCACTGGCAACTTGCCGCCCTGCTCCGCTTGCGGCGGCAGGTAGACGGCAAAGGTCATGTCGCAACCGAGCACATCGGAGTGATGCTTGTAGCGTTTATGCCAGCCGCCGAAGCTTTTCTGGCACGACAGGTTTTCCAGACTCATGGCCGACCTCAGAAGTGGATGACGGTACGGATGCTCTTGCCTTCGTGCATCAGGTCAAACGCTTTATTGATGTCTTCCAGGCCCATGGTGTGGGTGATGAAGGTGTCCAGCGGGATCTCGCCGGTCTGGGCCATTTCCACGTAGCTTGGCAATTCGGTACGACCGCGCACACCACCGAAGGCCGAGCCGCGCCAGACGCGACCGGTCACCAACTGGAATGGGCGCGTGGAAATTTCCTGGCCAGCGCCCGCCACACCGATGATCACCGACTCGCCCCAGCCTTTATGGCAGCACTCAAGGGCGGCACGCATCAACTGCACGTTGCCGATGCACTCGAAGGAAAAGTCCACGCCGCCGTCGGTCAAATCGACAATCACATCCTGAATTGGGCGATCGTAGTCTTTCGGGTTGATGCAGTCGGTGGCGCCCAGTTGCTTGGCGATTTCGAACTTGGCTGGGTTGATGTCGATGGCGATGATGCGACCGGCCTTGGCCTTGACCGCACCGATCACCGCCGACAGGCCGATACCGCCGAGGCCGAAGATGGCCACGGTGTCGCCCGGCTTGACCTTGGCGGTGTTGATCACTGCACCGATACCGGTGGTGACGCCACAACCCAGCAGGCAGACTTTTTCCAGCGGTGCTTCTTTAGGAATCTTGGCCACGGAAATTTCCGGCAACACGGTGTACTCGGAGAAGGTCGAGGTGCCCATGTAGTGGAAAATCGGCTGACCTTTGTAGGAGAAACGCGTGGTGCCATCCGGCATCAGGCCTTTGCCCTGGGTGGAACGGATGGCCTGGCACAGGTTGGTCTTGCCCGACAGGCAGAATTTGCACTTGCCGCATTCCGGGGTGTACAGCGGGATCACGTGGTCGCCCACGGCTACCGAGGTCACGCCCTCGCCGATGGCTTCAACCACGGCACCGCCTTCGTGGCCGAGGATCGACGGGAAGATGCCTTCCGGGTCCGCGCCCGACAGGGTGTAGGCGTCGGTGTGGCACACGCCGGACGCGACCACGCGCAACAGCACTTCGCCAGCCTTGGGCATGGCGACATCCACTTCAACGATTTCAAGAGGCTTCTTGGCTTCGAAGGCTACGGCAGCGCGGGACTTGATCATCCGGGTTTCTCCATGGAGTTAAAAACTGAGGCGCAGAGTGTAAAACATGGCTGACTGATGAATAATCCAGCCGAAAGCAAAACTTTATTGCTGTACGGGGATAATCGCCATGCTGGAAAACCGCTGGGAAGGCATCGACGAGTTTGTCGCGGTCGCCGAATGCAGCCAGTTCACGGCGGCAGCGGAGCGGTTGGGCGTGTCGTCGTCCCATATCAGCCGGCAGGTCGCGCGCTTGGAAGAACGCTTGCAGACGCGCCTGCTCTATCGCAGTACCCGCAAGGTCACGCTGACTGAAGCCGGCCAGACCTTTCTGCAACATTGCCAACGTTTGCAGGATGGCCGCGAAGAGGCGCTGCGCGCGGTCGGCGACCTTACCAGTGAGCCCAAGGGCATGTTGCGCATGACCTGCGCCGTGGCCTACGGCGAGCGGTTTATCGTGCCGCTGGTGACGCGATTCATGGCGCTGTACCCGCAATTGCGCGTGGATATAGAGCTGAGCAATCGCCAACTGGACCTGGTGCACGAAGGCCTCGACCTGGCGATTCGCCTCGGGCGCTTGCAGGATTCGCGCATGGTCGCCAGCCGCCTGGCACCGCGACGCATGTATGTGTGTGCGTCACCGTCCTACTTGGCGCGGTATGGGCGGCCACATAGTTTGTCGGAGTTGGGTCGGCATAACTGCCTGATCGGTAGCTCGGATATCTGGCAACTGGCCCAGGACGGGCGGGAATTTTCCCAGCGGGTGCAGGGAAACTGGCGCTGCAACAGTGGGCAGGCGGTGCTGGATGCGGCGTTGCAAGGTGTCGGGTTGTGTCAGTTGCCGGATTATTACGTGCTGGAGCATTTGCACAGTGGCGCGCTGGTGTCGTTGCTGGAGGCGCATCAGCCGCCGAATACGGCGGTGTGGGCGTTGTATCCGCAGCAGCGGCATTTGTCGCCGAAGGTCAGGAAGTTGGTGGACTTTTTGAAGGCGGGGTTGGCTGAAAGGCCGGAGTACAGCCAGTGATTATTGGCTGTTTGTGCCGGCCTCTTCGCAGGCAAGCCAGCTCCCACATTTGACCGAGTTTATCCTGTAGGAACACGGTCCAATGTGGGAGCTGGCTTGCCTGCGATGAAGCCGACTCGGTACAACTGACTACCGCCGGTTAGCCCACCGCAACCGCAACCACTCCAAATCCTCTGGCCGGGTCACCTTGATATTGTCCGAGCGCCCCTCAATCAGGCGCGGCGCCTGGCCGGACCATTCCATCGCCGAGGCCTCATCGGTAATCACCGCATCCGCCACCAAACTGTCGGCCAACGCGCGGTGCAAGGCACCGAGGCGGAACATCTGCGGCGTGTAGGCTTGCCAGATCAAACTGCGATCAACGGTTTCCACCACCCGCCCGTGCTTATCGACGCGCTTGAGCGTATCGCGGGCCGGCACGGCCAACAGACCGCCGACGGGGTCATCCGCCAGTTCCATCAGCAACTTATCGAGATCATCGCGACTCAGGTTAGGTCGCGCCGCATCGTGTACCAACACCCAATCATCATTACTGGCGCCCAAGGCATTCAATTGCAGTAACGCATTGAGCACCGAACCCGAACGCTCGGTACCACCGTCGGCACGCTGAATGCGCGGGTCGGCAGCACAGGCCAGGTTGGGCCAGTAGGGATCATCAGCAGCAAGACTGACCACCAGGCCCTTGAGCGTTGGATGGTCGAGAAAACAGCCAAGGCTGTGTTCGAGAATTGTGCGCCCGCCCAGTTGCAAATATTGCTTGGGACGGTCTGCAGCCATACGGGCACCGACGCCCGCGGCAGGAATCACGGCCCAGAAGGCCGGCAAATCGGTACTCATTGGGCCAACTGGTAGAGGGTCTCGCCCTCCTTGACCATGCCCAACTCATGACGGGCCCGCTCTTCAACGGTCTCCGTGCCTTTTTTCAGCTCAAGCACCTCGGCATCGAGGACGCGGTTGCGCTCCAGCAGGCGTTCGTTTTCGGCGTGCTGGTCGGCAATTTGCTGGGTCAGGTCTTTTACCTGCGCAAAGCTGCCATTACCCACCCATAGGCGGTACTGCAGGCCAGCCAGCAACAAGAGCAAGACGAGGAACAACCAATTGGGACTGCGCATCGAAATCCGGGTATCCAGTGAAAAAAGACAGCCATGCAAAACTTTTGCAGCAACTGATAGCACGAAGCCTGGAAGAACCAGGCTTGTGCTAGATAGCCATGAGATTAGCGTCGAAATCTACACTGTCGTGTTTTTTCCGACGCAATCCGCCGACTTTTTACCATTTACAGCTCAGCCGCGAAACTCATCGCGACCGTTGTACTTGGCTTTACCAGCCAGTTGCTCTTCGATACGCAGCAATTGGTTGTACTTGGACACGCGATCGGAACGGCACAGGGAACCGGTCTTGATCTGGCCCGCCGAAGTGCCCACGGCCAGGTCGGCAATGGTCGAATCTTCGGTTTCGCCGGAGCGGTGGGAGATCACGGCGGTGTAGCCCGCAGCCTTGGCCATCTGGATGGCTTCCAGGGTTTCGGTCAGGGTGCCGATCTGGTTGAACTTGATCAGGATCGAGTTGGCGATCTTCTTGTCGATGCCTTCTTTCAGGATCTTGGTGTTGGTCACGAACAAGTCGTCGCCCACCAGCTGGATTTTCTCACCGATTTTGTCGGTGAGGATTTTCCAACCGTCCCAGTCGGACTCGTCCAGGCCGTCTTCGATCGAGATGATCGGGTAGCGCTGGGTCAGGCCCTTCAGGTATTCGGCGAAACCTTCGGAATTGAACACCTGGCCTTCGCCGGACAGGTTGTACTTGCCATCTTCGTAGAACTCGCTGGCCGCGCAGTCCAGGGCCAGGGTCACGTCGGTGCCCAGCTTGTAGCCAGCGTTGGCCACGGCTTCGGAGATCACTTTCAGTGCATCTTCGTTGGACGCCAGGTTCGGTGCGAAACCACCTTCGTCACCTACGGCAGTGCTCAGGCCACGGGCCTTCAGTACAGCCTTGAGGTGATGGAAAATCTCGGTGCCCATGCGCAGGCCTTCGGAGAAGGACTTGGCGCCAACCGGCTGCACCATGAATTCCTGGATGTCGACGTTGTTATCGGCGTGCTCGCCACCGTTGATGATGTTCATCATCGGAACCGGCATCGAGTAGACACCCGGGGTGCCGTTCAGGTTGGCGATGTGGGCGTACAGCGGCAGGTCCTGGTCCTGGGCAGCAGCCTTGGCCGCAGCCAGGGATACGGCGAGGATGGCGTTGGCGCCCAGGCTGCCTTTGTTTTCGGTGCCGTCGAGCTTGATCATCGCCAGGTCGAGGGCTTTCTGGTCAACCGGGTCTTTACCCAGCAGCAGGTCGCGGATCGGGCCGTTGATGTTGGCGACAGCCTTGAGTACACCTTTGCCCAGGTAACGGCTCTTGTCGCCATCACGCAGTTCCAGCGCTTCGCGCGAACCGGTAGACGCACCGGACGGCGCGCAGGCGCTGCCAGTGATGCCATTATCGAGAAGCACGTCGGCTTCGACGGTGGGGTTGCCACGGGAGTCGAGAACTTCACGACCTTTGATGTCGACGATTTTTGCCATTGTTGTAAACACTCCAAAGTTGACGAAAACGACGCAGCTGAAGGAAAACTTTTGACCGACCGCAAGGGTGGAACAACGGGGCAGGCTTGCAGGCGACAAGGCTCAGGCCCGGGGGCCTGAGCATTTAGCGTGGGATACTTTACCGGAGAAACGCGGCTTACGCGGTCTCTACCGTCGGAAAACTCTTGACCAGTTCGTCCAACTGCTTGAGCTGGGCCAGGAACGGCTCCAGCTTGTCCAGGCGCAGGGCGCAGGGGCCGTCGCACTTGGCGTTGTCCGGGTCCGGGTGGGCTTCGAGGAACAGGCCCGCCAGGGACTGGCTGATGCCGGCCTTGGCCAGGTCGAGCACCTGGGCACGGCGCCCGCCAGCGGAATCGGCACGACCACCGGGCATTTGCAGCGCGTGGGTCACGTCGAAGAACACCGGGTATTCGAACTGTTTCATGATGCCGAAACCGAGCATGTCCACCACGAGGTTGTTGTAGCCGAAGCTCGAACCACGCTCGCAGAGGATCAACTGGTCGTTACCCGCTTCCACACACTTGTTCAGGATGTGTTTCATCTCCTGGGGTGCGAGGAACTGGGCTTTCTTGATATTGATCACAGCGCCGGTCTTGGCCATCGCGACGACCAGGTCGGTCTGGCGCGACAGGAAGGCCGGCAACTGGATGATGTCGCACACCTCGGCGACCACGGCAGCCTGTTCAGGCTCGTGGACGTCGGTGATGATCGGCACGCCGAAGGCTTGCTTGATGTCCTGGAAGATCCGCATACCTTCTTCAAGGCCCGGGCCGCGATAGGAGGTCACGGACGAACGGTTGGCCTTGTCGAAGCTGGCCTTGAACACGTAAGGGATACCGAGTTTCTCGGTAACCTTGACGTACTCTTCACAGACCTGCATCGCCATGTCGCGGCTTTCCAGCACGTTCATGCCGCCGAACAGCACCATGGGCTTGTCGTTGGCAATCTCGATGTCGCCGACGCGAATGATCTTCTGGGCCATCAGGGTTACGCCTTCTTCTGGTGTTGCGTCAGTGCGGCCTTGACGAAACCGCTGAACAACGGGTGACCGTCGCGCGGCGTCGAGGTGAACTCCGGGTGGAACTGGCAAGCGACGAACCATGGATGATCCGGTGCTTCAACCACTTCAACCAACGCGCCATCACCGGAGCGACCGGAGATTTTCAGGCCGACCTCTTTGATTTGCGGCAGCAGGTTGTTGTTCACTTCGTAGCGGTGACGGTGACGCTCGACGATCACGTCCTTGCCGTAGCAATCGTGAACCAGCGAGCCCGGCTCCAGCAGGCAGTCTTGCGCGCCAAGGCGCATGGTGCCGCCCAGGTCGGAGGCTTCGGTACGGGTCTCGACGGCGCCGGTGGCATCTTCCCACTCGGTGATCAAGCCCACGACCGGGTGGCCGCTCTTGCTGTCGAACTCGGTGGAGTTGGCGTCTTTCCAGCCCAGCACGTTACGGGCGAACTCGATAACGGCCACTTGCATGCCCAGGCAGATACCCAGGTATGGCACCTTGTTTTCACGAGCGTACTGCACCGCGGTGATCTTGCCTTCCACGCCACGCAGGCCGAAACCGCCTGGAACGAGGATCGCGTCCACACCTTCGAGCAAGGCAGTACCTTGGTTCTCGATGTCTTCGGAGTCGATGTAGCGCAGGTTGACCTTGGTACGGTTGCTGATACCGGCGTGGCTCATCGCTTCGATCAGCGACTTGTACGCGTCCAGCAGCTCCATGTACTTGCCGACCATGGCGATGGTGACTTCGTGCTCAGGGTTGAGCTTGGCGTCCACCACGGCTTCCCACTCAGACAGGTCCGCGCCGTTGCATTGCAGGCCGAAACGCTCGACCACAAAATCGTCCAGGCCTTGCGAATGCAGGATGCCCGGGATCTTGTAGATGGTGTCGGCGTCTTCCAGCGCGATCACCGCACGTTCTTCAACGTTGGTGAATTGCGCGATCTTGCGACGCGAGGAAATGTCGATCGGGTGATCGGAGCGGCATACCAGCACGTCCGGCTGCAGGCCGATGGAACGCAGTTCCTTGACCGAGTGCTGGGTAGGCTTGGTTTTGGTTTCGCCGGCGGTAGCGATGTACGGGACCAGGGTCAGGTGCATCAGCATCGCGCGCTTGGCGCCGACTTCGAAACGCAACTGGCGGATGGCTTCGAGGAACGGTTGGGATTCGATGTCACCGACGGTGCCACCGATCTCGACCATCGCCACGTCGGCATCGCCTGCACCCTTGATGATGCGGCGCTTGATTTCGTCGGTGATGTGCGGGATCACCTGGATGGTTGCACCCAGGTAGTCACCACGGCGCTCCTTGCGCAGCACGTGCTCGTAGACACGGCCGGTGGTGAAGTTATTGTTCTGGGTCATGGTCGTGCGGATGAACCGCTCGTAGTGGCCCAGGTCCAGGTCGGTCTCGGCGCCGTCGTGGGTGACGAACACTTCACCGTGCTGGAACGGGCTCATGGTGCCCGGGTCAACGTTGATGTACGGGTCCAGCTTGAGCATGGTGACCTTAAGTCCCCGCGCCTCCAGGATGGCCGCCAATGAAGCCGATGCGATGCCTTTCCCCAATGAAGAAACAACACCGCCCGTGACGAATATGTAGCGCGTCATGAAAAACCCTAGAAGTCTGCGTTAAAGCGGTCCGAGCCGCCGGGGAAAGCGAAGAGAGGCCGAAGCCCCCGATCACCTGCATTAATCACAGTGCACCTTTCAAAAAAACCGCCGCGTTGTGACAGACCAGCAATGAAACACCGGTACGTTGATCGCTACACATTTTTTGGAATCGCCCAGCAAAGACTGCTTGGTAATCGGCAACTGCTGCGATTCAGGCGAATCCACAGAAGTTGTATCAAGAAGGGAGCGTAGTCTACCGGAAAGGCTCTATCAGCTCAAACCTTGATCGCACGTCTGTGGCATCCAATGTAATTGCCAGTCGCCCATCGAGTCGGGCCATAGCCCTGCGAGGGTTGGGACCGCCAGCAATTGCTCGCCCTGATACAGGAGCGGCAATCTGCCACGCATGAAGCGCGGCAAGCCACCTTCATTCAGCAAGCGCTTCAAGTCACGCCGGCCTCGGCCGGGCACTTCGACGATTTCGCCGCCTTGACGATAGCGGATTTCCAGCGAGCCTTTGGGTGGCCGGCCGATAAATTCCAAACGACCATTGCCGGGTAACTCTAGTGGGTTTTGCGGCTGGGGCCAGCTCACCGACGCGTCAGAAAATTCCGACCAAGCGGCAGGCACCCACCAGATGCGCTCGGCGCAACGGTGCAGTTCGCCGTCGGCAAGGTGCCATAGCGGCTGCGCGTCACGCTTGGCATCACGCAGGGAATACCAACTGGCCCAGTGGTCGCTGTCGGGCAGACGGGTCAGCGGGCTCAGCCAGTGACGCAGGACGTTGCGCTGACGGGCATCGGAAAGCTCGCGCAGTGGCGCTAGCGCCAACGACGGCAGAGGAAGCCAAGGAAACGGCGACGGCTGATCGGCGGCATGCAGGTCCATCTGCGCCAGCTCATCGAGCAGGCTTTGGGCTTCGCTCAGGTGTTCGGCGGTGCGTGCAAGACTGCTGACAGCTTGCGGCCAGCGCTCCGCCAGTATCGGGAACACCTGGTGACGCAAGTAGTTGCGCGAAAACCGAGGGTCGGCATTGGACGGATCTTCAATCCACGCGAGTTGATGTTCGTGGGCATAGGCTTCCAACTCTGCACGCGATACATCCAGCAACGGTCGCACCAAATGACCACTCGCCAAGGGGCGATGCATCGGCATTGCCGCCAACCCCCGCACCCCGGCCCCACGCAGCAGGCGAAACAACAGGGTCTCGGCCTGATCATCGCGATGCTGGCCGGTCAGCAGCACCTCACCCACCCCTGTCACCTCGGCAAACGCCTGGTAGCGCGCCTCACGGGCGGCACGTTCAACGCTGGCGCCGGGCTGGACCTGTACGCGCATAACGCGCAGGGGCACGCCCAAGCGGTCGCAGATCGATTGGCAATGGCTTGGCCAGGCATCAGCGGCGGCTTGCAGGCCGTGGTGGACATGGATGGCGTTGAGCGGGGGAAGGTGTTCGGTGCTGGCCAGGAGGTGCAGCAGCACAGTGGAATCAAGACCGCCGGAGAAAGCGATGTGCCAGGCGGGGGCGTCGCGCCAGGGGGCCAGGGCTTGCAGGAGTTTGGCGGGCAAAGTTGGTTTCATCACACATCATCGCCGCAAAGCTGGAATACAGTGGCCAAGCATACACAAAACAAATGTGGGAGCTGGCTTGTGTGGGAGCCGGGCTTGCCCGCGATGCGGACGACTCGGTGTTCTGTCGAACCGAGTTGATCCTATCGCAGGCAAGCCAGCTCCCACACAAGCCAGCTCCCACATTGAGTATTGCAGTGGTCTTAGAGACCGTAGCTCATCAGTCGCTCGTAACGACGCTTGAGCAGCGCTTCGTTATCCAGCTTCTTGAGCATCGCCAGTTGCGAGCCCAATTCAGCGCGGATGGTCGCAGCGGCAGCCGCCGGATCGCGGTGAGCGCCGCCCAATGGTTCGGCGATGACTTTGTCCACGATACCCAGGCCTTTGAGGCGATCAGCGGTGATGCCCATGGCTTCGGCAGCGTCCGGCGCCTTTTCTGCGGTTTTCCACAGGATCGAGGCGCAACCTTCCGGCGAGATCACCGCGTAGGTCGAGTACTGCAGCATGTTCAGTTGGTCACACACGCCGATGGCCAGTGCGCCGCCGGAACCACCTTCACCAATCACGGTGGCGATGATCGGGGTTTTCAGGCGGGACATGACGCGCAGATTCCAGGCAATGGCTTCGCTCTGGTTGCGCTCTTCGGCGTCGATACCTGGGTAGGCACCCGGGGTGTCGATGAAGGTCAGGATCGGCATCTTGAAGCGTTCGGCCATTTCCATCAGGCGGCAGGCCTTGCGGTAGCCTTCCGGGCGCGGCATGCCGAAGTTGCGGCGAACTTTCTCACGCACTTCACGGCCTTTCTGGTGACCGATGACCATAACCGGCTGGTCGTCCAGGCGAGCGATACCGCCCACGATGGCCGCGTCGTCGGAGAAGTGGCGGTCGCCATGCAGCTCGTCGAACTCGGTGAAGATGTGCTGAATGTAGTCCAGGGTGTACGGGCGGCGCGGGTGGCGAGCCAGGCGCGCGATCTGCCAGCTGGTCAGCTTGCCGAAGATGTCTTCGGTCAGGGTGCTGCTCTTGTCCTGCAGGCGAGCGATTTCATCGCCGATATTCAGCGAATTGTCATTGCCGACCAGGCGCAGTTCTTCAATCTTGGCTTGCAGGTCAGCGATCGGCTGTTCGAAATCAAGAAAATTCGGGTTCATAAGCGTCCGTCTTGGGTCGACGGCCAAGGAGTGCCTGGCCAGCCGGTGGTCTATTCGCGCCCTACCTTAAGGGAGAGGCGCGTTTAGGTCGAGATTAAATGTTCAGTCGAGATCAGGCTTTCTACTGCCACCTGGCCATCAACGGTATTGGAGGAAGACGTTGTCTCGCCCGAACTGGTCACGCAAAGCTTGAATCAAGCCATCTGCGGGATCAATTCGCCAGGTCTCGCCGAACTGCAACATCGCCTTGGCGTCGCTGCCGGTGTACTCCATGGTCACCGGGCACGCACCACGGTGGCGCTTGAGCAAGTCGCCCAACCAGCGTAGCTGATCGCCCTTGAGCGCTTCGGTTTTCACCTTCAGGCGCAGGCTTTCGGCCAGGTTGGTGCGCGCGTCTTCCATGCTCATGACCCGCTTGATCCGCAGGCGCAGGCCGCCGGAAAAGTCGTCGTTGCTGACCTCCCCTTCCACCACCACCATGGCATCGGTCTGCAACAACGACTGCGCCGAATGGAACGCGTCGGCAAACAGCGACGCTTCGATACGGCCGGAGCGGTCGTCGAGGGTGATGAAACCCATCTTGTCGCCCTTTTTATTCTTCATCACCCGCAGGGCGATGATCATGCCGGCAACGGTCTGGGTGTCGCGGGCCGGCTTTAGGTCGATGATGCGCTGGCGGGCAAAACGGCGGATTTCGCCTTCGTATTCGTCAATCGGGTGACCGGTCAGGTACAGGCCCAAGGTGTCTTTCTCACCCTTGAGGCGCTCCTTGAGGGTCAGTTCCTTGGCCTTGCGATGGTTGCCGTAGACGTCGGCGTCTTCTTCGACAAACAAGCCGCCAAACAGGTCGGCGTGGCCGCTGTCGTGGGTGCGCGCAGTCTGCTCGGCAGCCTTGATCGCCTCTTCCATGGCGGTCAGCAGCACCGCGCGGTTACGGTCGATATTTGCCTGGTAAGCCTTGGGCTCATCGTGGAAATACGGGCCGAGACGGTCGAGTGCGCCGCTGCGGATCAGGCCATCGAGGGTGCGTTTATTGATGCGCTTGAGGTCGACCCTCGCGCAGAAGTCGAACAGATCCGCGAACGGCCCACTCTGACGCGCTTCGACAATGGCCTCCACCGGGCTTTCGCCCACGCCTTTGATCGCGCCCAAGCCATAAATGATGCGGCCTTCGTCGTTCACCGTGAACTTGAACTCCGAGGCGTTCACGTCCGGCGCGTCGAGGCGCAGTTTCATGGTGCGCACTTCCTCGATCAAGGTCACGACCTTGTCGGTGTTGTGCATATCCGCCGAGAGTACCGCGGCCATGAACGGCGCCGGGTAGTGGGCTTTCAGCCAGGCGGTCTGGTACGACACCAGGCCGTAGGCGGCGGAGTGGGATTTGTTGAAACCGTAACCGGCGAATTTTTCCACCAGGTCAAAGATGTTACCCGCCAGGTCGGCGTCGATATTGTTGGTGGCGCAACCTTCAATGAAACCGCCGCGCTGCTTGGCCATTTCCTCGGGTTTTTTCTTACCCATGGCACGCCGCAGCATGTCCGCACCGCCGAGGGTGTAACCGGCCATGACCTGGGCGATCTGCATCACCTGTTCCTGATACAGGATAATGCCGTAGGTCGGCGCCAGGACAGGCTTGAGGCCTTCGTACTGGTAGTCGGAGTGCGGGTAAGCCAGCTCGGCGCGACCGTGCTTACGGTTGATGAAGTCGTCCACCATGCCCGATTGCAGCGGGCCCGGACGGAACAGGGCCACCAGTGCGATCAGGTCTTCCAGGCAGTCGGGCTTGAGCTTTTTGATCAGCTCTTTCATGCCCCGCGACTCAAGCTGGAACACCGCCGTGGTTTCGGCTTTTTGCAGCAACTGGTAGGTAGGCTTGTCGTCCAGCGGGATAAACGCGATATCCAGCGGCGCTTCGTCCACCTTGGCGCGCTCGCGGTTGATGGTCTTGAGCGCCCAGTCGATGATGGTCAGGGTACGCAGGCCGAGGAAGTCGAACTTCACCAGGCCGGCCGCCTCCACGTCATCCTTGTCGAACTGGGTTACCAGGCCGTCGCCGGCTTCGTCGCAATAGATCGGCGAAAAGTCGGTGAGCTTGGTAGGAGCAATTACCACACCACCGGCGTGTTTACCGACGTTCCGCACCACGCCTTCAAGCTTGCGGGCCATGTCCCAGATTTCGGCGGCTTCTTCATCGATCTTGATGAAGTCGCGCAGGATCTCTTCCTGCTCGTAGGCCTTTTCCAGGGTCATGCCGACTTCGAACGGGATCATCTTCGACAGACGATCCGCCAGGCCGTAGGACTTGCCCTGCACCCGCGCCACGTCACGGATTACAGCCTTGGCCGCCATGGAACCGAAGGTGATGATCTGGCTTACGGCGTTGCGGCCGTATTTCTCGGCCACGTATTCGATCACGCGGTCACGGCCGTCCATGCAGAAGTCGACGTCGAAGTCGGGCATGGAGACCCGTTCCGGGTTGAGGAACCGTTCGAACAGCAGGTCATATTCCAGCGGATCGAGGTCGGTAATCTTCTGTACGTAGGCCACCAACGAGCCGGCACCCGACCCCCGGCCCGGACCCACCGGTACGCCGTTGCTTTTGGCCCATTGGATAAAGTCCATTACGATCAGGAAGTAACCGGGGAACCCCATCTGGATGATGATATCCAGCTCGAAATTCAGCCGATCGACGTAGACCTGGCGCTTGGCCTCGTAGTCTTCGGTGGTGTCCTTGGGCAGCAGAACGGTGAGCCGTTCTTCCAGGCCGTCGAACGACACCTTGCGGAAATATTCGTCGATGGTCATGCCATCGGGAATCGGGAAGTTGGGCAGGAAGTGCTTGCCCAGCTTCACTTCGATATTGCAGCGCTTGGCGATTTCGACGGAGTTTTCCAGGGCCTCGGGCAGGTCGCTGAACAGCTCGGCCATCTCGTCGGCGCTTTTGAGGTACTGCTCTTCGCTATAGTTCTTCGAACGGCGCGGGTCATCCAGGGCCCGGCCTTCGCCGATGCACACGCGGGTTTCGTGAGCCTCGAAATCTTCTTTCTTGATGAAGCGCACATCGTTGGTCGCCACCAGCGGCGCGCCCAGCGTTTCAGCCAGAGCCACGGCGGCGTGCAGGTGCTCTTCGTCGTTGGGGCGGTTGGTGCGCTGCACTTCCAAGTAGAAACGGTCGGGGAAGACCTGCATCCACTCGCGGGCCAGCACTTCGGCTTCCTGCGGGTTGCCGCCCAGCAGCGCGAGACCGATCTCGCCCTCTTTGGCGGCCGACAGCATGATCAGGCCTTCGCTGGCCTCGGCCACCCATTCGCGCTCGATGATGATCGAGCCATTGCGCTGGCCGTCGATGAAACCACGGGAAATCAGCTCGGTGAGGTTGCGGTAACCAACACCGTTCATCGCCAGCAGGCTGATGCGGCTCAGGGCGTTGTCCGGGTCTTTGTTGGACAGCCACAGGTCGGCGCCGCAGATCGGCTTGATGCCGGCACCCATGGCGTTTTTGTAGAACTTGACCAGGGAACACATGTTGTTCTGATCGGTAACCGCTACCGCAGGCATGTTCATGCCCACCAGGGTTTTGACCAGCGGTTTGATCCGTACCAGGCCGTCGACCAGGGAGTATTCAGTGTGCAGGCGCAGGTGAACGAATGAAGCCGGCATAGTGATCCTGTCTAGAAACTTAGAAACAACAAGGCCCGGGATTGTACCGGGCCTTGAGCAAAACATCAGCCTCGCGACTACAGCTCGCCGAGAGCTTCCTGCGCCTCGTAAGCCAGGCGAACCGGGGCAAACGAACGGCGATGGATGGGCGTTGGGCCGAGGCGCGCCAGGGCTTCCAGATGAACGGGCGTCGGGTAGCCCTTATGGCCACCAATGCCGTAGCCGGGATAGATCCGTTCGAAGGCAGCCATTTCACGGTCGCGGCTGACTTTTGCCAGAATCGACGCGGCGGCGATCGCCGGCACTTTGCTATCGCCCTTGACCACCGCTTCAGACGGCATCGCCAGCTTGGGGCAGCGGTTGCCGTCGATCATCGCCATTTTCGGCGTGATGTGCAGGCCTTCGACCGCGCGCTGCATGGCGAGCATGGTGGCGTGGAGGATGTTCAACTCGTCGATTTCTTCGACTTCGGCCCGGGCGATGTGCCAGCTCAAGGCCTTTTCACAGATCTCATCGAAGAGCTTTTCGCGGCGGGCTTCGGTGAGTTTTTTCGAGTCATTGAGGCCGAGGATCGGGCGATTCGGATCAAGGATCACCGCCGCCGTCACCACCGCGCCGCACAGCGGGCCGCGGCCCACTTCGTCAACACCGGCCACCAGCTCGTGGGCTTCGGCAACCAGGCTGAAGTCCAGGCCCATTTGCGTCGTCATACTGTTTCCTGTTTTTGCCCGATCAAGGTCAGCACGGCATCCGCCGCCTGGTTCGACGCATCACGGCGCAAGACGCGATGAATGGCGTCAAAACCACGGGTCTGCTCTTCGCCGCCATCGATCAGGGGTAATACGGTTTGCGCCAGGGCTTCGGGCGTTGCATCGTCCTGCAACAACTCCGGCACCAGCAGACGCTGGGCCAGCAGGTTGGGCAAGGAGATGTAGGGGCTTTTGACCATGCGCTTGAGAATCCAGTACGTCAGCGGCGCCAGGCGATAGGCCACGACCATTGGGCGCTTGTACAACAACGCTTCCAGGGTCGCGGTACCCGAGGCGATCAACACCGCATCACAGGCCGCCAGGGCCAGGTGCGATTGGCCGTCGAGCAGGGTCAACGGCAAGGTGCGACCTTCAAGCAAGGTTTCGATTTGCGCACGCCGTTGCGGACTGGCACACGGCAGCACAAAACGCACGCCCGGTTTCAAGGCCATCAGCCGTTCGGCGGCATCGAAAAACAATGCGCCCAACCGGCCGACTTCGCCGCCGCGGCTGCCCGGCATCAACGCCACCAGCGGACCGTCGGGCAAACCCAGTTCAGCACGGGCCGCAGCGCGGTCGGCTTGCAGCGGAATGGCATCGGCCAGGGTGTGGCCGACAAAACGCACCGGCACGCCCTTCTCTTCGTAGAACTTGGCCTCGAACGGCAGCAGGGTCAGCATCAGGTCACAGCCTTCGCGGATCTTCAGCACGCGCTTCTGCCGCCAAGCCCACACGGACGGGCTGACGTAGTGCACGGTCTTGATCCCGGCCTGACGCAACTTGAGCTCGATATTGAGGGTGAAGTCCGGCGCGTCGATACCGATAAAGACGTCGGGTTTTTCTGCGATCAGGGTCTGAATCAGCAATTTGCGCCGAGCCAGCAGCTCGCGCAGACGGCCCAGCACCTCCACCAGGCCCATGACCGACAAGCGTTCCATGGGAAAGTAGGACGTGAGGCCTTCGGCCTGCATCAGCGGACCACCTACGCCGATAAATTCAACCGCAGGATGCTGGGCCTTAAGGGCCCGCATCAAGCCTGCGCCCAGAATGTCGCCGGAAGCTTCACCGGCCACCAGCGCAATACGCAGATTGGCCATGATCAGCGGGTGATGCCGCGGGTCGATACCTGGATCGAGTCACGGAATATCGCGACTTCCGGGAACAACGCCGACGGCTCGGCCAGTTCGGCCAGCGCCTGGTCAACCGTCAAGCCTTGGCGGTAAACCACCTTGTAGGCACGGCGCAGGGCGTGGATGGCTTCTTCGCTGAAACCACGACGGCGCATGCCTTCGAAGTTCATGCTGCGGGCTTCGGCCGGGTTGCCGAACACGGTGACGAACGCCGGGACGTCCTTGCCGATGGCGGTGCCCATGCCGGAAAAGCTGTGGGCGCCGATATGGCAGTACTGATGCACCAGGGTAAAACCGGACAAAATCGCCCAATCGTCAACATGCACATGACCGGCCAACGCGGTGTTGTTGACCAGGATGCAGTGGTTACCGATCACGCTGTCGTGGCCGATGTGGGCATAGGCCATGACCAGGTTGTGGTCGCCCAGCGTGGTCTCGGCACGATCCTGCACGGTGCCACGGTGAATGGTCACGCCTTCTCGGATGATGTTGTGGTCACCGATTACCAGGCGTGTTTCTTCACCCTTGTACTTCATGTCCGGGGTGTCTTCGCCTACCGAGGAAAACTGGTAGATGCGATTGTGTTTGCCAATGCGGGTCGGACCTTTGAGGATCACGTGTGGCCCGATGACAGTCCCCTCGCCGATTTCAACACCTGCGCCGATGATCGACCAAGGGCCGACCTCAACGTCGGCGGCCAGCACGGCCGACGGATCGATGATTGCGCGAGGGTCAATCAAACTCATAGTTTGCGTTCCGCACAGATGATCTCGGCAGAGCACACCGGCTTGCCATCCACCGAGGCCTGGCACTCAAACTTCCAGATCTGGCGTTTGCAGCTGATGAATTTGGCTTCCAGGATCAACTGGTCACCCGGGGTGACAGGATTGCGGAAACGCAACTTGTCGGAACCCACGAAATAGTAAAGCGTGCCATCGGCAGGCTTGAGGTCGAGCATTTTGAAACCAAGGATACCGGCAGCCTGGGCCATCGCCTCAATGATCAACACGCCCGGCATGATTGGATGCGCGGGAAAGTGACCGTTGAAGAACGGTTCGTTGATGCTGACATTCTTGTAGGCACGAATGCGCTTTTCCTCGACATTGAGGTCCACTACACGGTCCACCAGCAGGAACGGGTAACGGTGAGGCAGGTATTCGCGAATCTCGTTGATGTCCATCATTTCGGGGGGAAGCCTGTAATAAAGATTGGGGGCGGACTAAAAGCACGCCCCGCTAGCAAATCAAGGAGGCAAGTCTAGCGGCTGTGCACACTTGATATGGAAATGGTATCAGCCTTCTGATGAAGCATTACCGCCAGGGGTCACGTCACCAACACGCTTTTCCAGCTGTTTGAGACGTCGAGCCATGTCATCCAGATGCCTCAAGCGTGCTGCACTCTTGCGCCATTCAGCTGCGGGCTGCATGGCCGTACCGGAAGAATAGGCGCCTGGCTCGGTAATCGAGTGGGTCACCATGGTCATGCCGGTAATGAAGACGTTGTCGCAAATTTCGATGTGGCCCACCAGCCCAACGCCACCGGCGAGCATGCAATGCTTGCCGATCTTGGTGCTGCCGGAGATACCGACACAGGCGGCCATGGCGGTGTGATCGCCAATCTGTACGTTGTGGGCGATCTGGATCTGGTTGTCGAGCTTCACGCCATTACCGATCACGGTATCGGCCAAGGCCCCGCGATCGACAGCCGTGTTCACGCCAATTTCCACATCGTCGCCGATCAACACACCGCCGACCTGGGCGATCTTGTTCCAGATGCCCTTCGAGTTGGCAAAGCCAAAGCCTTCCCCACCGATCACGGCACCCGATTGAATCACCACGCGCTCGCCAATACGCACATCGTGGTACAGGGTCACACGAGGAGCCAGCCAACCGCCGGCGCCGATTTCACAACGTGCACCGATGAAGCAATGTGCACCGACCGTGACACCGGCAGCAATCCGCGCACCGCTCTCGATCACCGCAAAGGCGCCAATGCTGGCCGCAGGGTCAACCTGGGCATCATCGGCGATGACTGCAGACGGATGAATACCGGCAGCAGCCTTGGGTTTCGGGTCAAACAGGTGCGAAGCACGCGCGTAAGCCAGGTACGGGTCGGCCACCACCAGCGCATCCCCGGCAAACCCTTCGGCGTCAGCGGCTTTCAGCAACACGGCTGCAGCTTGGCTGTCGACGAGGTATTTACGGTACTGAGGATTTGCGAGGAAGCTCAACTGAGCTGGGCCAGCCTCCTGCAAGGTGGCTAGCCCAGTGATTTCTTTCTCCGGGGAGCCGCGCAAGTCGGCCCCCAGGAACTCGGCCAACTCGCCGAGTTTGATAGTCGCGGTCATGGCTTACTTCAGCTGGTTCATGCGCTCGATCACCTGACGGGTGATGTCGTATTGAGGCTTGACGTCGATCACGGCGCCGCGCTCGAACACCAGGTCAAAGGCACCTTTCTTGATGACTTCTTCCACGGCGCTGTCGAGTTTCGGCTTCAGCTGCTTGAGCATTTCACGGTCAGCAACAGCCTTGGCTTCGTTCAGTTCCTTGGACTGGAACTGGTAGTCACGGGCTTTTTGCTTGAATTCAAGCTCCAGACGCTCGCGCTCGCCTTGCTGCATCTTGTCGCCACCGGCAACCAGACGATCCTGGATACCCTTGGCGCTGCTTTCCAGGGTCTTGAGCTTGGTCAGTTGCGGACCGAATTTCTTCTCGGCATCCACGGCGTACTTCTTGGCCGCATCGGATTCCAGCAGGGCCATCTGATAGTTCAGGACGGCGATTTTCATTTCGGCGAAGGCCGGGGTGGTTACCAGCACGGTGGCCAGCAGAACCAATTGAGTCAACTTACGCACGATGTACTCCTACAGAATCCGTTGTCGTTATCTTGGGTCAGACGCTTAGAACGTCTGGCCGAGGGAGAATTGGAAAATCTGGGTTTCAGCGTTATCCGGTTTCTTGATCGGCATGGCCAGAGCAAAGCTCAACGGGCCAAGCGCGGTCACCCAGGTAACACCCACACCGACGGAGCTCGCCAGGTTGCTCAGGCTCACATCGTTGCACTGGGTCTTGGATTTCACACCGCTTGGGTTTGTGATCTGCTCGCACTTGGAGTCGAACACGTTACCCACGTCCCAGAATACCGAAGTACGCAGGGAGCGCTGATCCTTGACGAATGGCAGCGGGAACAGAATCTCCGCACCACCCTGGATCAACACGTTACCACCGAACGGCAGCGGGTCGTTGTCGGAGTCCGCCACGGTGCCCTGGTTACCGGTGATCGTCGCACCACGGCTTGGAGTACCACGTGGACCCAAGGTGCTGTCCTTGAAACCACGTACGGAGTTGAAGCCACCCGCATAGTAGTTCTCATAGAACGGCAGACCATTGGTCGAACCATAACCGTCGCCATAACCCAGCTCAGTGTGCAGGCGCATGGTGTAGTTGTCGCTCAACGGCTGGAACAGCTGGCCGCGGTAATCAAGCTTGAAGAACGACAGATCGCTGCCCGGCGTGGTGGCTTCCAGGGTCAGGCTCTGGGAATGACCACGGGTTGCCAGTACGCCTTTGTTCAAGGTGGACTCGGACCAGCCGGCCGACGCCTTGAAGTTCAGGAACTTGTCGCCTTCGGTACGCACGAAGTTGAAGATTTCGTCCACGGTGTAGACACCGGTCTTGATCTCATCCTGTTGCGCGGTCAGGCCGAAGGTCAGACGCGAGGTCTCACTGATCGGGTAACCAATGTTCACGCCAGCACCCAGGCTGTCGATCGCATAGCTTGCAACGTCAACGTCGAGGTCTTTGTAGTCGGTGGTGCGGTAGAAGGCGTTGTAGCCCAGGCTCACGCCATCAGCAGTCCAGTAGGGGTCGACATAACCGAAGTTATAGCGGCTCTGGTATTCGCTGCGGGTCAGGCCGATGGAAACCTTGTTACCGGTACCGAGGAAGTTGTTCTGGGTAATCGAGCCACCGAGGATCAGGCCGGCACTCTGTGCGAAGCCGACGCTCGCGGTGATCGAACCCGACGCTTGTTCTTCTACGGCGTAGTTCACGTCAACCTGGTCATCCACACCCGGTACCGCTGGGGTTTCGACGTTCACTTCCTTAAAGAAGCCCAGGCGCTCAAGACGGGTCTTGGACTGGTCGATCAGGTAGGTCGAAGCCCAGCCACCTTCCATCTGGCGCATTTCACGACGCAGCACTTCGTCCGCAGACTTGGTGTTGCCACGGAAGTTGATGCGGTTCACGTAGGCACGCTTGCCTGGATCGACGACAAAGGTGATATCCACAGTGTGGTCATCATCGTGCGGAGTCGGCACGCCGTTGACGTTGGCGAAGGTATAACCTTCGTTACCCAGGCGACGGGTGATCAGCTCAGAGGTAGTGGTCATCAGCTTGCGCGAGAACACCTGGTCCTTCTGCACCAGCAGCAGGGCCTTGACCTGGTCTTCAGGTACTTTCAGGTCGCCGCTCAGCTTAACGTCACGAACCTTGTACTTCTCGCCTTCGTTGACGTTGACGGTGATGTAGACGTGTTTCTTGTCCGGGGTGATGGACACCTGGGTGGAGGCGATATCCATGTTGATATAGCCACGGTCCAGGTAGTAGGAACGCAGGCGCTCCAGGTCACCGGAGAGTTTTTCACGAGCGTACTTGTCATCGTTCTTGAAGAACGACAACCAGTTGGTGGTCTTCAGCTCGAACAGATCGATCAGGTCGTCATCAGCGAACTTGGTGTTGCCCACCACGTTGATGTGCTGAATGGCCGCCACGGTGCCTTCGTTGATGTTGACCTTGAGGCCGACACGGTTACGAGGCTGTGGGATCACTTCGGTTTCCACGGACGCCGAATAGCGGCCCTGGGCAACGTACTGGCGTTGCAGTTCGTTACGCACACCTTCAAGGGTGGCGCGCTGGAAGATCTCGCCCTCGGCCAGGCCGGATTGCTTGAGACCCTTCATCAGGTCTTCAGTAGAGATCGCCTTGTTGCCTTCGATCTCGATACTGGCGACGGAAGGTCGCTCAACCACGGTGATGACCAGGACGTTGCCTTCGCGACCCAGTTGGATATCTTGAAAGAAACCGGTTTTGAACAGCGCACGAGTGGATTCCACCAGGCGACGATCATCAGCCTGTTCCCCGACGTTCAACGGCAGCGCACCAAAGACGCTACCCGCGGAAACCCGCTGGAGGCCGTTGACGCGAATATCGGAGATGGTGAAGGACTCGGCGTGAACTTCGGCGATCATCAATACGGTGAGAACCGCAGTTAGCAGCAGACGTTTCATGAAGTCCTTTCTTATTCCAACTGGCAATAAACAAACTGCCGCAAAATGCGGCAGATTCGCAATTCAGCGAAGCGTTACAGACGTCCCAGATCGTTGACCAGAGCTAACAACATCACCCCGACCACCAAACTGATACCGATCTGTATCCCCCAACCCTGCACCCGATCCGACAAGGGGCGACCACGCACCCACTCGACCAGATAAAACAACAGATGCCCCCCATCCAATACTGGAATGGGCAGCAAATTCAGAACACCCAGGCTAATACTCAGATAAGCCAGGAAATTCAGGAAATCTGCGACACCCGACTGGGCAGAAGCGCCCGCCACTTTAGCAATGGTTATCGGTCCACTCAAGTTTTTTACCGAGAGCTCGCCGAACAACATTTTCTTCAGGGATTCGAGGGTCAGTACACTCATGGTCCAGGTACGTTTCGCACCCTCGCCAATCGCCTCCAAAGGCCCGAAACTGACCTCGCGCAGCATGGAGGGCGGCCACTCCGGACTCTTCACCCCGGCACCGAGGTAACCCCCGGCCGCCTTGGCCTCCCCACGCAACGACAAGGTCACGGGGACGTCGATTTGAGCACCTTCGCGCTCGACTTTCAGCACAATCTTGGTATCAGGGCGTACACGCACCAGGTCGACCACTTGCTGCCAGTCGCCCAGCGCCTGGCCGTCCAGGGCCAACAGACGGTCACCGGTTTTCAGCCCGGCAGCCTGGGCCGGACCTTTCGGATCCAGCTCGGCGAGTACCGGCGGCAAGCTCGGACGCCAGATACGAATACCCAGCGACTTGATCGGATCGGGCTCATCGGCGCCCTGCAACCAGCGATGCAGCACCAGTTCACGCGGGGTCTCGGCGGTCGAGTCTTGCTCGCGCACCACTACCTTGACGGTACCGCTCTCGCCAAGGCGTCGCACCAGCTGCAAGTTGACCGCGCCCCAACCGGTGGTCGGCTCGCCATCAATCGCAACAATTTCCTGGCCTGCGGCCAAACCGGCCTTGGCGGCAATGCTGTCGGCTTCGACCGCGCCGATGACCGGGCGCACTTGCTCGCTGCCGAGCATGGCCAAGACCCAGAAAAAAAACATCGCCAACAGGAAGTTGGCGATCGGCCCGGCAGCAACGATGGCAATTCGCTGACGAACGGTCTTGCGATTGAAGGATTGGTCTAACTGATCGGCCGGCACTTCGCCTTCGCGCTCATCGAGCATCTTGACGTAGCCACCCAACGGGATCGCCGCGATCACGAATTCGGTGCCTTGGCGGTCGTGCCAGCGCAACAGCGGCATGCCGAAACCGACGGAAAAGCGCAATACCTTGACGCCGCAGCGACGCGCGACCCAGAAATGGCCGAATTCGTGGAAGGTAACCAGCACACCCAGAGCAACCAGGGTGCCGACAATCATGTAGAGCGCACTCATCTAATTTCTCCGCATTCCAATCCAGTGCCTGAAGGCTCAAACCCGGCCACAGGCTAACGCGCGTTGCGGTTCAACCATTGCTCGGCCAGGGCCCGGGCCTTTGTATCAGCCTCGAACACCGCCGCCAAATCATCGACCGCGACCACAGGCTCAAGGCCCAGGACGTCCTCGATGATACTCGCGATCTGCGGAAAGCGGATGCGTCCTTCGAGAAACGCCGCCACCGCCACTTCATTCGCCGCATTGAGCATCGCCGGCGCGCTGTTGCCCGCCTCTGCCGCTTGCCGCGCCAGGCGCAGGCAAGGAAAGCGCTGCTCGTCCGGCGCTTCAAAGTCCAGGCGGGCAATGGCAAACAAGTCCAATGGCGCCACGCCGGAATCAATCCGCTCAGGCCAGGCAAGGGCGTTGGCGATCGGCGTACGCATATCGGGGTTGCCCAATTGCGCCAAAACCGAACCATCCACGTAATCGACGAGGGAATGAATCACACTTTGAGGGTGAATCACCACCTCGACTTGATCAGGCCGTGCATCAAACAGCCAGCATGCCTCGATCAACTCCAGGCCTTTGTTCATCATGCTCGCCGAATCCACGGAGATCTTGCGCCCCATGGACCAGTTCGGGTGGGCACACGCCTGGTCAGGCGATACGTGCTCCAGCTCAGCCAATGGCGTCTGCCGAAACGGGCCACCGGAGGCCGTCAGAAGAATCCGACGCACGCCCACCTGGCTCAAGCCTCGGGCAAAATCACTGGGCATGCACTGGAAGATCGCATTGTGCTCGCTGTCGAGCGGCAGCAATACGGCGCCGCTCTTGCGCACCGCCTGCATAAAGAGGGTGCCGGACATCACCAGCGCCTCTTTATTGGCCAGCAAAATCTTCTTGCCCGCATCCACAGCCGCCAGGGTTGGGCGCAGGCCCGCAGCACCGACAATGGCCGCTACGACGGTATCCACCTCGGCATCCGCCGAAACCTGGCAAAGGCCCTCCTCGCCCACCAGCACCTGAGTCGCCAGGCCCGCAGCCCGCAGGTCATCCTGCAAGCCTCGGGCAACAGCGGCCTCAGGCACCACGGCAAAGCGTGGCGCATGGCGCACACACAGGGCCAGCAACTCGCTCAGGCGCGAGTAGCCGGTCAGGGCAAACACCTGATAGCGCTCAGGATGACGAGCAATCACATCCAGGGTGCTCAGGCCGACCGAGCCGGTAGCGCCCAGCACGGTCACTTGTTGCAAGCGGCTCACGACGCGATCATCCACAGCAGCACGGCAAAGATCGGAATCGCGGCCGTCAGGCTATCGATGCGGTCCAGTACACCGCCGTGACCCGGCAGCAGGTTACTGCTGTCCTTAATCCCGGCCTGGCGCTTGAACATGCTTTCGGTGAGGTCACCCACCACCGAGATAAATACGACGATGCCCGTGCCCAGCAAGCCGAGGAAAATCTCCTTCACCGACCAGTCGCGCACCACACCGACAGCCAGCGTGATCGCCAACGTCAACGCCAGGCCGCCGTACACACCTTCCCAGCTCTTGCCCGGGCTGACAGCCGGCGCGAGCTTGCGCTTGCCGAACGCCCGACCGGAGAAGTAGGCACCGATATCAGCACCCCACACCAACACCATCACGGCCAGGATCAACTCGTTACCGATGGGGTAACGCTTGATTTCCACCAGCCCTTGCCAAGCCGGCAACAGGATCAACAGACCAATCACCAGCTTGCAGGCGACGCTGGACCACTGGCTGCTGGTACGCGGAAACGTCAGCACCAGGAAGGTTGCCAACGCCCACCACAAGACTGCCGCCCCCAGCACCCAGGGCGCGATGTCCGGCAGGATGTACATCAGGAACAACAGCAGTGCCACGACAGCAGCGTACGCCACGCGCGGCAACTGGCTGGTGAAGCCCGCCAGGCGCGCCCACTCCCAAGCCCCGAGGGTCACAACCAGGCCGATAAACAGCGCAAAGCTGGAGCCGTCGAGCAGGAAAAACCCACACAGGGCAATCGGCAGCAGGATCAGTGCTGTGATGATTCGTTGTTTAAGCATTTAAACCCGGGCTCCAGCTTCGATCTGCTCGCTTGTTTTACCAAAGCGACGCTGACGGGAAGCGAAATCAGCCAGCGCATTGCGCATGGCATCGTGTTTGAAGTCCGGCCAGAACAGGTCGGAGAAGTACAGCTCGGTATAGGCCAACTGCCACAACAGGAAGTTGCTGATGCGGTGCTCGCCCCCGGTGCGGATGCACAAGTCGGGCAACGGCAGGTCGCCGGTCACCAGGCAGGTTTGCAACAATTCGGGCGTGATGTCGTCCGGGCGCAGATGACCGGCCTGCACTTCGCGGGCGAGCCGCTGTGCTGCCTGGGCAATGTCCCACTGGCCGCCGTAGTTGGCTGCAATTTGCAACACAAAACGGTTGGCACCGGCAGTAATGGCCTCAGCCTCGCGCATGGCCGCCTGCAGCTCTGGATGGAACCGTGAACGGTCACCGATGATACGCAGGCTGATATTGTTGTCATTGAGGCGCTTGGCCTCACGACGCAGGGCCTTGAAGAACAGATCCATCAAGGCACTGACTTCTTCGGCAGGGCGCTGCCAGTTTTCACTGGAGAAGGCAAAGAGGGTCAGAACCTCGACCTTGGCCTCGGCGCACACCTCAATCACAGCCCGCACCGCATCGACACCCGCTTTATGCCCGGCAACACCCGGCATAAAGCGTTTCTTCGCCCAGCGATTATTCCCATCCATGATGATCGCGACATGGCGCGGCACCACAGAGGGTACAGTCTGCTTGGTCTTTTCCATGAAGGCGTCCTGACCCCTTATACGGCCATCAGGTCCTTTTCTTTTTCTTCGGTGGCCTTGGTGATCTGGGCCTCGGCATCTTTGGTCAACTTGTCGATATCGGCGACGGCACGGCGCTCTTCGTCTTCGCTGATTTCCTTGTCCTTGACCAGTTTCTTCAGATCACCCAGTGCATCACGACGGATGTTGCGTACAGCAACACGTGCGTCTTCGGCGGCACTGCGCGCCTGCTTGGTGAAGCCCTTGCGGGTTTCTTCGGTCAGGGCTGGCATGGAGATCAGCAACAACTCGCCCAGGTTGGTCGGATTGAGGTTCAAACCGGCGCTCTGGATTGCCTTGTCGACCGCTGCGAGCATATTGCGCTCGAACGCCACCACTTGCAGGGTACGGGAGTCCTTCACGGTAACGTTGGCCACGCCGCTCAGCGGAGTGTCGGTGCCGTAGTAAGGCACCATCACGCTACCCAGGATGCTCGGGTGCGCCTTACCAGTGCGAATCTGGCCGAATGCGTGGCTCAGGGATTCCAGGGATTTCTGCATACGCGCCTGGGCGTCTTTCTTGATTTCGTTGATCATTGTTGGCCTTCCTCGATCAGAGTCCCTTCAGCGCCGCCGTGTACGATATTCAGCAGGGCGCCGGGCTTGTTCATGTTAAATACGCGCAGCGGCATCTTGTGGTCGCGGCACAGGCAGATTGCCGTCAGGTCCATCACACCCAGCTTGCGATCCAGCACTTCATCGTAGGTCAGATGATCGAACTTCTCGGCATGCGGGTCTTTGAATGGGTCAGCAGTGTATACACCATCAACCTTGGTTGCCTTGAGCACCACGTCGGCATCGATTTCGATCGCGCGCAGGCACGCAGCCGAATCGGTGGTGAAGAACGGGTTACCCGTGCCGGCAGCGAAGATCACCACTTCTTTCGAATTCAGGTGGCGCATGGCTTTGCGGCGATCATAGTGATCGGTCACGCCGACCATGGAAATAGCCGACATCACGATAGCCGAGATATTGGCACGCTCCAGGGCGTCACGCATGGCCAGGGCGTTCATCACAGTGGCCAGCATGCCCATATGGTCGCCAGTTACCCGATCCATACCGGCCGCACTCAGTGCCGCGCCGCGGAACAGGTTACCGCCACCAATCACCAGGCCGACCTGCACGCCGATGCCGACCAATTGGCCGACTTCCAGCGCCATGCGGTCGAGCACCTTGGGATCGATCCCGAACTCTTCCGAGCCCATCAGGGCCTCGCCGCTAAGCTTGAGTAGAATGCGTTTATAGCGAGCCTGATAACCACTGCCCTGCTGAGCCATTGCGAATCTCTCCTGCGGCGTATTTTAAAAATTCTTGGCGAGCCGTTTACGGCTTGCGTTCACTCTAGCTGGACGCTCTCACAGCGCCATCGGAACACGGCTTTGTAAGCCAGTTCCGGAGGGAAACCAAATAAAATTGGCCTTCCCATTTGAAAAGAGGCTGCGCGCGTGAGCGGGCAGCCTCTTTCGGGCGACAGTTGAAAACTGTCTTATTGCTTGGCGGCAGCCAGCTGGGCAGCAACTTCTTCAGCGAAGTTGTCGACCGGCTTCTCGATGCCTTCGCCTACTTTGAAGTAAGTGAAGGAAACGATTTCAGCACCGGCTTTCTTGGCCAGTTCGCCAACCTTGATTTCAGGGTTCTTGACGAACGCCTGCTCAACCAGGCTTGCTTCAGCCAGGAACTTGCTGATACGGCCTTTGACCATGTTCTCAACAATGTTTTCTGGCTTGCCTTTGATTTTTTCTTCGTTCAGCTGCAGGAACACAGCTTTTTCACGCTCGATCGCTTCGGCAGAAACTTCCGAAGGCAGCAGGAACTCAGGGTTGCTGGCCGCTACGTGCATAGCGATGTCTTTGGCCAGTTCAACGTTGCCGCCTTTCAGGACAACTGCAACACCGATCTTGTTGCCGTGCAGGTAACCACCAACAACATCACCTTCAACGCGAACCAGGCGACGGATGTTGACGTTTTCGCCAACCTTGCCGACCAGTACCAGGCGAGCAGCTTCTTGAGCTTCGATCAGAGGCTCAACGGTAGTCAGCTTGTCAGCGAATGCTTTTTCAACGCTAGCAGCTACGAACGCCTTGAAGTCGTCCTGCAGAGCCAGGAAGTCGGTCTGCGAGTTCACTTCCAGCAGAACAGCGGATTTGCCGTCTTCTTTCAGAGCGATCGCGCCTTCAGCAGCTACGTTGCCTGCTTTCTTGGCAGCCTTGATGGCGCCGGAAGCACGCATGTCATCAATGGCTTTTTCGATGTCGCCGTCAGCCTTTTCCAGGGCTTTCTTGCAATCCATCATGCCTTCGCCGGTACGCTCACGCAGTTCTTTAACCAACGCTGCAGTAATTGCTGCCATTTTCAAATTCCTCTTGGATAGGTTTTCAACCATTCCACCCGATCGAACGGGGGATCAATTCTTCCCGAATCACCCTTGTAGGCCGCTGCACGTTACAGATGTTGTAGCTGCGCTGCCGACAAATGGTTTTCGAGGTGGCAAAAAGGGGGCCAAGCCCCCTTTTTGCTTACTGAGTCAACGCCAGGGCGCTATTACTCAGCGGCAGCTACCGGAGCTTCTTCAACGAACTGCTCGGTACCGCCAGCAACGTGGTTGCGACCACGAATTACAGCGTCAGCCATCGAACCCATGTACAGCTGGATAGCGCGGATTGCGTCATCGTTGCCTGGGATGATGTAGTCAACGCCTTCTGGGCTGCTGTTGGTATCGACTACGCCGATAACAGGGATGCCCAGCTTGTTGGCTTCGGTGATCGCGATGCGCTCGTGATCAACGTCGATAACGAACAGTGCGTCAGGCAGACCGCCCATGTCCTTGATACCACCCAGGGAACGATCGAGCTTTTCCAGGTCACGGGAGCGCATCAGCGCTTCTTTCTTGGTCAGCTTGGCGAAAGTACCGTCTTCGGCTTGCACTTCAAGGTCACGCAGACGCTTGATGGAAGCACGGATGGTTTTGAAGTTGGTCAGCATGCCGCCCAACCAGCGGTGATCGACGTACGGCGAACCGCAACGTGCTGCTTCTTCAGCAACGATCTTGCCAGCGGAACGCTTGGTGCCGACGAACAGAATCTTGTTTTTGCCCTGGGCCAGGCGCTCTACGAAAGTCAGAGCTTCGTTGAACATTGGCAGGGTTTTTTCAAGGTTGATGATGTGGATCTTGTTACGTGCGCCGAAAATGTATTTACCCATTTTCGGGTTCCAGTAACGGGTCTGGTGACCGAAGTGCACACCGGCCTTCAGCATATCGCGCATGTTGACTTGGGACATGATAGTTCCTTAATAAGTCGGGTTTGGCCTCCACGTATCCCAATGACCAACCGGCGGCATCAAGGCCTCCGGCACCCAGGTCATCGTGTCGACACGTGTGTGGATTTAAGCTTCACGGGGTATCCCCGGAAAGCGGCGCATTTTATACCACAGCATCCGCCAAAACGAAACCCGCAATCGCATTTGCCGCCCACCGCGTTTACCCAACCCCTTGAATAGAGCCAACATCACCCTACCTTATAGAGAGAAGCGATCGTCAGGGGCTCATGATTTGCCGCCCACGTCTGCTAGAATCGCGTTTTTTGGGGCTTGTGCGAATTCTGTAACCTTTTGTCGCACGCCCGTGAACCGTATTGATTTCAGCGCGTCGCGCTAGAGAGAGCCTGTATGACCGTTAGTTTGAAAACCGCCGAAGACATTGCTGGCATGCGCATCGCCGGCAAACTGGCTGCCGACGTGCTGGAAATGATTGCCGAGCACGTCAAGCCCGGCGTCACCACCGAAACCCTGAACCAGATCTGCCATGACTACATCGTCAACGTGCAGGGCGCCATTCCTGCGCCGCTGAACTACAAGGGCTTCCCCAAGTCGATCTGCACCTCGGTCAACCACGTGGTCTGCCACGGCATTCCGGGCGACAAGCCGTTGAAGGACGGCGACACCCTGAACATCGACGTCACCGTGATCAAGGACCGCTACTTCGGCGACACCAGCCGCATGTTCCACGTCGGCACCGTACCGGTCTGGGCCGAGCGCCTGTCCCAGGTGACCCAGGAATGCATGTACAAGGCCATCGAAATCGTCAAGCCTGGCTGCCGCCTCGGCGACATCGGTGAAGTGATCCAGAAGCATGCGGAAAAGAACGGCTTCTCCGTCGTCCGCGAATTCTGCGGCCACGGTATCGGTACCGTGTTCCACGAAGAACCGCAGATCCTGCACTACGGCCGCGCCGGCACCGGCATGGAACTGAAAGCGGGCATGACCTTCACCATCGAGCCGATGATCAACCAGGGCAAGGCCGACACCAAGGTACTGGGCGACGGCTGGACCGCCATCACCAAGGACCGCAAGCTCTCGGCGCAGTGGGAACACACCCTGCTGGTCACCGAAACTGGCTACGAGATCTTCACCCTGCGCGCCGACGACACGATCCCACGCGTTTCGGCCTAAAGGTTGCTTTGGTTTTCCCACGTGGTGTTGTTGCTGACTGAATAGATAGAAAGGAAAACCGATCGATGCCCCAGGTGGATCCCGAACTCTTCGACCGTGGCCAGTTCCAGGCCGAACTGGCCCTGAAGGCGAGCCCCATCGCCGCCTTCAAGAAGGCGATCCGCCAGGCCCGCGAGGTGCTCGATGAGCGCTTTCGCAGCGGCCGGGACATCCGCCGGCTGATCGAGGACCGCGCCTGGTTCGTCGACAACATCCTGCAAAAGGCCTGGGAACAGTTCAACTGGAGTGAAGACGCCGATATCGCCCTGGTGGCCGTCGGCGGCTACGGCCGTGGCGAACTGCATCCCTACTCCGACATCGACCTGCTGATCCTGCTGGACAGCGCCGATCATGAGATCTTTCGCGATTCAATCGAGCGCTTTCTCACCTTGCTGTGGGACATCGGCCTGGAAGTCGGCCAGAGCGTTCGCTCGGTGGACGAATGCGCCGAAGAAGCCCGCGCCGACCTCACCGTCATCACCAACCTGATGGAAAGCCGCACCATTGCAGGCCCCGAGCGCCTGCGCCAGCGCATGCTCGAAGTCACCAGCACCGCGCACATGTGGCCGAGCAAGGACTTCTTCCTGGCCAAGCGTGCCGAGCAGAAGGCCCGGCATCACAAGTACAACGACACCGAATACAACCTGGAGCCCAACGTCAAAGGCTCGCCCGGCGGGCTGCGGGATATCCAGACAATCTTGTGGGTCGCCCGTCGCCAGTACGGCACCCTGAACCTGCGCGCCCTGGCCGGCGAAGGCTTCCTGGTAGAGAGCGAAAACGCCCTGCTGGCCTCGTCCCAGGAGTTCATCTGGAAAGTGCGCTACGCCCTGCACATGCTCGCAGGACGCGCCGAAGACCGCCTGCTGTTCGACCATCAACGCTCCATCGCCACCCTGCTGGGCTTTGAAGGCGAAGACGCGAAAACCAGCATCGAAAGTTTCATGCAGCAGTACTACCGGGTGGTCATGAGCATTGCCCAACTCAGCGACCTGATCATCCAGCACTTCGAAGAAGTGATCCTGGCCCCCGAAGACGAAGCGCCGCCGCAACCGATCAACGCGCGCTTCCAGCTGCACGACGGCTACATCGAGGCGCGCAACGACAACGTGTTCCGCCGCACGCCGTTCGCCATGCTGGAAATCTTCGTACTGATGGCCCAACAGCCGGAAATCAAAGGCGTGCGCGCCGACACCATCCGCCTGCTGCGCGAGCATCGTCACCTGATCGACGACGAATTCCGCAACGACATCCGCAACACCAGCCTGTTTATCGAGCTGTTCAAGTGCAAGATCGGCATCCACCGTAACCTGCGCCGGATGAACCGCTACGGCATCCTCGGGCGCTACCTGCCGGAGTTCGGTTTTATCGTCGGGCAGATGCAGCACGACCTGTTCCACATCTACACCGTGGACGCCCACACCCTGAACCTGATCAAGCACCTGCGTAAGTTGCAGTACACCCAGGTATCAGAGAAATTCCCGCTGGCCAGCAAGCTCATGGCCAAGCTGCCCAAGCCCGAACTGATCTACCTGGCCGGCCTGTACCACGACATCGGCAAGGGCCGCCATGGCGATCACTCGGAAGTCGGCGCCGTCGATGCCGAGGCGTTCTGCCAGCGCCACCAACTACCGCTGTGGGACAGCCGCCTGATCGTCTGGCTGGTGCAGAACCACCTGGTGATGTCCACCACCGCCCAGCGCAAGGACTTGTCCGACCCGCAGGTGATCCACGACTTCGCAGGCATAGTCGGCGACGAGACCCGTCTCGATTACTTGTACGTGCTGACCGTCTCCGACATCAACGCCACCAACCCGACGCTGTGGAACTCCTGGCGCGCCAGCCTGTTGCGCCAGCTCTACACCGAGACCAAGCGCGCCCTGCGCCGTGGCCTGGAAAACCCGGTGGACCGCGAAGAACAGATCCGCCGCACCCAAAGCGCCGCCCTGGATATCCTCGTGCGCGGCGGCAACGACCCGGACGACGTCGAACAACTGTGGTCGCAACTGGGTGACGATTATTTCCTGCGCCACACCGCTGGCGATGTGGCCTGGCACAGCGACGCGATCTTGCAACAACCGGCTGATGGCGGCCCGCTGGTACTGATCAAAGAGACCACCCAGCGCGAATTCGAAGGCGGCACGCAGATCTTCATCTATGCGCCCGACCAGCACGACTTCTTCGCCGTGACCGTGGCGGCCATGGACCAGCTCAACCTGAACATCCATGACGCGCGAGTGATCACCTCCAGCAGCCAGTTCACCCTCGACACCTATATCGTGCTCGACACCGAGGGCGAGTCCATCGGCGACAACCCGGCACGGGTGAAAAAGATCCGCGAGGGCCTGACCGAGGCCCTGCGCAACCCTGACGACTACCCGACCATCATCCAGCGCCGGGTACCGCGCCAGCTCAAGCATTTTGCGTTTGCGCCGCAGGTGACCATCTCCAACGACGCCCAGCGCCCGGTCACCGTACTGGAACTCAGCGCGCCGGATCGCCCCGGCCTGCTGGCGCGCATCGGCGGGATTTTCCTGGAATTCGACCTGTCGTTGCAGAACGCCAAGATTGCGACCCTCGGCGAGCGCGTGGAAGACGTGTTCTTCATCACCGACGCCGACAACCAGCCGCTGTCCGACCCTGAGCTGTGCCTGCGTTTGCAGGAAGCCATCGTCCAGCAGTTGAGCGTGACCCAGGAACCCGGCGTCGAACTGACACGCCTGACTATTTGAATTGTTAACTGTGTGAACACGACCTCTGTGGGAGCTGGCTTGCCTGCGATGGCATCGCCGCGGTCCAACAGCTACACCGCGTTGCCCGCATCGCAGGCAAGCCAGCTCCCACAAGGTCCGCGTACACCGTGATCGAGGCTTACATGAACAACGCTCTGAACCAGTTGCAGCCCTACCCGTTCGAGAAACTGCGCGCCCTGCTCGGCAGCGTTACGCCAAACCCGGCCAAGCGCCCGATCGCGCTGTCCATCGGCGAACCGAAGCACAAATCCCCGGAGTTCGTAGCCAAGGCCCTGGCCGACAACCTCGACCAGATGGCCGTGTACCCGACCACCCTGGGCATCCCGGCGCTGCGCGAGGCCATCGGCGCCTGGTGCGAACGCCGCTTCAGCGTGCCCAAGGGCTGGCTGGACCCGGCGCGCAATATCCTGCCGGTCAACGGTACCCGTGAGGCGCTGTTCGCCTTCACCCAGACCGTGGTCAACCGTGGCGACGACGCGCTGGTGGTGAGCCCGAACCCGTTCTACCAGATCTACGAAGGCGCCGCGTTCCTCGCCGGGGCCAAGCCGCATTACCTGCCGTGCCTGGACAGCAATGGCTTCAACCCGGACTTCGACGCCGTGTCGCCGGACACCTGGAAACGCTGCCAGATCCTGTTCCTGTGCTCCCCCGGCAACCCGACCGGCGCGCTGATCCCGGTTGAAACCCTGAAAAAACTCATCGCACTGGCCGACGAATACGACTTCGTCATCGCCGCCGATGAGTGCTACAGCGAACTGTACTTCGACGAACAAACCCCGCCGCCCGGCCTGCTGAGCGCTTGCGTCGAGCTGGGTCGCGAGGACTTCAAGCGTTGCGTGGTGTTCCACAGCCTGTCCAAGCGCTCCAACCTGCCGGGCCTGCGTTCCGGTTTTGTGGCCGGCGACGCCGACATCCTCAAGGCCTTCCTGCTGTACCGCACCTACCACGGCTGCGCGATGCCGGTGCAAACCCAGTTGGCCAGCATCGCCGCCTGGCAGGACGAAGCCCACGTATTGGCCAACCGTGACCTGTACCGCGAGAAGTTCGACGCCGTGCTGGCCATCCTCAAGCCGGTGCTGGACGTGCAAAGCCCGGACGGTGGTTTCTACCTGTGGCCGAATGTGAAGGGCGACGACGCCGCGTTCTGCCGTGACTTGTTTGTAGAAGAACACGTGACCGTGGTGCCAGGTTCTTACCTGTCGCGGGAAGTGGACGGTTTCAACCCGGGTGCCGGGCGTGTGCGCTTGGCGCTGGTTGCGCCGTTGGCGGAGTGTGTGGAAGCGGCGGAGCGGATTCGCGATTTCATTCAGCGTCGCAAGTAATCCTGTAAAACCCGCACTGTGCAACGCAGTGCGGGGCAGCCAGGCGCAAGTCGAGACGGAGCACTTTGTTCGCTGCACATGGAACCAGACACTCAGGATTAACCACCCAACGGGCGGACTCATAAACTGAATGGATGCTCTTGCCTGCCGACTACGGTCTTGGAACATTGATGATCAATAATCTCTCGCGCTACTCTTACAACGCCCCCGAACTCCCATACCCCCAAACAGCTGCCCCCGTACTAATCAGGCACGAACGTGGCATTGCCTCGACCCAACACTTATGGCCCCAAGGCTCAACGCTAAATATTTCATTGTTCGACATGCCGGATAAAGCAAAAGATTACATAAAGAAAAATATTAATCTTTGGCAGCCTTATACAAACTTGAAGTTCAACTTTATCAACACCAATGACGGTGACATTCGAATATCGGGCAAAAATGACGGTACAGGCAACTGGTCGGCCATTGGCACACAGGCAAAACAAAAGCCTCTGCACGAACCCACCCTGCACATCGACCTGATCCAGACTGCCGATATGCTCAACCACTCAATACGGCACGAATTTGGGCACGCACTTGGACTGTTACATGAACACCAACATCCGGATAACGACATACGGTGGGACAAGGAAAAACTGTACTCGGAATCCGAAAGTCTTGGTCATTCAAAAGAGGTCACCGACGAGAATTTCCTAAACCCTCCCGATTCGAAGACCACTATCACATCAGCCTACGATTCAAGGTCAGTGATGCACTACAAAGTTCCGTCGCAAGTCACAACCAATGGCGTCGGCGTGGATTTCAATGAGGATATATCGGAAGGCGATAAGCAATTTATCGCGCTCCTTTACCCACCCGATTCCGTCGACAAACCAGTGATCCATTTATTGGCCGATTAATGCTCAGCCAGGTATGGGACACAGGCGGGTCATTTCAGCGAGCCCAGGTTCGCCTCGCTCATATCCAACTCAGCTAATACCTCCCGCAGCACGTCATCCCCAATCTGGTGATGACGGCTCAAGCTATACAACTCCAGGCGCTGCGCCCGCAGGGCCTTGAGGCGTAACTTACGCTCAAGCAGGTCCATCTGTTGCGCCAGCGCCTGGGCTTCGGCCGAGTCGTTGAACACCTCCAACTGGTGCCGATATTCCGACATTAATCGCGCCTTCAACTCGGCCGCCAAAGCTGCCTGGGCGGCGTCCTGGGTTTCGGTTTCAGCGGGTTCCTCGGTTTCCAGGGCATGAATCGCGGCCACGGCGGTTTTCTTCCAAGCCTCGCGAACCTCGTTGTGGCGTTTCTCATCGGGGCTCTTTTCGATGCCACGCAACAGCAACGGCAAGGCGATGCACGCAGCAATCAACGACAACAGGATCACCCCTGCCGCGATAAAGATCAGCAAGTCGCGTTCGGGGAAGTCCTGCCCCGGCGCCAACAGCAACGGCACCGACATCACACCGGCCAACGTCACCGCACCGCGCACACCGCCGACGGTCAGCAACCAGCAGGAGCGCGCCGTCGGCACCAGCGTCAGCTCTCCTTTGCCACGCAGCCTGCGCAGCAAACCCGACAGCCGCCAGATGCTCTGCACCCAGACAAAGCGCAACACCAGCAACACCAGGAAGATCGCCACCACGTCCAGGCAGCGATACAACAACGTCGGCCACAACGTCGGCTCATGGCTGACCACCGCCTTGATGATGTCCGGCAGTTGCAGGCCCAGCAGCAGGAAGATCAGACCGTTGAAGGCAAACTCCAGCAGCGACCAGACACTGCGGTTAAGCAAGCGCGTGCTGGTCTGGCGCGGCAACAGATCGAGCCAGCTTTGCATCATCCCCGCGGCCACCGCCGACAAAATCCCCGACGCGCCCAAACGCTCGGCCAACACATACGCGGCAAACGGTAACAGCAACATAAACACCACATGCGTCGCCGGATCGTCCCAACCACGGGCGATCATCCAGGTGCGCAAGCGGCCCACCAGCCAGCTCAACGCCACGCCGACGGCCAGGCCACCGACCGCCACCAGCACAAAGGTGAGGCTGGCATCCGCCAGGGAAAACACCCCGGTCAACGCCGCCGCCAGGGCGAACTTGAAGGTCACCAGGCCCGACGCGTCGTTCATCAACGCCTCGCCTTGAAGCATATGCATCAGCGGCGTGGGCAAGCGGTTCTGGGAAATGGCCGACACCGCCACGGCATCCGTCGGCGACAATACCGCCGCCAGGGCGAAGGCCACGGGCAGCGGGATCGTAGGCAAGATCCAATGAATGAAGTAGCCAGCGCCGACCACGGTGAACAGCACCAGCCCTACCGCCAACGTCAGGATCGGCCCGCGCAGCCGCCACAATTCTCGCTTGGGCATGCGCCAGCCATCGGAAAACAACAGCGGCGGCAGGAACAGAAACAGGAACAACTCCGGGTCAAGCGCCACATGCAGCCCCAGCGTGGGCCAGGCCAACAAGGCGCCTGCGCCGATCTGCACCAAGGGCAACGGCAACGGTATGACACGCCCGACCAGACGGGAAACACTGACCAGCATCAGCAGGATAAGAACGGTGTAGGCGGTTTGCATAACGCGGGGTTCCCGGACAATCGACTTGCGAAGACACACTTGAGGCAACGACTGGCCGTTGAAGTGCCATATTCCCCGGCTATATTACTGGCCTGGCCGGCGCCTGGCATTTGCACATAAGTCGCACGCCGGCATGACGAGCGGCACCACAGGCCGCCGGTCGTGGCATAATCCGTGACCTTTCGTTTCCGTTGGTCCAAAGGGGGGCAATTCCTTGACCGCTTCAAGCAAAACCTTGCACCTTTTCGGCATCAAAGCCTGGGATGCCGCATAGAAAACGTTCAAGGCCTTTAATATCAAGGCCTTGAGACCGAAAACGCCCCCCTAAACCCCACACTTTTGTGACTCTTCTAAACCCAATAAACATTGGTCCAAACGGTTGCGTTTTGGGGAAGATGATCGCCGACAAAATCCCACCATCGGCGTCCTGCCGACGAACACCACTCCCAAATTCGAAATACCTCGATTACTGTATGCACATACAGCTTTTGAGTTACCCAGTATGAACATCGATCAAGACACGTGCGAGTGGCTCGGCTGTCCTACGCCCCTCGAAATGTACAAGCATCAGTGCGCCCTGCTCGAGGACGAGATAAGCGACCTACAGCGACACCTGGCCAAGGCGCGGGCAAATGTAGCCGGCCTGGTGCAGATGAACGACACACTGCTCATAGCCAAGGCTCGGACAGAAAGATCGCTCAAGGAGGCCCAGGACCGCTTATCAGGGGCTACCCAGGGGCAACCTGAGGCAGGGAGCTTTCGCCCCATCGACCTGGTTACAGAACAGCGCGACCAGTTGCACAGAGAGAATCAGCGGTTACTGCTGGAGCTGAGCGTGCTCAGGGGGCCACGGTCCTGACATACGCCTGGCACGCCCTCAGTGCGATCACGGCGTTATCCCCGTCGTCGGTGATGGCGACAATTCGTTGAGCATGCGCCGGGTCAAGTTGGGCTCGACGGGCTGCATGAACCACGCCGACGGCGTCGGTGGTGGTAGGCACGTCGCAGCCACTGGCTGAATCCGTGGTGTCGAGAAGGACTGACAGCCGGAGTTCAGCAGTAGCAAGGTGACCACGGATATCAGCCTGCTTGCGTTGTTCATCGGATAATTCCTTGGTGTGTTGTTGGTCCTGCACAGAGAGCTTCTGCTCTAGGGCCAGGCGCTTTCCCTGCTCGGCGCGGGCCTGGGATGCGGCGGCATTACTGATCGACGCCAAGTCATCCTTGTGCAGGCCCGCCTGCTCGGCGAGCTCCTCGCCCATCCGCCAATTCTGTACCTGCCAGGCGCCGCCAAAGCCGATGGCCAGCGCCAACAGGATCGCGACCAGGATCTGTCTGGGCGTCATGCCAGCACCGCCAGCGCCTTGTCGTACAGCACCTGGCGATCGGCCTGGCCGGTGAGCCCGCCATTGATGCGCCGGGTGATCTTCGCGAAGTCCTTCTGGTCTGCCAGGGTGTTCAGCCCGCGTGTAGACCAGAACCAGGCCGCCGACATGGCGGCGTGCTGCGGCAGCTCCAGCAACTCGGGCATGTTGATCAGGTCCAGGCCCAAGGCTTCACCGCACGCCGCGTAGTTCGCCCGACCGGTGATCTGGATAAGGCCGCGCCCACGGAACTTGGAGCCATCCCCCTTCACGGTGTTGCCCAGGTCAGCACGACCTTCGTATCCGGCCTGTTGCGCGGTCGGCCCCCAAATCTCGCGCACGTAGCGCAGCTGGCCTGACTCATGCCCCACCTGGGCAATGAATGCGGCGATATGTAGGCGCGTGACGATCCCGTACTTGCCCATGGCAGCGTTCAGCACCGGAACAAAAACGCCGGCTGGGCGGCCGGCATTGGGGAGGATCTGCAGCAACTGCTGCTCAGTGATCGGCATACGTTTCTCCAGGCAATAAAAAACCCGCTCGTGGCGGGTGTCGGTGTTCGGCTATGGGTCAGCTGGGCGCGACCGGGCGCTTGCTGCTGTCGGGGAAATCGGGGTTGGTGTCGGTCCACTTGCGCAGCTCACGCCAGTACATCTGCCACTGCTGCGCGGTGCCAAGGATTCCCTCCTCGCCGTACTCGATGGCGGTCACGGTGTCCTTTGCCCTGGGCATCTGCTCTTCACGCCACTGGTTTTCAGTGTCCGCCAGCTCCTGGGCGGTTGGCACGTACGGCGGCGGGATGTATTCGTCCCGCTTGACCAGCGTGCCGCCGATCTCTTTGACGTACTCAAAGATGTCGATGTCTGCAGCTACGGCCGTGACGCTGCCGTCTTCGCCAACAATGATGTAATCGTCCGTCATGCCCACTCTCCAATGATGACCACCTGGGTTGGCGCGCTGTTGGGGTCTACCAGGGTGGTCCCGGAAACCATCAGGACGCGAATTGCAGCAGTGTTTCCCGAGCCCGTGGTCGTCCAGTCAACCAAGAAGCTATCAACGTAGGAGGATCCACCACGGCCGCCGGTGAAGCCCAAAACCTTGAACCCAGCCTTCAGCGTCCTCGTCATGTTTATCGTGTACGTACCGACAGCTACGCGGGTTACCGACGCGATATTGTTCGAAGCGCTGAGAACTGGCGGGGCCGCCGTTGTGAAAGTGCCTACTGCAATAACCTGATTCGCCGCGACGATGTCCGACTTGAGTTGATACCTGGACAGCTCGGTCACAAACGCCGAGCTGTCGGTCGGGTAACCGGTGATGGTGCCGTACGAAACCGTGGTCGCCACGGACTTGTAAGTCCCATCCCCCGCCAGAAACTTTGCTTGATCGCCTGCAGCAGGCGCAGGAACTATGCCGGATCTGCCGACCGCGCTCGCGGTAGCCCCGAACATGGCGGGCAGTTGCGTGGCGTCCAGCACCGTCTTGCCGGTCGGATAAAGAACTAAGTAATCATCAGCACGGATGTTTTTGCCACTGGAGCGCCTGACCGCGACGGCGCTGGAGGTCCGATCAAACAGCATCATGGCCCAGTGGTATTCGTCGGTGTCGTCGGCGTACCCGATCTTGTACCCAGAAGATCCCGCATCAAATCTGGTGGTAGTGCTACCAAGCTTGTACGGGGAGTTGGCTGTATTTACACCCGTGGTAAAGCTTTTGCTGATGCCGAGATCCATGGAGTTCAAGTCTGCTGGTGAGGCTTTGAACCCAGGCACTCCCCAGCCGCTAACGGTGTTTTGGGTCTGTAGCTTGCCGATAGCCGTCAGAATTGAATCGGTTACCAGAACAACCGCCGAATTGGTGAGCACCATGCCGCCAAGGGTGCTTCCGATGGATCGCGCATTCGTCCACCAGCGGTTCGTGGTCCCTTCTGTGATTTTGTCGGTCGTTGGAAGTTGCGCTGTGGGCACGACACCTGTGACGTCCAATGAAGCGAGGCCGCCAGGCTGCGACTTCTGCCCAACAAGCTGCCACGCCGCGCTGGAGGCTTGTCGAAGCGCGTCCGCACTGTCCTTCACGTAGCCTTGCACCGGCATGATGGCGTAGACACCGGTAGCAACCGTTGCCCCCAAGTACCCAGGCGTAATGGAAAGGGTCGTGTTGCTGACGATGTTGTCTACTTCGTACCACGCACCATCGGGGCCACGGAAACCATCGCCGACCCGCGCATTGGCGAGGAACGCGGTGCCTGTACCGACAACCGCGGTCGAATTTTTCGTAACGGAAACAGTGCCCGCCCTGTACCAGCCCATACTTTTCTCCAGGCAATAAAAAACCGCACTCGGCGGTTATCGGGTTCAATTCGAAATATCAGCAGTTAGGAAATCGGCTTGGCAAAAACAACCGGGATAAACAGGGAGGTTTGCAGGTCAACACCGACCGCTTGAATTACCAGTCTGTCGTTGTGATATTCCCACACCGCGTACATATTCCCTTGCCTTGATGTACTTCCAGCAATATCCATCGCAATGTTGTTTAGAAGCATGTAATCGCCGCTCGCCAGGCTGGAGGGCGCTGTCCAGCTAAGTCGATAAACTCCCTGGCCAGTCTGAGTCGCCCCCAAATAGGTCCAGCCAGTTATTGACCTTGTGAATTGCGCACAGGGTGTGCCGCTATCAAATATCAACTTTGAGCTCGCATCCCAAATACGAAACCCAAAAGTCGCCGTCGGCTCTGACTTGAACGCCGCCGCAAACCACTTACCTGAAGTGCCTTGGCCCGCGATCCCTGCAAAGGAAAAGCCGGTCCATGCCCCCGATGATCCCTGAATCACGCAGAAACACAGCGTGTTGGACTGGTCCAGCCTGACGAAAACCAGGGGAGGCTCATCTGATGTAATGGTTTTCGGAAATGGCACATATACCCCTGTGCCATTGCCGCTCCATGTGCCTTTGCCAAGCACCACCAGTCTTGCAAATTCAGAGTCCAGCGTTACTACATCATTGTTATTGGTGAACGTGACGCCATAAGTCATCACCGAAACCTCATAACTAGAAGCCTTTGAGGGCTCAACCCAATCGGGCCCGTGGAAGTAGCTGGATTTCCAAAGTAGATCGTCACCCCTCCCGCACCAACAACGGGCGTGTATTGAATGGCATAGTTACTTTGCCCCGACGTGTCATAAGCCGCGATGGGGATGCAAACAGCCGAGTGGGTCGATGGGTCGATGCCGGGGATGGACACATACCGAGTCCTCCCTGGCGCCGGAATGCCAGCTTGAACGATCTCTGAATAAACAACCCGGACAGTAAACGAGTTTTCATCCAGCTCAAGGAGACCGGTCGGCCCCCACACCCTTACTCCATACGTCATGCGGAAAGATCCCCCCACTGGTAGCGCTTGATTCCGTTCTCGTCGAAGACCTTGCCTCCCGCGCTATTGATTACCTGCCGAGCCTGGCCACCGAAAGCGCTGTTGATTTCAAAGGTCCCGTCAAAGAACAGCTTCCAACCGGAAACGCCCGCAACATAGTTGTTGGACGCAATGTAGTTACCGATTTTGGCGTTGGTGATGGTGCCGTCCTGGATGAACGCCGAACGCATGAACACCTGGCCGTTCTGCACAGTGAACGGGGTGAACACCTGCCCGCCGGCCAATGTGGTGACGATTGCGAACCGATCAGCGCTCACCAGGAACTGGCTCCTAAGCACCTCGCCTTCGTCCTGCTCAATGCCAAGGCTAAAGCCAGCCGCGACTAATTGGCCGTTGGCGTTGACCTGCATCTTCACCGAATACATCGTTCTGAACTTGCCGTCAGTATCGCCCTGGGCCTTGCTCACGGTCTGGATATCCGCCGAGTTCCCTTCGATCTTCACGCCAACTTGCTGGATGGCCTGGGCGGTCGCCTGCCGATCCGTGGACACAACACGCTCCAAATTGGTCACGGTGCCTGCAACTTCGCCCACAGAAGCTGTGAGCTCAGTCTGGCGCTGCACAGTGGCCGCGTATTGCGAGGTGCGCACCGTCACTTCCTGCGCGAAGCTCGCCGTGGCGCTGTAACCCCCGAGCGCGTCCGCCAGGTCGCCTTCCCCATTGTCATCCCGGGAAGCCGCCTGCAAGGTCTGCAGGCTGGACGCCTGGGCCGTGACCACACCGCTCAGCTCGGTAATGCTGGTGGTGTTGGTCGCAACCTGGCGCGCCAGGCCATTGGCCGTGACCACAGCCTGGCCCACGTCCTGCCAGTAGATGGCATTCGGCGGAGGCTTGTTCGCAGGTACCGGCGCGATGGCCTGGTAGATCCGCTTGCCGACCACCACCAGGTCATCTACCAAGTAGGTCAACTTGGGATCGTAGACAGCCAGGCCGTCGAGCGCATCGATCTGCGCCTGCAAGCCAGGGATTTTGTCGATCTCGGTAATAATGTCCTTTCCGAGTTCAGTCCTGCCGATCTGGCCGGCGATCAAGTCGAGCACCGGTGCCGCGTCTGCGCTGGCCATCCCCATCACGCCGTTGCCGACGGGATAGAACGGGCCAACGTTGCCGGTGCGATCCACCAGGCGTGCCCAGAAGAAGAACTGCGCGCCGGCCTTGAGAGCCTGCATGCGGTAATTCGCCTGGGGGTAGGCCAAGTCGGAAAGCTTGGTGGCCGCCGACAGGTTGTTGGCCTGGCCATACCACAGCTCGGTGCGCTGGGTATCCTCGGCGCCGGGCGGGAAGGCCCAGCGAATGCCGATGCCGAACAGCTCGCTGGTGGTGGTCAGGGCCGCCACCGCCGGCGGCTTGCCGACCTTGCCGGCGAGGTTGGTCAGCGCAGATGCTGTTGGGATGGACGACACGTTAAGCGCGCTCACCGCGCGCACCCTGGCCATGTACTGGCCCGAGTAAATGCCGCGTACGTCAATCATCTGCTCAGCAGTGCGTGGCACGGCAATCCATTCCCGCGAGCCCCACTTCCATTCGACGTCATATGCCACGGCGTTTGGCGCCGCGTCCCAAGCGATTGACATGACCGTGATCGCAATCCCCTGCTCAATGACGACATGCTGGCTGAGCATCACGCGCGCGGGGGCGTCCTGGCTGCCGACCGGAATGCCGGTGATCGGGCGAGGATCTACCACCGCGCCGTTATCGACCGCGTCGAACTTGCTCGGGTCATGCTGGATTACTTCGAGCTGAAACTGGTGCCACTCCGGCCGCGTCACGTTGCGGACGTAAAACTGCATCAGCTTCAGATCTTCATAGTCAAGAATCCACCCGCTTTCTGCTTGGGGCTGCTCACTGAAATCAGCCATCACTGTGACGTTACGGCCGGCTACCGACTTGATCACCCGCGCTTCGGCCTTGCCGCTGGGCAGGTTGACCATCAGGCGAGCACCAACCGGGGCAACGGTATCGCGGTCCAGTGTTACAACCCGGCCAGCCGCCGCCGAGATACGCCCGCCGTTGTTTCGACCCACAAGCATTGGATCTGCAACAGCAATGACTTGGCCGGGCTTAGGAATGTCGCCGTCGAGGCCAACCCGGAACACACCGCCCTGAGTCTGTAACTTTTCGGTCAGCGCGGCCCACTGCCCGGCGCGCTGCGCCTGGCCAAGGGAGGTGCAGCCGATGGCGTCGATGGTGGTATCACGCACGATTCCGCCCAGCTCGACCATGGCTTCATCGTCGAAGACCGGCTCCTTGTCGGTTTCGAAGCCCTGATCGGGGTTGTCCCAGCCGACCATGTAGAGCGTGTGCCGGTCGCGCGCGCGGGTGCCTTCGTACTTGATGGCGCCGTTGTTCAGGATCTGCGTCTGGTTGTACGTGTAAATCGGGTCGCCGGGCATGTCGGCGTTGACCACGATCTGACTACCATCCCAGTAGGCCAGCCCGTGAAAGATCGAAGCGAGGTCTTGAAGTACAGCATAAGCCTCGGCCTGCTTCTGGAAATACAAGTTGCAGGTAAAGCGGGGCTCCTGGCCGCCCTTCCCGTCCGGCACCATCTGGTCGCAGTACTGACCGATGCGGTAGAGCGACCAGCGATCAACCATTGTCGCGTCGATTCGGTCGCCAAGGCCGTAGTACGGGTGTAGCACCAGGTCGTAGAAGATCCACGCGGGGTTATTGGTGTAGGCCTCCTTGAACGTGCCATCCCAAATCCCGTTGCTTGTACCTGCCCCCGAGGTTGCATAGGTGCGGGTGGCCGCATCGTAGTTGGCTGGTACGCGAATGATGCGCCCACGCATCAGCACGGCAATCTTGGCGATATCGCCACCGAAGGTCTGAGCGTCGTACTCAATGCAGCTCACGGCTGTGAGCGGGTATTCCTGATCGCTATCGACCACCTCGGCGATCGCCTTGACGACCATTTGGTCGGCAACCAGATCTGAGTTGGCGTTTGGGGTCAGGCGGCGAACGCGGATCGTCCACCGGCTACCCGCCGGCATCTCCAATCGGTGCGCGCGCTCGTACTCGGTAACGTTCTTGCGATCGACAAAGGAGACCAATGACTCAACGTAGGGGCCATTGTTGGTGGAAATATCCACGGCATAATCGATGCGCACGCCGTTGATGTTGCCGGCGGAATCCTGGCTGCGAAGCGTTGGCCAGCTTAGGCGCAGGCGTACCGCGTCGATCATCGGGTTGGTGATGGTGTGCAACCAGGGTGTGCCGTAAATCAGCTCCTGCTTGACGTCGATCTCGTTGCTGGACTCGGAAATACCTTCCAGGCGTTCTTGGTTGAGCTCGCCATTGCGGAACTGCCACTTCACATCCGGGTAGTTGGTCGTGCCATCAGGTGCCTGCACCTGGGTGCCGTCCAGCTTGACCGAGCGAAGACCATCCACCGGGCCAACGATTGGACCCCAGCTCCACATGTAGACGATTCGTGCAAGGGAGATCGACGGCACGCTGTTCTGGGCAATGCTCGGCTTTTTCTCTTTGGCCTGGCCGCCCTTTGCGCCCATCACTGCGCGGCGCTTGCGCGGCGTAATGCGCTGAGCCTTTTTTGCGACTGCGCTCATGCGCCCTCCAGAATGCAAAAACCCGCCGGAGCGGGTTGGTGGTGTTGGGTGAATCAGATGTTGTCCTGGGTGTAGATCCCGCCAGACTCGACGGCGCCGCCCACCTCCCGCTCCCCGTACAGCAATGGGTATGGGTTGCCCTGGGCAATGGTGGTGACCGCAGCACCGAAACCGTAACTCGGGTTGTTGCCGTCGTCGTTGTCGCCCTCGGCCGTGGCCTTGGTAGTCGGCGACAGCATCTGCACCACGCCGCCCAGGCCAACAGCAGCGCCGGCAGCGAGCAGACCCATGCCGAGGGTCGAGGTGGTGCCGCCGGTGAATAGGCCGGCGACGATCAGGACCACGCCGAGCAGCGTTTGGAACATCCCGGCCTGCTTGCTGCCCCGGATGATTGGCTGAATGCGGATGTCACCCTTGTCTCGGCCCGCCAGATCAAGCTCTTGCTCGCCCAGGTTGCGCTCATCGACAAACACTGCGAACACCAGGCCACGCTCTTCAGCGGTGCGCAGGTACTTTTCGAAGCCGGGCTTCATCATGCACAACGCGGCCATGGCGTCGCGGAAACTGTGCACGTCCAAGGTGAACTGCTTGCCGAACTTCTTGCCCAGCACGCCGCCGAGCTTGATGGTGCGCATGGTCATGGGCGGTAGTCCTTGTGCCGGAGGATCAACTTGACACGGTTTGCCATCGACCAGCCGTAGACCTCACGGACTGCGAGGCGGCCGGGCATATGGTGATAAACGAACGGGCCGGATCCGCCAAGCTTTGGGGCTGGCTCGCTGATCAGCGCGGGCTCATCGCCCAGGTAGATCCCGGCGTGGTTCGGGAAATAGCACTCACGGCCAGGCGTCGGTACCTGCAGCACCAACATGTCGCCCCGCTGCGCTTCGCTCACTTGGTAGAAGCCCGCGGCTGCAAAGTTGTCCTCGTACAGGCTTGGACCGCCCTTCTGCTCCCACCACAGATCGGAGCGCTCGAAGTTCGGCAGCTGCAGGCCCGCCTCCCGCGCGTACCAGTCACGACACGCCGCCCAGCAGTCGAGCAGGCCATGGGAGAAGTCGCGGCCCAGCAGAGGCGCCCGGAAGCCGGACGGCTTGAACCACTCAAACTCACCGCCGGGCCAGCCTACAATCCCCCAGGGCAGTTCGTGCAGCTCGCAACTCACGCGGTCGGCCATGCTGGGCGCCGGCGCTTTGTCTGGGTGGCTGTGGATGATTGCCAGCACCTCGCCGCGATCCTCGGCGGCGGCCATTTCCTTGTGATCGATCTGGAAGTGCTCACGCGGCGTGGCGGCCCGGTTGGCGCACGGCACGTACTCCCGGCCCGTCTCCGTCTTGATCAGCACCCCGCACGCCTCCGCCGGATAATTTCGCTCGGCGTGGCCGCAGATCTCGGCCTGCAATTTCTGACTGATACGCATGACTACCTCGAACTTGCGATAAGGCTCGCGCCCATGGATCCACCAAAGCGGCGGGTGTTGCCCCTCAGCTTGCAGCTGCTCCACCAACCACCGCACCGGTCCAGCGCGGGGTTGTCCGTGGGCTGGTTCTTCTTGTCAAACATGGCTGTGCCGGTATAGGCGCACGCTTCCTGCCGGTAACCGCCACGGCAGGCCCACCGGCAAAGCTTGGTGATCTGCTGGGAGGGCAGCATCTGCCCTTCCATGTCCGTGGGGCTGGACAGCGAGAACGTGACAGAGATGCTTGGCAGCGCCTCGGTCTTCTGCTCGATAAACCAGAGGTTGGTTTTCGATTGGTCGCTGGCTTCCGGGTTGCCGTCGGGGAAGTTGGCCGCGTCCAGGAAGTGGCGGAAGGTCTCGATCACCTTGACCCGGGCACCGGCCAGGTCGCGGAACTGGAAGCACAGAGCAGTGATTGCCCCGCGCACGCCGCCGAGCTCGTCGTCCACCTGCAGCGTCGGAGATGCCGGGCGGCCGTCTCCGCGAATGTCGAAGCCCTTGGCCTCAATCTGCAGTGGCGAGTACAGCTGCCCCTGCCAGATGATGTCTCCCTCATGCGCGTGTCCGTGGAAGCGCCAGAGCAAGCCGCCCAGACGCGTAGCGTCCAGCTCGTACAGCCTGATCTGGTTGCCCGGCTCAAGTTTTTGAATGTCGGAGTTGTAATTCATATGGCCCCAGAAACAGAAAGCCCCGCACTGGGCGGGGCTTGGTAAGAGTTATGGTCGGGGGTTGAACGTCTGCTTTACGGTGAAGGTGATGGTGTAGATGTTCATGCCGAGGGCTTTTTTCTTGTACCCGTTGGCCCGATACCATCCCTGAGGCTCTCCGGGCGGCGAGTAGCGGAAAGCCTTGTAGCCCTCATGCCGGTCAAGAAAGGCCAGCAGGTCGGGCAGCTCTTCTCCGGGACTGTTCTCGCCGGTGTGCACCAGGTTCCACACCTGACTCTTGGTGTTGATGCCGATGCCGCCAGCCTGAACCATGCCGTCGCCGAACTCGTTCTCCCAGGTGCGCTGGCTGATATCGCCATCGGTACCGACCTCAACGTCAAAGGTAAATGTCTCAGCCATCATCGCCTCCAAAGCCGGCCGCCCTGGCGCATCTCTGCGTCCAGGAATTTGCCGAACTGCGTTTCCAGGCCGGCAGACATCGCCTGCCCTTGACGCGCTGCATCCTGATCACTCATGCCGGGCTGAGCCTGTACGTTGATTGGTGCACTGAAGACAATCTGTGTTGGCCCGCTCGGAGCAGACTGGGCGCCGGCGCCAACCATTGCGGCCCGGCCGTCGCCAGCTGGCTCCAGGCTACCGACGCCGATTTGCGCATACGGCTGCTCGCTGCCCAGCCCCCTGTCGATCCTCGACAGCACAGCGTCAAGCTTGGCACTCGTTTGAGCGGTAGTTACCCGCTCGCCCTCTTGCAGGAACCAGGTGCCATCCTTAGGAACTGCGTCGATACCATCGTGCGCCATACCAGCCAGCGCGGTCATGCCGACTGCTGACGCCAGGGGGCCAGTGACAGCCATGGCTGTGGCCATTGCAGCAGGCGCAGCTGCCGGGCCAATGATTGGGATAGCAGCGGTCGAGGCAAAGGCGTTCAGGCCGGCCGTAAGCGACATGGCTTGCGCGTTCGCCCCCAGCGTGCCGGCGGCGCTCGCCTGAGTGGTCTTACCCACCAGCAACTGAATCCCCTGGTAGATCAACCACTGAGCCGCCATGTCACCCAATGCCTTGAGCATCGACTTGGCGAAGTTGCCAACCATGTCGCCCAGGGCGTCATCAGCATCCTCCGCCCCGCTGGCCACGTCCGAAAAGAACGTGCCCAGGCCACTGGTGCCTTCCTGCAATGCCGTGTTCGTGAGGTCTGCCGCCTGAGCCGAATAGTCACGGGCAGCATCGGCATAGTTGGCCCAGGCCTCGTTGACGCCATTCATCCAGTTGGTTTGTTGCTCATCTGTGGCGTCGTAGAAATCCTGCTGAGCCTGAAGCCGCTTGTCGAGTTCAGCCTGCAAAACTGCCGTCTCGTTCTGGTAGAGCTCCGGCGTGATCTCGCCGCTATTGCGCTGCTTTACCAGTTCGTTCACGTCAGCGGCGTACTTCTGCCGCATCGCAAGGTCGGCCCGCATCCGGTCACGGGCTTTGTCGCCCATCCCAACACCGGCCAGCTCCTGCTCAAAACCGTCCTTTGTGGTTTGGGTAGTCAGTGCCTGGGCATTCTTGAACGCTGTAAGCTTCAGGTCGTCTTCGTTGGCCTTCTTCAGTTTGTTCAGCGCATCCAGTTCGGCGGCCATACCCTGAAGCTTTTTCTTTTGTGCCTCGCTCAGCTTGCCGAGCTTGCCCTCCTGGAGTTCGAAGGAAAGCTTCATCACCTCCGTGGCTTCGTTCTGCTTGTTGCCGGTGGTGTTGATCAGTTCGATCTGGCGCTTGTAGCCTTCCTCGGCAGTATCAAACGACTTGAGTTGTTGCTTGGCGGCAGAGGTAGTCTCGGTAGCGTTCTTTCTAGTCGCCTTGGCAGCCGCATCGTCAGCGGCTTTCTGGGCGTCTTTCGCGGCGGCAGCAGAGCGAATAGCAACGATCTGCTCTTCGGTGAGCAATGTGTTCTCACGGATGAATCTGTTCGCCGCCTCAAGGCTGGTTTTGTCTTGGGCTGTGGCCAACTGCTTCAGAAGTTGATCAAGGTACTTCTGGCCTGCCTGGGCAGCGCCCGCCCGTGCAGCAGCATTATCACGCTCTGCCCGGGTGTTGGCATCCGTCTCCCCAGTGAGCTCTGCCAGCGCAGTTTTAAGCCTGGCGATGATTTCAGCCTTCTCGGCTGCAGCCCCGCCGCTCTTTTCGAGGGCGTTGGCCATCTCATCTGTGACACCTGGGACCTCCCGCACCTGATCGGCCACAGCCTTCCAGTCAACAACCATTCCAGCAGACTGATCGGAAGACGCTTTCTTGATGACGTCCATTGCCGACTGGAACTCAGCCGGTAACGGAGCGATGCCACCCATGAAACCGGACGCGCCAGCAAGGCCGGCACTCGTCAGGCTGCTCTGAAACTCGAAGGCGATCGAGCCCGCCGCAGTGGTCAGGTCGCTCTCAGCATCCTCAATGGAGGCCTTCAGCTCCCGGAGAGTGACAGACTGCGTTGCCCGGTTGAGCTTGTTGAATCGCTCAACGAGCTTATCGATCGGGTCACTGAGATCACCCAGCTTCTTCTCAAGCACGCTGGTGTTGTCACGCAGTGTGATGAATGCGGTCGCGGCACCAATAGCGAGAGCCGCTACACCAACAGGCCCGCCAAGAAGACCAAGCAAGCCACTACTTGCACGCCCAAGGCCTGCCTGTGCAGACGAGACGGCGGTGGTCGCCCTTGCCTCTGCCATGCGCGCTTCCGCAAGCTGCAGAGACATTTGAGCTTGTACGGCGGTACCTCGCGCAGCCACCGCCTCTTTCTGGGCAAGGAACACCGTTGTCTGCGCTTTTTGCTGCTCGGCCTGGGCGGCGAGGAGAACGGCGGTTGCCTGGGCTTTGCGCGCAGCCGCGTCCTTGTAGGCAGAGTACGTTGCTATTGCGGCAGAGTTTGCCGAGGTTACACCGTACCGAGTTAAAGCAGTGATGGCCGCGAAGATGGCGATATCTGCCAGGGTGGAAAAATTGTCACCGAGCACCGCGATGCCGCTGCCAAGCTTGCCAGTGAAGTCGGCGGTCTCGTCCAATTGGCCAATGTAAACGCTAAATGCATTGGACAGGTTCTGCAGCGCATCACGTACTGCAACACTCATGCTGTCAGCGAGAATACCATTGGCTTCCGAGGCCTTCTGCAATCCTGAAGTCAGGATGTCTAGGCCAAGCTTCCCCTGCGCGCCGAGACTGCGGATTTCCTCAGCTGTCTTACCCGTCGATTTGGCAATGGTGTCCACAACCGTGGGCATCGCCGCCAGAATTGATTGCCAACCGTCAGCCTCAACCTTTCCAGTCTGAAGCGCCTTCGAATAAGCATCGATGGCAGAACTGGCTTTATCTGCTGAAGCAGAGTTAGTCACCAGCAAAAAGCTAAAACTATCCATCACATCCAGCGCCTGGCTGGTGTTATAGCCCATGGATTTGAGACTGTCCGATGTGCGGATGTACAGCTCTTGAGCTTCGGCCAAAGGTCGGTAGGTGCGCTTTGCGGTATCGAGCAGGCGCTGCTGCACCAGATCGTATTCACCCACACTTACGGTCGCCATGCCGATACGATCGGACATCTGGCCGTAGGAATCAGCCGTCTCGATGATCTTGCCAATACCAGCAGCACCAATCGCTGCAGCGAGAGCCCCCTTAATCAATCCGGAAGCCTGCTGGGCGCGCTCACCGGTACGATCGAAGGCAGAATCTACACGGCCCAGGCTTTTATCGATCCTCCCCGAGGCTTGAGCAACACTGGAATCGGCACGCGCCATTTCCTGACGCAACTGGGCAGTGGTCGCCTCGATGCGGACGAGCATCCCCTGTACGTCGGTATCAGCCATGCTTTTCTCCGGGCAATAAAAAACCCACCGAAGTGGGCTTTCTTGATGAATGAATTAACTCAGAGCGTCTCTATGCTCATTTTTGCTTCGTCGTCGTATATCTGACCGGTTTTGATATTTACGACCTTAATCCAAAACACCTTTGCTTGGAAAAAGTAACTATCAATCTCTGACTCGTGCGGGCTGCTGATAGTTGGCGCGTGATAATCCCTCGCAGCCTGAACAAAGTCTGGTACCGGCATTACGGTAAAATTGACTCGAATATTCTCTCGCTGGCTCTCCATCTCTTTTGCCGATATTTTCAACTTGCCCGAAACGCTGTAGAAAAATATTGTCCCGGGTGCTTTAGGGACAGGGCTGAAAACGAGAAAATATCGGTCAATCTTCTGTCTCTCAATCAGAGCTGTAGCCCCAAAAGAGTTCTGTCCAGAGTAAGTCCCTCTAGAATAAGTATCCTCCCCAAGATCGAACGCCGGATAGTCGGTGTTGACCGCCTTCAGGGGATCCAGCCCACTCTTAAATCCACGCCCTTGAGCGTCATGCATTGAGACTCGCAACGAAAACTCACCGGTAACCCGATCAAACTTGATCGATGATGGCAGAACAACTCCGTTTACAGAAAAGTTTCCGAAGGAAGCCATCCTGCTCGCGAACGCAGCATCGGTCTCATACTCCCCTCTCGGCCCGCCAAGCCTTTTGAGTTCCCCGAGTAGGTCCTTAGCGGATGTAAAGCTCTTGGCTTGAACGTTTTTTCCAGCGGGATCGAATGTTATGAACACCTCTTTTTGAGCAGGCGCAACCTGGGCGCTGCCCGCAGAAGGCCGCACAGCAGGCTGAGGACCTGAGCACCCGTACAACACTGCCAATGCAGCAATCAAAATAGAAACACGCATCGCTTCACTCCCTGTATTTCCAGGGAATTTACCACTGCCTGATCTCAAAAAGCACTTATTGCTACCCCCATACTACTGAGCCTGCCGCCCCGTGAGCGCCTGCCGCAGCTTATCGGCCACAGTCGACGCAGATGGCTTACCGGCCTTGGCCTTGGCCTTTCCACCGCCGAAGGGATTCGTCATCTGCGCCCATTCGATCTTGGCGTCCATGGCCAGGAACAGCTCAGGAATCGGCGTAGACCAGGCAAGCTCCGGCGCCCACCCCAACCAACCAGTTGCAACCGCATAAAGCCGGTCGACGTAGCTGCCGTCCTCGACAGCACTTACGCCGCCGCCGGCGTTTCCTTTCCCGCATCAGGGCCTTTTGGGTTGTATAGCGCTACCAGGTAGGTATTGAGCTGCACGGACACGTCAAGGACGCCAGCCTTCCACACCTGCTCAGCGACGGCCTCGGCGGCCTTGCCACTCAAGCCAGCGCCGCCGGCGATGATCACCGCGCAACCGTCGACGCTCAGCGCGTTGATAGCCTGGGAGGCGCCGCGCAGCCCGCCGAAGTGGGCCTCAATGGCGCGCACCGCACCAAGCGTAGGCTTGAGGGTATAGGTCTCGCCGTCGAGTTTGATGTCGACGGTACCGAAAAGGGTCTTGCTCATACGTCGAATCCTTGGGGTTCGGGGCCGAAGCCCCTTGGGTTAAGCCGCGGCAGCCGGGAGAATTTCCAGGATGTCGGAGTTGATGCCGATGGTGACGTTGCGGCGAACCACGTTGTCAGCTGCGCCGGCGGCGACGGTGTTGTTCATCACCTTGCCACGCAGGTAGAACGTGGTCGGCAACAGGGCTGGGGTGGCATCAGGATCGCCATCGTTCAGCGTGATCTTGATGTTGTAGTCGCCCTTACTGCGATCCTTGTGAGCGATCTTCAACTTGGCTTGGCCCAGGTCGCCGTTGTCCAGGCCGACGGCCAGGGTCAGGTCACCAGCATCAGCGGTGCCCTTGTACTTACGAACTCGGCCATCGCGCAGCGACGTAAAGGTCACGGAGCTGAACGTGTCGCCAAACTCGCCCAGGTCTTCCACTTCGCCAATTTCGACGTAGGTGTCTGCCTTGTAGAGCGCTTCGGTGTCTGCGCCGTTCTTGCTGCCGATGCTGATCCGGCAGCCGGCGGCTGTGTTGAGGTTGTCGTCGGCCATGGGGGGTCCTCCAAAGGCACATTGGATAAAGCCGCGGTGCGGCCGGGTGTTTGGTTTAGTGAGTGGTGATAACGCGGACCGTGATCGATCCTTGGTAGGTAACGCCATCAGTATCGCGCTGGGCGTCGGCTTGCTCGACCCGGACCGACACTGCCCGGCCAACGGCCAGAGGTAAGCGGCGCTCATCCAGAGCAGCCACAACCTCACCGAGGATGCGCTTCACTTCGGCCTGGCCGTGGGCGTCCGACCAGACCGACAGGTAAATCAGGCGCTGTTCGCGCTTCCTGCCAGCGATGGGCGAGATGTTGGTGGATATCTCACGATCGATGGAAACGTATGGCATCGGCGAATCCATGGGTGCGCCATCGTAGACCTGGCATGAAACCTCAGCCCCAAGCCTGGCGAGCAGCGCCTCCTGCAGCGCAACAGACGGATCAGCCATTGGTAAGCCCCTTGCTCGCCTTGCTCAGCGTTCGACCGATAGCGGCCTTAATGTTGGCCACCACATACTCCCTGTTCACGTCCTTCGCCGGGCGAAGCCATGGATGCGCGGGGCGCGCCGGAATGTCAGGGTACTTGCCGAAGAAGTTAGAGCCATCGGCCTTATTCGTCGGCCGACGAGTTCTGCCTCCGGCACGCTTGTTGCCGGTGTAGCCCTTGGTCCCGTACTCGACAAACCGCAGGTAGAAGAACCGTTGCTTGCTCTTCTTGCCACGGATACCGATCTGGGCGTCCAGGCCGCTTTGGGAAACAAATACCGTCAGCGCGGCAGCAGCGGCACCAGTGTCTTTCGGGATAAGGTTTTTCATCGTCGAAAGAATCCGCTCGGCACTGTCACGCATCACCGGCGCCAACTCGTTATCCATGGATTGGTGGAGTGTGCGCAGCGTCCGCCGAAGCTTGAAGTCACCGGACATGCGCGAGCGGCGGGCGGCCATGGATTACTCCTTGGCCTTTCCGGCCTTTTCAGCGGCGGGCGGCGCATCGGGCGCAAGCTCGACCAAGCCGCGGCTTACCAGGTCGGCACCAAGCTTGGCGTCAACCGTGAATTCTTCACCCTTCTCCCGGTCGCCGGTAGCGCCGGAAAGAGTGCCCAAGGCAACTACTTTCATGTTTCACCTCTACGGATTGGGTACGTTTGAACAGAGCAATCGAAGCATGTCGCGCTCGTTGTTTGGCAGAGCGGCTTCGATAAGGTACGTGGTGGCGATACCGCTTGCCGTGTGCACCAGGCGGTTCCCAGCTACAGCATCAGGCCTGGGGCGAATGCGGACCTCGGCAGTGACCATCGCCCGCAGCTGTTCGGCTACAGGCGATACCCGCCCCGTCGGCAACGTGATCTCCGACCAGAGCTTGCCAATCTCGGCCCAAGTGATATCGAAGCCGCCTGACTTGTTCTTAGTCAGCACCGGCTTGTACATCACGCACCGGTGGCGCAGCGGTCCGGCTCTCATACATTCACCCAGCGGTGAGGCTTCCACAGAGCATTGGTTGCCATTGGCAGTTCCGCAGTGATCGTTCCGATCACCACCGTCTCGCGACTGGCGTACCAGTGGCCGATCAGCAACAGCGCCCCTTGCTTAATCGCCTTGGTCATCAGCAGCGCATTGCCGACTGGATCAGGCAAAGCCGTCTCAGGATCGACTAGCGTGCGATTGGTCCAGGTCTCAAACGCGCTGAGGGCTGCATCCGTGTAGCCCTGAATCAGCGCATTCTCGTCGTCATGGTCGACCCGTAAGTGAGCCTTGACGATGGGGAGATCAATCAACCTTCGGCACCAGCGCCTGAAGGGCTTCTTTGTTGGCGGACGGATCGAACTCGATCCCTTTGCCAACAAGCCAGGCCTTCAGATCGGGAACCTTCATCTTGAGCGGATCGGTTTCTTTCTGCGCATCGATCGCTGCGTCGATTTCTTCCTGCGAGCTGCGCGATGCGTAACCCTCAGGCGGATAGCTCAACGCCGGGTAGCCGGCCGCAACAAACTCAGCAATGGTCGGACCATCCAGCTTCAGACCATTGGCGTCCAGTTGACTGGGGTAAGACGCCACGCCCAGGTGCTCGACAGCCACAAGCGCGCAACGCTCCGAGACATCCTGCTCACCGGCCGCAACCTCAACTACATGATTGCCATCCGCAGAGAATGGGAACGGCTTTTTCACAATAATGATCGGCATAAATCCTCCAGCAGGCTGGGCGCCCGAAGGCGCCCGCCCATTTAGGCAGCGGCGCTCAGGGTGAGAATTTTCACGGCCTGGGAGTCGACCAGCATGCCGCCGACGCGCTTGGTGGTGTAGAAGCCAACGAACGGCTTGTTGGTGTACGGGTCGCGCAGCACGCGGGTCCCGATGCGATCCACCACGGTGTACGCGCGCTTGAAGTCGCCGAATGCGATGGCATTGGCGTCAGCCGCAACATCTGGCATGTCTTCGTTTTCGGTGATGCCGTAACCCAGCAGGACCGAGGGTGCGCCCGCTTCCAAGCCTGGGCGCCACAGGTAGTTGCCCTCGCTGTCCTTCAGCTTGCGGACGTAGGCAACGGTCAGGTTGCCCATCATCCAGGTGCCGTTGGCGCGATAGCCCGCCTTGAGGGCGTGAATCAGGTTGATCAGGCTGTCGCCAGTGATCGCGCCGGCGCTGCCGCTCAAGAGCTTTTGCAGAACGCCGAAGGCGCGAGCTTCGTCGTCTTTCACGTCCAGCCCGTAAGCCAGCAGACCTTTAGGCTTGTTGACACCATCACCTTTCAGGAAAGCATTGCCTTCCTTCTCAGCGAAGTCGCGGGCAACCTCGCCATTCAACCAGCCCTCGGCATCGAAGAAGATGTCGTCAAGGCTTGTCTGAGTAGCTTGTGGGTTGGCGTACAGCTCACCCATAAACGCAGAGATGTTGCCGAGCTTTGGAGTGTTGGTTGCCGGACGAGGGTCGGTTTCACCCACCCAGCCAGCGCCGTTGCCGCCGAGGTTAACCAGGCGCTTGTAGTCTGGGCTGCCGACGGTGATCTGGTTACAGACCTGACGCATAGGCGAGGTATCGCGCAGCAGCTCGATGATGCTGCGGTCCAGCTCTTCGGGAACCGCGAAACCGCCATCAGCATCAACGCCAACCTGCAATGCCTTGGCCTGCAGCTCGCCCAGGCCGGTCTCGATCCCCTTGCGCACAAATTGCATGAACGCGGTTTTGTGCTCGCTGGCAGCCTTGGTGCCAGTGCCGTCTGGGCGTTTGAGGCCCAACAGCTCTTTTTCCAGATTGCTTTTCAGCTCATCCAGCTCGCTCAGCTTTTCGTTGAGGGTATCGACCTGGCCGGACAGCTTGCCCTTTTCTTCTTCCAGGCCATCGATGCGCTTGTCATTGGTCTTTTTGAATTCGTCGAACTTCTTGCCCAGGGCTTCGGCGACGTCATCGATATCTTTCTTTTCAACAGCCATGAGAGGCTCCTTAAATGCGGGTCAACAGTGATTTGAGTGATTGCATTGCTTCGTCGGCATCCGCCTCTCGCGGTGAAACTGCGCCGTAGCCCTTGGCCATAAAGGCCTTGGCCTGGGAGCCAGAAAACCCAACCTCTCGAAGGGCTCGCTCCACTTTGCTGGGCGGTGGTGTTTCGCCGCGGGCCAGCAGAGATTTCACATCAGTGATCCGGGCCTCATCGTTCGCCGGGAACGTGACCAGGGAGAGCTCCCAAAGGTCGATTGCCTTCAGAATCCAAACGCCCTTTTCCTTGTCGTACTCGTAGTCATCGAGCATGTAACCGATTGAGGTACCGGTCAGGCTGCCTGCCTTCATGTGCGCATGCGCGCGCTTGGCAAGCGGGTCGTCGTCGATAAGTAGGCGACCTTTAAAGAACAACCCCACATCGTCCTCGCGCATCTCGGTGTAGATGCCGATCGGCTCGTTCATGTTGTGCTGCCAGAGCATGGCCGGTAGACGGCCCTTCTCTTTCCACTTGGCCAAACTGGCCGTGAATGCACCGCGAACAACCACGTCGCCGTAGCTATCCTCAACGCCGAACACCGAGCCATAGCCTTCGAACTCGCCGCTTTCGCTGACCGATTTAATCGTCAGCGGTCGGTCAAGACGCTGTTTTGTCTGCATCGTCGGCAGCCTCTGGTTTGGTGGTCATGTTCATTGGGGTGAGGTAGATGTCTCCGCCTTCGCGGGGGTTCTCGTCCTCCAGCTCGCGGCAGTCGTTGGGGCTCAAAATCCCCCACTGAATACCCTTGCCGTAGGATTCATACCGGCCCTTGAGATCGCCGCGCATCAGGGCACCGGCGTTGAACTTGGCGTAGTGAGTCAGGCGGTCTTTTTCATTTAGCAGACCGACCCGAATGCGGTGCTCGATGCGGGTCATGATCGGAACCAGCGAGTAGTTCACGAAACTCATGCCCATGTGCTCGATGTTGTTAAGCGTCATCTTCTCCATGCTGGCCACCAGGTGCGGCGGCACGCGGAACAAACCGCAGATCTGCGCCTCGGTCAGCTTCTTGGATTCGATGAACTGGGTGTCTTGGGCGCTCAGGCTGATCGGCTTCCAGTCCAGGCCCATCTCCAAGATCATTGGCTTATAGGCATTGGCCACGCCCATGTGCTCGCCCTGGAATTCCGTCTTCAGTCGTCCGAAGGCTTCGTCGGACAGTTGCTGCTCAGTTCGCAGAACACCACTGGTTACCGCGCCATTGGTAAACAGCTTGGCGGCGTGAGCATCCATAGCTTGGCCCAAGCCCAGAGCCTGGCGAGCGTAAGCTATGGGATTCAGTCCGTTGAGACCGTCGAGCGTGAACAAACGCACATGCCATATTTCATCCTGGGTTAGCGTTTTCGTACCCGATTTGAAATTGACTGTGTACTCAACCGTCCAGTCGTCTTTGAGTTTCGGTGTGACGATGTCCGGGTTGAGCGGTAGAAGCTCGACCACATTGCCCAGCGCCTTCACCTTGTAGGCGTAAAAGTTGCCACGAAGGCACAAGCAGGCCACCAGCATCTCCCAGAACTCCTGGGCGGTCATGTAGCTGTTTGGGGCCATGGTGATCAGCGGATAGAGCCTATGCGCCGTTGCCGGTAGTCGGACCCGACCAACCTGCTTTAACAGCCGGCATGGCAGCATTCCCATCGACTCGGCCAGCACCCGCACGCAGTTGAATACAACCAACTGCTGCATGGCGCTGGTAGTCGTGACGCGCTGACCAGCATTGCTTTCATAGCCAGCGCCCAGCGCTTGTGCAAGCTTCTCCGGCGTATCAATAACCTGAGGGGCGGCCTTCCTTCCAAGGAGCGAGCGAAGCATCAGCGGCCACCTCGCACAATCGAAACAATCGACAAGGTAATCAGCAGTGCCCCGCAAACTGTCAGCGCGAGCGGCTCACCCATCCATGCCCAGAGCCCTCGCGTCAACATAGCCAAACCAAGGACGCCGACGAGATCGGGAGCAGCTTCTTTCAGCGCCTCCAGTTTTGGCGGCTTGATTTCGTCGGTCATAGGGTTCGAATTCCGTGCTTTGAGATGTGGTCGGAGAGAGTGTCTTCGGGGTGAAGATTTGCCAGGACACGCCCAATCGTCATGATCAAAGCTACGGCGCCGTCAATTTTGTTGTCGTCGCCCTGCTTGATTGGGCGAACAATGTCGTCGTTGCCCGGCATGTTCTTGCCGATCACGTTGGCGATACACCAGGTCATAATCGGGTTGCCGTCATGGTGAAAACGACCCGACTCAATGGCTGCCTCCAACTCCTTCATGGGGTCGGACATGTTGGTGTAGTTCTGAGTGATCGTGATCGGCTCAAAACCCTGATCATCAAGGTCGTGACTCAGGCCGGTGGCACCGTGCGGGTCAATCGGGCATTCACGAATCGGCGCATAGCGGTTCGCTTCCTTGGTGTCCTCAAGGATTTCGCGATAGTCAACCTCTGCTCCGTCAGTCACATCTAGGTGCTTGGAGTGAATCCATGCCTGGAACCGCTCTGACATTCGTTTGTTGTCCGCATTGAACGCGGTGTCATAGGGGACCCAGAACTTCGGGGCGACGCTGTAGTAGTGGATTTTTTCATCAATCACACGCCAAAACAGTCGAGCCCTGGAGTTCATATCGAGCTTTCTCGCCAAGTCGAAACCGGCGTTCCACTCTTGCCCTTCGAACTGCTCCAGCGTCAGCGTGGTGTCTTCGCAAGACTTCCAGCTCTCCATGTTGTAGAAGCCGGATTTGGCACTCACCCAGAGGTTGAGGTGCTTTGTCTTGAAGGTGTTGGTGAATCTGGCTGAGCGAATTGCCCGGGCCTGCTGGCTCTCCAGATACTCCTGGAACACAGAGACGCCGTGGTTCGGGTTGGCCTTAGCCAGCATCTTCGGATCGGTCCAGTCATCACCCTCATCCAGCGTCCAGATCCATCCAAATAGCTCATCATCGGGCACGGTGCCCTCGAGCATTTCGATCACCTGACGGCGCTTGTCATAACAAGGACCTTCAATATCGGCGCCGGCGGTGGTGATGATGAACATCAACGGCTGCCGCCTGGCCCCCATGCCGGTGAGCATGGTGTCGTACTGGGCTGAGGTTGGGTGTTCGTGGTATTCGTCGACGATGGCGCAACTGGGTGAAGCGCCATCGCCGGGGTTGCCAATCAGCGGCTCGAAGCGACTGAAGTCCGACGGGATGTTCATGTTCGAGGCGTTCACCTCAATGCCCGCGGCCTGCACCAGCATTGGCGACTTGGTGACCATCAGCTTCGCCGGGCGAAACACTTCCCAGGCCTGTTTCTCTGTCGTGGCACCGGCATACACCTCGGCACCGCACTCGCCATCGGCTACGAACATGCTTATGCCAACACCACCAGCAACGACTGACTTTCCGTTCTTGCGGGGAACCTCCCAATAGCTTTCGCGGAAGCGCCGGTAGCCGCCCTTCTTCCTGACCCAGCCAAACGTCACCGCAATACCGAACAGTTGCCAGGCCTCAAGGGTAATAAGCTGTCGCTTGAATGCCCACTCACCCTTGGTGTGCGGCAACAGTTGCATCAGCTTGAGCTTCTTCTCCGCCTTGGCTGGATCGAACTTGAAACGGAACGCGCGCTTTCGGCTGGCAGCCACGTCATCGAAGTGGCGCTGCACTGCCTGATGGATGTAACGGCACGCAGGAACCTTCCCGCGCAACAGAGACCTGCCCCACGCCATCGCCTTATCAACGTTGGGGTGAGCGGACTTAGCCATTTAGGATCTCAGTAGTTGGGCGAATTCATTGGTTTCTTTCTCCTTGTTGCCGCCGATTAGGCGTGTCCGACTGGCCGGGTCGAGCCCAAGCATCGAACCGAACGTCACTATTTGGCGCATTGTTTCGTTGGCGGCGGTCAGTGCAGGGTTCTTTATCGGGCCGCCCTGTGCTCCAGCCACCACGATTCCGTTCTTCTGGACTGACTCCTGGGCCATGCGCCAGTTGTCATACGCAACGCAGAACGCTTCTACGTTGTGCAGATCGGTGATCGCCACGACGTTTTCGCGCAGTAACTCCGGCACAACCATGCGCCACATCTGGGCAGCGCGGTCGCTGAGCCACTCGGGCGGATCAACATCCGTGATCTTTGAAAACTCTGGCTCGGCCTTGTTGAGTGCTCGCTTGCCGGGATTTCCGGCGAGCAATTTCTTGGCCGTCGGCTTGGGTTTGCGACCACGGCCGGCGACCGTGGCGGTGCCTCCCATCGCGCAACTCCTGGATTTTTAATTTCGCGGGTGTAAGAAAAAGGCCAAGGGGACGGTCTAGCTCACGAAAAGCCTGAACTTTTCACCCTCCCCCTCCATTATTGAGAATCGACCTCATTTCGGCACACCAATCGGTCAATTCGCACGATTTCTCGATGGATTGCCCCAACCGCCGTCCTCGGATGCCGTCTTCCTGCTGTGGCAGGGGCGGCATAGGGCCTGCCAGTTCGAGCTATCCCAGAACACGGCCTTGTCGCCTTTGTGAGGGACGATGTGGTCAAGATCAGTAGCTGCGACCACCAAGCCCTGGCGCTCGCACTCAGCACAAAGCGGATGCTTGGCCAGGTAAGCCTTGCGAGCCTGCTGCCACTTGTAGCTGTACCCGCGCTGAGCGCTGGTCTCGCGCTGCCGCTCGCGGCGCTTGGCCTCCGCGCTCTTGCCGATGTCTGCGTGGTCGTCGCAGTAGCGTGGGTTGCGGGTCAGCACATTGCAGCCCTGGGCGTTGCACGGCTTCTTAGGCCTGAGCGGCATACTCAGGGCGTCCTAGTTGGCAGCTTGAAGTCCGTGACCCGGTCAGCTATCGACCGGATCTTCTCCACACCCAGGAAGCCAACCCAGCCACCAACGAAGGTGGCCATGCTCTGCGGCAGGCCGAAGAACTCCAGGCCGCTGATAATGGTCAGTGTCAGCCCACCACACAGCACACCTTCCACCAGCATCTGCCGGCGAGAACCACCACCATAGGTGATGCGCAGCACGGCCATGGCGAAGGACAGCCCGGCCGGGTAAAGGATCGGCGCATGCTGGCTCAGCCACGCAAGCATCAATGCCCAGGTGTCTGGCTTATCTGGCATGTTTGGCATCTCGATATCCTCCCGGTGAGGGAGTGAAGGAATGGATTAGCGGGAGCGGTGAAGCAGGCCGCCAGGCATGAGCTCGTTACGGATCACTGCCTTGACCTGATCGGCGAGATTCGAGCCCAGCGGATCAGCCTGCTCTTTCAGGTCACGGCCAAGCTTGGTCTCGCCGATCATGCCGGCGATGTCCTGGAGGATTTCCGAGGCGCTGCGGTCATTGATGGCGAAGCGATCAGCCGACACTAGGAACTGCGAAGGGTGGCCCAGGCCAAGTCCGCCGACGACGTACTGCCCGCTGGCGTTCACCTGCTTCTTCACCGACCAATTCACAATGGGCTTCCAGCTGATCATTGCATCAGCTAGGGCGGCTTCGCTGATGTAGACCTGGTCGCCATCAACCCTGAAGGGCAGAGGCTGATAAGGCGTAGACTCAGGCTGGTCCAGATTGCCAATCGTGTAACGCACAACGCCGTCACAACTGACGGTGGTCACGCCATTCTTGATGCTGATGTGCGAACCGGCCACCTTCGCCTTCTCCAGGCGATCAGCCAGCTCTTCCTCGGTCTCAAGGCGGGAGTAGCTCAGGAACAGGCGAGCATTGAATGACTCATCGCCGTAGCTCGCATCGAACTCTTCGAACTCTGCGGCGTGGCGGTACTCTTCCGGAACACGTTGCAGCTCAGCCTGCATGAACTGGAGAAGGTTGGCGGCATTCTTTGGCAAGTCGTACTTGCTCCAGCTGGCCACTTCTACCGACACCATCTGGCGCTCTGGCGCATTCGCCGCGCTACCGAGAGTGCAAGAGTGGATTTCGAAGTCGCCGGTCAGGGCGTTGAGCTTCCAGCCGGAAACGCCCGGCACGTAATTGCTGGATTGGATAGAGCCGGACATTTGCTGTGCCTCATAACGAGAAAAGGCCCGCCGGATTGGCGAGCCTCGATATAGATCAGCTCCAGCAGCACTCCCAGCTCAGAGCGATGGGTGTGGCGGAGCCGAAAACGAAAAAGCCCCGGCAAATGCCGAGGCTCATGGAAGTTCAGAAAGCAAAAAGCCCATCTCTGAGACGGGCTTTGCACGCGGAAAAACCGCAAAGTAACTGAAATCTATATGCAGGGACCGGGGCTGTCAAGCAGCCTGACGGCGAATGTCTAAGGCCCCATCTATCCAGGCAATGCCAGCCTTCCAAAGACCTCGCGTCTTCTCTTCGCCGAAGCCCATTTTCTTGCCGACCTCCATCAGCGACGTGTCGCGGCTGGTGTAGTAGCGCATCAGCACCTGGCCGCATTCGGGGTAGCGCTTGAGCAGGCGACCCATCAGGCCATCAATCATCAGCGCGTCGTCGTCGGTGATGATCGGCGACAGAACGGTGTTCTCGCGGGAAGCGCAGCAGGACACACCAGAGCCTAGGACGACCCAGCGGCCCCAATGCTCCAACAGATCCTCGGCGGTGCGTTCTTTAAAGCTCGGTGTGAAGGCCATGGCTCAATCCCCTGTGAAGTTGGTGGCTCCGGGGCCACGGCGGTTGTTGTCGTTGTACTGCGCTTCAGCACCGGCAGGATTGAAGCAGTTGAATTGTGCGATCTGGTGCTCGGCGGCTTGTAGACGAATGCTCAGCTGCGTCACCAACACCTCGAGCGGCAGCGCCTCGCCGGTGTCGGCGGTGACCCAGCCCGATGCATTGCACTGAGTGCAGGCCAGCTCATGGAAGACACCCTTGATCACTGCTCGACCACGGCATGCCGGGCACTTGGCCAGGTCGAGCATGGCGGTGCGGAATGCTGGGCCGTGGGACTTGCGAATCCGCTCGATCATGGTCGACCACCATCGCGCGCGCTCAGCTCACCAAGTACGAGACAAGCAATTCCGAAAGCTGGATCTCCGAGCCTTGTCACTCTGAGGATTTCGGTAAGCGCATCGCCCATCGCAACGCTTTCAGCCAGACCGCGATGAGCGCAATTTGCAAGGCGCACGTTATCCGCAATCAAAGCCAGGACAACTGCAGGAGTAGCGGCCTCACAGAACTCGATCAGCGAGCCCTGGGCGGTGTACATCGCGCCCGTGTCGCCGAGGATTTCGCTAAGTTCACAACCACTGGCTATCGCGACCTCTGCGACTCGCTTTAAATAGGCGAGGTCAGGGATTTTCTCTTGATTGTCCATTTTTAAACCTCGCCTATGGTTGTTTCTTGAATGGCCTTGCAGCCCTTGTCTTCCGTGGCTTCCAGCGGATTACCGGAATCTCCGAATCTAACGCCGGTCAACTGGTGAATCAGGGCAAAACCACGCTGGTCTAGATGCGCGTGCCACTTCTCCAGGGCTTCGCGCTTGCGGGCCATCACGTCCGATTGGATGTACACCTTCACGTTGTGGCCCATGGCGTGGTTGATCAGCAGCTCGCCAATCAGGTGATCGATGCCGATATCAGCCCATCCAGTCCTAGCCACCTTGCGCAGGTCATGGCTGGTCCATTCCCCACCTCCAAGTTTGGCGAACACGCCACTGGCCTGCCCTTCACTCAAGGCCGTGCCAGTGCGGGACGGGAATAGGAATTGACCTTCATACCCTCTGGCCTGCTGGACCTCGCGGTAACGGATCAACAGCTTGCGAACCTGGTCAGTCAGCGGCAGGTGATGCTCGACGCCGGTCTTGGTGTTCTCGGCCGGGATGAACCACTCGCGCTCAGCAATGCTGATGTGAGACCAGCGGGCCTGACGCGTTTCCCCAATACGGGTGCCATGGCAGAGCATCATCAAGGCCAGCATTCCCGACGCGGGGTAGAGCATGACCACCGTCAGCAACTGATCGAGCAGGCCAGGCAGCTGGACGCCACGCAGCCGGGACGGCTTAATCCCGACCTTGGCCTTGGAGAAGTCGCTGAACTTGATGGCGGTCATTGGATTGGAAGCGATCAGGCCCAGTTTGAACGCCTGTCGGAAGGCCAGGGCCAGCAGCTGGAATACCAGGCGCACGTAGTCGATGGACAGCGTCTCCTGAAGCGGCCACATCAGCTGGCTGTCCAAGGTGGCTTTGTCGATGCCGGTAAGCGGATGATCGCCCAGGCGCGGGATCAGGTGGCACTTGATCGCCGAGGCGCCGGTCTTCTTGCGCTTGCTCGACAGGTTGCGATCACGGGCCATGCGCTCGGCGTACCAGGACAGCAGCTCACCAACCGTGACCCACTTCGACAAACTGGAGCCCTCGCCCGCTTCCAGGCGCAGGCGGATGGTCGGCAGTGCCGCGATCACCTGCTTGGTGCTCAGGTCGGGAAAGCCACCTATGCGGTGCCATTGGCGCTTGTTCAGTAGGTACCAGGAGCCGCGCGTGCGGTTCTTGGCGAAGCGGAAGTGCAGCGCCGGGTGACTCGCGTCGCGCAGGTCGCGCACATGCTCAAGCTTGGCATTGCGGGCGATCTCCGAATCCGACAGCTTCACCGTCAGGGTCTTGATTTGGGTGCTCAAGCGCTCACCATTCCTTCTTTGATCAAAATGGCCTGAGTCCGCAAGACGGCCTCGGCGTGATAGAGGCGGATCTCGTCGTAGCTCATGCCCAGGGTGTTTCGGTTGGTACGGCCATCGCTCAGACTGTGGCAGTACTCGCAGGCCCAGGCCCCGATCAGGTCAGGCGGCTTCATGCCCGCACCGCAAATACCCGCCAGGCGGTAATGGGCCAGCACCACGGTCTCGGTATCGCCAGGACAACCCGGCAGGCGGACCTGGCAATCTCGCCCGCGCGCAGCCTTGGTCAGCTTGGTCTGGCGGGTCATGGGGCAACCCTCTGGGAGGTACGCAAATCAATCACTTGGTACGTCTCAGGCCACATCCCGCAGCCGTATCGAGCAGCCATGTTGCGGTCAGCGAAAAGCGCCATGGCGTGGTCTGGGGTGTCACCCAAGTCGAACTTGAACGAGCAGCAAAAGACCGCGTACGGGTACAGGTGGGGGTCGGGCGTAGCAAGGAGGCGGTCAGCCACGGGAACCTCCTGCGCGGCATGCGCGCAGTGCGGCCAAGGCCCTATTCCCTACATCGGGGGTGATTTTTGGTTTAGGCGCTGCAAGCTCGGCGGCCGGAACGGGCTCAAGACTCTCGCCCTGCCAGATTCGACGGCATTGGTTTAAGTACTGCTTTTCGAAGCTCGCCATGCCCAGTTCACGGGAGAGCAGCGGCAGGCTATGGAAGCCGGCGGCAGCCGTTGCGTGGTAGACGGCTGGGTGATACCACTTCGAACAGTTGCGCATGGCGGGATGGCAGTTGCGAAGCGCCTGTGCGTAAGCAGACTCGACACTCGGAAGCCCCAAACCTTCAGGAGCGAAGCACCAGCTGACAAAAACGCCGGGGGCCGGCACAAAAGCTGACTTGCTTGCACTCACCACCCTCATGCCGTGATCGATCTGTTCCATACGGCTGATGCCTGAGCGCATGAACTCTCCGAGCCACTCAAGCTTAGAGGCGTTCATGACAGCCTCGGTGGGCCAGGACTGTCGCCAAGCGCCGCATGCCCCGCGCAACCGAAGGAACAGGTCGTCGATGACAGCCTGGGTGGAGGGGTCGACAGGAACAACGGCCTGAGCCTGGTCAGGGCCCTGGTAGGCCGGATCGCATTGACGGCTAGCAACCAGTTGGCTTGCCACGACAGGTTTGTTAGCTCGGTTCATAGCCGTACCCCTTTCGATGCCCAGTCTTCACCGGCGGCGCCCTCTTCCACCAAGGCGGATCCGGCAGTCTGGGCTCGCTCGCGCTTGATCCAGCCCACCAGCTTGAAACACCAGCCAGCAGCGGTATCGAGTACGGATGTTTTTGCGACGAAGAAACCTTTGAAGCCGGCCAGCAGTTCGTCGGTCATCGAGTCGACTGGCAGACCCGCGATTTTCAGTTGAATCTGCAGCGCGTCTTCGGGCGGAAAGAAGTCGGCGAACATGGCGAAGCGCTGCCGATCATCTTGCGACTCCAGAGCCTGGCGATCTTGCTCGGCAATCAATTCCGCAAGCTCGCGCTGCTGCTGCTCTTCGGTTAATTGATGGTTAGATGATGTATTGGGTGCAGTGGCTGCACCCCGTTCTGTCGTAGGCTGCACCCCGTTCTGACCAAGGCTGCACCCCGTTACCTCTGGACGGGGTGCAGGTGCTGCACCCCGCTTTATCATGAGGTCATAGACAACTGGACGACGGTCGTGGCGGTCGATGTACACCGCAGCCAATGCCTGATTTCCGCGAACGATCAGGCCGCACTCTTCCAGTAGGTCGAGCTTTAGGCGCACGGTCCGCTCTGAAAGTCCGGTGTCATCGGTCAGCGTTTTTGCCGATGGGAATGCGCCCACGCCGTTGGAGCTGGCGTAGTTCGCCAAGCACAGCAGCACATGCCGAGCGCTGGAGTCTTTGAGGGTTTGCACGGGCAGAGAGAGCGCCCATGACATGGCTTGAACGCTCACAACGAGCTCCCTTTAAAAAATAGAGTGGCCGCAGGCGCAGGCTTGAAGTGTCGCGACACTTTTTCGGACTCGCCTGAAAGTGTCGAGACATTGCTGAAACTGTTGACTGTAGGGGCGTTTTTGATCACTATTCACCTCGAGATAAAGCTGTACTGAACCGCCCTGCCAGGCGGTTTTTTTATGTCTGCGATTTGGGTACTGGATGAATTAACAGCTCATCCAAAATCTCTATCTGCCCTTCCCGGGTTGGCGGAAAATGGCGTCATCGAACAGATTAAGCAGACTGTTTCAATGGCTGGGTCGGGTCGTCGTCTCGATTGGCGACCAACGCACCACTGGATTCTTTTTCAAGAACGCACTGCATTGGGTACGAAAATCCACCCGCCGCACGGCACTGGGAAACGCGGCTACCGCTAACGCGGAGCGCGTCACCAATGGCGCGACCGGTGCGGAAATATTTCAGGGCTTCGTCGAAGGTCATGGGGTGGGTCTCCATTGTCTTCGGCGAGTTTAGAGTTCTTAACAACACAAGGCAAGTTATCTAAACAGTGAAATGTTTAGAATCCTAAATATGGACTTTAAAGACCGCGTGACCTCGCGCATGAAGGCGCTCAACCTCAGCGCTACCGACATCAGCAAACTGACTGGCGTATCTAAGGCGACGGTCAGCTTCTGGGTGAGCGGGACCAATGGCGCAAAGGGCAAAAATCTTCTGGCGCTGGCGAAGGCTCTAGATTGCTCGCCGGATTGGCTGTCAGATGGCGTCGGTACACCAGATCAGGCTTCCAGCGACGACACTAGAGCCGGCATGTCTACGGTTGAGCTGATGGCAAAAATGCTCGCGTCTAGGGCAGGAAAGAATCTTTCCGAAAAGGCTAGGGAGACGATGCTCGCTGCAGCGGAGCAAGCTGATAGCCCATCCGAGAAAGGCGGGAATTTCGTCCCAGGCCACCTAGCGAGTCTTCGGCCAACCAACGAGGAAATCGTCATTCCTCAATACGATATTCGAGCTGCTATGGGGCACGGGCAGGTGCCGCCCGACTACACCGAGGTCGTTCGAAATCTTGTAGTGCGCGAGGAAATTCTTCGCGAGAAAGGGGTCACCTATACCTCCGCGTCATCGCTCGGCATGATCAACGGCTGGGGCGAGAGTATGGCTGGGACCATCAACGACAAAGACCTGGTAATAGTCGACAAGGGTGTCAAGGAATTCATCGGCGAGGGGATATACGTTCTCACTTGGCATGGAGAACTGTACATAAAACGCGTAATGCGCCTGGACGAAGAGTGCTACCGATTGATATCCGACAACAAGCATTATGAAAACCAAACGGCACGAATTGACGACGTAACTATCCACGCCAAAGTGCTGTTGATCTGGAATGCCCGAAAGGCATAACCAAAAGCCCGCCACCTAGCGGGCTTTTTTATGCTCATCAGAAAGGCGCGACATCTTCAATCGCATCCAACTCATCATGATCCTGGACCCGCGGATCTTCGTCCGCCGCCGCCTCCCAACTCAAAGTGACTGACTCATCCTCGTCGTTGAAGGTCATCTCAATACCGTCAACATCGGCGAGCACGCCCATAACCTCCTCCCACTCACGATCTCCATCGCTATCAAGCCTGTGGATGGTTGCCCACTTCCGGTCCTGGGCGATGGGATGGTTGATCATGTTGGAAACTCTGAGCGTCAGACGCTCAACTCCTGACACAGGTGTTTGCTGTTGAGGTTTCTTCTGCGGGCTCGCCATCAGCTGCTCCTTGATTGCTGTATATCCATACAGGTTTAAAGCAGGTTATCCGAACTTTTCTAATCGCGTAAGTCTTGACGCAGTCAGCGTTCAAGCGTACCTCAACGCCAAGAAAGTTAAGATAACTAAAATAACTGTTGACGAATTCTGTTTAGTTTTCTAAATTCACTCCATCGCCGAGCAGCAATCGGCAGAACACGACTGGTGAAGCCGCCAGATAGCTCGGGATCAGCGAAGTGATCTCCCAGCCCCTGAAAACGGGACCGACTGGACCAAGCTCTTTAAACAGAACGGAAGATTTCACTGGCTGGCCTTGGCGACAGGGCCAGACGGGAAACCAACCGGGAGTCACCACGATGGAAGCAACAATCATCAGCGGCGCATGGAAGGGTCATCTCGGACGAGGCCTTGCGCCGAAAGAATTGCAGTACCTGCTGGGCACGGCCCAGGGCATGACGGCCAAGGAGATCGCAAGGCAGTGCAATGTCGCGGCCTGCACCGTCGCCAAGCGCCTGTCCTGCGCAATGTTCAAGCTCGGCGTTACACGCCAGACCGCCGCGGTGGCCGAGGCGATGCGCCGTCAGATCATCTCGCCGATGTGCTTCGCCCTGGCGGCGCTGATCGCCATGCACGCAATGATCGGCGATGACGCAATGCGCCGTGATCGCCGGGTTCCTGAGCGCCGCACGGCTCAGGTGCGAGTGCTGCGCCAGGCGGAACGACCAAGCCTCACCGCGTAATCGAAAGCATCACTTCTGCCCATTCACTGAGTGGGCATCGGGATGCGGACGAAAACGCGGCCTATAACCGCCCACCTGCATGCAGCACCCCTTGAGAACGGTGGCCACTGCCAACCCAGTGAGCGAACAACGGAGGATTGGCAGCCATGTAAACGCGCAGAGAACCAAATGCTACAGGCGTTGACGTATGGGGGCATATGTCACGCAGCAAAAGCCCGGTTTCGACTGGGCTTTTTTACGCCTCGCCTTTATCCGTCAGCACCCTCCCCTACGCCCAACGGCAAACAGCAGGCGGTCAGGCTGCTGACGAATAAACGCAACCCCACTGAGGTATCCACCATGCACGCATCAATTAAACAGCGCGTCGACGGGGTTGCGGCCCTGCGCATTCGCTCCCGCATCGCCACCGCCGAGTTCTACGCCCTGATCGGCAAGGAGCAGCCAGTGCAACAGATTCGCTTCCAGATCAAGACGGTCGGCAACGCTTACCACATCGTGGAGCTCGCCACCGGCAAGGTGAAGGGCTTCCGCTGGAAGTGGAAGGACGCCAGCAACTTCGCTCAGGAGCTTGAATCTCGTGCGGACGGCGTGAAGGTGACGCTCTCAGGCGGTGCGCAGTGATCGGCGTTCCAATGCCCGACCCGCGGGACTCGATGATCGCCAACCTGAACGAGCAGATGAAAGCCTTCTTCGGCGAAGGCAACGAAGTGGAGCAAATCGCGCCGGGCGTCAGCGGCGAGAAGGCTGGCACCTACGGCGGCGGGCACAGCAACAAGCTGCGCGCCGAGCGCGACAAGATCGCGCCGCGCCTCAAGGCTCTCGTTGATTCAGGCGTGTCACTACACCAGGCGTGCCTGGGTGTTGGGATCGACCACAAGCGCGCCCGGCTTATCGCCCGAGAGAACGGGTTCAAGCTGCCTGACAACAAATGAGGCGGATCAGCAACCAGGTGCGCCAGCGCCTTCGCCAATCTCAATTCAACCTCCCACCCAGCGGCCTGTCGGCCATCCCGGAGAAACAGCCATGTCCACCGCAACCAACACCGCCGAATTCCTTGAAGAACTGAACGGCGGCGCCTTCGCAAGCCAGATCGGGCACGCGCTTTCCGAAGTGGCTTCCGGCGTAGTCGACCACGGCAAGGCCGGCAAGCTCGTCATCACCCTCGACTTCAGTCAGATCGGTGAGTCCAGCCAGGTGAAGATCAAGCACAAGCTCGACTACAAGGTGCCGACCAAGCGCGGCACCCGCAGTGAGAACACCAGCCTAGACACGCCGATGCACGTCGGCTCGGGCGGCAAGATCACCCTCTTCGCGGAAAAACACGACCAGCTCTTCACCCGCGAAGAAGCCCCCATCAAACCACGCACCTGATACCACCCTACCCACAAGGAACTGAAGAATGTCCCTGACCAAAGATGCGATCCAGCTCATCACCGACACCGCGCTCGAAGCGAGCGGCAAGACCCTGGCCACATTTACACCAACCGTCGTTCTGCCGGAAAACAGCCAGGTCGTGTGCCTGGAGAAATGGCAGGCCGGGCGCAGCCGCTTCCGTGGCATCTACTCTACCCACTCGCTGGCCGACTTCAGTGCGTACGTCGCCGACAGGGCCATCTCTACCGCGAAGGGCTTCATCGACCAGGATGAAATGACCTGCACTCTGCTGTTCAACCTTGGCACCGATGAGCTGCCAGGCCATGCAGATGACCGTGCAGTGCTGAAGCTGAAAGCATCGGCCGGCTATAAAGCAGCGCAATCCATCGGCGGCCGGGCCATGTCTCAGAAAGAGTTGAGCGACTGGATCGAAGACTGGCACCAGTATCTGACGCCGGTAGACGACGAAGGCAAAGCAATCCCTGTGGCCAAGGCGATCGCCGCGGTGCGCACCATCACCGTCAAGGCCACAAGCGAATCCGAAAACACCGTCGGCGATACCAGCGCCAGCCGTAGCGCCATGGACCAGATCGAGGCGCGCAGCAAAGAAACGCTGCCAGCTGCCCTGCTGTTCAGCGTGATCCCATTCGAAGGACTGACCGAGCAGCAAATCAACCTGCGAATTTCGGTGATTACCAGCGGCGCCGTACCCGCTTTGAAGCTGCGCTGGGTCGGGGAAGAAGTTCAGCGCGAAGACATCGCGCAGGAATTCAAGACTGTGCTTCAGGACAAAATTGGTAATAACGCGTCGCTCGCCCTCGGCGCTTTTGATCCGAAGTAACCAATCAGGCCGGGAAACCGGCCATTCCCAGCCCAATCAAGTAATCCCTACCACATAAGGAGGGCGCCGATCTAGGGTGATTTGGAGAGGCTTACAAGCGCCTTACACTGTTCAATTTGATGTTCCAAAACACCTACGCAAGTTGTGCTTATCCCTAACTCATAATGAAATAAGATCAAAGCATCTCGATTTGGATATAAATTGTCAGCAATTTTTAAATCAAGAGCTTCAACAGCGTATCTTGTTTCCAGAACCGCACTTACAAGCACTCGATCATGAAGCGTGAGTACGTCAACGCGATCCAGCATTGAAAGTGCTTTTTCAAGTCCGCTACGAACTTCGCGCCCGCTGATAGTGCCCTGACCTTTGCGCGGCTTGTGCTGGACTACTCGTAGAATGTGCTCAAGCAATCCGGTAACGGCTAAGCATTTCGCCACCTCTAGATTTCTACTCTCTACTTCAGCCCTAACGCTTTGTTGTCTCGCTATCCACCATGCAGCCCAAATAGAAATTATAGCGCCAACAGCCTGGACCCAACTTGCTACATCACCACTGTCAAGTTGAAAAACCCTTATGGCAAGTGCGCAGAGGTAAACACAAACCATAAATAGGCAGACGCTTTGAACGGAGCACCATGCCTGCATCAATGATTTAAAACTAATTTTTCGCATTCCTTGTCGCCTCACGAAATCTCGGCGGCAATATATCTGGTACCAGACCCCATTCCCACCGAATCACGCCAGCCGGCGAGGATCCCCTATGTCCGCACAACAGAAGAAACACCCCTTCGATTTCAAAACCCAATACGGACTCGGCTTCAACCCTCAGGACGATGAGATCGTTGTCGACTTCTTCTGTGGTGGCGGCGGCGCCGGCACCGGCCTGGAGATGGGCCTGGGCCGCACGGTGAACGTGGCGAAGAACCACAGCCCGCAAGCGATCAGCATGCACACAATGAATCATCCCGGCGCGCAGCACTTCACCACCGACGTGTTCGAGGGTGACCCTGACACAGAGTGCGGCGGCAAGGCCGTGGGCTGGTTCCACATGTCGCCGGATTGCACACACCACTCCCAGGCAGCCGGCGGCCAGCCGCGCAAGCACGAGATCCGCAACCTGTCGTGGATCGGCCTCAAGTGGGCCGGCATGAAGCGCCCACGGGTGATCAGCCTGGAGAACGTGAAGCAGATCCAGCAGTGGGGCCGCTTGATCGCCAAGCGCGACAAGGACACCGGCCGGGTGGTGACCCTGGACCTGGTGCCGCACCCAACCAAGAAAGGGAAAACCACCAACCGTGTGGCCGCTCCGGGCGAGCAAGTGCCGGTGTCGAACCAGTTCCTGGTGCCTGACCCGAAACAGCGCGGCCGCACCTGGCGCCGCTTCGTGGCCCTGCTGGAAGGCATGGGCTATGTCGTCGAGTGGAAGGTGATCAAGGCGTGCGACTTCGGCGCCCCGACCAGCCGGGAACGCCTGTTCATGATCGCCCGGTGCGATGGCCGGCCGGTGGTGTGGCCTGAGCCAACCCACGCGAAGAGCCCGGTCAAGGGCCAGCAGAAGTGGAAGACCGCCGCTGACGGCATCGATTTCACTGACCTTGGCAAAAGCATCTTCGGCCGTAAGAAAGACCTAGCCGACGCCACCTTACGCCGGGTTGCCAAGGGCATGAAGAAATTCGTCATAGACAGCCCGGCGCCGTTCATTGTCCCGATTGCGAACTGGTCGGGTGAGTCGGTGCAGTCCGCCGGGGAGCCGCTTCGCACGATCACCTCCTACCCCAAGGGCGGCGCCTTCTCGGTGGTCAGTCCGGTGATTGCACCGGCAACGCACCAGGGCAGCGACCGGATCAACGACCCGCTCGAACCACTGCCGACGGTAACCTGTGCGAATCGTGGTGAGCTGACGTTGATCAGTCCGGTGATGGTTGGGGCCGGCGGGCCGGTGTACGCCGGGCACCCGGTATCGGCAGATCAGCCAATGGGGACGCTCATGACCCGAAGCCACCGCGCGGTTGCATCAGCCTGCATAGTCCAGGCCGGCCACGGCGAAGGCTCTGGCGCTACCAAGCGCCGCTCCCACGGGGTGAACGACATCTGCGGTCCGGTCGGCACCGTCACTGCCAGCGGCGGCGGACAGTCTATCAGCACCGCTGTGATGATCCAGGCCAACGGCGGGTTCAACACCGTGCACGCCAAGGACATCCGCGACCCGATGACGACGGTGACCAACACCGGCAGCCAGCAGCAACTGGCGACGGCGCACCTGGTGCACATGCGTGGCAACTGTGATGCACGGGACGCCAACGACCCACTGCACACCATCAGCGCCGGCGGCCAGCACCACGGGTTGGTCAGTGCGTTCATGGAGCGGGCATTCGGCGGCAGCGTTGGCCAGGGCCTGGATGATCCGGCGCCGACCATCACCGCCGGTGGCGGCGGCAAGAGTTCGCTGGTGTCGCTCACCCTCTCGCCGGAACACGAAGCGGGCGCCCTGCGCGTTGCCGCCTTCCTGATCAGCTACTACGGCACCGAGAACGTCAGTGCCTGCGATGCACCAGCACCCACCATTACGACCAAAGACCGCCTCGCCCTGGTCACCGTGATGGTCAAGGGCACGCCTTATGTGATCGTCGATATCTGCCTGCGGATGCTCAAGCCTGCCGAGCTGTACAAGGCCCAGGGCTTCCCAGCCAGTTACATCATCACCCACGGCGCCGACGGCAAGCCTTTCACCATCACCCAGCAGGTGCACATGTGCGGCAACAGCGTCAGTCCGCCGCCGATGGCAGCACTCGCCCGCGCCAACGATCCATGGCGCGCAGAAGAACGCCAAGCACGCGCCGCATAACCCCCCCCCACTCCACCGCCCGGGCATGGCCCGGCAAGGACTCCCCGTGATCAACTTGTTCTGGCGCCTGATCGCCAAACTTCTTGCGCGCCCGGCGGTTGCCGCCTGGCTCATCGCCCGCGCCCAGCGCACACCGTATCTGCACATCATGTCCGCAGACGGCAAGACCCGCTACATGGGCCGCTGGTGGCTGTTCAACCCCTACTCCCGCGATACCCACAAGCCCGCGCTGTGGTGGTGCCCGTGGTCGTTCCGTGTGCACCACATCATGCGGCCCGATGAAGACCGGGACCTGCACGATCACCCGTGGGATGCCCGCACGATCATCCTGCGCGGCTGGTACAGGGAGCAGCGTCGGCATACATGGAAATCCGGAGGACACACCGACATCGATTACTGGCGAGAGCCTGGCGATACCGCGAGCCTTCGGCACGGCGAGTACCACCGAATCGATGATGTGTCGCCCGCCGGCGTCTACACCCTGTTCATCACCAGCAAGTGGCGTGGTGACTGGGGATTTCTGGTCAACGGCGTGAAGGTGCCATGGCGAACCTACACCGGCACAGACAATTGAGGTTCTAAGCATGAGCAAGGTAATTCAATCGGTTGAAGAACTGGACGCAGTGCTGCACTGGCGCGGCAAGCACGCGATCGCGGTCAGGGAGCGTGACGGCCTGCAGCTGAGCCTGAATACGGCGGATCAAACCATTGATGATCTCAGTGCTGCGGTTTCCCGGCGAACGAAGCGGGTTCGTGAACTGGAAGCGCGGCTGGCGTACGCCGTTTACGCCCTCAATGAGGTGGTCAAGGCGTCAGCTATATACGAAAAGCCCTTTGAGATTGCGACCCTAGCTATCGGTGAAATATCGGCCATGGCCGAGCAGCCCGCGCCGGTAACGGTGCGCGAGTTCGTCGCCAACCCGGTCCCAGACGATCAAATCGGCGACGACTGGACCAAGGGCTACGAAGAGTGCAAGCGCCGCGTTCTGGCTCTGATTAGTGCGCCCTCCCCATAAAATCTTAACGCCGCCGAGAAAATCTTAATTCTCGGCCCTCTCCCTCACTTTTTATTAACTCAAAGTCAGCCGCTATAGCGGCAAGGACGAAGTCATGTCTCAAGTAAAGGAGCGGCCGATCCTGTTCTCGGCGCCGATGGTGCGCGCCACCCTGGAAGGCCGGAAGACGGTCACGCACCGGGCAATCAGCCACAAGCTGACAAACCGCTTCGACGAGCCACGCGGCCAGGCAGATGTAGTCGCGGGCTATCCCCTGGTGGAGTGCGACGACGGCTACTGGCCGGCAATCAACTTCTGCCCCTACGGAAAGCCCGGCGATCGGCTGTGGGTGCGTGAGACCTGGTACTGCGATCACTTCGAAGTGATGCGCGGCCCCTACCTCAAGCCGGATGACCTGAACGTCAGCGAAGCAATCGATGACGGGACGATGGTCTACGCCGCCGACGGGCTGACCCCGTACGAAGCTGATCAGCCAATCTGGAAACCATCAATCCATATGCCGCGCTGGGCCAGCCGCATCCTGCTGGAGATCACCGACGTGCGCGTCGAGCGGTTGCAGGACATCAGCGAAACGCAGGCGATCGCCGAGGGCGTGCGCCTGATGCGCGACGGTAGCGATACGTGGGTGAGTCGAGAAGGCCCTGGAAACCTCTTCACGCCATGGCCCACCGCCAAAGAAGCATTTGGCGACTTGTGGAATTCCATCAATGGACCGCACGCATGGGCCGCCAACCCGTGGGTCTGGGCGGTTTCGTTCAAGCCGGTGACGCCATGATCGCCACCCTCTGGTTCGCCTACGTGTTCATCTACAAGGGGCCAAGGCCATGACATGCGTTCGGATTGAGCATGGGTTTATATGCCTATCTCCATTCTTCCGCTTACGTCTCGGCGACGGTACGTGCGTCTTCATGGCCTGGCATAACTACCTCGGCCCCACTTTCTACCGAGATCGGAATGAGCGCCGAGAGCTGGACGACTGGTACAAAAACCCGCTGATTTGCATTGCGCTCGACTGGTTTTGCAAACGCGGACACCGCGCCTAACCCCAAACCCCCTACATGCCTGCCGGTAAGCGGCGGGCGAGGTATTCGCATGTCTGAGAAAACTGTTAAAGCCATCATGGAACAAGCCCAGGTATTCGCCAGCAGCTGGTCGATGGTGGGCGGGCCATTCGCCGCTGACGACCAGCTCGAGCGCGCCGAAGATGAAAAATTGGAGCTGGAGAACCTCGTCAAAGGCGCGCTGGATGGCTCAGTAGGCGCCCCACAGGATGTCGGCGAGATGATCGAAGCGCTGCTTGCATGGCATAAACGGCAGACCGATCAACTGCAGATCATTACCGACAACTCCAAAGAAGGCACGACCCTTTCCCTGGGCATCGATGATCCAGTCGACATCGTTCTGACAAAAGATATGGCCAAGGGCTTGCGCATCGGGCTCGTCCTGGCAATGGATCGACTCGGCAAACTGCCCATCAGCGTCAGCCATGGCGATGATGAAGATCCTGACTCCGACGACGAATAACCCCTCCAACTTTCTGCCGCACAGCGCGGCGCGGAGCATCATCATGGCAAAAGTCACCCTGGATGAATGGGCGGCGGCCGAGTTCAAGACGCCGCCGAGCCCCAACACACTGCGCAAATGGGCCCGAGAGGGCCGAATCGCGCCAGTACCGGTCAAGCACGGGCGCAACTACTATGTAGAGTCCGACGCCCACTACCAAGAACCGGATCAGCAGCCCGTGCGGATTGTCGGCGGCAGCCTGATCAGCAGAATAGAGAGAGCACGCAATGGCGCCCAGGCCGCGTAACACCGGGTCGAAGGATCTTCCGCCCAATCTCTACCGCAAGACCGACGCCCGCAACGGCGTCACTTATTACACCTACCGCGACCCAGTCAGTGGTCGCGTGTTCGGCCTGGGCAAGGATAAGGAGGCGGCGATCCGTGAGGCCGTCGCCGCCAACCACGCAGACGCCATCAAGCCAACGCTCGCAGAGCGCATCAGCACCCCGGCGCCAGCCCCTGGCAAATTGTTCTCGGAATGGCTGGACGAATACCGCGAGCTGTTCGCCGAGCGCAAGCTGTCAGCCAGCAGCAATAAAAACGTGGGCATGAGGTTAAACCGCCTGACGGCAGTATTCGGTTCGAAGGGGATTAAGGACATAACAACGATGGATGTGGCCGATTACCTGACAGGCATGGCAAAAGAGGGAAAGGCGCAGATGGCCAGGGCAATGCGTTCGCTGTTGCGAGACGTGTTCGCCGAGGCGCAGGCGCGGGGGTGGGCAGACGCAAACCCGGTCGAGGTGACCAAGGCGGCGCGGGTGAACATCAAGCGCGAACGGCTGACGCTGGAACTGTGGAAGGCAATCTACGAGGAAGCCACGAAACCCTGGCTTCGCAGGGCAATGGAACTGGCGGTGCTCACCGGCCAGCGGCGTGACGATATTGCATCAATGCTTTTCAAGGACGTGCACGACGGCTTCCTGCATGTCGTTCAGTCCAAGACCGGGGCCAGGCTTCGGATCAGCACCGCGCTTCGCCTCGATTCGGTCGGCCTGGACCTGTCCACAGTAATAAAGCAATGCCGCGACCGCGTTCTGTCACAACACCTGGTGCACCATGCACAAGCTTCAGGTCGGGCAAAGGCTGGCCAGGCGGTAGTGCTGGACACGCTGAGCTCTGCTTTTGCTGAGGCGCGCGACAAAGCCGGCGTGAAGCTTGGGATAACTTTTGGCCGTCAGCCACCATCCTTTCACGAACAGCGCTCCCTCGCCGCTCGCCTTCACGAGCTCGAAGGCCGAGACGCCCAGAAACTGCTTGGTCACCGTTCGGCCACTATGACCGACCTGTACCGAGACAGCCGAGGCGCTGAGTGGATCGACGTGGCATAATCGACGGCTGAATTTTAGGGCGATATTGGGGAAGTTTTGGGGAAGAATTTATGCCCAATGAAATCAAGCACTTACAGCTTTACGGCATCAAAGCCTGCGACACCATGAAAAAGGCGCGCACCTGGCTCGATGAGCACGGCGTCAGCTATGAGTTCCACGACTACAAAACGGCCGGTATCGACCGTGAACACTTGACCCAATGGTGCAACGAGCACGGTTGGCAGGTGGTTTTGAACCGTGCGGGCACCACCTTTCGCAAACTCGAAGACGAACGCAAAGCCGATCTCGATCAGTCGAAAGCCATTGAATTGATGCTCGCACAACCTTCGATGATCAAGCGCCCGGTGCTGGATCTCGGTGACAGAACCCTGATTGGCTTCAAGCCAGATAGTTATTCGGCGGCCCTCAAGTAGGCCAGCCCTTTCCATTTTTGTAGAGGTAACAGCATGTCCAATTCCCTGTTCAGCCTGGGCTTCGGCGTCGGCACTCAGAACCGCCAAGGTGCTTGGCTGGAAGTGTTTTACGCACAACCGTTGCTCAACCCTTCGGCTGACATCGTCGCAGCCATCGCGCCGATCCTCGGCTACACCGAAGGCAACCAGGCAATCACCTTCACCGTCACCCAGGCCCTGCAACTGGCCGACGCGCTCAAAGGCGTCGATGCCACCCAGGCCGCCCTGCTCAGCCGCCTGGCTGAAAGCCACACCCCGCTGGTCGCCACGCTGCTGGCCGAAGACGCCGCGCTGACCTCCACGCCCGAGGCCTACCTCAAGCTGCACCTGCTGTCCCACCGCCTGGTCAAGCCCCACGGCCTGAGCCTGGCCGGTGTGTTCCCGCAACTGCCAAACGTCGCGTGGACCAGCCAGGGCGCCATCGACATCAGCGAACTGGCCGAACGCCAGCTGGAAGCGCGCCTGCGTGGCGAGCTGCTGGAAGTGTTCTCGGTGGACAAGTTCCCGAAAATGACCGACTACGTGGTCCCGGCCGGCGTGCGTATCGCCGACGCCGCGCGTCTGCGCCTGGGCGCCTACGTGGGCGAAGGCACCACCGTGATGCACGAAGGTTTCGTCAACTTCAACGCCGGCACCGAAGGCCCGGGCATGATCGAAGGCCGCGTGTCGGCTGGCGTGTTCGTTGGCAAGGGCTCGGACCTGGGCGGCGGTTGCTCCACCATGGGCACCCTGTCGGGCGGCGGCAACATCGTGATCAAGGTCGGCGAAGGCTGCCTGATCGGCGCCAACGCCGGTATCGGTATCCCGTTGGGCGACCGCAACACCGTGGAGTCGGGCCTGTACGTCACCGCCGGGACCAAGGTCGCGCTGCTGGACGAGCAGAACCAACTGGTCAAAGTGGTCAAGGCGCGCGACCTGGCCGGCCAGCCGGACCTGCTGTTCCGCCGCAACTCCGAGACCGGTGCCGTGGAGTGCAAAACCCACAAATCGGCCATCGAACTGAACGAAGCGCTGCACGCTCACAACTAAGCAGCCACTCGATGCCACTAGCGGGCCCCGCTCCTGGGGCTCGCTTATACGAGTCTTGAACACCATGCTAGTGCCCTCTCCCTGGCGCGCCGATTTCCCGGCCATCGCCACCCTGCAACGGCAAGACCAGACCTACCTGGACAACGCCGCCACCACGCAAAAACCCCAGGCCCTGTTGGATGCCATCAGCCATTACTACGCCAATGGCGCAGCCAATGTGCACCGTGCCCAACATTTGCCGGGCGCCCATGCGACCCAGGCGTTCGAAGACAGCCGCAGCAAGGTCGCGCAGTGGTTGAACGCAGGTGACAGCGGGCAGATCGTGTTCACCCACGGCGCTACCTCAGCGCTGAACCTCTTGGCTTATGGCCTGGAGCATCTATTCAATGCGGGCGATGAGATTGTCATCAGCGCCCTGGAACACCACGCCAACCTGCTGCCCTGGCAGCAACTGGCCAAACGCCGCGCCCTGGAACTGGTGATATTGCCCCTTGGCGTTGACGGCGTGATCGACCTCGCCGCCGCCGCCGCGCTGATCGGCCCGCGCACACGCCTGCTGGCCGTGAGCCAGTTGTCCAACGTGCTCGGGGCATGGCAGCCGCTGGAAGCGTTGCTTGCCCTGGCCCAGCCGCACGGTGCTGTGACGGTCATCGACGGCGCCCAAGGCATCGTTCATGGCCGTCACGACGTACAGGCCCTGGGCTGCGACTTCTACGTATTTTCCAGCCACAAGCTCTACGGCCCGGACGGTGTCGGCGTACTGTTTGGTCGCAACGAAGCCCTGCATCACCTGCGCCACTGGCAGTTCGGCGGCGAGATGGTGCAGCAGGCCGACTACCACAGCGCCAGCTTTCGCCCGGCGCCGCTGGGTTTCGAAGCCGGCACGCCGCCGATTGCCAGCGTGATCGGGCTGGGCGCCAGCCTGGATTACCTGAATTCGCTGGATCAGCAAGCGGTGATCGCCCATGAAGCGGCGCTGCATGACTACTTGCTGCGCGGGCTCAATGCGCGCAATGGCGTGCGCGTGTTGGGCACGCCTCAAGTAGCGTTGGTCAGTTTTGTGGTCGAGGGCGTGCACAATGCCGACCTTGCGCACCTGCTCACCGAGCAAGGCATTGCCGTACGCGCCGGTCATCACTGTGCGATGCCGCTGCTCAAGGCCATGCATTTGTCGGGGGCGATCCGTGTTTCGCTGGCCCTGTATAACGATTCCGACGACCTGGAGCGCTTTTTTGAGGCGCTGGATCAGGCGCTGGATATGTTGCGATGAGCTTGCCCGCTGATGCAGTGACAGCGCTTGAAGCGTTCCAGGCTGTCGGCAGCTGGGAGCAGCGCGCGCGGATGCTGATGCAATGGGGTGAGCGCATGCCTGCCCTGGCCGCTGAAGATAAGGTGGAGGCCAACCTGGTACAGGGCTGTGAAAGCCTGGTGTGGTTGGTGGGGCGTTTGCAGGATGGGCAATGGCAGTTTGCTGCGAGCAGCGATGCGCGGTTGATTCGGGGGTTGGTGGCGTTGTTGCTGGTGCGGGTGAATGGGTTGTCGGCTGCCGAGTTGCAGGCCGTGGACTTGCCCGACTGGTTCAATCAATTGGGGCTTTCCCGTCAACTGTCACCGTCGCGCAGCAATGGCTTGAATGCAGTCTTGCAGCGCATGCGAGCGTTGAGCCATACACAAAACTAAATGTGGGAGCGGGCTTGCTCGCGAAAGCGCCGTGTCAGTCGATGCATGATTGACTGAGCCACCGCATTCGCGAGCAAGCCCGCTCCCACATTTTGAATTGTGCAAGGCTCTGGAACCTAGGCGGGCTTGACCCGCTCCGAAGGCCGGCGCACCCCAGCCACAATCTTGTCCACCGCCTTGGTCGCCGCCACCATGCCAAAGCTGGCCGTGACCATCATCACCGCACCAAACCCACCGGCGCAGTCCAGCTTCACCCCATCGCCGACGAAACTCTTCTGCAAGCAAATGCTGCCGTCCGGCTTGGGATAACGCAGTTGCTCGGTAGAAAACACACACGGCACGCTGTAGTGACGGGTCACAGTGCGCGAGAACCCATAATCGCGGCGCAGGGTTGAACGCACTTTGGACGCCAGCGGATCGTTGAACGTCCGGTTCAGGTCGCACACCTGGATCAACGTCGGGTCGATCTGCCCACCGGCGCCGCCGGTGGTGATGATCTGGATCTTGCGACGCTTGCACCAGGCAATCAGCGCGGCCTTGGCGTTGACGGCGTCGATGCAGTCAATCACGCAATCAATGTTTGGCGTGATGTACTCGGCCATGGTGTCGCGGGTGACGAAGTCCGCCACCGCATGCACCGTGCAATCCGGGTTGATGCCACGCAGGCGCTCGGCCATGACCTCGACCTTGGGTTTGCCCACGGTGCTGTCCAGCGCATGCAGCTGGCGGTTGCTGTTGCTGACGCACACGTCATCCAGGTCAAACAGCGAAATCTCGCCCACCCCGCAACGCGCGATGGCTTCCGCCGCCCAGGAGCCCACGCCGCCGACGCCGACGATCGCCACATGGGCCGCTTTCAAGCGTTCCAGGCCTTCAATGCCATACAAGCGGGCGACGCCTGCAAACCGTGGATCTTCTGTACTCATGACCATTACCCCAAAAACCGGCGCGCATTATGGGCTACGCAGCGGCAAGTTTTAAGCTACAAGTTACAAGTTAAGAACTTAGATGGGCTTTCGCTGACTAACGTCCGGCTTTTCTCTGCTTGCTGTACGCTCAGGGAAGCGCCGGTGTAGGATGCGCGCCGTTCGGCGCAGGCCGACACCTCTTTTCGTTCCACACCCTTTGGAACCCGAAATAGCCATGGCATCGCGTAAATTTGGACTCAACTTGGTGATCGTGCTGGCAATCGCCGCACTGTTCACCGGCTTCTGGGCGCTGATCAACCGCCCGGTCACCACCCCCAACTGGCCTGAACAGATCTCCGGTTTTTCCTACTCGCCGTTCCAGCAAGGCCAGTACCCGCAGAAGAACCAGTTCCCGACCGACGACCAGATGCGCCAGGACCTGGCGATCATGAGCAAGCTGACGGACAACATCCGTACCTACTCGGTCGACGGCACCCTGGGCGACATCCCCAAGCTGGCCGAAGAGTTCGGCCTGCGCGTGACCCTGGGGATCTGGATCAGCCCGGACCTGGAACGCAACGAGCGGGAAATCCAGCGCGCTATCGAAATCGCCAACAACTCACGCAGTGTGGTGCGTGTTGTGGTGGGTAACGAAGCGGTATTCCGTAAGGACATCACCCCAGAAGCGCTGATTGTGCTGCTGGATCGGGTGCGCGCCGCCGTCAAAGTGCCGGTCACGACCTCCGAGCAATGGGACATCTGGGAAAAGAACCCGCAACTGGCCAAGCACGTCGACCTGATCGCCGCGCACATCTTGCCGTTCTGGGAATACATTCCGATGGACAAGGCCGGCCAGTACGTACTCGACCGCGCCAAGGACCTGAAGAAACTGTTCCCGAAAAAGCCGCTGCTGCTGTCGGAGGTTGGCTGGCCGAGCAACGGCCGCATGCGCGGTGGCAATGAAACGTCGCCGGCCGACCAGGCGATTTACCTACGCACACTGGTGAATAAACTCAATCGCCAGGGCTACAACTACTTCGTGATCGAAGCCTTCGACCAGCCGTGGAAAGTCAGCGATGAAGGCTCGGCCGGTGCCTACTGGGGCGTGTTCAACGCCGCGCGCCAGCAGAAATTCAATTTTGAAGGGCCGGTCGTCGCGATCCCGCAATGGCGCGTGCTCGCCATCGGTTCGGTGGTGCTCGCCCTGCTGTCGCTGACCCTGCTGATGATCGACGGCTCGGCCCTGCGCCAGCGTGGTCGCACCTTCCTGACCTTTATCGCGTTTCTCTGCGGTTCGGTGCTGGTGTGGATCGGCTACGACTACAGCCAGCAATACAGCACCTGGTTCAGTGTCACCGTGGGCATTCTCTTGGCGCTCGGCGCCCTCGGCGTGTTTATCGTGTTGCTGACCGAAGCCCACGAACTGGCGGAAGCGGTGTGGACTCACAAGCGTCGGCGTGAATTCCTGCCGGTCGAAGGGGACTCGGACTACCGCCCGAAGGTGTCGATCCACGTGCCGTGCTACAACGAGCCGCCGGAGATGGTCAAACAGACCCTCGACGCCCTCGCGGCCCTCGACTACCCGGACTACGAAGTCCTGATCATCGACAACAACACCAAAGACCCAGCCGTTTGGGAACCGGTGCGCGACTACTGCGAAACCCTCGGCCCGCGCTTCAAGTTCTTCCACGTCGCGCCCCTGGCCGGTTTCAAGGGTGGCGCGTTGAACTACCTGCTGCCGCACACCGCCAAGGATGCCGAAGTGATCGCGGTGATCGACTCGGACTACTGCGTGTCGCCCAACTGGCTCAAGCACATGGTGCCGCACTTCGCCGACCCGAAAATCGCCGTGGTGCAATCGCCGCAGGACTACCGCGACCAGAACGAAAGCACCTTCAAGAAGCTCTGCTACGCGGAATACAAGGGTTTCTTCCATATCGGCATGGTCACTCGCAACGACCGTGACGCGATCATCCAGCACGGCACCATGACCATGACCCGTCGCTCGGTGCTCGAAGAACTCGGCTGGGCCGACTGGTGCATTTGTGAAGACGCCGAACTGGGCCTACGGGTATTCGAGAAAGGTCTGTCGGCGGCGTATTACCACGACAGCTACGGCAAGGGCCTGATGCCGGACACCTTTATCGACTTCAAGAAACAGCGTTTCCGCTGGGCCTACGGCGCGATCCAGATCATCAAGCGCCACACCGCCAGCCTGTTGCGCGGCAAGGACACCGAGCTGACCCGTGGCCAACGCTACCACTTCCTCGCGGGCTGGCTGCCGTGGGTGGCGGACGGCATGAACATCTTCTTCACCGTGGGCGCACTGTTGTGGTCGGCGGCGATGATTATCGTGCCGACGCGGGTTGATCCGCCGCTGCTGATTTTCGCGATCCCGCCGTTGGCGTTGTTCGTGTTCAAAGTGGGCAAGATCGTCTTCCTGTACCGTCGTGCCGTGGGCGTAAACCTCAAGGACGCGTTCTGCGCGGCCCTGGCCGGCCTGGCGTTGTCCCACACCATCGCCAAAGCGGTGTTGTATGGCTTCTTCACCAGCAGTATTCCGTTCTTTCGCACACCGAAAAACGCCGATAACCACGGCTTCTGGGTGGCGATTTCCGAAGCTCGCGAAGAAATGTTCATCATGCTGCTGCTGTGGGGCGCCGCGCTGGGGATCTACCTGGTGCAGGGCCTGCCGAGCAATGACATTCGCTTCTGGGTGGTGATGCTGCTGGTGCAATCGCTGCCGTATGTGGCGGCGTTGATCATGGCGTTCCTGTCGTCGCTACCGAAACCTTCGGTAGCGGCGGAGCCTGCGGCCGCTGTGTAAAAACTTGCGCAATGCACTAAACGGCGGCCTCTGGCCGCCGTTTTGCTATAAGATAACGGCCGTTTTGCAAGACTTGGCCTGTGCCAATGCCTTATGTGCAACAGGGCTTTTGTGGAGCGGGCTTGCTCGCTCCCACATTGGATCTGCGCCAGTTTAAAGTCCTCATACGTCCTGCGCCCATTACACGCTTCCCGGAGTTTTCCCATGACGGCCCATGCCGACCTTTCGCCGACCCTTCAACTTGCCATCGACCTGATCCGTCGCCCCTCGGTGACGCCGATCGACGCCGATTGCCAGAAGCTGATGATGCAGCGCCTGGGCGACGCCGGTTTTGCGCTTGAGCCGATGCGCATCGAAGATGTGGACAATTTCTGGGCCACCCACGGCAAGCACGAAGGCCCGGTGCTGTGCTTCGCCGGTCACACCGACGTGGTCCCCACCGGCCCGGTGCAGGCCTGGCAGAACGACCCGTTCGACGCGTTGATCGATGAAAACGGCATGCTCTGCGGGCGTGGCGCGGCGGACATGAAAGGCAGCCTGGCAGCCATGCTGGTGGCGGCCGAGCGTTTCGTCGCCGACTACCCGGACCACAAGGGCTCGGTCGCCTTCCTGATCACCAGCGATGAAGAAGGCCCGGCGCACCACGGCACCAAGGCCGTGATCGAACGCCTGGCCGCACGCAAGGAGCGCCTGGACTGGTGCATCGTCGGCGAACCGTCGAGCACCACGCTGGTGGGCGATGTGGTCAAGAACGGCCGTCGCGGCTCCCTCGGCGCCACCCTGACCGTGCGCGGCGTGCAAGGCCACGTGGCCTACCCGCACCTGGCGAAGAACCCGATCCACCTGGCCGCACCGGCCCTGGCCGAACTGGCCGCCGAGCATTGGGACGACGGCAACACCTTCTTCCCGCCAACCAGCTTCCAGATCTCCAACCTGAACTCCGGCACCGGCGCCACCAACGTGATCCCCGGTGACCTGACGGCGGTGTTCAACTTCCGCTTCTCCACCGAGTCCACCGTCGAAGGCCTGCAACAGCGCGTCGCGGCGATCCTCGACAAGCATGACCTGGACTGGCACGTGGAATGGGCACTGTCGGGCCTGCCGTTCCTCACCGAACCGGGCGCGTTACTGGATGCGGTCTCGGCCAGCATCAAGGCGATCACCGGTCGCGAGACCAAGGCGTCCACCAGCGGCGGTACCTCGGATGGGCGTTTCATCGCCACCCTCGGCACCCAGGTGGTTGAGCTGGGCCCGGTCAACGCGACGATCCACCAGGTTAACGAACGCATTCTGGCCAGCGACCTCGACGTGCTGACCGAAATCTACTACCAGACCCTGATCAAGTTGCTCGCCTGATGCTCGCTTGCCCCATTTGCAGCGCCCCGCTCAACGCGGTGGACAATGGCGTCGCGTGCCCCGCCGGGCACCGTTTCGACCGCGCGCGCCAGGGTTACCTGAACCTGTTGCCGGTGCAGCACAAGAACAGCCGCGACCCGGGCGATAACCTGGCCATGGTCGAGGCGCGCCGCGACTTCCTCAACGCCGGGCACTACGCCCCGGTGGCCAAGCGCCTGGCCGAACTGGCCGCCGAACGTGCCCCGGCACGCTGGGTGGACATCGGTTGTGGCGAGGGTTACTACACCGCGCAAATCGCCGACGCCTTGCCCCAGGCGGACGGCTACGCGCTGGACATTTCCAAGGAAGCGGTCAAGCGCGCGTGCAAGCGCAACCCGGCGCTGACCTGGTTGATCGCCAGCATGGCCCGCGTGCCGTTGGCCTCAGGCAGCTGCCAGTTTCTCGCCAGCGTGTTCAGCCCCTTGGATTGGGAAGAGGCCAAGCGCCTGCTCAGCCCCGGCGGCGGCTTGATGAAAGTTGGCCCGACCAGCGGCCACCTGATGGAACTGCGCGAGCGTTTGTACGACGAAGTGCGCGAGTACACCGATGACAAGCACCTGGCCCTGGTGCCGGACGGCATGAGCCTGGCCCACAGTGAAACCCTGGAGTTCACCCTGAGCCTGGCCGAGCCTCAAGACCGCGCCAACCTGCTGGCCATGACCCCCCACGGCTGGCGCGCCAGCGCCGAGCGGCGCAGCGAAGTGATCGAGGCGGCCGAGCCGCTGTCTGTCACCGTGTCGATGCGCTACGACTATTTCGTGCTTCAATAACCGACTTTTCCGCGAATGGATTTTCGAATCCCGCAACGAGGAACATCCATGCGCCAACCCGATATCGAGATTTACCTGAAGGACGCCGACGTCGACTACAAAGCCGTCGCCGCCTGGCTGGGCGCCGCCCTGGGCCCGTGCACCGACTGGGTCCAGAAAGGCCAGACCTACAAGTGCAAGGCCGGCAACGTGCCCGTCACCTGGCTGCCCAAGGCTGTAGGCAAATGGAACAGCCTGTACCTGGAAAGCGACCAGACCCCGTGGGACGACGACATCGCCTGCGCCCGCGCCGCGTTTGCTGCGCTGAACGTCGAAGTGCGTTGCGCGCCGGGGACGTGGGTGGAAGAGGAAGGTGAGGAAAGCGCCGATCGCTGGATGCGCATCAGCGCGGATGGTGAAGAAGAAATCACCTGGAAAACTGCATAAGCCCTGAGTTGTGAACCCAATCAACTGTGGGAGCGGGCTTGTGTGGGAGCTGGCTTGCCTGCGATAGCATCACCCTGGTCTGCCTGACAGACCGAGCTGCTTGCATCGCAGGCAAGCCAGCTCCCACACAAGCCCGCTCCCACATGGGTTCAGCGGTGGTCTTAGAGACCCACCACATCCTCCGCCTGCAACCCCTTCTCGCCGGTCACCACGGCGTATTCCACCTGCTGGCCTTCGGCCAACGAGCGGTGGCCGTCACCGCGAATGGCGCGGTAGTGTACAAACACGTCCTTGCCATCATCGCGCTGAATAAACCCGTAACCCTTTGCATCGTTGAACCACTTCACATTGCCGGTTTCGCGCGTTGCCATTTGTCTTACTCCCACATGCTTTTTTATTGTTGAGTCGGTCGCATTGAACTGCCGAGTATAAGACAGGTTCAAAAACCATCAACTCAAGTTTACTTCGCTGCTTTTTTGCCGATTTTCGGCGAATACGGCACACTACCCGCCCGAGCGTCTGCTCGGTTTTTCTCACTTGAAGCAGCACGCCTATGACCCGCTCCCCGTTCCGCCGTCTGGTGTTTGGCACCTTGCGCCGACTGTTGTACCTCTGGGTTCGCTCAGAGACGATCAACCAGTCGTCCCTTACCCTCAACCTGGACCGCAGCCGGCCGGTGTTCTACGTCCTGCAATCGCCCTCCCTCACCGAATTGGCCGTGGTCGATGCCGAGTGCACCAAGGCCGGCCTGCCGCGCCCGGTGCTGCCGGTCGCGGTAGGGCCGCTGATGGAACCGGCGGCATTCTTCTACCTTACGCCCGAGCCCGACTGGCTCGGCCGCCAGGATAAGCGCGGTGCACCGCCGACCCTGACCCGCCTGGTCAACACCCTCACCGAGCACGCCGAAGAGAATGCACAAATCATTCCGGTCAGCGTGTTCTGGGGGCAGTCGCCCGAGAGCGAGTCCAGCCCTTGGAAGCTGCTGTTCGCCGACAGCTGGGCGGTCACCGGGCGCCTGCGACGCTTGCTGAGCATCCTGATCCTCGGCCGCAAGACCCGTGTGCAATTCTCCGCGCCTATCAACCTGCGTGAATTGATCGAGCACAATAAAGGTCACGAACGCACGGTGCGCATGGCCCAACGGATCCTGCGGGTGCACTTTCGCAACCTGAAGACGGCGGTGATCGGCCCCGACCTGTCCCACCGGCGCAACCTGGTCAAAGGCCTGGTCAACATGCCGCTGGTGCGCCAGGCCATCCTGGACGAAGCCGAACGGGAAAAAATCAGCCCGGAAAAAGCCAAGGCCCAGGCCCTGCGCTACGGCAACGAGATCGCCTCGGACTACACCTACACCGCGATCCGCTTCCTCGAAGTGGTGCTGAGCTGGTTCTGGAACAAGATCTACGATGGCATCAAGGTCAATAACATCGAAGGCGTGCAAAAGGTTGCCCAGGGCTACGAGGTCATCTACGTGCCGTGCCACCGTAGCCATATCGACTACCTGCTGCTCTCCTACCTGCTGTTCAAGAACGGCCTGACCCCGCCGCACATCGCGGCGGGCATCAACCTGAACATGCCGGTGATCGGCAGCCTGCTGCGCCGTGGCGGTGCGTTTTTCATGCGCCGCACCTTCAAGGGCAACCCGCTGTACACCTCGGTGTTCAACGAATACCTGCACACCCTGTTCACCAAGGGCTTCCCGGTGGAGTACTTCGTCGAAGGCGGCCGCTCGCGCACCGGGCGCATGCTGCAACCGAAGACCGGCATGCTGGCGATCACCCTGCGCAGTTTCCTGCGCTCCTCGCGCATGCCCATCGTGTTCGTGCCGGTGTATATCGGCTATGAGCGCGTGCTCGAAGGCCGCACCTACCTGGGCGAACTGCGCGGCGCGACAAAAAAGAAAGAATCGATCTTCGATATTTTCAAAGTGGTCGGCGCGCTCAAGCAGCGTTTCGGCCAAGTCGCGGTCAACTTCGGCGAGCCGATCAAGCTGGCCGAGTTCCTCGACACTGAACAACCGGACTGGCGCAGCCAGGAGCTGGGCCCGAACTACAAACCGGCCTGGCTCAACGAAACCACGAACCGCCTCGGCGAACAGGTGGCTCGTCACCTGAACGAAGCCGCTGCGGTAAACCCGGTGAACCTGGTGGCCCTGGCGCTGCTCTCCACCACGCGTCTGGCCCTGGATGAACAGGCCATGGCACGCCAACTCGACCTGTACCTGGCGCTGCTGCGCCGCGTGCCCTACTCGCCCCACACCACCTTGCCCGAAGGCGATGGCCTGGCGCTGATCAAGCACGTTTTGGACATGAACCTGCTGTCGGAACAGAGCGACGCCCTCGGCAAGATTCTGTACCTGGACGAGCAGAACGCCGTCCTGATGACCTACTACCGCAACAACGTGCTGCACATCTTCGCGTTACCGGCGTTGCTCGCGAGTTTCTTCCAGAGCAGCTCGCGCATGAGCCGCGACCAGATCCTGCGCTACACCCACGCGCTGTACCCGTACTTGCAATCAGAGTTGTTTATCCGTTGGTCGCTGGAAGAGTTGGACACTGTGGTCGATCAATGGCTGGACGCCTTTGTCGAACAAGGCCTGCTGCGCTTCGAGAACAACGTGTTCCTGCGCCCGGCGCCCAGCTCGCGGCACTTTGTGTTGCTGACGCTGCTGTCCAAGAGCATCGCCCAGACCCTGCAACGCTTCTACATGGCGATCTCGCTGCTGCTCAACAGCGGCCAGAACAGCATCAGCGCCGAAGAACTGGAAGATCTGTGCACGGTGATGGCCCAGCGGCTGTCGATCCTGCATGGCCTCAACGCCCCGGAGTTCTTCGACAAGAGCCTTTTCCGACATTTTATCCAGTCGTTGCTGGAGCAAGATGTGCTGCGCCGCGATGAAGCCGGCAAATTGAGTTACCACGACCTGCTCGGTGAATTGGCCGAAGGCGCCGCCAAGCGCGTGTTGCCGGCGGAGATTCGCCTGTCGATCCGCCAGGTGGCGCTGCACCGCGTGGATGACACGCCGGTCGAATCCGAGCCTCTCAAACCCGAAGAAAGCCGCTAGATTGAATAAGGCGCCGGGCTGTTTCCGGCGCCGCTGACAAGGAGCTGCACCATGAAAAAGATCATCCTCCTGGGCCTCACCGCCCTGCTCGGAGCCTGCCAAACCATGACGCCCGCACCCAAGGCCAGCCTCGATGGCGAAGTGTTCTACCTGCAACGCATCGCCCTGCCGCCAACCGCCACCTTGAGCGTGAGCCTGCAAGACGTGTCCCTGGCCGACGCACCGGCGGTGACCCTCGCCGAACAGAAAGGCCCGGTCAAAGGCCAGGTGCCGCTGCCGTTTCACCTGAGCTACGACCCGGCCCAGGTCAAGCCTGGCCACAGCTACTCGGTCAGCGCTCGCATCGAAGTGGACGGCAAGCTAATGTTTATCACCACCGAACGGCACTCTGTGCAGCTCAACGGCCAGGATCCACAACCGCTGCGCCTGCGCGTAGACGCCGTGGCCCACTGAACTCGATCAAAAGGAAGCGCCCATGCTCCGTAACTCCCTTCGCTTTACTGCCCTGTGTGCCGGCCTGCTGCTGGGGGCCAACGCCATGGCGCTGGACCTCTCCAGCCTGTCCCAGGGCGACGCTTCCGGCGGCCTCAAGGACGCACTGACCCAAGGCGCGCAGATCGCCGTGAAACAGCTTGGGGTACCGGGTGGTTTCAGCAACAACCCGGAAGTGAAGATCGGCTTGCCTGGCAAGTTGGGCAAAGTGGCCGACAAGCTGAAGATGTTCGGCATGGGTGACCAGGTCACGCAACTGGAAACCAGCATGAACAAAGCTGCTGAATCCGCCGTGACCCAGGCCCAGCCGATCCTGGTCAACGCCGTGAAAAACATGAGCGTGACCGACGCCAAGGGCATCCTCAGCGGCGGCCAGGATTCCGCCACCCAGTACCTGAATAAAAGCAGCCGCGAACAGATCCGCGCCAAGTTCCTGCCGATCGTGAAAGCGGCGACCGACAAGGTCGGCGTGGCCCAGCAGTACAACGCCCTGGCCGGCAAGGCTGCGGCGTTTGGCGCGGTGGATGCGAAGAGCGCCAACGTCGAGAACTACGTGACCGAGCAGGCGCTGGATGGGTTGTTCAAGATGATTGCGCAGCAGGAAGAGACCATTCGCAAGAACCCGGCGGCTGCGGCCACCAGTTTGGCGAAGAAGGTGTTTGGCGCGCTGTAAGCGTTGAACGGATCGCTCCCTGCAACGGGGAGCGATCTAATGCAGGACCGACTCCGCCAACCGCCCCACCATCAACGTGGCAAAGCAGCCAATGGCAATCGACGTCGCGCGGTTGATCTTCAATGGCGTCAGCCAGGCCTTTTGAATCCCTTCGAAACGACTGCCCAGCACGATCCAGGCAGACCCTACCGGTATCACCACCAGCGCCAGCGTGGCCATGAAGCCGGCATAACCGGGCAATGTGGCAAACGCATTGACGGGTGCGATGAACGACACGATCAGCAGGCCCTTGGGGTTCATGACCGTCAGCCAGAAGAAATACGGCCCCGAGAAACGGTCACCGCCTGAATCGACGGTACTGTTCTTGCGCTGCCAGAGCTTGTACGAGACATACAGCAGGTAACACGCCGCCGCCAGTTGCGTAGCCTTCAGCGCCCACGGCGAGAACGCCGCCAGGTACAGCAGCGCCACGCCCCACACCGAGACTTGCAGCAGGTAGGCCAGGCATTCGATAAGCGCGAGCTTCCAGGAGGCCCGGTAGCCGAACAACACACCTGCGCGAAACAGCAGCGTGTTGGTCGGGCCCGGGGCAAGCAATAACAACATCAGGGCTGAAACGGTGGCCAACATGATTACGCGACGTCCTTCCTCACTCGGAACCACGCAGCATACAGGGCCGGCAGGAACAATAGGGTCAACGCCGTCGCCACAATCAGCCCGCCCATGATCGCCACGGCCATCGGCCCAAAGAACACGCTGCGTGACAGCGGGATCATCGCCAGCACCGCCGCCAGGGCTGTCAGCACAATCGGACGGAAGCGTCGGACGGTGGCCTCGATAATCGCCTGCCACGGCGCCAGGCCCGCCTTGATGTCCTGTTCGATCTGGTCCACCAGGATCACCGAGTTGCGCATGATCATCCCCGACAAGGCGATGGTGCCGAGCATCGCCACAAAACCAAAGGGCTGGCGGAATACCAGCAGGAACAACGTCACACCGATCAAACCCAGCGGCGCCGTCAGAAACACCATTGCCGTGCGTGAGAAGCTGCGCAGTTGCAGCATCAGCAATGTCAGCACCACCACGATGAACAACGGCACGCCAGCTTTCACCGAGTTCTGCCCACGGGCGGAGTCTTCCACCGTGCCGCCGACGTCCAGCAAGTAACCGTCCGGCAGCTCGGCGCGTACGCCTTCCAGGGTCGGCAGGATTTGCTGGACCAGGGTCGCCGGTTGTTCCTTGCCGTAGATATCGGCACGCACGGTCACCGTTGGCAGGCGGTTGCGGTGCCAGATGATGCCTTCTTCGAAGCCGTACTCCAGGGTGGCGATCTGCGACAGCGCCACACTTTTACCGTTGTCGGTCGGCACCGCCAGGCTTGGCAGCAGCGACAGCTCGGTGCGTTCATGCACGGTGCCGCGCAGGAGGATCTCGATCAACTCGTTGTCCTCCCGGTATTGGCTGACGCTGGAGCCGGTGAGCGAGCTTTGCAGGAACTTCGACAGGTTGGCGGTGCTGACGCCAAGGGCGCGCGCGCGGTCCTGGTCGATATTGAGGTAGACGATCTTGCTCGGCTCTTCCCAGTCCAGGTGCACGTTGACCACGTGGGTATTTTCGCGAACCTTGGCCGCCACTTTCCGCGCCAGGGCGCGGACTTCTTCGATGTGCTCGCCGGTCACACGGAACTGCACCGGGTAACCCACGGGTGGGCCGTTCTCCAGGCGCGTAACCCGCGAGCGCAGTTCCGGGAATTGCTCGTTCAGGGTTTCGATCAGCCACGTGCGCAGGCTTTCGCGCTCTTCGATGGTTTTGGCCAACACCACGAACTGCGCAAAACTCGCCGCAGGTAATTGCTGGTCCAACGGCAGGTAGAAGCGCGGCGAGCCGGTGCCGACATAGGCCACGTAGTTGTCGATGCCGGCGTGTTCCTTGAGCAGCGCTTCCAGGCGCTTGACCTGATCGGCGGTGTTGCTCAGGGACGTGCCTTCGGCCAGTTTCAGGTCGACCATCAGCTCCAGGCGACCGGAGGCCGGGAAGAACTGTTGCGGCACAAAACGGAACAGCGCCACCGAGCCGATAAACAGCAGCAAGGTCAGGACGATCACGGTTTTGCGCCGACGCACGCACCACTCAACCAAACGTCTGACACGCTGGTAGAAGGGGGTGCCGTAGGGATCAGGTCCGTCGGTGCCGTGTTTAGCTGCGTGAATCTTCGCCAGGTCTGGCAGGAGCTTTTCCCCCAGGTACGGCACGAACACCACCGCGGCGACCCACGAGGCCAGCAACGCGATGGTCACCACTTGGAAGATCGAGCGGGTGTATTCGCCGGTGCTCGATTGCGCGGTGGCAATCGGCAGGAACCCGGCGGCGGTGATCAGCGTGCCGGTGAGCATCGGGAACGCGGTGCTGGTCCAGGCGAAACTCGCGGCCTTGAGCCGGTCGTAGCCCTGTTCCATTTTGATCGCCATCATTTCCACAGCGATGATCGCGTCATCGACCAACAAGCCCAAGGCCAGAACCAGTGCACCGAGGGAGATCTTGTGCAGCCCGATGCCGAGGTAATACATGCTGGCAAAGGTCATTGCCAGCACCAGCGGAATCGCCAGGGCCACCACCATGCCTGTGCGCACACCGAGGGAGAAGAAGCTCACCAGCAACACGATGGCCAAGGCTTCGGCCAGTACCTGGACGAATTCGCCGACACTGGTTTTCACCGCGGCCGGTTGGTCCGACACCTTGCGCAGCTCCATACCTGCCGGAAGATTCTTCTGCAGGCGTGCGAACTCGCCTTCCAGGGCCTTGCCCAGCACCAGGATGTCGCCGCCGTCGCGCATGGCCACGGCCAGGCCGATGGCGTCCGCGCCCATGTAGCGCATGCGCGGGGCCGGTGGGTCGTTGAAGCCACGGTGGATGTCCGCCACGTCGCCGATGCGGAAGGTGCGGTCACCGACGCGGATCGGGAAGTTGCGGATCTCCTCCACCGTCTTGAAGTTGCCCGACACCCGCAGCTGCACGCGCTCGGTCGGGGTTTCGAAGAAGCCGGCGGTGGAGACCGCGTTCTGCTCCTGCAAGGCCTGCTGTACCGCGGCCAGCGGCAAGCCAAGGGTGGCCAGCTTGAGGTTGGACAGTTCGATCCAGATCTTCTCGTCCTGTAGGCCGAGTAATTCGACCTTGCCCACATCCGGCACCCGTTGCAGTTGAATCTGGATGCGGTCGGCGTAGTCCTTGAGCACGGCGTAGTCAAAACCGTCGCCAGTCAGGGCGTAGATATTGCCAAAAGTGGTGCCGAATTCATCGTTGAAAAACGGCCCCTGGATATCCGGTGGCAGGGTCTGGCGGATGTCGCTGATCTTCTTGCGCACCTGGTACCACAGCTCGGGGATCTGCGCCGAGTGCATGGAATCGCGGGCCATAAAAGTGACCTGGGATTCACCGGGGCGCGAGAAGGACACGATGCGCTCGTACTCACCGGTCTCCATCAGCTTTTTCTCGATGCGCTCGGTGACCTGGCGCGAGACTTCCTGGGCCGTGGCGCCTGGCCAGTTGGTCTTGATCACCATGGCCTTGAAGGTGAACGGCGGGTCTTCGCTTTGTCCCAGCTTGGTGTAGGACAAGGTGCCGACCACCGCCAGCAGGATCATCAGGAACAGTACGATCTGGCGATTACGCAACGCCCATTCGGAAAGATTGAAACCCATCGGGGACTACTCCTTGGCCGCCAGATTCACCACTCGGTTGGAGCGGTCCACCGGGCGCACTTGCTGGCCCTCATGGAGCACATGCACACCCGCTGCGATCACCCAGTCCGTGGGGCTCAGGCCTTCCAGCACTGGCACGCTCTTCTCGCCAAACGCGCCGATGCGTACCGGCGTGCGTTTAAGGGTGTTGTCCGCCTGTACACGCCAGACGTAGGAATCGCCATTTTCTGCACTGAGGGCAGACAGCGGCACCGACAGGGGAATCACGCCGTCGGCCTGTATGAAAACACGAGCGCTTTGCCCCAGTTCAGCGGGGACCTTGCCACCGGTGAACGCCACACGCGCAGCGAAGGTGCGTGATTTTGGATCAGCGGCCGGCGACAACTCACGAATACGCCCGGCAAAACGCTGGTCGGGCTGGCTCCACAACTCGACGGACACCGGCTGGCCGATCTTGAATCGACCGAAACCTTGCTCCGGCAAGCTGATCAACACTTCACGCTCGCCATCGGTGGCCAGGGTGAACACCGTCTGGCCGGCAGACACCACTTGGCCCACTTCCACCGCACGCTTGGCGACAACGCCGTCCTGCGGCGCGCGCAACGTGGCATAACCGGCCTGGTTGCTCGACACGTCGAACTCGGCCTTGATCTGCTTGAGGCGCGCTTCGCCGGATCGGTAGAGATTTTCCGAATTGTCGTACTGGGAACGGCTGACCATCTGACGGTCCATCAGGGTCTTGTAGCGGTCACGCTCGGCGCGCACCAGGCTCAGGTTGGCCTCGGCGGCAGCGACCTGGGCGCGGGTGGCTTCCAGTTGCAGGCGCACGTCTTGCGGGTCCAGCTCGGCCAGCGGCTGGTTGGCCTTGACCCGCTCGCCCTCCTCCACCAGGCGCTTGCTGACTTTGCCGCCAATGCGAAAGGCCAGGTCCGGCTCATAGCGCGCACGCACTTCGCCGGGGTAGCTGTCCGTCGCCTGCGCCGAAGGTTGCGGTTGCACCACCATGGCCGGGCGGATAACGGTCTGGGGTGCTTCCTCGTGACCGCAGGCGGCCAGCAGGAAAGCCAAGCTGACAGGCAACGCAAGGGGCAGGAAAGTGCTGCGCATGCTGAAGGACCTTTCGCAAATGGAGCTAGGAATAATTATACTGGCCGGTATGTTATTAATACCAAACTCGCCAGTCCAGTATTAAAGGTGAAAATGTCCGACAATCCTGTAAACACCAATAGCCCCGGGCGTCCCAAGGACATGGCAAAACGCCAGGCTATCCTCGAAGCAGCGAAAATCCTGTTTTTGAGCAATGGTTACGCCAGTACCAGCATGGACGCGGTGGCACTGGAAGCCGGCGTGTCGAAGCTGACCGTCTACAGCCACTTCACCGACAAAGAGACCTTGTTCACCGCTGCCGTGGTGGCAACGTGCGAGGAACAACTGCCGGTGATGTACTTCGAGCTGCCCGCTGGCATACCCGTGGAGACGGTGTTGCTGAATATCGCGCGGGGGTTCCATCGGCTGATCAACAGCGAGGAATCGGTGAACCTGCACCGCCTGATGATGACCACCGGCAATCAGGACGTGAAACTCTCGCAGATCTTCTTCGAAGCCGGGCCGATGCGCATGCTGCAAGGCATGGAGCGCCTGTTGAGCAAGATCGACCAGAGCGGTGCGTTGAGCATCGACAAGCCGTTTACGGCGGCCGAGCACTTCTTTTGCCTGCTCAAGGGCACGGCGAATTTCTGCTTGCTGTATGGCTGTGGCGGGCAGTTGAGTGAGGAAGCCGCCGAGGCGCATGTGCGGGATGTGGTGGGGTTGTTTATGCGGGCTTATCGGGCCTGAGGCCTTGTGTTGTCTGGGCTGGCGCCATCGCAGGCAAGCCAGCTCCCACATTTTGATTTGTGAATACTTTCAAGTGTGGGAGCTGGCTTGCCTGCGATGAGGCCCTAAAGGCCACTAAACAACTCAGCCCTTGAGCGCCTTCTTCGGATAAATGTCATACCGGCTGGACTTGCCATCCAACGCGTGGCTCGGCTTGGGCCCCTCGATGCAAGGCGCCTTGCGTGGCCGCTTCACCACCACCCGGTGGCTAGCCAGGGCCAACGCCGCAGCGAGCAAGGCCGGGGCATCCGGGTCATCGCCGACCAACGGCCGGAACAGGCGCATTTCCTTCTTCACCAGGGCGGTTTTCTCACGGTGCGGGAACATCGGGTCGAGGTAGATCACCTGCGGCGGCTCGCCCTCCCAATTGCGCATCACGTCGATGGAATTGCCCTTGAGCAGCTTCATGCGCGCCACGATCGGCGCCACTTCAAAATCATCCGCTCCACGTGCCAGGCCGTCTTCGAGCAAGGCGCCGATCAGCGGCTGGCGCTCGATCAGGCTCATGTCGCAGCCCAGGCTGGCCAGCACGAAAGCGTCCTTGCCCAGCCCCGCCGTGGCGTCCAGCACCCGTGGCCGCACGCCTTGGGCGATGCCCACGGCCTTGGCAATCATCTGCCCGCTGCCGCCGCCGTACAAACGCCGGTGCGCCGCGCCGCCTTCGACGAAGTCCACGCGCACCGCCCCCGGTGCATCAGGCCCCAGCTGTTGCAGCTGTAGGCCTTGCTCGCCGACTTGCAGGGAAAAATCCGCATCCGCCAGTTGCAAAGGCAGGTCAAGCCGCGTCGCCCATTGTTCGGCAAGGGCCTGGAAACCCTCGGCCAAGGCCTCGACCCGGATGCGGCTGGCCGCTGGTTGTTCGCTCATCAATCGCTACGCTCAAAAATATTAAGGATCGGCAAACAACGGCCGATAAAACCAACAGTCAGGTATTTTGCCAGAGCTGAGCGTCGACCGAGAAAAATGTCAGACATTCTTCCCCAAACCATCGGTGTACTGCCGACCCATAACCACTACGGCCTGCGCAATACCCAAGCGCTGGCCGGGGTGAGTCATGTGTGGCAGGACTTCTTCGCCCGGGCGTTGGCCGAGCAGCTCGGCGGCACGCCGGACGCGCTCGCCGCCCAGGCGCCGGAACCGCTGGACCCGGAAGTTGAACCGCGCGCTGGCGCCGACCTGCTGTCACAGATCCTCACCCAGCGTGAGTGCGACGTGAAAGACACCGAGATCGCCCCGCCTGAGCCGCTGTTCCTGCCGATTGCCGAGTTCGAGACCGAATTGCTGCCACCGGCGGCCACACCGTTCCCGGACGACGAAATCGTCGCCCAACAGCGCCAGCAGAATTTCGACAGCGGTTGGGTCCGTCCCATCGTATTGACCGCCGGCCAACCATTGCCGGAGCCCGGCCCGGCCCCCGAACCGCGCCCGCTTCACCTGCCCATCGCCGAGTTCGAACTGGACCTGCTGCCACCCGCCGCCACGCCGTACCCGGACGAAGAACTGGTGGAGCAACAGAAGGCCCTGGACTTCGACTACTACTGGGCGCGCCCGCTGGTCACACAGAACCTGCGCCTGGCCGCCTGACTCAATCCTTGAAGAAAGCGTTGGCCTGGCTGAACGGCATCTTGCGTTCGGTGAAGGTAAACGTGCCCAACTCATACACCTCCTGCGCCGCCCGATAGAACTCGCCATACGCCGCCAACGCCAGGGCCGAGCCGACGCTGATGCGCCGCACGCCCATCTCGCTCAACTGCGCCACGCTTAGGTTCAGGCCGCCGGACATCAACACATTCACCGGCTTGGGCGCGACAGCCTTGACCACCGCCAGCACTTCCTCGGCACTGCGCAAGGCCGGCGCGTAGAGCACGTCGGCGCCGGCTTCGGCGTAGGCTTGCAGGCGGCGGATGGTGTCAGGCAAATCCAGGCGGCCATGCAGGAGGTTTTCTGCGCGGGCGGTCAGGGTGAAGGGAAATGGCAGGCTGCGGGCTGCGGCAACGGCGGCTTCCACGCGCTCTACTGACAAGTCGAAGGGATAGATCGGGTCAACCGCAATGCCGGTGGCATCTTCGATGGAACCACCGACGATACCGCTGGCCGCCGCGCGCAGGATGGTCTGGGCGCAGCCTTCGGGGGTGTCGCTGAAGCCGTTTTCCAGGTCCGCCGCCACCGGTAACGCGGTCGCCTGCACGATAGCGCTGGCATTACTCAAGGTGTCTTCCAGGGACAACGCGCCTTCCGCATCCGGGCGGCCGAGGCTGAATGCATAGCCGGCACTGGTGGTGGCCAGGGCTTCAAAACCGAGGCTGGCGAGCATGATCGCGGAGCCGGCATCCCACGGGTTGGGCATCACGAAGGCGCGATCACGCTCATGCAAGGCCTTGAAGGTTTCGGCGCGAAGGGTTTGGGCATCCATGTCTGGCTCCTGGCGAAAAAAGGAGCCTTAGAGTAACCCCAGTTGTTCCACAGCGGGCGCTCGATTCAGGGTCGGCAGCGGCGGCAGGCCGGGCAGACGCCCCATCAGTTGATCGTGGAAGCGCAGGGCCAGTTGCGCGGCCAGGCGGTTGTCCGAGGTGTGCAGGAACACGTAGGGCGTGCGGCCCTCTTCGATCCAGTCGGCGACTTTCGCGACCCACGGGACCAGGAACGGATCGTTGGCTTCCAGCTCGGGATGACCGATAAATCGCACTTGGGGAAACAGCGTCAGCGCTGCCGGGCGTGGCGGCACCTTGGGTTTTTTCGCTTGGGCATGCAGCACCGCCGCCGAAGTGGACGTGCAACTGAACAGCGCACGCGGGTCCAGGCAGATGCGCTCAACGCCCCTGTCCCGCAATAGCCGGTTGAGCATGCGCTCGGCATCGCCCTTGGCGAAGAACTCCGGGTGGCGCACTTCCACCGCCAGCGGGCGTTCCAGGCCGTCGATAAACCCGGCCAACTCGGCGAGCCGCTGTGGCGAGAACGTCGCCGACAATTGCAGCCACATCGGCGATACACGCTCACCCAGCGGGCTCATCAAGCCGACAAAACTTTCCGCTGCCGGCAACTGCTCGCGCAAGTCGCCGCCATGGCTGATATCACCCGGGAATTTCGCGGTGAAGCGAAAATCCTCGGGCATGATCTCGGCCCAGCGCTGCACCGTGGCGGCTGAGGGCCGCGCATAAAACGTGGTGTTGCCTTCAACGGCGTTGAAGACCTGGGAATAGAGGGCAAGGTAATCGCTGGAACGCGCATCGGCCGGGTACAGGTACTCGCGCCAGGCGTTTTCACTCCAGGACGGGCAACCGATGAAATAAGGCAGGCGCATCAGATGTGGATGTCGAGACCCAGCACTTCCATATCCCAATCGACAAAGCCGGCGGTGGTCAGGTAGCTGGCCAGGGCGGTGGCAACGCTTTTGCTCATGGAGCGGGGGAAGACCATGTCTTGCTGACGGGCGGGAAGACCGCTGATACGCGCTTGGGCATTGGCCTGCGCATCGGCTTGGACTTCGATGAAGTCCGGCGAATCCTCGACAGCGTCGTCCACCGTCGCGTTTGCCTTACGCGGCTTGCGCTTGATTGGGTAGGACTGTGAGGAAAAGCCATCAATACGCATGGGCGCGAACTCGCTATCGGTAATGGCATTTTAGTGGCGCAATCCGTAGCGCGCAAATGCTCTGGTGATAACTAGAACACATAATTTGAAAAAGGTTTAAAAGCTGGGGCAAATTCTGACGATTGGCGCATTTAGCGGCGCGTTTACGCTCGCGGAGGACCTGTGGCGAGGGAGCTTGCTCCCGCTGGAGTGCGCAGCGCTCCCGCTTTTTTTGGGGCCGCTACGCAGCCCAGCGGGAGCAAGCTCCCTCGCCACATTTACAGGCCGCGTTCGGCCTTGGTCTGCGCGACTTTATCGCGCAGGTAAACCGGCGCGGCCTGGTCGGCGGGAATCCCTTCGCCACGCTCGAAAGCGAAGCGGGCCAAGGTCAGCAGGTCTTCGGCGTGGGGCAACATCGCTGCATCCTGGCCCACCAACTGCACACCGATACGCTCGCCATAACCCCAGCCGGTGCCAGCACCGAACCAGTCACCGCTGGCGTCCTGCGGCAATACCGACGCCTCCGGCGGCTGCACGGCTTCGACGCCCACCAGGCGCATCTCCCCCGCCGTCTCGCGATAGCAGCCCCAATAGACTTCATCCATGCGCGCATCAATGGCCGCGGCCACCTGCTGGGCACCGTGCTCGCGCAAGGCGCGCTGGGCCAGCACGGCGAGGTTGGACACCGGCAACACCGGGCGCTCCAGGGCAAACGCCAGGCCCTGCACCACGCCAATAGCGATACGCACACCGGTAAACGCACCGGGGCCACGGCCGAAGGCGATGGCATCGACGGCAGACAGGGTGGTGCCGGCATCTTCCAGCAGCTGCTTGATCATCGGCAACAGCTTCTGCGCATGCAGGCGCGGGATCACCTCGTAGTGGCTCGTGACCTTGCCATCGTGCAGCAGGGCAACGGAGCAAGCTTCAGTCGCGGTGTCCAGGGCCAGCAGGGTGCTCATCGGTGTGGGTTTCCAAGTCGAAAAAAAGTGCGCCAGTATAAACAACAACGGCCCGCAAGCGGGCCGTTATAGATGAAGCAAATCGAGTGATCAGCTCAGTGCTTGCAGCACTTTGGCAGTGATCGCCTCGACCGAGCCAACACCTGGGATGTGGCTGTACTTCGGCTTGCCTTGGGCAGCCGACAGCTTCTGGTAGAAATCCACCAGCGGCTTGGTCTGGGAGTGGTAGACCGACAGGCGATGACGCACGGTTTCTTCGGTGTCGTCTTTGCGCTGCACCAGCTCTTCGCCGGTCACGTCATCCTTGCCTTCAACCTTTGGCGGGTTGTAGATGGTGTGGTACACGCGGCCCGAGGCTTCGTGAACGCGACGACCGGCAATACGCTGGACGATTTCTTCGTCTTCAACCGCGATTTCAACCACTGCGTCGAGTTCAACGCCCGCCTTCACCAGGGCTTCAGCCTGGGGAATGGTGCGTGGGAAGCCGTCGAACAGGAAGCCGTTCTTGCAGTCTTCCTGGCTGATGCGTTCCTTGACCAGGTTGATGATCAAGTCATCGGACACCAGGCCACCGCTGTCCATCACGCTCTTGGCGATCAGGCCCAGCTCGGTGCCGGCCTTGACCGCTGCACGCAGCATGTCGCCGGTGGAGATTTGTGGAATGCCGAATTTTTCAGTGATGAACTTTGCCTGAGTACCTTTACCGGCCCCGGGAGCTCCCAGCAGAATGACGCGCATTGATGTGCTCCTCAATTTTTTATAGAGATGATGCTCGGATTCGCCGCGTGGGGCCAATCGCGTAAAAATAGGATTCGGGCCGCCCAAACGGCCAAAGGCTGATCAAGATACACAGCGGGCCGTCACCATACAAGCCGCCAAAAGTCGCAGGAACCCGCGCAGGGCATGCGTCATAGGTAGGGTGTGCCTGGGTGCAACCCACCGCCACAAACGCCGACCGCCCATTTGCGGGCGGCCGCCGTGGTTTATCTGCAAGCCGTTGAGAACCCTTGGAAAACCTTAGCCGGTGTTGCGCAAACCAGCGGCAATACCGGCCACGGACACCAGCAGCGCCTGTTCCAGAGGGCTGTCCTGCGCCGCCTCTTGTTGGCGCGAACGTGCCAGCAACTCGGCCTGCAACAGGTGCAAGGGGTCGAGGTAGGTGTTGCGCAGGCGGATAAACTCCAGGGTGTCTGGACTGTGCGCCAGCAGTTGCGACTGGCCAGTCAGGCCAAGCACCACGCTGCACGCCTGCGACAATAGGTCGCGTAAGTGCGCACCCAATGGCAACAGGTCTGGCTGCACCAAGCGTTCGTCATACAGCCGGGCAATGTCCGCATCGGCCTTGGCCAGGACCATCTCCAGCATGTCGATGCGGGTGCGGAAGAACGGCCACTGCTCGCGCATCTGCCCCAGCAATTCACCTTCGCCACGCTCCAGCGCCTTGCTCAACGCGGCTTCCCAGCCGAGCCAGGCGGGCAGCATCAGGCGGGTTTGGGTCCAGCCGAAGATCCACGGAATTGCGCGCAGGCTTTCGATGCCCCCCGCACGGCGCTTGGCCGGGCGACTGCCCAGGGGCAAGCGGCCCAGTTCCTGCTCCGGGGTGGACTGGCGGAAGTACTCGACGAACTGCGGGTTTTCCCGCACCACGGCGCGGTAGGCGCTGACGCCGTCTGCCGCCAATTCGTCCATCAAATGGCGCCACTCCGGTTCCGGCGGCGGCGGTGGCAGCAAGGTCGCCTCCAGCACCGCTGCCAGGTAGAGATTGAGGTTTTGCTCGGCGATGTCCGGCAGGCCAAACTTGAAGCGGATCATTTCGCCTTGTTCGGTGGTGCGGAAGCGCCCCGCCACCGAGCCCGGCGGCTGCGACAGGATCGCCGCGTGGGCCGGCCCGCCGCCACGCCCGACGGTGCCGCCACGCCCGTGGAACAACAGCAGTTCCACCTGCTGCTCGCGGCAGATGTCCACCAAGCGCTCCTGTGCGCGGTATTGCGCCCAGGCAGCGGCGGTGGTGCCGGCGTCCTTGGCCGAGTCCGAGTAGCCGATCATCACTTCCTGCGGGCCTTGCAGGCGCGCGCGGTAGCCCGGCAGCAGCAACAGGCGCTCGATCACCGGGCCGGCGTTGTCCAGGTCGGCCAGGGTTTCGAACAACGGCACCACACGCATTGGCCGCTGCACGCCCGACTCTTTGAGCAGCAGTTGCACCGCGAGTACGTCCGACGCAGCGCCGGCCATGGAGATGACATACGAACCCAACGAAGCAGCAGGCGCGGCGGCAATTTCCCTACAGGTATTCAAGACCTCGGCGGTGTCTGCCGACGGTTTGAAGTAACCCGGCAGCAGCGGTCGACGGTTAGTCAGCTCCTTGGTCAGGAAGCTGATGCGCGCATCTTCGTCCCAGTCCTCATAACGGCCCAGGCCGAGGTAATCGGTGATTTCAGTCATGGCCGCCGAATGCCGACTGGAGTCCTGGCGCACATCCAGGCGCACCAGGAACAAACCAAAGGTCACGGCGCGGCGCAGGCAATCGAGGAGCGGGCCGTCGGCGATCACGCCCATGCCGCATTCGTGCAGCGACTGATAGCACAGCTCCAGCGGGTCGAGCAGGTCACGGTTGTTTTGCAGGACCTCGACCGGCGCCGGGGTCGCGGCGGTCAATGACGCGTGGGCCCATTGCCGCGTTGCACGCAGGCGTTCGCGCAACTGTTTAAGCAACGCACGATACGGCTCGACGCTGTCGCCGACCTTGGCCTGCAACGCCGGGCTGGCCTGCTGCATCGACAGCTCCGAGGCCAGGTGGTCGATGTCGCGCAGGTACAGGTCCGCCGCCATCCAGCGTGCCAGCAACAGCACTTCGCGGGTCACCGGCGCGGTGACGTTCGGGTTGCCGTCGCGGTCGCCGCCCATCCAGGAAGCAAAGCGAATCGGCGCGGCCTCCAGGGGCAGGCGCAGGCCGGTGGCGGCGTGCAGGGCCTGGTCGGCCTTGCGCAGGTAATTGGGGATGGCGTGCCACAGCGAATGCTCGATCACCGCGAAGCCCCACTTGGCTTCGTCGACAGGCGTGGGGCGCACGCGACGGATTTCTTCGGTGTGCCAGGCCTCGGCGATCAGCCGTTGCAGGCGCTCGCGGATCTGCTGGCGCTCGGCCGTGGTGAGGTCGCGGTGATCCTGCAACGCCAGTTGCGCGGCAATCGCATCGTATTTCTGGATCAGGGTGCGGCGCGCCACTTCGGTGGGGTGGGCGGTGAGTACCAGTTCGATCTCCAGCCGCGCCAACTGGCGGGCCAGGGATTCATTGCTGTGGCCTTCGCTTTGCAGGCGCGCCAGCAGCTCGGGCAGCACGCGGGATTCGAACGGCGCCGGCTGCGACTCATCGCGCCGGTGAATCAGTTGGTACTGCTCGGCGATATTGGCCAGGTTGAGGAACTGGTTGAAGGCCCGGGCCACCGGCAGCAGCTCGTCTTCCTGCAACTGGTTGAGACTGGCGCTCAATTCATCGCCAGCGCCACGCCGGTCGGCCTTGGCGCCCTTGCGGATCTGCTCGATCTTGTCGAGAAAACCGTCGCCGTACTGCTCTCGAATGGTATTGCCTAACAGTTCACCCAGCAGGTGAACGTCCTCACGCAAGCGTGCATCGATATCACTCATCAGCCAATCTCCAGCAGGATTCCGGGACGCGCAGGTCTGCCAGAGTGCCGCCAGCATCCATTTCTGACAAGACTTTAAACCTTGTGGGATGCAGCTAGTCTCAACACTGAGTCGCCGCGTTTATCCACGCGCGCGGCTGGTCACTCATCACCGCCTGCTATCGCGGGCTTTATTGAGGTTGCCATGAAAATTCGAGAACTGGCCCAACATTGGGAAGAGAACGCCAAGGGTCGCTTGACCAAGACCGAGTACGCGATCCATCTGGATATGGAGTCCGCCGCACGGCTGGCGGCCATCGCCGAGATGTACCCCAAGCGCCACCCTGAGGAACTGCTCGGCGAGCTGATCGGCGCCGCCCTTGAAGAGCTGGAAGCGAGCTTTCCCTACATCAAGGGCCAGCAGGTGATTGCCACCGATGAAGAGGGCGACCCGCTGTACGAAGACGTCGGCCCTACCCCGCGCTTCCTCACGCTGTCGCGCCGCTATCTGCATGATTTGTCAGCGGGAGCCGACGAACCGAAACACTGACACCTTGCGGTAAACCCCTTGTATTCCGGGCCTTTCGCAGGCCCGGCGTACCCCTGCGCAACGCAGAAGTTCCAAGTTTTTTCGCTGACCAATCAGTCAGATATTTTTTTAGGCAAATCGCCATCTTCTCTGAACTATTCAAAAAAGCCTCCGGTCACAGCCAGTAAGCCATCACTTGGAACGGCCGTTTGAACTGGCGTCATGTGCCTTATCCGCCGGGCCCGCAACCGACCTCCCAGGATGGATTTTGAAGTTTTTCAGGAGTTATCCAATGGAGTTGAAGACGATGAAGACCAGCACTGCCAAATCCTCGTTTAACCACCTGCGCGGGCTTAAATTGGCCGCGCTGGCAATCGGCACCAGCTTCGTTCTCGCGGGCTGCGCCGGCAACCCGCCGACCGAGCAATACGCGGTGACCCAGTCTGCCGTGAACAGCGCGGTCAGCGCTGGCGGTACCGAGTACGCCGCCGTGGAAATGAAGTCGGCCCAGGACAAGCTCAAGCAAGCCGAAATCGCCATGCACGACAAGAACTACGACGAAGCCCGTCGCCTGGCCGAACAAGCCGAATGGGACGCTCGCGTTGCAGAGCGCAAAGCCCAGGCCGCCAAGGCTGAGCAGGCTGTGAAGGACTCCCAGAAAGCTGTTCAGGAGCTGCGTCAGGAAGGCATGCGCCCGGCTGTGATCAAACAGCAATAAGCCGCCGCCACCCGATTGCATTGCACCCGATATCGAATTGAAAGGACGACATGACTATGCGTAAACAATTGATGATCCCTGCCCTGCTGGCGATGAGCGTTGCCCTGGCGGCCTGCTCCACCCCGCCGAACGCGAACCTGGAAAACGCACGGACCAACTACTCGGCCCTGCAAACCAACCCGCAAGCCACCAAGCTGGCGGCGCTGGAAACCAAGGACGCCAGCGAATGGCTGGACAAGGCCGACAAAGCCTATCGCGACAAGGAAGACCAGAAGAAGGTCGACCAGTTGGCCTACCTGACCAACCAACGCGTTGAAGTGGCCAAGGACACCATCGTTCTGCGCGAATCCGAAGCCAAGCTGAAAAACGCCGGCGACGACCGTGCCCGCGCCCTGCTGGAAGCCCGTGACGCACAGATCAAGCAACTGCAAGACAGCCTGAACGCCAAGCAGACCGATCGCGGTACGCTGGTGACCTTTGGTGACGTGCTGTTCGCCACCAACAAGTCCGACCTGAAATCCAGCGGCCTGGTGAATATCACCAAGCTGGCGCAGTTCCTGCGCGATAACCCGGACCGTAAAGTGATCGTCGAAGGCTACACCGACAGCACCGGTTCGGACGCTTACAACCAGAGCCTGTCCGAGCGTCGTGCCGCTTCCGTACAACGTGCACTGGCACAGCAAGGCGTGGATATTTCGCGCATCGTGACCCAGGGTTACGGCAAGGAATACCCGGTTGCCGACAACGGCAGCGTGTCGGGCCGTGCCATGAACCGTCGGGTGGAAGTGACCATTTCCAACGACAACCAGCCGGTCAAGCCACGGTCTTCCGTCGCTAACTGATTGATTGGCGCAGCATAGAAAAACCCACCGTGAGGTGGGTTTTTTTTGACGCTCAGAATTTGATCTGACGGCCGCTATCTTCGTCCGGCAGTATCAGGCTTGGCGTGCCGTATGAATTGTCCGAAAGCTTGGCCAGCAGCGTCTTGAGCGCCTGCTCCTGCGCGTCGCGGCGCTCCAACGCCGCTTGCCCCCTGGCCATGTCCAACATGTTGCGTATCGCACCGATCGTTATCGCCACGTTCCACCCCGTCCCGTGTAAGTTGTGTCACCTTGTGTGGTGCCTTACACAAAACGGTTCCAGATATTTCTGCGCGCGACTTACTGCTGCAACTGCGGTGTTTCCTGGCCCATGCAGCGCACCGCCTGTTTCTTGTTGTTCACCAGCACGCCACTGAGGCCTTTCTGGTCGGTATCAAACATCACCAACACGCCATCCACGCACTGTGCCACTTGCGCGGCCGGCGTCAGGGAAATCTTGTAATCCTCGCCGGGCACGGTCTTGAGCATGGTGAAGTCGCTGAGCAGCAGCGCGTCTTCCGGCTTGGCAAAGTGCAGGTAGCCGTAGAACCACAGGCAGCCGACGGTGCCGATAATGGTGCCGATGCCGGTGAGGATCAGCGGGATCATGTTGCGTTCTTCGCTCATTGCGGGCTCTCTGATGAATCAACTTTGGGAAGGGGATAATTCGGAATCTCGCCCAGGCGGCGTAGGCCGTTGAAGTGCTGGGGGTCGTCCAAGTAGCGCAGCATCACGGTTTGCCAGGTCTTGTCGGCAAAGGTCTGCACATGACCGCCACGGGTCAGTTGCAGCACTCGCGGCGGTGGCGCCGCTTGGTACAGGCGGATCACGTTGGCCACCGGCACAATCGGGTCGTCCAGGCTGTGGAACAGCAGTTTCGGCACACCGGTCAGCTTCGGCATGGCCTGGATCGCGCTGTCGGTGTCCGGCACCAGCCAGGACAAGGGCACCTGCAACGGCCATGTTAACCAGGAGGTGCTCAGGGCGAATTGTCCTACGTCACGATAACTGGCGGGCACGCCGTCCAGAACCAAGGCCTTGAGTTGCGGCTGACGCTCCGGGTGGGCCGCCAGGTAATGCACCGCCAGCGCACCGCCTAGGCTTTGGCCGAGGACGATCAAAGGCTGGTTTTGCGTTTCGGGAGCCTTGTCGAGCCAACTGAACGCGGCGTCGATGTCCTGATAAACCGCCGGCAATGACGGCTTGCCTTCGGACAGGCCATAGCCGCGATAGTCCAGCAGCAGTACTTGATAGCCCTGTTCCGGCAACCACCAGCTACCGCCCAGGTGCCAAGCCAGGTTGCCGCCGTTGCCATGCAGGTGCAGCACCGTGCCCTTGAGCGGTACGCCGGGTTTGGCCGGTAGCCACCAGGCGTGGAGTTTTACTCCATCGGCGGTGGTGAGGGTGATGTCACGGTAGGCCAGATGGGCTTTTTCCGGGGTGAACGGCAGGCCGGGTTCGGGGTAGAACAGCAGGGAGCTGCAGCCGTTCAAGGTCAGTAGCAGGCACAGAATGCCGAGGATTCTCATCCGTTGAAGCCTCGCTGAAATGTTGGACTCATCTCTCAAGCACAAATGAGATCAACTGTGGGAGCTGGCTTGCCTGCGATAGCGGTGTATCAGTCACAACTGTTTCAACTGAAAGACCGCTATCGCAGGCAAGCCAGCTCCCACATTTTTGATCCGGTTTCGTCAGGCAGATCCTTCAAAGAATGTTGGAGTAATCCGCCTCGATCCGATCCAGGCTCAAGTGGTTGAGGAAGTTGGAGAAGCACATCCACGCCGCCAGCGCGTTCATGTCGCGGAACTGCTCCGGCAAATACTTGGGCGGCACTACCAGGCCTTCGTCCACCAATTGGCGCAGGGTGCGCATATCTTCCAGGGTGGTTTTGCCGCAGAACAGCAGCGGCACTTGTTCCAGCTTGCCTTTGCGCACGGCGAGCTGGATGTAGTTGTAGACCATGATAAAGCCCTTGAGGTAGGACAAATCCTTGGTAAACGGCAGACCCGTCGGCACCGAGCCACGGAATACGCGGCTGGCGTTGCCGTAGCTTTCGGCCATTTCAAAGCCCTGTTCACGGAAGAACTCGAACACCTGCAGGAAGTCGGCGCCCTCTTCCACCATATGGATCGCGCGGGTGCGGTTGGTCAACTTGCGCAGGCGGCTCGGGTAGGAGGCGAAAGTGATGATCTCCATCAGGATCGCCAGGCCTTCCTGGGTCACGGTGGACGACGGCGGGCCCTTGGACAGGAACGTGCAGATCGGCTGGTTCTGCCCGTTGAGGGTGGTGCCGACGTGCACCAGGCCTTCATGCACTTCCAGGGCGCGTACGTCGCGGTCGTTGAACATCGCGTCTGCGCGGATCTTGATGTAGTCGGCGCCCGCCGCCGCGTCAGCGACGATACCGTCGGACTCGAACACGCGGATGGTTTCCTCGGCCTCGCCAAACACCTTGTTCAGGCGAGTTTGCAGCAGGGCCACGGCGTCCTTGGCGGTGAGGGTCTTGGCCTCGTCCTTCAAGTCGCCACGGCCGTCGATGTTGTTCAGGTAGTCGGAGAGCATCAGGCCGAGGTCGGCCAGGGTCGGGTCGCCGGCGTGGAACGCATCGGAGGCGGCGCCGTAGAGCTCCTGGGAGATCAGGCCGAAGTCTTCGGTGCCACGCGCTTCGAGCATGCGTACCACCATGCGGTACTCGCGGCACATGCGGCGCATGATCTGCCCCACCGGGCTGAACTGGCCAAGGCGACGGGTGATGTCGCGCTCGATGTTCTGGAACTCCAGCTTCACCGCACTGGAGTCGAACGACAGCGGCCGGTTGAGGTAATAGTCACGGCTGACGGCCGGCATTTCCTTGCCCTTGGCCTTGAGGAAACCCTGGCGAATGCTGTCGTCCCACTTCACGGCGTCGAGGACGCGAATCGGTGTTTGCGCCAGCACAATGCGATCAGACAAGGTGCGTATCGTCTGCTGGTAATCGTCCACCTGGAACTTCCTCTTTAAACGTTATGTGCCCCAGCAGCCTACGTCAGACCGACGCCAACACCAAATGCATATAGCGCTTGAGGATCTCAAGCATCTCTTCACCGGTCAGGCTGTCTGCACTGCCGAGCAGGCCCTGATACTCCATCCGACCGATTATAGCCGTCAACACCTTGGCATCCTGCTGCGGCTCGCGCGAACCCAACACCTGAAAAAACTGCCCGGTACCCTGCAACAGGATCTGCTGGTGAGAGCGCACCAACTCGGCCAGACGCGGGTTCAACAAGGCTTCCTGGCGAAACGCCTGCTCGGCCATCAAGTGTTCACGACGGTTGGTCAACTGGCGCATCACGTAGTCGGCCGTCAGCCGTGCGATGTCATCGGCCAGTTGCGAGCGCGACTGCGGGCTGCCATCACCGTAGGCGACCATCTCCCGCAACAGGCCTTCGTTGCGCACCCACAGCTTGCCCATGAACGCGGCGCTGCGTTCAACGTATTGGGCGAAGGTATCGGTGAGCAGGTCGTCGATGTCCTTGAAATAGTAGGTGGTGGCCGACAGCGGCACGCCGGCCTCTGCCGCCACTGCGCGATGGCGAACGCCACGTACGCCGTCACGCACGACGATGCGCATGGCCGCATCGAGAATATCTTGCCGGCGCTGCTCGCTGCCCCGGCGACTGGCCTTGCGGCCTTGGTACTGGACACTTTCCGCCACGGCAGCAGCAATGCCGGCGGCGCCTTCTTGAGCCATAACGCGGTTCACCACACACATCCTTGAATAGATCAAAACCTGGCGCTGTTTGCTTGACGCTTAATTACGCCGCATAAAAAAGCCGCCTTATAAAAGGCGGCTTCGGATTTCGCTACGCTTACGCTTGTGGCCGCATGTGCGGGAACAAGATCACATCGCGGATCGACGGCGAATTGGTCAACAACATCACCAGGCGGTCGATGCCGATGCCTTCACCAGCGGTCGGCGGCATGCCGTATTCCAGGGCACGGACGAAGTCGGCGTCGTAGTGCATGGCTTCGTCGTCGCCGGCGTCCTTGTCGGCCACCTGGGCCATGAAGCGCTCGGCCTGATCTTCCGCGTCGTTCAACTCGGAGTAGGCGTTGGCGATTTCACGGCCGCCGATGAACAGCTCGAAACGATCGGTGACGTTCGGGTTGTCATCGTTGCGACGGGCCAGCGGCGACACTTCGAACGGGTACTGGGTAATGAAGTGCGGCTGTTCCAGCTTGTGCTCCACCAGTTCTTCGAAAATCATCACCTGCAGTTTGCCCAGGCCTTCGAAGCCCAGCACCTTGGCCCCGGCTTTCTTGGCGATGGCGCGAGCCTTGTCGATGTCGGTCAGGTCGTCAGCGGTCAGCTCAGGGTTGTACTTGAGGATCGAATCGAACACCGACAGACGCACGAACGGCTCGCCGAAGTGGAACACCTTGTCGCCGTAAGGCACGTCGGTAGTCCCAAGAACAAGCTGCGCCAGTTCGCGGAACAGTTCTTCGGTCAGGTCCATGTTGTCTTCGTAGTCGGCGTAAGCCTGGTAGAACTCCAACATGGTGAATTCTGGGTTGTGACGAGTCGAAACGCCTTCGTTACGGAAGTTGCGGTTGATCTCGAACACTTTCTCGAAGCCGCCAACCACCAGGCGCTTGAGGTACAGCTCCGGCGCGATACGCAGGAACATTTCCATGTCCAGCGCGTTGTGGTGGGTTTCGAACGGCTTGGCCGCAGCACCACCAGGGATGGTTTGCAGCATCGGCGTTTCGACTTCGAGGAAGTCACGCGCCATCAGGAAGCTGCGGATGTGCGCGATCACTTGCGAACGCACACGGAACGTGTGGCGCACGTCTTCGTTGACGATCAGGTCAACGTAGCGCTGGCGGTAGCGCTGCTCGGTGTCGGTCAGGCCGTGGTGCTTGTCCGGCAGTGGGCGCAGGGATTTGGTCAGCAGGCGTACGTTGGTCATCTCAACGTACAGGTCGCCCTTGCCGGAACGGGCCAGGGTGCCTTCGGCGGCGATGATGTCGCCCATGTCCCAGGTTTTCACCGCGGCCAGGGTTTCTTCCGACAGGGTTTTACGGTTGACGTAGACCTGGATGCGCCCGGTCATGTCCTGGATCACCATGAAGGAGCCACGGTTGAGCATGATGCGACCTGCCACCTTGACCGGGATCGCAGCCTCTGCCAGCTCTTCCTTGGTCTTGTCGGCGTATTGCTTCTGCAACGCATCGCAGTAGTTTTCGCGACGGAAGTCGTTGGGGAAGGCATTGCCCTTGGCGCGCTCGGCAGCAAGCTTTTCCTTGCGCAGGGCGATCAGGGAGTTTTCTTCCTGTTGCAGGGCTTGCGGGTCGAGTTGTTGGTCGCTCATGTCTTTAAATCTTCCATCACAGAATTAGGGTGTTACAGGCCTGATTTCAGGCTCGCTTCCAGATACTCGTCGATGTCGCCGTCGAGCACCTTGTCGCAGTCGCTGCGTTCGATGTTGGTGCGCAGATCCTTGATCCGCGACGCATCGAGCACATAGGAACGGATCTGGTGACCCCAGCCGATGTCCGACTTGGTGTCTTCCAGCGCCTGGGAAGCGGCGTTGCGCTTCTGCATTTCCTGCTCGTACAACTTGGCCCGCAGCATTTTCATGGCGGTGTCTTTGTTGGCGTGCTGGGAACGTTCGTTCTGGCAGCTGACCACGGTGTTGGTCGGTACGTGGGTGATACGTACGGCCGAGTCGGTGGTGTTTACGTGCTGGCCACCGGCACCGGAGGAGCGGTAGGTGTCGATGCGCAGGTCGGCCGGGTTGATCTCGATCTCGACCTTGTCGTCGATCTCTGGCGACACGAACACCGCGCAGAACGAGGTGTGGCGGCGGTTGCCGGAGTCGAACGGGCTCTTGCGCACCAGGCGGTGTACGCCGATCTCGGTACGCAACCAGCCAAAGGCGTATTCACCCTTGATGTGCACGGTCGCACCCTTGATACCGGCGACTTCACCGGCGGACAGTTCCATGATGGTTGCTTCGAAACCGCGCTTGTCGGCCCAGCGCAGGTACATGCGCAGCAGGATGTTGGCCCAATCCTGGGCCTCGGTGCCACCGGAGCCGGCCTGGATGTCCAGGTAGGCGTTGTTCGGGTCCATCTCGTGGCTGAACATACGGCGGAATTCGAGTTTGGCGAGGTTTTCCTCGAGACGGGCCAGCTCGGCGACGACATCGCCCACTGCGCCTTCGTCGTTTTCTTCGACGGCCATGTCCAGCAGGTCACGGCAATCGGCCAGACCGGTGTTCAGCTCGTCGAGGGTATCGACGATCTGCGCCAGCGCAGCGCGCTCGCGGCCCAGTTCCTGGGCGTATTCAGGTTTGTTCCAGACAGCAGGATCTTCAAGCTCGCGATTGACTTCGGTCAGACGCTCATGCTTTTGATCGTAGTCAAAGATACCCCCGAATAGTTTCGGAGCGCTCGGACAGGTCCTTGATGGTGTTAAGGATCGGGTTGATTTCCATGGCGGGCAGCACTCGTTGGCGAACTTTTGAAAGCCGGCGAGTATAACGGCAAACGGGGGGAAGCGGCAGTCCGCTTGGTCGATTGTGGTGTGGAGACTTTCATCGGCGCCACCACTGGGGGCTGATCGGGTGACGCCAGCTGATTTGGTCGAAACGCTGATACCCGGCAAAAGCATACCGCTCATCTGTTTATTCAAATAAAAAATTAATGCTCTGTGAATGGCGCTCAGAGATCGCCGAGAAAACAAACCAAAGCCGCACTTTTTCTAAAACAAATACTTAAGCCTCCCCAGCCTTGAATCGCCCCCGGTTTCCTAGACACCTCTTTGCCTTAAACTGAGGCCAATTAGGAGGTGCCATGAGCAACCCACATTATCCCGAAGAATTCAAAATCCAAGCGGTCAATCAAGTGACCGAAAAGAAGCTGCCTGTCGCTGATGTGGCGGCGCGCCTTGGCGTGTCGACGCATAGCCTCTATGCCTGGATAAAGCGCTACAGCAAACCTCAAGCAGAACGGCAGCAAGACGACGATCAGCACGCTGAACTGCGTCGCCTGCGAGCAGAGCTCAAGCGCGTCACTGAAGAGCGAGACATCTTAAAAAAGGCCGCCGCGTACTTTGCCAAGGAGTGCGGTTGAAGTACGCCTTTATCAAGCAGCGAGCCGGCGACTATTCCATTCGACGGCTTTGCCTAACGTTAAAAGTCCATCCCAGCGGTTATTACGCCTGGTTGTCTGAGCCGCAATCTGCACGCGCTAAAGACGATCAGCGACTGCTGGGTTTGATCAAGCATTCATGGTTGGAGAGCGGAGGCGTTTATGGCTATCGCAAAATCCATGACGATCTGCGCGAGGTTGGTGAAGTTTGCGGGCGCCATCGTGTGGCAAGGCTGATGGGTCTTGAAGGGCTGCGCTCTCAGACAGGGTATCGACGCCGCCCTGGAAAGTACGGCGGTAAGCCAGCGGTCGCCTCACCCAATTTGCTGAAGCGCCAGTTTGATGTCGTGGAACCCAACAAGGTTTGGGTAACCGACATCACCTATATTCGTACGTATGAAGGCTGGTTGTATTTGGCGGTGGTGCTGGATCTGTTTTCTCGTCAGGTCGTTGGCTGGTCAATGAAGTCGCAGATGACCAGTGATTTGGCCATTGATGCTTTATTGATGGCGGTTTGGAGGCGTAAACCGAAACAAGAGGTAATGATTCATAGTGACCAAGGCAGCCAGTACAGCAGCTCCGATTGGCGTAGCTTTTTGAAGGCAAACAATTTGGTTGCCAGCATGAGTCGCCGAGGCAACTGCCATGACAACGCTGTGGTCGAGAGCTTTTTCCAGCTTCTGAAACGGGAACGGATCAAGCGAAAAATCTACACCACGCGGGAAGATGCTCGTAGTGATGTGTTCGATTACATCGAGATGTTCTACAACGTAAAACGCCGCCATGGTTTCAACAATCAGCTGTCATCGGTAGAGTTTGAAAAGCGTTACGCAATGAGCTTGCAAGGTGTCTAGATAATCCGGGGCGATTCAAAGTAGCTGGCTTGCAGGCGCGTATGAGGGTGAAGGCGCCCCAATTCCATCTCAAATTGCTGATCAGTTGAGAGGACAGCGGTTCAAAAACTTCAAATCATTTAGAGAAACGCTCTGGAAGCCAGTTGCCCAAGATTCAGAATTGGCACCACATTTCGATTATAGCGCTTTAGCGACAATGAAAAATGGACGAGCGCCCATTGTGAAAGAGAGTGACCAGCGGGGCAAAAGAATAAGGTTTGAGCTCCACCATAAAACATATATTTCTGCTAATGGCGAAGTGTACGGTATCGACAACATCGCGATACTGACTCCAAAAAACCACTTCAATACTCATAAGGAGCAAAAAAGATGAGCACACAAATAAGCGACATGACAGAAAATGAGTTCCTAACGCTCGTTGTAAAAATCCACAACGACGAGTACGCCACAGAAGAAGAGCACACCAATGCAATTCTCGCGTTCAAAGCCTTAGCTGAACACCCTACGGGCTCTGACCTGATATTTTATCCAGCGCCAGGAAAAGCCGGCCCCGAAGCTGTTGTAAAAGAAGTCAAAGAATGGCGATTGGCCAACGGCAAGCCTGGTTTCAAAACAGAGTAGGCACCAACCTTAAAACTTCGCCGTCGAGAAAATACCGATGGCGAAGACAAGAAAGGTAATTAAAAGTGAAAACTTCAATCTCCGACTACACCGAATCCGAATTTCTAAACTTTGTAATTTCTCTTTGTGACAGTAGCATTCGCAATGAGGAAGAAGACGTAAAAATGGTTTTCGAGTTTGAGCGTCTGGCCGAGCATCCCGAGGGATCTGACCTCATTTACTATCCACGAAAAGATAGAGAAGATAGTCCGCAAGGCATCGTAAAAGAAATAAAAGAATGGCGCCTGACCAATGGCAAGCCAGGCTTCAAAGCAGAGTAATTTACAAACTTAACTTCGCCACTGATTATGTATCGGCGGCGAAGTTTTTTATCTTCTAATACCGCCGAATTTTCCAGCGGAAAGGTTCACTCAATCCCCACCTGATTCCGCCCATTATGCTTGGCAGTGTAAAGCCCCTTATCCGCCGCCAATATCAATTGCCGACAATCCGTCCCCTGCTGCGGCGTCACCGTAGACAAGCCAATACTGATCGTCAGGCTAGCCCCCTCAGCCGGCGCAATATGCGGAATCTTCAACGCCGCCACCGCCATACGCAGCTTCTCCGCCACCAACCGCGCCCCACCCGGTGACGTATTCGGCAGCACGAGCGCAAACTCCTCTCCGCCATAACGCGCCGGCAAATCCGAAGGCCTACTGCTGGCGTCACGGATAGTCGCCGCCACTTTGCGCAGAGCTTCGTCCCCTTCAACGTGACCAAAGCTATCGTTATAGGTCTTGAAAAAATCCACATCAATCATCAACAACGACAACTGCGTTTGATCACGCATGGCACGGCGCCATTCCAGCTCCAGGTATTCGTCGAAGTGACGACGATTGGACAGCCCGGTCAGCCCATCGGAGTTCATCAGGCGCTGCAACACCAGGTTGGTATCCAGCAACTGCTGCTGGCTGACCCGCAGCGCGCGATACGCCGCATCCCGCTGCAACAGGGTCATGTAGGAGCGAGAGTGATAGCGAATACGCGCCACCAGCTCGATATTGTCCGGCAGCTTGACCAGGTAATCGTTGGCCCCAGCAGAGAACGCCGCGCTTTTAATCAGCGGGTCTTCCTTGGTGGAAAGCACGATGATCGGGATATTCGCCGTGGCCGGGTGGTTGCGGTATTCGCGCACCAGGGTCAGGCCGTCAAGGCCGGGCATCACCAGGTCTTGCAGGATCACCGTCGGCTTGATGCGGATCGCCTGGGCAATCGCCTGGTGCGGGTCGGCGCAGAAATGGAAGTCGATATTCTCTTCATGGGACAGGCCACGGCGTACGGCTTCGCCGATCATGGCCTGGTCGTCGACCAGCAACACCATGGCGGCGTTTTCGTCGGTCTTGATGTCGTCGATCTGTAAATCATTCATGTGCAGTCACCTGAATTACTACCTGCAAGCCAGCACCGCCGGGGGTCTTGATCATTTTGCAAAGACCTCCAGCAATCGGGGCGCAATTCTATCCAATGGGCGAATTTCAACAGCGGCATCAATCGCCGCCGCCGCTTTGGGCATGCCATACACCGCGCAGCTCTGCTGATCCTGGGCGATGGTCAAATATCCTTGTTCACGCATGAGCTTGAGCCCCTGGGCGCCGTCGCGCCCCATGCCGGTCAGCAATACACCGACCGCGTCGCCGTTCCAGTGGCTGGCGACGCTCTCGAAAAACACGTCGATGGACGGCCGGTAGATCTCGTTCACCGGCTCGGCGGTGTAGGCCAAGGTGCCATTTTTCAGCAGCCGGATATGGTGGTTGGTGCCGGCCAGCAACACCACGCCACTTTGCGGCGGCTCGCCTTCGCGGGCCAGGCGCACCGGCAGGCCGGAGGCGCTGCTCAGCCATTCGGCCATACCGGCGGCGAACACCTGGTCCACATGCTGCACCAGTACGATGGCCGCGGAAAAGTCCCGGGGCAAGCCCTTGAGCAGGATTTCCAGGGCGGCCGGGCCGCCCGCCGACGAACCGATCGCCACCAGGCTCTCGCGTTTGCCGGTCGCGCGCTGGGGCGCTGTTTCGGCCCGCACGCGGCTGCCGCGCTGGCCGATCAGCCAGCCAATATTGAGGATCTTGCGCAGCAACGGCGCCGCCGCGTCCTTCGGATTGCCCACACCGAGCGCCGGCGTGTCCACCACATCCAGGGCGCCATGGCCCATGGCTTCGAACACACGGCTGACGTTAGCCTGACGGTCTACGGTGACAATCACGATAGCGCATGGCGTCTCGGCCATGATCTGGCGCGTCGCCTCCACGCCGTCCATCACCGGCATAATCAGGTCCATCAGGATCAAGTCCGGGGTCACTTCAGCGCAACGCTGCACCGCTTCCAGCCCATTGTTCGCCACCCACACAACCTGATGCGCCGGCTCGAAACTCAGGGCACGGCGCAAGGCCTCCACGGCCAGGGGCATGTCATTGACGATCGCAATCCTCATCCCCGCGCCCCTCCAATCAGCTCCATCACCGCGTCAAGCAAGGCGTCGTCGTGGAAGCTGGCCTTGGCTAAATAATAGTCGGCGCCGGCGTCGAGGCCACGGCGTCGGTCTTCTTCACGATCCTTGTACGACACCACCATCACCGGCAACGATTGCAGGCGACTATCACGACGCAACAATGTGACCAATTCAATACCGTCCATGCGAGGCATATCAATATCAGTGATCAACAGGTCGAAATCCTCGGAGCGCAAGGCGTTCCAACCATCCATGCCATCCACTGCCACCGCGACTTCATAGCCACGATTGAGCAGCAATTTGCGTTGCAGTTCACGCACGGTGAGCGAGTCATCCACCACCAGCACGCGTTTGCGCGGCGCTTCGGTGGCCTGCTGGCTGCGCCGGGCGATCCGCTCCAGGCGGCCGGTGTTGAGCAGCTTGTCCACCGAGCGCAGCATGTCTTCGACATCGACGATCAACACCACCGAGCCGTCGTCCAGCAAGGCGCCAGCGGAAATATCCTGGACCTTGCCCAGGCGATCATCCAGCGGCAACACCACCAACGTGCGCTCGCCGATAAAACGTTCCACGGCAATCCCGTACACCGCATCGCGCTCGCGGATCACCACCACCTTCAACGTGTCCGACGGGCTCTGGCCGGCCGGGCGCTGCAACAACTGGCTGGCCGCGACCAGGCCGACATGCCGGCCCTCGTGCCAGAAATGCTGGCGGCCTTCCAGTTGCACGATGTCGTCGGGCGCCAAGTCGCACATGCGTTCGATATGCGCCAGCGGGAACGCATAGGCTTCTTCGCCGACCTCCACCACCAGGCTGCGCACCACCGACAAGGTCAGCGGCACCTCCAGGTGGAAACGGCTGCCCTGCCCCGCCGTCTGCTCCAGCACCACCGCGCCGCGCAGTTGGCGCACCATGTGTTGCACCGCATCCAGGCCGACGCCACGCCCGGACACCTCGGTGACCTTGTCGCGCAGGCTGAAACCCGGCAGGAACAGGAACGTCAGCAGTTCCTCTTCGCTCAGGCGCAGGGCTGTTTCCAGCGGCGACAAGTGCCGATCAACGATGGTGCCGCGCAGGCGTTCCAGGTCCACACCATTGCCGTCATCACTCAATTCCAGCACCAGCAGACCGGCCTGGTGGGATGCGCGAAGACGGATCAGACCTTCGGCCGGCTTGCCCGCCAGCAGGCGCTGCTCGGGCATTTCGATGCCGTGATCGACGGCATTGCGCAATAAATGGGTCAGCGGCGCTTCGAGCTTTTCCAGCACGTCGCGGTCAACCTGGGTCTTTTCGCCCTCGATCTCCAGGCGCACCTGTTTGCCCAGGCTGCGGCCAAGGTCGCGGACCATACGCACTTGCCCGGCCAACACGTCGGCAAACGGGCGCATGCGACAGGCCAGCGCCGTGTCGTAGAGCACTTGGGCGCGCTGCCCGGCCTGCCAGCCGAACTCGTCCAGCTCGGCGGTTTTTTCCGCCAGCAGGGCCTGGGCTTCGCTGAGCAAGCGGCGGGTATCGGCCAGGGCTTCCTGGGCTTCGAGGTTCAGGTCCAGGGTCTTGAGTTGGCCGTCCAGCGTGTCCAGGGCGCGCGCGCTCTGGCTTTGGATGCGCTTGAGGCGTTGCATGCTGGACAGGTAGGGCTTGAGCCGCTGGGTTTCCACCAGGGATTTGCTGGACAGGTCCAGCAGGCTGTTCAAGCGCTCGGCGGTCACGCGCAAGACGCGCTCGCCGCCTTCGGTCATGCGGCGGTTCTGGCGCGGCGGCTCAGCGGTGACCGGCGGCGCGGGCTCGGGCTCCGGCGGCAGCTCTTCAACCAGCGGCGCAGGTGCGGGCTCGGGCGCTGGTGGCACTGGCGGTGGCGCGGCCTTGACCGGCGCCTGGGACGGATCGAGCAAGCGCTCCATCAACGCCACATAGGCTTCGATATCCGCCGGGCCCACGGTGTTGCCCGGCGTGGCGATGCGCATCAGCAGGTCGGTGCCTTGCAGCAACGCGTCGATATGTTCGGGTTGCAGGTACAGCCGGCTTTCCTGGGCGCTGACCAGGCAATCCTCCATCACGTGGGACACGCTGACCCCGGCATCCACCCCGACAATCCGCGCTGCGCCCTTGAGCGAGTGGGCCGCGCGCATGCAGGCTTCAAGCTGGTCGGCCTGGGTCGGGTTGCGTTCAAGGGCCAGCAGGCCCGCGCTCAACACCTGGGTCTGAGCGTCGGCTTCCAGGCTGAACAGTTCCAGCAGCGAGGCGTCGCGCATCTGGTCGGGGGTCATGTGAGGCTCCGGGTCACGGCAGACAACAATTGCGCCTCGTCCAGCCATCGCAGGCTGCGGCCTTTCCACTGCAACACACCCTGGGTAAAGCGTGCGCTGGCCTGGGTGCCGGAGGCCGACGCCGCCTTCAAGGTGCGCTCGTCGATGGCATGGATGCCATCCACTTCATCCACCGGCACCACCACCGGGCCGTCCTGCGCGGCGATGATCAACATGCGCGGCATGATCCGCCCGCCGCTGGCACCATTGCTGGTGGCGTCCAGGCCGAGCAGTTCCACCAGCGACAGGCACGCCACCAGCGCGCCGCGCACATTCGCCACGCCGAGCAAGGCGCGGGAACGTTGGTGCGGCAGGGAATGAATCGGTTGCAACGGCGCCACTTCCACCAGGCAGCGGGTCGCGATGCCCAGCCATTCCTCGCCGAGACGGAACATCAACAGCGAACGCGTGACCACGTCTTCGTCGATTTCGACGGCGGCTTGCGGGCGCTGGTCGTCCTGCTGCAACGCATAGCGGTCCAACAACCGCGTGGCGGCGGCGGAGTACACCGCGCAATTGCGGCAATGAATATGCTCCGCCAGCAACGGGCAGGACTTGTCGCCATGGATGCCGATGCGGTTCCAGCAGTCGTCGATGGCTTGGGTGTCGGCCAGGGTCAGGTCCAGGCCAGCGGTGTCGAGCGCGTGTGGGCTACTCATCGTTTGGACTCACTGTCAGCTCGCTCGCTACGCGCGGCACGCGCCTGCAAACGGCGCGCCCCCGCACTGTCGCCCTGGGATTCAAGCAACGCGGCCAGGTGCATCAAGGCCTGCGGGTGCTGGGGTTCCAGGTACAAGGCTTTGCGGTAAAACCCCTGGGCTTCCAGGGCACTGCCCGCCACGTCGCTGAGCAGCCCCAGCCAGTAAAACACCTGGGCGGCCGGCGGGTGGTTGCTCAAATAGCGTTCACACGCGGCGCGGGCCTCGGCGCTTTTGCCTTCGTTGGCCAGGGTGGCGATCTGGCTGAGCAGATCCGCCGCGTCGGACGGCGGCGCCTTGATCGGCACCACCTGGGCACTGAACGAGCTGAACGGGCGCGGCTTGACCGGCAACGCCGCTGCACTGCGCGGCGGCGGCGGCGCGGGAATCGGCACAAACACCGGCTCCGGCTTGACCGGCTCGACATGCCGGCTGAACGCAAACGACTGCGGCACGCCAATCGACTTCATGCCGTGACGCCCCAACAGGCTGCCCTCGGCTGGGCCGATGAACAGCACTCCGTCCTCGTGGGTCAGGCCCTTGAGCACATCAAACACTTGCTTCTGGGTCGGCTGGTCGAAGTAGATCAGCAGGTTGCGACAGAACACAAAGTCATAGCTCGCCTCGTTCGCCAGCAGCGTCGGGTCGAGCAGGTTGCCGACTTGCAGGCGCACTTGCTCACGCACACGCTCGCTGATGTGGAAGCCGTCGGCGGACTCGTTGAAATGGCGGTCGCGAAACTCGATATCGGCGCCGCGAAACGAGTTCTTGCCATACACCCCGCGCCGCGCGCGCTCCACCGACAGCGGGCTGACGTCCAGGCCCAGCACCTTGAACTGGTGCGGCGCCAGGCCGGCGTCGAGCAAAGCCATGGCAATCGAATAGGGTTCTTCGCCGGTGGAACACGGCAGGCTGAGGATGCGCAGCGCACGCATCTGCTTGATCTCGGCCAGGCGCGCCTTGGCCAGGCGGGCCAGGGTGGCAAAGGATTCGGGATAACGGAAAAACCAGGTCTCGGGGACGATCACCGCTTCGATCAGCGCCTGTTGCTCGTCATGGGAGCGTTGCAGTTGCTGCCAATAATCATCGGGCGTCTGCGCCTGCACGGCCTGGCTGCGCTGGCGCACGGCGCGCTCGATGATCGCCTCGCCGACGGACGCGACGTCGAGGCCGATGCGCTCCTTGAGGAAGTTGAAGACGCGCGGGTCGCTGCTCATATGCTCAACTCGGCAGAGAACAGCAAGGCGCGCACGTCGTCGGTGAGCAGGTCACTCACGCCAATCCATTGCATCAAGCCCAGGGCATCTTCACGCACCGGCCCCAGGTACGGCGCCTGGCGGTTGTCCAGGCCATAGGCCTGGAACTCGGCGGGGTCGCAGCGCAGGGTGTCGGTGGCCTGTTCGAGGATCAGCCCCAGCCAGCGCGGCGCAACCTCGGCGCCTGGCTGGTAATTGACCAGCACCAGCCGCGTGCTGGTGCGCGCCTGGGCCGGAGCGCCAAAGGTCAGCGCGCTGAGGTCGATCACCGGCACCAGCGCGCCGCGATGGGCAAAGATCCCGGCGACCCACGCCGGCGCATGGGCGATGGGCTTGAGTGGCAGGCGCGGCAACACCTCGGCCACTTCCGTGGCCTTGAGGGCGTAGCGTTCGCTGCCGATGTGGAACACCAGGAACAACGCCTTTTTCGCTGCCGGGACGGCGCCGCGTTTAGCCGCGAGGTCGCTCATCAGACTTTGAAACGCGACACGCCGCTGCGCAGACCGACCGCAACCTGGCTCAGTTCATCAATCGCAAAGCTGGCCTGGCGCAGGGACTCGACGGTCTGGCTGCTGGCATCGCCCAACTGCACCAACGCATGGTTGATCTGCTCGGCGCCGGTAGCCTGGGCCTGCATGCCTTCGTTGACCATCAACACCCGCGGCGCGAGGGCCTGTACCTGATGGATGATTTGCGACAGCTGCTCGCCGACCTGCTGCACTTCAAACATGCCGCGACGTACTTCTTCGGAGAACTTGTCCATGCCCATCACACCCGCCGACACTGCCGACTGGATCTCACGCACCATCTGTTCGATATCGTAGGTGGCCACGGCGGTCTGATCGGCCAGGCGGCGCACTTCGGTGGCGACCACGGCAAAACCGCGCCCGTATTCACCGGCCTTCTCGGCCTCGATGGCGGCGTTGAGCGACAGCAGGTTGGTCTGGTCGGCGACCTTGACGATGGTCACCACCACTTGGTTGATGTTGCCGGCCTTCTCATTGAGGATCGCCAGCTTGGCGTTGACCAGGTCGGCGGCGCCCATCACCGAGTGCATGGTTTCTTCCATACGTGCCAGGCCTTGCTGGCCGGAGCCGGCCGCTACCGAGGCCTGGTCGGCGGCGGTGGAGACTTCGGTCATGGTGCGGACCAAATCCTTGGAAGTGGCGGCGATCTCACGCGATGTAGCGCCGATCTCGGTGGTGGTGGCCGCTGTTTCAGTGGCGGTGGCCTGTTGCTGCTTGGAGGTGGCGGCAATCTCGGTGACCGAGGTGGTCACCTGCACCGACGAGCGCTGGGCCTGGGATACCAGGGCCGTGAGCTCGGTCATCATGTCGTTGAAGCCGGTCTCGACCGCGTTGAATTCGTCCTTGCGCTCCAGGTTCAAGCGCTTGCTCAGGTCGCCGTCGCGCATGGTGCCGAGGATTTCGACGATGCGCTGCATCGGCGCCATGATCGCGCGCATCAGCAGCAGGCCGCACAGACCGGCCGCCAGGATCGCCACGGCGAGGGACAGGAACATGCTCAGTTTGGCGGCAGAGACGGCATCATCGATGGCGTTAGTAGCGCGATCGGCGACGTTCTTGTTTTCGGTGATGATGTCATTGAGCTTCATGCGGCCTGCGGTCCAGGTCGGCGTGAGCTGGCTGTCGAACTCCTTGCGCGCGGCCACGAGGTCGCCGCGTTGCAGGCTGTCGAGCACCGTGGCCAGGCTCTTGTTGTAGGCCTGATGCAGGGCTTCGAAGCGGTCGAACTCGGTACGGTCCTCGCTGCCGGCGATGGTTTGGGCGTAGTTGCTCATCTGCTGCACGATGCGCGCTTCGAAGGATTTGAACTCGGCCTTGTCGGCGTCGCTGAGCTTCTTGTCTTCGCGCAGGCCAAGCAATTCGAGGGTTTGCAGGTAGCTGTCGACCCAGGCGCTGCGAATCATCGAACTGAGGTAAACCCCTGGCACCGCGTCGTCGCGCACGGCGACTTCACTGTCTTCGATCTTCAACAACCGTGAATAAGAGACCACAACCATTAACAGCATGATGGCGATAATGACCGCAAAACTTGCCAAGATCCGTTGGCGCAGGGTCCAGTTCTTCACAGTAATTCCTCGCAGGGCCATTCAAATGGAGGGGAGTATAGCTGAGCAGAAGCCCTCATTAATCAACGGGTTTTGATGGAATGTTCACATAAAACAACTGTGGGAGGGGGCTTGCCCCCGATAGCGGTGTGCCAGCCACCTGTAAATTGGCTGATACATCCTATCGGGGGCAAGCCCCCTCCCACATTTTGATTGGTCTTTAGCCTGTGTTTATTGGCTCAAACGCACCTGTTTTTCCAATTCAGCCTTTAAACCCGGCTCAAGCTTGAGCTGGCGCGCCAACTCATCGAGGTAGGCCTTTTCCATAAAGTTTTCCTCGTCCACCAGCATCACGCTGGCGATGTACATCTCGGCGGCCATTTCCGGGGTGCCTGCCGCACGGGCGACGTCGGCCGGGTCCAGGGGTTTGTTGAGTTCGGCGTGCAGCCAGCTTTGCAGCTCGCGGTCGTTGTCCAGCTTGGTGAATTCACCTTCGATCAACGTGCGCTCGCGCTCGTCGACATGGCCGTCAGCCTTGGCGGCGGCGACCAGCGCCTTGAGGATGGCCTGGCTGTGTTGCTCAACCTGGGCCGGTGGCAGGCGGTCGATGGTTTGCGGCTCGCCCTTCGGCGCGTTGGCCTGTTGCGCCTGCCAATTGCCGTAGGCCTTGTAGGCAATCACGCCCAACGCGGCCAGGCCGCCGTAGGTCAGGGCCTTGCCGCCGAAGCTGCGCGCCTTTTTATTGCCCAGCAGCAGGCCCATGGCCCCGGCCGCCAGGGCGCCACCGCCCGCGCCGCCGAGCAAACTGCCCAGACCGCCGCCGCCCAGGAGCCCGCCGAGCGCACCTTTGTCGTCCTGCTTACGCTGACCGCCAGCCTTGTTTTGCAACATGTCCTGGCCAGATTTGAGCAACTGATCGAGCAATCCACGGGTATTCATTCGTAGCCTCCAGACACTTGGGTTCATAGGACCAATAGGCCCCCAGCGTAAAACTAAGTGCCAAAAAGCCCCGATCTAGAGTGCTTCCAGATGTAACGCGGCGACCCTTCGCTAAAACCGATATACACTCGAACAAATCTATAAAAACACCCCACTGGTAATTCCAGCATGATGACCTTGCGTCAAATCCGGCACTTTATCGCCGTGGCCGAGACCGGCTCGATCTCCGCCGCTGCGCAGACCGCCTTCATTTCCCAATCCACACTGACCCTGGCGATCCAGCAACTGGAGCAGGAAATCGGCGTCAACCTGTTCAACCGTCACGCCAAGGGCATGACCCTGACCCACCAGGGTCATCAATTCCTACGCCAAGCCCACCTGATTCTTGCCACCGTCGATAACGCCAAGCGCAGCCTGCAACAGAGCACCGACCAAGTGGCCGGGCAGTTGATCATCGGCGTAACCAGCCTGGTGGCCGGCTATTACCTGGCGGATCTGCTCACGCGATTCCAACGCGCCTACCCCAATGTGGAAATCCGCGTCATGGAAGACGAGCGCCCGTACATCGAGCACTTGCTGGTCAGCGGCGAAATCGACGTAGGCGTGCTGATTCTCTCCAACCTCGAAGACCGCCACGCCCTGCAAACCGAAGTGCTCACCCACTCCCCGCACCGCCTGTGGCTGCCGGCGCAGCACCCGTTGCTGGAGCACGACAGCATCAACCTCGCCGACGTGGCGCGCGAGCCGCTGATCCAGTTGAACGTCGATGAAATGGGCCACAACGCCCAGCGCCTGTGGGCCGGCGCTGGCCTACAGCCACGCGTAACCTTACGCACAGCTTCCACCGAAGCCGTCCGAAGCCTGGTGGCGGCAGGCCTGGGCGTGTCGATCCAGCCCGACATGACCTACCGCCCCTGGTCGCTGGAGGGCGACATTATTGAAGCGCGGCCGATTGCCGACCTCAGCCAGACCCTCGACGTCGGCCTGGCCTGGCGCCGTGGCACCGCGCGGCCGGCACTGGTAGACCCATTCCTAACCGTTGCCCGCGAACAGCCGCACCCACGCAAGCCATCTATTTAATCGAATGCTGCATTCAGTATTTAGTATTTGTTGACCTCGCGCCTGACCTCTAGTCTCTGTGCATCCATAAGAGAAAGGTCAGGCCCTCGTAAGAGAACGCCCATGGCCACACAAGAAAAGAGATCGCGAAAAATGTCCGGCGCGCCCACCCCGCTGCTCACTGCGTTGCTGATCGACGGCGAACTGGTCCAGGGCCAGGGTTTTGCCGAGCCGATCCTCAACCCGGCCACCGGTGAAGTCCTCACCCAGATCGCCGAAGCCAGCACCGAGCAAGTCGAAAGCGCGATCCTCGCCGCCCACCGCGCCTTTGCCGGTTGGTCGCGGACCACGCCGCAACAACGCTCGAACATCTTGCTCGGCATCGCCGATGCCATCGAAAAACAAGCCGATTACCTGGCCCGCCTGGAATCCCTGAACTGCGGCAAGCCGTTGCACCTGGCGCGCCAGGATGACTTGAGCGCCACCGTCGATGTGTTCCGCTTCTTCGCCGGCGCCGTGCGCTGCCAGACCGGCCAGCTTAGCGGCGAGTACCTGCCGGGCTACACCAGCATGGTGCGCCGCGACCCAATTGGTGTGGTCGCCTCGATTGCGCCGTGGAACTACCCGCTGATGATGGCCGCATGGAAAATCGCCCCGGCCCTGGCCGCCGGCAATACCCTGGTGTTCAAGCCTTCGGAACACACGCCGCTGTCGATCCTGGCCCTGGCGCCGGCCCTCAGCCAACTGCTGCCGCGCGGGGTGATCAACATTCTGTGTGGCGGTGGCGAAGGTGTCGGCAGCCATTTGGTCAGCCACGCGAAAGTGCGCATGGTCTCGCTGACCGGCGATATCGTCACCGGGCAAAAAATCCTGCAAGCCGCGTCGAAAACCCTGAAACGCACGCACCTGGAGCTCGGCGGCAAAGCGCCGGTGATCGTGTGCAACGACGCCGACCTGCAAGCCGTGGTCGAGGGCGTGCGCGCCTATGGCTACTACAACGCCGGCCAGGATTGCACCGCCGCCTGCCGCATCTACGCCCAGGCCGGGATTCACGACAAGTTGGTCGCCGAACTGGGTGCCGCGGTCAGCAGCCTGCGCTTTGCCGGCAAACGCGACGCCGACAACGAACTCGGCCCGCTGATCAGCACGCGCCAGCGCGACCGCGTGGCCAGCTTTGTCGAACGTGCCCTCGGCCAGCCGCATATCGAACGCGTCACCGGCGCCGCCGTACATTCCGGCGCAGGCTTCTATTACCAACCGACCCTGCTGGCCGGCTGTAAACAGAATGATGAAATCGTCCAGCGCGAAGTGTTCGGCCCGGTGGTCACCGTGACCCGCTTCGACGAACTGGAACAGGCGGTGGACTGGGCCAACGACTCCGAATACGGCCTGGCCTCCTCGGTGTGGACCCAGAACCTGGACAAGGCCATGCAGGTCGCGGCGCGCCTGCAATATGGCTGCACCTGGATCAACAGCCACTTCATGCTGGTCAGCGAAATGCCCCACGGCGGCTTGAAGCGCTCCGGGTATGGCAAGGATCTGTCCAGCGATTCGCTACAGGACTACAGCGTGGTGCGCCACATCATGGCGCGCCACGGCCAGCATCTCTAAAACAACAACTAAGCTCATGCGTCACCGGTTTGCGAAAAACTGCCCCGACCATAATTAAAGAAGAGGGAACCCCCATGTCCGCGCACAAGACCGCACTGCTCAGTGCCCTGGCCACCGCGCTGCTGGCCAGCGCCAGCCTGCAGGCCGCCGAACCGCTCAAGGCTGTTGGCGCTGGTGAAGGCCAGCTGGATATCGTCGCCTGGCCCGGCTATATCGAACGTGGCGAAAGCGACAAGGCCTACGACTGGGTCACAGGTTTCGAGAAGGAAACCGGCTGCAAGGTCAACGTGAAAACCGCCGCCACCTCTGACGAAATGGTCAGCCTGATGGCCAAGGGCGGTTATGACCTGGTCACCGCCTCGGGCGACGCTTCGCTGCGTTTGATCGGCGGCAAGCGCGTGCAGCCGATCAACACGACGTTGATCCCGAATTGGAAGAACATCGACCCGCGCCTCAAGGATGCGCCGTGGTACGTGGTCGGCCAGCAAACCTACGGCACCCCGTACCAGTGGGGGCCGAACGTGTTGATGTACAACACCGACGTGTTCAAGACCGCGCCCACCAGCTGGAACGTGCTGTTCGAGGCGCAAAACCTGCCGGACGGCAAGCCAAACAAGGGCCGCGTGCAGGCGTATGACGGCCCGATCTACATCGCCGATGCGGCGCTGTACCTCAAGTCGACCAAGCCGGAGCTGGGCATCCAGAACCCGTATGAACTGACCGAAACCCAGTACAAAGCCGTGCTCGACCTGTTGCGCGCCCAGCAACCGTTGATCCACCGCTACTGGCACGACACCACCGTGCAAATGAGTGACTTCAAGAACGAAGGCGTGGTGGCATCCAGCGCGTGGCCGTACCAGGTCAACGGCCTGGTCAACGAGAAGCAGCCGATTGCTTCCACCATCCCGAAAGAAGGCGCCACCGGCTGGGCCGACACCACCATGTTGCACAGCGAGGCCAAGCACCCGAACTGCGCCTACAAGTGGATGGACTGGTCGCTGCAACCGAAGGTACAGGGCGATGTCGCGGCCTGGTTCGGCTCGCTGCCGGCGGTGCCTGCGGCGTGCAAGGAAAGCGAACTGCTCGGCGCCGAGGGTTGCAAGACCAATGGTTTCGACCAGTTCGACAAGATCGCCTTCTGGAAAACCCCGCAGGCGGAAGGCGGCAAGTTCGTGCCGTATAGCCGCTGGACCCAGGATTACATTGCGATCATGGGCGGCCGCTAGTTTTCTGAGCTGAAGGCGCTCTCCCTGTGGGAGCCAGCTTCTGTGGGAGCTGGCTTGCCTGCGATGGCATCACCCCGGTGCAACTGATACACCGAGGTGCCTGCATCGCGGGCAAGCCCAGCTCCCACAGAAAAGCGCCCACATTGCTGACCGCGTTCACTGATTCCCAGATTTTTCAGAAGTCCAGGCCGGGCCGCTGCGACGACCCGCGCCTTTTCGGAGCACCGCACCATGACGCTTGCAGTCCAATTCACCCACGTTTCCCGTCAGTTCGGCGAAGTGAAAGCCGTTGACCGGGTTTCCATCGATATCCAGGACGGCGAGTTCTTTTCCATGCTCGGCCCTTCCGGCTCGGGCAAGACCACGTGCCTGCGCCTGATCGCCGGGTTCGAGCAACCGAGCGCAGGCTCGATCCGTATTCATGGCGAGGAAGCCGCAGGCTTGCCGCCGTATCAGCGCGACGTAAACACCGTGTTCCAGGATTACGCGCTGTTCCCCCATATGAATGTGCGCGACAACGTCGCCTATGGCCTCAAGGTCAAGGGCGTCGGCAAGACCGAGCGCCTCAACCGCGCCGAAGAAGCCCTGGGCATGGTCGCCCTCGGCGGTTACGGCGAGCGTAAGCCGGTGCAACTGTCCGGCGGCCAGCGCCAGCGTGTGGCCCTGGCCCGCGCCCTGGTCAATCGCCCGCGCGTGTTGCTGCTGGATGAACCCTTGGGCGCCCTCGACCTCAAGCTGCGTGAGCAGATGCAAAGCGAGCTGAAAAAGCTGCAACGCCAGCTCGGCATCACCTTTATCTTCGTGACCCACGACCAGACCGAAGCGCTGTCGATGTCCGACCGGGTGGCGGTGTTCAACAAAGGCCGCATCGAACAGGTCGATACCCCGCGCAACCTGTACATGAAGCCCGCCACCACCTTTGTCGCCGAGTTCGTCGGCACCTCCAACGTGATTCGCGGCGAGCTGGCCCAGCGCCTGAGCGGCAACCCCCAGCCGTTTTCGATCCGCCCGGAGCACGTGCGGTTTGCCGAAGGCCCGCTGGCTGCCGGCGAAGTGGAAGTCAGCGGCCTGCTGCATGACATCCAATACCAGGGCAGCGCCACGCGCTATGAGCTGAAACTGGAAAACGGCCAGGCCTTGAACATCAGCCAGGCCAACAACCAGTGGCTGGACATCAGCAGTGGCCATCAGGTCGGCCAGTCGATCACCGCCCGCTGGGCCCGTGAAGCCATGACGCCACTGACCGACATCGCAGGCGAGGTGTGACATGAGCCTGGCCCTTTCCCAACCGCCGATGCGCAGGTTTTCCAACCTGCTGTACCGCAAGCCCAACCTGTACCTGGCGATGTTGCTGATACCGCCGTTGATCTGGTTCGGCGCGATCTACCTCGGCTCGCTGCTGACCTTGCTCTGGCAGGGTTTCTACACCTTTGACGACTTCACCATGGCGGTCACGCCGGACCTGACCCTGGCCAACTTCGCCGCGCTGTTCCAGCCGTCGAACTTCGACATCATCCTGCGCACCCTGAGCATGGCGATCGTGGTGTCCATCGCCAGCGCCGTGGTGGCCTTCCCCATTGCCTACTACATGGCGCGCTACACCACGGGCAAGACCAAGGCGTTTTTCTACATCGCGGTGATGATGCCGATGTGGGCCAGCTACATCGTCAAGGCGTATGCCTGGACCCTGCTGCTGGCCAAGGGCGGCGTGGCGCAGTGGTTCGTGCAGCACCTGGGCCTGGAGCCGGTGTTGCAATTCGTGCTGGGCATTCCCGGCGTGGGCGGCAGCACCTTGAGCACCTCGCACCTGGGGCGATTCATGGTGTTCGTCTACATCTGGCTGCCGTTCATGATCCTGCCGATCCAGGCCTCGCTGGAGCGTTTGCCGCCGTCATTGCTGCAAGCCTCGGCCGACCTGGGCGCCAAGCCGCGCCAGACCTTCATGCAGGTGATTCTGCCGCTGTCGATCCCGGGGATTGCCGCCGGCTCGATCTTCACCTTCTCGCTGACCTTGGGCGACTTCATCGTGCCGCAGCTTGTCGGGCCGCCGGGTTACTTCGTCGGCGGCATGGTCTACGCCCAGCAAGGCGCCATCGGCAATATGCCCATGGCGGCGGCGTTCACCCTGGTGCCAATCGTGCTGATCGCGGTTTACCTGTCCATCGTCAAACGCCTGGGGGCCTTCGATGCACTCTGAGAAATCTTCGCTCGGTCTAAAGATCGCAGCCTGGGGCGGCCTGGTGTTTTTACACTTCCCGATCCTGATCATCTTCCTATACGCCTTCAACACCGAAGAAGCCGCGTTCAGCTTTCCACCCCAGGGATTTACCTTGAAGTGGTTCAGCGTGGCCTTCGCCCGGCCGGACGTGCTGGAAGCGATCAAGCTGTCGTTGCAGATCGCTGCCATCGCCACGCTGATCGCCATGGTGCTCGGCACGCTGGCCTCGGCGGCCTTGTATCGCCGTGAGTTCTTCGGCAAGCAGGGTGTGTCGCTGATGCTGATCCTGCCGATTGCGCTGCCGGGGATCATCACCGGTATCGCGTTGCTGGCGACGTTCAAGACCCTGGGCATTGAGCCGGGGATGTTCACCATCATCGTCGGCCACGCGACCTTCTGCGTGGTGATCGTCTACAACAACGTGATCGCCCGTCTGCGCCGCACTTCCCACAGCCTGATCGAAGCCTCGATGGACCTCGGCGCCGACGGCTGGCAGACCTTCCGCTACATCATCATGCCCAACCTCGGCTCGGCACTGCTGGCCGGCGGCATGCTCGCGTTTGCGCTGTCGTTCGACGAAATCATCGTCACCACGTTTACCGCTGGCCACGAGCGCACCTTGCCGTTGTGGCTGCTCAACCAGTTGAGCCGCCCACGGGATGTGCCGGTGACCAACGTGGTCGCGATGCTGGTGATGCTGGTGACGATGTTCCCGATTCTCGGTGCCTATTACCTGACGCGCGGCGGTGAAAGCGTGGCGGGGAGTGGCGGTAAGTAACTGACAACACATTGCCACTGTGGAAACGCGGTCAATGTGGGAGCTGGCTTGCCTGCTCCCACAGTTGAACCGGGTTTCTTCAGGGAAATATGAATAGTTTGTGGAGAGCTGAATCATGCAAACCAAATTACTGATCAACGGCCAACTGGTCACAGGCGAAGGCCCGGCCCAAGCCATCTTCAACCCGGCACTCGGCCGCGTGCTGGTGGAAATCAACGAAGCCAGCGAAGCCCAGGTAGACGCCGCCGTGCGCGCCGCCGATGCGGCCTTTGAAGGCTGGTCGCAAACCGCACCAAAGGACCGCTCCCTGCTGCTGCTAAAACTGGCGGACGCGATCGAAGCCCACGGCGAAGAGCTGGCCAAGCTGGAGTCGGACAACTGCGGCAAACCCTACAGCGCCGCGCTGAATGACGAGATCCCGGCGATTGCCGACGTGTTCCGCTTCTTCGCCGGCGCCAGCCGTTGCATGAGCGGGTCGGCCGGTGGCGAGTATTTGCCCGGCCACACCTCGATGATCCGTCGCGACCCGGTGGGCGTGATCGCCTCCATCGCGCCGTGGAACTACCCGCTGATGATGGTCGCGTGGAAAATCGCCCCCGCCCTCGCCGCCGGTAATACCGTGGTGCTCAAACCGTCGGAACAAACCCCGCTGACCGCGCTGCGCATGGTCGAACTGGCCGCAGAAATTTTCCCGGCAGGTGTACTCAATCTGGTATTCGGCCGTGGGCCAACGGTGGGCAGCCCGCTGGTGAACCATCCGAAAGTGCGCATGGTGTCGCTGACCGGCTCCATCGCCACCGGCGCGAACATCATCTCCAGCACCGCCGACAGCGTGAAGCGCATGCACATGGAGTTGGGCGGCAAGGCGCCGGTGATCATCTTCAACGACGCCGATATCGACGCCGCCGTAGAAGGCATCCGCACCTTCGGTTTCTACAACGCCGGCCAGGATTGCACGGCCGCCTGCCGAATTTACGCCCAGGCGGATATCTACGACGCGTTTGTCGAGAAGCTCGGCGCGGCAGTCGCCAGCATCAAGCATGGTTTGCAGGATGATCCGACCACCGAGCTGGGGCCGCTGATCACCGCGCAACACCGCGACCGCGTGGCCGGTTTTGTCGAACGCGCCGTGGCGCAGTCACATATCCGCCTGATCACCGGCGGCAAGGCCGTGGAAGGCAATGGGTTCTTCTTCGAGCCGACCGTGCTGGCCGACGCGCAACAGGACGATGAAATCGTGCGCCGCGAGGTGTTCGGGCCGGTGGTGTCGGTGACCAAGTTCAGCGATGAAGCCCAGGTGCTGGGTTGGGCCAATGATTCGGACTACGGCCTGGCGTCATCCGTATGGACCGCCGACGTAGGCCGCGCCCACCGTTTGGCCGCGCGTTTGCAGTACGGCTGCACCTGGGTGAATACCCACTTCATGTTGGTCAGCGAAATGCCTCACGGCGGTCAGAAACTGTCGGGGTATGGCAAGGACATGTCCATGTACGGGCTGGAGGACTACACGACTGTTCGGCATGTGATGTTCAAGCACTGACATTTCCCCTGTAGGAACCGGCTTGTTGTGGCGAGGGAGCTTGCTCCCGCTGGGCTGCGCAGCGGCCCCAAAAATATTGGGAGCGCTTCGCACTCCAGCGGGAGCAAGCTCCCTCGCCACAACAGCCCGCTCCCACATGGATCTCCCTATAACAATAAATATTCGTAGGTTTTCCCCATGGACATCACCCGCCGCGACTTCCTCAACGGCGTCGCCATCACCCTTGCCGCTGGCATGACCCCGCTGCAAATCCTGCAAGCCGCCCCCGATGGTCGCTACTACCCGCCCGCCCTCACCGGCCTGCGCGGCAGCCATGTCGGCTCGTTCGAAGTGGCGCACCAGATGGGCTGGGAAAAGAAGGTGTTCGACACCGAAAAGCTGCCGATCAACGAGACCTATGACCTGGTGGTGGTCGGCGGCGGCTTGAGCGGTTTGTCGGCGGCGTGGTTCTACCGCGAGAAGCATCCCAAGGCGAAGATCCTGATCCTGGAAAACCACGACGACTTCGGCGGCCACGCCAAGCGCAACGAGTTCCAGGCCGGCGGCCGCATGATCATCGGTTATGGCGGCAGCGAGGCGTTCCAGTCGCCCAACCACCTCTATAGCAAAGAGGTAAACGGGCTGTTGAAGAAACTCGGGGTGAATATCAAGCGCTTCGAAACCGCCTTCGACCGCCAGTTCTACCCAGGCCTGGGCCTATCGCGCGGGGTGTTTTTCGACAAGGAAAACTTCGGCGAAGACAAACTGGTGACCGGCGACCCGACGCCGATGGTGGCGGACGATGTGGCGCCAGACCAACTGAATGCGCGCTCCATCAGTGACTTCATCCATGACTTTCCGCTGCCCGAGGCAGATCGTCTCGCCTTGATCGAATTGCACACCGCGCCCAAGGATTACCTGCCGGGCAAGAGCGCCGAAGAAAAGGCCGACTACCTGGCCGCCACCAGCTACCGCGACTTCCTACTGAAGAACGTAGGGTTGTCGCAAGGTGCGGTGAAGTACTTTCAAAGCCGCACCAATGACTTCATGGCGTTGAGCATCGATGCCGTGGCTTCGGCTGACGCTTATAGCGTGGGTTTCCCAGGCTTTGCCGGGATGAACCTGGCGCCGATCAGCGAAGAAGCGGCGGCAGAGATGGAAGAGCCTTACATCTATCACTTCCCCGATGGCAACGCGTCGGTGGCGCGCCTGTTGGTGCGCAGCCTGATCCCGGGCGTGGCGCCGGGGCACACCATGGACGATATCGTGCTGGCGCCGTTTGACTACGCCCGGCTCGACCAGCCGACGTCCGCCGTACGGTTGCGCCTGAACAGCACGGCGGTCAGCGTGCGTAACGTTGGCGACGGCGTGCATATCGGCTACAGCCGTGGCGGACAACTCGCACAGGTGCGTGGCAAGCGCTGCATCCTGGCCTGCTACAACATGATGATTCCGTACCTGTTGAAAGACCTGCCGGCAACCCAAGCCCATGCCTTGAGCCAGAACGTGAAATACCCGCTGGTGTACACCAAGGTGGTGATCCGCAATTGGCAGTCGTTCCAAAAGCTCGGGGTGCATGAGATCTACGCGGCGACCCAGCCTTACAGCCGGATCAAGCTGGACTACCCGGTGAGCATGGGCGGCTACGACCACCCGCGCGACCCGACGCAGCCGATTGGCTTGCACATGGTCTACGTGCCCACCAGCCCCAACAGCGGCATGAACGCCCGCGACCAGGCGCGCGCCGGGCGTGGCAGGTTGTATGGGCAGACGTTCGAGCAACTGGAAGCGCAGTTGCGTGACCAGTTGCAACGCATGCTCGGGCCGGGTGGGTTCAACCATGAAACGGACATCCTGGCGATCACTGTCAACCGCTGGTCACATGGGTATGCGAGCTTCTCCAACAGCTTGTTTGATGACGCCGAAGAGAGCGAAGCGTGGATGGACCTGGCGCGCAAGCCGGTGGGGCATGTGAGCATCGCCAACTCGGATGCGGCGTGGAGTGCGTATGCTCATGCGGCCATTGACGAGGCTTACAGGGCAGTCGGTGAAGTGAGCTGAAATACATTCTAAATGTGGGAGCTGGCTTGCCTGCGATACAGGCACCTCGGTGTGTCAGTCATACCGTGGTGATGCTATCGCAGGCAAGCCAGCTCCCACAGAAGCCAGCTTTCACATTGGATCTTCATCTTTCTTGAGTAATGTGTCCGGCTGCGGTCCCGGAAATGTCTTGTCGCACTTGCAATGCCATCACCCCGCTATCAATCATTTTTCCTACACCATCGAACCGCTTAAGCTATCCGGCGTCTGTTTATTGTCCGTTGCGTTTGGCCGAAGGCATGTCCGAACCGTAATTTCTGATCCGCTACGTGCCAGGAACGGCGCGGGATTTGCTCACGACAGGTTGTCTCTATGCACCGCAGGAATTTGCTCAAAGCGTCCATGGCCATTGCGGCCTACACCGGGTTGTCGGCCAGCGGCCTGCTCGCCGCGCAGGCCTGGGCCGGAAACCGTGCCGCCGACGGCAAGGCTGTGACATTCGATTTTGAAACCCTCAAGGCCCAGGCCAAGCAACTCGCCGGCACTGCGTATAAAGACACCAAGCAGGTGCTGCCGCCGACCCTGGCGACCATGAGCCCGCAAAATTTCAACGCCATCGGCTATGACGGCAACCATTCGCTGTGGAAGGACTTGAACGGCCAACTGGACGTGCAGTTCTTCCACGTCGGCATGGGCTTCAAGACGCCGGTGCGCATGCACAGTGTCGATCCCAAGACCCGTGAGGCCCGCGAGGTGCATTTCCGCCCTTCGCTGTTCAACTACGAAAAAACCACGGTCGATACAAAACAACTGAAAGGCGACCTGGGTTTCTCCGGCTTCAAGCTGTTCAAGGCACCGGAACTGGATCGCCATGATGTGTTGTCGTTCCTTGGCGCCAGCTACTTCCGTGCGGTGGACAACACCGGCCAATACGGACTGTCCGCACGCGGCCTGGCGATTGATACCTACGCGAAAAAACGCGAAGAATTCCCGGATTTCACACAGTTCTGGTTCGAAACCCCGGACAAGGACGCCACGCGTTTTGTGGTCTACGCCCTGCTCGACTCGCCGAGCGCCACCGGCGCCTATCGTTTCGACATCGACTGCCAGGCCACCCAGGTGGTGATGGCCATCGACACCCATATCAATGCGCGCACCGCCATCGACCAACTGGGCATTGCGCCGATGACCAGCATGTTCAGCTGCGGCACCCATGAACGCCGCATGTGCGACACCATCCACCCGCAGATCCACGATTCGGACCGCCTGGCGATGTGGCGCGGCAACGGCGAGTGGATCTGCCGCCCGCTGAACAACCCGGCCAAGCTGCAGTTCAACGCCTTCGCCGACAAAGACCCGAAAGGGTTCGGCCTGGTGCAGACCGACCATGAGTTCGCCAGCTACCAGGACACCGTGGATTGGTACAGCAAGCGCCCAAGCCTGTGGGTCGAACCAACCACGGCGTGGGGCGAAGGCTCCATCGACCTGCTGGAAATTCCTACCACCGGCGAGACCATGGACAACATCGTGGCCTTCTGGACACCGAAAAAACCCGTGGCCGCCGGCGATTCGCTCAACTACGGCTACAAGCTGTACTGGAGCGCCTTGCCGCCGGTGAGCACGCCGTTGGCGCAAGTCGATGCCACCCGCTCCGGCATGGGCGGCTTCACCGAAGGCTGGGCACCGGGCGAACACTACCCACCGGTGTGGGCCCGTCGCTTTGCCGTGGACTTCAAGGGCGGCGGCCTGGATCGCCTGCCGGCCGGCACCGGGATCGAACCGGTGGTGACCTGCTCCCATGGCGAGGTGAAGGATTTCAGCATCCTGGTGCTCGATAACATCAAGGGCTACCGCATCCTGTTCGACTGGTACCCCACCAGCGACAGCGTGGAGCCGGTGGAACTGCGTCTATTCATTCGCACCCAGGACCGCACCTTGAGCGAAACCTGGCTGTACCAGTACTTCCCGCCGGCACCGGACCAGCGTAAGTACACCTGATGCAAAATGTGGGAGCTGGCTTGCCAGCTCCCACAGGGTTCAATTGTGCTTTCAGAACCGCGACACACTCTTCATCGCCCCAATCAGATACCGCATCGCCACCTGATCGTTTTCGGTCAGGGCGCGATACTGCGCCAGTAATTCGGCCTCATCCGAACTCAATCGTCGACCCCATAAAGACATTCTGCGGGTCACAAAAAACGCCACTGCACCCACAACACCATAGGACTTGGCCATGGACTACTACTCCTGAATTCAATCAACTGTTCCTGATGCCCATCAACCGCCTCCCGTGAAGCGCAATGCCTCAGCGGACAAACAGACTGACTCCCCGGGCCAGAAATCAGACTTACCCTAAGCGTAGAAACGATCTCGGTAACCGTGCGATTTTTTTAGAGTAATCACTTAAAAAATTATCGCGGTAACAAATACCTACAGTCACATCCCACGCACCCAGGCAAAAAAAAGCCCACCGGGTCAGGGTGGGCTCTGATGCCGCGTAGGGCTTAATCCCTCAAGTCAGACTCATGAATCGGCTGGTCCCGATGAGTCGCCCGCTGGTACTGCGCCGGCCAGATGGCCTTGCGCCCGCCCAGGTCGTCGTCGGCATGCAAGGGCCAGTACGGATCGCGCAGCAGTTCGCGGGCGAGGAAGATGATGTCGGCCTGGCACGTGCGCAGGATGTGCTCGGCCTGGGCCGGTTCGGTGATCATGCCCACGGTGCCGGTGGCGATGCCCGCTTCCTTGCGCACACGCTCGGCGAAGCGCGTCTGGTAACCGGGGCCGATGGGGATCTCGGCGTTGGCGGCGGTGCCACCGGAGGACACGTCGATCAGGTCCACGCCGAGTGCCTTGAGGCGGCTCGCCAGTTCCACGGTTTCATCCGGGTTCCAACCGTCTTCGACCCAGTCGGTGGCCGACACCCGCACAAACAATGGCAGTTCTACAGGCCAGACTTGGCGCACGGCCTCTGTCACTTGCAGCACCAGGCGGATGCGGTTTTCAAACGAGCCGCCGTACTGGTCCTGGCGCTGGTTACTGATCGGCGAGAGAAACTGATGCAACAGGTAACCATGGGCGGCGTGGATCTCAACCACCTCAAACCCCGCAGTCAGTGCGCGCTTGGCGGCGGCGACAAAGTCAGCGATCACTTGCTGGATCTGCCCTTCGTCCAGCTGTTTGGGCTGCGTGTGCTGGGGGTCGAAGGCTATCGGTGATGGGCCCACTGGCACCCAGCCGCCGTCGTCCGGCTTGACGCTGCCGTGCTTGCCGATCCATGGCCGGTGGGTGCTGGCCTTGCGCCCGGCGTGGGCCAGTTGAATCCCGGCCACCGCGCCTTGGGCCGCGATAAAACGGGTGATGCGTTGCAGCGGTTCGATCTGTGCGTCGTTCCACAGGCCCAGGTCCTGGGCGGTGATGCGACCGTCGGCAGTCACAGCGGTGGCTTCGGTGAAGATCAGCCCGGCGCCCCCCACGGCGCGGCTGCCGAGGTGCACCAGGTGCCAGTCATTCGCCAGCCCCCCTTCAGCGGAGTATTGGCACATCGGCGACACCGCGATGCGGTTGAGCAGGGTCAATTGACGGAGGGTATAGGGTTCGAGCAGCTGGCTCATGGCGCACCTCTTCTGGGTTCTATGGGCACTGTTCAACAGTGCTTAGAGCCTAGTCGACAACGGTGGATTGCACAGGGTTCAGAAAGGAAAGCAGGGGCCGATTGCCGGCCCCTGTGTTGCAAGAAACTACATTTCGACCTGGGTGCCCAGTTCGATCACCCGGTTTACCGGGAGCTTGAAGAAGCGCAGGTTGCCGTTGGCGTTCTTCAACATGAAGGCGAACAGGCTTTCTCGCCAGCGCGCCATGCCTTCGATCTTCGACGCGATGACCGTCTCACGGCTGAGGAAGTAGGTGGTGCGCATCGGGCTGAAATCCAGGTTATCCAGATGGCACAGCTTCAGCGCTTCGGGCACATCCGGCTCATCGGTGAAACCGAAGTGCAGGATCACGCGGAAGAAGCCGTCGCCAAAGGCGTCCACCTCGAAGCGCCGCTCGACCGGCACCCGTGGGATGTCTTCGTAGACCACCGTCAGCAGCACCACTTGCTCATGCAACACCTGGTTATGCAGCAGATTGTGCAACAGCGCGTGGGGCACGGCGTCTGGCCGCGCGGTGAGAAACACCGCCGTGCCCTGCACGCGATGGGGCGGCTGCACGCGGATGCTGCTGATGAAGATCGGCAGCGGCAGGCCACCTTCGTCGAGACGCTCCACCAGCAATTGCTTGCCGCGCTTCCATGTCGTCATCAAAACAAACAATACGATCCCCGCCAGCACCGGGAAAGCGCCGCCCTGGATGATCTTCGGCACGTTGGCGGCAAAGTACAGCCCATCCACCAACAGGCAGCAGACCAGCACCGGCACCGCCAGGATCGGTGGCCACTTCCACAGCAGCAACATCACCGCCGACACCAGGATGGTGGTCATCAGCATGGTGCCGGTCACCGCCACGCCGTAGGCCGAGGCCAGGGCGTTGGAGGACTCGAAGCCCAGCACCAGCAGGATCACGCCGACCATCAGCGACCAGTTCACCGCGCCGATGTAGATCTGGCCCTGTTCGGCACTGGAGGTGTGCTGGATGTGCATGCGCGGGATGTAACCCAACTGGATCGCCTGGCGGGTCAGGGAGAACGCGCCGGAGATCACCGCCTGGGACGCGATCACCGTGGCCAGGGTGGACAACACCACCAGCGGGATCAGCGCCCAACTCGGCGCCAGCAAGTAGAACGGGTTGCGCGCGGCTTCCGGGTCGCCCAGCAGCATCGCGCCCTGACCGAAGTAGTTGAGCACCAGTGCCGGCAAAACAAGGATGAACCAGGCACGGGCGATGGGCTTGCGGCCGAAGTGGCCCATGTCGGCGTACAGCGCTTCGGCGCCGGTCAGTGCCAGCACCACCGCGCCGAGAATCGCCACGCCAATGCCCGGGTGCGCCTCGAAGAAACGCACGGCCCACATCGGGTTCATCGCACTGAGCACTTCGGGGTGCAGGGTGATGCCATACACACCGAGGCCGCCCAGCACCAGGAACCAAGTCACCATCACCGGGCCGAACAGCTTGCCGATGTGGTCGGTGCCGTGTTTCTGGATCAGGAACAGCGCCACGAGCACGACCAGGGCGATGGGCACGACCCATTTCTCCAGGCCGTCGAACGCCAGTTCCAGGCCTTCCACGGCCGACAACACGGAAATCGCCGGGGTGATCATGCTGTCGCCATAGAACAGCGCCGCGCCGCACAGGCCACACACCACGAGGAAGCTGCGCAGTTTCTTGCGCTCCCCCGCCGCCCGCCGCGCCAGCGCAGTCAGGGCCATGATGCCGCCTTCGCCCTGGTTATCGGCGCGCAGCACAAACAGCATGTACTTGATCGACACCACCCAGATCAGCGACCAGAAGATCAGCGCCAGGATCCCCAGCACGCCGTCATGGTTGACTTGAACCCCATAACCGCCGTTGAACACCTCTTTAAGGGTGTAGAGCGGGCTGGTCCCGATATCGCCGTAAACCACCCCGACCGCTGCCACCAGCATGCCAATCGGCTTAGTGGTGGAATGCGCGGCGCCTGCCGCCGGACTACTTGCCTGACCCATCAACCACTCCTGCCCTTTGACCTGAGGTCTTTTATAAACAGCGCGTCTCAACTGACCGTAGCATGCGCTGTTTTACTTCTCGTAACAGACGTTTTATTGACCTTGGCGTTTTACCTGTGGGCAACGGCGCGAAGCATAGCGCAGCGGTTGGGGGATTTCGCGGTTCGCGTGTGTTGGCCTACAGAGATGAAGGCCATTTGAGCGCTATTTGCCTGCATTGAACTCTCTTATCGACAAGGCTACTTTGGCCTCCCTCTACGGTTTCCGACGCACGGATTGCTTGACCTCGTGTTCAACAGAAAAAGCGTTTGATCAAGTCTGTTGGGTGACCCCATACTGAAAACGTAGCCACGATGTAGCTACATTTTTTGTAGAGGAGTCCTGATATGTCCGCATTACTGAAAACCACTGACGTGCGTTGCCGCATAGACGAGGATTTGAAAGAGCGTGCCACTGCTGTGCTCAACGCGTGCGGGCTTAGCCTCAGTGAAGCCTTGCGCCTCTTCCTCCATCAGGTCGTGACAACGCAGGGTCTGCCCTTTGAGGTGCGCGTCCCTTCGGAAAAAACCGCTCGTGCCATGGCACAAGCGCGTGAGATTCGTCGCCAGTTCGACTCAATCGACGAAATGCTAGGGGACGCTGATGGCGAAACCGCAGAAGAAGCAAAAACGCGCCGACCTGCCAAAACAATGCGCACAGACGCCTGAATTCAAAAAGTCCTGGGAACGCTACAAGCGGGCCGGGCGCCGAGATATGAATGAAGTACGGACAGTGATGGTGCTGCTGTTCCTGGGCGAGCAGCTTCCCGCCGAATACCGCGACCATGCACTTACCGGCAATTGGGAGGGCTTCAGGGAGTGCCATATCGGTGGCGACTTTCTGATGATTTATGAAAACTCGCGGGCCGACTTGATCACCTTTGTGGATTTGGGGAGCCACGCTGAATTGTTCGCGTAGTCATTGGCGAATTCGATAGTGCCGCACTCGTCGCATTTCCCCGCATAAAGCTGGTCAAGCGCGTTGCCCATCGATAGAATTGCGCACTTTTTGATCAGAGGCACACCAAGTGCCCGTCCGCTGCCTGCCCTTCACGGCGGCGGCGTCATTCAATACCGAGGTTAGACATGTCCACCACCATCGCAAAAGCCAACCCCAAGGTTGGCTTTGTTTCCCTGGGTTGCCCGAAGGCGCTTGTCGATTCCGAGCGCATCCTTACGCAACTGCGTATGGAAGGCTATGACGTCGTGTCCACTTACCAGGATGCCGATGTGGTGGTGGTCAACACCTGCGGTTTCATCGATTCGGCCAAGGCTGAGTCCCTGGAAGTGATCGGCGAAGCGATCAAGGAAAACGGCAAGGTCATCGTGACCGGCTGCATGGGCGTGGAAGAAGGCAATATCCGCAACGTGCACCCGAGCGTGCTGGCGGTGACCGGTCCGCAGCAGTACGAGCAGGTGGTCAACGCCGTGCACGAAGTCGTACCGCCGCGTCAGGATCACAACCCGCTGATCGACCTGGTGCCGCCGCAAGGCATCAAACTGACCCCGCGTCACTACGCGTACCTGAAGATTTCCGAAGGCTGCAACCACAGTTGCAGCTTCTGCATCATCCCGTCGATGCGCGGCAAGTTGGTCAGCCGTCCGGTCGGTGATGTGCTGGACGAGGCCCAACGCCTGGTCAAATCCGGCGTAAAAGAGCTGTTGGTGATCTCCCAGGACACCAGCGCCTACGGCGTCGATGTGAAATACCGCACCGGTTTCTGGAACGGCGCGCCGGTGAAAACCCGCATGACCGAACTGTGCGAAGCCTTGAGCAGCCTGGGTGTGTGGGTGCGCCTGCACTACGTTTACCCGTACCCGCACGTCGACGAGCTGATCCCACTGATGGCCGCCGGCAAGATCCTGCCGTACCTGGACATCCCGTTCCAGCACGCCAGCCCGAAAGTCCTGAAAGCCATGAAACGCCCGGCCTTCGAAGACAAGACCCTGGCGCGCATCAAGAACTGGCGCGAGATCTGCCCGGAGCTGATCATCCGTTCGACCTTCATCGTCGGCTTCCCCGGCGAAACCGAAGAAGACTTCCAGTACCTGCTGGACTGGCTGACCGAAGCGCAGCTGGACCGCGTGGGTTGCTTCCAGTACTCGCCGGTGGAAGGCGCTCCGGCGAACCTGCTGGACCTGGCCGTGGTGCCGGACGACGTCAAGCAAGACCGTTGGGAGCGTTTCATGGCGCATCAACAGGCCATCAGCTCGGCGCGCCTGCAACTGCGCATCGGCAAGGAAATCGAAGTGTTGATCGACGAAGTCGATGAACAAGGCGCCGTAGGCCGCTGCTTCTTCGATGCGCCGGAGATCGACGGTAACGTGTTTATCGACGATGCCAGCGGTTTGAAGCCGGGCGACAAGGTCTGGTGCACCGTGACCGACGCCGACGAATACGACCTGTGGGCCGAAAAGCGCGACTAACGCTGTAAAGATTTGAAAAAGCCCTGCCTCTGGACAAGATGCGGGGCTTTTTTACGTCTATCGTTTTGCCCATCGACGCCAATCATATTCGGCAAGGGGCAGCAGGCATGCGTCAGCATTCGGTTATCCATACACCTAAAACCAGCGACTACGCGGAGTTGGCGCGGATTTGGGAAGCTTCGGTGCGGGCCACCCATGACTTTCTGCCGGACAGCTACATCGTGTTACTGAAAGACTTGGTGCTGAGCCGTTACCTGGACGCTGTGATGCTGATCTGCACCAAGGATCTGCGCCAACGCATCACCGGGTTTGCCGGCGTGGCGGCGGGAAAGGTGGAGATGCTGTTTATCGACCCGCAGCATCGGGGCCAGGGGCTTGGCCGGCAGTTGCTGCGTTATGCCATCGAACACATGAATGCCGATGAGCTGGACGTCAACGAACAGAATCCGCAGGCGCTGGGTTTCTACTGCAAGCAGGGCTTCGAAGTCATCGGACGGACGGAGCATGATGGTTTGGGCCAGCCTTATCCGTTGCTGCACCTGCGCCTGCGCTCTTCTGTGGGAGCTGGCTTGCCTGCGATGCGGGCAACTCGGTCATTCAGTTAAACCGAGGTGATGCCATCGCAGGCAAGCCAGCTCCCACACAAGCCAGGTCCCAGCAATGCCAGAGCTTCCACAAAAAACACCGGCACTGAAATGGGGCCGGGATTAACCGGCGCCAGGCAGGTACAATAGCCGCCCCCTTTTGTTACGGCCCTTGTCATGACTGACCCCATACGCCTCTCCAAACGCCTTATCGAACTGGTCGGTTGCTCCCGTCGGGAGGCTGAGCTGTTTATCGAAGGCGGCTGGGTCTCGGTGGACGGTGAAGTGATCGACGAGCCGCAGTTCAAGGTCACCACCCAGAAGGTCGAGCTCGACCCGGACGCCAAGGCCACCGTGCCAGAGCCGGTGACCATCCTGCTCCACGCGCCGGTTGGCGTGGATGCAGAAACGGCGATGGCCTCGATCAGCGCCGATACCCTGTCCGAAGAACACCGCTTCAGCAAGCGCCCGCTCAAGGGCCACTTCCTGCGCCTGACCGCCAGCGCCGACCTGCAAGCCAAGGCCAGCGGCCTGCTGGTGTTTACCCAGGACTGGAAGATTCTGCGCAAGTTGACCGCCGATGCCGCCAAGATCGAGCAGGAATACGTGGTGGAAGTGGAAGGCGACATGGTTGCCCACGGCCTCAACCGCCTGAACCACGGCCTGACCTACAAAGGCAAGGAGCTGCCGGCGGTCAAAGCCAGCTGGCAGAACGAAAACCGCCTGCGTTTTGCGATGAAAAACCCGCAGCCGGGCGTGATCGCGCTGTTTTGCGAAGCGGTGGGCCTCAAGGTCATTGCCATCCGTCGCATCCGTATCGGCGGCGTGTCCATCGGCAAGGTGCCGGTCGGCCAGTGGCGCTACCTGTCGGCCAAAGAGAAGTTCTAAGCCGCCGCCCCTTTCTCGACACCGCCGGATTTGGGCGGTGTCCTCAGTTGAATACCAGGATTACCCACCATGATTCACAACGACGTACTGCGTAGCGTGCGCTACATGCTCGACATCAGCGACAACAAGATGGTCGAGATCATCAAGCTCGGCGGCATGGACGTGACCAAGGACGACCTGCTGACCTACCTCAAGAAAGACGAGGAAGAAGGCTTCGTGTTCTGCCCGGACGACGTCATGGCGCACTTCCTCGATGGCCTGGTGATCTTCAAGCGCGGCAAGGACGAAAGCCGTCCGCCGCAGCCGATCGAACCCCCGGTGACCAACAACATCATCCTCAAGAAGCTGCGCGTGGCCTTCGAACTGAAAGAAGACGACATGCACGCCATCCTCAAGGCCGCCGAGTTCCCGGTGTCCAAGCCTGAACTGAGTGCGCTGTTCCGCAAGTTCGGCCACACCAACTACCGCACCTGCGGCGACCAGTTGCTGCGCAACTTCCTCAAGGGCCTGACGCTGCGCGTCAGAGCTTAAAGCAGCCACAAGCTTCAAGCTGCAAGTGAAAAGCTTGTGGCTCGCAGCTTGCAACTTGAGGCTCCAAAAATGCCCTACAACGTCTCACCCGTCGGCTTCGTGCGCTCCTGTTTCAAGGAGAAGTTCGCCATCCCGCGCCAACCGCAACTGGCGCCTGCCGCCCGTGGCGTGCTGGAGTTGGTGGCGCCGTTCGACGGCGGCGAGGCGGTGCAGGGTCTGGAGCAGGTCAGCCATGTGTGGCTGCTGTTTCTGTTCCACCAGGCTCTGGAAGACAAGCCGCGCCTGAAAGTGCGCCCGCCACGCCTGGGCGGCAACACCTCCATGGGCGTGTTTGCCACCCGTGCGACGCACCGGCCCAATGGCATCGGCCAGTCGGTGGTCAAGCTGGACAAGGTGGAGCCGGGGCGGCTGTGGATTTCCGGGATCGACCTGCTCGACGGCACGCCGGTGCTGGATATCAAGCCGTATGTGCCCTACGCAGACATCATCAGCACGGCCACCAATGACATGGCCAGTGGTGCGCCCACGCTGATTCCCGTGCAGTGGCTGAAGACTGCGCTGCACCAGGCACAAAACCACGCCCAGCGGCTGGATGAGCCGTTGGTGGCGCTGATTGAGCAGTGCTTGGCGCAAGACCCGCGGCCGGCGTATCAGACGCCTGGGCCTGAGCGCGAGTACGGCGCGCAGTTCTGGGATGTGGATGTGCGCTGGCACTATCCCGAGGCTGGGACGATATGTGTGCTGGAAGTACTTCCAGCAGAGTAAGTGCCGGAAACAAATGTGGGAGCCGCTTGTGTGGGAGCTGGCTTGCCTGCGATAGCATCACCTCGGTGTAACTGAAAAACCGAGTTGTATGCATCGCAGGCAAGCCAGCTCCCACACAAGCCGGCTCCCACATTTTTCTGAGCGGTGTTTACTTCTCGACGAACGCACGCTCGATCAGGTAATCACCCGGCTCACGCATGCGTGGCGAAACTTTCAGGCCGAAGCTGTTCAACACTTCGCTGGTCTCGTCCAACATGCTTGGGCTGCCGCACAGCATGGCGCGGTCGTCCTCGGGGTTGATCGGCGGCAGGCCGATGTCGGTGAACAGCTTGCCGCTGCGCATCAGGTCGGTCAGGCGGCCTTCGTTTTCGAACGGCTCGCGGGTCACGGTTGGGTAGTAGATCAACTTCTCACGCAGGGCCTCGCCGAAGAATTCGTTCTGCGGCAGGTGCTCGGTGATGAACTCGCGGTAAGCGACTTCGTTGACGTAACGCACGCCGTGGCACAGGATCACTTTTTCAAAGCGCTCATAGGTTTCCGGGTCCTGGATCACGCTCATGAATGGAGCGAGGCCAGTGCCGGTGCTGAGCAGGTACAGGTGTTTGCCCGGCTTCAAATCGTCAAGCACCAGGGTGCCTGTCGGTTTTTTGCTGATGATGATCTCGTCGCCTTCCTTCAAGTGCTGCAATTGGGAAGTCAGCGGGCCATCCGGCACCTTGATGCTGAAGAACTCCAGATGCTCTTCCCAGTTCGGGCTGGCAATGGAGTAAGCGCGCATGAGCGGGCGGCCGTTGGGTTGTTGCAGGCCGATCATCACGAACTGACCGTTCTCGAAGCGCAGGCCCGGGTCGCGGGTGCACTTGAAGCTGAACAGAGTGTCGTTCCAGTGATGAACACTGAGGACACGCTCGTGGTTCATGTTGCTCATGTACGGGGAACTCCTGGAAATAGGTCTGCGCCAAAGAGATAGATGCGCAATTGCACAGCATTCTAATGGCGGCGACAATATCTGTTAACTGGATTATTAAGATAAGGGTTATCGGTTATATCGATATGCGATTTACTCTCCGTCAACTGCAAGTCTTCGTCGCCGTCGCCCAGCAGGAAAGCGTCTCCCGCGCTGCTGGCCTTCTGGCCTTATCTCAATCCGCCGCCAGCACTTCGATCACCGAGCTGGAGCGCCAATCCAGCTGCCAATTATTCGACCGCGCGGGCAAACGGCTGAGCCTAAACGCCCTCGGCCATCAGCTGCTGCCCCAGGCTGTGGCGCTACTGGACCAGGCCAAGGAGATCGAGGACCTGCTCAACGGCAAGTCCGGCTTCGGTTCCCTGGCGGTCGGCGCCACGCTGACCATCGGCAATTACCTGGCCACCCTGCTGATCGGCAGCTTTATGCAGCAACACCCCGAGAGCCAGGTGAAGCTGCATGTGCAGAACACTGCGCATATCGTGCACCAGGTCGCGCACTACGAAATTGACCTGGGTCTAATCGAAGGCGACTGCAGCCACCCGGACATCGAGGTGCAAACCTGGGTTGAAGATGAATTGGTGGTGTTTTGCGCGCCCCAGCATCACCTGGCCAAGCGTGGCGTGGCGAGCATGGATGAGCTGACGCGTGAGGCGTGGATCCTGCGGGAGCAAGGTTCGGGCACGCGCCTGACGTTTGACCAAGCCATGCGCCATCACCGCAGCGCACTGAATATCCGCCTGGAGTTGGAGCACACCGAGGCGATCAAGCGCGCCGTGGAGTCAGGGTTGGGCATTGGTTGTATTTCGCGGCTGGCGCTGCGCGATGCATTCCGCCGTGGCAGCCTGGTGCCGGTGGAAACCCCGGACCTGGACCTGGCCCGGCAGTTCTACTTCATCTGGCATAAACAGAAGTATCAGACCTCGGCCATGCGCGAGTTCCTGGAGCTGTGCCGCGCCTTCACCGCTGGGGTTCAGCGCAGCGACGAGATCGTGCTGCCGAGCATTGCCTGAGCGTTAGATCAGGATCACGGCCCACACCAGGGTGATCATGGTCAGCGCGACGAATTGCGCGGCGCTACCCATGTCCTTGGCGTTTTTCGACAAGGGGTGGCGGTCCAGGGAGATCCGGTCGATCGCCGCTTCCACCGCCGAGTTGAGCAACTCGACGATCAAGGCCAGCAGGCACACGGCGATAAGCAAGGCGCGTTCGACCCGGCTGACATGCAGGAAGAAGCTCAATGGGATCAGGATCACGTTGAGCAACACCAACTGACGGAAGGCCGCCTCGCCGGTGAAAGCCGCACGCAGGCCATCCAGGGAATAGCCCCCTGCATTGAAGATACGTTTGATACCGGTTTGACCCTTGAAAGGCGACATAGACGTAGGCAACTGAACCAAAGAAGTGGGAAAACTAGATCACGCCAAGTCAAAAAAGCGTGAATCGGTAACAACTTAATGCTGCGAAATTGACTCAAGTTGTTGCAAGAGCAGCGCCGCCTGGGTCCGCGTGCGCACCCCCAGCTTGCGGAAGATCGCCGTGACATGGGCCTTGATGGTCGCTTCCGACACGCTCAGCTCGTAGGCAATCTGCTTGTTCAGCAACCCTTCGCAGACCATGGTCAGCACACGGAACTGCTGGGGCGTCAGGCTGGCCAGGCCATCACGGGCCGCCTTGGCTTCGTCAGACACATTGATTTCTTCAAACGCCTGCGGCGGCCAGGACACGTCGCCATCCAGCACACTGCGCACGGCGTTCTGAATGTCTTCCATGGCGCTGGATTTCGGAATGAAACCGCTGGCGCCAAACTCCTTGGAGCGCACCACGACATCGGCTTCTTCTTGCGCCGAGACCATCACCACCGGGATCTGCGGGTATTGCCCACGCAACAGCACCAACCCCGAGAAGCCGTAGGCGCCCGGCATGTTCAGGTCGAGCAGCACCAGGTCCCAGTCGGATTTTTCGGTGAGGCGGGCTTCCAGTTCGGCAATGCTGGCCACTTCGACCAGGCGCACGTCCGGGCCAAGGCCCAGGGTCACTGCTTGGTGCAGGGCGCTGCGAAACAGCGGATGGTCATCGGCTATCAGGATTTCGTATGTGGCCATTGATTAAATGATCCTGTTTTTTATGGGAGCCCTGATGGGTTCAGGGTTCGCCAATACACTAGGCGACGGCCAGGCAGCCATCGCCACAGGGCAAGTTCGACGTCAAAAGCACGTGGAACGACGTCGAAAATTCACGGTTGCGCCCCAATCGGCGCTCAGCATGCCCAGCGTAGCCTGGGGGGTCAAGCACTACGCCCTTGGGCATTTTAGCGGCGCGGGGTTTACGGTGCCATCATGCAAACGTCGTCTGGCTATACCGCTGGGATATAGGGTGCAAGACGAGTATGGACGCTGTCGGTCGGGTCCAGGGGTAATTGAAATTTGGCGGCCAGGTAATGGGTGCTGAAGACGTCAAGGTAGGCGTCCAGCACTTCACTGGCGGCGCCATCATCGGCCAGTTCCAGGCACAGCGCCGCGACCTCCGCAGTGCAGAAATGATCATCACGCTTGGAGCGGCGCAGCTTGTAGCGCGACAGTTGCTCAGGCGCCAGGCTCAGTACCGGCAAATGCTCCAGGTACGGGCTTTTGCGGAACATCTTGCGCGCTTCGCTCCAGGTCCCGTCCAGCAGGATGAACAGCGGGCGCTTGCCCTCCTCCACCTGCACTTGGCTGACAACCCGCTCGGGCACCACGAATTCGCCGGGGAATACGATGTAAGGCTGCCATTGCGGGTCTGCCAACAAGGTCAGCAAATTGGGGTCAACCTCGGTGCGCGACCAGGCGAACGCGGTGGTGTCGTCGATTACATCGGCGATCAGCCAGCCGGTGTTGCTGGGTTTCATCGGCTCAACGTCATGCATCAGCAGGCACATCGCCGACCTGGCCGCGACTTTCGGTCGCCAGGCGCACAGGCAGTACTCGGGAATAACTCGGCAGCCGGAGCAACGCTCGGCGCGGGAACCACGATTCAGGAACGGCCTGACGGCGCGTGCCAGACGCTGGGTGCGCAGGCGGGAGACGGCGTGGCTCATCGGATGCGCCGTTGGGACGGGTAAATCGACACGGTGAAAACTCGTGGAGGGCTTTAAGTGCCGGCAGTTTACCAGCGATACGCCTGGCTGTAGTGGCAACGGCTCACCTATAATTGCGCGCCACTGAACGCACAGCGCAGTGGCTGGTCTATGCACCAGTACCCGAATCAGGAGAGTTTCATGTTGCGTTCCATGCTGCGCCTTGCCGCCCCGTCCATCGCCCTCGCGCTGGTATTGCCTGTGGGCGCCCAGGCGGCCTCGCTGCTGGAGGCCCAAATGAACCGCAAGCTGCAAAGCGTCGCAGCTGAAAGCAACAAGGACCTGCCCCGGGAAATCGACGAAAAGACCCTGGAAGTGGCCTACACCGTTGAAGGCATGCAACTGATCGATCACCTCAGCGTACTGCCCGACCGCGCCGAACAGATGCGCGCCAACCCCAAGGCCGTATATTTCCAGCTCGGCCAGAGCGTGTGCCTGAACAAGGGTTACCGCGAGTTGATGGCCAAGGGGGCGGTAATGCGCTATGAAATCACTGAGAACAAGACCAACCGCCCCGTGGCGTCGGTGAAGTTTGTCGAAGCAGATTGCCCTGCCCCGGCGAAGAAGAAAAAGTAACGGCATGACCTTCGCGCACTGCCGTCCGGTGGTGCGCACTCCCCCGCCTCAAGTCCTTTCGGGCAGCTAGACTCTCTCTCGAGCAACCAATAAGTGGTTGCCAGCCAAGGGTTTTCCGGCTCATGATCAAGCCATCCCTACCCTTCAATCACAGCATTTCCCCTGCTGTTCTGTAACATTTTCAGGGCAAAAGAAGGTTGCCCCCAGCGGCAAGCAGCGACACATGCAGTGTCGTCGCCTCCGGCGAATGGCTCGTCGGCCACCCGGGCCCTGCAAGAAGGAGAAGTTGAATGCCTTACGAACCGAATGACCGCCTGCTCCAACATTTTGAACAAAACGGAGCCGACCTCACCCAGCAGGTCGAAGCGCAACTCCAGCTAATTGCCCCCAACAGCCCGAATACCCCTCTTTATCGCGACATGATCCTCACCGTGCTGCGCATGGCCCAGGACAACGGTGACCGCTGGAACGCGAAAATCACCCTGCAAGCCATCCGCGAATTGGACAACGCCTTCCGCGTGCTGGAACAGTTCAAGGGCCGGCGCAAAGTCACGGTGTTTGGCTCGGCGCGCACGCCCGTCGAAAGCCCGTTGTATGCCCTGGCCCGTGAAGTCGGTGCAATGCTCGCAAAATCGGACCTGATGGTGATCACCGGCGGCGGCGGCGGCATCATGGCCGCTGCCCATGAAGGCGCCGGCCTGGAACATAGCCTGGGCTTCAACATCACTCTGCCGTTTGAACAGCACGCCAACCCGACCATCGACGGCACCGACAACCTGCTGTCGTTTCACTTCTTCTTCACTCGCAAGCTGTTCTTCGTCAAGGAAGCCGATGCACTGGTGTTGTGCCCAGGCGGTTTCGGCACCCTGGATGAAGCGCTGGAAGTGCTGACACTGATCCAGACCGGCAAAAGCCCATTGGTGCCCGTCGTGTTGCTGGACGCTCCCGGTGGCGGCTTCTGGCAAGGCGCGCTGGACTTTATCCGCAGCCAGCTGGAAGCCAACCGCTATATCCTGCCCACCGACCTCAAGCTGGTGCGCCTGGTGTACAGCGCAGAGGACGCGGTGGCGGAGATCAATCAGTTCTACGCCAACTTCCACTCCACGCGCTGGTTGAAACGCGAATTCGTGATGCGCATGCATCACCCTCTCAGTGATCGAGCACTGGCCCATTTGCAAAGCGAATTTGCCAGCCTGCGATTAAGCGGGGAATTCCAACAACTCGCTTATACCGGCGAGGAACATGACGAGCCAAGGTTCAGCCATCTGACGCGGCTGGTGTTCAACTTCAACGGTCGCGACCAGGGCCGATTGCGAGAGCTGGTGGATTTCATCAACTTGCCGGAGAACTGGGCGCAGGCTCAGGGCAAGGTGCAGCAGAGAGTGGCGCCGGAGCCGGCGTGATTTTTTGAGCAAAAAAAAAGGCCCACTATTTCATAGTGGGCCTTTTTATGGATGGCTTGTAGTGGAGTGGTTGGGGCTGCTGCGCAGCCCAGCGGGAGCAAGCTCCCTCGCCACAACAAGCGCCCTCATCACAACAAACGCCGTCAAGATAACAACTCAGTCGTCCATGTCTCGCCCACTGAGTAGGCGGCTGATCATTTCCATCGAGAACCCACGATAACTCAGGAAGCGGCCTTGTTTCGCACGCTCCCTGGCATCGATAGGCAGATGACCAGAAAACTTGCGCCGCCAGGTCTCTTCCAGCTGCGACTGCCAACTGATACCGCACTCACGCAGGGCAAGGTCGATATCAGCACGTTGCAGGCCCCGCTGACTCAACTCTTCACGAATCCGCGCCGGGCCGTAGCCAGAGCGGGCTCGATAGGACACAAAGCTTTCAAGGTAACGGGCTTCCGACAGCAGCCCCTCTTCCGTCAAGCGGTCGAGAGCGGTGTCGATCATCTCGGGCTCCGCGCCGCGCTGACGCAGCTTGCGCGTCAGCTCGACTCGACCATGCTCGCGGCGAGCGAGCAGGTCCATCGCAGTGCGCCGAACGGCGACGAGTGTATCCAGTACAACTGTCATCGTTTGCTTCAGATATCAGTGTCGGCTTCTTCTACTTCTGCAACCGGCTCGCGGTTGGCGGCAGCCTTCACGTCTGGCGCTGCGGTCAGCAGCTTATCGCGGATCTGCTTTTCAAGCGTGGCGGCGATATCCGGGTTTTCCGCAAGGAACTTGGCCGAGTTGGCCTTGCCCTGGCCGATCTTGCTGCCGTTGTAGGCATACCAGGCGCCGGACTTCTCAACAAAGCCGTGCAGCACGCCCAGGTCGATCATCTCGCCGTTCAGGTAGATACCCTTGCCGTAGAGAATCTGGAACTCAGCCTGACGGAAAGGCGGGGCCACTTTGTTCTTCACGACTTTAACGCGGGTTTCGCTACCAACAACTTCGTCGCCTTCTTTCACCGCGCCAGTACGGCGGATGTCCAGACGGACCGAAGCATAGAACTTCAGCGCGTTACCACCGGTGGTGGTTTCCGGGCTGCCGAACATCACGCCGATCTTCATACGGATCTGGTTGATGAAGATCACCAGGCAGTTGGCGTTCTTGATGTTACCGGTGATTTTACGCAGTGCCTGGGACATCAGACGGGCTTGCAGGCCCACGTGCATGTCACCCATCTCGCCTTCGATTTCAGCCTTGGGTACCAGGGCAGCCACGGAGTCGACCACGATCACGTCGATGGCATTGGAGCGCACCAGCATGTCGGTGATTTCCAGGGCTTGCTCACCGGTATCCGGTTGGGAAACCAGCAGGTCGTCAACGTTGACGCCCAGCTTGCCAGCGTATTCAGGGTCGAGGGCGTGCTCGGCGTCAACGAACGCGCAGGTGGCGCCCATTTTTTGTGCCTGGGCAATCACCGACAGGGTCAGGGTGGTTTTACCGGAAGATTCAGGACCGTAGATTTCAACGATACGGCCTTTTGGCAACCCGCCAATGCCGAGCGCGATGTCCAGACCCAGAGAGCCAGTGGAAATAGCCGGGATCGCCTGACGGTCGTGATCGCCCATACGCATTACGGCACCCTTGCCGAATTGACGTTCGATCTGACCCAGGGCCGCAGCCAAGGCTTTCTTCTTGTTGTCGTCCATTAAAGTCCTCACGTAATCAATAAGGCCGGGGCGGCCAACACCTGTATAAGTAGACAGTATTGTTCCACAAAGATCGGGGATCGCCTACCCCTGATTTTCTATTTCTGCTGCAGCTCGTCGCAACAAGCCCTCTAGCGCGGCCTTTACCGTTTGTCGGCGGACCTCATCGCGGTTGCCGGTGAAGTGCTCAAGCTCGGCCGTGACGTCATCACCGACACCAAAGGCGAGCCATACAGTGCCCACCGGTTTGTCCGGCGAACCGCCATCCGGCCCCGCGACACCGCTGACCGCCACGGCAAAACGCGCCAGGCTTTTTTCCTGGGCGCCACGGACCATCGCCTCCACCACCTCCTGGCTGACGGCGCCAACTTTCGCAAACAAGGCTTCCGGCACATTCAGTTGCCGGGTCTTCTGGCGATTGGAATAGGTGACATAGCCCGCCTCGAACCAGGCCGAACTCCCCGGAATCCGCGTGATCGCTTCGGCAATACCGCCGCCGGTGCAGGACTCGGCGGTGGTGACGTGGGCATTGAGCACCTGTAGACGGCGTCCCAGTTCAGCGGCCAGTTGAGTAATTTCCTTCACGGTTGTCTCCGGAGGTAAGCGGGGGGTTCGCCTACCCTACAGGAGCCAATCGCACGTGCAAGTGACAGGCTGACACGCGCACATCCGCCGTTACCTAAAAAACACACAGAACCGCCTTCGCCCGCGCCCACAACCGCAATCGGTCCTCCAGCCCGTTGAGCCCGCCATTGATACGCCGCGTGATCGTGGTGAACTGGTCCTTGTCGGCCAGTTCATTCAGACCGTTGTTCTGCCAGAACCAGGCGGCCGACGCGACGGCCCATTGCGGCTGCTCCAGCAGCGTCGGTTCCCGCAACAGGCGATCATCACCGAACAACGCCTGGCTGCAGGCCAGGTAGTTGCGCCGGCCAGTGATCTGGATCAGGCCACGGCCGCGGTACCGCTGGCCATCGCCGTCCTGTTCTGGCGTGTTGCCCAGGCGCGCGGCCAGCAACCCCGTGTCGTACTTGCTCAGATACTGCTCGCTCCCAAGCTCACGTACGTAGCGCAATTCGCCGGACTCATGCCCGATTTGCGCGATAAACGCAGCGACGCGTCGGGCACTGTCGATCCCATACAGGGCAAACGCGGCATTGAACCCAGGCAAAAAAACGCCCGCGCCAAGGCGGGTTCCCGGCAGGATTTGCATCAGTTGCGCCAGTGTGATCTGCATCAATCGCTCCCTGAAAAGTGCCTATTCCGACAAACCGCCGGCAGTGATCGAGCTGCGATACCCCGCCACCGGGTCGCTCGAATTCACTACCTGGGTGATCGACCACCGCCCCTGCATGTAACCCGGCCAGGTCTCATCGAGCCGCAACAGCCCTTCGGCGGCCAGTAACGGATTCCCAGGGCAATCGATCACCAACTCCAACCCCTCGCGCCCGACCCTGCGCAGCTCAGCTTCCGCGACGGCACGGGCTTCCGCCGCGTTTTGACAGCGCTGGCGCACGGCCTTGAACGGCGCAATACCCACTTCAACCACATGCTGCTTGCCCCCCGCCGAATCCCACCAGGTGACACGGCTGCCCTGGTATTTCGCGCGCGTCTTGTCGTTGAGCGTGGCGGTGATAAAGGCCGGATCACCGGGGCGATTGTCCTGGGTCACGGACAATTTCACCTCCGGCAACTGTTGCAGGGTCAATGTCCGGGTTTTGCCGGCTTCGGCGAGGACATACAGTTCGTTGAACGGCTTGGTGATCGCGCAGTAGCGCTTGGCCAGCCGGGTAATGAAAGCCATGTCGCTTTCATTGGACTGGTCGATATGCGGCACCGGAACGCTTTCCAGCGACGGCGCCACACGCGGCGAAAACCCGTGCCGGCTGACCAACTGGCGAAACAGCGCACCCAGTGTGGTGGGCCCATAGCTGGCCGATCGACGCTGGCGATAGCCGCTCGCGTCCTTCTCGCTGAACGGTGCTGCTGTCGCGACAATCAGCAGGCGCATGGGAAACAGCACGGGAGTGCGCTGACTGATCAGAAACTGACCTTTTTCCACCAGCCCCGTTTCTTTGAAACCCACGCGCAAGCCAATCTTGCCGCTCAAACTCGGCAGGCCTTCCAGCCCCTCGATATTGAGGGTCAGTTCCAGCCGGTCAGACTGGATGCCGACCCCATCGGTATGGCTCCAGCGCATGATCCGCTGGTTGAGCAAGGCCGCGTTGGCGCCGTAAAATTCCACGATTGGCGTAAATCCCTGTGACATGCAGCCTCCTTAATCCCACGCCAGAACGGGGCGCAGCGCCGTCGGCCGCGCTTGCATTTCCGGCACGATCACCCAGACACCCGCCGGCAGCACCGGGCCGTACTCGGCAAGCTTGGGGTTCAGGCGCCACAGGGTTTCTTCGGCCGCATCATCGCAACGCCCCAGCTCGCGGTAGAGCAGCAGGTTGACCGAGTCACCGGCGATACTTCGTACTCTACGCATTGACGAATTCCTCCAGCTCAAGGGTCCAGGTCATCAGCATCGCCGTGCCGTCATCGATCACGTTGCTCTGGGTTTCCTGCACCGAATTGATCCGCCACAGGCCCCAGTTGCGGCCGATGCCATCCACCAGCGGCAACGGTGTGCGCAAGCCTTGCAGGGCACGCAACTCATCCAGGCGTTGCATGCCGATGCCATACATGGCCTTGCCGCTGAAGGTGAGCTTTTCCAGCTTCTGTCCGCTCTGGCGCGACTGCGGCTTGCTGGCAATAATCGCCAGGTCGCTCCAGCCGCCGTCGCTGTTACGGATCAGCGAGGCATAGGCAAAGCCCCGGGACAAACCAAAAATGAAATCGCCCAAAACCATCTGTTGTCGCATCAATCACCTCCTAGGTCGGCGAGAGCCGCATTGCGGCGAACCCCCAGCGCGTCCGTGACCATCGGCATGCATTGAAATTGCAGGGCGTGGATCACCTGGCTGACCACCTGTTGGGCGTCGGCTGGGTTCACACCGGTGATCTGGATACTCGGCGCAATGGAAACCTGCACGTTATCCGCGCGGGCACTGTTGAGCTCTTTGCTCACGGCATTCGGCGCTGGCAGACGATCACTGGGGCCGAACAACTTGTCACCCAGCCAGGCGCCCGCTTCGCTGCCCAGCAAACCACCGATTGCACCGCCGACCGCTGTACCGACACCGGGAAGAACCAAGGTGCCGATGGCCGCCCCCGCAGAGGCGCCCGCCCACGCTCCACCCGCAGTGCTCAGGCCGGAGCCGATGGCGTTGGCATCGCCGTTGCGTACGCCCTGGATCACATCCACGGCAGCTGCGGCGGCTCTCAATGGCCCGAGCCGGCGAATGCCGACGGATTGCAGTGCGCCGACAGCATCGGCCAAGGCGCCTGCACTTAGGTTGGGTGCGCTAGTGGCAACGCTAGCCCCGGCAAAGGACTGAAAACGTTGCGAGTTCGGCCCCCGCTGAAAGCTGTTTGACTGGCCCCCCAAGGCCTGGCGATTTCGCTTGGACGGACTGCGCCTGCCTGCGCTGCGCCCAGCGTTTTTTTTGCGCTCTTTGAATTGATTGACGGCCTCGTCCATGACCAGATCAACCGCTTTTTCTATGACCTTGTCTTTGATCGTGTCCAACAAGCCAGCGCCGGCAGCCTCGGGCTGATCCTGCGGCGAGCTCGCGGCCACATCGGCAGCCTTGGGCACCAGCGCATCGCCGTTGATGAACAGCGTGCTGTTGAGCGTCTCCAACGTCTCGCGCAGCCGCACGTTTTCCTGGGCCAAGGCGTTGATATCCACACTGAGCGTGACCAACGCAGAGCGCAGTTCCACCTGCGGCTGCGGGGCCCCATCCACGCTGACAGGAGCCACAGCGCTGGCGGAAAACGGCGCCAGCACATTGCCAAGGTCGGCGTCGCCGATCATCCAGCGCAAGTCCTCCTGGGCGAGCCTCATCCCATATTTAGTGTCTTGCATCCCGCTCTACTCCTGTTTGACGCCAAGGCGAGTGATCGCGATGTCGTAGCGGCGCATGGCTTTGGCGGCGTCCCATTCCAGGATCTCCGCTTCATTGACCGAGTAAACCAGCGGCACCACATCGAGGATTACGTCAATGTCCCGTTGCGAAAGAAGGCCGCCGGTTGATTTAAAAAATCGTCAATGCGCTCCTGCAACCCCGTCCAGTCGGGCACGGTCAGGCCGGCGAGATCGGGGATCATCAGCCCGGTGCAATGGGCGGTAATGAATTCGGCGCGGTCTTTGGCGGTGGCGAGTTTTTTCATCACCTTGGTCGCGCGCAGGGCGGGCATTTCCAGCTCGAGTTCGGCATGGGTGCGACCGGCGGCATCCACCGGCAGCAACAGTTGAACCGGTTGTTCGTGGCTCGATGGCGCCGGCTCGCCGAGGAAGAACGACGAAGGACGGGTCGACATCTCATGCACGAATTGGGCGATGGTCACGTAGTCCGGGCGCTTGAGTTGGTCGAGCTCTTTTTCCGACAGGCCGGTGGCGAGTTTCGCCAGTTCGAAGAACTGATCGTCCTCATCCTCACCGGCCCGGGCCAGCGCGTCTTTTTGCGCGGCGTAGTACAGCGGCTTGAGTTGAACCTGCTCGATCGTCGCGCCAGTGTCGGCGGTGATTGGCGAGAGCAGGCGGTGCAGCGGTGGCATCCAGGCCATGGGGCAAACTCCTTGGGTAACGTTGTAAAAAAGGGCGAGCGCCGGTCCCTGTGGGAGCTGGCTTGCCTGCGATGCAGGCGACTCGGTCATTCAGCTAGACCGAGGTGATGCTATCGCGGGCAAGCCCGGCTCCCACAGGGAACTCGATCGGCCTTAAGGCATCAGCACGGCGCGGCGTGCATCGCCGAGGATATCGACGCCATTGAGCACGAACTTCTGGGTGCGCACGTCGATGTCGATCACCGGGATGCCGTTTTCCAGGCGGTTGTAGGTGCGGCAGGACAGCTCCAGAGTGGTGGTGGCCTTCTCGCCCATTTTCAGCTTGGCTTCCGCCAGGGATTTGAGCTTGCCGCCGACCGTGTGGTAGGTGAAATAGGTCTTGCCATCCTGGTCCTGGCCGGCTTCGCGCACGTTCAGCAGGATGTCGTCACCCAGGCGCACACCCAGGGCCAGCATGATTTCCGGGCCGGCCCCTTGCAGGATCAACGTGGCATTGAGCACCTTGCCGCTCTTGGCCATTTCCTCGGCGATAAAGCGCCCGCCGGACATGGGCTCCATCTCAAACTCGATCGTCGGCGGGGTGAATTCCTCCACCGTCGCGGACAACGGCAGGCCTTGAAGGGTGGCCGCAATGGCCTGTCTGACTCGATTGGTAAACATTAGAGAACGTCCTCCAGGAACTGCTCGATGATTTCATCGCGGGCATTGAGTTGATAAATCATGTGTTCGTTCGGCGCGTAGCGGCCGTAGTCGATGACGATGAACCAGGTGCCGTTCTTGTACTTCTCGACACTGTTCAGTTCCGGGTGCAGGTACACGCTGCCGCCGGGGATGGTTTCGTCGGCGACCAGGGTTTGCAGCCAGTCGTTGATGCGCTTGACCTCCTGGTCCATGAAGGACTTGGTGAGGTTCTTGGCCATCGCTTTCTGGCCGGCCTTGACCAGCTTGCGGCTGATGGCATCTTCCAGGCCGACATAGCTGATGAACTTGCCGGTGATGGAGCGGTTACCCAGCAGCGAAAAACCGCCGAGGATGGTGCGGGCGTAGTAGCTCACACCGTAGCGGTTGAGCAGGTCGCCTTCGGTGGAGGTGTCGAGGATGTTGTACTCGACCACGCGGGAAACATCCTCGGCGAACGTCACCTGATTGCCCGGGCTTTCCCACTGCTTAACCTTCGCCAATGCGGCGATCGCCAGGGACGACGGCGCGAGGAACACATTCTTCTTCGCCGCCTTGGAGTACACCGACGGCATGTTGTGCACCAGCAGGCAACGGTCGAAGCCAAGGTCGGCACCGCCCAGTTCGCCGCTGTAGGTCACTTGGCCGGCGACCGCCACGTCCTTGCCATCCAGCACCACACGGGCCTTGATGCGCTTGCCGAAGGCCGCGAACTCACCGGCCACCGCCTTGACGCCGGTGAAGCCCGGGGCGCCGATGATGGTCAGGTCTTCCGGCACGCTGGCCAGTGCCGCCAGGCCCAGCTTGCGCCCGGTAACCGGCTCGTCACCGCCGATCACGTTGTTCTGGGTATCGGCCGCCGTTGCGCCCTCCTCCACGATCACCACGTAGACCGGCACCTTCACCACCTTGAGGATCTGGTACACCGCATGAAACAGCGTGCCCGACTCGGCGCCGGTAGGATCCAGCAACGCCTGGGCGGTGAAACTGTTGATACGGAACGGCGAATTTTTCGGGATCGACGCGTGGGCTTTCGGCGCGGTACCGACCAGGCCGATCACGTTATCGCCCAGGCCACCCATGGCCTCGGGGGATTCGGTCGCGTTGACGGTGATGCCGTTGTGCTCGAAGTTCAAAACCTCAGCCATGATTAGTCAGCCTTCTGGGTAGTGGCCTGTTTGGCCGGGGTGGCGTTAAGGACGCTGGTCAGTTCCAGGCGGCCAGCGGTGCGCAAGGCGGTTGCTTCGACGTCCAGCAGGTCGAGTTCCTCGCCGACGACAGACCAATGGCCGGCGTGGGTAGGGAATGGGACGAGGACGGTGTAGGTTTGGCGGGTGGGCATATGCACTCCATGCACAAAAAAGCCGCTCGAGGCGGCGGGGGTTGAATCAGGAAAGAAAACGCCCCGTCAGGGCGGGGCGTTTATTCGGTTTGGTTGGCGAGCCAGGATGGCGCTACTGGCCGCTGCTGGTCATTGGGGAAGTTCGGCGATTGCGGCCAATCGCGCAGTGATTGCACGTACAGCAGCAATTCAGAAAACTGCTCAGTGGTCAGCGTTGTGTTACCACCGATCTCAAGTTCGTCGCGATGACGCTCGCGCAGCCATTTAGCACTTTCAATTTCAGCGTCTCGCCACAGGCGCTCTACGACCGCAAGGTCGATCTCAATGACTGGCGCACTGATCAAATAGGGCTGGCCGTTATCATCGTGCGCCCGGATCTTGCCGAGCTCCGGGTTTGCAATAACCTGCAGAAAAACCTCATCCGAGATTTCTACTGCATCACTCGGAATATTCTCGCCATGGATCGCAGGCAAATACGTGCAGCCTGTCGATGGACTGTAAAAACGCATAAATTCTCCTTATCTGCCGAAAGCAAACCAGCGCGCAACAACCGTTGCCGCAGAGGTGACTTGTTTATCGCACGTCAAGGTCATGCCTTTTTTCGTGACCTGGTAAACGTAAGATCCGATCACTGAGCTCAAGATGTCGCTATCAACAGTCCAGTCGGCATAGAGCACAGAGTAGGGAAACTCAACGGGAAACGAGACGGGTAGCAAGCTATCGCCGCTTGTCTGGTAGTCAACGACGCCCCATTGAATGACCAAGCCGCCAAGCCAACTTGGGAAAACGAAATAGCCTGTTGGGGTAAAGCTTGAGGCAAAGCCGAGGCGCAGCTTCTTCGGCGTGACCGTGACCAGATCATTGGTGCTATCAAGCATTTGCACAGCCGTGGCGACTTTCGTTGTGCCTTGCTTGAGCTCGGTTGCCTGCGAGGTCAGTGATGCCAGTGCCGAAACGTCGATGACGCCCTGATTGACTGGGGCGCTCCACGCTTTGATGCACCAGATGACCGCCAGGTTTCGCGGGCGAGTACCGCCCAAACCGACGTTCTGGGTGGTCTGGGTACCGGTCGTATAAATGGAATAGCTGACGGGATAATCACTTTGCACAATAGGATCAAGGCCATGTCCACTCAAGGCCGCGCCGTTCGGCCCTGTATGCCACAGCCCCCCAACAGCCAGGCTTTCGGTGCTGTAGTCAAACGCCTGTAGCGTGCTTTTTTGCCAGCTGCCAACTTCTCGGCCTGCGTCAACGCCACGGCCATGATCCCAGCCGCGCAAGAATTCGCCGCGAGACTCAGGCAGCCGGAAGTTTCCGACACCTTCATCCCCCTTGTTGAACGCACCCCCCAGAAATCCGGACAAGTCGGGATAAGCTGCAGCGCTTTTGATACTCCCATCGATCTCAAGAAAGCCAGGCGGAACTTTATTCACGGGAAAGGCGATGACCGAGCCGACCGGCAACGCCGAGGCTTTGGCAATCATCGTATCGACCTCAGCCTTCGAATAAGTCCTCTTCTCCACGTAGTCCATCACCCACGCCCGAGTCGCCTTCACCACCGTGTCATCAATCAACAACGTCACATTGGCGGCATTGGTCGTCTCGAAAATCGAGCGGATGTAAAACTCTTTGCCGGCCCCCGACGTCGTCAACACCGGCTTGTACGACTCCGGGTATTTGACGATGGCGTACAAAATCCCGCTATCCGTCCACAGCCCGGCTTCCCGCACATACCAGCCGCCGACATTCGACGGAATGGTGACTTCGGCCATCAACCAGTTGGCGTTTTTTTCATCTTGAAACAGCGCGGTCAACGGCCCACGCCAGACTTCGCGTTTCAGCGCTTTTGCGTTGGCATCAGGGTTATAGACAGCGCCGTTGCCGTCGCCGACGGAGATCTGCGCCAGTTTGATCGGTACGCCCGCGGCCTTGCAGGCGGTTTCGTAGGCGATACCCGCGTTGGTGAGCAGGGTGTAATAGTCAGCCATTTAGTGCTCCAGTGGATAAAGGGTGGTGGTTTCGACGGTGTAGAGCGCGGCCGCCATGAAGGCGCGGCCGGAGGACTCGACCCCTGCCAGCACGTTGGGGTAGATCGCGGTGAGTTCGCCGCACAGCGTCGCAGCGCCGATACTGTGGCTTCCAGATGCACTGAGGCCCACCGAGATCGAGAGGATGTCGCGCTCGCTCTTAGCGTCGGCCAGTCGGCGGTCGAGCCGGGCATCGATGGTTTCGCTGTAAGGCAATTCGGTCCAGGCCCGCACGGCAAAGCTGTAGGGCACGCCCTTGGGCTTTTGCTCGTACCAAGCGCGCACTTCAGGGCTTAGTTGCAGGCCTTTGGCGGCGTTTTCCAGGGCTTGGCGAGTGCCAGCCTGGCGAGCGGTGGGCCAGGCGAGTTTGACCGTCAGGCGCTTCTCGGCCTCGGGGGCGGTGGTGCTCCATTCGTTCACCGCGCGGTCCGCTGCCAGGTAGGGCAAAAACGCTGCCGGCGTACGATCCGGGTCCATCAGTTGGGGAAATGGCGGTGTGACCCGTTCCAGCAAGTAGCCGAAGCCCAGATCCAGGGCCTTTTCGAGTGGTGAACTGTTGGCGGGCAACAGGCTCGTCTTGGGCTCACTCATAGCGTGCGCACCTCCACCTCGACGCCCGTGCAGTACGGGGCCTGGAACGCCGAACTGATGATCGGCGCCAGCGGTTCAAGGATCTGCAGTTGCGCAGCGCCGGCGCTGTGGATGGCGTAGTCGATCCAGCTCGGATCGACCCGACCCTCCAGGCGATGACAGGAATCGGCGTAGGTTTGCAGCAACTGTTGCGCGGCAACCTGGGTCAATCCCGAATCGGGGCCCGCGTTGATCTTGGCGACCACGCGGATCTTGTAGCGTTGGATCTGCGCGCCCTGGACCGTGACCAGATCGGTTTCCGGTCGTACATCGGGCCGTGCGAAATGTCGACGCACGCCGTCAAGCAAATCGGCAGAGGCGCTGCCATCGCCGTCCCGGGAGAGCACGGTGACCATCACCTCGCCAGGCGCGGTACGCCGACCGTTGCCATCCTTGATCCGTGCGGCATAGCCGTCTGGGTTGAAGGTGTAGCTGACCGTCACCACGCCCGGCGCGGCGCTTTGCACCTTGACCGCTGGCCGCTCGCCCAAGGTGAACACTTCGCGGCGATATTGCATGCGCGAGCCCGCCGCTGGGGCGTGGGGAGCCAGGTAATAGCGCAGGCGAGCGTCATCGTCGCTTTCCAGCGTCGGCGGCACAGGCGGGAAAGCCGCCGGGTCGCCAGGGTCAAGCACCTGGCGCTCCAGGCCCATGTCCGCGAGGCGCGCATCCAGATTGCTACCGGTGGCCCACCACGCCAGCATCTGCTTGATACGCGCGTTGTATCGGCGCTCGTGGGTTTGCAGGCGTACGCAAAACGCTTCCAGGGCCAGGGTCAGCAGCTCGCTTTCATTGTCGAGGCTGAGCTTGAGTTTGGCCGCACTTTGCGGCGCGCGGGTGGCCACGTAGTCGACGACGAACGCCTTGAACTCCGCCAATAGCGGCTCGAAGGCGTCGACCGCGATAATCGCCGGTTCCGCCAGTTGGTTCTGGCCAGGGATCAACATGCTCATGTAACGACCTCGAAAGATTGTTGGCGGTTTTTCCAGGTGCCGGCAAAACGCAGCAGCAAGCCGGCGCCCTGGCGGGTCGCGACGATGACCTGGGGTTGAAAGTCGGTGATGCCGTTTTGCGCGTTGTAGAACGCATCGGCGGCATGGCTCTGGGCGAGGATCAACAGGTCGTCGCCCAGGTTCTGGCCGAGCAGTTGCGGTATCTTCGAGCCATACAACGGGCGCTTCTGGCGAGTGCCTATGGGGGTGGTCAGCGCTCGGGTGGCACGCTGTACGAATTGCAGCCAGTCATCGACCGCTGCCCCGCTGTTCCTATCGATTCCGATCATGGCAAATCCTTATGCGCTGCTGATCACACGGCCGTGGTGGTCCACCACCGGGCCGCTCAAATGCACGCCGGCGGCATCCAGCAGCAAGCCGCTGGCGCCGAGTTGCAGGGTGATGCTGTGCTCTGTCAGCGTCAGCGTGGCGGCACCGACAGTCACGTTCAGCTGTTCACGGGAACCGCTGACGATGGTCGGCCCGTTGCTCCATTTGAACGTGTGGCTGGCATCGTCATAGTCGCTTTGGGTGCCGTCCTGATAACGGCGCCGGGTCAGCGAGGCCACGCCGGACACCGGCGGAAACAGACTACTGTTGAGGCCGAACAAGGCCACAGATTGTGCTCCGCCTTCGCCGCCGCCGTAGTTGAGCAACAGGCATTGCTCCCCCACCGAGGGAATGCGGGTTTCGCTCTGCGCACCGGCGCTGGGGTTGAAAAAACGGATGGCCGGGCTGAGTAAATCCCCATGACTGACCTTGCAGGTGTTGCTGGCGGCGTCGACCTCCTGGCACACGCCGATCCGGCAGAAACTTTCCGCACGGCGATACAGGTCTTCGAGCTGGGCTTCCATTTCCACCAGGCGCTCGACGATCGGCCCGAGTTGCATGCGCAGCAATGCGTCGAACATGGACTACTCCTGAAGTGGGCGATATTGATCCGGGTCGTTGATGTCGGAGACTTCCCAGGTGCGGGCAAATAACGGTTTGCCTGTGGGATCTTCGAGGAGGCGCGGGCCGAGGTAGAGGGTCTGGCTGAAGGACACGGTCCAGGTGTCGTAGTCCGTTTCCGCGCCGATCAACGCGGAAGGTGCTGCGACGATGGCCGTGGGCAAATCGCACTGATCCGGCGGCAGGCCCCAGCGGTTGTCCAGGGCCAGGTCCATCAGTTGACTGGCCAGGTCGCATGCGTCAAACGCTGCGGCCCCGCTGGCAACCATGACTTTGAGTGAAACCGACAACACATGCGCCTTGCGCCCCTCAAGGGAGCGTATGCCAGGGCCATTACGCTCCATGCCAATAAGCACGCCGGTCTTATCGCCGGTGCCAGTGAAGTCCTGGTGATTACCTACACGCAATTGTGGGAAAGCGCTCTTCAGCGCATCCTCAATCGCCATGGGCAGTTGGGAGGTTTTTTCAATAGAGGTCATCTTGTTGCGTCCTTGCAGCGGTTACTGCTGATCCGGGCGGTTGACGCCGATACGTTTGGCCGCCCAACGTTCATAAAGGCCGATGGCCACGTCTGCGCCGGCCATGGCGGTCAGACACCCCAGGGCGGCGGCGGTCCAGACCGACAGGCCGGCGGCGTACAACAGCATCACCGCCGAGACCCCGCAGACCATGCACGCCCCAGACCGCAGGGCCAGCCGGCGTACCAACGACCAGCCCCGGGCGCCCTCCTTGTCGGCGCGCCACATTTCACCGCTGACCCCGCCGATCAGGGCCAGCACGATCACCAGCCAGATCGGCATTTCCGCTAACGCTTGCTGCTCGTTTGTCATATCACGCCTCCTGGCTGAGCAATGCCGGCACGGTGCCGGGGTTTGAATACTTCCGTGTGTCGGTAGGCATTCCAAAAAGCCCGGCTGCCCAGGCTTTTCAGTAATGCGTCCCGCGAACTGTCGGCGCTACTGGCGCGGTACGGTTCTTCCCTCGATGTTTTTCCGACCACGATCCCTGTCTGCCGGATAACTGCTTCTGGTGCTTTACGCTGCACACCCGGGTCAGTTGCCAACCCTCTGAACCGTTGAGGCCGGTTCATCGCTGCCTGTTCTTGTCATGCGGTGTAACTAAAGAGCGTCGGCATCCTTGCCGGTGTTTCCTGGCGTCCTTGCCATCGCTCTGGTGGCGTCCGTGCCAATGTTGCGTGCCTTCCTTGTCTTCCTTGGCAGCATCCTTGCCGCCTCCACCAGGCCTTCTTGGCTGGCTTGAGATGGAGAATATGCATGTATGGATATACAGTCAATGCATTAATGCATTTATTTGCGAGCACTCAATGCGTATACGCATTAGAACCCTTGTAGGCATTGGCCCTGCCGGCTTTTGTCAGGCGAAAAAAAACCCGCACATGGGCGGGCTTTGTCTTACGCAAAGAGGTTAACGGGCGTACATACCCCACCAAAACACATGGCCGAGGATGCTGATCTGCTCATCCTGGATGTCCTGGAAACTGTAGTCCTCGTCCGGGTGTTCATCGCGATTGAAACTGCGCAGGCGAATCCCGGAAGGCAGGCGATAGAGCTGTTTCACCCGCAGTTGACCGTTATGGTTGATGGCGTACAAATCCCCATCGACGATATCGCCAATCCCGCTCTTGCCCGCGTTGACCCCAACCGTCGCCCCGTCACGCAGCACGGGCAGCATGCTGTTGCCACGTACGGTCACGCACTTGGCCTGGTCAAACTGCACACCGTTATGCCGCAGGCTGCGTTTGCCAAACCGCAAGCTGGCCTTCTCGCTTTCCTCGATGACGAATCTTCCTGATCCAGCAGCCAATTCAACCTCGCGCAGAAAAGGGATCGACACCTCGTCATCATTCACCGGGGTGTCATCGTCCCACAGGCTAATGTCCTTGAGTTCCGAATGGGTTGGGTCACGCAGGTCTTCGCGCAAGGCGCCGATGGCTACGCGTCCGCGCAGTTGGTCGGTGCTGACGCGAAAGTACTCGGCGATACGCGAGATGTGCTTGTCCGAGGGATCGACGATCTTGCCGCTAAGGATCCGGGACAGCGTGGATTGAGGCACGCCAGTGCGCCGGTGAAGCTCCATGGGGGAGATCCGGTCGCGGTCCAGCAGTTCTCGTAAGACGATAGAAACATTGCGTTTTTGCATAGCGCGGATAGTGACGAGAGTTTTTTGGGTTGGCAAATGCTAATCCGCATATTTTTTGCATTCGTAGCGCCTGTACACCTATCCGCTTGCGACCTGCGAAGCCCCGACCTTGCGTGTTAACCTTGCCGCCATCGCAAAATCAGCAGGGCCAAGCGCCCCTTTGCCCCACTCCTTTTAACGAATTTGCCTACTACCCAATGAGTAAAAACACGTCCGACTTGTCCTCCCACACCCCAATGATGCAGCAGTACTGGCGCCTCAAGAACCAGCACCCTGATCAGTTGATGTTCTATCGCATGGGCGACTTCTACGAGATCTTCTACGAAGACGCGAAGAAGGCCGCCAAGTTGCTGGACATCACTCTGACCGCCCGTGGGCAATCGGCCGGGCAGTCGATTCCGATGTGTGGGATTCCTTACCATTCGTTGGAAGGTTATCTGGTCAAGCTGGTGAAGCTGGGCGAGTCGGTGGTGATCTGTGAGCAGATCGGCGACCCGGCCACCAGCAAGGGGCCGGTAGAACGTCAGGTGGTGCGCATTATTACGCCGGGGACGGTGAGTGATGAGGCGTTGTTGGATGAGCGTCGCGATAACCTGATTGCTGCGGTGTTGGGCGATGAGCGTTTGTTTGGCCTGTCGGTGCTGGACATCACCAGCGGCAATTTCACTGTGCTGGAGATCAAGGGCTGGGAAAACCTGCTGGCCGAGCTGGAGCGTATCAATCCGGTGGAGTTGTTGATCCCGGATGATTGGCCAAAGGACCTGCCAGCGGAAAAACGTCGTGGGGCCAAGCGCCGTGCGCCGTGGGATTTTGAGCGTGACTCGGCGCTGAAAAGCCTGTGCCAACAATTCTCCGTGCAAGACTTGAAGGGCTTTGGTTGCGAAACCCTGACCCTGGCCATCGGCGCCGCCGGTTGCCTGCTCGGCTACGCCAAGGAAACCCAGCGCACCGCCCTGCCGCACTTGCGCGCCCTGCGCCATGAGCGCCTGGACGATACCGTGGTGCTGGATGGCGCCAGCCGTCGCAACCTGGAGCTGGACACCAACCTGTCCGGCGGGCGCGACAACACCCTGCAATCGGTCGTCGACCGTTGCCAGACCGCCATGGGCAGCCGCTTGCTGACCCGTTGGCTGAACCGTCCGCTACGGGACTTGAGCGTGCTGCAAGCGCGTCAGTCGTCTATTACCTGCCTGCTGGACGGTTACCGCTTCGAGAAGCTGCAACCGCAGTTGAAGGAAATCGGCGATATCGAGCGCATCCTCGCGCGGATTGGCCTGCGCAATGCGCGCCCCCGCGACCTGGCGCGGCTGCGCGATGCCCTCGGCGCCCTGCCGCAACTGCAAGCGGCGATGACCGAACTGGACACGCCGCACCTGCAACAGTTGGCCGTGACCACCAGCACCTACCCGGAACTGGCGGCACTGTTGGAAAAAGCCATCATCGACAACCCGCCGGCGATTATCCGTGACGGCGGCGTGTTGAAGACCGGATACGACAGCGAGCTGGACGAGTTGCAATCCCTCAGCGAAAACGCCGGGCAGTTCCTGATTGACCTGGAAGCCCGCGAAAAAGCCCGTACCGGCCTGGCCAACTTGAAAGTCGGGTACAACCGCGTGCACGGCTACTTTATTGAATTGCCGAGCAAGCAGGCCGAGTCGGCGCCGATCGACTATCAGCGTCGCCAGACCCTCAAAGGTGCCGAGCGCTTTATCACCCCGGAACTCAAGGAGTTCGAAGACAAGGCGTTGTCAGCCAAGAGCCGCGCCCTCGCTCGGGAAAAGATGCTGTATGAAGCCTTGCTCGAAGACCTCATCGGCCAACTGGCGCCGTTGCAAGACACCGCCGCCGCCCTGGCCGAGCTGGACGTGCTGAGCAACCTCGCCGAACGTGCGCTGAACCTTGACCTGAACTGCCCGCGTTTTGTCAGCGAGCCGTGCATGCGCATCGTGCAGGGCCGCCACCCGGTCGTCGAGCAAGTACTGACTACACCGTTCGTCGCCAACGACCTGTCGCTGGACGATGACACCCGCATGCTGGTGATCACCGGTCCGAACATGGGCGGTAAATCCACCTACATGCGTCAGACCGCATTGATCGTGCTGCTGGCGCATATCGGCAGCTTCGTGCCGGCGGCCAGTTGTGAGTTGTCGCTGGTAGACCGGATTTTCACCCGGATCGGTTCCAGCGATGACCTGGCCGGCGGCCGTTCGACCTTTATGGTGGAAATGAGCGAAACCGCCAACATCCTGCACAACGCCACCGAGCGCAGCCTGGTGCTGATGGACGAGGTCGGTCGCGGCACGAGCACCTTCGATGGCCTGTCCCTGGCATGGGCCGCAGCCGAGCGCTTGGCGCACCTGCGGGCCTACACGCTGTTCGCCACCCACTATTTCGAACTGACCGTATTGCCGGAAAGCGAACCGCTGGTGGCCAACGTGCATCTCAATGCCACTGAGCACAACGAACGCATCGTATTCCTGCACCACGTGCTGCCTGGGCCGGCCAGCCAGAGCTACGGCCTGGCGGTGGCGCAACTGGCCGGCGTGCCGAACATCGTGATCAGCCGCGCCCGCGAGCACCTCAGCCGCCTGGAAACCACGGCATTGCCCCATGAAACCGTGGTCACCAGCCCAGCCAAGGCCGCGAGCAAAAGCGCCGCACCGCACCAGAGCGATATGTTCGCCAGCCTGCCCCATCCGGTGCTGGAAGAGTTGGCAAAGCTTGACCTGGATGACTTGACGCCGCGTAAAGCGCTCGAAATGTTATATGCACTGAAGGTTCGGATATAACGCTGGCGCTTGCAAGCTGGTAGACTCTCGCGCGGTTTGGGATGCTGCAGGCTTTTTAGCCTGGCCTGCAGACTATCGCTCCCGAACCTCGCGAGCCCTGCCACAAAGGGTTTCGCTGCCGCCGCCTGAGGAGAGAATTAGAAATGACCTTCGTCGTCACCGACAACTGCATCAAGTGCAAGTACACCGACTGCGTGGAAGTATGTCCGGTGGACTGCTTCTACGAAGGCCCGAACTTCCTGGTCATCCACCCGGATGAGTGCATCGACTGCGCCCTGTGTGAACCAGAATGCCCGGCCGTCGCTATTTTCTCCGAGGACGAAGTCCCGGCAGAGATGCAGGAATTTATTCAGTTGAACGTCGAGCTGGCGGAAATCTGGCCGAACATCACTGAGAAGAAAGACTCGCTGCCGGATGCAGCAGAGTGGGATGGCGTCAAAGGCAAGATCAAAGACCTCGAGCGCTAACAGCGCCGCCGCCAGACAAAAAAAGGCCCTTAGGGGCCTTTTTTGCGTCCGGAGACTTTTCTACGGGCAAAAAAAAGGGGCGGTATGACCCGCCCACATTTTTTCCCTAGTCCCTGTATTCCTTTTCATCATCCTGATGAATCGCATCCTGCGACGTTCCTTCAAACCATCGTTCCTTGATGGCTGTGTCAATCCGTGGACACAGGGCTGATCTTAGAGACTTCCAAGGGAAGTACAACGGGATCCAACCCGTGGAATGGCACACAAAAACGCTCAACACGATTTAATTAATTGTTTAATTTCAAAAGCTTAGAAAAAACTCTCAGCGTTTCGAGGCGTACATGTCCGGTAAAAAAACCAAACACTTACGAAAAAGTAAGCAAATGCTTACACGAGCAATTGGGCAAAAGCGTAACGGCCACGTCCGGGGCATCTTCCGGGTATGAAAAAGCCCCGACGCTGTCGGGGCTTTTTCCCTTCACGCCTCTTAGTCGTCGCTGACAGTAATCGTCGGCATTGCCGGCGCCGCGGCTTCCTGCAAGACAATGCGTGCGCCAACATGACGGGCCAGTTCCTGATAGATCATGGCAATCTGGCTATCAGGTTCGGCCACTACGGTGGGCTTGCCACCGTCAGCCTGCTCGCGAATCAGCATCGACAGCGGCAGCGAGGCCAGCAGTTCAACACCGTATTGCGTGGCCAGCTTCTCACCGCCGCCTTCACCAAACAGATGCTCGGCGTGGCCGCAGTTGGAGCAGATGTGCACCGCCATGTTTTCGACAACGCCCAGCACCGGGATATTGACCTTGCGGAACATCTCCACGCCTTTCTTGGCATCGAGCAGGGCCAGGTCCTGCGGCGTAGTGACGATCACCGAACCGGCCACCGGGACTTTCTGTGCCAGGGTCAGCTGGATATCACCGGTGCCTGGCGGCATGTCGATCACCAGGTAGTCCAAATCGCCCCAGGCCGTCTGGGTGACCAGTTGCAGCAGGGCCCCGGAGACCATCGGCCCGCGCCAGACCATCGGCGTGTTGTCGTCGGTGAGGAAGGCCATGGACATGACTTCCACCCCGTGGGAGTCGATCGGCACAAACCACTTCTGATCCTTCACCTTCGGCCGCGTGCCTTCGGCAATACCGAACATCACACCCTGGCTCGGGCCGTAGATATCGGCGTCGAGGATACCCACGCGGGCACCTTCACGGGCCAGGGCCAGGGCCAGGTTGGCTGCGGTGGTGGATTTGCCCACCCCCCCCTTGCCGGAGGCTACGGCGACAACGTTCTTGACGTTGGCCAGCCCCGGGATCTGAGCCTGGGCCTTGTGCGGCGCAATCACGCACTGGATGTCGACCTTGGCCGCACGCACGCCGTCCAGGCCTTCGATGGCCATTTGCAGCATCTGCGCCCAGCCGCTCTTGAACAGGCCTGCGGCATAGCCCAGCTCCAGCTGGACCGACACCTGGTCGCCCTGTACCTCGATGGCACGTACACAGCCGGCACTGACCGGGTCCTGGTTCAAATAAGGGTCGGTGTACTGGCGAAGAACGGCTTCCACCGCTGCGCGATTGACGGCGCTCATGGGCTACTCCCGAAAAAAGACTGACTGAAACAGGCGGCTATCCTAACCGTTCCCGCCGTTCAGCGGCATGCTTTCGCAGGTCAGGAAGATGCTGAAACAGCTCCACGGGGTGAAATATATTTCCCGGCGCTTTATAGTGGCCGACCTCCGTTTCATCAAGTAGCCGAGCCCCATGTCCGAGCCACGCAAGATCCTCGTCACCAGCGCCCTGCCCTATGCCAATGGTTCCATCCATCTTGGCCATATGCTTGAGTACATCCAGACCGATATGTGGGTGCGCTTCCAGAAGCATCGCGGCAACCAATGCATTTATGTCTGCGCGGACGACGCCCACGGTTCGGCAATCATGTTGCGCGCCGAAAAGGAAGGCATCACCCCGGAACAACTGATCGCCAACGTGCAGGCTGAACACAGCGCCGACTTTGCCGAGTTCCTGGTGGACTTCGACAACTTCCACTCGACCCACTCCGAAGAAAACCGCGAGCTGTCGAGCCAGATTTACCTGCGCTTGAAAGAAGCCGGGCACATCGACCAGCGGTCGGTCACCCAGTATTTCGACCCGGAAAAGAAAATGTTCCTGGCCGACCGCTTCATCAAGGGCACCTGCCCGAAATGCGGCACCGAAGACCAGTACGGCGACAACTGCGAAAAATGCGGTGCAACCTACGCGCCTACCGAGTTGAAGGACCCGAAATCGGCCATCTCCGGTGCCACCCCGGTGCTCAGGGATTCCCAGCATTTCTTCTTCAAGCTCCCGGATTTCCAGCAGATGCTGCAAAGCTGGACCCGCAGCGGCACCCTGCAAGATGCCGTGGCCAACAAGCTCGCCGAATGGCTCGACAGCGGCCTGCAACAGTGGGACATCTCCCGCGATGCGCCGTACTTCGGTTTCGAGATCCCTGGCGAGCCCGGCAAGTACTTCTATGTGTGGCTGGATGCACCAATTGGCTACATGGCCAGCTTCAAGAACCTGTGCGATCGCACGCCGGAGCTGGACTTCGACGCGTTCTGGAACAAGGACTCCACGGCCGAGCTGTACCACTTCATCGGCAAGGACATCGTCAACTTCCACGCCCTGTTCTGGCCGGCGATGCTTGAAGGTTCGGGCTACCGCAAGCCGACCGGCATCGCGGTGCACGGCTACCTGACGGTCAACGGCCAGAAGATGTCCAAGTCCCGTGGCACCTTTATCAAGGCGCGCACCTACCTGGACCACCTGTCGCCGGAATACCTGCGCTACTACTACGCGTCCAAGCTGGGCCGTGGCGTTGATGACCTGGACCTGAACCTGGAAGACTTCGTACAGAAGGTCAACTCGGACCTCGTGGGCAAAGTCGTCAACATCGCCAGCCGTTGCGCCGGGTTTATCCACAAGGGCAACGCCGGCTTGCTGGTGGCGGAAAACGCCGCACCGGAACTGACCGATGCCTTCCTGGCCGCCGCACCAAGCATTGCCGACGCCTACGAGGCCCGTGACTTTGCCCGCGCCATGCGCGAGATCATGGGCCTGGCCGACCGCGCCAACGCCTGGATCGCCGACAAGGCACCGTGGTCGTTGAACAAACAGGAAGGCAAGCAGGCTGAAGTCCAGGCGATCTGCGCCACGGGCGTCAACCTGTTCCGCCAGCTGGTGATCTTCCTCAAGCCGGTGCTGCCACTGCTAGCCGCCGACGCCGAGGCGTTCCTCAACGTCGCACCACTAACCTGGAACGACCACGCCAGCCTGCTCAGCAACCATCAGTTGAACGAGTTCAAGCCGCTGATGACCCGCATCGACCCGGTAAAAGTCCAGGCCATGACCGACGCTTCGAAAGAAGACCTGGTCGCCAGCCAGACCGACACCGGCTCGGCTGCACCCGCTGGCAATGGTGAATTGGCCAAAGACCCGCTTTCCCCGGAAATCGACTTTGACGCTTTCGCCGCCGTGGACCTGCGTGTCGCGCTGATCATCAAGGCCGAAGCGGTGGAAGGTGCCGACAAGCTGCTGCGCCTGACACTGGATATCGGTGACGAGCAACGCAATGTGTTCTCCGGGATCAAGAGCGCCTACCCGGACCCGTCCAAGCTGGATGGTCGCCTGACCATGATGATTGCCAACCTCAAGCCTCGGAAGATGAAGTTCGGTATTTCCGAAGGCATGGTGATGGCGGCGGGCCCTGGCGGTGAAGAAATCTACCTGCTGAGCCCTGACAGCGGCGCCAAGCCAGGTCAACGCATCAAGTAAGCCTGCAAAACAGCCCTGTCGTTTCGGCGACAGGGCTTTTCCGCTAGTCCACTCTTCTCGCTTGCCGGATAATCAGGCTCTGTTTGTCTAGCCGGCATGCCAATGATCCCAGCATGAACCTCATTCAACGTATCGACGCGCTGCTGCCGCAGACCCAATGCGGCAAATGCGGGCACCCGGGCTGCAAGCCATACGCCGAAGGCATCGCTAAAGGCGAGGCGATCAACAAGTGCCCGCCGGGTGGGCAGGAGACGATCGTCGGCCTGGCGCACCTGCTGAGCATCCCCGTGCTGACGCTGGACGCCAGCCGGGGCGAAGCTCCAGCGCAGGTTGCCTACATTCGCGAAGCCGAGTGCATCGGCTGCACCAAGTGCATCCAGGCGTGCCCGGTGGACGCCATCGTGGGTGCCGCGAAACTGATGCACACAGTGATCAGCGACGAGTGCACGGGCTGCGACCTGTGCGTGGCGCCTTGCCCGGTCGACTGCATCGATATGCGGCCGCTGGTTGACCTAATACCGATGGTAGGTGGGTTGGCTGCCAACCAACATGAGCACCACGCACGCAGCCTCAAGCGTGACCGGGCGCGGCGGCGTTTTGAACAGCGCAACGGGCGCTTGCAGCGCGAAGAGCAACGCCAGCTGGCAGAGCGCCTGGCACGGGCCAAGCGCGCGGTGCCGACGCACACGGCACCCGCAGATGCAGGGCAGGCTGCCTCGGATGCAGCTATCAAGAAAGCCAAGATCGGCGTCGCCATGAGCCGTGCGCAGCTGCACAAATCCTTGAAAGCCTTCGGCCATCCGCCAACGTTTGAGCAACAATCGCAACTGATCATCCTGCAACAACAGTTCGAAGCGGCGGAGCAGGCACTCGCTGCGCTGGAGGCGAGCAGCCCACCGCCGCTGCCGGCCAACAAAGACCCAGAGCTCAAGCGCGCGAAAATCCAGTTGGCCATGCGGCGCGCCGAGTTGAAAAAGGCTCAGGAACAGCACGCCGACGAACAACAGCTGGCAACACTCAGCGCGGCATTGACCGCTGCCGAGCAAGCCCTGCATGACGCCGAGGCGATCTCCGAGCAACCCCGCCCCGACTTGCAGCGCGTGGAAAAACGCCCCATCGATGCCCAACTGCGCCAGCTTAAAACCGCCCTGGCCTATGCCCGTGCGGACGTCAGCAAGTTGCAGCGCCAACCGGGCGTCGACGCAGAAGCGCTGGCTGCGGCGCAACACAAACTGGAAGAGGTGCAGCGCCAGGTCGATACCCATGTCGGCGCCTGACCTCTATCCTGTTGAGGTTGTTGCATATAGGGCTCCGTGCCTGGAACCGCTTTTCACACTTACGCCGACCGTCTGCAAGGAACTGCCTGCCCCATGAACGCCGTAAAACGCCTGGAAATTTTCCGCAGGTTTCACGAAGACAATCCAGAACCGAAAACCGAACTGGCCTACTCCTCGCCGTTCGAGTTGTTGATTGCGGTGATCCTGTCGGCACAATCCACTGATGTGGGCGTGAATAAGGCCACGGCCAAACTGTATCCGGTGGCCAATACACCGGAGGCGATCCATGCCCTGGGCGTCGATGGCTTGTCCGAATACATCAAGACGATTGGCCTTTACAACAGCAAGGCCAAGAATGTCATCGAGACCTGCCGGATGCTGGTGGAGTTGCACGGCGGTGAAGTGCCGCAAACACGCGAAGCCCTGGAAGCGCTGCCCGGTGTAGGCCGCAAAACTGCCAACGTTGTGCTCAACACAGCATTTCGCCAGCTGACCATGGCGGTGGACACCCACATTTTCCGGGTCAGCAACCGGACGGGCATCGCCCGCGGCAAGAATGTGGTGGAGGTGGAAACCCAGTTGATGAAGTTCGTGCCCAAGCCCTATCTGCTCGACTCCCACCACTGGTTGATCCTGCACGGGCGCTATGTTTGCCAGGCACGCAAGCCACGCTGCGGCAGCTGTCGCATCGAAGACCTGTGTGAATACAAGGACAAGACGTCCGACGATTGAGTAATCATTGTTTTTTTCGATCAGTCGATTGAAAAAATCTTTTTTACCCATTCATGGATTATCGTTATAAGGAGCGCCAACGGCAGTCTTAGCCCGGAGTGAACCTTATGAGCACTGGCAAAGAACAACTGGATGTAGAAGACGACCTCGTTGCAGAATCGGAAGACGATGGCGAAGCCCCCGTTGCGGAGGTAGCCAAGACCAATCTAAGCAAACGTCGCACTATCGACAATCTTCTGGAAGAGCGACGCTTGCAAAAACAACTGGCCGATTACGACTTCGACCTCTGACCTGCCCGTTGACGACCAGAAGCCTCCCTGACGGAGGCTTTTTTCTGGCGGTCTCACTGGCCGGATATCACGTCAGTTGATGCCCCCCCTATACGAGCCCGTTGCGTTGGGCCAACTCAATCAGGTCGACCAGCGAGCGTGCATTGAGCTTGAGCAGCAAACGCGTCTTGTAGGTACTGACGGTCTTGTTGCTCAGGAACATGCCGTCGGCGATCTCCTTGTTGGTTTTACCGCGCGCCAACTGCTGCAGCACCATCATCTCCCGGCCCGAAAGGCGCTCGACCATATCGGCCTCACTCGCGTTGCCCATGGTTGAGCGCACCGAATTCAACGCCTGGTTCGGGAAATAGCTGTAACCAGAGAGCACCGCCTTGATGGCGCTCAACAACTCAGTCAAGTCCTGCTGCTTGCATACGTAACCCGCAGCGCCCGCCTGCATGCAACGCATGGAGAAATGGCCAGGCGCCTGAGACGTCAGCACCAACACCTTGAACGGCGCCGGCTGCTTGACGGAGGAAAGCCGGCAGATAACTTCCAGCCCATCGAGCTTTGGAATGCCAATATCCAATATAACGATGTCCGGCATATGTTCCCGTGCAAGTTGCAACGCATCGACACCGTTATCGGTCTCGGCAACGACCTCATAACCATGACGCTCCATTAGCATACGTACAGCAAGACGAATGACGGGATGATCATCCACGATCAGCACTTTATTCATAAGAAAGTCCAATTTCGCTGTTCGAATTATTCAGAGCAAACACAATAGCCTAGTCGTTTCCTGGTTGGCATAGCGTTCCCCCCTGAGTAACTGCACGCAGAGACCCAACCCACAACGATATAGGAATAAGCCTACAAAAAAACACTAACTCGGATGTATCGAGTTTTACGGAGGCTTTCAGACTTTTCTGGAACCACACATATCTTGAATGAAATATCCAACGACTCAGGGGTAGGAGGTAAAGGTAGCGCACACGACTTTCAGCAAATGTCCCTTGCTTAACGCCTTCGCGCAGATAAGTCGGCAAGAAAAACCCTGTCATTTCAGTTCCCTTAAACACATTCACTTACACCATAATTTCCTACAGATATTTCACTCAGAAACACCTATATCACACCTACATGAGTGAATTATCTGTAAGACATAGTTCCTATCCTGGTGTAATTAATTCATTTTCCACTTAATACGCCGACCTCTAACCCTTTCCTACCGCCATCAAATTCTCAAAAGACAACTTTCAACACTTTTTAAACATTAATAAACACAAGCCCTGACTCGCCTCTCATTTTTCAACAAGCAAAAAAAAGGCCCCTTGAACAAGGGGCCTCTCTTAAAGCGTCTGGGACACTCAGAACAACTTGCGACCTTTGTTGGCCGCAATGCGCATGCGCAATGCGTTCAACTTGATAAAGCCCGCTGCGTCCGCCTGGTTGTAGGCGCCGCCGTCTTCTTCGAAGGTAGCGATGTTGGCGTCGAACAGCGACTCATCGGACTTGCGACCAGTGACGATCACGTTGCCCTTGTACAGCTTCAGGCGCACAACGCCGTTCACGTGGGCCTGGGAGGCATCGATCATCTGTTGCAGCATCAGACGCTCAGGGCTCCACCAGTAGCCGGTGTAGATCAGGCTGGCGTACTTGGGCATCAACTCGTCTTTGAGGTGAGCCACTTCGCGGTCCAGGGTGATGGACTCGATAGCACGGTGGGCACGCAGCATGATGGTGCCGCCCGGGGTTTCGTAGCAGCCACGGGACTTCATGCCCACGTAACGGTTCTCGACGATGTCGAGGCGGCCGATGCCGTGTTCGCCACCGATACGGTTCAGGGTCGCCAGCACGGTGGCCGGAGTCATTTCGACGCCGTCCAGCGCGACGATGTCGCCGTTGCGGTAGGTCAGTTCCAGGTACTGCGGCTTGTCTGGAGCGTTCTCCGGGGAGACGGTCCATTTCCACATGTCTTCTTCGTGCTCGGTCCAGGTGTCTTCCAGCACGCCGCCTTCATAGGAGATGTGCAGCAAGTTGGCGTCCATCGAGTACGGGGACTTCTTCTTGCCGTGACGTTCGATCGGGATTGCGTGCTTTTCAGCGTAATCCATCAGCTTTTCACGGGACAGCAGGTCCCATTCACGCCAAGGGGCAATCACTTTCACGCCTGGCTTGAGGGCGTAGGCGCCCAGTTCGAAACGTACCTGGTCGTTGCCCTTGCCGGTGGCGCCATGGGAAATGGCGTCAGCGCCGGTTTCGTTGGCGATTTCGATCAGGCGCTTGGCGATCAGCGGACGTGCGATGGAGGTACCCAGCAGGTACTCGCCTTCGTAGACGGTGTTGGCGCGAAACATCGGGAAAACGAAATCGCGGACGAATTCTTCGCGCAGGTCGTCAATGTAGATCTCTTTCACGCCCATGGCTTGCGCCTTGGCACGTGCAGGTTCGACCTCTTCGCCCTGACCCAGGTCAGCGGTGAAGGTCACCACTTCACAGTTATAAGTATCCTGCAGCCACTTGAGGATCACCGAAGTGTCCAGGCCGCCGGAATACGCGAGAACGACCTTGTTTACGTCGGCCATGCCATCACTCCACGGGGTTGTACGGAAAGGCGACGATTCTACCGATCAAAACCGTGAAATTACAGGGGCGCGACAGCAAATGAAGATAAAGCGACAGATTATGTCGAACGAGCGACCGATGGTCACACGTTATGAGGTAGCGGCTGGGTTGCTTGGCCCAGTGGCCGTGGGCGCCGGCTTCTCGGGGGCTGCCACCCGTTCCAGCTGAATATTGACGCGGCGGTTGCGCGCCCGGTTGGCGGCATTGGTGTTGGGCGCCAGCGGGTAGCTTTCGCCGTGGAAACGCAGGGTGACCTGCGACTCCTGGATGCCGTTGACCTTGAAGTACTCCATGACTGCCAAGGCGCGCCGACGCGAAACATCGCGATTGGTCAGGCGATTGCCGCTGTTGTCCGAATGGCCATTGAGTTCGATGTGGTTGACGGTAGGGTCAGCCTTCATGAACTCAAGGATCACCGCCAGCTTCTGCTTGGCTGCGGCGTCCAGCTCAATGCCACCACCAGGGAAGCCGACTTCCGTCTGCTTGACCTGGTCGTAGTTCATCGGCAGCAACTTGGCGGTACACAGTTGGTAGTCGCTGTAGGCCTTGTTGAAGCGCACCGGCAACAGGCGGATTTCCGAGTAGCCGCCTTCGCGCCCGTAGTGCCGGACCGTCGGCGAGCGCCCCTCCAGCAAGCCGTTGAACAACCGCCCCGCCTGGGCCTGGGAACTGTTGAACAACACATCGCCACTGCCGGCCCGCACCGCACCCAGGTTGATATCACCCCGGCCAGGCTGCCACGGTGCAGCGGCGGCCAACAAGGTGGCCGAGCCTGCCCCCAGCGATCCGCCATAGGCTTTCAGACGAAATGTCGCCTGCTCGCCCGCCCGGCGCACGAACTCACCCGAACCGAAGTCGGTGATCGGCTGGGTCAGACGGCACTCAAACTTGTCGCCCTCCACCTTCCACTCAATATTCTCCAGACGTGTCTGGAACGTGAGGGCCATCGCAGGCAGGCTGGCGAACACACTGAGCAGGGCTAGATATTGCTGGCGCACGGGAGGCTCCACTGGTTTCTACAACACTTCAAAGCGTCATACATCGATAAGGCATACGAAAGGCTATCGGATGCATCCTGCAAAACTTGATAGCGAGTGCCTGCAAGAGTCTTTTCCGGTAGCATTCCCACCAGATTGACCCGCCTGGAATCCCCAATGTCCGACCGCCTGACCCTGCTGCGTCCCGACGACTGGCATATTCATCTTCGCGATGGTGCTGCGTTGCCCCAAACCGTGGCCGATGTTGCGCGCACGTTTGGCCGCGCCATCATCATGCCTAACCTGGTACCTCCGGTGCGTAATGCCGCTGAAGCCGACGCCTATCGCCAGCGTATCCTCGCTGCGCGGCCGGCCGGCAGCCGCTTCGAACCGCTGATGGTGCTCTACCTCACCGACCGCACCCAGCCCGAAGAGATTCGTGAAGCCAAGGCCAGCGGCTACGTGCACGCCGCCAAGCTGTACCCGGCTGGCGCGACCACCAACTCCGATTCCGGCGTGACCAGTATCGACAAGATCCTGCCGGCCATCGAAGCCATGGCCGAAGTCGGCATGCCGTTGCTGATCCACGGTGAAGTCACCCGTGGCGACGTCGACGTGTTCGACCGCGAGAAGATCTTCATCGACGAGCATATGCGCCGTGTGGTCGAGCTGTTCCCGACCCTCAAGGTGGTGTTCGAACACATCACCACCGCCGATGCCGTGCAGTTCGTCACCGAGGCTTCGGCCAACGTCGGCGCGACCATTACCGCCCATCACCTGCTGTACAACCGCAACCACATGCTGGTGGGCGGGATTCGGCCGCACTTCTATTGCCTGCCGATCCTCAAGCGCAACACCCACCAGGTGGCGTTGCTGGATGCGGCGACCAGCGGCAATCCGAAATTCTTCCTCGGCACCGACTCGGCGCCCCACGCCCAGCACGCCAAGGAAGCCGCGTGCGGCTGTGCCGGTTGCTACACCGCCTATGCGGCGATCGAGCTGTACGCCGAAGCGTTCGAGCAGCGCAATGCCCTGGACAAGCTTGAAGGTTTTGCCAGCCTCAACGGCCCGCGTTTCTACGGCCTGCCGGCGAATACCGACCGCATCACCCTGGTCCGTGAAGACTGGACCGCCCCTGCCAGCCTGCCGTTTGGCGAGCTGACCGTTATCCCGCTGCGCGCCGGTGAAACACTGCGCTGGCGCCTGCTGGAGGAAAGCAAGTGAGTGAAGACCATTACGACGACGAACACGAGCACAGTGGTGGCGGCTCCCGCCACCCGATGGCCGAGCGGTTTCGCGGCTATCTGCCGGTTGTCATCGACGTAGAAACCGGTGGTTTCAATTGCGCCACCGACGCGTTGCTGGAAATTGCCGCGACCACGATCGGCATGGATGAGCAGGGTTTTGTGTTCCCGGAACACACCCACTTCTTCCGCGTCGAGCCGTTTGAAGGCGCGAATATCGAAGCAGCCGCTTTGGAATTCACCGGCATCAAGCTCGATCACCCACTGCGCATGGCCGTGAGTGAAGAAGCAGCGCTGACCGATATCTTCCGTGGCGTGCGCAAGGCATTGAAAGCCAATGGCTGTAAACGCGCGATCCTGGTCGGGCACAACAGCAGCTTCGACCTGGGCTTCCTGAACGCCGCCGTGGCGCGGTTGGACATGAAGCGCAACCCGTTCCACCCGTTCTCCAGCTTCGACACCGCCACGTTGGCGGGCCTGGCTTACGGCCAGACCGTACTGGCCAAAGCCTGCCAGGCAGCCGGTATCGACTTTGACGGTCGCGAAGCCCATTCGGCGCGCTACGACACCGAGAAGACGGCCGATCTGTTCTGCGGCATCGTCAATCGCTGGAAGCAGATGGGCGGCTGGGAAGATTTCGGCGACTGAAGCCATTTCCCACCCATAAAAAAACCGGCCTTCTCAGGCCGGTTTTTTTGTACCTCGACTCTGGCTTACAGCTTGCCAGCGTTCTCGGTCAGGTAAGCCGCAACGCCTTCTGGCGAAGCGTTCATGCCTTTGTCGCCTTTTTTCCAGTTGGCTGGGCAGACTTCGCCGTGCTCTTCGTGGAATTGCAGAGCGTCGACCAGGCGGATCAGCTCTTCCATGTTACGACCCAGTGGCAGGTCGTTGATGATCTGGGAGCGTACAACGCCCTTGTCATCGATCAGGAATGCGCCACGGAAAGCCACGCCGCCTTCGGACTCTACGTCGTAGGCCTTGGCAATGTCGTGCTTCATATCGGCAGCCATGGTGTATTTGACTTTGCCGATGCCGCCATCATTGATGGCGGTGTTGCGCCAGGCGTTGTGGGTGAAATGGGAGTCGATGGAAACGGCTACCACTTCAACGTTGCGCGCCTTGAAGTCGTCCATGCGGTGGTCCAGAGCGATCAGCTCCGAAGGGCAGACGAAGGTGAAGTCCAGCGGGTAGAAGAACACCAGGCCGTATTTGCCTTTGATGGCTTCAGACAGCTTGAAGCTGTCAACGATTTCGCCATTGCCGAGGACGGCGGGTACGTCGAAATCCGGGGCTTGTTTGCCGACGAGTACGCTCATTGGGTATCTCCTGATGTTGGGGTGACGATTGAAGTAAAAGGACCCGCCCAGTCTGGCGCGCTTAAGCGACAGCCCTGTGACGCAGTCACGCTTCGTGAAGACCGACCATCATACACTGAAAAAACCGTTCGTCAGCGAAGGGGGCGTAGCAGCGAATACCCTACGAATCTACTTTGACAATCATTCTCGTTAACATTAAGATCCACCGCACTTAAGCCTTAAACCCGCGACGGTTCTCCCTATGTATGTGTGCCTCTGTACTGGCGTCACCGACGGACAAATCCGCGAAGCAATCTACGAAGGTTGCTGCAGCTACAAGGAAGTGCGTGAAACCACCGGCGTTGCCAGCCAGTGCGGCAAATGTGCCTGCCTCGCCAAGCAAGTCGTACGGGAAACCCTGACACAGCTGCAAACAGCCCAGGCCGCGATCCCCTATTCAGCAGAATTTACACACGCTTAAATAGGCGTGTTTTAAAGAACCGGACTTAGTGTCCGGTTTTTTTATGCCCGCAATTCAATTAGTTAGCGCCGAGACGCGGAACACAAACATTCTTATTCCGATTAATTTTCATTTATTATTCAATAACTTAGGTTTGACACTAAGGTTTTCGCCGCTCAAACTCCGCCTTATACACAGCGATTACAGGGCAGGACCCCAGTCATGAAAGGCGACATCTCAGTCATCCAGCAACTCAACAAAATCCTTGCCAATGAACTGGTCGCGATCAATCAGTACTTCCTGCATGCACGCATGTATGACGATTGGGGCCTGGAAAAGCTCGGCAAGCGCGAATACAAAGAGTCCATCAAGGCCATGAAGGACGCCGACGCGCTGATCAAGCGCATCCTGTTCCTCGAAGGCCTGCCGAACGTGCAAGACCTGGGCAAGCTGAACATCGGCGAGCACACCCAGGAAATGATCAGCAGCGACCTCAAGTTCGAACAGAAGAGCCACAGCGACCTCAAGGCCGCCATCGCTCACTGCGAAACCAAAGGCGACTTCGGCAGCCGCGAACTGCTGGAAGATATTCTGGAAGACCAGGAAGAACACATCGACTGGCTGGAAACCCAACTAGGCCTGATCATCAAAGTCAGCCTGGAGAACTACCTGCAATCGCAAATGGGCGAATAACGCCTAACGCGCAGGTACAAAAAAGCCCCGCTCTCTCACGAGAAGCGGGGCTTTTTATTGCAAGCGCATCAAGCGTCGGTCTTGGCCGCCGCGTTTGCCGCTGCGTCTTTGATCAGCGCTTGCAGTGAACCATCAGCCGCCATCTCAACGATGATGTCGCTACCGCCGACCAGCTCACCGGCCACCCACAGTTGTGGGAACGTAGGCCAGTTGGCGTACTTCGGCAGGTTGGCGCGGATTTCAGGGTTTTGCAGGATATCCACGTAAGCGAATTTCTCGCCGCACGCCATGATGGCCTGGGACGCCTTCGCGGAGAAACCGCACTGAGGAGCGTTAGGTGCGCCCTTCATGTAAAGCAGAATGGTGTTGGCAGCAATCTGCTCTTTGATCGTTTCGATGATATCCATGGAACACCTCGGCTGGAACTTTGCGACTCACAGGTCGGCACGGTGGCGCATTGTAACGCAAAATTCCAGCCGGGTGCTCAGGCAGCTGCGACCTGCACCGGAACGCCATTGAGCGCAGCGTTGCCCGACAACTCGTCCAATTGCCGTTCGTCGGTCAAGTCGTTCGCACTCGCCCCCGGCTGCCCACTGGCGATACTCATCTGCACGCCCGGGCGGCCATGCCCCCAACCGTGAGGCAGGCTGACTACGCCGGGCATCATGTCGAGGCTGGCCAGCACTTCCACCTCGATCATGCCGATGCGCGAGCTCACACGCACCCGCTGGCCATCACTCAACTGCCGGCTGGACAGGTCATCGGGATGCATCAACAGCTGATGCCTCGGCTTGCCCTTCACCAAGCGGTGATAGTTATGCATCCAGGAATTATTGCTGCGTACATGCCGGCGCCCAATCAACAACAGCTCGTCAGCCCCAGGCAGCGGCTGCGCTGCAAACCGCGCCAGGTCGGCAAGGATCACCGCTGGCGCCGCCTGCACCTTGCCATCTACGGTTTTCAGACGCTGGGCAAGGTTGGCCCTGAGAGGCCCCAAATCCACGCCATGGGGATGATCGGCCAGCATCGCGACGGACAGCTTATGCTCGGACGCTTCACCGTACGCCCCGGCCCGTAGTCCAAAGTCGATCATCTGCGCCGGCGCCATGGTCGGTTTAAGCGCCGCCCCCGTCCGCGCGGCGAACGCCTGGGCCAAACCGACAAAGATCTCCCAGTCATGCAACGCGCCTTGCGGCTTGGGCAAGATCGCCCGGTTGAAGCGGGTGACATTACGCACGGCGAACATATTGAAGGTGGTGTCGTAGTGATCGTTTTCCAGGGCCGAGGTGGACGGCAGGATCAAGTCCGCGTAACGCGTGGTCTCGTTGATATAGAGGTCGATGCTGACCATGAACTCCAAGCTATCCAGGGCCTGCTCCAACTGACGGCCGTTCGGCGTGGACAACACAGGGTTACCGGCAACCGTCACCAGCGCGCGGATTTGCCCTTCGCCCTCCGTCAACATCTCTTCGGCCAAGGCCGACACCGGCAACTCGCCGCCATATTCGGGGCGCCCGGAAACCCGGCTCTGCCAGCGATTGAAATGCCCGCCGCCGGTGGATGCCACCAGGTCCACCGCTGGCGACGTGCACAACGCACCGCCGACCCGATCCAGGTTACCGGTGACCAGGTTGATCAACTGCACCAGCCAATGGCACAGCGTGCCGAACGCCTGGGTCGAAACCCCCATGCGCCCATAACACACAGCCTTGTCCGCCGCGGCGAAGTCCCGCGCCAACTGGCGGATCTGCTCGGCCGGCACCGCACACTGGCGGCTCATGGCCTCAGCAGTAAACCCGGCAATGGCGCGTCGCACATCCTCCAGGCCTTCGACGGGCAAATGGCTGTCGCGGGTCAGGTTTTCACTAAACAACGTGTTGAGTACTGCAAACAGCAACGCCGCATCCCCACCAGGGCGCACAAATATATGCTGGTCGGCCATCGCCGCCGTCTCGCTGCGCCGTGGATCGACCACCACCACCTTGCCACCCCGGGCCTGGATGGCTTTCAGGCGTTTCTCTACATCGGGCACGGTCATGATGCTGCCGTTGGACGCCAGCGGGTTGCCGCCCAGGATCAGCATGAAGTCGGTGTGGTCGATATCCGGGATCGGCAATAACAAGCCATGACCGTACATGAGGTGACTGGTGAGGTGATGGGGCAACTGGTCCACCGAGGTTGCGGAGAACCGGTTGCGCGTCTTGAGTTGGCCGAGGAAGTAGTTGCTGTGGGTCATCAGCCCATAGTTGTGCACGCTAGGGTTGCCCTGATACACCGCCACCGCATTCTGCCCATGCCGGGCCTGGATGCCTGCCAGACGCTCGGCTACCAGCGCAAACGCTTCTTCCCACGGGATAGGCTGCCACTCGCTGCCCACGCGCAACATCGGTTGGTGCAGGCGATCGGGGTCATTCTGGATATCCTGCAACGCCACGGCCTTGGGGCAGATATGGCCACGGCTGAACGTGTCCAGCGCGTCACCCTTGATCGAGGTGATCGCCAGGCTGCCGTCGTCGGCGCGGGTGGTTTCCAGGGTCAGGCCGCAAATGGCTTCACACAGATGGCAGGCACGGTGATGGAGAGTCTTGGTCATGGCCAGTCTCTTTATTAGGGCTTTGATTCAACTATGGGCCGCGACCGGCTGGGGCGCCACCAAGGTTCGCCCCGTGAATCGGCGTACATCAGGCCAAGCCATGGGTAAGCATGAGTAAATGTTTCAGAAACTTCGCACATCGCCGCTGAAACCGACACAACCCGGCCCAGGCCCGCCCCGGCGGATTGCAAAAGGTTGCGGGGCCAGTGTACAAATGGCGCGCTGCTGTCAGGAATTCGTCTTCAAAAGCGCTCAGGCGCCCTTCTTGAACACCCCTAAAAACGTAGCCCCTATTGGTAAGACGCGACATTTAATGTCAATATCGCGCCTTCCCCTATTTCGTCGCCCCGTGCGGCTTTCGCCGCAGGTCTCGCCCGTTGTCACAATAAACAAGGCTTTGAGTATCTGCGGTCTGTTGCAAAAAGGTAGTTAATGATGAGCGCAAGGCACTTTCTCTCCCTGATGGATTGCACGCCCGAAGAGCTGGTCAGCGTGATCCGTCGAGGCATTGAGCTTAAAGACCTGCGTAACCGCGGCGTACTGTTCGAGCCTTTGAAAAACCGCGTGCTCGGGATGATTTTCGAGAAATCCTCGACCCGCACCCGCGTGTCTTTTGAAGCCGGCATGATCCAACTGGGCGGCCAAGCCATCTTCCTGTCATCGCGCGACACCCAACTGGGCCGTGGCGAGACCGTCGCCGACAGCGCCATCGTGATGTCGAGCATGCTCGATGCGGTGATGATCCGCACCTTTGCCCACAGCACCGTCACCGAATTTGCCGCCCACTCTCGCGTACCGGTGATCAACGGCCTGTCCGATGACCTGCACCCCTGCCAGCTGCTGGCCGATATGCAAACCTTCCTTGAGCATCGCGGTTCGATCCAGGGCAAGACCGTGGCCTGGATTGGCGACGGGAACAACATGTGCAACAGCTATATAGAAGCGGCGATCCAGTTCGACTTCCAACTGCGCGTTGCCTGCCCGGAAGGCTACGAGCCTGACGCCCGTTTCCTGGCACAAGCCGGCGAGCGCGTCACCGTTGTACGCGACCCACGCGAAGCAGTGATGGGCGCGCACTTGGTCAGCACCGACGTCTGGACCTCCATGGGCCAGGAAGAAGAAACCGCCAAGCGCCTGGCCCTGTTTGCGCCGTTCCAGGTGACCCGTGCCCTGCTCGACCTGGCCGCACCGGACGTGCTGTTCATGCACTGCCTGCCGGCTCACCGTGGCGAAGAAATCAGCCTGGACCTGCTGGACGACAGCCGTTCGGTCGCCTGGGATCAAGCTGAAAACCGCCTGCATGCGCAAAAAGCCCTGCTCGAATTCCTCGTCCCGCCGTCGTACCACCACGCATGAGCCAGCCATTCCTGCTGAACCTGCGCAATCTGGCATGCGGCTATCAAGATCAACGGGTGGTGCAGAACCTCAATCTGCACCTCAACGCCGGCGACATCGGCTGCCTGCTGGGCTCTTCGGGCTGCGGCAAGACCACCACCCTGCGCGCGATCGCCGGGTTTGAGCCGGTGCACGAAGGGGAAATCAGCCTGGCGGGCGAAGTGATCTCCAGCGCCGGTTTCACCCTGGCACCGGAGAAACGTCGCATCGGCATGGTGTTCCAGGACTACGCGCTGTTTCCCCACCTCAGCGTGGCGGACAACATCGCCTTCGGCATTCGCAAGCACCCGCAAAAAGACCGCGTGGTCGCCGAGCTGCTGGAACTGGTCAACCTGAAAAACCTGGGCAAGCGCTTCCCCCACGAGCTTTCCGGCGGCCAGCAACAACGTGTTGCCCTCGCCCGCGCCCTGGCGCCGGAGCCGCAACTGCTGCTGCTGGATGAGCCGTTCTCCAACCTCGACGGCGAACTGCGGCGCAAGCTCAGCCACGAAGTGCGCGACATCCTCAAGGCGCGCGGCACCAGTGCGATCCTGGTGACCCATGACCAGGAAGAAGCCTTCGCCGTGAGTGACCAGGTCGGCGTCTTCAAGGAAGGCCGCCTGGAGCAATGGGACACGCCCTACAACCTCTATCACGAACCGCAGACAACCTACGTCGCGAGCTTTATCGGCCAGGGTTATTTCATTCGTGGCCAATTGAGTTCGCCGGACTCGGTCAGCACCGAACTGGGCGACCTGCGCGGGAACCGGGCCTATCCTTGGCCAACCGGTGGTGCCGTGGATGTATTGCTGCGCCCCGACGACATCGTCTACGCGCCAGACAGTGCCTTGAAAGCGCGGATCGTGGGCAAGACCTTTCTCGGCGCATCGACTTTGTACCGCCTGCAACTGCCGACGGGCGCGCAGCTGGAGTCGATTTTCCCGAGCCATGCCGACCACCAGGTGGGTGCGGATGTGGGGATTCGGGTGGCGGCTGAACACCTCGTACTGTTCCAAGCGTCAGGCAGTGTTGCGGCGCAGATCCCGCAATCCGACTCAGGCGTACGCCGCTACAGCGCTGCTCACTGACAAAACCGAATCAAGAAATGTGGGAGCTGGCTTGCCTGCGATAGCGCCGTATCAGCCACTGCATCTTTGGCTGACACTCCGCTATCGCGGGCAAGCCCGCTCCCACAGTTAGATTTTCTGACATTTCAAAACAGGTTCAAGCCCGCCCAATCGGCGCAAATTTGGCCTGGGTATGCTCAGCCAGCACCGCTGCCGGCAACTCCACCTCCAACCCCCTTCTCCCCGCACTCACAAAAATCGTCGCGAACGGCTGCGCCGTCTCGTCGATAAATGTACGCAAGCGCTTCTTCTGCCCCAACGGACTGATCCCGCCCAGCAAGTAACCGGTAGAGCGCTGCGCCGCCGCCGGGTCGGCCATCTCGACTTTCTTGACACCTGCAGCGTGAGCTAGCGCCTTCAGGTCCAGACTTCCGACGACCGGCACCACAGCCACCAATAATTCGCCCTTCTCACTGCTGGCCAGCAAGGTCTTGAACACCTGCGCTGGGTCCAGCGCCAATTTCTCCGCAGCCTCCAGCCCATAGGATGCCGCCTTGGGATCATGTTCATAACTGTGGATACGATGTTCGGCGCGAACTTTTTTCAACAGGTCCAATGCAGGGGTCATGCTGGCTCCAGGCGTGGCAAACAGATGGCCAATTCTAGGCCAACCCCGCGCAAAACGCTCTACTGCGCACGCTTCGCCGTACACACACAATGTTACAAGCGTGATCATTCACCCGATCAATAGTTTGAAAGTGACCAATGGTTCACTTTCGACCTTTGACAGCCGTCATTCTTGTCTATATTTTTTCGTTTCCGAATGCTGTAGGAATGCACCTACAGCACTCGAGCAGTAAGCCGTGTCCGGGATGGGGATCCTTGCCACGGTGAAAATCGCGCAACACTCCGTTGAGAGCGTGCGCCAGACAAGAACAACAACTGAGGTTTTCCATGACAACTGCTCTTCAACAGCCTTCACTTTCGAGCCAATGCATGGCCGAATTCCTGGGGACTGCGCTTCTGATCTTCTTTGGTACAGGATGCGTCGCTGCGCTCAAGGTCGCGGGTGCCAGTTTTGGTTTGTGGGAAATCAGCATTATCTGGGGGGTTGGCGTCAGCATGGCGATCTACCTGAGCGCCGGTATTTCCGGGGCTCACCTCAACCCGGCGGTGAGTATCGCCCTGTGTATTTTCGCCGACTTCGAAAAGCGCAAACTGCCCTTCTACATTCTCGCCCAAGTCGCTGGCGCCTTCTGCTCGGCCGCCCTGGTGTACACCCTCTACAGCAATCTATTTTTCGATTACGAACAAACCCACCATATGGTGCGCGGCTCCCAGGCCAGCCTGGAGTTGGCGTCGGTGTTCTCCACCTACCCCCATGCGCTGTTGAGCACCGCCCAGGCGTTCCTGGTGGAAGTGGTCATCACCGCGATCCTGATGGGCGTGATCATGGCCCTCACCGATGACAACAACGGCCTGCCACGCGGCCCGTTGGCTCCGCTGCTGATCGGCCTGCTGATCGCCGTGATCGGTAGCGCCATGGGCCCGTTGACCGGCTTTGCGATGAACCCGGCGCGGGATTTCGGGCCCAAGCTGATGACCTTTTTCGCTGGCTGGGGTGAAATAGCCTTTACCGGCGGCCGCGATATTCCTTACTTCCTGATTCCTGTTTTCGCGCCGATTGTCGGCGCATGCCTGGGTGCTGCGGCCTATCGCGGGTTGATTGCCCGTCATCTGCCAAGTGCCGCTCCTGCTATAGCTGAAGAAACACCTGACACGGCTGTCAACGGCAAGACCCGTATTTCCTGATAGCGCCAGCCTGGACGTACCTGCCCTTTTGCGGCCCAGGCTGATTACCGACTTTCTTATTTCCCAAGGCATTCGACATGACCGATATTCAGAATAAGAACTACATCATCGCCCTCGACCAAGGCACCACCAGCTCGCGAGCGATCATCTTTGATCGTGACGCCAACGTGGTGTGCACCGCCCAGCGCGAATTCGCCCAGCATTACCCGCAAGCCGGCTGGGTCGAACATGACCCGATGGAAATCTTCGCTACCCAGAGCGCGGTGATGGTCGAGGCCTTGGCCCAGGCCGGCCTGCACCATGACCAGGTCGCCGCCATCGGTATCACCAACCAGCGTGAAACCACCGTGGTGTGGGACAAGATCACCGGCCGCCCGATCTACAACGCCATCGTCTGGCAGTGCCGCCGCAGCACCGAGATCTGCCAGCAGCTCAAGCGCGACGGCCACGAGCAGTACATCAGCGACACCACCGGCCTGGTCACCGACCCGTACTTCTCCGGCACCAAGCTCAAGTGGATCCTCGACAACGTCGAAGGCAGCCGCGAGCGTGCGCGCAACGGCGAACTGCTGTTCGGCACCGTCGACAGCTGGCTGATCTGGAAATTTACCGGCGGCAAGACCCACGTCACCGACTACACCAACGCCTCGCGCACCATGCTCTTCAACATCCACACCCTGGAGTGGGATGCGAAGATGCTGGAGATCCTCGACATTCCGCGCGAGATGCTGCCGGAAGTGAAGTCGTCGTCGGAAATCTACGGCCGCACCAAAAGCGGCATCGCCATCGGCGGTATCGCCGGCGACCAACAGGCCGCGCTGTTCGGCCAGATGTGCGTCGAAGCCGGCCAGGCCAAGAACACCTACGGCACCGGCTGCTTCCTGCTGATGAACACCGGCGACAAGGCCGTAAAGTCCAAGCACGGCATGCTCACCACCATCGCGTGCGGCCCGCGTGGCGAAGTGGCCTACGCCCTGGAAGGCGCTGTATTCAACGGCGGTTCCACCGTGCAGTGGCTGCGTGATGAGCTGAAAATCATTAACGACGCCCATGACACCGAATACTTCGCTGGTAAAGTGAAAGACAGCAACGGCGTGTACCTGGTGCCCGCCTTCACCGGCCTGGGTGCTCCGTACTGGGACCCGTATGCCCGTGGCGCACTGTTCGGCCTGACCCGTGGCGTACGCGTGGATCACATTATTCGTGCAGCCCTGGAGTCCATTGCCTACCAGACCCGTGACGTGCTCGACGCCATGCAACAGGACTCCGGCGAACGCCTCAAAGCCCTGCGTGTGGACGGCGGCGCCGTGGCCAACAACTTCCTGATGCAATTCCAGGCCGACATCCTCGGCACCCAGGTCGAGCGCCCGCAAATGCGCGAAACCACTGCACTGGGCGCGGCCTACCTGGCTGGCCTGGCGTGCGGCTTCTGGGGCAGCCTGGACGAGTTGCGCGGCAAGGCGGTGACCGAGCGCGAATTCGAACCGCAGCTGGACGAAGCGGCCAAAGAGAAGCTCTACGCCGGCTGGCAAAAAGCCGTTAGCCGCACCCGCGACTGGGAGCCCCACGAAGGCGCCGAATAAGCCAACGTCCGGTTGTAACTGGCCGGGAGCGGATTCCTGCGGCATCATGGGCCACTTTTGTATGGCAGCCCAAAGGACGCCCAATGAATCTGCCTCCCCGCCAACAACAAATCCTCGAACTGGTCCGCGAACGCGGCTACGTCAGTATCGAGGAAATGGCGCAGCTGTTCGTCGTCACCCCGCAAACCATCCGCCGCGATATCAACCAGCTGGCGGACGCCAATCTGCTGCGCCGCTACCACGGCGGCGCGGCCTATGACTCCAGCGTCGAGAACACCGCGTACGCCATGCGCGCCGACCAGATGCGCGACGAGAAACAGCGTATCGGCGAAGCCATTGCCGCACAGATCCCCGACCACGCCTCGTTGTTCATCAATATCGGCACCACCACCGAATCCATCGCCCGCGCGCTGCTCAACCACAACCACCTGAAAATCATCACCAACAACCTCAACGTCGCCACCATGCTCAGCGCCAAGGACGACTTCGACGTGCTGTTGACCGGCGGCAACGTGCGCCGTGATGGTGGCGTGGTGGGCCAGGCCAGTGTGGATTTCATCAACCAGTTCAAGGTGGATTTTGCCTTGGTGGGCATCAGCGGCATTGATGAAGATGGCAGTTTGCTCGACTTTGACTACCAGGAAGTGCGGGTATCCCAGGCGATTATTGCCAACGCGCGCCAGGTGATTCTGGCAGCGGACTCGAGCAAATTCGGGCGAAACGCCATGATTCGCTTGGGGCCGATCAGTTTGGTGGATTGTTTGGTCACCGACCAACAGCCGGTGCCGGCGTTGGTGCAGTTGTTGAGTGATCATAAGGTGCGGCTGGAAGTCGTTTAAACCTTCAGCTTCTCCGGCGACTGCACCGCTGCCTTCGCGAGCAAGCCCGCTCCCACACTTGACCGAGTTCCAGCTTAGGAATGCGATCAAATGTGGGAGCGGGCTTGCTCGCGAATGCGATCCACCTAGCACCAACCTCCCAAGCCTGCATCAGGCTCATGTTCACAAATTTTCCTTCCCCACCCCTTCGATGAATTTTTTCAATCAAAGTCGGGTGGCTGCGCGCGCGTTTATCAGCTACCATTTTCGCAATTGAACATTAATGTTCGAATTCCAAGACGAAAAAATCGCGAGGCCAGCCGATGAACCCTTCCACCTTGCCTGCTCCACCGCTTGCCGAAGTCTATGATGTCGCCGTAATCGGCGGCGGGATCAATGGCGTTGGCATTGCAGCAGACGCAGCCGGGCGCGGTTTGTCGGTGTTCCTTTGCGAAAAGGACGACCTGGCCAGCCACACCTCCTCCGCCAGCAGCAAGCTGATCCACGGCGGTCTGCGCTACCTCGAACATTACGAATTCCGCCTGGTGCGCGAAGCCCTCGCCGAACGTGAAGTGCTGCTGGCCAAAGCCCCGCACATCGTCAAGCAGATGCGCTTCGTATTGCCGCACCGCCCGCACCTGCGCCCGGCGTGGATGATTCGTGCGGGCCTGTTCCTGTACGACAACCTCGGCAAGCGGGAAAAACTCGCCGGTTCGAAAAGCCTCAAGTTCGGCCCCGACAGCCCGCTGAAAAGCGAAATCACCAAAGGCTTCGAATACTCCGACTGCTGGGTCGATGACGCCCGCCTCGTGGTGCTGAACGCCATGGCCGCCCGTGAAAAAGGCGCGCATATCCACACCCAGACCCGCTGCATCAGCGCGCACCGCAGCAAGGGCCTGTGGGAAATGAACATGGAACGTGCCGACGGCAGCCTGTTCTCGATCCGCGCCCGCGCACTGGTAAACGCTGCTGGCCCGTGGGTCGCCAAGTTCATCAAGGATGACCTCAAGCTGGATTCGCCCTACGGCATCCGCTTGATCCAGGGCAGCCACCTGATCGTGCCGAAACTCTACGAAGGCGCCCACGCCCACATCCTTCAGAACGAAGACCAGCGCATCGTCTTCACCATTCCGTACCTGAACCACCTGACCATCATCGGCACCACCGACCGCGAATACACTGGCGATCCGGCGAAAGTTGCGATCACCGAGGGTGAAACCGACTACATGCTCAAGGTGGTCAACGCCCACTTCAAGAAGCAGCTGAGCCGCGACGACATCGTGCACACCTACTCCGGTGTACGCCCGCTGTGCAACGACGAGTCCGATAACCCGTCGGCCATTACCCGCGACTACACCCTGGCGCTCTCCGGCGGCACGGGCGAGGCGCCGATCCTGTCGGTGTTCGGCGGCAAGCTGACCACCTACCGCAAGCTCGCCGAGTCGGCGATGGCGCAACTGGCGCCGTACTTCACGCAGATGCGCCCAAGCTGGACCGCCAAGGCCAGCCTGCCTGGCGGCGAGGACATGACCACGCCCGAAGCCCTGGCCGAAGCGATTCGCCAAAAGTTCGACTGGGTACCGAGCGAAATCGCGCGCCGCTGGTCCACCACCTACGGCAGCCGCACCTGGCGCCTGCTAGAAGGCGTGCAGTCGCTGGCGGACCTGGGTGACCACCTCGGTGGCGGCCTGTACACCCGCGAAGTCGATTACCTGTGCACGGAAGAATGGGCAACCCAGCCTCAGGACGTGCTGTGGCGTCGCACCAAGCTCGGCCTGTTCACCACCCCGGAGGAACAGGACAACGTGCAGCGTTATCTGTCCAAGGTTGAGCGCAATCGCGGCAAGATTGAAGCGGCCTGACAGACCGATCGTACAAAAGCCCCTGCACCGTAAGGTCCAGGGGCTTTTTTATGCGCTCGATCATTCGGTTTTCCGAACGCAACTCCCGCACCTATTCGGTTTGCCGGATCAATTTTTGGAAAACCCACCGTCACACAAAGTTAATCACCTTATAAATCATAGAGTTAACCTTTTATTTAAGGTCTGGCACGACTCATGCTCTACACTCCATGACGATTGCCTGAGACGCCTCAGGAGCCGTCACGGGCATTCGCTGTACAAGAGAGCCGTCTAGCCGGCTTCATAAAAAAAACAAATGTCGAGGAAGTATTGATGCGCATCGTTCCCCATATCCTGGGCGCAGCTATCGCTGCTGCTCTGATCAGCACTCCAGTTTTCGCCGCCGAACTCACCGGCACACTGAAGAAAATCAACGACTCCGGCACCATCACCCTCGCGCACCGCGACAGCTCCATTCCGTTTTCCTACATCGCGGATGGTTCGGGCAAGCCAGTGGGCTACTCCCACGACATTCAGTTGGCCGTCGTTGAACAACTGAAAAAAGACCTGAACAAGCCCGATCTGAAGGCCAAGTACAACCTGGTGACTTCGCAAACCCGTATTCCGCTGATCCAGAACGGCACCGCGGACCTCGAGTGCGGCTCCACCACCAACAACGCCGAACGCGCCCAGCAAGTTGATTTCACCGTCAACATCTTCGAAATCGGCACCCGCCTGCTGGTCAAGAAAGACAAGGATGGCAAGCCGTCCTACGCTGACTTTGCCGACCTGAAAGGCAAAAACGTGGTGACCACCGCCGGCACCACCTCCGAGCGCATCATCAAGGCGATGAACGCCGACAAGCAGATGGGCATGAACGTCATCTCCGCCAAAGACCACGGCGAATCCTTCCAGATGCTGGAAAGCGGCCGCGCCGTAGCCTTCATGATGGACGACGCCCTGCTGGCCGGTGAAGAAGCCAAGGCCAAGAAGCCGGACGACTGGGTCATCACCGGTACTCCGCAGTCCTTCGAAGCCTACGCGTGCATGGTGCGTAAAGACGACCCAGCCTTCAAGAAAGCTGTGGATGACGCCATCGTCGCCCTGTACAAATCCGGCGAGATCAACAAGATCTACAGCAAGTGGTTCGAGAGCCCGATCCCACCAAAAGGCCTGAACCTGAACTTCCCGATGAGCGACAAGGTGAAGGAGCTGATCGCCAACCCAAGCGACAAACCAGCGCCTGACGTAAAAATCTGATACCTGACTAAGCTTATCTCCTGAGGGAGCCAACCCTCCCTCAGGCGTCTGTTACTACCTGCTGGCTTTATTTGGAACACTCGACCTGGCGGTTTTCGAGCCGATCTTGTGTGCCTGGCGTTCACCGTCGGGCGGGAATGGATTTTCCCCAAGCGGGTGCTTGTACATTGATCGACTTCGAGGGGAGACCCTAATGAATTACAACTGGGACTGGGGCGTGTTCTTCAAGTCCACCGGCGTGGGCAGCGAGACTTATCTCGACTGGTACATCGCCGGCCTGGGCTGGACCATTGCCATCGCTGTCGTGGCATGGATTATCGCCTTGCTGCTGGGCTCCATTCTGGGGGTCATGCGCACCGTGCCAAACCGCCTCGTATCGGGCATCGCGACCTGCTACGTGGAACTGTTTCGTAACGTGCCGCTGCTGGTGCAGCTGTTCATCTGGTACTTCCTGATTCCCGACCTGCTGCCGCAAAACCTGCAGGACTGGTACAAACAAGACCTCAACCCGACCACCTCGGCCTACCTGAGCGTTGTCGTGTGCCTGGGCCTGTTCACCGCCGCCCGGGTGTGCGAGCAAGTGCGTACCGGCATCCAGGCGCTGCCACGCGGCCAGGAATCCGCCGCGCGCGCCATGGGCTTCAAGCTGCCGCAGATCTACTGGAACGTGCTGCTGCCCCAGGCCTACCGGATCATCATTCCGCCGCTTACCTCGGAATTCCTCAACGTGTTCAAGAACTCCTCCGTGGCGTCCTTGATCGGCCTGATGGAATTGCTGGCGCAGACCAAGCAGACCGCCGAATTCTCGGCCAACCTGTTTGAAGCCTTCACCCTGGCCACGCTGATCTACTTCACCCTGAACATGAGCCTGATGCTGCTCATGCGCCTGGTCGAGAAGAAAGTCGCAGTGCCCGGCCTGATCTCCGTGGGGGGTAAATAATGGAACTCGATTTCAGCGGTATCATCCCCGCTATCCCGGGCCTGTGGAACGGCATGGTCATGACCTTGCAGCTGATGGTCATGGGCGTGGTCGGCGGCATTGCGTTGGGTACGGTCCTCGCACTGATGCGCCTGTCGTCCAACAAACTGCTGTCGCGTGTGGCTGGCGCTTATGTGAACTACTTCCGCTCGATCCCGTTGCTGCTGGTGATCACCTGGTTCTACCTGGCGGTACCGTTCGTGCTGCGCTGGATCACCGGCGAAGACACCCCGATCGGCGCGTTCGCCTCCTGCGTCGTGGCGTTCATGATGTTCGAAGCCGCGTATTTCTGTGAAATCGTGCGGGCCGGCGTGCAGTCGATCCCCAAGGGCCAGATGGGCGCAGCGCAAGCGATGGGCATGACCTATGGCCAGACCATGCGCCTGATCATCCTGCCCCAGGCGTTCCGCAAGATGACCCCGTTGCTGCTGCAACAGTCGATCATCCTGTTCCAGGACACCTCGCTGGTCTACACCGTGGGCCTGGTGGACTTCCTCAACTCCGCCCGCTCCAACGGCGACATCATCGGCCGCTCCAATGAGTTCCTGATCTTTGCCGGTGTCGTCTACTTCATCATCAGCTTTTCCGCCTCGCTGCTGGTCAAGCGTCTGCAAAAAAGGTTTGCCGTATGATCTCTATCAAGAACATCAACAAGTGGTATGGCGACTTCCAGGTGCTGACCGATTGCAGCACTGATGTCAAAAAAGGCGAAGTGATCGTGGTGTGCGGGCCGTCCGGCTCGGGCAAATCCACCCTGATCAAGTGCGTCAACGCGCTGGAACCGTTCCAGAAGGGCGACATCATCGTGGACGGCACCTCCATCGCCGACCCGAAGACCAACCTGCCGAAACTGCGCTCGCGCGTGGGCATGGTGTTCCAGCACTTCGAACTGTTCCCGCACCTGACCATCACCGAAAACCTGACCATCGCGCAGATCAAGGTGCTGGGCCGCAGCAAGGAAGAAGCCACCAAGAAAGGCCTGCAACTGCTTGAGCGCGTGGGCCTGTCGGCGCACGCCCACAAGCATCCCGGCCAGCTCTCCGGCGGCCAGCAACAACGGGTGGCGATTGCCCGCGCGTTGGCCATGGACCCAATCGTCATGCTGTTCGACGAACCGACCTCGGCCCTCGACCCGGAAATGGTCAACGAAGTGCTCGACGTGATGGTGCAACTGGCCCAGGAAGGCATGACCATGATGTGCGTGACCCACGAAATGGGCTTCGCCCGCAAAGTGGCCGACCGCGTGATCTTCATGGACGCTGGCAAGATCATCGAAGACTGCCCGAAAGAAGAGTTCTTCGGCGACATAAGCGCCCGCTCCGAACGTGCGCAGCACTTCCTTGAGAAAATCCTGCAACACTAAAAAGCAGCCCCGTTCTCCCTGCGGGAACCGGGCCTGTGCAGGCACTGGCTCTTGTGTGGGAGCTGGCTTGCCTGCGATGCAGACACCTCGGTGCAGCAGTGACACCGAGGCGATCCTATCGCAGGCAAGCCAGCTCCCACACAAGCCCAGCGCCCACACAAACACCGGGCCAACAGCTCTGGTTGACCCAAGGCATCTGTGATGAAATGCGACCCCAACCAATTTCGCGCCGCACCGCCATCACTTGCCGTGAAACCACGCCTGATTCGCCAACTGTTCCTGCCGCCGTTGATCATCGCCCTGATGATCGGCCTGGGTTATGTCGGCTTCTGGATCAGTGAGTACTATGGCATCCGCACCCTCAGCGATAACGGCGAACGCCAGCTGGAGCTGCACGCCCGCACCGTCGAAAGCGAACTGAGCAAATACACCTACCTGCCAAGCCTGCTGGAGCTGGAAGCCAGCGTCTCCAAGCTGCTGGCCGAGCCGAGCCAGGAAACCCGCAAATCGGTCAACGACTACCTTGAAGGCCTGAACCGACGCAGTCGCAGCCGGGCCATCTACGTGATGGACACCACCGGCCGCGTGCTGGCCACCAGTAACTGGCGCGATGCCGACAGTTACCAGGGTGAAGACCTGTCCTTTCGCGCCTATTTCCAGAACGCCGTACGCGGCCAGCCCGGGCGTTTCTACGGCATCGGCAGCACCAACGGCGAGCCCGGCTACTACCTGGCCCATGGCCTGGAAGAACACGGCAAGATCATCGGCGTGGCCGTGGTCAAAGTGCGCCTCGAAGCCCTGGAAGAGCGCTGGCAGCGCGCGCGTCTCGAAGCGTTTGTCAGCGATGAGAATGGCATCATCATTCTTTCCAGCGACCCGGCCCGCCGCCTCAAGGCCGTGCGCCCGCTGAGCGATGACACCAGGGACCGCCTGGCCCACAGCCTGCAATATTACTGGGCGACGCTCAACGAGCTGGAACCCCTGGCCCGCGAACGCCTCAACGAAGGCACCGAGAAGCTCACCTTCCCGGCCAACAGCGAAGTGGTCAACGACGAGCACGAAGTCAGCTACCTGGCGCAGACCCGCCCGCTCAACGACACGCCGTGGAACTTCACCCTGCTCACCCCGCTCAACGACCTGCGCCGCGCTGCGATCAACCAGGGCATCCTGGTGGCCGTGGCCTTTGGCCTGGTGGCCTTCCTGCTGATCGCCTGGAACGAGCGGCGCAAGGTCATCGCCACCCGCCTGGCCGCGCGGGAAGCCTTGCAGGAAGCCAACAGCCAGCTGGAGCGTCGGATTGCCGAACGCACCACCGACCTGCGCGCCAGCAACGAACGGCTCAAGGGCCAGATCCGCGAACGGCGCCAGGCCGAAGAGACCCTGCGGCGCGCCCAGGATGAGCTGGTACAGGCCGGCAAACTGGCGGCCATCGGCCAGATGTCCACCAGCATCGCCCACGAATTGAACCAGCCGCTGGCCGCGCTGCGCACCTTGTCCGGCAATACCGTGCGCTTCCTGGAACGCGGCGCCCTGGACACCGCCAGCGCCAACCTCAAGACCATCAACGAACTGATCGACCGCATGGGCCGTATCACCGCCAGCCTGCGCTCGTTTGCCCGACGCGGTGACGACCAGGGCGAAGCCAACTTGGGCAAGGCGGTGGACGCTGCATTCCAGGTCCTTGGCGCCCGCCTGGACAGCCTGCCGTTGACCGTACACAGGGACTTTTCCCACGCCCAATTGCAGATTGATCAGACGCGCCTGGAGCAGATCCTGGTCAACCTGATCGGCAACGCCCTCGACGCCATGCAAGCCCAGCCCGCCCCCGAACTGTGGCTGGACGGCAGCAGCGCCGACGGCAAATACCGCCTGCACGTGCGCGACAACGGCCACGGCATCGACGCCGAGGCACGCAAGCATTTGTTCGAACCGTTTTTCACCACCAAACCCGGTGAGCAAGGCCTGGGCCTGGGCCTGACCCTGTCCGCCAGCCTCGCTGCGGCCACCGGCGGCAACCTTGCCGTGGAGCACCCGGTGGGTGGTGGTACCGCCTTTGTCCTGTGCCTGCCGTTGGTAGGCGCTCAAAAAGCTGAGCCGACATGACTACTGATCCCAAAGACCTCACCGTCCTGATTGTCGAAGACGATCCCCACGTGCTGCTGGGCTGCCAGCAAGCCCTGGCCCTGGAAGATATTCCCAGCGTCGGCGTGGCCAGCGCCGAAGAGGCGCTCAAGCGTATCGGCGAGAACTTCGCGGGCATTGTCATCAGCGATATCCGCCTGCCGGGCATCGACGGCCTGGAGTTGCTGACCCGCCTCAAGGCCCTGGATAAGAGCCTGCCGGTGGTGCTGATCACCGGGCATGGCGATATCTCCATGGCCGTCGGCGCGATGCGCAACGGCGCCTATGACTTTATGGAAAAACCCTTCTCCCCCGAACGCCTGGTGGACGTGGCCCGCCGTGCCCTGGAGCAACGCGGGCTAGCGCGGGAAGTCTGGGCGCTGCGCCGTCAACTGGCCGAGCGCGATTCCCTGGAAGGCCGCATCATCGGCCGCTCGCCGGCCATGCAGAACCTGCGCGAGCTGATCGCCAACGTTGCCGACACCTCGGCCAACGTGCTGATCGAAGGCGAGACCGGCACCGGCAAGGAACTGGTCGCCCGTTGCCTGCATGATTTCAGCCGCCGCCACAGTCACCAATTCGTCGCCCTGAACTGCGGCGGCCTGCCGGAAAACCTGTTCGAAAGCGAAATTTTCGGCCACGAAGCCAACGCCTTCACCGGCGCCGGCAAACGCCGCATCGGCAAGATCGAACACGCCCACGACGGCACGCTGTTCCTCGACGAAGTGGAAAGCATGCCGATCAACCTGCAAATCAAATTGCTGCGGGTGTTGCAGGAACGCACCCTCGAACGCCTCGGTTCGAACCAGAGCGTGGCCGTGGATTGCCGGGTGATCGCTGCCACCAAATCCGACCTCGACGAGTTGAGCCGCGCCAGCCAGTTCCGCAGCGACTTGTATTACCGCCTCAACGTGGTGACCCTGGAACTGCCGCCCCTGCGCGAACGCCGTGAAGACATCCTGCAACTGTTCGAACACTTCTTGCAGCAGTCATCCCTGCGGTTCGACCGCGCCGCGCCGGAGCTGGACAACCAGACCGTGTCGAGCCTGATGAGCCACGACTGGCCGGGCAACGTGCGCGAACTGCGCAACGTCGCCGAACGCTTCGCCCTTGGCCTGCCAGCGTTCAAGAAAAGCGGCGCCACCGGCAGCGGCCAAGGCCTGGCCTTCACCGAAGCGGTGGAAGCCTTCGAACGCAACCTGCTGGGCGACGCCCTGCAACGCAGCGGCGGCAACCTGACCCAGGCCAGCCTGGAACTGGGCATGGCCAAGACCACCTTGTTCGACAAGGTCAAGAAATACGGGTTGAGCCACTGATGGATCTATTCTTGAAAGCCGCCCTGGGCGCGGCCGTCGTGTTGATCCTCGCCGCGCTGGCCAAGACCAAGAACTACTACATCGCCGGCCTGGTGCCGCTGTTTCCGACCTTTGCGCTGATCGCCCATTACATCGTCGGCAAAGGCCGTTCGGTGGAGGATTTGAAGACCACAATCCTGTTCGGGATGTGGTCGATCATTCCGTATTTTGTGTATTTGGCGACGTTGTATGTGGTGGTGGATCGGTTGCGGCTTGAAGCATCGCTGGCCGTAGCAACGGTGGCGTGGTTGATGGCAGCAACGGTGCTGGTCAGCATCTGGACACGACTCGGTTAAAAATGTGGGAGCTGGCTTGCCTGCTCCCACATTTGGATCAGTGATCAACAGAAAGATCAGCGAACTATTTTGTCGACTTGGATACCGAGCTTTTTCAGGCGATACCAGAAGCTCCGCTCCGAAATCCCGATCTTCTGCGCAGCCGCCGCCTGCACCCCATTGCTCTCCTGCAACGCCGCCAGAATGTAAGCCTTTTCCACCTCCGCCAGCGCCGCATCCAGGTCCTGCGGCACCCCCGGCCCATCACTGAGGATCGCCGCAACACCGCCCTCACTCGGCCGCGACGCAAACAGATACCCCGGCAAGTCGATGTCTTCGATCACCGGCGTAGCCGCCACAATCGTCGCCCGTTCCACGCAGTTTTGCAGCTCACGGATATTGCCTGGCCAGTGATACGCCGCCATCGCCTGCAACGCCTCGGCGCTGAAGCCGGTGATGCGCTTGCCGGCCGTGGCGCTCAGGGTCTGGGCGAAGTGGCGGGCCAGCGGTGCGATGTCTTCCACGCGCTCGCGCAAGGCCGGCAGGGGAATCGGGAACACGTTGAGGCGGTAATACAGGTCTTCGCGAAACTCCTTGTTGGCCACCGCCTCCAGCAGGTTCTTGTTGGTGGCGGCGATCACCCGCACATCCACCTTGCGCTCGCGGGGGTCGCCTACCGGTTCGATCACCCGCTCCTGCAACGCCCGCAGGATCTTGGCCTGCAACGCCAACGGCATGTCGCCCACTTCGTCGAGAAACAGCGTGCCCTTGTCCGCCTGCTGAAAGCGCCCGATCCGGTCCGACACCGCGCCGGTAAAGGCGCCTTTGCGATGGCCGAACATTTCGCTTTCCAGCAAACCCTCGGGGATCGCCGCGCAGTTGACCGCCACGAACGGTTTGTCGGCACGGCTGCCGTGCTTGTGGATGGCCCGCGCGACCATCTCCTTGCCGGTGCCGCTCTCGCCGGTGAGCAGGATGGTCGCGGCGCTGTCACGCACGGCGTCCACCGCCTGCAACACGCTGCGGAATGCCGGGCTGTCGCCCACCAGGCTGTCGAACTGGGCGTGTTCATCCAACTCGGCGCGCAGGCGCGCGTTGTCGCGCAGGATGTCGCGAAACTGCAAGGCCTTGGCCACCGTGATGTCCAGCTCGTCGATGTCGAACGGTTTGGCGATGTAGTCATAGGCGCCGTTGCGCATCGATTGCACAGCGTTCTTCACCGTGCTGTAGGCGGTCATCACGATCACCGGCACCTGGGGATAGCGCACCTTGATCTCGGCCAACAGCGCCGGGCCGTCCATGCCGGGCATACGCCAGTCGCTGATCACCAGGTCTATGTCTTCCTGCTCCAGCACCTTGAGCGCGTGCAAGCCGTTGCCGGCGACAAACACCTGCACCTCGTTCTGGCCCAGGGCCGATGCGAGCAAGTCGCAGAGCTTGGGCTCGTCATCGACTACCAGAATGTTATGCGTCATGACTGTCCTCGTCGTCTTCGCCGATAGCCGGAATGTACAGGCTGAACGTGGCGCCGGCATCTTTCTCGCTGACGCACTCGATGCTGCCGTCGTGACTTTCCATGATCGAGTAGACCTTGGCCAGCCCCAGGCCGGTGCCCGAGGCCTTGGTGGTGACGAACGGGGTGAAGATGCGCTCGATCATTTCCACCGGGATACCCTGGCCAGTGTCGGCGATGCTGATCAGCGTGTTGTCGCCGACGCTGCGAATGCCCAGGGTCAGGCGCCCGCCGTCGGGCATGGCGTCGATGGCATTGAGGATCAGGTTGAGGCACGCCTGCTTGAGTTGCTTGGCGTCCGCGTAGATCGTCGCGCCCGGCGCCTGGTCGTCGACCTGCACATCGACGTTGTGCGCCGCCAGTTCCGGCGCGCAGAAGCCGAGGATCTCGTCCACCAGCGGCCGCGCCGGCTGCAACACGCGCAACGGCGGGTTGGGCTTGGCGAAGTCGAGAAACTCGGTGATCAGCTCGTTGATGCGGCTGACTTCGCTGACCACGTATTCCAGGTGGCGCTTGTCGGTGTCCGCCAGGTCGGCACGCCGGTGCAGCAGTTGGGTGGCGGTCTTGATAATGCCCAGCGGGTTGCGGATTTCGTGAGCCAGGCCCATGGCGACTTCGCCCAGGGCATGCAGGCGATCACGCCGGCGCAGTTGCGCTTCGAGGTGATGCAACTCGCCCAGGCGCTCGGTCATGTGGTTGAACGTGCTGCTCAGTTGCGCCAGTTCATCGCCACCGCTGACCGCCACGCGGTGCTGGTAATTGCCGGAAATCACCGCATCCACGCCTTCGGACAAGTCGCGCAAGGGCCGGGTCAAGCGCCGTGACACCAACACGCCCGCACCCAGGGACAGCGCCGAGCTGACCAGGAAGATCAGCACAAACAGATTGCTCTGGTTCACCAACCCCACCAGGCTGGAATGACGCAACAGGCCGCTGAAGATCACGCCCTGCAAATCGCCGGCGTCGTTGAAGATCGGCCAGTACAAACCGCTGTAGTTGTTGGTGAACTGCTCGCTCGGCTGCTTGGTATTGCGCATCGCCGCTTCCACATCCTTGGGGATGCGCGAAGGGTGATCCTGGAAACGCTGGGTGGAGAAAATCTCCGAGAAGCCTTTCGGATTGGCCAGGTACAAACGCAGGTCGAGTGAATGCACTTCGGCCACGCTGGTGAGGAAACTGCTGTCCAGGTAGGTCGCCACCAGCAGCAAGTAATCGACGCCTTCCTTGCTGGTTTCGAAGGTCGAGACCACGATCCCGGTGTCCACCCCCGACACGCTCACCGTTTGCAGCACTGCGTTACTGGTCAGGCTGATCTGCTTGACGATGTCATCTGAGGCCGTGCTGAACATGATCTTGTGGTCGCTGACGCGAATCAGCGCGACCACATCGATGTCCGTCGCATCGGCAATGTCGGCGGTCAAGCGGTCGTGCTTGGCGGCCAGGCGGTCCGAGGGCGGGCTGGCGTAGCGCAGGAACAGTTTGGCCATGCGCGCGTTGTCGTGAACGATGTCACCAATCTCGTCCTTGACGATGCGGGTGGACTCTTGCAGCCAGATCCGCACGTTGCTGTCGAAAATCTGCGACAGGGTGGTCGCGGCCAACTCGGCGGCGATCATCGTCGGGATCACGCTGACCAGCCAGAACGCCAGCACCAGCTTGCGCTGGACGCTCCAGCGTGAAATCGCAAACGGACGGGCTTTCTGGCGGGTCTTGGTGATCATCAGGTTTCGCTTATCGCAGCAGCCATGGCAGGGTCGGAACGATCCGGTCGAATAAACAGTTTTACAAGCTTGAGCAGGCCGTTGACCAGCCGGTTGCGGTGGCGGAAGAACACACTGTTGCCCTGGAACTCGCAGCCCAGGCGCAGCTTACTGGCATACCCGGCCTGCCCGCACTCGTACAACGCAATATTGTGTTCAATACAGTAGTCCACATTGGTCAGCCAGCTGCGGAAGTACAGGTTGTAGTCGCGGGTGAATTCGACGTCATGCCCGAAGAACTTGTCCACCAGGCGGTGCTCGTCCACCAGGATCAGGTTGAACGCCACCAGGTTGTCATCCACCCAGTACAGAACACACACCGCGCGTTCTCCGAGGCGTTCGAGCACACCGGTGAAGTAGCCGGCGGGCAGGCGCTCGAACTGCAAGTCGGCGCGGGTGAGCGTGGCTTCGTACAAGCGCATGATCTCGGGCAGCACGTCGTCGATAGTGCGCCGCCACTCCACCCGTGGCCCCGGTGCGCGCAGTTTGCGCCGCAGGTCCTTGCGCGTGGATTTGCCCAGGGAACCGAGGTAAGCGTCCACCGAGCCGTAGGGCAGCGGCAACACGCCCGTGGGCAAGCTCGGCATGCTTTGGAAGCCGGCGGCGCGACAGCTGTCGGACCAGTGTGGATCGTTGCTCGGTGCGTCCTTGACCGCGACGAGGCCGATGCCGAACTCATCGGCGTCTCGGCGTGCGGCGGCGAGCAGGTGCTTGAGCAACAGCGGGCGGCGCGATTCAGGCACGCTGCTGGCGAAACCCACATCGCAGCGCTCGGCCACCGGTGAGCCGAGGGCATACAAGCCCAACTGCAAAAGCCCCGGCCACAGTCGGTCCAGGCGTTCGGTCAAACGCTTGCCGGCGCCTGACACCGTGGTGTCGAGGCGGTAATGGGTGATGAACGCGGCACCTACGGCCACCAGCGCTCCATTGTCGTACACCGCAAGGTATCGCCATTGGAAATCCGCGATGGCGGCGTTTTCCACGGCGACGTAATAGTCCCAGTCCTCCAGGGCACCGGGAAAACAGTCGTTCCAGGCAGCACGTTGGATCGCCCGGATACTCGCAAAGGCTTGACTCGTAATCACATGTGATCCCTTTGTGGCGAGGGAGCTTGCTCCCGCTGGGCTGCGCAGCAGCCCCATCAATGCCACTGAGCTTTTCCGGTTAAATCGAGGTGGCTGTTTTTAGGGCAGCTTCGCTGCCCAGCGGGAGCAAGCTCCCTCGCCACGAAAAGCCAGGGGCCACAACAGAGGTGTGTTGCTCGACGAATTGCGCACTCAGCTCAATGACCCGGCGGTATTGCAGGTCCACAGTGATCATGTGGTAGCAGTTGTCCAACAGGATCTTGGTCACCGGCCCGCCCAGGTGGCGCTCGACGTAATCGGCGTTCCAGCGGCTGGTGATGTCGTCCTCGATGGAATGCAACACCAGCGCCGGCACCTTGACCTCGGGCATGCGTTTCTTGACCACGGCGTTCATCCGGTGCAACTCGCGCACGGTGATGCCCTCCATGGTCAGCAAGCCCGCCTCGCTGCTTTCGCCCTCCTTCATCTGCCGTTCGACGATGGCCCGCAGGCGTTCGTTCTTGATGCCGTAGGGCGGCTTCTCTTCGAAACTGCAGATATGCACGCCGAATGGAATCTTCATCAGCAACGGCGTGAGGAACGCCAGTTTGTTGATGCTCCAACCGTCGTACTTCAAGGTGGTGGAATACATCAGCAAGCCGGCGACTTGCCCCGGATGCTCGGCGGCCACGTACATCGACATCACCGCGCCCATGGACAAGCCACCGACAAACACCTGCTCATGCCGCTGCTTGACCTGGACGAAGGTCTTGCGCACGCCTTCGTACCAGTCGCGCCAGCCGGTGGCCTGCAAATCGCTGTTATCGCCGCAATGCCCGGCCAGGGTGGGCACGTACACCGTGCAGTTGCCCGCCTTGGCCAGGCCCTTGGCGACCTGACGCAATTCCGTCGGCGTGCCGGTCAGGCCGTGGATCAACAGGATCCCGACCGGACCTTCACCGAGAACGAAACCGGCATCGCCTTCACCGAGGTCGATCTCGATGTTGCTCACCGTTTGGTCGCCCGCACCAGCAGTTGCTCCAGGAGTTTCAGGCCCAGGTCGATTTCCGGGTAGCTGATTTCCAGGGACGGCGCCAGGGTGATCACGTTCTTGTAGTAGCCGCCCACGTCGAGGATCAGGCCGAGTTTCTGGCCGTCCACGATCATGTCGCCTTTCATGCCTTCTTCGACCATGTAGTCCAGGGTCGCCTTGTCCGGGGTGAAGCCGTCCGGGCCGCAGATTTCGCAGCGCAGCGCCAGGCCGAGGCCGTCGACGTCGCCGATGATCGGGAAGCGTTTTTGCAGGTCTTGCAGGCCTTCGAGGAAGTATTTGCCCTTGGCCATGACCATCGCGCCGTAGTCGACTTCGCTGGTCATCTTGAACATTTCCAGGCCCACCGCCGTGCCCAACGGGTTGGAGGCGAAGGTGGAGTGGGTCGAACCTGGCGGGAAGACCTTCGGGTTGATCAGCTCTTCACGGGCCCAGATGCCGCCCAGCGGGTTGAGGCCGTTGGTCAGCGCCTTGCCGAACACGATCACGTCCGGTTGCACGTCGAAGTGCTCGATCGACCACAGCTTGCCGGTGCGGTAGAAGCCCATCTGGATTTCATCGCTGACCATCAGGATGCCGTGCTGGTCCAGCACGTGCTTGAGCTCGCGGTAGAAGTTCATCGGCGGGATCACGTAGCCGCCGGTGCCCTGGATCGGCTCGACGTAGAACGCGGCGTATTCACACTGATTGGTCTTCGGGTCCCAGACGCCGTTGTATTCGGTCTCGAACAAGCGGGCGAATTGCTGCACGCACTGGCTGCCGTATTCTTCCTTGGTCATGCCTTTCGGGCCGCGGAAGTGGTACGGGAACGGGATGAAGTTGGCACGCTCACCAAAGTGGCCGTAGCGGCGACGGTAGCGGAAGCTGGACGTAATCGACGAGGCGCCGAGGGTACGGCCGTGGTAGCCGCCTTCGAAGGCGAACATCAGGCTCTTGCCGTTGGACGCGTTACGCACAACCTTCAAGGAGTCTTCGATGGACTGCGAACCGCCGACGTTGAAGTGCACGCGACCGTCGAGACCGAACTTGTTCTTCGCGTCGACCGCGATCATTTCCGACAGCTCGATCTTGCCCTTGTGCAGGTACTGGCTGGCGATTTGCGGCAGGGTGTCGATCTGTTGTTTCAGCGCATTGTTCAGGCGCGGGTTGGCATAGCCGAAGTTGACGGCCGAGTACCACATTTGCAGGTCGAGGTAGGCCTGGTCTTCGGTGTCCCACACGTAGGAGCCTTCGCAACGGCTGAAAATGCGCGGCGGCTCGATGTAGTGGACGGTGTCGCCGTAGGAGCAGTACTTGGCTTCTTTATCCAGAAGGATCTGGTCTTCGGCGGTAGCGATGCGGATATCAGACATGGTGGAAGAGTTCCTGGTTGTCGGCAGCAGTAAAGGAGGTGGCGTTGGCGGCGTTGCCCTGAGGGAGCAGCGCCAGCAATGCAGGCACTTCGGCAAAGGTGTGGAAGCGCGCATGGGGAATCTGGTGGGTGACGCAGTAATCGGCGAGGCTGCCCTTGGCAAACACGAAGTCGGCGGTGGAGGCCACGCACATATCGGACTTGCCGTCGCCGATCACCAGCACGCGCTTGTTGCGCGGCGTGGATTTGCACTTGCAGTTGCCGGACGCGGCACGGCAGGCATCACTGGAATACGGGAAGTCGATGCGCCAGCTATTCTGGTCAACCTGGCGCAGGCGGTTGGCGAGGATCGGCAGCAAGGTCACGTAGTTGCGCGACAGGATGCGCGCGATGCCCTGCTCGATGCCGTCACTGACCACTTCGATGGACGCGCCCTGGCCGATGACCTGATCGACGAAATCGGGGAAGTCCGGGTCGATCTCGACGCTGTCGAAGTACGCCAGAAGTTCGGTTGGGGTGGCCTTGATCAGCGCCAGTTGGCGGCTCAGGCATTCGCGTGAACCGATATGCCCATCCAGCCATTGCTGCTCGATGGTTTCCCACTCGGGGCCGGCGAAGCGTTGGAGGACGTTGTCGATGACATCGGTGGGGGTGATGGTCCCGTCGAAGTCGCACACGATATGCCAGTCAATCATTGTGGTTACCTTGAAGAGGAGCGCGCTGTGTGCGCTTTCACAAGGGGTAGAGCAGGGACTGTGCCAACCGGCGAATCCCCAGCGGGGCTGGGCTTGCGGGCGGGTCTGTGTCGTGGGAGCTACAATTTTTGTAGCTTGCTACAAACAAGATCAGTGCTTGCGCGAAGACCGCCCTTCGCGCGTTCATGCGCGCATGTCTAGAGAAGGAAGCCGTTCCATGCATAAGGTCAGTGTTGCTGTATTCGCCGGTTTACTCGGGCTGTGGGGCTTTGCCAGCGCGGCCCGGGCCGAAGGCATCAGCGGCGAAGTGGGCGCGGGCCTCAGCTACCAACCCCACGACCCCACCGGCAGCCGCTACGAAACCCGTCCCGTGCCCTATGTGGATTTGGACTGGGGCAACGTCAGCCTGAGCACCGATGACGGCCTGAGCTGGAGCGCGCTGAATACCCAGGGGTTTACCGCCGGGCCCTATATCAATTACTTGCAGGGGCGTACGTCCAACGGCTCGCTGCAAGGCCTGCGCAATGTCTCGGACATGGCCGAAGTGGGCGGTTTCATCCAATACGCCCCGGCCGAGTTCTGGCGCGTGTACGCCCAGGTGGGCCAGGCCGTTGGCGGCGGGCGCGACCAAAGCGGCGTGCTCGGCAAGGTCGGCGGCGAGCTGGGCTACCCGCTGGGCGGCGGGATCATCGGCAGCAGCGGCCTGATGGCGCACTTTGCCGACGCGCGCCAGACCCAGACTTATTTTGGTGTGGACGCCAATGAGTCTGCTGCGTCGGGGTTTCGGCCCTATAACGCCAGTGCGGGGTTCCAGAACCTGACGCTGACGCAAAGCTTCGAGTTTCCGCTGGCGCCCAATTGGTCGTTGCTGACCAGTGCCAGCTGGGTGCATTTGGTGGGTTCGGCGGCGAACAGCAGCATCGTCAAGGACACTGGGGATGTGAACCAGGGGCAAGTGCAGACCGCCATCAGCTACAAATTCAACTGACTCACCGCAGAGCAAAAAATGTGGGAGCTGGCTTGCCTGCGATGGCGGTGGATCAGTCAGTACAGCAATAACTGATAGACCGCTATCGCAGGCAAGCCAGCTCCCACAGGGGTCCGCATTTCATGGCAGGTGTTTTAGTTTTCTTCGCCTTCGGCCAGCAGCGCAATCCCGCCAATAATCACCGCCACTCCCACCCAGTGCAGCGGGCTGATATGTTCCCCCAGCCCCAGCCACGAGCCGAGCAACACCACCACAAACACCAATGAACTCAGGGGAAACGCCAGGGACAAACTGCTGCGCCGCAAGATCAGCATCCACACAAAAAACGCGCCGATGTAGCAGGCAATCGCCGCGAGAATCCCCGGGTTGCGCGCCACATCCGCCAGCCACTGCCAATTGAAATCCATCTGCCCCAATTGATCGCCGGCCATCTTGGTAAACAACTGCCCGGCGCTTTCGGTGCAGATCAGCAAGGCCCACAGCACCACCGTGCCGAAGCGCCCATGCAACCACGCGTGCGTATTCATGCCTGCCCTCCTGCAATCGCCACCAACATCACGCCCAGGGTAATCACCCAGGTCCCCGCCCAACGGCGGCGGCTGACGGTCTCGCCCAAAACCACTTTGCCCACCAGTACCACCCCGCAATAGGCCAACGCTGCGGCCGGAAACAACAGACTCAACGGCGCGCGGGACAAGGCTTCCAGCCAGACAAAAAACTCGATGACGTATGCCCCGATCCCCGCCCACAACAGCGGCGCATTGAACACCTGGCCCCAGAACGCATTCAGGCGAAAGCCGCCTTCCAGCTCCGGCAAGCGGTCCAGGCCGAGCTTGAAACACAATTGGCCGATCACATCGAGCACGATGGAAAACGCCACCAGCAACACTACGGTCAACGTCACGGGAACAGCTCCTCAAACAGGTCGATCAGGGCTTCATTGGTCGCGGCATTGCGCTGCAAATCCTCGGCGCTCCAGCGCTCGGCCGGTGGTTGGTCGGACTTGGCCTCCCAACGCTTGAACGCGTTGCTGAACGCCGGTTGTGCAAACTCGCCACACACGTCGATACCAATGATCCGCTTGCCCGCCGCCAAGGCGCGCAGGGCTTGCAACAGATGGGTCAGGCGCATGCCGCCCTGGTCCCAGTTGGTGGCGGCGTCTTCACTGGCCAGCACGTCTTTGTCGATGGTGATCCAGATCGCTTCGGTGGGCAGGCTGGCGATCATCTGCTCGAGAAACACGCCCCAGTCCAACTCGGCGAGGTTGCGCCAATGCAGGTGATTTTCCTGCTGTTGGTGACCGGCGCCGTCCCCGACCCGGCCCCAGACTTTCGACGGCGGATGCTGCCAGGGAAACAGCTGCAAATGCCCGCGCTTGAGCGCCCCCAGGTTGCCGCCGCGCAGTTGCGGGTTGTGCAGGTCATCGCTGCACGGGCCGAGGGTGACGATGCGTTTGATCGCCGGCATTTTCAACGCGCGGTTGACCCACGAACCACAGTGCCGCTTGGGCGCAAAGCGCACCCAGTCGGGGTGGTTGTCGAAGTGGATCAGGCTGATGGGTTCTTTGAGGTCGGCGAGAAACGCCGGCGTGAGGTGGTGATAGTCGCCGGAGCCGACAAACAGGATTTCCGGGCGTGCATCCACCGGCCGAGGGCGCTGGGCCAGGCGCGCGGCGAAGGAGTTCCAGGTTTTTTCGGTGGACCACAGGCGCAGCTTCGGGCCCAGGTCCAGCAGATCGAGGCGCGTGGCCTGACCGCTGGCCAGACGCCGGGCAATCGGTGCCTGGCCGGTAAGGCTGTGGTCGAGATCAAGAATATTCAAGGCAGAGGTGCCCCCTTTATGGCTTCAGGGGGTCAATGCAAGGGCCGGGCCAGCACTTATCTCAAGCACAACGAGGAACCCATGTGGGAGCTGGCTTGCCTGCGATAGCGGCAGTGAATCTTGCATCGCTATCGCAGGCAAGCCAGCTCCCACATAAGCCCGTGCCCACATCGGAACGGTGTCAGGATTTGGCGTCGTTGATGATCTGCCGAATCGCCCCCACAAACGCCTCGGCCGGCTGCCCGCCGCTCACCGCGTACTGGTCGTTGAACACAATGGTCGGCACCGATGTCACCCCACGGGACACCCACAACTCCTCCTGCTCACGCACCTCGGCAGCGTATTCATCAGACGCCAGAATCTCAGCCGCGCGCTTCAAGTCCAACCCAACGCTTTCGGCAATGATCGCCAGGGTCGCGTGGTCGGAAGGGTCCTGGCCGTCGCTGAAATACGCCTTGAACAGCGCTTCCTTGAGGTTGTACTGCAAGCCTTCCAACCCGGCCCAATGCAACAGGCGGTGGGCGTCAAAGGTGTTGTAGATACGGCTCTGCCCATCGGTACGGAAGGCGAAGCCCAGCGCGGCGCCCATGTCGCGGATGCGCTCGCGGTTGGCCTGGGATTGCTCGGCGCTAGCGCCGTACTTTTCAGTGATGTGTTCGACGATGTTCTGCCCTTCTGCGGGCATGTTCGGGTTCAGTTCGAACGGCTGGAAATGGATCTCGGCCTGCACCTCGGCGCCCAGTTGGTCGAGGGCTTCGGTCAAGCCGCGCAGGCCGATGATGCACCAGGGGCAGGACACGTCGCTGACGAAATCGATTTTCAGGGGAGTACTCATGGCTAACCACCTCGTAGGCAAAAACGCGCCGCAAAGGTTGCACGATACACCAATGTCACAACACCTTCGAAGGCTCGCCCAGGTCAATCTGCGCCCAGTGCGCGGCGTCTTCGCGATGGGCTTGCAGGTACGGCAACACCGCTGTGAGCAACGGCGCCTTGAACGCTTCCTGGAAACGGTGGGCCATGCCGGGAATCAGCTTCAATTCGCTGCCCTGGATATGCGCGGCCAAATGCACGCCGTGCATCACCGGCAACAACGGGTCGGCGGTGCCGTGCACCACCAGGGTCGGCACGCGCAGTTGGTTGAGCAACGGCACGCGGCTTGGCTCGGCAAGGATCGCCATGATCTGGCGCTTGACGCCGTCCGGGTTGAACGCGCGGTCGTAGGACAGCGCCGCCTGGTGCAGCAGGGCCTGACGATCATCTTTCACATTCGGGCTGCCCAGGGCCGCCAGCAGATCGGCCTGTTGCTCCAGCGCCACTTCGCGATTGGGTGCGCTGCGCCGGGACAGCAGTTGCACCAGTGCCGCATTCGGTGCCGGCAGGCCTTCAGCGCCGGAGCTGGTCATGATCAACGTGAGGCTTTCAACGCGCTGCGGGGCCATGGCGGCCAGGTGCTGGGCGATCATGCCGCCCATGCTCGCGCCCAGGACGTGGAATTGGCGGACCTGCAACGCGTCCATCAGGCCGAGCGCGTCGTCGGCCATGTCGGTCAGCGTGTACGGCGCCGACACCGGCAGGCCGAGCTTGTAGCGCAGCACTTCAAAGGTCAGGTTGGCACTGGCCGGTGCCTGGCGCCAGGTGGACAGGCCGACGTCGCGGTTGTCGTAGCGGATCACCCGGAAACCCTGCTGGCACAGGGCGACGACCACTTCATCCGGCCAGTGGATCAACTGCCCGCCCAGGCCCATCACCAGCAGCAACGCCGGATCGGACGCACGGCCGATGCTCTGGTAGGCAATGCTTACCTGAGCCAGATCGACCGTTTGGGTCGGGACATTGACATCACATCGAGAAGCCGCAAAAGACGGCAGGCCGAACAATAGAGCGGCCAGTAAAAGCAACACGCGCATGAAAAACACCGAAACGCAGAACCCCAGTAGAGCGCGAGTCTGATGAAGTTTGTTCAAGCGCGCTGCCACAGTTCCATGACAGTTTAATGAAGAGTGCCCAGCGGTCATGGTCGACACAACCGGCAACATGAGACAAACTCACGCGATTGCGCTTCGTCACAAATTGCCTTCATGGAGAGCCCGTGCTCGAGATCCGTCACCTCAAGACCCTGCACGCCTTGCGCGAAGCCGACAGCCTGGTGGAAGCCGCCGAGCGCCTGCACCTGACGCAATCGGCGTTGTCCCACCAGTTCAAGGAGCTGGAGGAACGCCTGGGCATGCAGCTGTTCGTGCGCAAGACCAAGCCGCTGCGCTTCACCAGCGCCGGCCTGCGCCTGCTGCAACTGGCCGATGCGGCCCTGCCGCTGCTGCGCGGTGCCGAGCGTGACATCGCGCGGCTGGCCGGCGGCACCGCCGGGCGCCTGCACATGGCCATCGAATGCCACAGCTGTTTCCAATGGCTGATGCCGACCATCGACCAGTTCCGCGACGCCTGGCCGGAAGTCGAGCTGGACCTGGCCTCCGGTTTTGCCTTCGCGCCGCTGCCAGCCCTGGCCCGTGGCGACCTCGACCTGGTGGTGACCTCCGACCCGCTGGAGCTGCCGGGCATCACCTATGTGCCGCTGTTCACCTACGAAGCCATGCTCGCGGTGGCCAACCAGCATGCGCTCGCGGGCAAGTCCTACATCGTGCCGGAAGACCTGCTGACAGAAACCCTGATCACCTACCCGGTGGAACGCGACCGCCTGGACATCTTCACCCGCTTTCTCGAACCCGCTGACGTGGAACCGGCCCAGGTGCGCACCTCGGAACTGACGGTGATGATGATGCAACTGGTGGCCAGCGGCCGTGGCGTGTGCGGCATGCCGCACTGGGCGCTGCATGAATACAGCTCGCGCGGGTATGTGAAGGCCAAGCGTTTGGGTGAGAAAGGCTTGTTTGCGACGCTGTATGCGGGGATTCGTGCGGACATGCTGGATGCGCCGTATATGCGCGATTTCTTGCTGACGGCGAAGGACACGTCGTTTTCGACATTGGATGGCGTCAGCGCCGTTCGCTGAACGAGCGCTCTCTCACAAACAAAGTGATCCAACTGTGGGAGTTGGCTTGCCTGCGATAGCGGTGTATCAGTAGCAGATGTGCAAGCTGACCCACCGCTATCGCAGGCAAGCCAGCTCCCACAGGGGTTATCACTGGCCCGAAAGTTCGCGCCACATGTGGATCTTGTCGAAGTACTCCACGCCCACCCGCACCGCCAGCGGTTCCAGGCCGTATTGGATGAAACCGCAACGCTGGTACAGCGCAAACGCCGCGTCATTGCCGGCGGTGACAGTCAGTTGGATGACCTTGAGGCGCGGCTGTTTGCGCGCCTCGTCCAAAGCTGCCTCGACCAACTGACGGCCCAGGCCTTGTTGCTGATGAGCGGCATTCACATACATGCCAAACAACGTCACCTTGTGCTTGGCCTTCTCCCGAGGCTCATACGCCAGGCCGACAATACCGACCAGTTCATCCCTGGCAAAAGCACCGAGCAAGCAATCCAACGGGCTGTCCAGGCGCTTCTCCCACCAGCTCAACGGCATCCGCGCGCGCTCGGCCACGCTGGAGGTGAACGCCTGGGGATAAACGCCATACGCTTGCAGCATCAACGCCCGATACGCCTCGGCATCCTGGGGCGCCAGCGTGCGGATGATCATGCGCTGCGGCGCTGCTCAAGCATCAGCCGCACCGCCAGCGCCGCCAATACAAAGCCCATGAAATAGCGCTGCACCGCCAGCCAGGTCGGGTTGTTGATAAACCAGCTGGCGATGCTCGCGGCGAACACCGCGATCAGCGCGTTGACCATAAAGCTCACGCTGATCTGGGTGAAGCCCAGCATCACGCTCTGGGTGAACACCGAACCGTGCTCCGGGTTGATGAATTGCGGGAACACCGAAAGGTAGAACACCGCGATCTTCGGGTTCAGCGCGCTGGTGAGAAAACCCATGGTCACCAGCTTGCGCGTGGAGTCGGGCGGCAGTTGCTGGGCTTCGAACGGCGAACGCGCGCCGGGTTTGACCGCCTGCCAGGCGAGCCATAGCAGGTACAGCGCACCGGCCCATTTCAGCACTTCGTAGGCCATCGGCACCGCGAGAAACACCGCCGTCAAACCCGCCGCTGCGGCGAACAGGTGCACAAAGAACCCCGCCACCACGCCCAACAACGAGACCAGGCCCGCCTTGCGTCCCTGGCAGATCGAACGGGAGATCAGGTAGATCATGTTCGGACCGGGGGTCAACACCATCAGCAGGCAGGCGGCGGCGAAAATCAGCAACTCGTTGAGTGGGATCACGGTTCAGTCCTTTGCGCCTGCACGTCAGGCAGTGGTGGTCAGCGATGCGCGATAAAACGGCAGGATCAGGTCACGTGTCAAGGGCGCCAACACCAGGCCGCCATCGCCGGCCGGGTCAATCCAACGGACTTCTTCGATTTCAGCGGCGGGGTGCACCGGTACGTCGATATTCACCTGGAACAGTTGCGCGTCCACGGTGAAACCCGGCTCGTTGGCCGCCGGTGCCGAGAAGTGGCCGAGGTAGACGGCAGCGCTTGGGTCGATACGCAAGTTGAGTTCTTCGTGCAACTCGCGCGCCAGGGCCTCGGCCGGTTGTTCGCCGGCATCAATCTTGCCGCCCGGCTGCATGAACGCCTGGGTACCGCGCTTGCGCACCAGCAGGGTCTGGCCGTCGCTGCCGATCAGGAGGGCGGCGGCGATGCGGATGGTGGTTGGCATTGGGAGGGCTTCCTTGGCTGCGTAAAAGGGCGCAAGGATCACATGATCGTTGGGAACGCCGCAATCCAATGTGGGAACCGGGGTTGTGTGGGAGCTGGCTTGCCTGCGATAGCATCACCTCGGTCTACCTGAACAACCGAGTTGCCTGCATCGCAGGCAAGCCAGCTCCCACATTTTTTACTGCGTTCAACCTGGAGTTTCAGCGTGGTCCTTGATGAACACGCTGTACCGCGCGCCTTCCATGGTCTCGAAGGCAATCAACTTATCCACCAACGGCAAGTTCAACACCTTGCCCGCATTAAGCAGCAACATGCCGTTATCCGCATTCAAACTACGCGCCAGCACCATGCCCTCCGCAAGCTCCCGGGTGCCGAGCACTTTGACGTTGGGGTCGCCCAGGGTCACGTCATTGAGGTAAGTGGCACAGACCTGCACAAAGTCCTCGACCATCACCGGGTCGTACAGGCGCCCGGCGTATTTGCGGATGTACAGCAACGCCTCATCGCTGTTCATCTGCCGCTCCAGGATCAGGCCCTTTTGCAGCTCGATGAAATCCACCGCCAGTTTCAACAGGCGCGAACCCGCAGGAATCGCCTCGCCCTTGAGGTGATCCGGGAAACCGCTGCCGTCCCAGCGTTCCTGGTGATGGCGGATCAGCCGCGCGGCGTCTTTCATCGGGTCCAGGGTCATCAGCAGCGATTCGCTCTGGGTGGCGTAGGCGCGATACCGCTCGCGGTCACTGCTGTGCAGCAGGTCCGAGGGCGAGGCCATCATGCTGTCGCTCCAGCTCAACTTGCCGATGTTGTAGAGCGCGGCGGCCATGGTCAGGTCGCGGTTGCTGGCGTCATCCACGCCGTGGGCCACGCACCAGGTGCGCACCAGTTCGATGATCTGCCGGTTGGTCTGCTTGGCGCGCGGCAGGCGCAGGTTGGCCAGCAGCGAGAACACTTCGGTGCCAGTGGCGTAGCTGTGTTTGAGTTCTTCGTAGGCCAGGTCGAGCATGTCGGCGGTTTGCTGCAATTCACTGGTGCGCGCGGCCACGTGTTTTTCCAGGGAGGCGTTGAGCTGCTTGAGTTCGTCGTTCTGTTGCCGGGTCAACTGCTCAAGACGCAGGCGTTCACGCTCGGAATGCTGATGGGCCAGAGATTGGCGCAGGGCCAGCAGCAACTCCTCGTCGTTCCAGGGTTTGCTGAGGTAGCGATAGATCTCGCCTTCGTTGATGGCTTTGACGATCAGGGTCAGGTCGGTTTCACCCGTCAGCAGGATGCGCACGGTGTGCGGGTAGTGCTGGTGGATATGCGCCAGCAGCGAGGCACCGTCCATGTCCGGCAGGCGCGCAGCGCTCATCACCAGGTCGATCGGTTGGCTGGCGAGAATCGTCAAGGCGTCAGCGGCGCAGGCGGCGCTGTACAGGTCGAAGGGCTCCAGCCGCAGCAGTTGGGTGAGGCTGTGGAGGACGTCCGGGTGGGCATCGATCAACAGCACCACGGCACGGTCGGCATCGGTAAAGGTAACGGACTCTCCCATGGGACACCTCGGATCGTCGGTGTGCGTTCCTTAGGGTATGGGCCTGCCTTCCTGGCGATTACTGAGTAGTTTAGTAGGTTTTTCTAAAAATGATGGCCTTTAGATATCAACGCATAAAAAAGCCGCTCCCAAAACAGGAGCGGCTTTCGCAGTGAATCCGACACGCCTCACGCGTCGGCTTTTTTCGGGCTTGAGCCAAACGACGCAAAACGCTTGTTGAACCCGGCAATCCGGCCTTCGACCTGGGTCTTGCGCTGTTGCCCGGTGTAGATCGGGTGCGAGGCACTGGATATGTCCAACGGAATGTAGGGATAGGTATTGCCATCGCTGTGTTTGTGGGTGCGGTCGCTGTCGGCGGTGGAGCCGATCAGGAAGAACACGTCAGCGGCGGTGTCGTGGAACAGCACGGTGCGGTAGTCGGGATGGATTCCAGCTTTCATAGGGCCTCCGGGGCATACTTAGTGTTATACAGTAACGCAAATAATGCACCCAAACGAGAACCGATTGCAATAAGAATAGACCTGCGGATTCTATGCGGAACAATCCCTTAGGTTGTCTGTGGTTTCCTTACTGGCGCAGAATGGCGGATCGACCTCAAGCGTCCGAACCCAAGGAAACCGTATGAGCCTGTCTTTGCTAAGCCGTTACGCCTTCTTTGCCGTGTGCGTCATTTTCACCCTCGCCAGCCTTCCGTTTATCCAGCATGAGTGGCTGTGGCCGATCACCGTGGTCACCGGCATTCTCAGCCTGATCGGCATCTTCGACCTGCTGCAAAGCCCCCATGCGGTGCGCCGCAACTACCCGATCCTGGGCAATATCCGTTACCTGGTGGAAGCCATCCGCCCGGAAATCCGCCAGTACCTACTGGAGTCCGACAGCGACGCCCTGCCCTTCTCCCGCGCCCAGCGTTCGCTGGTGTATTCGCGGGCCAAGAACGAATCCGCCGACAAACCCTTCGGCACCCTGATCGACGTGTATCAGTCTGGCTTCGAGTTTATCGGCCACTCCATGCGTCCGGCGCCGTTGAGCGACCCCAGCGCGTTTCGCGTGATGGTCGGCGGCCCGCAATGCAAGCAGCCGTATTCGGCGTCGGTGTTCAACATCTCGGCGATGAGTTTTGGTTCGCTCAGTGCCAACGCGATCCGCGCGCTCAACCAGGGCGCCAAGCTCGGCAACTTTGCCCACGACACCGGCGAAGGCAGCATCAGCCCCTACCATCGTGAAAACGGCGGCGACCTGACTTGGGAGCTGGGCAGCGGCTATTTCGGCTGCCGCACCAGCGACGGCCGCTTCGACCCGGAACGCTTTGCCGTGCAGGCGCAGAACCCGCAAGTACGCATGATCGAAATCAAGATGAGCCAGGGCGCCAAACCCGGCCATGGCGGCATCCTGCCCAAGCACAAGGTCACCCAGGAAATCGCCGAGACTCGCGGCATCCTGATGGGCGAAGACTGCATCTCGCCGTCGCGTCACAGCGCGTTTTCCACGCCGATTGAATTGATGCAGTTCATCGCCCAGTTGCGCGAACTGTCGGGCGGCAAACCGGTGGGCTTCAAGTTCTGCCTGGGCCACCCGTGGGAATTCATGGGCATCGCCAAGGCCATGCTCGAAACCGGCATCCTCCCCGACTTTATCGTGGTGGACGGCAAGGAAGGCGGCACCGGCGCGGCACCGGTGGAGTTCACCGACCATATCGGCGTGCCGCTGCGCGAGGGCCTGCTGTTTGTGCACAACACGTTGGTGGGGCTGAACCTGCGCGACAAGATCAAGCTCGGCGCCAGCGGCAAGATTGTCAGCGCGTTCGATATCGCCAGCGTCCTGGCCATCGGCGCCGATTGGGCCAACTCGGCGCGCGGCTTTATGTTTGCCATTGGCTGCATTCAGTCCCAGTCGTGTCACACCAACAAATGCCCGACCGGTGTCGCCACCCAGGACCCACTGCGCCAGCGCGCCCTGGTGGTGCCGGACAAGGCCCAGCGGGTGTTCAACTTCCACCGCAACACCCTCAAGGCCCTCGCGGAAATGCTTGCAGCTGCCGGCCTCGATCACCCGTCGCAACTGTCGGCCAAGCACTTGGTGCGGCGCATGTCGGCGACCGAGATCAAGCTGTTCTCGCAACTGCATGTGTTCCTCAAGCCCGGTGAATTGCTGACCGGCGAGGTGAATGGCGAGTTCTATTCGCGCATGTGGCAGATGGCGCGGGCCGACAGTTTTGAACCCCATGAAGTTGTTGCCGCTTAAGGAGCCGCACTGTGTTGAAGGTCATCGCCGAAGATTTCATCAAGCCCGAACACGTGGAAACCGTGCGCGGGTGGTACGCCGAACTGGTGGAAAAAACCCGCCTGGAACCGCTGTGCATCGCCTACGATCTGTTCATTGATCAAAAAGACCCCGGGCACTTTGTCTTCATCGAGCTATGGCCCGACCAGGCTGCCCTCGACACCCATTGCCAGACCGAACACTTCACCCGCCTGGTACCGCAGATCAATGCCTATCAAGCCCAGCCATGCCGAGTGCTGCTGATGGATGCGTTCTGAGTCAAACACCTACCCCTCCCTGCTGAACCGGACCACCGACGGCATCGTTGAAACAAGGAGATTCACATGCCGTTACTGGACTTCGTTGCCATTGCCGAACAGTTGCCCGAAAGCTGGAAATCCACGCGCCTGGGCCAGGTCGGCCCGGCGCACATCAAGGTGTTGCGCATGGATGCGCAGGCGTATGAGGAAGAGACCCACGCTTACAACGAAGGGCTGCTGGTGATCAGCGGCCAGTTGCTCTTGAACCTTGCCGATCAGGTCATCCGCGTCGAGGCCGGCCAGATGTACCTCGTGGAGGCTGGCGTTGCCCACGGGGTCCTCGCCGGCAGCCATGGCACTTTGGTAATCATTGATGTCTAGAGACATTCAGTAATACCCAACCTTTGCATTTGCTTACAAATACCGCCAACCTGCGCCCGCCCGACGTGAGGCGCCCTCGCGCCTGCCCGTCATTACTCAAAAATTTGTACAAGAGCCCGCTGCCATGCTGAACGGACGCGACCCACGCATCGATTTTTTTCGGGGCTTGGCGTTGATCTTCATTTTCTGGGATCACGTCCCCCACAACCCCCTCGGCCAGATCACCCTGCGCAACATCGGCTTCAGTGATGCGGCAGAAGTCTTTGTGTTCCTCGCCGGTTTTGCTTCGGTGCTGGCCTACGGCAAGGTCCTGCAACGCGAAGGCTATTGGATGGCCTGCCTGAAAATCCTGCGGCGCACCTGGGTGCTGTACGTGGTGCACATCTTTTTGCTGGCGATGCTGATGGGCATCGTGTTTTTCGCCAACAGCCATGTGGAAACCCGCGACCTGGTGCAAGAGATGGGCATGACCCATTTCATCACCCACCCGCAGCAGGCGTTGCTGGATGAGCTGCTGTTGCGCTTCAAGCCCAACCTGATGGACCCGTTGCCGCTGTACATCGTGTTGCTGGCCAGCCTGGCGCTGGTGTTGCCGCTGATGCTGCGCTGGCCCCTGGCGGTGGTGGCCGTGTCGCTGGCGATTTACCTGCTGGCGCCGTGGATGGGCTGGAACCTGCGGGCCATTGAGGATGGCGTGTGGTACTTCAACCCGGTCACCTGGCAGCTGCTGTTTGTGCTGGGCGGCGCGGCGGCGATTCGCAGCGGGCAACCCAAGCCAGCCCAGAGCCCGCCGTTGCAGCGCCAGCCGCTGTTTGTCGCGGCAGCGGTGTACGTGGTGGTCACCGGCCTGATCACCGTGGGGTGGCGCTGGCCCGAGATCCATGACGCGCTGATGCCAGCACTGATCAGCGACTTGATCTACCCGATCAGCAAGACCGACCTGTCGCCGGTACGCCTGTTGCACTTCCTTGCCCTGGCCTACGTCACCGCCAAATTGCTGCCCGGCGCCGGTTGGACGCACAACCTGGTCGCCGCACAGGTGTGCCGCATGGGACGCTTTTCCCTGGAGGTCTTCTGCCTCGGCGTGCTGCTCGCGCCGTTGGCCGACATGCTCAATGCCATGGCCGGCGATGCAATGGCGATGCAACTGCTGACGGCCGTGGTGGGGGCGTTGCTGATGGCTGCACTGGCCGCCTGGCTGGACTTGAACAAACGCCTGAGCCAACGCCGCGCTACATAGGTAGCGCCCGTCACGGTTGGGCGAGTGTTCCCATTTCCTTCCACATCTCACTGTGAAAGGAAAAGGCCCATGCCCAACCACCACCTTCTCAACGGCCTGTCCGGCCATTTGCAGTCCAGCGAGTCCTGGGGCCGGCAACAGGCCCTGGAACTGCTGCGCCACATCCTGGCGCAGTCGATGAACAGCCTGACGCTCGAACAACAGCGTGAGTATGTAAGCCTGCAACGCAACGCCATCGCCGCGCTCAAAGCCGTCGAAAGCGAAAACACTCGCCTGGTCGAACAATTCAAGACCAGCGGCCTGGCCCAGCTACGCAGCAAGCTCGGCGGTCTCGACCCGCAAAAGATCTTCATCAATACCCGTTATCTGGAAAAACTCGATACACCCTTGCCGTGGGAACCACGCAGCAGCGCCATCGGTGGCTTGACCCAATCCCCACGGTTCCGGCGCGCCGTGGATGAATGGAAGTACCGCGCACACGTCTCACGAATGTCGCTATGGGAGGCGGCGTGCCTGAACTTCGATTTCGGCACCGGCAACCCGCAGGCGTCCGGGCACAGTTATGTGGATGCGTCCTACCTGACCGGCGTCGACGAAAAACAACTGAGCGTCAGCCAATTCATTGCCATCTGCCGCGAACTGGACCTGGGCGGAAAACTGCACACCCGCCTGGCTGCCACGCTGGGAGCGGGCGGCACGTTGCAAGGTTTGATCGAGACCTGCGCCCGCGCCCATCTGCGCTTCGAAGCACTGGAGGCCTATCGCAGCCGCGCCAACAGCGGTGTAACGCAAGCCACCTACGACGCGCTGGTGGGCACCATCGAGGGCACCGGCACGGCGCTGCCCTTCGACACGTTGAGCATGGACATCGACCACACACTCCTGGCTGCGGTGCCCTTTACGCCATCCGGCACCAGCATCCCCGTACCTTTGTTGCTGATCCATGTGGGAAGCCTGGGGGTGGTGTCCTACTTCCCGTTCCGCCCCGGTGGCGCCATGCGCTTTCATCTGGACGCCCAAACGGCGGGGGCGCAGTTTCTGGCCGACCTCAAGGCCAGCCACGCCGCAGGCGACCTGGGCTGGTTCTCACGGCAGTTACCCATCACCGAGATCAACCAGTTCAGAGACCTGTTGCGCGAAGAACCACGCCCCGAAGGCCTGAGCCTGGTGGCGGGCTATCTCTATGACAGCTTCCACAGCCTGTTCCCGCAGAGAACCCTGGAGCACTTGCGGTTCATCAACGACCCCAAGCCGGCGCGCGCGCTCAGCCTGGTGCAAGCCCTTACCTATCGTCATACCCAGCACTACCAGGCCAATCTCGGCATGCTCGCCACCGGGCGGTCAGAGCGCGACTTGCAGGGCGTCATCGACGGTGCGGCGGCCATGGCCACCGAGATCATGGAATTGCTGATGACCCCCGTACCCGGTGGCGTTACCGGCCTGAACCGGCTGATGCAACTGGTGGTGTTCGGCAACCTGGCCTACAGCCTGATCATTGGTATCAACGAGGCTGCCAAGGGTCAGGCCAGTGATTTCGCCGCAGCCATGACCGATGTAGTGGATCTGGCCATCAATGGCCTGTTGATCTCAACCGCCGGGCGGGTGCACCGCCAACGCATCGAGGGGCTGCTGCAACGCCTGGGAGACCCGCGCAAAGTACCGCGCAGCGACGGCACCCTCGAGCTATGGAAACCCGACATCACTCCTTACGCCATCGCCAACCAGCGCTTGCTCGACGGCCAGATGCCGAATGCCCAGGGCCTGTACCTGATCAATGGCGAGCAATACGCGCTTGTGCAACAAGGCTCGTTGAAAGTGGTAGCACAAGTCACTGCCAACCCCAAAACCCTGGGTTTCGTGCTCAAGCGCAAGAACGGCAACGGCTTTGCCGCACCCGTGGTGTTCAACCCCAAGCTGCAAGCCTGGGTGCTGGACCTGCATGGCGCCGGCCAACTCACCGACGCTCAACTGATCGGGCAAATGCTGCCTAACGGCGAAGCCCCGGTGCCCGCCGAGCAAGTGCGGAACCTGCTGCGCAGCACCGCCGTGCCCCGCGCCATCCTTGACAGCATCTGGGCTGGCGAGCCGCCGCCGGTCAACCTGGTTGAAGCCAGTCGACGGGTGCAGGTAGACCGGGTCATCGAGCAACTGAGCAGCAGTTTTCATCGCAGCGGATCGATGCCAGCCCATGCCGGCAGTGCGGTGTTCGGCTTGCTGGTGCAACTGCCGGGCTGGCCCGCTATTGCGGCCATTCATGTACACGACCAGCAAGGCCGCCTGCTGGAAAGCCACGCCGCCAACGAAGCCACCACCCACGCCATCAACCTCAAGCGCAAGGACGACGGCACCTACATCGCCCTCGATGCGCCGACCACATCCGCACCGACCCAGGAGGCGCTGTTCGAGCTGATCATCCGCCAGCAACCCGCCAACTCGACCCTGGGCAAGGAAGGCAGCCCGAACCTCACCGAGGCCCAGCGCATTGCCCGCCTGCGTCTGCAAATCAGCGGCCTGGCGAGCAAGGAACGCATTGCCTTGTTCCGCGCTCTGACTCGTTATGCCGGACAGGCCCGGCACCAAGTCCCGGCCGACGACCCAGCGCGGATATTCGTGCCGATCAAGGCACGCATCGAAGGCGTGGAAGTCACTCCCCTGCTGAGCAAACTTCAGGCGCAGTTCCAGCCATTGAGCCCGGCCAACCTTTATCAGTTGCTGGAAAAAACACCGCTGGACCCCAAGCAGCAAAGCGCCTACCTCAACGACGCCACCTTACCTGCAAACGTACGCGAACACCTTGAGCAACACCGCACCGCGTTGCGTATCGACGCGGTGATCGACGGCCTGTACCACCCGCGAGCGTTCAGCCGCGACACCGACCAATGGGCGCGGGAGTTCACCGCCAGCCTGCTGCTGGAGCGTCTCAAGCGCCACTTCACCGTCACCGAGATCGTCGACGGCCAGGCGCAAAACCGCTACAAGAACACCGGCCCCGACGACACCACCGTCGAACTGCTGCACTACGGCGACGGCCGCTACGAAGCCTACGACATGCGCAATGCCGGGCCGATCCCGGTATCGCCGGCCGTCGACAGTTTTTACCTGGCCATCGCCTCAGTGCTGCAACCCCACGAACGCACGTTGCTCGGCATGACATCGGCCAGCGACGCCCAAGGCCTGCGCAATACCTTGGGCGACCTGATGAGCGAACGCCGCAGCCCTGCTGGCCTGGTGAGCCTGCTCGACTATTCGCTGGGCCAATACCAACAGAACCTGGTGCTGCCCCTCGACCTGCAACCCAACCCCGAAGGCTTGTACGACTGGGAGGGCAACCAACTGCTGCCGCTGTACGGCGCGTTCTACCCGGTGACTTACGATCAGAACGTGCGCAAGTGGCGCCTCAAGCACCCGCAAAAAGTCGGGGTCGATACCCCACGCCTTGAGCACAACCGTCACGGCGCCTGGCGCCTGGACAGCGAAAGCCCACTGGCATGGGATGACCATCACCTGTTCTCACGCCTGGGCAGCGTCGATTTCAACGTCGACCAACTCACCGCCGAGCGCATCCTGAAGATTACCGATACGCCCAGCCGGGCCTTGCGAGAGGTACATTGTGCCGCGCTGCCACCGCCGCCCTTGCTCAAAGACAGCAGCAAACGCTTTGGCATCGAGCGTCAGGTCCTGCATTTCATCAAGGCCATGACCACCTATTCGGCCACCCGCACCGCGCGCCCGTCTCTGCAATTGCTGCTGGTGTGCGGGCTGCCCCAGTGGCCCCAGAGTCATGTGCTCGAACTGCACGACGACAGCGGTCGCACCGTTGCCCATTACCCTGCGGCCAATGCTGCTGCACCGCAGAAGATCCGCCTGTCCCAAGAGCAAAGCCGCAGCGTGGAGCCGCTGACCCATCTTGTACGTGACGATGCACTGACCCGCGCTCTGCTCGATGAATTGCCCGAGGGCCAAGAGGAGCGCTTGTTCAAGTTGGCAAAGAAAATCGCCGAACACGCTTACCGCGAACGCGACCAGTTGTTCAACACCCTTTATGCCCAAAGCGAGCGCAGCAGCCACCCCCTGCACAATCGCTTGCGCAGTCATTACCCAGCGTTACCCACCAGTGCCCTCCAGGCCTTGCTCGACCACGCCACCCCCAAGGAAATCAAGCAGCTGAACGACAAGGACCAGGTGCCGTTGCGCCTGAAAGAACAGGCCAGGCTGACTACCAATGACCTGCGCCTGAACCGCGCTTTCGAAGGCTTGTACCTGAGCACCTTGAATAACCCCGACAGCGAAAAAATCATCCTGCATGCGCTCAAGCTGGTGCCCGGCTGGCCCACCGATCTGCGGGTCGACATTCATCAAGGCAGCGCCGCCGGCCCGTTGCTGGAAAGCGCCGGCTACCTGGCAGGCAGCCAGCGCAAAATCCTTGCGAGGGTCGACGGTCGTTACCAGGCCTACGACGCCGAGGGCAGATTGATCACCGATGCAGGAGACGTCACCACCGACCTGCTCACCGCCCTGTGGCGCACACTGGATGACAGCCAGCTCACTGCCCTTGGCCTGGATGACAGCGGCGACCTGACACCGCTGCGCACCGCCATCGCCGACCTGGCGCTCGACCAGCGTGTGGCCATCAAGGATCTGCTGGGCTTGCCGCACATCCCTTATTGGTTGCAACCGCCAATGCCCGTACACAGCACCTTCACCGCCTACCCGTTCAGCCTGCGCAATCTATGGCCATTCGGCGGTACCCAGGCGGCAGACCTGGTAAGCAAGGTCCGCGAGCTTTACCCCAGGATGAGCCGTGCCGATGCCAACCAATTCATCGACTCCCTGAATATGAATGAGCCGGCGGCACTGCTGGAGCTGGAGCGGCGCAAGGCGGAATACCAGGCCCTGGAATTCGGCCTGGATCGGTGGGCGAACGCCGAGTATCCCAACGATGCCAATGATCCGCTGGGCCTGAACCTTGGGCGCCGACGGCTTACAGCGCAGCAGATTCTGCGCGCCTGGCGGCGCGAGACACGGCAGACAATCTACGGCGGCCTGTTCGATGCTCATGGCCTTGAGCTGCAATTGAACGGCAACAACCTGCCGGATGCGGACTTTATCCTGGGCACTCGGGGCTTCGAGCATATCGAGTACCTTAAGATTTCCGGCGATGCCTTCCCACCGACGGGCAACGACTTCCTGGGCAAATTCACTGGACTCAAATCGCTGCGGCTGGACTGCATGATCACCGAACTGCCCAACAGCATCACCAATATGCTGCAACTGGAGCAGCTCGACCTGAGCGACAACAACATCACGCTCACAGGAGAATCACGGCAACGTTTGGCCGGCATGACGCGCATGGAAGAGCTGAACCTGGACGGCAACCCGCTGGGCTTGACGCCGGACGTCTCGGCCATGAACCACTTGCTCAACCTGAGCCTGCAACAGACCGGTATCAGCCAATGGCCCATTGGGGCCGAACGACTCACGCAGTTGCACAGCCTGCTGCTACAGGACAACCAGATCACCACCATTCCCGAGTCGCTGTTCACCAACGCCGCGATGCGTACGGCCAATCGCGGCACCATCCTGCATGACAACCCGCTGAACGCCGCCACCCTGCAACGCTTGACCGAATACAGCATGAGAACCAACACGGTACTGGGTGGGGCAATGCCGGGCGCCTTGCATGTGTCGCCAGCGCCGACCGACTTCAATGCTTGGCTTGAAGGAGTGCCCACACGCGACCATGCACAACGCAAAACGGTGTGGGAGCAGCTCAAGAACCATGAAGGCGCAAGCCCCGATGATGTGTTCCGCGTGCTGCGGGACCTGACCCTGGCCCATGACTACCGAACAGCTTCACGGACAGCCGCCCTGGTTGCCCGGGTATGGCGCGTGCTGCAAGGCATGGCCGAATCCCATGAACTGCGCGAGACCATATTCCTCAACACCTACCTGGCGGGCACCTGTGGCGACGGCGCCATCCTGGCCCTGAGCAACATGGAAATCCTGCACCGCCAACACCAGGCCATGGTGCGCCCCAACTCCAACCAGGCCAACCGGGACCTGCTGGAATTGGCCGAAGGGCTGTTTTACCTGCGCAGCCTGGATCGACTGGCCGACGACCACCTGATTGCGTTGCGCAATGAGCGTGGCCCCCAAGGACAGCAGCCGGATGACGTGGAGGTCAAGCTGTACCTGCGCCTGCACTTTCGAGAGACCTACAACCTGCCGTTGCAGCACGAAGAGCGGCTTTACGCACCGGGTCACGACCTGACGAACCTGGCCCTGACCCGAATCACTCAGGCGATGGCCGCATTGAAGGCCACCAGCGGCGCCGCGAACTCCATATTGATGGAGGAATTCTGGATCAAGTACCTGGAACGCAGCCTGCCGGAGCCCTTCGCCACCATCGATGAGGTGGCGCGCTCCAAGCTCGAAATACTGAAACAGGAAGTGCCCGACACCCGCTCCATGGATTACCAGGAGCGACGCCAGTCCATCAAGGAGGAAAAAGCAGCCGAGCTCAACCGCCTGGTCAGCCAGCTGACCCGTGCGGCCAAAAGCGGCGCGCAGCGGGCCGATTGAGTCTCACAGCGATTGCGCGGCGACACTGCTGGCGTTGGTCGGCTGCAACTTGAATACGTAGTACAACACCGTCAGCAGCACCAGGAATGCCGGCCCCACGTAAAGCGCAACGCGGGTATCCGGGAAGTACGCCATCAGGCCCACCACCAGCACCAGGAATGCCAGTGCCAGGTAGGAACTGACCGGGTACAACCACATGCGGTACTTGAGCCCCGCCTGCTCGGCCGGGCTCAGGCTTTTGCGGAACTTGAGCTGGGCCAGCAGGATCATCAGCCAGGTCCAGATCGCACCGAAAGTGGCAATGGAGGTGACCCACACAAACACCTGATCCGGCACCAGGTAGTTGAGCAACACGCCCAGCAACAAGGCAAAGATCGACAACAGCAGCGCCTTGCGCGGCACGCCATTGCTGGAGGTGGTGCCGAAAGTGGCGGGGGCCTGGCCGTTCTGCGCCAGGCTGTAGAGCATGCGCCCGGTGCTGAAGATACCGCCGTTGCACGACGACAACGCAGCGGTAATCACCACGAAATTGATGATGCCAGCGGCGGTCTTGATACCCAGGCGCTCGAACGTCATCACGAACGGGCTGCCCTGGGTGCCGATTTCATTCCACGGGTAGATCGACAAAATCACGAACAACGCGCCGACGTAGAACAGCAGGATGCGCCAGAACACCGAGCCGATGGCACTCGGAATGGTCTTCTGCGGGTTCTTCGCTTCGCCGGCGGTGAGACCGATCATCTCCACGCCCAGGTAGGCGAACATCACCATTTGCAAGGACATCAACACGCCCTGCACGCCGTTGGGCATGAAGCCGCCATGACTCCACAGGTTGGAAATACCCAGCGCCACGCCGTCGTTGCCAAAGCCGAAGGCGATGATGCCGACGCCGCCGATGACCATCGCAATGATCGTGACGATCTTGATCAGCGCGAACCAGAATTCGAATTCACCAAAGGCCTTTACCGCGATCAGGTTGATCGTGCCCATGCTGATCAGAGCCGCCAGGGCCCAGATCCAGCGCGGTGTGTCGGGGAACCACACGCCCATGTACACGGCGACGGCAGTGATCTCGGCAACGCAGGTCACCAGCCACAGGAACCAGTAGTTCCAACCGGTGAGAAAGCCCGCCAGGGGGCCGAGGTAGTCTTGGGCATAACGGCTGAACGAACCGGCGACGGGGTTGTGCACCGCCATTTCGCCGAGGGCGCGCATGATCACCAGGATGGCCAGACCGCCGATGATGTACGACAGCATGATCGCCGGCCCGGCCATCTCGATGGCCTTGGCCGAACCGAGGAACAGGCCGACACCGATACAGGCGCCAAGGGCCATCAGGCGAATGTGCCGTTCACCGAGTTCGCGTTTGAGCGGGCCGCCTTGAGCGGTCTCGCCGTGGGGCAGTGGGTTGCCGACTGGCATAGGGGTACAACCTCATTTTGTTATTGGATTGACCGTCGCGTCTGCGAGGGGCAAGCCGGTAAGCCTGCACCTTTACCCAGACCGGGCTGCTTCGTGAACGAGCCCTTCGAGCGGGGGTGCAGTATAAAAAGCCAGACCCAGTGCCATTCACCATAAAAGCCTGGAAATTGAGTGAAAGTGCCTGATAAACAACTCAATTACAGCACTGTTGGCCTGCATCGAGGGGCAAAACACCTGATTGAACAGCGCAAAGTATCGCACGCCAGCGTCATACCCGCCTAAGTGCGATCCCCCATGGACAACTCGGAAGTGTCGCGCTGAAACCTCCACGCTCACTGGGCACGATGGGGTTTCCCCGCTCAGGACTTCACACATGGATACCCCTCAACGCGCCCTCGGCGACCAACTGCTGATTGACGACCTGATTGACCACCTTGCTGCGGGGCTGGCCGACGGCCCGCTTTTGGTCCCCGCCCATTCCTCACCCGGCCAGTGGTTGCAGCGCTACCAACAGGCGGTCGGACATCCTTTGCGCCAGCAAACCCTGCAATGGGTAATCGACCCCGACGGGCTCGGCCTGCCCGCAGGCGACCCGCCGCCACTGACTGCTCGCCAGGTGCTCAGGTTCTACGGTTACCCATCGCCCCGCACACCGGCCCAACGCGGCGTGGTGCTTGACGCCCTGCGTCAGGACAAAAGTTTTGCCGGCCCCATGTTGCCGGAAGCGTTCGCCCGTCTGCACCAGGATGTGCAAACCCTGGTCACACAATTGCGCACGCTTATCACTCGGCTGGAATTGGCCGACGAGCCCTTCAACTTAGCGGCGTTGACCCAAACCCGATGCACATTGACCTCCGGTTCATTCTGGGCAGAAACGATGGACAACGCGGCGGCGTGGCTGCAAGCGACAGTCGAACACCCAGCGTTTCTCGCCCTGGCACCCGTCCAGGGTCTGACGCCACACGACTATGAGTTCGACCCCGGCACAGGCGCCATCAGCGGCACGCGTGCTGATGGCTCGCGGGTCGAGATCGACCACGCACAGCTGTTGGCATTGCCCCTGGCAGGCCAGTTCGACCAACTGAACATGCTCGGCACACAGTTGAATCTACGCATTCGCCAGGACGCACGCTGGAGCCTGGCGCAACTGCTCACGCTGCATCAGCTACCCCTGCCCACAGATCGCGAAAGCGCCTGGGACTTGCAAGAGCGGCTACAACAAGCCCGTCCCGTGGCGATACCGCTCGCGTGTGACTTCGCCAATTCCGACATTGCCTTGCAGCACTACGCACAGGCATCTGAAGCCTTGCCGGCAAAACCGCGTTGGGGTAACTACTGGGAAACCCTGGAACCGGGTGCCCTCATGCTGACAGGCGAACAGCGCATCCAGGTGATAAACACGGTGACGCGCTTTTTACCCAGTTCCGACACGCGCCTGCTAGACCTGCTGCTGGGCACGTCGGTGCTGGATGAGCCGGACGCCTGCCTGCATCGCCTGCTCAACAGCGCGACGGCGCAACAGTTGGCGCGACAGTTACTCGTGGCCGTGGGCTGGTACGGCCAGCGCGCAGACGAATCGACCAGCCACGCCAGCTATGACGCGTTGGTGCTCGGCGCACTGATCCTGAGCCTTGACCGGCAGGCCGGTGAAGTCCGCTACCGCGTCGCGGGGATGGACCTGAACCACGCACGCTTCTGGGGACACCGTTATGCAGACCTGCGCGACGAAGTGGCCATGCACCTGGTCAACTGCGGCGTCGCCAGCGCCCGCACTGCCCCACTTGCCACCCATCTCATGCTCGCTGGCGTAGCGCCCGAATGCCTGGTGCGCGACATCCCAGGCTCGCTGTACTTCATGCGCTCTTATGCATGGATGATCTTCAAGCAAGGCGTGCTGCAAGCCGAAGCGCTGGCCCGCGGGGTCTCGCGGCAACTGAGCTACATCGACGTGATGACCCTGGGGGCCAGCGAAGGCCCCGCCGACGAACAGCCCTGGCGCGAGCATTGCGCCACCGTCAGTCTGATCGACTGGGGCGTAGCAAATGCACGACTGCATCCCGGCCGCCAGAGTGTCGAGTTGGCAGCGGTGCAAGCGCTCAAACAGCACCTTGCCACGCGCGTCAACGCCCTGCGGCACGCCAGCGCAACCCTGGCCACAGCGCTGACCACACGCTACGCCGTCGCCCTGGCGGACTTGCAACGGGTGTTTCCCGACCAGCCGCTGCTGGAACGGCCCTGCCTGCTCTGGTCCGGCGGCCCCATGAACCCGCCGCCGTACAAGCCAAAAGACGGTGGGCCGCAATTGAGCCTGGTTCATTTGCACATGAGCGGGCATTTGAACCCCATCGACACGATGTGGCGGGCCAGTGACTCAGCGCTGTCGTTGAGCACCCTCAAGCCCCGCTTCAATCAGTTGGGCAACGTCAACGCGTTGTTCAATCAGGCGGCGCAAGCCCATGTCACGCGGCTCAAGCAGGCCTACAGCCTGACCCTCCAATACCTGCTGGTGCAGTTGCCGCTGTTTGACCGCCAGGCCGTGCAACAGGGCGAGGTACAGATATTGGTCGTGCGCCAGCCGGCCAAGGTGCCGCTGGACCTGGAGCCTGCCGTCGACAAGCAGGCGCGAACCGGGCGCTTTGGGGTGCTGTTACGGTGTGATTTTCGCGATCAGACGCGCTACTACGAACTCTTCCCGTTGATCAACCAGGTTCAGTACAACCCGCGCCTGCCTGCCGATCTGGACATCGGCGGCAAGCCGCTGCATATCGTCACCGGCAGCCCAACCAGCACGCGCCCGCAAAGCGTGCTCATCACCGGGACTACGGCCGCACTCGACTGGCAGGCGTACGCCAGCGGCAATGTGCCCAGGCCCGACCAGACGGCCACGGTGGTGATTGACCGGCTGCCCCAGCCACTGCCGGCGGACACCGCCGACGACCTGAGCTTCGACTCACCACGCAGCATCGCCCTGGCGCAGGCGATCGCCAACCAGCACTTTTTTCTCGACATCGATACCTTACTGGAGGCGGCGCGTGGCTCCACGGTGCTGGAAGACCAGCAACGCGCCCTCGACGCCCTGGTCCAGGGTATTTTGAGCCTGGTGCCCTTTTTTGCCTGCGTCCCCGAACTGGCGTCAGGGGATACCCGTCGCGTTATCGACGGCAGCTGGCGATGCCTGTTCGATGTGCTGGGCCTGTTCGCCCCCACGCGACTGTTCGTCTCGCGCAGCCTGGCAAGCCTGAAAAGCGCCCTGCCGGCAAGCCGCAGGCTGCTCCAGTTGACCGCCTTCAGCACCCGCTATCTGAATGCCACACTCAACCCACTGGACAGCGTGCCAAGCCTATTGAACCTCGGCCGCCTGGGCTGGCTGCAACTGAACCAGGCGGGCGAGCACCTGCTGGACACCGCCGTGGGGCTGGCACGCAAACGACGGGTGCAAGGCGCCGGTATCGACTACAGCCGCCTGCTTGATCGGGCCGATGTCGGCCTGGCCAAGTTGCCCCAGGCCGAGGGCATCACCTCGCTGTTAGTCGTGCACCGATCGCAGGCCTGGCATGGGTTTGATCCTTTCAGTGGCAAACCCTACGGCCCCGCCCTTGAGCCTCTGCACCTGGATTCAGCACTGCCAGTGATACCGATGCACAACGCCGACGGCTATAAGGCCTGGGTGGTGGAGCCATCGTTCGACACCCCACCACTGATCATTCATCGCGGCGACGCCATCGACCTGCTGCACAACAACCGCCTGTGGCGACTGAACCCGCAACGGCCGGCCCAGCTCAACGAACTCGCCTCGCCCGCGTACCTGCAACTGGCCGAAACGTTCGCGACCAGTTGCCCCACAAGCCGCGCCAAACGCAGCCCGGTGCCGCTGCTGTGCTTCAGCAAAAAGCTCTACTGGTTTCACCGTTCGATTCATAGGCGCCGCGTACAAGCCCTTGACCACCTGCGCGTGGTGCCGGGGCCAAGCATCGGCGGGGCCGCCCGCAAGTTGGTGCTGCACCGTCGGGTGTACGAGGTGGCACCACGGGAGGGCGAGTTCCAACTCATGGCCCTGCGTCCTCGCGAACCGCTGGTCTACCGCCAGCACGTGAGTGCCCGACGTATCGACCACGAGCCGCAATTCGGCCTGCCCGGTGATGAACTGGACAACCTGCTGGAGAACCAGACCCAAGTGCTGAATCTCGCGGGCATTGTCGATGGCATCGACGACAGCCGCACGCTCAGGGCATTGGATGTGACCTTGCCAGGCGTATTCACGCAGCCGCAATGGGTGGTCGAAGCCGATACCGGGGTGTTTTATCGAACGCCTGCCACCCCCACCGGCCCCGACACCCTGCAACTGCAACAACTGGACTACAGCCGTGGCGGCACTGACCAGGCGCTGATTGACGCATTCTGCCAATGGCGCCATCAGCACCTGAAGGCGGCGGGCCTGATTCCCGACCAACCGCTGGTGATGCTGCCGCCCCTGGAAACCCTTTACCTCCAGCTGACCCGGCGCGGCATCGAACCCGAACGCTTGGCCCGGATCCGCGAACAGGCCGCCAGCCTGAGCGTGATGAAACAACGTGAACTGCTGTTGAACCTGTCCGACCAAGGCCGTCACCTGGACATCACCGTGGTCAGCCGCCCGGTCCAGCTCGACATCTGGCCGCCGCGTCCGCCCGCCGCCAGCGGCCTGTCGATCAACCGCTATCTCGCCGAACAAGCCAGCGCCAGCACCTTGGCGCAGGTGGAAAAGACGGGCATCGGCTCGGCCAATATCATGGGGCCCACCCTCCAGGATGCCCGCCGCATGCAAGTGGCCGAACCCGTGGTGATGTGGCAGTACAGCAAACTCGGCGATGCCGATTACACGGAAGTCATCCTCAAGACCGGTGCCGGGAACTGTGACCAACTGGCCCATATTGCCCATGAACTGATCCGCACCAACGGCGGCACGGCAACGATCTGGCACACGGTGCCTGCGGCCCACGCCTTTGTTGTCGTCGGTGCTCACCCCCTGTCGTTGACGCACACCTGGCATTTCAGCGAAGCCGCCTGGAGCGGGCTGTGGATATGCGACCCCTGGACCTCGATCACCTGTCATGCCCCGGATTACCTGCGTGTACTGCGCGCCAAAATGTTCGAGTGGGACTCCCAAGCCATTGCGGTGCAATTCAATGATGCCGGGAACCAGCGCTGGGCCAGGGCCAGCGATCCACGCTGGCTGCAACTGCTGACGGACAGCCGCAAATACCCGCGCGCCTGAGGCGCGCAGAATTCCCTCACACCTTGCGCCCACCGACTAAGCTTCAACCAAGTCCGATCAATCTGCGTGCAGGGATCAATCGACTATGGGCGCACTGTGGCAAACCGAATCAAGCAAGGCTGCGAAAGTACAGGGCAGTTCGGACCCAGCGCCTTTACCCCAAAATAAACCTCGCCCGCGCTATTGGCTGCGACTGTTCTGGCTGATCGTCCTGCTCGCCCTGATTGCCCTGGGCTTTGCCGCCAACAAAGAGATGCGCACCTCACGCTTGCAGGCCCAGGAACTCAGCCGCCTGGCCCGCGACCTCACCTACCAGGTACAACCCGGTGCCAGTGACGCCATGGTCTATCCCGGCGCCGGCCCGTTCGACCGACGCCTGGGCTACAGCGACCTCGGCACGTTCCTGCCACGCCTGCTCAAGCGCGGTTATGTGATCCAGGCCCAGGCGCGCTTCTCACCGCAACTGATGGACTACAGCGCCAAGGGCCTGTTCGTGCCCTATGCGGAAAAGATCCAGGCCGGGCTGTCCATCACCGATTGCCGCGCCGTGCCGTTGTACCGCTACAACTACCCGCAACAGCTGTATGACAGCTTCACGTCGATCCCGCCGCTGGTGGTCGACAGCCTGTTGTTTATCGAAAACCGCGACCTGCTTGACCCCGCCCAACCCCAAGCCAACCCTGCCGTGGACTGGCCGCGCTTTGCCAAGGCAGCGTGGTCGCAAGCCGCCAAATGGCTGCACTTGCCCGGCCAGAGCGCCGGTGGCAGCACCCTGGCCACCCAGCTGGAAAAATACCGGCACTCGCCGGACGGCCTGACCTTGTCGGGCGGGGAAAAACTGCGGCAGATGTTTTCTGCCGCCGTGCGCGCCTACCAGGACGGGCCCGATACGTTGCCCGCGCGCCAGAACATCCTGCGCGACTACCTCAATAGCGTGCCCCTGTCGGCAGTGCCCGGGCATGGTGAAGTGCATGGCATGGCGGAGGGGTTGCGGGTGTGGTACGGCGCCGACTTCAACCAGGTCAACCAGGCCCTGCGCGGCCCGGTGAACGCTGAGCAAGGCCTGGCCCTGAGGCAAGTGTTGTCGCTGATCATCGCCCAGCGCCGGCCTTCCCATTACCTGGCCAAAGGCCGCGATGAACTGGCACAGCTCACCGACAGCCACCTGCGCCTGCTGGCCCAGAATGGCGTGATCGAACCGGCGCTGTTGAAGGCGGCGCTGGCGAGCAAGGTCACTTATCGCGACTGGGTGCAGCAACCCACCGTGCAGCCGATAGAAACCAACAAGGGCATCAGCGTCGCGCGCAGCCGCCTGGCCGCCCTGCTCGATCGGCCGCTGTACGATCTCGACCGCCTCGACCTGTCCGCCACCAGCACCCTGCAAGCGCAATTGCAGGGCCAGGTCAGCGACTACCTCAAGCACCTCGCCGACCCCGATTACGCCCGCCAGATCGGCCTGCTCGGCGAGCGCCTGCTCACCCCCACCAGCACCGCGCAAGTGCGCTACAGCTTCACCCTGTTCGAACTGACACCGGACGGCTCGCGGGTGCGCGTGCAAACCGACAACACCGACCAACCCTTTGACATCAACGAAGGCAGCAAGCTGGAACTGGGCTCCACCGCCAAGTTGCGCGTGCTCACCACCTACCTGCAAATCATCACCGAACTGCACGCCAAGTACGCCGCACAAGCGCCTGCGGCGCTGAAAAAAATCCCCGTGGACGACCAGGACCGCCTGAGCCGCTGGGCCCTCGACTACCTGATCCAGGCGCCGGACAAATCCCTGGCCAAGATGCTCGATGCCGCACTCGACCGCACTTATTCCGCCAATCCTGGCGAACGTTTTTTCACCGGCGGCGGGCTGCACACCTTCCACAACTTCCGCAGCCAGGACAACGGCCGCAACCCGACCCTGCGCGACGCCCTGCGTGAGTCGATCAACCTGCCGTTCATTCGCCTGATGCGCGACGTGGTGCGCTACGTCACCTACTCCGGCGAGAACAACAGCGCCGAATTGCTCAAGGACGATAACGACCCACGCCGCCAGGAATACCTCGCCGGTTTTGCCGACCGCGAAGGCACCACCTTCCTGCGCAAGTTCTGGAAGAAGTACCAGAAGAAAGACACCCAGGCGCGACTCGACACCTTCCTCGACAGCCTGCGCCCCACGCCGATGCGCCTGGCGGCAGTGCACCGCTACCTGCTGCCCAATGCCAGCCAGGAGAGCTTCAACCTCTTCGTGCGCGCGCACTTGAACGGCGTCAAAACCACGGAAAAACTCACCGACGAACGCCTGCAAAAACTCTACAAGGATTACGGCCCCGGCACTTACGACCTGCCGGACCAAGGCTATATCGCCAAGGTCCACCCGCTGGATCTATGGCTGCTGGGTTACCTGCTCAACCACCCCGACGCGACCTTCACCGACGCGGTCAAGGCCAGCCAGTTCGAACGCCAGGAGGTCTACAGTTGGCTGTTCAAGAGCCGCCATCAAAGCGCGCGGGACAGCCGCATCCGCACCATGCTGGAGATCGAGGCGTTCCTCGATATTCATCAGCGCTGGCAAGCCGTGGGCTACCCTTTTGACCACCTGGTGCCGTCACTGGCCACCGCCATCGGCAGCTCCGGCGACCGCCCGGCGGCGCTGGCGGAACTGATGGGGATCATCCTCAACGACGGCGTTCGGCCCCGCGTATTACGCATCGACACCCTGCTCTTCGCCGCCGATACGCCCTACGAAACCCGTGTGCTCAACGACCCTGCGCCGGGCAAGCGGGTAATGCCGATCGAGGTGGCCCAAGCCTTGCGCGGCGCGCTGTCCCAGGTGGTGGATGCCGGTACGGCCAAACGCGTGGCCGGCAGTTTCAAGCTCGACGATGGCACCGCCCTGGCCATGGGCGGCAAGACCGGCACGGGGGATAACCGCATCGAAGCCATCGGTGCCGGTGGGCGGATTCTCAGTTCAAAATCCATCAACCGCACGGCGACCTTTGTGTTCTACCTGGGCGAGCATCACTTCGGCACGCTGACCGCCTTCGTGCCCGGCCAGTCAGCCGAGCATTTCACCTTCACCTCGGCGTTGCCGGTGCAAGTGCTCAAGGGCATGGCACCGATCCTGCTGCCGTACCTGCAACCGGGCGAGCTGACCCAATGCCTGCCCACGGCCTTACCCATCGCCACAGCAGTCTCCGACAACTAGCGTCTCTTTGGATGATGGTAGGCACACAGCAGGGTTTCTAGATTGAGCACACATCAATCCAACAGAGACCCGCCATGAATATCCGGATCAACCACCGCCACATGACCCGTGAGCAGAAAACCCAGTTTATCGAGGCCATCCTGCGCTTGAAAAACGACACCCCCAGCGTGCTGCGCCCAGGCCTGCAAAGCCGTTATGACGACTTTGTCCAGGTGCATAGAAATGCCTTGGGCGGCCCCGATCAGTTCCAACCCATGCCACACCGCAGCCCGTTGTTTTTTCCCTGGCACCGGGTGTTTCTGCGCCAGTTCGAGCGCGCCTTGCAAACCGCGGCGAATGATCCAAACGTGACCCTGCCGTTCTGGGACTGGACCTCGCACGGCCCCAGCGATCCGTTCACACCGGCCTTCCTGGGCGGTAACGGCGACCGCGAGCAGAACCAGCGCGTGGTCAACGGCCCGTTTGCCCTTCAGGGCGGGCGCTTTGAAGTGAAAGTCTGGGACACAGAACTCGGCGACCCCGGCTTGCGCCGCGATTTCGGCGGTGAAAGCGGCGCGTACCTGCCCAATACCGATCACCTCAATGTCGCGCTGTCCAAAACCCCCTACGCCTCGGGGCCCGACACCTGGTTGAATGTCTGCGAAGGCATGCTGCATGACCCGGTACATCGCTGGGTGGGCGGCAATATGGGCTTTGCGTCCTCACCGAATGACCCGGTGTTTTTCCTGCACCATTGCTACCTCGACCTGCTGTGGGAACGCTGGAAGCAACAGCACCCCACCATCGAGCCGTACTTGCCGCAAACCGGTTGGGCAGGCCTGGACCTGAACGCCACCCTGGTTTTCAACGCGCCCGATAAACCGGCGCCCTGGACCCAGATCTGGACCGTGCGCGACGTACTCACGACCGACGCGCTGGACTACACCTACGGCCTGTTCCGCGCTGTCACCCCCAACTGCCCGGTCACCCTGACACCCATGCCCACGCGCACGCCCACGCCCACCGGGACAGTGATTGACGTCATCGGCGACGATCTAATTATCTAACCCCAGCCATCCATTCGCCGGCCCTAGGCTGATGACCTTGTCCAGATCCAAGGTCATCCGCCATGCCTAAAGGCCCGCACTACCCGCTGATCCAACGCAGCCTGCCCGACTGGCTGCACACCACCGCCTGGCCTCGGGCGCAAGCGCTGAGCCAGGTGCCACTGACACGCGTGCCGGCGCTGTTGCGCACCGCTGCCCGGGACCATGCTCCCCTCAAGGCCGCCAATGCACGGGCATGGCGTACACAAAACAGCGTCGACAAACGCCTTGAACAGCTGCAAGACCTTCACGCCTTCGCCATCCCCTTGCTCAGCCAAGCGCTGCGGGAACGCTATGGGCTCGCCCTCGATGTACGCGCCACGCACCTGTTCCTGGTGATCGCCAAGGGTGCGCTGGTCAAGGGCAGCACCAGCCGCACCCTGTCGCTGCTGGAGGCGGCGCTGCAAAACTTCGCCAGCGATGAAACCTTTACCGACAGCTCCAGCTACATCACGCGGCCGGACGCACGCGGTCACTTCATGATCGAGGCGCACAAGGAGCAGATCAGCATCGCGCAGTTTGTCGCGCTGTGCCGCGAACTGGACCTGGGCGCGCAATACGCGCGGCACCTGCAACAGCACTTGCTCACCCCGCCGGAGCTGCAAGCCGAGGTGATCGCCAGCCAGCAAGCCGCACTGAGCAGCGCCGCGCACCTGGCGCTGCTGCACGGCGCCATCCCGCCGGCCACCTTCCACCTGCTGCAACATGCGGTGAAGGGCGAACGCGGGGTGATGCAGTGTTATCGGCTGCGCCTGCAAAACACCCTGCTCACCGGCATCCTGCTGATTGCCGCCGACCTCGACCTGGCCACGGACGCCGCCCGCGTCGTGGTGTACATCCCCCATGATCCCCACGGTGCAATCGAGGATTACCCCAGCACCGTGGCGTTCCGCACGGCACTGCTGGAGAAGTTGAAAGCCCCGGCGTACCGTGAGTTTTTCAGCCAATTTGTCGACCAGTCGCAACGCGCGACGTTTTTCAGCAGCCTGCAACAGCGCCCCAGCTTTGCCGCCACACGTATTGACGGTGAACTGTGGCCGCAGCTCTACCAGGCCGCGCTGAACAAGATCCTCAATGACGGCCGCGCGCTTGCCGTCTCCACCGCCGATGCCGACCGTCGTGCGCGCTGGGCCTGGTGGGACACACTCGGGCAAACCCTCGAAGGCGCGCTGAACGTGGCGCTGTTGGTGGTCACTCCGTTCGTGCCGTTGCTCGGTGAAGTGATGCTGGCTTACACCGCCTACCAATTGCTCGATGAGTTGGTGGAAGGCGTGGTTGACCTTGCCGAGGGTCAGGCGATGGAAGCCGCCGGGCACTTGGTCGGGGTAGTCAGCGATGTGGTGCAACTGGCGGCGTTCGGCGTAGGTGGGCACTTGGCGCAATCGGTGTTCGTCGACGGGCTCAAGGCGGTCGAGGTCAATGGCAAGACACGCTTGTGGAACCCCGATCCACGGCCCTATCGACAAAACCTGCAACTGCCTGCCGACTCGACCGCCGATGCCATCGGGCTGCACACACACCTCGGGCAGCGGATCCTGCCGGTTGAGGGCGAGCACTACGCCGTGCAGCTGGACGCCGGCGAGTACCGCATCCAGCACGCCACCCGCGCCGACGCCTATGCGCCACCGATTCGTCGAAATCTCAGCCCGCGAGCCTGGAGCGATCAGCGTCGCCTGGCAGAGCTTGGGCCGCTGCCCGAACAGGTTCTGCGCACCAGTGGCCACGACCACGCCACGCTGCGCGCCGTGCAGACGGACAACCTGGCGGCGCCCCTGCTGGAGGACACGCTCAAGCGCGTGCGCCTCAACCGTCAGGCCGATGCGCTGCCCGACCAATTGCGCGCGGGCCTGCCGGTGGACCAGGACACCTACTGGAGCCCCCATATCGCCTGCGAACTGCCGGGCTGGCCAGCGGACCGGGCAATCCGGGTGTACGAACACAGCGACCTGAGCGGCGATCACCTGCACTTTGGCGAGGCCGACGCGCAACACACCCTGGCCATCAGCCGCGACGACTTGAACCTGGGCAAACTGCCGCAACGGCTGGTGGACTTCCTTGATGCGCCCCAACTGAGCGCGCTGCTCGGCACACTGCCGGATGACCGCGCCGCGCAGATAGGGCTCCTGCGCAATCGCATGGCCGACCACCTCGCCCAGCGCCGAGGGGCGATGTTTGCCTACCTGTATCGCCACAGTGAAGACCTCACCAGTACACGTGGCCTGCTGGTCCGCGACACCTGCCCAGGCCTGCCGAAAGCCTTGGTCAACGAGGTGCTTGCCCAGGCACGGCCCGATGAACTGGCAATCATGGACAGCGAAAAACGCCTGCCCCTGCGCCTGAAAAACCTCGCCCGCGAGCAACACTTGCAGGCACGCGGCGCCCACGCGTACCAGGGCTTCTACGACCCCGCGCTGTTCGGCCCCGCCACCGAGCAAATGGTGCTCGACACCCTGCGCCTGTACAGCGACAGCCTGGAGGATTGCCGCATCGAGATCCGCCAGCACACCTTCATCGCCAACCTGCGCGCGAGTGCCGGGCCACTGGGCGCCCAGCACCGTCGCCTGTTGCTGAAAACCGATGGGGTCTACGAGGTATACGATCACCACCAGCAACGCCTGCAACCCGCCGGAAATTTTTTCGATGCGCTGCTCAGCGCCTTGCCCGTGGCCAAACGCCCGGTGCCCGAGCCCACGGCATTCAAAGGCTGGGTGATGGACACCCTGCGCGCCCGCGAACCCCGTCGTACCGTGCTGGCCGACCCGCTGAGCCGGGCAACACCGCCCAAGGATGCCCAAGTGCTGGTGCAAAAACCCATGCATTCCCTAGGTGCCTGGGTCAGCCAACTGTTCCCCGGCAGCCTCGAACAACGGGTCAAGGCGCTCTACCCCTACGCCGACCAGGCCACTATCGACACCTACCTGCCAACCCTCGACGACCCCCTCCAGCGCCAACGCTTCGAGGCCCGCGAAATCGAAAAAGCTGAGTTACAGCACGACCTCAGCAACTGGATCAACACAGCCCCCGCGCACGAAACGCCGAACCAGGGCCAACAACGCCTGTACCTGGCCAAGGCATTGCTGCGCACCTGGGAAGAGCACCTCGGCGCCGATGCCAGCGGCGTCCGCTTGAGCCTGCAAGGTGTGCGGCTGACCGGCTTGCTCGCCGACTTGCGCCTGCGCGCCAACTTCGAACATGTCCTGCACCTGGAAATCATCGACGGCCAACTGCTCAATAGCGACACGCCGTTACTCAATCATTTCCCCCACTTGCTCAGCCTCAGCCTGCGCAACAATCAGTTGACCCGGTTGCCACAAGGCTTGAGGGGCATGGCCTCACTGACACACCTGAGCCTGGAGGCCAACCCGATTCAATGGGACGCGGCAAGCCTCGGGCAACTCAGCGGTTTCAGACGCTTGCGTCAGCTCTCCCTGGCGTACAACCGTCACTTGGTGCGTGCGCCGGACATCGCCGGGCTGTCGCACCTGGAAGCCTTGAGCCTGCGCAACACGGCCATCAACCAATGGCCCGACGGGCTGTTCGCGCAGCCCCGGCCCCAGGGCTTTTACCTGGATGTGCAAAACACGGCGATCGACAACCTCCCCCAATTCTTGCCCTGGCAACCCCAGGCCGAGTTGCTCGCGCGGGCCCGCCTGGACCGCAACCACCTGAGCCCCGAGGCCGAGCAGCGCCTGGTCAGCTACCGCCTGGAAGCCGGCCTGGACCCGTATCGCAGTTACCCGCCGAAGGGCGATGCACGCTTCTGGCTGGAATTGGAACAACCGGAACACCAACCCTGGATGCAGCAATTGTGGCAGGACATTGAAGCAGAACACGGCTCCCAAGGTTTCTTCGAAGTACTCAAGAGCCTGGAGCCCTCGGCGTTTTTTGAAGATGAAGGCGACGCCACGCTGTATGAGCGTGGTCGCGAAGACTTGGCCGACAAAGTCTGGCGCATGCTGCTGACCATGGAGGGCGACCAAGACCTGCGCACACGGCTCTTCCAGATGGCCAGCAACCCGTTGACCTGCGCCGATGCGGGGGCGCATACCTTCAATGCGATGGGCTTTGAGGTGCAACTGGCGGAGATCAACCGCGACCTGCGCGGTGAGTTGCAGACACTGAAACTGGCCCACCTGGCCAGGGGCAAGTCACGCCTTGAGCGCCTCAACAGGACCGCGCAGGCCGATATCCGCCAGCGCATCAAGCCGCGAGAAGACGGTGGACTGGGCCTGCGTTTCAGTACAGAGATGATCGACGGCGAACCCGGCACCGTCGATGAAGTGGAGGTGTACCTGGCGTATCACAGCGGCTTGAAGGGCCGGTTGAAGTTGCCATGGGTGTCGCCACATATGCGCTATCGCGAAACCGCAGACGTCAGCCTCACGCAGCTCAACCATGCCTTCGACCAAGTGATGCGCCTGGAAGCGCACGGCGGGCTGGCGGACGGCATGCTGGAGCAAGGGTTCTGGGACCGGCACCTGCGCGAAACCCACGCCGCACGATTCCAGGCCAGCATTGAGCGCGCCAACGCCTTGATCGACCCCCTCGACGATCTGTTGTTTGCCCAGAGCGAATGGGCCAGTGCCAGCGAAGAAGAACGCAGCGTGCTGCAACCGCGCTTGCTGGGCCTGGCCGATGCCCTGAACGTCCCACACGCCGATGTCCTCACCGGGCAACCGATGCAAACGCAGACCTACGAACGCCTCCTGGCTGCCGGCTTTACCGAAGACATGCCCAGCGAACAAGACCTCGCCCGCCGCCTGACCCGGGACGTGCTGTTGCGGTTGGAGACCTACGAGGCCGGGCCCGATTCATGACCGAGGAGGGATCACCGTCCGTCGGACGACCTTGCACGCTCAATAAGATATATCTTACGTTATATCTAGACACACACAGAGGCTCCTAACCATGCGAGACCATCCTCACCAGCGCGACGGCTTTGACCCGCGCGCAGGCCGCGGTCGCGGCCCCCGGGTATTTGCACCCGGCGACTTGAAATTACTGCTGCCGGCGCTGATCGCCGAACAGCCGTGCCACGGCTATGACCTGATCCGCCGGATCGAAAGCCTGTTCGACGGCGCCTACACCCCCAGCCCCGGCGTGATCTACCCGACCCTGACCTTTCTGGAAGAGAGCGACTTGATCCAGGGCGACGCCGATGGCGGAAAAAAGCGCTACACAATCACCGACGCCGGTCGTCTCTTCTTAAGCGAGCAACAGGTGGCGTTGGACGGCGTGCGCATGCGCATCGACGTGAGCAAACGTTCGCTGCGCGGCCATGACCGCCCGCCCGAAATCCACGAGGCGGTGCACAACCTGCGCCATGCCTTGCACTCGCACCACGGGCGCTGGAGCCCGGAAGAAATCGTTCGTGTCGCGGCGCTGCTCAATCGCACCGCTCAAGCCATTGCCGACGGGAAAGACCAATGAATAGCCAAGTGATCCACCGCGTCAGTCACGAAATCAAACGCCGCCGCCTCGAAGTGCTGCGGGTGGTCGATATCACCCCGCGCATGCGCCGCATCACCTTGGGCGGGCCTGAACTGGCGGGGTTTGTCAGCCTGGGCAGCGACGACCACATCAAGCTGCTGTTCCCGCAGAACGCAGCGGAACAGGCCGCACTGGAAAGCCCGACCTTCAGCATCAAGGGCGACGGCCCGCAACCGGCGATGCGCGACTACACGCCACGGCGGTTCGACCTGGACATCGGCGAGTTGGACATCGATTTTGTGCTGCACGGCGATGGCCCTGCGTCCACCTGGGCCGACCAGGTGCAGGTCGGCCAGTACCTGTATATCGGCGGGCCACGGGGGTCGATGATCGTGCCGGATATCTTCGACAGCTACCTGCTGATCGGCGATGAAACCGCCCTGCCTGCCATTGCGCGACGCTTGGAGGAATTGCCGGCTGGGCGCAAGGTGCTGGCCGTGATTGAGATCGCCAATGCCGCAGAAAAGCAGGCGCTGCAAAGCGCTGCCGATGTTGAAGTGATCTGGGTGATTCGCGGTCAGGATGACCTGCTCGATACCGTGCAGAAGCTGACGCTGCCGAGTGGCTCGCTGTACAGCTTTGTGGCGATGGAAACCAAGGTGTCGCGCCAGGTACGGCGCGTGTTGCTGGATACGCACAAGGTCAACGAAGAGTTCCTCAAGGCCGTCGGCTACTGGCGTGCCGAAGGCAGTGAAGAAGACTAACTTCCTGAGGAAGAGTAACCCCTGTGGGAGCGGGCTTGCCCGCGATAGCGGTAGGTCAGTGCCAGATGTGCTGACTGACACTGCGCTATCGCGGGCAAGCCCGCTCCCACACTTTTAAGCCTGCGGTGATTTCAGGACTTTATCCAGCCCCACCACCGCCAGCGCAATCACCACAACCCCCACCAAAATCCCCCCGGCATTCACAAACACCTGTGGATATCCAAGGCTGTCCACATCAATGAACGGGTACTGATACTGCCCCAGCAAATGCCCCCGCAGCAGCACATAGGCGAAGTACACCAACGGGTAAATCACCCAGGCGCCGATGTGCTTGAGCCGCAAAGTGCCCTTCGGCACACACCGCCACCAGTAGATCAAGAACAGCACCGGCATCACGTCGTGGAGCAATTCGTCGGCGATAAATTGAAAGCCTTCGGGCTGCCATAAATGCCGCAGCAACAGGCTGTACGCCAGGCCCACCACCGCGATGCTCACGGCAATACCGCTGCTGATCGCGGGCGCGAGAAAAAACCGCTTCGCGGGCGAGTCACGCGTTACCAGCGCATAACTCAACACCACCACCGCCAACGTGTTGCTCAGCACCGTGAAGAAACTGAAAAAGTTGACCAGCCCGCCCAACAGGCTGGCGCCGCTGGACCAGCGCGAATAGAAAATCAGGTATTGCTGGATCGCCAGCCCCACCCAACCCGCCAGCGCCGCCGCCGCGACAAAGCGCTTCACCGGCTCAATCCAGCGGGCGTTTGGTGCGCATCAGCTTGACGTACAACCCTTCGACTTTTTCCCGCGCCCACGGGGTCTTGCGCAGGAACGTCAGGCTCGACTTGATGCTCGGATCGCTCTTGAAGCAGCGGATATCAATGCGCTCGGCCAGGCCGTCCCATTCGTAGTGTTCCACCAGGGTGGTGAGGACGTGTTGCAGGGTCACGCCGTGGAGTGGGTCGTTGCTTGTCGCGGTCATGCCGGGCCTATGAAAAATGTGCTCACGAAGGCGCACACCTTATCACCCCGCCAACCCAGTTATAAAAAGTTCCCGTTCCCAGCGAAAAAGAGATGTTATATTGTAACCATTACTTTCAAATCTTTTCGTCGTTTTGCCAAGGAATATCCGATGTCCCTCTCTTCTCTGTGGCGCCTGTCCCCGCTTGCCGCCGCCCTGCTGATCAGCTCCCACGCCCAGGCCCTTGAGCTGCAACCCCAAGTCATCACCGGCAACCCGCTGGGCAGCGAACAGCTCGCCTCGCCCACCACCGTGCTGGAAGGTGATGACCTGACCCTGCAACAAAAAGGCAGCCTTGGCGAAACCCTGAACAAGCAGCCTGGCGTGTCGTCGTCGTACTTTGGCCCAGGTGCCAGCCGGCCGATCATCCGTGGCCAGGATGGCGACCGCATTCGCATCCTGCGCAACGGCGTCGGCGCACTGGATGCGTCGTCGTTGTCCTACGACCACGCGGTGCCGCTGGACCCGGTCAACGTTGACCGCATCGAAATCGTCCGTGGCCCGGCGGCCTTGTTGTACGGCGGCAGCGCCATCGGCGGCGTGGTCAATACCTTCGACAACCGCATCCCCACCGAAGCCATCGAAGGCATCCACGGCGCCGGCGAACTGCGCTACGGCGGCGCCGACACCACCCGCAGCAGCGCGGGCCGCCTGGAAGCCGGCAACGGCACGTTCGCCCTGCACCTGGACGCCAACGCGCGGGAGTTCAACGACCTGAAAATCCCCGGCCAGGCCCGCAGCCGCCACGCCGCCGAGACCGAAGATGTACCCGGCAAAAACGGCCGCCTGGGCAACAGCGACGGGCGCCAGGACGGTGGCGCCGTGGGCGGTTCCTACACCTGGGATGACGGTTATGCCGGCCTGTCCTACAGCAGCTATGACGCGAACTACGGCTCCCCCGCCGAACAGGACGTGCGCATCCGCATGAAGCAGGATCACTACGCGTTCGCGTCAGAGATCCGCAACCTGCAAGGCCCGTTTACCTCGGTCAAAGTCGACGCCGGCTACACCGATTACGAACACCGCGAAATCGAAGGCGGCGAGACCGGCACGATCTTCAAGAACAAGGGTTATGAAGCCCGCGTGGAAGCGCGCCACCAACCCATCGGCCCGTTCAACGGCGTGGTCGGCGCGCAAGTGACCCGCAACGAATTCTCGGCCCTGGGCGAAGAAGCCTTCGTGCCGCAGACCGATACCAACGCCGGCGCGCTATTCATCCTCGAAGAAATGCAGGCCACCGAGCGCCTCAAACTGAGCCTCGGCGGGCGCCTGGAACACACCAGCGTCGATCCGAATGCCAAGGGCAACGAGCGCTTCGCCGGCGCCGACAAATCCAATGACTTCACCGCTGGCAGCCTGTCGTCGGGCGCGGTGTACACCCTCACACCGATCTGGTCCCTCGCCGCGACCCTCGGCTACACCGAGCGTGCGCCGACGTTCTACGAGCTGTACGCCAACGGCGCCCACGTGGCCACCGGCACCTACGAGTTGGGCGACGCCACCCTGAAGAAAGAAAAAGCCGTGTCCAGCGACCTGGCCCTGCGCTTTGACAATGGCACCCACAAGGGCAGCTTCGGCGTGTTCTACAGCCACTTCTCCAACTACATCGGCCTGCTGGGCAGTGGTCGTACGTTGAACGACGAAGGTGAAGAGGACGCAGATGGCATCCCTGAGTACAAATACTCTGGCGTGCGCGCGCGTTTCGCCGGCTTTGAAGCCCAGGATCACTGGAAACTTGGCGAAAGCGCCTACGGTAAATTCGCCCTGGAGCTGTCGGGCGACTACACCCGCGCCACCAACCTCGACACCGGCGAAGCCTTGCCACGTATTGCGCCGCTACGTTTGAACAGCGGTTTGCTGTGGGAACTGGACCGCTGGCAGGCGCGGATCGACGTGGAACATGCGGCGGGCCAAGGCCGTGTGCCGGATAACGAAAGCGGCACCGACGGCTACACCACCCTGGGCGCGAGCGCGGGCTATCGCTTCAACGTCGGTGGCAGCCAGTGGCTGGCGTTTGTGAACGGTGAAAACCTGACCAACCAAACCGTGCGCTATGCCAGCTCGATCCTGCGCGACATCGCCCCGGCACCGGGCAGAAGCGTGCAGTTAGGCATCCGCACTACCTTCTAACAAACACAGCAACTCCCCTGTGGAAACTGGGCTTTTCTGTGGGAGCTGGCTTGCCTGCGATAGCATCACCTCGGTGTCACTGATAAACCGAGGTGCCTGCATCGCAGGCAAGCCAGCTCCCACAAAAGCCCACCCACACCCGCCTTTTCGCAGCGACGTTCTGTCACTGTTACCAATTCAGAAATGATGCATATCGCGATTCGCCCTTTCTCTCCAACACAACTCGCTTTATCCTTCCCGGCAACAACCTGAAACGTTTCACTCTCCCGGTCGATCCCATCTTGCCGAATTCCCCTCCGAGCAAAGACAGCGCTGTCTTACACCCCTCCGCGCCTGGGAATCCATCGCCCGCCTGTGGATAACCCGCTTTATCCACAGAAAAACCGAATATCGCTGAACCAAGCCTGTGCTGAATCGTCATCTACAGTGAAGCACGGGGTTACATAATTCCAACGTAACGGAGAAACACACTATGAGCACTGATGGTGCTTCAAGTCCAAGCCGCTTGCTGCCCAAGCTGCTAGGCGTCTTGCTGCTGATCATGGGCCTGGCCTTGCTGGCCGGCGGCGTCAAGCTGAGCATGCTTGGCGGGTCGTTGTACTACCTGCTGGCCGGTATCGGCGTCGGCCTGACCGGCATTCTGCTGCTGGCCAACCGCCGCGCGGCGCTGGGTCTGTACGCACTGGTGTTGTTCGCCAGCACCGTGTGGGCACTGTGGGAAGTCGGCCTGGACTGGTGGCAGCTGGTGCCGCGCCTGGCCCTGCTGTTCGCCTTGGGCATCGTCATGTTGCTGCCGTGGGTCCGTCGCCCGCTACTGAGCGGCCAACCGGCGCCACTGGGCACCGGCGCGCTGAGCGTGGCCGTGGTCTTGGCAGGCGCTACCGCGCTGGCCAGCCAATTCACCAACCCAGGTGAGATGGTCAAAACCGGCCAACTGGACCGCGACGCCGTACCGGGCATGGCCAGCGCTGCGCCGGCCCAGGCCGATGGCGACTGGAATTCCTACGGCCGTTCGGCCTTCGGTGACCGTTACTCGCCACTGGCCCAGATCACCCCGCAAAACGTGAGCAAGCTGGTACCCGCGTGGACCTACCGCACCGGTGACCTGCCTGGCCCGAACGATCCAGGCGAGACCACCGCGGAAAACACCCCGCTGAAAGTCAACGGCATGCTCTACGTGTGCACCCCGCACAGCCAAGTGATTGCCCTGGACCCGGACACCGGCAAGGAAATCTGGCGCTTCGATCCGAAGATCAGCAGCATGGGCGCCGAGAACTTCAAAGGCTGGGCCCACATGACCTGCCGTGGCGTGTCGTATCACGATGACGCCGTCTACGCCTCCGAGCAGAGCCCAACCGGCAGCGCCAGCCCGGCCGCCGCACCGAATGCCTGCCCGAAACGCATTTTCGTACCGACTGCCGACACCCGTCTGATCGCCCTGAACGCCGACACCGGTAAGATGTGCGAAGACTTCGGTGACAAAGGCCAGGTCGACCTGCGCGCCAACATCGGCGGCTTCGCCCCAGGTGGTTACTACTCCACCTCGCCACCGGCTGTGACCAAGAACCTGGTGGTGATCGGCGGCCACGTCACCGACAACGTCTCCACCGACGAGCCGAGCGGCGTGATCCGCGCGTTCGACGTGCACACCGGCAAGCTGGTGTGGAACTGGGACAGCGGCAACCCGGACGACACCACCCCGTTGGCCGAGGGCAAGACCTACACCCGCAACTCGCCGAACATGTGGTCCATGTTCTCGGTGGATGAAAAACTCGGCATGCTCTACCTGCCGATGGGCAACCAGATGCCCGACCAATACGGCGGCGACCGTACCGAAGATTCGGAAAAATACAGCGCCGGCCTGACCGCCCTGGACATCGACAGCGGCCACGTGAAATGGACCTTCCAGTTCACTCACCATGACCTGTGGGACATGGACGTGGGTGGCCAACCGTCGCTGATCGACATCAAGACCGAAGCCGGCGTGAAGCAGGCGGTCATGGCATCGACCAAGCAAGGCAGCATCTACGTGCTCGACCGTGCCACTGGCCAGCCGGTGGTGCCGATCCACGAGATCGCCGTACCGCAAGGCGCAGTCGCTGGCGACCGCACCTCGCCGACCCAGCCCAAGTCCGACCTGAACTTCATGCCGCCGCCGTTGAAAGAACGCGACATGTGGGGCGTGACCCCGTTCGACCAACTGCTGTGCCGGATTGATTTCAAATCCATGCGCTACGACGGCCCGTTCACCCCGCCGTCGCTGCAAGGTTCGATCGTGTACCCAGGCAACTTCGGCGTGTTCGACTGGGGCGGCATCTCCGTCGACCCGGTACGCCAATTGGCCTTCGTCAACCCAAGCTACATGGCGTTCAAGTCCAAGCTGATCCCGGCTGCCGACATCGCCAAGCAAGGCCCACGCGTCAGCGAAACCGAAGGCGTGCAGCCGAACAAAGGCGCGCCATACGGCGTGATCCTCGAAGCGCTGCTGTCGCCACTGGGCCTGCCGTGCCAGGCACCGGCCTGGGGTTATGTGGCAGCGGTCGACCTGACCACCCACAAAACCATCTGGATGCACAAGAACGGCACCGTGCGCGACAGCTCGCCGGTTCCAATCCCGCTGAGCATGGGCGTGCCTAGCCTGGGCGGTACGTTCACCACCGCCGGTGGCGTCGCGTTCCTCAGCGGCACCCTGGACCAGTACCTGCGTGCCTATGACGTGAAAAACGGCAAGCAACTGTGGGAAGGCCGCCTGCCAGCCGGCGCGCAAACCACACCGATGACCTACACCGGCAAGGACGGCAAGCAATATGTGCTGGTCGTGGCGGGCGGTCATGGTTCCCTGGGTACCAAGCAGGGTGACTATGTGATGGCGTTTAAACTGCCGGATTAAGCTTCACTGGCAGCAATAAAAAGGCGGCGACCTATTGAGGGTCGCCGCCTTTTTCATGCCCGGTGCAATTCAAAATGTGGGAGCTGGCTTGCCTGCTCCCACATTTGAGCATCATTGTCTGGGAGGTCAGTGTTCGATCACTTCGCCGCGCATCACCGCCAGCCGGGCGATCAGGCGATTCTGTACCGGCACCGAAATCCCTTCTTTATCCATCGCTGCGATCAAGTCTTCGACCAGCGCATTGAAGTCACTGCGGCTCACATGCTGGCCCTTGTGACTCTCCGCCATGCTGTCCCCGGTATAGGTGCACGGCCCGCCCGCCTCGACGCAAAACTGTTCGATCAGCTTGTTGCGCAAACGCTGGATATCAATGCGCCGAAACCGCTCGACGATGCGTTCATCCCGGGCGATGTTCAGCAGCAGGCCTTCAACAATCCGCGTGATGCCGGGCATGGCACCAAGGTCGCGGTACAGGCTGTCATCCTTCGGTGGTTGTTGCGCGCAGGCGCTCAGGCATACGACGAGTACCAGCGGTAACCAGCGCATCAGAAACTCCCCTGCACAGACAGATAAGTGCCGTTCTGGTTATCCAGCGTGGCGATTTCGCCAAGGCGCGCGTAAGCCAATACAAACGACACATGCTTGTTCGGGAAGTAGCCGACGAACACATCGGCCCAATCGCTCTCACCGGCAAACGACAGGTTGTCGGGCTTTTCGCGGTATTCCACGCCCACCGCCCAGCGCGGGTTGAACAGCAGCGCCACCGAGCCTTCCTTGAGCAGGCTGCGGCTGTCACGGCGGTCGCCGCCAAAGCCGAGCAGGCCGGTTTCATTGGCGCGGCTGTAGCGCAGGCTGCCGTTGACCAGCACGTTGTAGCCAAAGGCCGCGCCCATGAACAGGCGGCTGGCGGCGAGGTAGCCTTCGACGTCGCTGTCGCGCTTCGCGCCCACGAGCTTGGGAATATCGAAGTTGGTCTGGTGCTTGTACTCCAGGCCCAGGGACACTTGGGGCAAATCGTCGTAGATCACATCGCCAAACAGCCGCACCTTGAGGCCGAGCACGTCCTGGCCGAGGTTGTCTTCGGGCAGGTTCAGCTTATGCACCAAGGTGCCGAGGTCGAAGCGCTGACGGGCAAAGGAGACTTCGACGCGGTTGTCATAGGCCAGCGCCAACCCGGCCACGTCCAGCCGATAGTCCGGCAGGTTGACCGTGGTCGCGAACGCCGTGGCGCCCCACTCGTGTTTTTCGCCGTAGCCGGCCAAGACCGCCCACGGCGTAATCCCGCCGCCCGCCGTGCCTTCGATGCTGCTGGCGCCGCCGGTGGCGATCAGGCGGCCGTTGTCAGCCAGCGCCGTTTGCAGGGTCAGGGCGCCAAGGCAGCCGATCAGAAAAGAAACACGCACGCTCAGGTCACTCAATGGATCAGGGAAGTTTGCGCACTGAGGGGCAACGCCACCCAGGCTTCGAAAGCGTCGGCGCTCAAGGGCCGACTGATCAGGTAACCCTGGGCCGTGTCGCACTGCCAGCGTTCCAGCAGGCGCAGGCTGTGGGCGTATTCGACGCCCTCGGCGACCACCTTGAGGCCCAGGTTGTGGCTCATCTCGATGGTGGAGCGCACGATCACTGCGTCTTCACTGGTTTCATCGAGGTTGCGCACAAAGGATTGGTCGATCTTCAACTCTTGCACCGGCAGGCGCTTGAGGTGCGCCAGCGACGAGTAGCCGGTGCCGAAGTCATCCACAGACAGGCTGATGCCGCAGTCGCGCAACAGGTGCAGGACTTTCAGGGCTTTTTCCGGCTCGCGCATCACCGCGCTTTCGGTGATTTCAAACAGCAGTTGTTCCGCCGGCAAGCCATAACGACGCAACAACGCCGAGACCCGATGCGCCAGCTCGTCACCGAGCAAATCATCGGCCGAGATGTTCAAAGACAGTTGCAGGCACAGGCCACGCCGGTTCCATTCGCACAGTTGGCGAATGCCCTCCTCGATCACCCAGTGGGTCAACAATTGGATGCTGCCCGAGCGTTCGGCCAAGGGGATGAATTCCGCCGGCGACACCATGCCGAACTGCGGGTGCTGCCAGCGCAACAGGGCTTCGGCCTGGCGTACGTGGCCCTGGCGGATGTCGAGTTTCGGTTGGTAATGCAGCAGCAACTGGCCTTGGTTGGGCGCGTGGCGCAGGTCGCGGATCAGGGTGATCTGGCGGCGGTGAGCGAGGTCGCGGCCGTGTTCGTAGATCTGCAAGCGGCCGGGTATTTGTGCTGCGTCTTTCATCGCAATCGCCGCGCGCTCCAGCAAGGTGTGTGCGCTTTCGCCGTCGGCCGGATAAGCCGCGATGCCCAGGCGGCAATCCAGCGCCAGGTCATGGCCATTGATGCGGCGCGGGCGCAGCAGCAGCTGTTGCAATTGGTCGGCCAGGCCCACCGCTTCGTCGCAGCCGGCGCCTTCGAGCAGCAGCAGAAATTCGTCGGCGATCAGATGCGCCAGGGTATCGCCGGGGCGCAGCGCGGCTTGCAGGCTGCGGCTGACTTCCAGCAACAGCTGGTCCACCGCGTCCGGCCCGGCGGTTTCGCTGGCGGCGCGCAGGTTGTCGATGCCCAGGTAGATCAGCGCCATTGGCCGGTGCATGGCGATGGCACTGCCCAGGCGCTCCATGGCCAACGCACGGTTGGGCAAGCCGGTGAGGCGATCATGCAAGGCGTTGTGCGCCAGTTGCTGTTCACGTTCGGCGATACCGCTTTGCATCGAATTGACCGCGTTGGCCAGGCGCCCCAGCTCATCACTGCGCTGCAACACCACGGGCGTCTGGTAGTCGCCCTGGCCGATGCGCTCGGCGGCGAGGGCCAGGGCCTGCACCGGGCGCGACACGCCACGGGCCAGCAACAAGGCACCGATCAACGAGGCAATCAGCGCGATCAGGGCAATGCCGAGGATTTTTTCATCCAGCGGTGCAAAGGCCTGCATCGCCGCGTCCAACGGGCTCTGCAACAAGGCCAGGACCTGGCCGTCGGCATCGCTGGCCAACACCAGCGATTGGCTGAGAAAACTGTGTTCCAAGTGCTCGGTGGTGGCCACGCCATGCTGGCGGCCTTGCTCCAGCATCAGATTGGTGAGGCTGTCGCGCAGCACCTGGGGTTGGGTGCTGACCAACTCCCCCGGTTGCTGGCGGTCGATGGTGAGGAACGACACTTCCAGGTTGCTCAGCGAACGCAGTTCTTCGGCGAACGCGCTGTCCATGCGCAAGCCCATCACCACCCGCGCAATGGGCAGCGGCGCCAGCACTGGCGCTTCCACCAACAGGTGCGGCATGCCTTGCAGCGGCACCATCAACATGGTCTGGCGATTGCGCCGCGCGTCACGCAGGGCCTGGTCGTAACGAAAAATCGAACCCTCGGGGACATCATCGAGAGTACTGGCGAGGACGGTGCCATCCATGCCCAGCAGGATCATGTCGCTGGCATTGATGCGCTTGCCGTGGTTGAACAGCACCGAGCGCATGGTCGCCGAATCGCCGCTGGCTACCGCATCGCGAAAACCGAAGTCCGCCGCCAGCAGTTGCACGCCATCGGCCAGGCGCCGGCCGCGCACGTCGAGCAAGCGTTCGAACACCCGCGCGCCGACGTCCAGTTGCGCCTTGGCCTGGCTGCGCACGGCGTCGCCCGTCGCGGCTTTCACGCTGAAGTACAGCGCGCCGATCACTACCAGCAACAGCAGGATCAGCACACTGGCGACACGCGCCTGGAAACTACTGCGCAGTTTCACGGGCAGCTCGGTTGAAGGCATCGCCAAAGGCCGTCGGCGTAGGTGTGGGCGGCAGGTCGGCGGACGGTGGTTCCAGGCTCAGTTGCACGGCGTGGCTCAGGCCTGCCGCTGGAATGTTCAGCGTGCCGCCGTCCAGCGGTTGCATGTCGGCCAATTGCGGGTGCCACAGGGTGACGTGGTAGGCGCCGGCCGGCAGGTCGTCCAGGCGCACGCGGCCCTGGGCATCGCTGACGCCGAAGCGTGGGTCATCGGTGACGTAGACGTAGCCGAGCATCCAGTCGTGGATATTGCAGCCGAGCACCACCACGCCGGGCTTGTCGAACAGCAGCGGGTCGGTGGGCGTGCCTTCGTACAGGCGCAGTTCGAAGCGCTTGGCCGCCGAAAACGAATAGACCTGGTGACGGATGTTGTCACTGTTGGGGAAGCGCACCTGGGTGCCGGTGTGCACCGCCAACACATGGGGCGCGAACTTCTGGCCGCGTTGGTCCATATCGGCCTTGAGCGCACCGGCCGGCGCGCCGACAGGGCCTTGCAGGGTTACCACGGCGTCGCTGACGGGTGTCTGGTCGGCCTGGCGCAGCACCACGTCGAGGGTCGCAGCACGCGCCAGGTCATGGGCCGAAAACAGCAAGGCAGCGAAGGAAAGTTGCAGGAAAATCCGATTCATCAAGGGTCCGCACGGCAATGGAAAAATAGGCGGCCTGCCTTGGCACTGAAACTGGGGCAATGCGTGTCACGACGCAGATGATGCCGCAAACAAGGCCAATTGCCATCATTGAATTTACGGCAAAGCCTGACCGTTGGTCGGCAAAAACCTATGCAACCGGTCAAGGTATGTAGAGCTTATCGGCGCAGCCCGCAGAATCTGTAGGCGCGCAAAAGGCCTTTTCTAGAGCGGCACCCGCTCGCGGCGCATCCACATCTCGAACGCCATGGCGTTCAAGGGACGGCTGATCAGGTACCCCTGGGCGGTGTCGCACTTCCACTGCTTGAGCAGCTTCAGGCTCGGCGCGAACTCCACGCCTTCGGCCACCACCTTGAGCCCCAGGTTGTGGCTCATCTCGATGGTGGAGCGCACGATCACCCCGTCGCCGCTGGTGCTGTCGAGGTTGCGCACAAAGGATTGGTCGATCTTCAACTCCTGCACCGGCAGGCGCTGCAATTGCGCGAGGGACGAATAGCCGGTGCCGTAGTCATCCACCGACAGGCTGATACCGCAACCGCGCAGTTGCTCCAGCACGTTCAGCGCCTGTTGCGGGTTGTGCATGATCGCGCTTTCGGTGATCTCGAAAATCAGCTGCTCGGCCGCCACGTCGTATTGCATCAACAAGGCAGTGACACGAATCGCCAGGTCATCATCGGCCAAATCGTCCACGGAAATATTCACCGACAGCTGGATATGCAACCCCCGCTGCCCCCACTCGGCGATCTGGCGCACGGCTTCTTCGATCACCCACAGGGTCAGGCTGCCCATGCTGCCGGTGCGTTCGGCCAGGGGAATGAATTCGGCGGGCGACACCTGGCCCAGGGTCGGATGCTGCCAGCGCAGCAAGGCTTCGGCCTGGCGCACATGCCCATGGCTGAGGTCGAGCTTGGGTTGGTAGCACAAGAACAACTCGCCCTCGACCACGGCGCGGCGCAGGTCGCGGATCAGGGTGATCTGGCGTTGGTGCGCCAGTTCGCGGTGCTGCTGGTAGATCTGCAAATGCCCCGGCAGGCTCGCTGCATCATGCCGGGCAATCGCGGCGCGGCTGATCAACTCTTCCACCTGCTGGCCATCGACGGGGTAAGCGGCGATACCGATGCTGACTTCGTGGCGCAGTTCGTCGTTGCCGACGCGCTGGGGCTCGGTGAGCAGCGCGTAGAGACGGTCGGCGCGCGCGACGGCGCGGTCGATCTCGGTGTTTTCCAGCAGCACCAGGAACTCACTGCCGGTGATGCGCGCAGCGGTGTCGCTGGCCAGCAGGCTCATGGACAAGCAGCGGCTGGCTTCGCGCAGCATCTCTTCCACGCCTTCGGGGCCAAAGCCTTCGTTGATGACGCGATAGTTTTCAATGCCCACGTACAGCAACACCACGGGCCGGCGGGCGCTGATCGCACTGCCCAGGCGCTCCATGGCCAGCGCGCGGTTGGGCAGGCCGGTGAGCGGGTCATGCAACGCGTTGTGCGCCAGTTGCCGCTCGCGCACGGCAATGCCGCTTTGCATGGCGTTGAAGGCACGGGCCAGGAGGCCGAATTCATCGTGGCTGCGCACCCGCACCGGCGTGCGGTAGTCACCGGCACCGATGCGCTCGGCCGCCTCCACCAACGCATTCAACGGCCGCGACACGCGCCGCGCGAGGAACAACGCCCCCGCCAGCGACACCAGCAGCACCGCCAGGGCAATCCCGAGGAACTGGCGGTCCAGCGGCGCAAAGGATTCCAGGGCATGGTCCAACGGACTTTGCAGCAGCACCCGCACCTCATCGCTGGCACCGGTATTGGCCAGCGACAGCACTTGGCTGAGCATGCGCTGGCCGTGGAAGCCTTCGATATGGGCCTCGGGGTTGACCTGCGGCTGGCGCAACGTCGTGACGATATCCGGCTGGACGGTGTCGGGCTGGGTGGTGAACAACGGCCCGGGGCGGCCGTCCTGCACGGCGAGGAACGACACTTCGAGGTTACTCATGGAACGCAGTTCGTTGGCGAACTGCGTATCCATCGGGAAGCCCATGACGATGCGCGCCACGGGCTGCGAGTTGACGACGTCCTTTTGCACCAGCAGGTACGGTCGCCCATCCATGGCCACGATGAGCATTTGCAGGCCACTGCGCCGCGCATGGCGCAAGGCATCGTCTTGGGGGAACGGCGTGCCACGGGTAAACAGCGGCAAGGTGCTGACCATCACCTTGCCGTCGAGGCCCAACACAAACACCTCGCTGGAACCGATGCCCGTGCCGTGGCGGTCCAGCGCCGCGAGGATCGGCGCAGGCTTGCCCTCGGCCACCGCTTGTTTGAAAGGTTCGTCCGCCGTCAGCCAGTCCAGCCCGTATTGCAGGCGCCGGCCGCGCAGGTCGAGCAGGCGCTCGAACACTTGGCTGCCGGTCTCCAGCTGGGCCTCGGCCTGGTTCTCCACGGCACGGGTGGTGGCGGTCTTGACGGCGAAGTAAGTGGCCGCGACCACCACCAACAGCAACAGCGCAAGCACGCCGGCGATACGGGTCTGGAACGTATGGCGCCACCTCATCGCTGTGCCCTCTGGCAGCGTGCGTCTGTTTCTGCCACTACGTCCCTGTGTCATAGGCTTCCCTGGCAACTGCTGACCCGGCGTCAAAAAAACATCCATTTGGATTGGATATTCGGTTTAAGCAGATTAGCTGGGAGCTGGGATAAGTACACCCAATAAAACAAGGAATGTTGCTGTCAAGTTATTGGCGGCACGGGCTTGACTTGGGGCTGAGCTGGGCGCGGAGCGCCCGTGGAGGCATTCCCACGCGGAGCGTGGGAACGATCGATAAACCAGAGGCGGAAGGAGATCCAATGTGGGAGCGGGCTTGCCCGCGATTGCGGTGGGTCAGCCAACACATGCATCAGCTTATAGGCCCTCATCGCGGGCAAGCCCGCTCCCACATAAGCCGAGCCTGTGCCTCTCTTTAGGCACCGCGCGCGCGCATGAAATCCCCCCAACGCCGCACCAAATAGTTGTGCTCATCCATCACCGAGTTCCACACCGCAATGTGCCCCATGCGCTGTTCATAGGAACCGCCATCACGCACTTCGCCGATATCGATCAACGGCAGGCCATCACTGCCCAGCAGCTCCTCCCGCGCAGGTTGACCGGCGTACCAGTAATCCCACTCGGCGCTGCTCAGGTGGTCGCGGCTGCGCGCCGGGTTGCCGATGTAGTAACCCTGGCGCGCCATCACCGCGCCGGGCCAGCCGGACAGCCACCAGTTGAGGTAGGCATAGGCCGCATCCAGCACCGGCCCTTGGGCATGGCGCGACAAGGACAAGCCGCCAAACCAGGCGCGATAGCCTTCACGCGGCACCGCCAGGCGGTATTTCACCCCGGCGCGGTGCAGGCGCATCAGGGTCGGCGACCACAGGCTCTGGATGTCGATGCTCGGGCTGAGCATCAACTGCGCAGCCTCTTCGTCATCCGACCAGAAGGCGGCGAAGTGGCCTTCCTTTTGTTTGCGCACGAGGATGTCGGCGAGCACGTCGATCTCTTCGATGCTCATGTTGCCGATGTCCTTGAACTGCGCGAGCCCCGCGCCCTGCACCGCCAGCGCGGCGTCCAGGGCGCCGATGGCGGCGTCGCTTTGCAGCGCGGTGCGTGCGCGCCAGGCCGGGTCGAGCAGCCAGCCCCAGCTTTCATTGCCGTGGCAAAAACCGTCGGGCAGGCGCTCGGGGCGGTAGGCAAAACTGTCGGCGTTGTGGGTCAGGGGCAGCATGCTGATGCGTTCGGTAACGGTGCTGCCGAGGCTGCCGTCGTGCTGCACGAACAGGCGTTCGCTGGGCACGCTGCCGCTGCCGAGACGGTCATCCGGCGACAGGCGGCCGCGCTTGGGCAGGTCGTTGATCTCGTGCCACAACGCGATGCGCCGCGTGTCGATGGGCTGGATCGCCCGCGCCGGCCACACAAAATCGACGTTATGGAACCACTGGTCATACAGGTCATAGCTGTCGGGCTGCATCACCGCGATGCGCTGGGCCTGCTCGACATCGTGCACCTGATACACCAGGCGGATGCCCAGCTCCTGCTCGGCACGTACGCGCAGGCATTCCAGCAAGGTCACCGACGTGCCAAGGACACGCAGGGTAATCATGCGGCGAACCGCCGCGAAAACACGTCAAACGAGCGGCGCAGCTGCGCCGGGTCGAGACCGCGCAGGATAAACACCAGGCGCGACTGGCGATCGCTGCCCGGCCATGCAGGCAAGTGCACCGGAGCGTGCAGGCAGTGCTGCACGCCATGAATGACGATGGGGGCGTTGCTGGCGTTCACGTTGAGCAGTCCTTTGACCCGGAGGATTCGTTCGCCGTGGCATCTTAACAGCATCGACAGCCACACCCCGAAGCCGACCCAATCCAGCGGCTGGTCGAAGGTCAGGCAGCACACTTGCGCGGCGCCATGGGTGGCGGTGGTGGGTTGATGCAATTGCCAGCGGCTGACTTCCACGGCGGGTTCGGCGCTGCGCAGGCCTTCGCCGAGCAGCAGTTGCTCGCCGCTGTGGATGTCCTGGGTATCGAGGATCGGCGTGCCGGCGTTGAGCGCCTGCAAGTGCGCGCGCAGCGGGGCGCTGTCGCCAGCCAGGTCGGTCTTGCTCAGCAGCAGGCGATCCGCTGCCGCGACCTGGGCCAGCCATTCCGGGTGTAACCGCTCTTGCAGCGTGGCGTGGCTGGCGTCGACCAGGGTGATCACCAGGCCAATATGAAAGCGCCCGCGCAACTGCACGTCGTTGTTCAAGGTGGCGAGAATTGGCGCCGGGTCGGCCAAGCCGGTGGTTTCGAGGATCACCCGTTTGAATGCCGGGACTTCCCCGCGCTCGCGGCGTTGCAACAGGCCGAGCAGCGCGTCTTTCAACTCGCCGCGAATCGAGCAGCACACGCAGCCGCTGGGCAGCAGCACGGTGTCCGGCGCGACCTCTTCCACCAGCAGGTGGTCGATGCCGACGTCGCCGAATTCATTGATCAGCAATGCCGTGTCGCCGAGGCTTTCGCCTTGCAGCAGGCGCTTGAGCAAGGTGGTCTTGCCGCTGCCGAGGAAGCCGGTGATCACATTCAGGGCGATGCTCATGATTGCATTCCTTTGTGGCGAGGGCGCTTGCTCCCGCTGGGCTGCGCAGCGGCCCCAAAAGCTTGGGAGCGCTGCGCACTCCAGCGGGAGCAAGCTCCCTCGCCACAGTCAGTGTTCAAGGTGGTCGAGCAGTTTGGGATCGAGGGGGTCCAACGGGCGGCCGAGCATGTTTTCGGCGGCCAGCCACAGTTGATCCAGGCCACTCGCCAGTTCCTGCTTGCCGGTGGCGCCGAGCAACAGGTACGAGGCGCCCTGGAAGTCTTCGACCTTGAGCCGGAACACCGCCAGCACCTGGTTGATCGCCGCGATCCGGCGCAGGCGTTCGCGGCGCCGGGGCACTTCATCGCCCAGGGGGTCGCTCCAGTGCAGGTCTTCGCCGAGCAGCCCGCAGAGTCCGCACATGGCTACACCCCGCTCATGGCATGACGTCGCCGGAGTTCGGGCCGAGGGTCTGGCCGACGAACAGATTACCGCCCGGCTCGCTGGCCAGCAGCACGGCGGTGGGCGCCACTTCATCGGCCAGGCCGAAGCGGCCCAGGGGCAACTCCTTGGCCTTGGCGCGTTTCCAGTCGTCGCTGATGCCACCCACCAACGGTGTTTCAATCGGGCCAGGGGCGATGGCGTTGACCAGTACGTTGTCCTTGGCGACTTCCAGTGCGAGGGACTTGGTAAAGCCGATCACCCCGGCCTTGGCGGCGGCGTAGTGAGTCAGTTCGGCGCCGCCCTTGATGCCCAGTTGCGAGGCGATATTGATGATGCGGCCCCAACGCTGCGCGAGCATGTGCGGTAAGGCGCGCTGGCTGGCGACGAACACGCTGGTGAGGTCGACGCGCAGCATGTCGTTCCACATCTCGATGGACAGATCGACACACCGCGCCTGGGTGAGCATGCCGGCGTTGTTGACGAGAATGTCGATGCCGCCGAACTGCGCGACGCAGGTATCCACACTGGCCTGGGCGCCTTCAACGGTGCCGACGTCAGCCAGGCATTCGACGACTTCGGCACCGAGGTTGCGGCAGGTGATTGCGGTTTCGGCGAGGCTGGCGGCGTTGCGGTCGGCCAGCACCAGGCGCGCGCCTTCAGCGGCGTAGGCGCGGGCGATGGCAGCGCCGATGCCGCTGCCGGCGCCGGTGATCACAGCGCGGCGGTTAGTCAGTTGCGTCATACAAAACTCCTCAGACACACACCGGCTCCCTGTGGGAGCTGGCTTGCCTGCGATGGCGGTGGTTCAGTAAATACATGTGCTGCTGACCCACCGCTATCGCAGGCAAGCCAGCTCCCACATTTGGACCGAGTACATCAGTTATTAATCAGGCCAGCGCACTGTGAGGCCGCCGTCGATGACGATGCTTTGCCCGGTCAGATAACTCGACGCATCACTGGTCAAGAACTGCACCAACGACGCCACTTCATCCGCCCGCCCTACTCGCCCCAGCGGAATCGCCCGCGCGGCTTTCGCCAGCCCTTCCGGCCCCAGCGAGTTCTTCACATCCAGCGACTGCGGCGTCTCGATCAACCCCGGGATCACCGCATTGCAACGGATGCCCTGGGCCGCCAACTCCACCGCCAGCGAGCGACACAACCCCGGCACGCCGGCTTTGGCCGCTGCGTAATGGCTGTGTTCCTGCCAGCCATACACGCCACCGGCAATCGATGAAATCGCCACCAGCGCGCCGCCTTCGCTCATGTGCCGGGTGGCCGCACGGAAGGTGCGCATCACCCCCGTCAGGTCGACATTGAGCATCTCGTCCCACAGCGCGTCGGTCATTTCCAGCAGCGGCGCACGCCGCAGCAAACCGGCGTTGGCAACGGCGTAGTCGAGGCGGCCGAAGTGCCGCACGGCTTGCTCGGCCAGGGCGTCCACCGAGGCAGTGTTGCCGACATCCAGCGGCAACATCAGGCATTCGCCGCCGGCTTCTTCCACCAACCCAACCGTGGTGTGCGGGTCATGGGGATCGGCTGGATAATACCCGCCGACCACCGCCACACCGACTCGCGCATAGGCCACGGCGAGGGCTTGGCCGATGCCGCTGGCGGCGCCGGTAATCAAGGCAACTTTACGGCTCATCACACACTCCTTACTGAACAGTTTCCGGGCGCACATGGCGCGCGGCGAACATCAACATGCCGGACAGGAAGCACGGCACCGCACCGAACCACAGCGCGGCGGTCTGCCAGTCGCTGCCGGCGGACAGCACCTGAGTGGCACCAAAACCTGCGACCACCGCACCAATCGGGCCCATGGCGTGGATGATCGCGCCGCCGGTGGCGCGGATGCTGGTGGGGAAGCTTTCGCTGATAAAGAACAGCGCCGCCGAGTACGGCCCGATCAGGAAGAACAGGCCCAGGCTGTACAGCCCGACCACCATCGCCATGTTGCTCGGGCCAAACAGCATGCCGGCGAACGCCAGGCCGCCGAGCATCCAGCCCAGGCCGATGACGTTGCGACGGCCGATCTTGTCGCCCATCCAACCGTGGCTGAGGTAACCGCAGTAGCCCACCAGGTTCGACAGCACGAGGATGATCAGCGAGTTCTCGAACGAGATGTGGTGCACGCTGACGATCACCGAAGTACCGAGCACGCTGAACACCTGGATCGCCGCCCAGTTGAGCAACAGCGCGGCGCCGATCACCAGGGTGGCGCGGCGGGCCGGGCCACGGAACGCGGCCTTGAGGCCGGCCTTGCTGTGTTCGTCGTAGTCCACGCCGTAGGTCACGGCGACGTTCTGCGCTTCAGTCACCGCGCCGCTTTTGCGCAGTTGGCTGATGCGTTCGTGGATCTGGAACTGCGGGCTTTCCTTGAGCTTGCGCGCCATGATCGCGATCACAATCGCCGGGATCGCGGCGAAGATGAAGCAGCCCTGCCAGCCGATGATCGGCAGCAGCAACGCGGTCAAACCGGCAGCGATCAACGCACCGACCGGCCAGCCGCCCTGCACCAGGCTGTAGATAAAACCACGGCGCTTGGTCAGGCGCGGGTCTTCCGAGGCGCCATACAGTTCACTCAGATACGTGGCGTTGACGGTTTCCTCGGCATAGCCCAGGCCGCCCAGCGAACGGATCAGGATCAGCGGCGACTTGCCCCACGCGCCGCCGATGGCGGTCAACGCGGAGCATAGCGCCGAGCCGGCCACGGTGAAGATAATGCCTTTGCGCCGGCCCAACTTATCGACCACCGGGCCAATGGCAAAGGCGACCACCGCCGTGCCCACGGCGACCCATGTCGCGATTTCAGCTTGCTCCACTTCACCCCAGCCAAAATGCCGGCCGATTTCCGGCAGCAAGGTGCCGAAAAGGATGAAGTCGTACACCGCAAACACCCAGGCGAAAAACGCGATCCAGGTGGCGAAGCGCACTTCCTTGGAGGTCAGTTGCCGGGGTTTCCAGCCGGTCAGGTCAAGCTTGTTGTAGATGGACATGAGTCGCGCCTCGGGGAGTAGGAAGGTCAGGTACGCGGTTGACGGCGGATAAAGTCATCGGCGATTTCGTCGAAGGTGACGAAGCGCACGCCGGCATGGCTCTGGATGTGTTCGATCAGGCGCTCCAGCATCAGCAGCACTTGCGGGCGGCCGGAGACGTCGGGGTGGATGGTCATGGTGAACACCGCGTGTTCGTGTTCGCGGTAGACCCAGTCGAACTGGTCGCGCCACATTTCTTCAAGGTGACGCGGGTTGACGAAGCCGTGGCTATTGGGGGCTTTTTTGATGAACATCATCGGCGGCAGGTCGTCGAGGTACCAGTTGGCCGGGATCTCTACCAGGTCGGTTTCTTCGCCGCGCACCAGGGGTTTCATCCAGGTGTCGGGGTGCTGGCTGTAGTCGATCTTGGTCCAGCTGTCGCCCTTGCGTACGTAGTAGGGGTGGAAGTCGTTGTGCATCAGGCTGTGGTCGTACTTGATGCCTTTTTTCAGCAGCAGTTCGTTGGTGACCTTGCTGAACTCCCACCACGGCGCAACGTAGCCGGTCGGGCGTTTGCCGGTGACCTGGGTGATCAGCTCGATGGACTTGTCGAGGACGATTTCCTCTTGCTCCGCGGTCATGGCAATCGGGTTTTCGTGGCTGTAGCCGTGCACGCCGATCTCGTGGCCGGCGTCGGCCACGGCTTTCATTTGCTCGGGGAAGGTTTCCATCGAGTGCCCGGGGATAAACCAGGTGGTGCGCAGGCCGTAGCGCTCGAACAGTTTGAGCAGGCGTGGCGCGCCGATTTCACCGGCGAACAGGCCGCGGGAGATGTCGTCGGGCGAGTCTTCGCCGCCATAGGAACCGAGCCAGCCGGCGACGGCATCAACGTCGACGCCAAATGCACAGAGGATGTCTTTAGCCATGGTGTGTCTCCTTAAATAGTCATTGCAGATTCGACGGACAACGCGGCGCGCAACAGGCGTGCGTCTTCCCCCGTCGGGGCGCTGAGCAGCAACCCAGTGGGCAGGCCCAGGGCGTCGCGGCCGCTGGGCAGGTTCACGCCGGGCATGTCCAGGAAACTGCCGGGCATGGTCAGGCGCAGGGTGGCGAGGTTGGTGTGGATGAACAGGTCATCGTCGGCTTCCAGCGGCGCCAGGGGCGGCGCGACGTGGGCGACGGTGGGGGTGATCAGCAGCGCGCCGTCGAGGTCGTCGAGCAGTTGTTGTTGCAGGCGGCGGCGGGCTTCGATCAGGTACAGCAATTGGCTGGCGGGCAGCGCGCGGGCGGCTTCGAGGCGGCGGCGTACGCGGGGGTCGAGGTGGTCGGCGTCGGGGCTGCCGAGCAACGCTTCGTGCAGGGCGAAGGCTTCGAAGGAACCGAGCCAGCCGTGGTCGCGGATCAACTCCAGGGTGGCCTGGAACGTCGGGCATTCACGTTCTTCGATCAGCGCGCCGGCGGCTTGCAGTTGCGCCACGGCGCGCAGCAGGTTGTCGCGCACGGCCGGCTCGACGTCTTGGTGCGCCAACACAAAACGCTGGCCCTTGAGGCTGCGGGGCGTGTGGACTTGGCGGCGGCCATGGAGCAAATCGTCGATGGTCAACGCGTCGCGCACGCTGCGGGTCAGCGGGCCGAGGCTGTCGAGGGTGCGCGACAACGGGAACACCGCGTCGCGGCTGTAGCGCCGGCTGCTGCTGCGGTAACCCACCAGGCCATTCAACGCGGCGGGGATGCGGATCGAGCCGGCGGTGTCGGTGCCCATGGCAATCGGTACGATCCCGGCCGCCACGGCGACCGCCGAACCCGAGGACGAACCGCCGGGGATGCGCGCCTGGTCACTGCTGTGCGGGTTGAACGGCGTGCCGAAATGCGGGTTCAGGCCCAGGCCGGAATAGGCCAGCTCGCTGAGGTTGGTCTTGCCCACGCTGACCATCCCCGCGCGGCACAACAGGCCGACGCTGGGCGCATCGAGCAAGGCCGCCGGCGCGTTGCGACGGTAGGCGGCGCCCGCCGTGGTGATGCTGCCGGCCACGTCGAACAGGTCTTTCCAGGCCAGCGGCACGCCATCAAGCACGCTCAGCGGCTGGCCGGCCCGCCAGCGCGCGGCTGAGGCTTCAGCCTCGCGACGGGCACGCTCGGCAGTCAGGGAGATAAATACGCAGGGGGCCATGCTCGCGTGGACAAGTGCCTGATCAAGCACCTGCACCGGGTCGCTGCGACCGCTGGCGAAATCCTCGGCCATGGAAGTGGCGTCTGACATCAAGATGACCCTCGCAAAACGTACATATTAATAAAATGTACATTTTACAAAGGCAGATTTCGTGCCAGTCTCTGTGTCGAGGTTTTTGCCAAGCGTGGGTTTATCGCCCAGAGCTACGGGATAGATAGCTTGGATAGCAGGAAAAATAGTTTGACTGAAGCCGGCGCAAGGCCTTGAATGAAATAATGTATCTTTTATTAATAAGTACATTTTGGTGCAGAAAAGTAACATTCCAACATTCCCAGCCCCAAAAAAGTGCCACCGACGTGGCGCAGGGTGACAGGCACAACTTATGAGAGAATCCCCGGCCACCGTCCTGAAAGCCCCTGAGAACGCAATGAAAGCAGTGTCTGCCTCGGCCTCCCGCTACGCGATGATTCACCAGGTATTGCGTGACGCGATCGTCAACGGCACGGCCCGCCACGGCCTGGTGTTGCTGGAAGCGCCGCTGGCCGAATTGTTCGGCACCAGCCGCGTGCCGGTGCGCAAGGCCCTGGACCTGTTGCACGACGAAGGCTTGATCTGCCGTTTCAACGGCCGGGGTTACCTGATCAACCCCGAAGGCCTGGCGATGGAGCCGCTGCGCCTGCCCTTGAGCCATGCGCACCTGGGGCTCAATGGCGAAGCGGAGTTGGTGGACACGCGGCCATTGGGCGAGCGCATCGTCGAGGAAATCGGCGCGGCGCTGTCCACCTGCATTGCCTTCGGCCATTACCGCCTGGATGAACAAGCCGCCGCCGACCACTACGGCGTCAGCCGCGCCGTGGTGCGTGAAGCGCTGATGCGCCTGCGCGACCGTGGCCTGGTGGAAAAGGAGCCCTATTCCCAATGGCTGGCCGGGCCGTTGACCGCGCGGGAAGTCACCGAAGACTACGAACTGCGCGCCTGCCTGGAACCCGAAGCCCTGCGCCTCAGCGCGCCGGGCCTGGACCGCGAGGAGCTGGAAGCGATGTTGCAACGGGTGCTGGACGCCCAGGACAGCCCGCAGTGCAGCCTGGAAGCCATCGAGCAGATCGAAGAGGATTTGCACCAGCGCTGCCTGGCCGGGTTGCAGAATCGCAAGATCGCTGCACTGATTCGCCAGGGGCAGAGCCCGATGATTATCAGTCGGATTTTTTACCGATTGCTGGGGATCGGCGCTGATCCGGCCATGTTGGCCGAGCATCGCTTGATTTTGGAGTTGTTGTTGCATGGGGCGGTGGATGCGGCGGCGTTGAATCTGCGCGAGCATTTGCAGCGGGCGCGGCAGCGGATGTTGCAGCGGTTAAAGGTATTGTCGGTATTGCCGGAACAACCCCTGCCCTCCTACCTCCACAAAATCAGCTGACTAAACACCATTTAAAGTGTGGGAGCTGGCTTGCCTGCGATAGCGGTATATCAGTCAAAGATGCTTCAACTGACAGACCGCTATCGCAGGCAAGCCAGCTCCCACAGGGTTCGTGTTGAGACAAATACTATGCAATATGTTGCTAACTTGACCTGACCATTGAAACCACCGCAACCCCGCCCCATCTAACCTGCATACTTCCTGATGCAGGTGCCCCATGAGCGACCAGCAAGAATTCCCCGAATACGACCTCAACGACTACGCAGATCCCGAAAACGCTGAATCCCCTTCGTCCAACACTGGCCTGGCGCTGCCTGGGCAAAACCTGCCGGACAAGGTCTACATCATCCCGATCCACAATCGGCCGTTCTTCCCGGCGCAAGTGCTGCCGGTGATCGTCAACGAAGAGCCGTGGGCCGAAACCCTGGAGCTGGTGAGTAAATCCGATCACCACAACCTCGCCCTGTTTTTCATGGACACGCCGCCAGAAGACCCACGCCATTTCGACACCTCCAGCCTGCCGCTGTACGGCACCCTGGTGAAGGTGCATCACGCCAGCCGCGAGAACGGCAAGCTGCAATTTGTCGCCCAGGGCCTGACCCGTGTGCGCATCAAGACCTGGCTCAAGCACCACCGTCCGCCGTACCTGGTGGAGGTCGAATACCCGCACCAGCCGTCAGAGCCGACCGATGAGGTGAAGGCCTACGGTATGGCGTTGATCAATGCGATCAAGGAACTGCTGCCGCTCAACCCGCTGTACAGCGAAGAGTTGAAGAACTACCTCAACCGCTTCAGCCCCAACGACCCGTCGCCGCTCACCGACTTCGCCGCCGCACTGACCTCGGCCACCGGTAACGAGTTGCAGGAAGTGCTGGACTGCGTGCCCATGCTCAAGCGCATGGAAAAAGTCCTGCCGATGCTGCGCAAAGAAGTAGAAGTTGCGCGCCTGCAAAAGGAAATCTCCGCCGAGGTGAACCGCAAGATCGGCGAACACCAGCGCGAGTTTTTCCTCAAGGAACAACTCAAGGTCATCCAGCAGGAGCTGGGCCTGACCAAGGACGACCGCAGCGCCGATGTCGAGCAGTTCGAACAACGCCTGCAAGGCAAAGTGCTGCCGGCCCAGGCGCAAAAGCGTATCGATGAAGAACTGAACAAACTGTCGATCCTCGAAACCGGCTCGCCAGAGTACGCAGTCACCCGCAATTACCTGGACTGGGCGACGGCGGTGCCGTGGGGCGTGTATGGCGAAGACAAGCTCGACCTGAAACACGCGCGCAAGGTGCTGGATAAACACCATGCGGGCCTGGACGACATCAAGAGCCGCATCCTCGAATTCCTCGCGGTGGGCGCTTATAAAGGCGAAGTCGCCGGCTCCATCGTGCTGCTGGTAGGCCCGCCGGGCGTGGGCAAGACCAGCGTCGGTAAATCTATCGCCGAATCCCTGGGGCGGCCGTTCTATCGTTTCAGCGTCGGCGGCATGCGCGACGAGGCCGAGATCAAGGGCCATCGCCGCACCTACATCGGCGCCCTGCCGGGCAAGCTGGTGCAGGCGCTGAAAGATGTGGAAGTGATGAACCCGGTGATCATGCTCGACGAGATCGACAAGATGGGCCAGAGCTTCCAGGGCGACCCGGCGTCGGCGCTCCTGGAAACCCTCGACCCGGAGCAGAACGTCGAATTCCTCGACCATTACCTGGACCTGCGCCTGGACCTGTCCAAAGTGCTGTTCGTGTGCACCGCCAACACCCTGGATTCGATCCCCGGCCCGTTGCTGGACCGGATGGAAGTGATTCGCCTGTCGGGCTATATCACCGAAGAAAAAGTCGCCATCGCCAAGCGCCACCTGTGGCCAAAACAGCTGGAAAAAGCCGGTGTGGCCAAAACCAGCCTGACCATCAGCGACGGCGCCCTGCGTGCACTGATCGACGGTTACGCCCGCGAGGCCGGGGTGCGCCAGTTGGAGAAACAGCTGGGCAAACTGGTGCGCAAGGCGGTGGTCAAGTTGCTGGATGAGCCGGACTCGGTGATCAAGATCGGCAACAAGGACCTGGAAAGCTCCCTGGGGATGCCGGTGTTCCGCAACGAACAAGTGTTGTCCGGCACCGGCGTGATTACCGGCCTGGCCTGGACCAGCATGGGCGGCGCGACCTTGCCGATCGAGGCGACGCGCATCCATACGCTCAATCGCGGTTTCAAGCTCACCGGGCAGTTGGGTGAAGTGATGAAGGAGTCCGCCGAAATCGCCTACAGCTACATCAGCTCGAACCTGAAGTCGTTTGGCGGCGACCCGAAGTTCTTCGACGAAGCCTTCGTGCACTTGCACGTGCCGGAAGGCGCCACGCCGAAAGACGGCCCGAGCGCCGGCGTGACCATGGCCAGTGCGCTGCTGTCTTTGGCACGTAACCAGCCGCCGAAAAAAGGCGTGGCCATGACCGGCGAGCTGACGCTGACCGGGCATGTGCTGCCGATTGGCGGGGTGCGTGAGAAGGTGATTGCCGCGCGGCGCCAGAAGATTCACGAACTGATCTTGCCGGAGCCGAACCGTGGCAGCTTCGAGGAATTGCCGGAGTACCTGAAGGAAGGCATGACGGTGCACTTTGCCAAGCGGTTTGCGGATGTGGCGAAAGTGCTCTTCTAAATCTCACCCCCCCTGTGGCGAGGGAGCTTGCTCCCGCTGGGCTGCGCAGCGGCCCCAAAAATTTTGGGAGCGCTTCGCACTCCAGCGGGAGCAAGCTCCCTCGCCACAATGGTTTATGTCACTTTCACCCTGTCACACCTTGTCTCATCTTCGGTTATGCTCGCCCTTCGTCGTGAATCAACGGAGCCCCCATGACCGCTGCCCGCCTGCTTATCCCCCTAAGCCTTGCCCTGCTGGCCGGGTGCGCCAGTGCCCCCAAGCAAAACATCAGCGTAGACGCGCAAAGCGCCTGCCCGCTGCAGCTCAAGACCGGGCAAAACCTGATCCTTACCCTGCCGAGCAACCCCACCACTGGCTACCGCTGGGCCATCCAGGACTCCGCCGGTGGCGTGCTCCGCGCGCTGAGCCCCGAGGTCTACAGCAGCCGTGAATCCGGCGTGATCGGCGGCGGCGGGCAATCCACCTGGCGCTTCCAGGCCTTCGCCGCAGGCCAGGGCCGCTTGCGCCTGACCTCCCAGCAACCCTGGGAACCCGAAGCCGAACCTGCCGACACTTTCGACTGCGCCATTACGGTGAACTGATATGCCATGGATGATTCTTGCGTTGATGGGCGCCGGCACCTTTGTCTACGGCCTGGCCACCCACGCCACCTTACTGTGCCTGCTGGTCAAACCGCTGCCGGTGCTGGCGCTGCTGGGCTGGCTGCATGATGCACCGCCCACCGACTATCGACGCTGGATCAGCCTGGGGCTGATTTTTTCCCTGGTGGGCGACGTGCTGCTCGCCTGGCCGGGCGACCTGTTTATCTTTGGCCTCGGTGCATTCCTGTTTGCGCACCTGGCGTACCTCAAGGCCTATTTCAGTGATTGCCGGCGGTTGGCGCTGCTGCCATTGCTCTTGGCGCTGGGCGTCGGCGCTGTGCTGCTGAGCATCCTGATTTCCCACGGCCTTGGCGACTTGCTGATTCCCGTGGTGGTTTACGCACTGGTGATCAGCGCCATGCTCTGGCGTGCGCTGGCACGCCTGGGCAGCGACGTGCCCAAGCGCTCGGCGCTGCTGGCGGCGGCGGGCGCGGCGTCGTTTGTGTTTTCCGACACGCTGATCGGTATCAACCGGTTTGTGCTGGCGTTCGACGCGGCGCCGTATTTGTTGATCGCCACTTACTGGCTGGGCCAGTGGGGCATCACCGCGTCGGCGTTCAGCCAAGCGCCTCAGAGTTTGTCGAGCGTGAACAGATAACTGGTGATGACATAGGCCAATTGGTACTCGACGGCCTTTTTCAGCGCGGCCTTTTCCGCCTCTTTCTTGGCGTTCTTGGCCGGGTCCTTGTCGGGAATCCCATAGTCCAGACGGCGCAATTCGAGGTACAGGATCTTCATGGCATCGGCCAGGATGTCCGCGGCGTTACCGATGATGCGCATGTTGTCCCGTACGGGCAGCAACGCGCTGTTGGCGACCTCGTCATCCGCCTGTCTCCTGAGATCGAGAAACTCGGCGGGTTCGATCTTTTTGTCCTTGTTGATCTTCGCCAGCAGGGCTTTCAACTTCTTGTCGGTGACGGTCAGTTTCAGGCTCATGACTCCATCCTCGGAAAATATCAGACGCCTTGAATCTGAGCCCAGCCCAACTATCCGTCTACTGTCAGAATTAACAGGTGCCAAGCCCGCCTGACTAACGGTCCGATCAACCATGCATCCCACCGCCAACTTGGCTAAAATGCCGGCCTTTCCCCTTTTCGTCGCCGGAACAACCGTGAGCAAAGAACCCGATCGCCTATTCGCCCAGCCCCTGCCCCAGGTGCCGGACTTCGCCTTTAACGAGGACGTGGTGCGGGTGTTCCCGGACATGATCAAGCGCTCGGTGCCCGGTTACCCGACCATCGTCGAAAACCTCGGCGTGCTCGCGGCGCAGTTTGCCCAGCCCAACAGCGTGCTGTACGACCTGGGTTCATCCCTCGGCGCCGTGACCCAGGCCTTGCGCCGCCATGTGCGCACCGATGGCTGCCGGGTGATCGCGGTGGATAACTCGGCGGCGATGGTCGAGCGCTGCCGTGAATACCTCAATGGCCAGGACTCGATGTTCCAGGAGTTGCTGCCGGTGGACGTGATCGAGGGCGATATCCTCGCGTTGCACTTCCAACCGGCCTCGGTGGTGGCGCTGAACTTCACCCTGCAATTTATCGCCCCCGATGAGCGCCTGGCCTTGCTCGCGCGCATCCGCCAAGCGCTGCTGCCGGGGGGCGCACTAATCCTTTCGGAAAAGCTGCGCTTCAATGATCCCGAAGAACACGCGTTGCTCACCGATCTGCACGTCGCGTTCAAACGCGCCAACGGCTACAGCGAACTGGAAATCGCCCAGAAGCGCAGCGCCATCGAAAACGTCATGAAGCCCGACAGCCTCGAAGAACACCGCGAACGCCTGCTGGCGGCCGGGTTCTCGAAAGTCGTGCCGTGGTTCCAGTGTCTTAACTTTGCCTCGTTGATTGCCTTGCCATGATTGATCTGTCCCCCCTCGCCCGCCACTTGGTCGGCACTCCCTTGGCCGTGTGGGCCCAAGGCCTGCAAGCGCAACTCGATAGCAAGATGGAAAAAGGCCATGGCGACCTGGAGCGCTGGCAGAGCGCGCTGGATGCGCTGCCGAAGATCCAGCCCAGCGACGTGGATTTGCTCAACGGCCTGACCCTCGACACCGATTGCGACGACGAAACCCGCGCACAAATGCACACCGCGTTGATGGGCCTGAGCCCGTGGCGCAAAGGCCCGTTCCACCTGTTCGGCGTGCATGTGGACACCGAATGGCGCTCGGACTGGAAGTGGTCACGGGTGGCACCGCATTTGGACTTGAAGGGCAAACGCATCCTCGACGTAGGCTGCGGCAACGGTTACTACATGTGGCGTATGCTCGGCGCCGGGGCCGACAGCGTGATCGGCGTCGATCCGAACTGGCTGTTTTTCTGCCAGTTCCAGGCCGTGCAGCGTTACCTGTCAGAACCCAAGGCGTGGCACCTGCCGTTCCCGTTCGAAGACTTGCCGGCGAATCTGGAAGGTTTTGATACGGTGTTTTCCATGGGTGTGTTTTATCACCGCCGCTCGCCCATCGAGCATTTGCTGGCGTTGAAAGACACCTTGGTCAAAGGCGGTGAACTGGTGCTGGAAACCCTGGTGGTGGAAGGCGATCAGCAACAAGTGCTGGTGCCGGAAGACCGTTACGCACAGATGCGCAACGTGTGGTTCCTGCCGTCGGTGCCGGCGTTGATGCTGTGGCTAAGACGTGCCGGGTTCAGTGATGTGCGCTGTGTGGATGTGAGCGTGACCACGGTGGAAGAACAGCGTGGGACGGAGTGGATGAAGTACCAGTCGTTGAGTGATTTCCTTGATCCTGAAGATCACAGTAAGACGATTGAAGGGCTGCCGGCGCCGATGCGGGCCGTTATCATCGCTCGCAAGTAAGCGTGCGGTTTCACTGAATAAATAGAGATCAAAACTGTGGGAGCTGGCTTGCCTGCGATAGCGGTGTATCAGTCACTGATGAGTTGGCTGACAGATAGCTATCGCAGGCAAGCCAGCTCCCACATTGGTCTGCGGTGTTAGTTGGATTGTGGTTTGGCTCGGCGGGCCTTGAAGAACTCACTCAGCACCGTGCCGCACTCTTCTGCCAACACCCCACCTTCAAACAGCACCTTGTGATTGAGAAACCCCTGGGTAAAAAACTGCCCCTGGCTCTGCACAATCCCCGCCTTCGGCTCCAGCGCGCCGTACACCACCCGCGACACCCGCGAGTGCACGATCAAGCCAGCGCACATGCTGCACGGTTCCAACGTCACGTACAGCGTGCTGCCCACCAGCCGATAGTTGCTGATGGCCTGCGCCGCATCACGGATGGCGACCATTTCGGCATGGGCGCTGGGGTCGTTGCCGCTGATGGGGCAGTTGAAGCCGCGGCCGATGATTTCACCGTCCTGCACCAGCACCGCGCCCACGGGCACTTCACCCAGCGCGGCGCCTTGGGCGGCGAGGGCCAGGGCTTCGCGCATGAAGTCCTGGTCGCGGCTGCGGTCGATGATCGCCACGGGACGAAACTGGCGCATCACGCCACCTCGATGGCGGCCATCAGGCCGGTTTCCATGTGGTCGATCACGTGGCAGTGGAACATCCACACCCCCGGGTTATCCGCCACCAACGCCACGCGGGCGCGTTCGTTCTTGCCCAGCAGGTAGGTGTCGGTGAAGTACGGGATCACCTTGTGGCGGTTCGAGGCGATCACCTTGAAGCTCATGCCGTGCAGGTGGATCGGGTGCTGGTACTGGGTCATGTTCTTCAATTCGAAAATGTAGCTCTTGCCCTTCTCCAGCTTGGCGATCGGGCGGTCGGCGCAGGTCTTGTCGGTGATGTCCCAGGCCTGGCCGTTGATCTGCCACAGGCTGGGCGGCCGACCATCGTCGACCGAAACGGTGCCGACCCATTCGAAATTGAAGTTGAGTTTCTCGGCGTTGGCCAGGTCCGGCTCGGCAATCGGGTTGGCGGGCAATGCCGGCGGCCACTCGGTGGGCGCGTCGGTATTGGCCACGGAACGGAATGTACCCAGGCGTACCGGACCATTGCGGATCGACAGCTCTTCGCCGGCCGCCGGTGCCTTGATCGCCAGGCAAATGCGCATGCCCGGGCCCAGCCAGTATTCCTTGCCCAGTGGGCGCGGCTCGATGGGGTTGCCGTCCAGCGCGTAGATCTGCGCTTCGACGTCGGGAATGTTGATGCGATAAGTCAGGGTGTTGTCGAGATTGAGCAGGCGCACGCGGGTGATCTGCCCGGCCGGCAAGTCGATCACCGCCTGGGACACGCCGTTGATCGTCGACAAGCGCCCGGCCGTACCGCCACGTGCCGCTTCACGGGGCACGCTGAAGGCGACGAAAGCGCCCTCTTCGTCCACATGCCAGCTCTTCAGGCTAAGGGTGCGTTCGTGTTTGAAACCGGTGGGTTCGCGCTCTTCGATAATCAGCGGGCCTACCAGGCCACGGCCGAGTTCTTCGCTGCTGTTCACGTGGGGGTGATACCAGTAGCTGCCGGCGTCGGGCACGCGGAATTTGTAGTCGAAATATTCGCCAGGCAGCACCGGCAATTGGGAGACGTAGGGCACGCCGTCCATCTCCAGCGGCAAGCGGATGCCATGCCAGTGGATGGTGGTGGCGACCGGCAGGTGGTTGATAAAACGTACCCGCAGCCATTCGCCCTGGCGCACACGCAACTCGGTGCCCGGCGCGGAGGGGCCGAACGCCCAGGCTTCGGTTTTGTGGCCCGGCACCAGTTCCACGTCCAGCGGTGCGGCGATCAATTCGTAATCGTGGCCCGCCTCGGCCTCGGCGACTTTCCCCAGCCAGTAGCGATAGGCGCCACCGGCACCGACGCCCACTACGGCCAGGCCGGCAAGGCCACCCAGGATTTGTCGACGGGAAAAGGATCGGGACACAACAACCTCACGTATCAGCCGCAGGCCCAGGGCCTGCAAAGGGCAGATACGATACACCCGCATGGCCTAAACAGTAAGGCTTCGCATTGCCGCATGGCTGAATTCTGGACACACCAAAGGTCAACTGTGGAAGATCAAATGTGGGAGCGGGCTTGCCCGCGATTGCGGTGGGTCAGCCAATGCAGCTTTGACGGGTGTACCGCAATCGCGGGCAAGCCCGCTCCCACATTTTTTGATCTTCAGGGGTTTTTAGACTGTGTTGGGTCAGGCTTTGGCGGCGGCCAGGATCAGGGCCTTCATCTCGGCCACAGCACCTTTGAAACCGACAAACAGCGCATGCGCCACCAGCGCATGGCCAATGTTCAGCTCGTTAATACCTTTGATCGCCGCCACCGCTTCAACGTTGTGGTAGTGCAGGCCGTGACCCGCGTTGACGATCAGCCCTTCGCGCAGGCCAACGGCGACACCGTCGATGATGCGTTGCAGCTCATCGGCCACTTCGGTCGGGGTGGTGGCGTCGGCATACCGCCCGGTATGCAACTCGATGGCTGGCGCACCGACGCGGCGCGAGGCTTCGATCTGGCGCTCGTCGGCGTCGATGAACAGCGAGACTTCGCTGCCGATCTGCGACAGGCGATCCACCGCGGCCTTGATCCGCGCTTCCTGGCCCGCGACATCCAGGCCGCCTTCGGTGGTGAGTTCCTGGCGGGTTTCCGGTACGAGGCAGATGTGCGCCGGGCGGATGCGCTCGGCGAACAGCATCATCTCTTCGGTCACGCCCATTTCGAAGTTCATGCGGGTTTGCAGCACGTCCTTGAGCACCAGCACATCGCGCTCCTGGATGTGGCGGCGGTCTTCGCGCAGGTGCACGGTGATGCCGTCGGCGCCTGCTTCTTCGGCGTCCAGCGCGGCCTTGACCGGATCAGGGTAACGGGTGCCCCGGGCCTGGCGCAGGGTAGCGACGTGGTCGATATTGACGCCAAGAAGAATGCGATTGCTGCTGGTCACGGAAGCGCTCCTGAATAGGGAAAGAAACGCTGCACAGCATACACGGGGTTGTCAGGGCTTTCGAAACAACTCGCGACTGACCAGCGGCCGTCCGCCCAAGTGCACGGCCAAGGCTTGACGCATCAGGCGTTTGGCGGCGGATAAAGCGCCCGGCGCGCTCCAGTCTGCTTCGCTCATGGCCAGTAGCTCGGTGCCTTGGAACAGGCCGGGTTGCAGCAGGTAGACACGTTCCAGGCCCGCGTCCACTTGCAGGCGGTACATGCCGTCGGCGGCGATGGGGTCGCCATGCAGGTCGTTGGCCAGTTCGAAACCGTAGCCCAGGTCGTCGAGCAGGCGCCATTCGAAGGCACGCAGCAGCGGTTCCAGGGGACGGCCTTCGGCGAGGGCGAGCAACGTGGCGGCGTAGTGATCAAAGACGGCTGGGTGCGGGTCTTCGGCGGGGAGCAGGCGAATCAGCAACTCGTTGAGGTAAAGGCCGCTGAACAGCGCTTCGCCATTAAGCCAGGCGGAAGTGCCGACGCTTTCCAGGCGGCCGACGTTTTTCAACTCGCCCTTGCCGCGAAACTCCACGTCCAACGCCACGAACGGCCTTGCCTGCGTGCCCGCCTTGCCCCGAGCGCTGCGCAACACTGCGCGCAGGCGGCCTTGGGGCGTGAGGAAGTCCACCAGGGCGCTGGTCTCGCGGTAGGCGCGGCTGTGCAGGACGTAGGCGGGTTGGCTGAGGGGTTGGGACATGAGACGGGGAATCTCTAAAGAGGAAGAGCGCTTTTGTGGCGAGGGAGCTTGCTCCCGCTGGGCTGCGGAGCAGCCCCTATGTCAGCCACCGAGTTTTATCTGAAAAAACTCAGTGGTTTTGTTGGGGCCGCTGCGCGGCCCAGCGGGAGCAAGCTCCCTCGCCACAGCAAGCCCGCCAACCATTAAGCGGTGTGCTTACAGGTCGCCGTAGCCCAGGGAGCGCAGTGCACGCTCGTCATCGGACCAACCACCCTTAACCTTCACCCACAGGTTAAGCATGATCTTGGAATCGAACAGCAACTCCATGTCCTTGCGCGCCTCGGTGCCGATGCGCTTGATGCGCTCGCCCTTGTCGCCAATGATGATTTTCTTCTGGCCGTCACGTTCGACGAGGATCAGCGCATGAATGTGCAAGGTCTTGCCCTGCTGCTTGAACTCTTCGATTTCGACGGTGATCTGGTACGGCAGTTCGGCGCCCATCTGGCGCATGATTTTCTCGCGCACCAGTTCGGCGGCAAGGAAACGGCTGCTGCGGTCGGTGATCTGGTCTTCCGGGAAGAAGTGCTCGTTCTCCGGCAGGTGGCCGGCGATCACGCGCTCCAGGGCTTCGAGGTTGTGGCCGTGCTGGGCGGAGATCGGGATGATCTGCGCATTCGGCAGTTGTTCCTGCAGCCAGCTCAGGTGCGGCATCAGCTCGGCTTTGTCTTCGATGCGGTCGGTCTTGTTCAACGCGACGATCAACGGGCCGGTGACGTACTGCACACGCTCAAGGACCATCTGGTCTTCGTCGGTCCACTTGGTGCGGTCGACCACGAAGATCACCACGTCGACGTCTTTCAACGCTGCCGAAGCGGTCTTGTTCATGTAGCGGTTGAGGGCTTTCTCGCCACCTTTGTGCATGCCCGGGGTATCGACGTAGACCGCTTGCACGTTGCCTTCGGTCTTGATGCCCAGCATGTTGTGGCGGGTGGTCTGCGGCTTGCGCGAGGTGATCGCGAGCTTCTGGCCGAGGATGTGGTTCAGCAGCGTGGACTTGCCCACGTTCGGGCGGCCGACGATGGCAACATAGCCACAGCGTGTTGCGGTTGAATCAGTCATGGCCATTCTCCACGCCCAGGGCAATCAGTGCTGCAGCGGCCGCTACCTGTTCGGCAATACGACGGCTCACACCCTGACCTCGGCTTTTTTCGTTCAGTAAGGTGATTTCACATTCCACGAAGAATACGCGGCAATGGGGCTCACCCTGGATATCCACCACTTCGTAGCGTGGCAGTTCGCAACCACGGGACTGCAGGAATTCCTGCAGGCGGGTCTTGGGATCTTTGTTGGTATCGACCAGCGTGAGGCTTTCGATCTCGGAGGTCAGCCACGCGGTGACGCGTTCCTTGGCCGCTTCCATGCCTGCATCGAGGTAGATCGCACCGATCAGCGCTTCAAGGGCGTCGGCGAGGATCGACTCACGGCGGAAACCGCCGCTCTTCAGCTCGCCGGAACCCAGGCGCAGGTACTCGCCAAGGCCGAAACCACGGGCCAGCACGGCCAGGGTCTCGCCCTTCACCAAGCGTGCGCGCAGGCGTGACAGCTGGCCTTCACGGGCTTGCGGGAAGCGCTCGAACAGCGCCTCACCGGCGACGAAATTGAGGATGGCATCACCGAGGAATTCCAGGCGTTCGTTGTTACGCCCTGCAAAGCTGCGGTGTGTGAGGGCAAGGACCATCAATTCCTGGTCCTTGAAGGTGTAGCCGAGCAGACGCTCGAGACGTGCTAGAGAAACGGTCACGGTTTACCCATATCTGTGTGGTGGCACCGGCGGCCATCGACGATTGACGCAGTGTTCAAATTCAAATCCTGGTTGGTGCTGCATGGAGCCGGACATTTGTCCAAGCCCCAGAAAAGCATTCGGCGCTGTGTTCACAGCGCCGCCTGTATTACTTGATCAGCCCGACTCGCGAGAAGTTCGGCAAGTGGCTGAGCTTGGACTCCGGCCAACTCATCCAGACCGCGAAGGCCTTGCCGACGATATTCTCGTCGGGAACCATGCCCAGCATGTCCTTGGGAATGTTGGGATCGTTCCAATAGCGGCTGTCATTGGAGTTGTCACGGTTGTCGCCCATCATGAAATAGTGCCCGGCCGGCACTTTCCACTCGCCATCAGGCTGGCGGTAGCGCGACATTTCCTTGCGGATCTCGTGCTCCACCGCGCCGAGTTTCTCCTGGTACAGCTCGGCGCTGCCCAGGGAATTCGGCTCGGAACCGATCAGCTTCTCAGCCACCGATTCACCGTTGATGAACAGGCGCTTGTCGCCGGTGTAGCGGATCACGTCGCCCGGCAGGCCGATCACACGCTTGATGTAGTTGACGTTCGGGTCGCTCGGGAAGCGGAACACCATCACATCGCCGCGTTGCGGGTCGCCGACTTCAATGACCTTCTTGTCGATCACCGGCAGGCGAATGCCGTAGGCAAACTTGTTCACCAGGATGAAGTCGCCTACGTCCAGGGTAGGTTTCATCGACCCCGAAGGGATCTGAAACGGTTCCACCAGGAACGAGCGCAACACCAGCACGATGAACAGCACCGGGAAGAACGACTTGCCGTATTCAACCAGCAAAGGCTCTTTGTTCAGCTTCTCGACCACCACGGCATCGGGCTGGCTGACGCTGCCCTGATAGGACGCGATAGCCGCCCGCCGACGCGGGGCGAAGAACACCAGATCGAGCAACGCCAGGAGACCACAGACGGCAACGGCGATGACCAGCAACAGCGGGAAATTTAGTGACATAGGACCTAACTATCCAACCTGAGCACTGCAAGGAAGGCTTCTTGTGGAATTTCCACGTTGCCCACTTGCTTCATGCGTTTTTTACCGGCCTTTTGCTTCTCAAGCAGCTTGCGCTTACGGCTTACGTCACCGCCGTAGCATTTGGCCAGTACGTTCTTTCTGAGAGCCTTGACGGAGGTCCGTGCAATGATCTGCCCGCCAATGGCGGCCTGGATCGCGACGTCGAACATCTGGCGCGGAATCAGTTCTTTCATCTTCTCGGTCAACTGGCGACCTTTGTAGTGCGCGTTGTCCTTGTGCACGATGAGTGCCAGGGCATCGACCTTGTCGCCGTTGATCAGCACATCCAGTTTCACCAGATTAGCCGATTGGTAACGGTCGAAGTGGTAATCCAGCGAAGCATAGCCGCGACTGGTGGATTTGAGACGGTCGAAGAAGTCCAGGACCACTTCGTTCATCGGCAGATCGTAGGTCACTTGCACCTGGGTGCCGAGGAACAGCATGTCGTGCTGCACGCCACGCTTCTCGATACACAGGGTGATCACGTTGCCCAGGTGCTCTTGTGGCACGAGGATGTTGGCCCGCACGATCGGCTCGCGCATGTCTTCGATGGAAGACAGGTCTGGCAGCTTGGACGGGTTGTCGACGTAAATCGTTTCACCGGTTTTCAGCGCCAGCTCAAAAATAACCGTTGGCGCGGTGGTGATCAGGTCCAGGTCGTATTCGCGCTCGAGACGCTCCTGGATGATCTCCATGTGCAGCATGCCGAGGAAGCCGCAACGGAAGCCGAAGCCCAGGGCGTCGGAGCTTTCCGGGGTGTACTGCAACGACGAGTCGTTGAGGGTCAGCTTTTGCAGGGCTTCGCGGAAGTCTTCGAAGTCGTCGGAGCTGACCGGGAACAGGCCGGCGTAGACCTGCGGCTGGATGCGCTTGAAGCCTGGCAGCACGTCAACGTCGGGGGTGGAGCTCAAGGTCAGGGTGTCACCGACCGGTGCACCGTGGATGTCCTTGATACCGGCAATGATGAAGCCCACTTCACCGGCTTTCAGATCGGTGGTTGCGGTGTGTTTCGGGTTGAATACACCGACGCTGTCCACCAGGTGGATCTTGCCGGTGGATTTGACCAGGATCTTGTCGCCTTTCTTCACACGGCCGTGGCGCACGCGCACCAGGGACACAACGCCCAGGTAGTTGTCGAACCAGGAGTCGATGATCAACGCTTGCAGCGGATCTTCGTAGTTGCCGGTCGGCGCGGGAATGGTCTTGACCAGGCGTTCGAGCACTTCATCGACGCCCATGCCGGTCTTGGCGCTGCACTCGACGGCGTCGGTGGCGTCGATGCCGATGATTTTTTCGATTTCTTCTTTTACGCGGTCTGGATCGGCCTGTGGCAGGTCGATCTTGTTCAGCACCGGCATCACTTCCAGGCCTTGCTCGATCGCGGTGTAGCAGTTGGCGACGGACTGGGCTTCAACGCCCTGGCCGGCGTCTACCACCAGCAGGGCGCCTTCGCAGGCGGCCAGCGAGCGGCTGACTTCGTAGGTGAAGTCAACGTGGCCGGGGGTGTCAATGAAGTTCAGCTGGTACTTGATACCGTCTTTTGCTGTGTAGTACAGGGTAACGCTGTGGGCCTTGATGGTGATGCCGCGCTCACGTTCGAGGTCCATGGAGTCCAGGACCTGGGCTTCCATTTCACGCTCGGCAAGGCCACCGCACATTTGAATGAACCGGTCGGCCAGCGTCGACTTGCCATGGTCAATGTGGGCGATGATGGAGAAATTGCGGATATGACTCAAATCACTCACGGATCAACACTCAAAAAGGCTGCAGGCAGATTGCCCGCTGAAAAATAGCCGGGAATTGTACCTGATGCTCTGCCCGGGCGTCATCTTTGCTGACCAGAACAAAAATGCCCCGATCTCTCGAACGGGGCATTTTTTGAACATAAGCGCGCTATCAACCGGCTCGGCGCAACAACCAGAACCCGGCCACGGCGCAGATCGCGGTCGGCACCAGCACCGCAAACAGCGGCGAGAAGCCGAACACCAGGCTCGACGGGCCGAGCAGGTCCTGGGCGATGCGGAAGGTAAAGCCCACCAACACGCCAGTAAAGACGCGCTGGCCGAGGGTCACGGAGCGCAATGGGCCGAAGATGAACGAAATCGCCATCAGCACCAAGGCGGCGGTCACCACTGGCTGCAACACCTTGACCCAAAATGCCAGCCAGTAACGGCCGTTGTTCAGGCCCTGCTCCTTCAAGTAGTGGATGTAACTCCAAAGCCCGGAGATCGGCAGGCTTTCGGGGATCATCACCACGGTATTGAGCAGTTCCGGCTTGAGGGCGATGTCCCACGCCTCAGTCGGTGCGTTGATCACTTCGGTACTGGACTTGGTGCCTTGGCCCGCATTGCGGAAATACGTCGTGGTGATGTCGGTCAGTTGCCATTTCTCGGCGCTGTATTGCGCACGTTTGGCGAAACTGGACGACAACAGGTGGCGCTCCTTGTCGAAGGTGTAACGCGTCACGCCAATCAACAGGCCGCCGGGTTGCACGGCGTTGATGTGGATGAACTCGTCACCCTGGCGGTGCCACAGACCATGCTTGGAGCTTTGTGCATCGCCCGAACCCTGGGCCAGGGCGCGGTTGGCCTGGGCCGTGGTTTCGGCCGGTGGCGCGACATACTCGCCGATCAGCACGCTGCACAGCATCAGCAGCAGCATAGGTTTCATCACGGCCCAGACGATGCGGCCGATGGAAACCCCGGCGGCACGCATGATGGTCAGTTCGCTGTTGCTGGCCAGGCTGCCCAGGCCGATCAGGCAACCGATCAGCGCGGCCATCGGCATCATGTCGTAGAGGCGACGCGGCGCGGTGAGCGCCACGTAGCTCAGCACGTCCCATACGGTGTAGGTGTCGGTGACGTTGCCGACTTCATCAATGAAGGCGAACAACGAGGCCAGGCCCAAGATGATGCCCAATACCGCCAGGATGGCGATCAGTACGCTGCTACCAATGTAGCGATCGAGCTTAGCCACGAGCCAACTCCTTCTGGCCACGACGGCTCAACATTTTCAGACGGATAGGCTCCCAATAGAGCAGCCCCAGGCCAATCACCAGGAAGATCCCGTGAACCCACCACAGGCCCAGGGTCGGCGACAGCTTGCCCTTCTCCAGGGAACCGCGGGCAGAAATCAGGATGGTCAGGTACGCCATGTACAGCAGGATTGCCGGCAACAGCTTGAGGAAACGGCCCTGGCGCGGGTTGACGCGCGACAGCGGCACGGCCATCAGGGTCACGATAAACACCAGCAGCGGCAGGGAAATCCGCCATTGCAGCTCGGCGATGGAGCGCAACTCCTTGCTGCCAAGCAGTTCGGTGGTCGGGATGGCATCGCGATCGGTGACTTCGTCGCTGACGTCCGGGCGGGCCAGCAGCACGCCGTAGGTGTCGTACTTGATCGCACGGTAATCGGCCATGCCGGGGCTGCCGTCATAGCGGTAGCCGTTTTCCAGGATCAGGTAGCGGCTGCCGTCGGGGCGCACTTCCTGGCGGCCGGAGTCGGCCACCAGCACGGAGATGCCACGGTCTTTCTTGTCCTGGCCCAGGCGCTTCTCGGAGATGAACACCCCGCCGAGGTTGGCGCGGTCTTCGGTCATGGTTTCGGTGTAGGTGACCCGCGTGCCGTCATTGAGCGCCTGGAAGCGGCCCGGTTCGAGGGTATCGAACTCGGTCATGGCGTCCTGCTTGTTCAGCACCAACTGGAACTGCATGGCCCCCTGGGGCGCCAGGCTCAGACTCAGCCAGGCCACGATCAGCGCCACACCGGCGGCCGGGATCATGGTCATGCCCAGCAGGCGTTGCTGGCTCATGCCAGTGGCCGAGAGCACGGTCATCTCGCTTTCGAGGTACAGCCGGCCATAAGCCAGCAAGATCCCGAGGAACAGGCCCAGGGGCAGGATCAGCTGCAGGAACCCCGGCAGGCGAAAGCCCATGATCAGGAACAGCGACCCTGGGTCCAGGGCGCCAGAAGCAGCCTGGGCCAGGTATTTGACGAAACGACCACTCATGATGATGACCAGCAATACCGCACTCACGGCACTCAGGGTCAACAGGACTTCGCGGGACAGATAACGGAAGACGATCAAACCAGACACTCCAGGGTTGTCAGGCTAAGGCGGCCAAACAAGCAAGCATACCGAGTCGACCTGTTTGCACAGGCCGGCTAAAAAGATTGCGCATTATCCTGTGATTGGCCGCGCCTGTCACGGAGCATGCTCATTGACAGGGACAAAGCTTACGCCGAGGGTTGTCAGGCTCCGCCGCCGAGGTTCAAACTGCGGCCTTTGTCGCTGGCGGTTTACACAGCTGCCATGCATTAAAGCCTGCGTACAGACGCAAGGCTCTCAGACCTTTATAAGGGACCCGAAAATGGAATTGGTTGTAAAAAGCGTTAGCCCCGAAACGTTGAAAACCGCCACCCTCGTGGTCGCCATCGGCGAAGGCCGCAAACTCGGCGTTGCCGCCAAACAACTCGACGAACTGAGCGGCGGCGCCATCAGCGCGATCCTCAAGCGCGGCGACCTGGCCGGCAAAGTCGGCCAGAGCCTGCTGCTGCAAAGCCTGCCGAACCTCAAGGCCGACCGCGTATTGCTGGTGGGCGTGGGCAAGGACGCCGAACTGGGCGACCGCCCGTTCCGCAAGATCATCAGCGGCATCCTCACCACCCTCAAGGGCCTGGGCGGCAGCGATGCCACGCTGGCGCTGGATGAAGTCGTGGTCAAGGGCCGCGACAGCTACGGCAAGACCCGCCTGCTGGCCGAGAGCCTGGTGGACGGCGGCTATATCTTCGACGAGTTCAAGAGCACCAAGGCCGAACCGCGCGCCCTGAAGAAAATCACCCTGCTGACCATCAAGGCCGCCCAGGCTGAAGTGCAGCGCGCCGTGACCCACGCCACCGCCATCGCCAACGGCATGTCGTTCACCCGCGACCTGGGCAACCTGCCGCCGAACATCTGCCACCCGACCTTCCTCGGCGAACAAGCCAAGGCGCTGGGTAAAGAGTTCAAGGGCCTGAAAGTCGAAGTCCTCGATGAGAAGAAGATCAAGGAACTGGGCATGGGCTCGTTCTATGCCGTGGGCCAGGGCAGCGACCAGCCGCCACGCCTGATCGTGATGCAATACAACGGCGGCAAAAAAGCCGACAAACCGTACGCTCTGGTGGGTAAAGGCATCACCTTCGACACCGGCGGCATCAGCCTCAAGCCGGGCGCCGGCATGGATGAGATGAAATACGACATGGGCGGTGCCGCCAGCGTATTCGGCACCCTGCGTGCCGTGCTGGAGCTCAAGCTGCCGATCAACCTGGTGTGCATCCTGGCTTGCGCCGAGAACATGCCAAGCGGCGGCGCAGCGCGTCCGGGCGACATCGTCACCACCATGAGCGGCCAGACCGTCGAGATCCTCAACACCGACGCCGAAGGCCGCCTGGTGCTGTGCGATGCCCTGACCTACGCCGAACGCTTCAAGCCGCAAGCCGTGATCGACATCGCCACCCTGACCGGCGCGTGCATCGTCGCCCTGGGCTCCCACACCTCGGGCCTGCTGGGTAACAACGACGAACTGATCGAACAACTGCTCAGCGCCGGCAAGGCTGCCGACGACCGCGCCTGGCAACTGCCGCTGTTCGACGAGTACCAGGAACAGCTGGACAGCCCGTTCGCCGACATCGCCAACATCGGCGGCCCGAAAGCCGGCACCATCACCGCTGCCTGCTTCCTGTCGCGTTTCGCCAAGAACTTCAACTGGGCGCACCTGGACATCGCCGGCACGGCCTGGACCAGCGGCGGCAAGGACAAGGGCGCCACTGGCCGTCCAGTGCCATTGCTGACCCAGTACCTGCTGGATCGCGCCAAGGCCTGAAAATGAGAACCCCAGGGCGGCCTTTATAAAGCCGCCCTGGGTTCCAGGAACCGCAATGACCCAAGTCGACTTCTATATATTGCCCAGCGCCGACCCGCTCGCGCGCCTGGACTTTGCCTGCAAACTCACCGAAAAAGCCTGGCGCATGGGCCACCGCATCTACCTGCATTGCAGCGATGCCGCCCAACGCGACGAGCTCGACGCCCGCCTGTGGCGCTTCAAGGGCGAAAGCTTCGTGCCCCACGGCCCCGCCGAATCAGAACCCGAAGGCCTGGTGGTGCTGGGTTTGGGCGACAGCTGCGGCGATCACCATGACCTGCTGGTCAACCTCGACCTGAAAGTGCCGCCGTTCGCCAAGGCGTTTGCCCGCGTGGCAGAGGTGGTGGTGGAAGATCCGGCTATTCGTCAGGCCGCGCGGGAGAGTTTCCGTTTCTATCGCGAACAGGGCTATCCTTTGCAGGATCACCGGCTACAACGACTTTGAGTAAATGATGGACACTCCCAACCCTATAAAAAAAGACGACCACCTGCTGGACGACCTTGAGTCGATCCGCCAGTTGCTCGGTGATGATGACTTGCAACCGCCGCTGTTGACCGATTCGGTCGATGCCGAGGTACAGATTCCGCTGTTGTTCGACATGGTCGGCGCCAAGGCCGCTGCGCCGGCGCCGGTTGCCGCTGCTGTCGAACCCGCCCCCGCCGAAAAAGGCCCGGACGCCCTGCTGCTGCACCTGGACAACGAACTGCGCGCCGCCGCGCAGTTGATCATGCAAGACGTGATCGACGACTTCGCCCCGCATATCGAGACCGAGATCAAGCGCCGTCTGGATGCGCGGATGGAGCGGTTGCTTAGCCAATACCAGTCTTGAGACGGACATAGGTCTCCTGTGGGAGCTGGCTTGCCTGCGATAGCGGTGGATCAGTCAGTGCATCAATAACTGATCCACTGCTATCGCAGGCAAGCCAGCTCCCACATTGATTTGCATCGACCTCTAGACCGTCTTCAACTCGCCCTCCACGCCCTGCCCCGTTATACTTGCCGGCTTTCCTGAATAAATGCCAACTAGGGTCCCGCCGCGCATGGATAAGACCTACCAGCCGCACGCTATCGAAACTTCCTGGTACAACACCTGGGAATCCGAGAATTATTTCGCCCCGCAAGGCGCGGGCGATTCCTACACCATCATGATCCCGCCACCGAACGTCACTGGCAGCCTGCACATGGGCCATGGCTTCAACAATGCGATCATGGATGCGTTGATCCGTTTCCGCCGCATGCAGGGCCGTAACACCCTGTGGCAACCGGGTACCGACCACGCCGGTATCGCCACGCAGATGCTGGTGGAACGCCAACTCGAAGCCACCGGCCAGAGCCGTCACGACCTGGGTCGCGAGAAATTCCTGGAAAAGATCTGGGAATGGAAAGACCAGTCCGGCGGCAACATCAGCCGTCAGATCCGTCGCCTGGGTTCGTCCGTAGACTGGAGCCGCGAGCGCTTCACCATGGACGACGGCCTGTCGGAAGCCGTGAAAGAAGCCTTCGTGCGCCTGCATGAAGACGGCCTGATCTACCGCGGCAAGCGTCTGGTCAACTGGGACACCAAGCTGCACACGGCAATTTCCGACCTTGAAGTGGAAAACCACGACGAGAAAGGTTTCCTGTGGAACCTCAAGTACCCGCTGGCTGACGGCGCCAAGACCGCTGAAGGCAACGACTACCTGATCGTCGCCACCACCCGCCCGGAAACCATGCTCGGCGACGCCGCCGTCGCGGTTAACCCGAACGACGAGCGCTACCAGGCGCTGATCGGCAAATTCGTCGAGCTGCCGTTGGTCGGCCGTCGCATCCCGATCATCGCGGACGACTACTGCGACCCTGAATTCGGCACCGGCTGCGTGAAAATCACCCCGGCCCACGATTTCAACGACTACGAAGTCGGCAAGCGCCACAACCTGCCGCTGCTGAACATCTTCGACAAAAATGCTGCCGTGCTGCCAGCCTGCCAGGTGTTCAACCTGGACGGCACGCTGAACGAAAGCATCGACGGCAAGATCCCGGCCGAATACGCCGGCCTCGACCGTTTCGAAGCACGCAAGCAGATCGTTGCCGCCTTCGACGCCGCCGGCTTGCTGGTGAGCGTTGACGACCACGGCCTGAAAGTGCCGAAGGGCGACCGTTCCGGCACCATCATCGAGCCGTGGTTGACCGACCAGTGGTACGTGTCCACCAAACCGCTGGCCGAGCCTGCGATTGCTGCCGTGGAAGACGGCCGCATCCAGTTCGTGCCAAAACAGTACGAAAACATGTACTTCTCGTGGATGCGCGACATCCAGGATTGGTGCATCAGCCGTCAGCTGTGGTGGGGCCACCGCATTCCGGCCTGGTACGACGAGTCGGGCAAGGTCTACGTCGGCCGCGACGAAGCCGAAGTGCGTGCCAAGCACAACCTCGGTGCCGACATCGCACTGCAACAAGACAACGACGTACTGGACACCTGGTTCAGCTCAGGCCTGTGGACGTTCTCCACCCTGGGCTGGCCGCAGCAGACCGAATTCCTCAAGAAATTCCACTCCACCGACGTGCTGGTCACCGGCTTCGACATCATTTTCTTCTGGGTTGCCCGGATGATCATGCTGACCATGCACCTGGTGAAGAACGAGGACGGCACGCCGCAAGTACCGTTCAAGACCGTGTACGTACACGGCCTGGTGCGTGATGGCCAGGGCCAGAAGATGTCCAAGTCCAAGGGCAACGTCCTGGACCCGCTGGACATCATCGACGGCATCGACCTGGAAACCCTGGTGCAAAAACGCACCTCGGGCCTGATGCAGCCGAAACTGGCGAAGAAGATCGAGAAGCAGACCCGCGACGAGTTCGCCGACGGCATCGCCAGCTACGGCACCGACGCCCTGCGCTTCACCTTCTGCTCGCTGGCGTCCACCGGTCGCGACATCAAGTTCGACATGGGCCGCGTCGAAGGCTATCGCAACTTCTGCAACAAGATCTGGAACGCGGCGCGCTACGTGCTGGACAAAGGCGAAGACTGCGGCCAGAACGGCGAAGCCTACGAGCTGTCCCTGGCGGATCGCTGGATCATCTCCCAGCTGCAACGCACCGAAGCCGAAGTGACCCGCCAACTCGACCAGTTCCGTTTCGACCTGGCGGCACAAGCCTTGTACGAGTTCATCTGGAACCAGTACTGCGACTGGTACCTGGAACTGTCCAAGCCTGTGCTGTGGGACGAAAACGCCCCGGTCGAACGCCAGCGCGGCACCCGCCGCACCCTGGTGCGCGTGCTGGAAGTGGCGCTGCGTTTGGCACACCCGTTCATGCCGTTCATCACCGAAGAAATCTGGCAGCGCCTGGCGCCGCTGGCCGGTATCGAAGGCAAGACCATCATGCTGCAACCTTGGCCCGTGGCCAACGAAGCGCGTATCGATGAGGCCGCCGAAAGCGATATCGAATGGCTCAAGACCCTGATGCTTGGCACGCGCAACATCCGCGCCGAGATGAACATCGGGCCGGGCAAGCCACTGGCAGTGTTCGTGAAGAACGCCAGCGCTGAAGACCAGCGTCGCCTCACCGAGAACGATGCGCTGCTCAAGAAGCTGGCGAAGCTGGAGTCGATCACCGTATTGGCTGCCGACGCCGAAGCACCGCTGTCCGCCACCGCACTGGTTGGCGAGATGGAAGTGCTGGTGCCGATGGCCGGCCTGATCGACAAGGGCGCGGAACTGGCCCGTCTCGATAAGGAAATCGCGCGCCTGCAAGGCGAAGTGCAGCGCGTGGGCGGCAAGCTGTCCAACGCGGCATTCGTCGACAAGGCCCCGGCCGAAGTGATCGACAAGGAACGCGCCAAACTGGCCGAGGCCGAACAGGCCCTGGGCAAGCTGGCGGAGCAACATGCGCGGATTTCCAGCCTGTAAGCTGCAATCTGTGTAGAAAAGAGGCCTTCGGGCCTCTTTTTTTTCACCTTGAAAACCCAATCAATGTGGGAGCTGGCTTGCCTGCGATGCAGACAACTCGGTCCTTCAGCAGGCCAAGGTGATGCCATCGCAGGCAAGCCAGCTCCCACAGTTGACCGAGTAAGGCTCAAGATGTGTGACAATGCCCACCACTTTGAGCCAACACCAGAATCATCATGACCGCCCCCAGCACACCCAAACCTCCGCGCAAGAAGCCTAAAACCGCCGCCACGGCCAAACCCGTTGCGCCGCGCAAAGAGGCTACCTTGCACCCGCGCAACCGCCACACAGGCCGTTACGACTTCCCGGCGCTGATCAAGACCACGCCGGAACTGGCGAAATTCGTGATCCTCAACCCGTACGGCAAAGAGAGCATCGACTTCGCCAGCCCGGATGCAGTGCGGGTGTTCAACCGGGCGCTGCTCAAGTCCTTCTATGGCATCCAGCACTGGGACATCCCGGCCGACTACCTGTGCCCACCGGTGCCAGGGCGTGCAGACTACGTGCACTTCCTCGCCGACCTGCTGGCCAGCGTCAACGACGGCAAGATCCCCCGTGGCTCCATCGTCAAGGTGCTGGACATCGGCATGGGCGCCAACTGTGTCTACCCGCTGATTGGCTACATGGAATACCGCTGGAACTTCCTCGGCTCGGAAGTCGACCCGATTGCTGTGGCCGCAGCCAAGGCTATCGTGCAGTCCAATGACTTGAGCAAGGTCATCCAGCTGCGCCAGCAGACCAACCCCAAGCAGATCCTGCTGGGCCTGTTGGAGCCTGGCGAACGCTTTGACCTGACCATGTGCAACCCGCCGTTCCATGCGTCCATGGACGAAGCCACCAAAGGCAGCGAGCGCAAATGGCGCGCCTTGGGCAAGGCGGATCCCAAGCGCAAGTTGCCGGTACTGAACTTCGGTGGCCAATCGGCCGAGCTGTGGTGTGAAGGCGGCGAAGCGCGGTTTGTGACGCAACTGATCGCCGAAAGCGCGCATTTTGCCCACAAGGTGTTGTGGTTCAGCTGCCTGGTGTCAAAAGCGTCAAACCTGCCCGCGATCGAAACAGCCCTGAAAAAGGCCGGCGTGCTGGAAAGCCAAGTGGTGGAAATGTCCCAGGGGCAGAAACAAAGCCGATTCGTCGCCTGGACCTTCCAGACCAAGAACGAGCAGCAGATCTGGCGCCAGCGTTGGGTTCGCGACTGACAAATCGCAGGCAATAAAAAACCGTGCCCGGATCGCTCCGAAGCACGGTTTTTTTTGCTGCGTCTTACTTGTTAACAGCGTCGGTCAGGCTTTTGGCCACAACCAGCTTGATAACTTTCTTGGCAGCGATTTCGATGGCAGCGCCAGTCGAAGGGTTACGGCCAGTACGGGCAGGACGCTCGCTCACTTTCAGTTTGCCAACACCTGGCAGAGTGATTTCCTGAGCGTTTTCCAGCTGATCAGCAACGATCTGGGACAGTTGCTCCAGAACTGCACGCACCTGAACCTTGGTGGTGTCGGTGGATTCAGCGATATCAGCGATCAGTTGGTCTTTAGTCAAAGCCATTGTGGTGTTCCTTCCCTATCAAATTCATATGGATTGCAGAGTGCAGTGTCAGCCATCGAGCCCGACCGTCTAGGCCTGGCACCCCTGACCATAACCACGAAGTTCGGGGTTATAGATGCTTGAAACGGGGATTGGTTCGACCTGACAGATGCTGAATGCACGCTTAACGCCGAGACTTGGCGTAAGACGGGGCAAAACTAGCACAGAGACGGGGAAATATCCGCTTCTACCTACCCATTTGGTCAGCTTTATCGCTCTAAACCGTGAAAAAAAGGAATATGCCTCGTCGGAGAGGACCAAAACGGCCTTCGGAGCACGTCTTGCCCAATGGGTGCGGTACACTGGGCGACTTTTCGGGGAGGCCAACCGCTCCCCTTCAACCAGCCGAGAAGCCTATGCCGATCCGTCATTGCATCGTCCACCTGATCGACAAAAAACCCGACGGCACCCCCGCAGTTCTCCACGCCCGTGATTCGGAGCTGTCCGAATCGGCTGCCATCGAGAACATGCTTGCCGACCTCAACGAGAGCTACAACGCCAAGCAAGGCAAGGCCTGGGGGTTCTTCCATGCCGAGTCCGGTGCGCACCCGTTCAGTGGCTGGTTGAAGGAATATTTCGACGGTGGCCAGGATTTCACCACCTTCAGCCGCACTGCCGTCGAGCATCTGCAAAAGCTGATGGAAGAGTCCAACCTCTCCACCGGCGGCCACGTGTTGTTTGCCCACTACCAACAAGGCATGACCGACTACCTGGCCATCGCCCTGCTGCACCACAGCGAAGGCGTGGCGGTGACCGATGAGCTGGACGTGACCCCGTCGCGCCACCTGGACCTCGGCCAGCTGCACCTGGCGGCGCGGATCAACGTGTCCGAGTGGCAGAACAACAAGCAGTCCAAGCAGTACATCTCGTTTATCAAGGGCAAGAACGGCAAGAAGGTCTCGGAGTACTTCCGCGACTTTATCGGCTGCCAGGAAGGCGTCGACGGCCCGGGCGAGACCCGTACCCTGCTCAAGGCGTTCAGCGACTTCGTTGAAAGCGAAGACCTGCCGGACGAATCCGCCCGCGAAAAAACCAAGACCCTGGTGGACTACGCCAGTAGCCAGGCCAAGCTCGGCGAACCGATGGGCCTGGAAGAGCTGTCCGGTTTGATCGATGAAGATCGGCCTAAGGCGTTCTATGACCACATTCGCAACAAGGACTACGGCCTGTCGCCGGAAATTCCAGCGGATAAGCGCACCCTCAACCAGTTCCGTCGCTTTACCGGCCGCGCCGAAGGCTTGTCCATCAGTTTTGAAGCGCACCTGCTGGGTGACAAGATCGAGTACGACGAAGCCGCTGGCACCTTGATCATCAAGGGCCTGCCGACCCAACTGACCGACCAGCTCAAGCGCCGCAACTGATGCTGGGCGGGGTCTTTAAAAAAGTCCTGCTGGTGTTGCTGGTCGTGGTGGTGATCCAGAACTGGGGCAAGATCGAGCGGGTGTTCAACCCGTCGCAGGTGGTGTCGGAGCAAACCCGGGCGTCGGCGCGGGTGGTGCTGTATTCCACCGAGTGGTGCGGGTACTGCAAGCAGATCCGCCGCTTCCTCGATCAGAAGGGCATTCCGTACCAGGCGTTCGATATCGACAAGGACGCCCAGGCGCGCAAGGCCTATGAGGCGTTGGGCGGCGGCGGGATTCCATTTGTGGATGTGAACGGCACGTTGATTCGCGATTACAACCCTGACGCGATCATGGCTGCACTGAAGTAACCCGAGCCAGCTTGTGTGGAGCTGGCTTCTGTGGGAGCTGGCTTGCCTGCGATGCAGACACCTCGGTTTATCAGGGACACCACAGTGAAGCTATCGCAGGCAAGCCAGCTCCCACAAAAAGCTCGGATGCGCCTAGCGCACCACGATCATCCGCCCCAGCACATGGTGCTGCTCGAAGCCCAGCACCGCCTGCAACGCATTCAGCACTGCCTGCGGGTCTTTGCTGGGGAAGCTGCCACTGACGCGCTTGGCGCCCATGTCGTCGCTGAGCAACAGGATGCGACCCGGGTAGTAACGTTCCAGGTCCTTGACCACATCGGCCAATGGCGCCTTGTAATAGTTGAGCCAACCGTCGCGCCAGGCCAGGCGCGATTCGCTGTCTACCGGGTGCATAGCATCGGCGACACCCTCGGCGTAGGCCACTTGCTGCCCGGCGGTAAGAATCTGCTGCTGACCCTGCTTGGACGGCGTCACCCCTACTCGCCCAGACAACACCGTCACCTGCGCCCCCGCCGGTTGCAGACGCACTTCGAATTGTGTGCCCAGCACCCGCGCTTCACCGCTGCCGGCCTGCACCACAAAAGATTCACCCGTATGGGTCACGCTGAAAAAACCGGCGCCACGGCGCAATTGGATATGCCGCTCGCCATGGCTGAAATCCACGGCAATTGCACTGTCGGCATCAAGGGTGACTTGGGATTTATCGGCCAGGGTGACGGTCTTCACCTCCCCCGGCGCGCTCACATAATCGGCGCCAAAGTCATCGACCCAACGCGACGGTTGCCAACCTGCGCCCATGCTTACCATCAGTAGCAGGCACGCAGCCATCGCCAGGGCACCGGACCAGCGCAGCGTCCGTGCACGTTTCGCGGTGTTCATCGCATTCAGGTAACCCTGCAACGCCAGCGCCTCTTCGTCCGCGAGTTTTCGCGCAGGCACTTCACTCAATTCCCACACCACCTGGGCCTGCGAATAGGCCTCGACGTGGGCCGGGTCAGCGCGCAGCCAGTGGCTGAACGTGGCCTGGTCGCCGCTGCTGGGTTGGTCGTGCAACAGGCTCAGCCAGGCCAGCGCGGCGTGTTCCTGGTCGGGCGTGGGGGTGCGGTTCACGGTGCTTTCCCTGGCGTGCGTGGGGGTGATGGCTCACGAAGGCTGGCTTTGCAGGCTTCGAGGGCACGCATCATATGTTTTTCCACGGCACTTTGGGACAGGCCCATGGCCTTGGCGATTTCCGCGTACTTGCGGCCGTGGATGCGGTTGAGCAGGAAAATCTGCCGGGTACGCTCCGGCAGGCTGCGCAACGCAGCTTCGACATGGCGCAAGTCATTGCCCGCCTCCAACGCCGCCTGGGGTTCGGAACCCTGGTTGTCCTGCTGTTCGGGCAGCCAGCCTTCGCTGCTGCGCACCCGTGCACCTTCGCTGCGCAGGTGGTCGATGGCGATATTGCCGGCGCAGCGCAGCAGGTAAGTGCTGAGTTCTTCGACCTGCACCAGCGGGCGTCGCCAGAAGCGCAGGAACAGGTCCTGCACCAAGTCGGCAGCCGTGGCGCGGCAGCCGACGCGGCGATTGACCAGGGCTTCCATCTGCGAACGCTGTGAGAGAAACACCTGTAGGAAATGCGCACGCCCACCCGCTGATTCAGCGCGCTGGCTGTCCTCGGACTCCGGTGGGGTGCTGATCATCATGGGCGGCGCTCAGAGAGTGGCGAAAGCGGCGACGGGGCTGGCCAGCAAGCCAACGCTCGCCAAGATCAAGGCCAACCTTGGCCGATACGGCAACAGCAACACCAGCAGCAACGCGCTGAGCATCAGCACGGCGCACCAATCCACCAGGCCCCGGCTCCAACCGCCAAGCGCCACGGCAGGCCAGATCGACAGCACCAGCAGCAACCACCCCGCTACGCGCAACCCCAGGCGCCGACGGGGCGACGGCTTGCTGTGCAGCAGCTCACCGTGGTGACGGTCGGTGGACAGGCACAGCGCGGTAAACCCGGCGTAGCACAGCAAGAGCGCGAGCAGCATTCAGTTCGTCTCCTGCTTGAGGGTCAACGGCCGCGCGCGTTCAGCCTTGGCTTGCGGCGCCACGCGATGCTGCATCTTCCAGGCGGCCCAGGCGAGGAACACGCCACTGCCCAGGCAGGTCAGGTCGAAGCCGGCCATGGCCCAGTCGCCCGTCGCCAGTGAAACGCCCAGGTGATGGGACGTTGTCAGCGCATTGAGCAGTGGAATCGCAACAAACAGCAGCGCGCCCACACTCAATTGCTCGACCCAGCCCTGGCGGCCACGGCGCAAAATCGCGTGCAGCAGGCTCAAGCCCCAGGCGATAAAGAAAGTTTGCACTTCCCAGCCCGAGCGCTCGGCGAAGCTCACCGGCAACAGGCGGTTGGCCCAGAAGAACGCGGCAATGGCGATCATCAACCCGGACATGCTGGCGATGTTCAGCACCTCCACCAGCCTCAGTTCAAACGGCATCACGCCGCTCTTGGCGTGCTTGAGCTGGCGCTTGCCGAGCCAGATCACCAGCCCGGTGCCGATCATCGCCGTGCCCGCCAGGCCGCAGATAAAGTACAGCCAGCGCAGCACCGGGCCGGCGAAATGGCCCATGTGCAGGCCATAGAAACTGCCGCCGACAATCGCCGGCAGCGATTGCCCGTCACTCGTGCGCAGCAGCTCGCCGGTGGTGCCGTTGAACGACACGATGCTGTCGAATTCATGCACGACGTTGTCGGAACTGGCGCGGAACACATTGACCGAAGCATTCACATCACTGGGGTTGTTCACCCCCAGCCGCCCCACATGGCCGCCGTCCCACTGCGCCCGCGCCTGTTCGTACATCGGCAACAGCGGCAGCAATTGGCCCGGCTGGCCCAGCGCCGGCGCGTTATTGGTGGCGGGGAATACGTCGTTGAAGAAGGCGCGGGTATCGTTGCCGTAGGAAGCGAGGATCGGCGCCGGCATCACCATGCTCATGAAAATCACCAGGCTGCTGTAGGTGATCATCAAGTGGAACGGCAACACCAGCACCCCCACCGCGTTATGCCCGTCGAGCCAGGAGCGCTGGCCTTTGCGGGGGCGGAAGGTGAAGAAGTCCTTGAAGATTTTCTTGTGGGTGATGATCCCGGTGATCAATGCGACAAACATCACCATCGCCGCGATGGTGGACAGCCAGCGGCCCCAGGGGTGGGGCATTTGCAGTTGGAAGTGGAAGCGATAGAAGAAGTCGCCGCCCATGCTTTCGCGGGCCTGCACGTCCTGGCCGGTGACCGGGTCGAGGGTTTTCTGCATGAAGTTGCCGCGCCGGCCGGGGTCGAGCTTGTCTTGCCACATCACCGACAAGGCCGGGTCGCGCTCGTCCGGCAGGTTGATAAACCAGCGCGCGGCCTTTGGCGCCGTTTGCTGCAAATAGGTTTGCGCGACGCCCAGGCTGCGCGCGTTGTCCAGTGGATAGGCCTGCACTTCGGGCTGCATCCAGTGGCTGATTTCTTCCTTGAAATAGGACAAGGTGCCCGTCAGGAAAATCGCAAACAACAGCCAGCCAAAGATCAATCCAGACCAGGTGTGCAACCAGGCCATGGCCTGGCGAAAGCCCTCTTTCATGTGCGCACCATCCACAAACCTACGCCCGCCAGCGTGGCAAACGCCGCGCTCGGCAGCATCACGCCAAACCAGGCGCGCCAGGCCGTGCGGCACGCAAAGCACCAGAGCACCGCCAGCAGGTAGAACACAAACGAACTCATCATCCCGGTGATCACCGCGTCAGCCCGGGACGTGGGCATCCACAACGCCAGGCAGATGGCGGCCAGGGAGGCCATCAGGTAGCCGCCGACCACCGCCGCGAGCACCCGTGATGTCACGGCGAGACGATAAGCGACGGGAAGTGAGGTTTTGCTTTTCATGCAGAAGGCGCCAGGTTCATCAGCGCGCAATATTAATGATAAATATTCTCATAAGCAAAAGAGAACGGATGAAACACCGGTGCTGGCGGATTGCCGAACCGTATCGAGCCGCCTACAATGCGAACAATTCTTGTTCTCTAAAGCATGCAAAATGCTTATGGAGTGATTGCGTTGCAGCCGTCCAACACCGTCGAAGTTCTGTACAACGACCATCACCACTGGCTCACCGGCTGGTTGCGACGCAAGCTCGGCTGCCCGGAAAGCGCTGCCGACCTGGCGCAAGACACCTTCATCCGCGTGCTCACCGCCCGTGAAACGCCCACGTTGATCGAACCCCGCGCCTTCCTCACCACCGTGGCCAAGCGCGTGTTGTTCAACTTCTACCGCCGCCAGGACCTGGAGCGCGCCTACCTCGACGCCCTCGCGCAAATGCCCGAACACGTGGCGCCCTCGGAAGAAGAACGCGCCATCATCCTGCAAACCCTGGTTGAGCTGGACCAGTTGCTCGACGGCCTGCCCACCCAAGTCAAACGCGCCTTCCTGCTGGCCCAGCTCGACGGCCTGACCTACGCGCAAATCGGCGCGGAACTCGGCATCTCCATCGCCACCGTCAAACGCCACCTGAGTAAAGCGGCCATGCGCTGCTACTTTGCCCTATGAACTTTTCCACTCAAGTCGCCGAACAAGCCGTGCATTGGCTGATGGAAATGCAGCAAGGCGCCCTCAACCCGCGCCAACAAGCGGCGTGGCAGCACTGGCTGAATGCCCACAGTGAACACCAGCGCGCCTGGGACCATATGCAACGCGTCAACCAGCGCCTGCGCGGCATGCCCTCGCCCCTGGCCCACGCAGCGTTGAACGCGCCAACCTCCACCAGCCGGCGTCAGGCCCTCAAGCTGCTGCTGATTCTCGGCGCCGGTTCCGCCGCTGCCTGGAGCCTGCGCCAGCAACATATCCTGCCGCCGCTGACCGCCGACTACCGCAGCCCGGTGGGTCAACGGCGCAAGGTGCAACTGGCCGACGGCAGCCAGTTGCACCTCAACACCGGCAGCGCGGTGGATGTGCACTTCGATGGCCAGCAACGTTTGATCCGCCTGCTCGAAGGCGAGATCCTGCTGACCGGCGTCAAAGGTCCTACACCGCTCCAGGTCTTGACCGGCCAGGGCCTGCTCAGCAGCCAGGCCGCACGCCTGAATGTGCGCCAGTTCAACGACCACACCCAACTGGCGATACTCGACGGCCACGTTGACGTGATGCCCAACACCTACAGCGGCCTGCCGCTGACCGTTGACGCCGCGCAGCAGGTCAACTTCACCCGAAAAGGCTGGGACACCCCGCGCACCACCGACGCCAACAGCGGCGCCTGGGCCGACGGCATGTTGGTCGCGGCCCACATGCGCCTGGAAGACTTCCTCAGCGAACTGGGCCGTTATCGCCGTGGCCAGCTCAATTGCGACCCGCAAGTTGCCAACCTACTGATCTCCGGCAGCTACCCGTTGGACGACAGCGAGCGCATTCTCGACCTGCTCACCGTGAGCCTGCCGGTCAAGGTGCGGCGCTTTACCCGCTATTGGGTGACCGTCGAGGCCCGCGCCTGAAATAATTTTCAAACCTTGTGAGCCGTTTTCCACACCTCGCGTGACAGAGAAGGAAAGCCACCTTGATCCTTCCTTCTCAGGACGCTCTTCATGCCCCAGCAACCGACGCTTCTTGCCCGCTCCCTGCGCCAACTCCTACTCGGCGCCAGCTTGAGTCTTACCGTGCTGCCTGCGGTGATGGCGGCTGACGCCAAGCCCTATCACATCGCGCCGACCTCGCTGGAAACCGCCCTGAACCAGTTCGGCCGCGAAGCCGGTGTGCTGATTTCCTTTGGCTCGGAAGTCACCGCTGGCATGCAGAGCCATGGCTTGTCCGGCAACTACAGTGCCGCCGAAGGCCTGCAAAAACTCCTGGAAGGCACCGGCCTGCAAGCCCGCGCCGAAGGCGACAATGCCTACAGCCTGCAGTCGGAAAATGCGCCGGCGACCATTGAGTTGGGCACCTCCAGCGTGGTCGGCGACTGGCTCGGCGACGCCGCGCAAACCAACGTCTTCGAACACCCCGGCGCCCGTGACGTGATCCGCCGCGAAGAGTTCGAACGCCAGGGCGCCACCCAGGCGCGCGACGTGCTCAACCGCATCCCCGGCGTCAACGCCCCGGAAAACAACGGCACCGGCAGCCACGACATGGCGCTGAACTTCGGCATTCGCGGCCTCAACCCACGCCTGGCGTCACGCTCCACGGTGCTGATGGACGGCATCCCGGTGCCCTTCGCGCCGTATGGCCAGCCGCAGCTGTCGTTCGCGCCGATCAGCATGGGCAACATGGACGCGGTGGACGTGGTACGCGGCGGCGGCGCCGTGCGTTACGGCCCGCAGAACGTCGGCGGCGTGGTCAACTTCGTGACCCGCGCGATCCCGGACACGCCCACGGTCAAAGGCGGTTTCCAGACCGAAACCAGCCCGTCTTCCAGCCATGATGGCTTTAAGACAACCGGCAACCTGCTGGCCGGCGGCACCGCCGACAACGGCCTGGGCGGCGCAATCCTGTACTCCGGCACCCGTGGCGGCGACTGGCGCGAGAACAGCAACACACGCATCGACGACCTGATCCTCAAGGGCAAATACCAGCTGGACGAAGCCAACAGCTTCAACGCCATGGCGCAGTACTACGAGGGCCAGGCGGATATGCCCGGCGGTTTGAACGTCAAGGACTACAAGGCTGATCCGTATCAGTCCACCCGTCCCTACGACAAATTCTGGGGCCGCCGTACGATGTTCAACGCCGGCTATCGCTACCAGGAAGACCGCCGCGAATTCACCGTGAACACCTTCTTCACCACCACCCTGCGTAACGGTTACCTGGACCAGACCCGCTTCCTGTCCTTGTCGCCCCGTGAATACTGGGTGCGTGGCCTGGAAAGCCGTTTTGCCCAGGGCTTCGACCTCGGCAACACCAGCCACGAAGTCGGCGTGGGCTATCGCTATATCAACGAAGCCGGCCACGAGTTGCGCTACACCACGCCGATCTCGGCCAACCAGCAAATTCCTACCACCAACAGCAAGAACGACCGCGACACCCGTGGCAGCACTGAAGCCAATGCGTTCTTCATCGACGACCGGATTGATATCGGCAAATGGACCATCACCCCGGGCGTGCGCTACGAGATGATCAAGTCCGAGCAAACCGACCACATCAACAACCTCAACTACAAAGGCAACTACAACACCGCGTTGCCGGCGTTGAACGTGCTCTACCACCTCACCGACAGCTGGAACCTCTACGCCAACACCGAAGGTTCGTTCGGCAGCGTGCAGTACAGCCAGATGGCCAAGCGTGTGCCCAAAGGCCAAGTCAAACCGGAAAAAGCGCGCACCTGGGAAATCGGCACACGCTACGACGACGGCGCCTTGCGTGCAGAAATCGGCGCGTTCCTGATCAACTTCGACAACCAGTACGAAAGCAACCAGACCGACGACTCGGTGATCGCCCGTGGTGAAACCCGCCACCAGGGCATCGAGAGCAGCATCAACTATGCCCTCGACGGCTTGAGCCCGGCCCTGGCCGGTTTTGATGTGTACGCCAGCTACGCCTACGTTGACGCGACCATCCGCGAAGACGGCCCGAACAAAGGCAACCGCGTGCCCTTCTCGTCCAAGCATAAAGGCACCCTCGGCGTGGGTTACACCGAAGGGCCGTGGAAACTGAATGTGGACAGCAGCTACCAGAGCAGCCAGTTCGCCGACAACGCCAATACTGAGCAGGAAAATGCCGACGGCAACACCGGACGCATCCCTGGCTACATGCTGTTCAGCAGCCGTGCGGCGTACGACTTTGGCCCACAGCTGTCGGATTTGAACGTCGCCGTGGGTGTGAAAAACATCTTCAACAAGCAGTACTTCACCCGCTCGTTCGACGACAACAACAAGGGCAAGTACGTCGGCGAGCCGCGCACGGTGTATGTGCAGACCTCCATCGCGTTCTAACCACACAAAACCCTATGGCAGGGGAGCTTGTTGTGGCGAGGGAGCTTGCTCCCGCTGGACTGCGCAGCAGTCCCATTCGTTCAAACAACGAGTGGGGCCGCTTCGCGACCCAGCGGGAGCAAGCTCCCTCGCCACATTAGCTACCCGCCAGGCAACTGGGGGTTGCGGCGACCAGTGCGTCGATGGCGCAGCGGGTCTTGGCCGGCATATGCGGCGCGGTCGGCCAGATCACGTGGATCGGCGAAGGCTGTTCACGGTAGCCCGGCAGCACCGCCTCCAGTTGCCCGCGCAGGACGTAATGGGCGATCAACCAACTCGGCAACCAGGCCAGGCCGACGCCCGCGATGGCGGCATCGGCCACGGCCTGGAGGTCGTCCAGCACCAACGGTGCTATCAGCCGTGACCGATGAGGGGTGTTGGTTCTGTAGGCAATCTCCCGACGGCCTGCCAGATCATCGATGGAGTCGATGTGCCCCACACGTTGCAGGTACGCCGGCGCTGCGGCGAGGCCCACGGCTTGCTCCCCCAGGCGGCGGGCGCTGAGACGATCGGTGTCGGGCAATGGGCCGATGCGCACGGCAATGTCGAAGCCTTCCTGCGTCAAATCGATCATTCGATCAGAGAAGCACACCTCGACCTCCAGTTCCGCATAACGATCCAGCAAGCCCCACAACGCAGGCGCCGCGTAGTGATGCCCGAACGCCAGCGGCACGCTCGCCCTCAACCGACCGCGCGGTTGCTGGCGCCCGCTTTCCAACACCGACTCGGCTGCCTCCAGTTCCGCCAAGGCGCGTAGGCAATGCTCGTAGTACGCCTGCCCGTCTTCTGTCAGATGCTGACGACGGGTAGAACGCTGCAACAGGCGCGTGCCCAGGCGCGCCTCCAACCGCGCCAGGCCTTTGCCCACCGCCGAACGGGTGAGGTTCAGGCGCTCGGCGGCTTCCGTCAGGTTGCCGCTTTCCACCACTTGCAGAAACAGTTCAACGCCATCAAAACGTGGGGTGGCCATGATGCAATTGTCGCCCTTGATTCCCTTATCAGCGGAAAACTTATCACGAATAAAGAAATGCATTCCCCTGAAAATAGCCCGACTTCACTATGACCAGGAGAATCCCATGCCACCCGCCGCCACGTTATCCGTCGCCAGCCGGCCACGCGCCGCCAGAGACCGCCTTGCCCTCACTGCCGTGTGCCTGGTGGCCCTGATGTTTGGCCTGGAAATCTCCAGCGTACCGGTCATCCTGCCCACCCTTGAACAGCAACTGGGCACCGGATTCCAGGACGCCCAATGGATCATGAATGCCTACACCCTGGCCTGCACCAGCGTCCTGATGGCGGCGGGCACCTTGGCGGACCGCTTCGGCCGGCGGCGCATGCTGGTGTTGTGCTTGTGGCTGTTCGCCCTGGCCTCGCTGGCCTGTGGCTTGGCCAACGATGCGTCCACGCTGATCGCGGCACGTTTCGTACAAGGTATCGGCGCCGGGGCGATGATGATCTGTCAGTTTGCGATTCTGTCGCACCAGTTCCGCGAACCGGCGGCACGCGCACGCGCCTTTGCGGTGTGGGGTGTGATCGCGTGGGTGGGGCTGGGCTTCGGGCCGATGGTCGGCGCGCTGATCCTGGCGGTGGCGGACTGGCGCTGGGTGTTTCTCGTACACGTGCCGCTCACGCTTCTGACCTTGGGGTTACTGCACATCAGCGTGCAAGAGTCCCGCGACCCAGCAGGACATCGCCTCGATATTGCCGGCATGCTGACCTTGACGCTGTCGGTGTTTTCGCTGGTGTACTTCATCACCCAAGGCAGTGAACACGGCTTTAGTACACCAGCGATGCTGGGGTGGGCGGGCTTGTCACTGATCGGCCTGGTGCTGTTCATTGTTATCGAGAAGCGCAGCGCACACCCGATGTTTGATTTCTCGGTGTTTCGCATCCAGCGTTTCAACGGCGCCCTGATGGGTTCCATCGGCATGAACTTCAGCTTCTGGCCGTTCATGATCTACCTGCCGCTCTACTTCCAGGCCGGCCTGGGCTACGACACCCTGACCACCGGCGTCGCCCTGCTCGCCTACACCTTGCCGACCTTACTGGTGCCGCCACTGGCCGAACGCCTGGCCCTGCGTTATGGCGCCGAACGCATCATTCCCCTAGGGCTGGGCTTGATGGGTGCGGGGTTCTTGAGCATGGCTGTCGTCAACACTGCGGCGCAGCCGAGCATCGTGCTGGTGCTGATCAGCTGCGCGATAGCCGGCGTGGGCCTGGCGTTGACCAACTCGCCGACCACCAACACCACCACCGGCGCGGTCTCGGCCGACCGCGCGGGCATGGCATCGGGCATCGACCTCAGCGCGCGGTTGATCACCTTGGCGCTCAACATCGCGTTGATGGGATTGGTGCTGTTGCTGGGCATCAGCAATCAACTGGCCACTATTTTGCCTGCAAGCACAGCATTGAACTGGCCCGCCATCAGCCAGGACATTGCGGCGGGCAAGCTGACGGCGCCCATGGGGCTGTCGTTCGCCGACGCCCAGGCCGCACTGCGTCAGGGCGCAGGTTGGGCGATGCTGTTCGCGGGGATGGGTGCGGGCGGGCTGGCGTTGTTGAGCGGGTACTTCTTCCGACGGAGCCACTAAACGCAAACGGGCCTGCATATGCAGGCCCGTTTTCAGTGGGGTGGAAAATACTGTCAGCTATTGAGTGCAGCGTTTTCGTTTTCCAGGAATTCCTCTTCAAGCGCGTCATCATTCACGCTTTTGGCTGGCTGGGGTTTCGCGGCAGCGCGGGGCTTGCCTTGCAGTTTGCCAAACAGATGCTCCAGCGCATGGTCCAGCTTGGTGGCAGCACCGTCGATCGCCTGTTCCAGGGTATCGGCCTTGTGCAGTACCGAGAGCGGCTGATGGCCTTTTGGTCGTGCTTCCAGGCGGCAGCTCAAATCGTGGGGGCCGGGCTTGTCGCCGTTCTCATCCCGCAGGTAGACCTCAACGCGGGTCAGGTCCTCTTCGTAACGTTCGAGCGTGCTTTCAATGGTAGTACGTACCCACTCCTCCAGTCGGATGCTGCTTTCAATATGGTTATCGCTATTGACTTGGATTTGCATAGTTTTTCCCTTATTTCAGCTAGCTCGCGAGAGGTCACAACTGCAACACCGATGCGGTGAAACCATGACCTCTTGACTACACAATTGAGCAGTCAGCCGAACAATTCAACCCCTTTTCAAAGATAAATCCCACATTACAAATTAACCCTGACTACGATCAAAAACGCTGTTAGGGTGGGGAGTTAGTTACAACTTCCTACACGCAACAATCCTCACAATTGCCCGTCGCCCAACGGGTGCAAGCCGCGAAAAATCGCCGCTTCTTCCACCAGCCAATCATGCACCGCACGCACGCCCGGGTGGCTCAGCGCGCCTGGCGCATACAGCAGCACATAGCGTTTATGGTTGGGCACGGCCAGGCCGAACGGCACGATCAAGGTGCCGCGTTCCAGTTCGTCGTTGAGCAAGGTGCGTCGCGCAATCGCCACGCCCATGCCGGCGATGGCGGCTTCGATGGTCAGGTGGTTGCGGTTGAAGGTGTGCCCACGGCGCACGTCGGCTTCGTGATAACCGATGGCATTCAGGTAGAACTCCCACTCCGCATATTCATAACTCCCACGCCAGGCAGTGATGTCGTGCAGCAGCGGAAAGTGCGCCAGATCCGCCGGACCATGCAGCGGCGGTCGTCCACGCAGCAGGCTTGGCGCGCACACCGGAAAAATCTGCTCATCCAACAGGGCTGTGGATAACAGACCGGGGTAACTACCGTCGTTCAAGTCGATGGCCAGGTCGAAGTCGCCCTCGTGCAGGGCGATGCTGCTGTCTTCGGCGACCATGCGCAGTTGAATATCGGGGAAACGCTGCTGTAAACGCGGCAAGCGCGGGGTCAGCCATTTGCCCAGAAACGACGGGATCGAGCGCAGGCGCAAGGTGCCGCTGATCATCCCCGCGTCCAGCCGCTGCAATTCGGCATCGATGCTGCCGTAGGCCTCCCCCACCGTCGCCGCCAGCCGCTGCCCTTCGGCGCTGAGCTCCACACCCCGTGCGCGCCGATGGAACAAGCGAAACCCCAGGCGCTCTTCCAACTGGCGAATCTGCTGGCTCACCGCCCCCGGCGTGATGTGCAGTTCCTCGGCGCAGCGGGTGAACGACAGATGCCGCGCAGCGCATGAGAAAACGTGCAACCAGACGTAGGTCTGGCCATGGAGGGGACGGGTCATAAGGGTTTAGTCCTGCTAAAGGGTGTCTTAGGATAATTCGTTGGTCAGTGCCGATCCAGAGGCTCAGTATCGCGCCAATTGCGCTCGTCCTACAAAACATGGCAGCGATTCCTACTCCATTGCTTGTAAGGCTTTAGCATGGCTATCAGTGTTTTTGATCTATTCAAGGTGGGCATCGGCCCGTCCAGCTCCCACACCGTCGGCCCGATGCGGGCGGCGGCGACCTTTGCCCAAGGGCTGATCGACCAACACTTACTGAGCGACACCCGCCGCGTTGAAGTGCGTCTGTACGGCTCGCTGTCCGCCACCGGTGTCGGCCATGCCACCGACCGCGCCTGCGTGATGGGGCTGATGGGCGAGTGGCCGGACAAAGTCGATCCCACCTCGATCAATGCACGCATCCAGCACCTGCGCGAATCCGGCCGGCTGTTGCTCGCAGGTCTCCAGGACATTGCCTTCAACTGGCAAAGCGATCTCCTGCTGCTGGACGAAAGCCTGCCCTACCACCCCAACGCCATGTCCCTGCACGCCTACGGCGACAGCGGCCTGTTGAGCGAACAAACCTATTACTCGGTGGGCGGCGGTTTCATCATCGAAGCGGCTGAGGCTGAATCCGGTATTGCGCCGACCAGCGACGTGCAATTGCCCTACGACTTTTCCAGCGCCGTAGAACTGCTGGCCTTGTGCAACAAGCATGGCCTGCGGGTTTCCGAACTGATGATGGCCAACGAACGCGCCTGGCGCAGCGACGAGCAGATCCGCAGCGGCCTGCTGCATATCTGGTCGGTGATGCGCGAGTGCGTGGAACAAGGCCTGCGCGATGAAGGCATCTTGCCAGGTGGCCTGGATGTGCCGCGCCGCGCCGCGAAATTGCACCGCAGCCTGTTGGAAATCGGCAAACCGAATGTGATCACTTCCACCTTGTCGGCGATGGAATGGGTCAACCTGTTCGCCCTCGCCGTCAACGAAGAGAACGCTGCCGGTGGGCGCATGGTTACGGCACCGACCAACGGCGCGGCGGGGATCATCCCGGCGGTGCTGCATTACTACATGAAGTTCAACCCCGAAGCGTCGGATGACGACGTGGTCAATTTCTTCCTGGCCGCTGCCGCCGTCGGCATCCTGTGCAAGAAAAACGCCTCGATCTCCGGCGCCGAAGTGGGCTGCCAGGGCGAAGTCGGCTCGGCCTGCGCCATGGCCGCCGCCGGCTTGGCCGATGTGCTCGGCGCCACCCCGGAGCAGCTGGAAAACGCCGCCGAAATCGGCCTGGAACACAACCTCGGTCTGACCTGCGACCCGGTCGGTGGCCTGGTCCAGGTCCCGTGCATCGAGCGCAACGCCATCGCCGCCGTCAAGGCGATCAACGCCACGCAAATGGCCCTGCGCGGTGATGGAAAACACTTCATCTCCCTCGACCGGGTGATCCGCACCATGCGCGATACCGGCGCCGACATGCATGACAAATACAAAGAAACTTCACGGGGCGGCCTGGCCGTGAGCTGGGTGGAATGCTGAGGAGCATTCCCTGACCGTCCCAACGTGAGCCCGCGCAAAAATAATAACGAGGCAATAACGATGACCGATGTACGTACACCTGCTGCCGAAAATCCTGCTGAAACTGCAACAACGACCGTGAGCAAAGGCTGGACCAAACACGACACCACCTGGATGCTCGGCCTCTACGGCACCGCCATCGGCGCCGGCACCCTGTTCCTGCCGATCAACGCCGGTGTCGGCGGTTTCTGGCCGCTGATTGTGCTGGCGTTGCTGGCCTTCCCGATGACCTTCTTCGCCCACCGTGGGCTGACGCGCTTTGTGCTGTCGGGCAAATCCGGCGACATCACCGAAGTGGTCGAAGAACACTTCGGCGTTGGTGCGGGCAAGCTGATCACCCTGCTGTATTTCTTTGCCATCTTCCCGATCCTGCTGGTGTACAGCGTGGCGCTAACCAACACGCTGAGCAGCTTCATGGAGCACCAACTGCACATCGCCCCGCCGCCCCGGGCGATCCTGTCGCTGGTGCTGATCCTCGGCCTGATGGCGATTGTGCGTTGCGGCCAAGGCGTGATCGTCAAAGCCATGAGCGTGCTGGTCTACCCGTTCGTCGCCGCCCTGCTGTTGCTGGCATTCAGCCTGATCCCCAACTGGAACGGTGCGTTCTTCGCCTCGGCCGGTGATGGCATGCCCATGCCGCTGTTCTTCAAGACCCTGTGGCTGGCGATCCCGGTGATGGTGTTTTCCTTCAACCACTCGCCGATCATCTCGGCGTTCGCCGTCGATCAAAAACGCGTGTACGGCGCGCAGGCTGAGCGCAAGAGCAGCGGCATCCTCGCCACCGCCCACGGCATGATGGTGTTGACGGTGATGTTCTTCTGCTTCAGCTGCGTGCTGGCACTGTCGCCGGCTGATCTGGCGGCCGCCAAGGCGCAGAACATTTCGATCCTGTCGTACCTCGCCAACCACTTCCAGACCCCGGTGATCGCCTACGCTGCACCGCTGATCGCGCTGGTAGCCATCACCAAATCCTTCCTTGGCCACTACATCGGCGCCAGCGAAGGTTTCCAGGGCTTGATCGTCAAATCCCTGCGCGGGCGCAACCGCTCGATGTCGGCCAAATGGCTGGAGCGCTCCACCGCGATCTTCATGGTGTTGACCTGCTGGGCGGTGGCCACCTTCAACCCAAGCATCCTCGGCATGATCGAGACCATGGGCGGGCCGATCATCGCGTGCCTGCTGTTCCTGATGCCGATGTACGCGATTCGCCGCGTGCCTTCGCTGCGCCAGTATTCGGGCCAGGTGTCGAATGTGTTTGTGGTGGTGATTGGGCTGATTGCGCTGTCTGCGATCGTTTTTTCGGTATTGCCCTGAAACAACGCACACACCTGAAGAACAACACTGAATAAATGTGGGAGCGGGCTTGCCCGCGATAGCGGTCTGTCAGCCAAGTTTTAGCAAGCTGACACACCGCAATCGCGGGCAAGCCCGCTCCCACAGGGGGACTTCAGAGATTGAGGGTTCGCTGTACGGCACGGCCCTTGCTGTACAGGGAATAAGGGAAATGGCCAGTGGTCAGAAAACGCGAACTAATCCCGACACCGGCCGTCAATGACTGCATGTTCTTATCAGGCGGTACGCACCATGGACAATCCTTTTCAGATCATCACTGACACCTTCACACCCGATTACCGCGTCAACCTCAGCATCCAACGGCTGGATGGCAGCATCATGCTCACCCTCTCCAACGAGGCGGGCGTGGTGGCCAAGCGCATGATCAGCGCCGAACAACGCAACGACCCGCAGCGGCTCAAACGCCTGGTGCAAAGCATCCAATTCGGCATCGCCATCGAGCAGGGCCACAGCGCCATGGAGATCCTGGCGGTGATGACCGATGGCGATCACAAAGTGCTGCAGCGCCCGCCGGCGCGAGCGCTGCCTTTCAGCGTCGGGCTTTAAAGCTCGCCTTTCTCGGTTTCCAGGTTCGCTTCGCCCTTGCGACGCGGGCCATCGACCTTCACCGAGGGGAACGCCGACGAGGCGTAACGCACCACCAGAATCGAGAAGGCCAACAGCAGAATCCCACCGCACAGGTAGATGATGCCTACGTCTGGCGGGTTGTGGTGGGACACGTTGGAGATCAACAGGCGCGTCAGCGCGGTGATCGCCACGTAGATCAGGAAGCGCACGGGCATGTGGTTGGTCTTGAAATAAATCCCGACCATTGCGCCCAATTCCAGGTAGATGAACAGCAGCAAGATGTCATCGATCTTGATGTGCCCGTTCTCCAGCATCCCCAGAAACTCCATCACCGCCGCCCAGGCCGTCACTGCACCAATGGCGAACAGCGCCAGGTAGTGGAACGACTCGACAAACAGGTTGCCCAGGGACTCGGCCAGTTCATGCACGTTCTGGCGCAGCCTTTCGGCCCAGTTGATTTTCACGATGATGCTTCCTTAGGTCGGCTCGACCGGATAATGCGGGTTGGACGTGACGGTTGTTCTGCATGCAGAAAAAAGGCCAGACACTGCAGAGTGAGATGATGGCGGGGTGACATGAGACACTTCAAACCTGTATTTACGGACTACAGTAAAAAACTGCTACCCAAACCCCATGGTTTGGCTTACCCTTTCGCTGTATATAAATACAGTAGTCGCAAAAGACAACTATCGTGAAGGCATGTGAGGTGGTGAATGGCCGTCGAAGTGGTATACCGCAGCAGCCGAGATCTGGAGCGTTTGTTCATGGATAAAGCCGAAGCTGACCGTCATGACAAGATGCTTGAACTCGCTGAGTTGCTGGCAGAAGTGTTGCAAAAAGCCGTGCCGTCGTTGAGCGAGCAGCAGGTGGAGGAAGCCGGGATCTACATGGCGAAGAACCGCGATGTGTTTGCCAAGGCGTTCAAGAGCCAACCGGACGCGCTGTCCGAGTTGCTCAACCCGCCGGCGGAATAAAGCCCGAATTGAACAGGCCCTGAATCATGGATTCAGGGCCTTTTTAATGCCTGGATCATTTGTAGAGCAGGCGCTCGGCCAGTTCGTCCGCCACCCGTGCGGGGCTGCGTTTTTCGGCCTGGGCGTGGGCGAAGATTTCCGTCAGGCGCGTGCCGATATTCGACAGGTGCGCGGTGATATCAGACAGTTCTGCGCCGTTGTGCTTGAGGGCGACGTAGATCAGGCCGCCGGAATTGATCACGTAGTCGGGGGCGTAAAGGATGCCGCGCCCTTCCAGTTGGTCGGCGATGTCCAGGTTGGTCAGTTGCGCGCTGGCCGAGCCGGCGACGGCGGCGCAGCGCAGTTGGCCGACGCTCTGGCGGTTGAACACCGCGCCCAGGCCGCAGGGCGCGAGGATGTCGCAGGGGGTGCTGAGCAAGGCGTCGTTGGCGATGGGGTGCGCACCCAGTTGTTCCATGGCCAGTTGCACTTTGCCATGGTCGATGTCGCTGACCAGCAGCTCGGCACCGGCCGCGTGCAGTTGTTCGGCGAGCGCGTAGCCGACGTTGCCCAGGCCCTGCACCGCCACGCGCAACCCCTCAAGGTTGTCGCTGCCCAGGCGCGCCATCGCGCTGGCGCGGATGCCGGTGAACACGCCCATGGCAGTGTGGGAAGACGGATCGCCGGCGGCGGTGGTGCTGGTGACGAAGCGCGTGTGTTGGGCGATGCAGTCCATGTCGGCCACCGAGGTGCCGCTGTCGATGGCGGTAATAAAGCGACCGTCGAGTTTTTCGACGCAGCGACCAAAGGCTTCAAACAATGCAGCGCGGCTTTCCACGTGCACCGGGCGAATGATCACCGCCGTGCCACCGCCCACCGGTAAACCGGCCAGGGCGGCTTTGTAGCTCATGCCTTGGGCCAGGCGCGCGGCATCGGCCACGGCGCTTTGGTCGTCGGGGTAAGCGAGGTAGCGACAGCCGCCCAAGGCGGGCCCGAGGCGGCTGTTATGGATGGCGATGACCGCCTTCAGCCCGGTGACCGGATCGACGCTCAGGTGCAGCGATTCAAGGCGGGTGCTGTGCATGAGCGCAAACATCGTCAAGCTCCCGAATCACTTCTGGTAGTGGCCCAAGTATAGGCTTGTAGTAGAAATCCGACGGACTACGCTGGAATAAGCCGTGCGTTTTTGTAGGCCATGAGACATAAGCAAGCAGGATATTTTCCAAGCTACTGGACGAAAATTCCCAGCAAGGCTAAAACGGGGGCATCCGCCGGAGAATGCAATGAATCCCCGCACCGCCTTTTTCGCCTGCCTGGAACGTTCGCCCCCAGCGCTGTTTGAAGCAGCTCTGTGGATTGCCGCCGAGCACGACCCCACGGTGCAGCCGTTGCTGATCCTGCAGGAACTGACGGCGCTGCAACAGCAAGTCAGCGTGGCAATGCCCATGCTGCCGGCAGATGAATTGGGCCAACCGCTGCTGCGGCGCCTGAATGACCTGGGGTTTGCCCAGGACGACTTCACCCCCCTGCGCCCCGCCGCTGCCCTGCTGGATAAAGTGCTGCAACGCAAGCGCGGGCAACCTCTGGTAATGGGCCTGATTGCCTTGGAACTGGCGCGACGCCTGCACATTCCGATGGTTGGCGTGAATTTCCCCGGGCACTTCCTGCTGCGGGTGCCCGGCGCCGATCACCTGCTGGACCCCTGCGGCGGCCGACGCCTGTACCCCAACGATTGCCGCGAGCTGCTGCAACGCCAATACGGCCCCAACCTCAAGCTGCAAGCCGAGCACCTGCACAGCGCCGACCCGCGTTCGATCCTGCAACGGCTGTCACGCAACCTGCGGCAACTGCACCTGGCCAATGATGCGCCGCTGGAAGCCTTGGTGGATGCCGAACGTGTGCTGGAACTGGGCAATGCCAGCGCCGCCGACTACCTGGCGCGAGCCAGCCTGTACCAGCGGTTGGATTGTCCCAATGCCGAGCGTTTTGATCTGGAACACGCGCTGATGCTCAGTGAAGACCCGATCCAGCGCTTGCGTCTAACCGAACGGCTCGGGCATTTGCCACCCAACTCGGTGGTGCACTGAGCAGGTGAGGTCTGGCTTGTGTGGGAGCAGGCAAGCCAGCTCCCACATTTTGATCTGCGGCGAGTCAGTGATTGGCCGGCGCTTTTAGAATGTCGCCATGCAATGGACTCCCTGGCTCACGTGAGCCCGGCGATCGCACTTGAATGATCAAGAGTGCCGCTATCACCGCCGGAATCGCGCAAAAGAAAAAAATCTGCTGCACCGGAATATGCATCGCCAGCAACAGGCTGCCGAACAGCGGCCCCAGGATCGAACCAAACCGCCCCACGCCCAGCGCCCAGCCCGTGCCAGTGGCGCGCACGTGCGCCGGGTAGAAGTTGCTGGCGAAGGCATTGAGGGTCAGTTGCCCACCAATGATGCAGAACCCGGCGGCAAACACGCAGGCCACTAGATAACGGGGATTGTCGTGATTCAGGCCGAGCAGGATCGTGCACAGCGCAGCGGCCGCCAACACGCCGGACAGCAGGCGCACTTTGCTTTTCAAACGGTCGGCAAACCAGGCCATGCCGATGGCGCCCACGGTGCCGGCAAACAGGAACATCGAGGTCACCAGGTTGGCTTCCTTGAGCGCCAGGCCACTTTCCAGGAGCAGCGACGGCAGCCAGCTGATCATGAAATACAGCAGGATCAGGCTGACAAAAAACGTCGCCCAGATCAGCAGTGTCGGACGTGCATAGCCGTTGCGGAACAGCTCCACCACCGTCAATTTGCTGCCCTGCTCCTGTAGGTTTTCTGCCGTGCCGGCCAGCGGTGCCTGCCAACCGGGCAACATGCGCGTGGTGACCTGGTGCAAGCGTGCATACGGCGGCGCATCCCGCAGCAAACGTGGCAACGACTCCGGCAGCAGCCACAGCAGGAACGGGAACAGCAGCAATGGCGTCACGCCACCGGCGAGGAACACCGCCTGCCAGCCGAAGCTGTCGATAAAGCCTGCGGCCACAAACCCACCCGCCGCGCCGCCAAACGAGAAACCACAGGCGGCCAGCGTCACCATCAAGGTGCGCAGGCGCGGGGGTGAGTAATCCGACATCAGCGCCATGGCGCTGGGCATGGCGCCGCCCATGCCGATGCCGCAGATAAAACGCGCGGCCATCAGGCTGGTCAGTGAGTTGGCGAACACCATCAACAGGGTGAGGCTGGCGTAGATCAGCACGCAGCCCAACAGGATGCGCCGTACGCCAAAGCGGTCGGCCAGCGGCGTCACCAGTAGCGAGCCGAGGGTCAGCCCCAGCAGGTTGGCACTGAATACCGGGCCGAAGGCGGCTTTTTCCAGGCTCCAGTCCTTGGCCAGGGCCGGTACGACATAACCCAGCACCTGGGCGTCGTAACCATCGGTCACCAGCAACAGCGCCAGCAACAGGAGGATCAACCACTGATAGCGCGACACCGGACGGGCGTCGAGTGCCGCGCGAAAGCTGGCAATCTGATTGTGCATCGCAAGGTACCTGTCTTATTTTTATTTGGAGGTGCAACGCAAATCCATTGTGGGAGCCCGCTCCCACACAAGCTCTCTCCCACAGTGAGATTCAGGGTGTGTCAGGTTGATTGGCGGGATGGGCCTGAATGAACGCAGGATGTTGAGCGGCCAATGCGGCCACCCTTCCTATGCGCGGATACGCCGCCAACGGCACCTTGAAGCGCTCCGCCGCATACAACTGCGGAATCAGAAACGCATCGGCCATGCCTGGCTGCTCTCCAAAACAAAAACCCTTGTCGCCAATCAACTGCTCCACCGCGCCCAGGCCCTGGCTGATCCAATGGCCGATCCACGCCAGCAGCTGCGCCTCGTCGTGCCCCCACTGGCGCAACAGGTTCTGCGTGCTGGAGTTGTGCAGCGGGTGGATATCGCAACCGATGATCGACGCCACCGCACGTTCATGGGCGCGGGTGGCTAGGTCTTTGGACAGCAGCGGCGCCTGTGGATAACGTTCGTCGAGGTACTCGATGATCGCCGGCGACTGGATCAACAACTCGCCCTCCTCGGTGCGCAAGGCCGGCACGCGGCCCTGCGGGTTGATCGCCAGGTACTCGGGCTGGCGATTCGCGCCACCCGCCGGCACCAGCAGGTTGACCGGCACCGCGGTGAAGTCCACGCCCTTGAGCGCCAGGGCGATACGCACCCGGTACGACGAGGTAGAACGGTAGTAGGTATAGAGTTCCATCACCCGAGCCCTCTTAACGCGCGGCGACTACCGTGCCACGGCACTCACCAAAGCCGATGGAGGCAAAACCTTCGCGGCTGCAACGGGCGCGCAGGATGATTTCGTCACCGTCTTCCAGGAACTTGCGCACTTCGCCGGACGGCAACTCGACGACTTTCTTACCGCCTTCGGTCATTTCCAACAAGCTGCCGAACTGCCCCGCTTCGGGCCCGGACAAGGTGCCCGAACCAAACAGATCACCGGCCTGCAACTGGCAGCCGTTGACGCTGTGATGCGCCACCAACTGCGCGACCGTCCAGTACATGTGCAGGCTGTTGCTCAGGGCCAGGCGATGGGCCGGCAGCTTTTGCTCGCGCATCGCAGCGGTGGTCAGCAGCACTTCCAGTTCGATATCCAGCGCGCCAGCGGCCTGGTCGCGCTTGTCCAGCAGGTACGGCAGCGGTTGTGGATCGCCTTCGGGGCGCGCCGGTTGGGCCTTGCGGAACGGTTCCAGGGCTTCGGCGGTGACGACCCATGGCGAGATGGTGGTGATGAAGCTTTTCGACAGGAACGGCCCCAGCGGCTGGTATTCCCAGGCCTGGATATCCCGCGCCGACCAGTCGTTGAGCAGGCAGAAACCGGCGATGTGCTCGGCGGCGTCGCCAATGGCAATCGAGTCGCCCATGGCGTTGCCCTGGCCGATCCAGATGCCCAGCTCCAGTTCGTAGTCCAGGCGGGCGCACGGGCCGAACGTCGGCTCGGTGTGGCCAGCAGGCAAGGTCTGGCCTTTAGGGCGGCGTACATCTGTACCCGAAGGGCGAATGGTCGAAGCACGCCCGTGATAACCAATCGGCACATACTTGTAGTTCGGCAGCAACGGGTTGTCCGGACGGAACAGTTTGCCGACGTTCTGCGCATGTTCGATACCCACGTAAAAGTCGGTGTAATCGTTGATGCGCGCCGGCACATGCATCTGGCAATCGGCGGCGCGGTGCAGCACCTGGGCTTCACGGGATCGCAGCGGGCTGCCTTCGGCGAGCAGTTCCAGCAGGCGCTCGCGCAAGGCTACGCGCGGGCCACGGCCCAGTTCGAAAAACGCGTTCAACTGGCCACCGGCAGTGGCGTCGACAGCGCGGCGCGCCTCGCCTGCAAACGCATCGATGGCCGCGTGCAGGTCGAGGATCGAATCACCAATCGCCACACCGCTGCGCGGCGCCGAGCCGTTGATACTGAACACGCCCAGCGGCAGGTTTTGCAGTGGGAAATCGGCGTGACCGTTGGCAGAAGATACCCAGCTGCGGGTAGAAGTGGACTGAGTCATGGGTTATCTCCGATTCGGGTTGAAGGTGACGGGCAGCGAAGCCCAGCACGCGTCGTAAGCGGGTTGCAGTTGTGGGCAGTCCAGGGCGAACTGGGTCGGGCGCAGCACTTGGCTGGTCTCGAACATGAAGGCCATGGTGTTGTCGATCTTGTGCGGCGCCAGCTCGACGTTGATCGCCTTCGTGCAGGTCTCACCGTCCGGGCCGTGGGCGCTCATGCAGCTGTGCAGCGATGCGCCACCGGGCAGGAAGCCTTCGGCCTTGGCGTCGTAGGCACCCTGGATCAGGCCCATGTATTCGTTCATCAAATTGCGGTGGAACCACGGCGGACGGAAGGTGTTCTCGGCCACCATCCAGCGCGGCGGGAAGATTACAAAATCGAGGTTGGCCAGGCCGTGCACGCTGGTGGGCGAGGTCAATACGGTGAAGATCGACGGGTCCGGGTGATCGAAACTGACGGTGCCGATGGTGTTGAAGCGGCGCAGGTCGTATTTGTACGGCACGTTATTACCGTGCCAGGCGACCACGTTGAGCGGCGAGTGGTCGAGCTCGCAGGCCCACAGTTCGCCGAGGAATTTCTGCACCAGGGTTGTCGGTTGTTTCAGGTCTTCGTAGTGCGCGACCGGCGTGAGGAAATCACGCGGGTTGGCCAGGCCATTGCTGCCGATGGGGCCGAGGTCCGGCAGGCGCAGCGGCGCGCCGTGGTTTTCGGCGACATAGCCGCGCGCCTGGGCGTCCAGCAGTTCGACGCGGAATTTAAGGCCTCGGGGCAGCACGACGATCTCCAACGGCTCGACGTCGAGCACGCCCAGTTCGGTGGCGATACGCAGGCGGCCTTGCTCGGGGACGATCAGCAGTTCGCCATCGGCGTTGAAGAACACGCGCTCCATCGAGCGGTTGGCGCAGTAGTGGTAGATGCTGATGCCTGAAGGTTTTTCCGACGCGGAATTGGCAACCATGCCGACCAGCCCGTCGATAAAGTCCGTCGGCTCAGCGGGAATATCCAACGGGTTCCAGCGCAAGCGGTTCGGCGTCACCGCCCCCAGCGGCCCACCGGCCAATTGCCGCTCCAGCTTGATAAACGCCGGGTGATTGGCCGACGGCTGGATGCGGTACAGCCAGGTGCGCCGGGCTTCGCTGCGGACCATGGTGAAGGCAGTGCCGGAGAAGAGTTCGGTGTACAGCCCGTAGGGCGCTTTTTGCGGGGAGTTCTGGCCGACCGGCAATGCGCCGGGCAGGGCTTCGCTGGCGAATTCATTGCCGAAGCCCGACAGGTATTCGAGGTTCATGGATCATCCTCTATGCGGAAGTTGTTTTTATCGTAATCCAGTTACGCATAACGTAATTTGATCACTATCGACCGTCAAGCTATAAAGACGCCCATTCATCTCTCGGATTCTCGCCCCTCCATGGAAAAGCCCCGCGACACCGGTAAACAGAAAGTCCGCTCGGCCGAAGTGGGCACCGATATCCTCAAGGCCCTCGCCGAACTGTCGCCGGCCACCTCGCTGTCGCGCCTGGCCGACCATGTGCAGATGCCCGCGAGCAAGGTGCATCGCTATTTGCAGGCGTTGATCGCCTCGGGCTTTGCCGAACAGAACACCGCCACCAACCATTACGGCCTCGGCCGCGAAGCGTTGCGCGTGGGCCTGGCCGCGCTGGGCAGCATGGACGTGCTGAAGGTCGGCGCCCTGCCCCTGGCGGAATTGCGCGATGAATTGAATGAAACCTGCTTCCTGGCGGTCTGGGGCAACCAGGGCGCGACCGTGGTGCATATCGAGCCGGCGGTGCGTGCGATCACCGTGGTGACGCAACTGGGTTCGGTGCTGCCGCTGCTCAGTTCGTCCACAGGCTTGGTGTTCAGCGCTTTCCTGCCGTCGCGGGAGACGGTGGATTTAAGAGCGCGCGAGATCGAGGCCGGCATCGCCCACGCCCTGGCCGACGATCAGGCCTACGCCACCACGTGCGAACAGATCCGCAGCCGTGGCCTGCACTTTGTACATGGCTTGCTGATGCCGGGAGTGGATGCGTTGTCGGCGCCGGTGTTCAACGCCGTCGGGCAAGTGGCGGCGGTGATGACCGTGGTCGGCCCCACCTCGCTGTTCCACGCCGACGAAGACGGCCCGGCGGCGCAGCGCTTGCTGGCGGCGACCCGGGCCGTGAGTTGGCGCATGGGCTATCAGCCCTGAGTCACCAGTTGGCCAGGGTCAGCGCGACGCGGTTTTCCAGGGCCTTGATCTGCGCGCCGCTGGCCAGGTAATTGTTGCTGATCATCGAGAACACCAGGCGGCGCCCGTGGGCGTCGGTGATGTAGCCACCCAATGAGGAGACGCCGGCCATGGAGCCGGTCTTGGCGTGCAGGTTGTTCGCCGCCGGGGTTTCGCGCAGGCGAAAGCGCAGGCCGCCGCCGGTCATGCGCTCGCGGTTGCCGGCAATCGGCAGCGCGTTGTACCAGGCGTCGAACCAGGGTTTTTTGCTTGCGGCCAGCAACAGGTCGGTGAGGGTTTGCGAAGACACCAGGTTCATCCGCGACAGGCCGGAACCGTCCACCTGGCGCAACATCGTCGTATCCAGCCCCTGGCGCTGCATGAAGCCCGCCACCGCCGCCACGCCTGCCGTTGCAGTCCCGGCATTCGAAGCTTTACGCCCCATGGCCTTGAGCAAGGCTTCGGACATGTTGTTGTTCGACAGCTTGAGCAGCGGCGTAATCAGTTCCTGCAACGGCGCCGACTGATGCTCGGCCAGTACATTCGCTGTGGCCGGGCTGGCGCCGCCCATCACGCGACGACCGAGCACCGTGATGCCCTGCTGCGCCAGCGCCTGCTCGAACAGGTTGGCCACCAGTTGCGTCGGCTCCCACACGCTCACCAACTGCTTGCTCTGTTTGCCCGGTGCCACCGCGCCGCTGAGTTGCAACAGGTTGGTGCCGTGGCGCCGGTTGATCCCATAGCTGTTGCCCGGCCCGCTGATGGCGCGGTTGCTCAGTTGCAGGTAGTCGGTGGGCGGAAAGATCGTCACCGCCACCGGCTGACCAACCCGCTGCGGGGCCTTCGCGGTGACCAGCACCGTGCCTGCATCAAAATCCGCATTGGGTGACACCGTCAGCGCCGAAATCTGCGCGCCGTAGTAGGTGCTTTCGTCATCGTGGGACCAATCGACGCCCAGCCGCTCGGCGTCAAACCAGGTGTCATCGAACACCAGATCGCCCTGCACCTGGCGGATGCCCTTGCTTGCCAGTTGTGCGGCCAGGGCCTGGTAATCGGCGAATTGCAGGGTCGGGTCGCCCAGGCCGCGCAGGTAGAGATTGCCGCTGAGGCGCTCGCCCTGTTGCACACCGCTGCTCAACAGTTGGGTGGCAAAACGGTACTGCGGACCGAGCACATCCATCGCCGCCGCGGTGGTCAGCAACTTGAGGTTGGAGGCCGGCACCAGCCGCGTGCGCGGGTTGTGCTGATAGAGCGTGGTGCCACTGCGGGCATCGCGCACCGTCAGCGAAACCGTGGCGCCATGCAGCGCCGGGTCGGCCAGCAGTTGGTCGAGGCTCTGCCCGGTGGCCGTCTTCGACGGCGAGGCGCAACCGGCGAGTAGCAAGCCAAAGCCCAGCGCCATTGCACTGGTGTGTATCCATCGTCCCAACCGCATAAACCTGGCATTCCTGAAACGCAAAGAGTGCGCAGCTTGGTGAATTCACCGCGCTCAATCAAGTGCCAGGGTGGTGATGGAGAACGTGCCGGCCTGAAACTGTGGGTCGGCTTTCGGCTCGGCGGCCGGCAATACGTAGTCCATCGCCGGCAGATACACGCGTTGGCGTAGGGCATCGAACGCCATGTTGTAAGCCATCGGCAAGGTGCTGACGGTGGCGGCCAGGGCGTAGTGATCGGCGTCCTGCTGATCGATCACTTGCAGGTTCGCGTCGACGCCGCTGGGGATCAGCAGCCGACGGTGTTGCGCGTCGTAGGCAACGGCGTTGACGTCACGCCCGATCGGCAACTTCGCCTTCACTTCACCCGTCTCGCGGTCCGCCACGATCAACACCGGCGCATCGCCTCGGCACGCGATGAACAGGCGCTGACGCTCGACATCCTGAGCCAGCGCGCTGGGCTTGGGGCAGTCGGCGAATTGCCAGGTATCCAGCACCGCAAAAGTGCTGGCGGCATAACGCGCCACCTTGCCTTCATCGCGCATCGGCAGGAAGAAACTGCCATCGCCCTTGAGCAGCAACGGGTCGATTTTCTTTACCGCCAGTTCATGGGCGCCGGTGATGCGTTCGCTTTTTGGATCAAACTCAAACAGCGTCGAACGGTCCGCGCGGCGCCCGCTGACGATGATCACCTTGCCGATAGACGGCTCATACACCGCACTGTTGAGGTTGCTTTGCGCCACCGCAATGCGCTTGAGCGGCTTGAGTGTGGATAACTGCACCACGCCCAGGCTGCCGTCGGTATTCAGCACAAAGACGCGGTCCAACTCGGGCACGAACACCACGCCGTTGGCGCCCTCGGACTGGGCCACCGTCTTGACCGCGCGCTGGTGCTGCACGTCAAACACGGTCAGGCCGTTTTCGCGGCGGGCCACAAACAGGTAGGGGCGCGTCGGATCAATCCCGACAAAGCCCCAGCTGTGGCCGGCACCGGGCAAGGTCACCCGGTGTTCGCGGTGGTACGACGGCCCATCGGCCAGCGCTTGAGGGCTGATCAACAAGGCCAATACGGCAGCCAGCTTTTTCATCAGAACTCCAGGGTGCTGGACACCGAGAACTGCCGCGCATCCCCAATCGACACAAACAGGCGGCTGGCCGCCGAGGTGTAGTAGGTGCGGTCGAACATGTTCTTCACGTTGAGCTGGAACTTGACCTTCTGCCCATCGATCTTGGTGTTGTAGGTGGCAAACGCGTCCGCCACGGTGTAGCCCGGCAGGGTGAAGTCATTGGCCGCATCGCCTGCGCGCTCGCCGACGTAGCGGGCGCCAGTGCCCACGCGCAGCTGGTCGCCGCCGAAAATGCTGCCGAAGTCGTAGGCCACCGACAGCGAGCCGGTGTGCTTGGCAACGTTTTGCAGGCGGTTGCCTTCAAGCGTTGGGTCCTTGTCCTTGACGTCTTCGGCGTCGGTGTAGGCGTAGCTGCCGATCACGCTCCACTGGTCGGTCAACTGGCCGGTAGCGTCCAGTTCCAGGCCACGGGAGCGCACTTGGCCGGCAATGCTATAGACGGTGTTCGCGCCAGAGCCGACGGAAACCAACACGTTGCGCTTGTCGATATTGAACAGCGCCGCACTGGCAGTGATGCGACCAGGAATATCGAGCTTGGCCCCCAGTTCCCAGGACTTGGATTTCTCCGGCGTCAGGTCGCCGGTCAAGGTGCTGCCATCGGCCAAGGCGGCGATGGTGGAGTTGGGTTTGAACGATTCGGTATAGCTGCCATAGAACGACAGCTCATCGGTGTAGCGATACACCAGGCCCGCGCGCGGCACCCAAGCCTGGCCATTGCCGTTGGTGTTGGCCTTGAACGGCACGCCCTTGCCGGCGTATTGGTCGTACATCTGGTAGCGCGCACCGGCGACGAAGATCCACTGGTCGGTGAGGTGGATCGCGTCCTGGAAGAACAACGAGTCGCTGCGCAGCAGGTCGGTCTGGGCGCTGTCGGCGGCGCTGACGGTGGTGCCGGCGACTTCGTTGCCGTAGACCGGGTTGTAGTAGTTGAAGCTGCTGCGCGAGTTCTGGCGGATCAGGTCGGCGCGGTAGATCTTGCGGTACTCGTCGTCCATGCCGAACACCAGGTCGTTCTGCAGGCCGAACACATTGACCTTGCCTTCGAGGCTGGCGGTGGTGAAACGGTCGGTGGTGATCGCGCCCTTGGTGCCGTCCATCTTGCGGGTCAGGGTGCCGTCGGTGGCCACCGCGCTGACGCGTACTTGGCTGGCGTCGTAGGTCTCGCGGTTCCAGCTGTAGCCGAAGTGGGCTTTCCAATCGTCGTTGAGGTCGTGGTCGGCTTCGAAGCGGTACAGGTCGGAGCGGCCTTCCATGTTGTTGAAGGGCTCGTCCAGACGGCGGGTGGACGGGATGTCCAGCGGGTGGTTGGACTTGTCGATGGCGGTGCCACGGTCGAACGGTGAGAGAAACTCGCGGTGCTCGTAGGCAAACAGCAACTTGGTGTTGTCGCCGTACCAGGCCAGGGACGGCGCCACCAGCGTCTCGCGGTGGGTGCCGAAGTTGCGCCAGTAATCTTCGTCTTCATGGTCGACGATCAGCCGGTAAGCCAGACCGCTGTCGCCAATCGGGCCGGTGGTGTCGAGGCTGCCGCCGCTGCCGTTCTTGCCGTCGCCAAAGGTCGAGCCGCGCACGGTCAGGGCGGTGGATTGCACCAATTCGGGCTTTTTGCTGACGATATTGACCACGCCGCCCGGGTCCTGGATGCCGTACAGCAACGACGACGGGCCCTTGAGCACTTCGACGCGCTCGGCCGTGGCGTTCAGCGCCCGGCCCTGCACCACGGGCATGCCGTCGCGCATGATCGAGCCGTTACGGTTGTCGCCAAAGCCGCGCAGCATCACCGCATCCTGGGTGCTGGCGAGGGTGTTGGCCTGGGTGATGCCGCTGATATTGCCGAGGGCGTCATCCAGGTTGCGCGGGGTCTGGTCGCGCAGCACTTGGGCCGGGACGACGTTGACGGTTTGCGGGGTTTCCAGCAGCAGCGCCTTGGAGCGCATCACCGAGCTGGTGGGCGGCGGCTGGTAGCTGGTGCTGTCCTGGGTCTGTTGGCCGACGCCGCTGATGGTGGTGGCGCCGAGGTTGACCGCGCCTTCGGTCGGCAGCGGTTCAAGCGCCAGGGTGCGCGCGTCGATCTGGCGGAAGGTGAAGCCGGTATTGCTCAGCAGGCGTTGCAGGGCCTGAGTCGCGCTCATCTGCCCGCTGACCGCCGGGGCCTTGAGGCCGTAAGGCGCTTCATCGGTGTAGATCACGCTGATCCCGGTGACGCGGCTGAAATCGCTCAGGGCCTGGGGCAGCGGTTTGGCTGCCAGGGCAAAGTTGAACTGGGCGCTTTGTTGTTCCTGCGCCTGCGCCACGGCCAGGGGCAGCAATGCCAACCCCGAGACCGCCAATACCGAGGCTCCCAGCCACTGTTTAACCCAACCGCCCGCCGTCAACTTCATGCTGTGAGAACCCGTGTAGAAAACGCTGTTAATGCGAATTGATCGCAGTTTCAAGCACTACACGGATGGGCCGCAGGTTTACCTCACATAAAATTCAAAATATTTCCGAGCGTGCAAGACGCGGAGCGTCGGGGATGCGTTCCCACGCGGAGCGTGGGGACGATCTTATTGCGCCTGAATGCGGAAACCCATGCGTGGGAAATGCACATGCACGGTGCCGGCACGTTCGTCGCTACGGCGCAGGATCAGCTCTTCACGCCCGGCAAACAGCAGCTCACCGGCAACCGGGTCGGTGCCGTAGTCGGTGGCGCTGATGGTCACCTGCTGGCCCGGCGTGAAGCCATTCAAGTCGTCGAACACTTCGTCCGGCAGATTGGCCGGCGTGGCGTTGCGGGAAATTTCCAGGGCTTGCGCAGCAGTCATCTGCGTGGAGGTGCCATGGCCGAAGCTGAGCACGCGGTCCAGCCAGGCGGCGACAGTTGGGTATGCGTCCACCAGCGGCGCAGTCACCGAGGAGCCTTTGAGGAACCACAACGGATGAGCCAGCGAGAAGTCGGCAATCGAAGGCGCGCCGAACAGGAAGTCCCCGGCCTGGTGCTTCAATTGCTGATCGATGCGGCTGATGATCGCCGGCCACTGGTGCAGGGCCTGGTCCAATTGCACACGTGTTGCCGTGCCACCGCTGAACAGTTTGCCGCGGTCGGCCACCAGCACCTGGATCATTTCCGGTGGCACCTTGGCGAATTTCACCGCCAGGGATTCGGGTTGGAACACCAGCGCCACCGCATGGGAAAACACCACCGAATCGGCCCAGGCGGCGAAGCCTTGGGTGACCAGTTCCAGGCCTTGGGGAAACAGCGCCGGGGCGGCCTTTTCCTGCTCCAGGCGGCGGGCGATCAAGGCGGTGTCGCAGTAGATATCGGCGCCGACTTGCAGCACCGGGGTCTTGCGATAGCCACCGGTGAGGGCGGTGAAGTCCGGTTTTGGCATGACCGGCGGGATCAGCACCGAGTGCCAGGACACGCCTTTGAAGCCCAGCAACAGGCGGGCTTTTTCTGCAAAGGGGGATTGTGGGTAGTGGTGCAAAATCAACTCAGACATGCCGGACTCCGCTCTAGAAGTGAGCCGCTAGCTTAGCCTGCAAAAACCCGATTGGGGGCGATGGGAACCCATCAGTCAAATCAATGAGCCACTGGCCGCCAGGCACTCCTTGGCGCTTTTCTTCAACTTCTTGATCAGCCGTTCCTGGCGCAACGCCTCGCCCTTGCTCGCGCATTGCTCGGTGTACACCAGCGCCACGGCCGGGCTGGAGAGGAAAAACCGCGCGCCCTTGCCACTCTGGTGGGAGGCAAAGCGGCGTACCGGGTCATTGCTGATGCCGCAGTACAGCGCGCCATTGGCAGCGCGTACCAGGTAGACGAACCAGGGTTTGGGTTCAGAAGGATCAGTCACGGGTCGATTCGGCAAAACCAGAGGAGCGCCAAGCTTATCAACGACTGGCCTGGAATGCCTTCAAACCACGCAGCGCCTGGGCACGCACGGCGTTTTTGACGATAGGCGTCCAGCCCAGCAACAAGCCTTTGGTGCCCAGGGCCTGGCGCGACCAACGCCACAGGTCGAAGCTGTCATGGTGTTCGCAAATCTTGCCGTCGCGAAACACAAAGCGTGCCTGGATATCGTTGACCACAGTGTTGCCGGTAGCACTGAACAGGTAGGTGGCGACCCAGTGCGCACCACCGCTGCGTTCATCGCTGCGCACATTGTCGAAGGTCAGGGAGAAGTCCTTGGCGCGGGTGGTGAGCATGCGCCACATATCACCGGCATCGCGCCCGTGCAGTTCGCCGAAGGCTGGGTCGCTGAACACCACATCATCGGTGTAGCAGGCGGCCATGGCCTCGGCGTCCAGGCGCTGGAAGGCCTGATAGAAATGGTGGATCAGGGCGGTGTTGGCATCAGTCATGGGCAGGCTCCGGGTGCGAGTGTTATCCGGCTTGCACGATAGTCTGCCGATGCGCGCAACGCCATGCCCATTTGTGGCCGAAATGAAGGGGGTGCGATCAGAGATAGACCACGCCCAATATAAAGACAGCGCGGCATTCAAATATGCCTGATGCAACTTCTGCAACTAAGGCACCATCCCTACATCCCGCGCATACGCATATAAGTCCACATCCGTTGATATACACAATCTATTCATCGCCGTGCTCTTCTGCTTACTAATCGTGGAAATACTGCGATTAACCCGCGCGGCAATCTGGCTGACGGTCATGCCACTGGCCAACATACGCACCACCTCCTGCTCCTTGCCGGACAACTTGGGTGCCTGGGTCGGCTGCGCCAAACAGGCTTGATCAAGTTGCGCACGCAGACACTCACCGACAAATTGGCGGCCCTGCACCACGGTTTTCAATGCGATGGGCAACTCCCGCGCCGACGCACTCTTGGCAATCACCCCGCGTGCGCCATGGCCGAAAGCGGCACGCAGGGTGGCGATATTGGCGAACATGGTCACCAGAATCACCGGCACATCCGGGTACTGGCGGTTCAGCAACCCCAATAACCCGTAACCGTCGGCTTGTTGATTACCGGGCATGGCGAAATCGGTCACGATCACATCGCAGGGAATACGGCTGACCAACTCTAGAAGTTGATCCGGGCCATCGGCCTCGCCCACCACTTTGTACTTACCACTCGCTTCAATCACCACTTTCTGGCCTACACGAACAATAGGGTGATCGTCAGCAATAATGATGCGGATCATCAGTTTTTCCATGATGGCAATTTGAGACTGGCAAAATAACGCGATCGTGTTTTTGCAACAACAGGTAATAAATCATCAATTACGTGTTCCACCCCGCATTTAAAGGGTCATACATAACTGCCTACATAATTAAGAGAAATTACATACGGAAAAGGACTACGTAACAAAAGGATATATTCCTTCAAAGATGCGTCAGGTAATTCAGATATCGCTCGACATCATGGCGAAATTCATCCAGCGCCGAGCGACTCAATGCCATGCCGGTCAGCTGCACGCGTCGGATCAACTCCACGGCGCCTGCTTCCAGTCCGGTTTCTCCCAGGAAAGCCACACTCCCCACCAATCGGTGCAAACATTGGGCGGCCATCCTTGCATCCAGGACGGTCTGCGCGTGAAGCAACACGGCCAGGTCCGCGTGGGCCTCCTGGATCAGGCTGAACAGCATCGGCTCCACCACATCCCAGGAACCAAACGCCTCGATCAGGCTGGCCCGGCTAGGAAAGGTACTGCGCCGTGCCGAGGCCGCACCGCCACACTTGCCGGTGGTCGCGGCGATTTCGGACGGTGGCAGCCAGCAACGCAACACCTCGCGCAATTGCGCCAATCCAATGGGTTTGATCAGCCAGCCGTCCATGCCACTTGCCACGCATTGGCGGATGTCTTCCGGCCCCAGGCTGCCGCTCAGGCCCAACACGATGATCGGCCCACGGCCTTCGGCCTGCTCGCGCAGGCGCAGTTCACGGGTCATGGCGTAGCCGTCCATGACCGGCATGCGGCAGTCGCTGATCACCAGGTCGAACGGTTCGGCGCTCAGGGCGTGCAGGGCTTGCTGGCCGTCGATGCAGCAGCGGTGGGCCACGCCGAGCTTTTCCAGCAGTGAGCCCAGCAGCAGGCGATAGGTGTAATGATCGTCCACTACCAGCACTCGGGCTTCAGGCCATGTGCCAGGGGGATTTGGGTGTGAGCAGTGGCCAACCATATTGCCCTCGAAGAGAGCGATCGACTCACCCTGGCTTTTCGCAAAAAGACGATCACCCACAACCCGAATGAATGGCTAAAGGCAATCAAAGACCGCGGAAAATATCCGAATGCATGACCAACAGCGATACAACAACTACGACAACAGGCGCCAAACCCGGTTATTGCACGCCACACCCCCCTTTTGTCATTGCCACCCTGTCATTCGTATTAGTTGCATTTCCTGCCCCGCGTCCCGGCGATAAATTTCCTCCCGCTTTCCCTGTAATGGCGCGTGCCCTCAATAAAACCAGAACCCTGGGCAACTTCATCGCGCCGATCTGCCTCCCTGGCCCTTGTATAGGAATACCGTTCGCATGAAAGACTCTCTCGCGGCCCTCACCGGCGCCCTGTTGATCGTCTACGGAACTGTGGCGCTGGCCGCAAGCTCCGTGGACCTTTCCGTAAAGGGCGCGATCATCCCGAGCGTGTTCGCGCTGGATGTCCAAGACAATCGTTCGTCAATCGCGGGCCCCAGCGTGTCCTTCGTACTTGGGCGTATCAGTCCGACAAACTGGATCGCCGTCTACCTATTGACCATGGAAAACGTGAGCACTGACGACCCCGCGGCCTATCCGATCTACTCGATCGATAACGGATCGACCTGGATTTACAGCCCCCAACAAGACATACCCGCCAATACATTGAATGCTTTCGGTAATCGGTCTTCAGGTACGCGGGCACCGGTGCCTCTTTCTGAAGTGTCGCTCGACCTGGTAGTCCAATCCTTTATCTTTCCGAAAAACTATGTGCCGGAGGGTGAAACCATCGCTCTGGACGGTTCCGCCACTTTTGAGTTGCGCTATCTATGAATCGTCCGGCGCTGTGCCTTTGCGGCACATTCAGTTTATGGCTCGGCCTGGCTGCCACCGTTATGGCCGCCAGCAGTATCGATTTAGCGGTGCGCGGCAGCATCACGCCCAGTGCCTGCACCCCTGGTTTGAGCCAGGGCGGACAGATCGATTTCGGCAAAATGCCCGCTAAAGACTTGTCCGCCGACAGCCCCACCCGGCTACCGACGGTCATGCTCAAACTCACGGTCAACTGCGCGGCCCCGACACTGTTCGCCCTGCGCAGCAAAGACAACCGCGCCGGCAGTGCCTATCTGGACGATGGCTACACCTACGGAATGGGACTGATCAATGGGAACCAAAAAGTCGGTGGCTATCTGCTGACGCTGCGCGACCCCGTTTCGAGCACCGATCAGTTGTCCACCTTGACCAGCGTCAACGGCGGCGCGTCCTGGTGGAACTTCCCGCAGGGGGTTTTCCTGGTGTGGCACAACCTGTCGGCTTTCGGCAACAACGACAGCGGTGTTGCGGCGCCGGTGCCATTGCTTGATGTCACGAGCGACCTGTACGTCGAAAGCAAGATTGCCCCAGCCAACGGGCTCACCCTCGACCAGCAAGTGCCGCTGGACGGCGCCGCCACGCTGGACCTGATTTACCTGTGACACGCACCCACTCAACCCACACCTCACAAGGACTTGTGCCCATGGATAAACCCACCCTCGCCTTGCTGCTGGCGGCCCTTGCCCCCGGCGCTTTTGCCGCCAGCAGTACCGACCTGAACGTCTCCGGGACCATCACCCCCAGCGCCTGTGCGCCGGTGCTGTCCAATGGCGGCGTGATCGACCACGGCAAGATGACGTCCAAGGATCTCCAAGGGACATCACCCACCAGGCTCGATCCGGCCGAGATGCGCCTTGAAGTGCTGTGCGAGGGTGAGACCTTTTTTACCTTGACCACCGTGGATAACCGCGCGGGCACCTCCGCCATCAACCCGAGACACCATGGTCTGGGCCTGACCCCCGAGAAAGAAAAACTGGGCAGCGTGGCGTTCTCGCTGTTCGACCCGGTGGCCGACGACAAACCCGTCAAGACCATCATCTCAAGCAACGGTGGCGCCAACTGGTCCCCCTCAATCTACCTGGGGCATGAGGCGCTGACCTCGTTTGCTGCCCTGGACGGCCCCGACACACCCATCGCCCTGAAAACCCTGAATGCCCGACTGCGCGCATTCACCATCATCGTGCCTGCCGAAGCCCTGACGCTGCTTGATGAAGTACCGATCGATGGCCAGGCCACCTTGCAACTGAAGTACTGGTAAGCCGCTTTTTTACTCACTTAGGAGCAACACTATGAAAACCCTGAACGCCCTGTTCGCCACCCTGCTGCTCACCGGCGCAGGCACCGCCCTGGCCGCCTCCAGCGTGGACCTGACCGTACGCGGGCTGATCACGCCAAGTGCCTGCGAGCCGACTCTGTCAAATGGCGGAGTCGCGGATGTCGGCAAAATTTCTGCCAAGGACCTGAATGTTGATCGGCCAACAGGACTCGTACAACAAACCCTGCAACTGACCGTTATGTGCGATAGCGCAACCCTCATGGCCCTGGAGGCTACGGACAATCGCGCAGGTTCCAATTACGAAGATTACATAGGGAACTACGGCCTGGGGTTCATAAACACCACAGAAAAACTGGGCGACATGGAAATGCGCATTCTCAATCCAGTTGCTGATGGCGTGGCTGCCCGGGTAATCGTATCGGAAGACAGCGGATTGACTTGGTCCAACGGTCGTTATTTCGCGCGCGACAATATCGTTTCAGTCGCCAATACCAGCGTCGACGCCCCAATCCCCGTCCAGTTGTTCACGGGAGACCTGACTATTGCCCCGCGAATCGCGCCCACCAACACCCTGACCCTGACCGAAGAAGTGCCCATCGATGGCGCCGCAACCCTCACCGTCAAGTACCTGTAACGGAAACCGGGCGTAGCGCTCAAGCGTGCGCCCACCGCTGTTCTCACGGATGTCCCTCAACACGGTTCCAACAACAGACCATGAACACGCTCTCACGCCGCTTGATGACGCTCTGTCTATGCCTGACAGCCACCCCTGCACTGTGCGCCTCTAAGGTCGATGTAACGCTGAGTGGCAGTATCACCCCCAGCGCCTGCACACCGATTTTGTCGCCCAGCGGCATCGTCGACCATGGGCGGGTGCCGGCTCGCTCGCTCAACCAGTACGAGTTCACCGAACTGCCCATGCGCACGCTGGATATGAGTGTGAGCTGCAATCAGCCCGTGCTGTTCGTGCTGGTGGGTGTGGATAACCGTGCCGACTCCTCCGTGGGGCCAGGTTTCTATTACGGTCTGGGCAACAACGTCCACGCGCCGACCGAGCGCCTGGGTTCAGTGTCCCTGGCCATTCGCGAAGCGGTGGGCGATGGCCAGCGCGCCATTGTGCTGGCCTCCAGCAATAGAGGCCTGACCTGGTTTCCCGAAACCAACGCCTACCCGGATAACTACATGGGCTTTGCGCACCCCGGCACCCTGGTTCCGGACCCACACAGCGAGCTCACCGCCAAGCTGGAAATCAAAACATTGATCAACGCCGCCGCCTACCTGACCCTCGACCAAGAGGTGCCGCTGGACGGCTCCATCGTGCTAGACCTGAGGTATCTGTAGTCATGTTCCCTTTCCCTTGCGTTGCCAAAACCATTACACGGGTGTTCAACCTGGTTCGCTACACCTGCCTCTACCTCGCCGCCCTGACCCTGACATTGTGGGGCCCGACCCTGGTACTGGCTGACGGCATGGTGCCGGACACCTCGGTGGTGATCGTGCATGAGGCCGATGGCGAGGCCTCGGTGTCGGTGACCAACACCGACGCCAAGCTCGCCCTGCTGCACGTGACCCTCGAAGACATCCCCGAGGACACCGCGCCGCTGCTGTTTGTCACGCCACCCTTGACCCGGGTCGAGCCGTCCAAGAGCCAGTTGATCCGCTTCATCCTGCAATCGCCCACGCCCTTGACCACCCAGCGCTTGAAACGGGTGATCTTCGAAGGCATGCCCCAAGGCCGCGCCGAAGGCCAGGCCGGACATGCGCGGGTGGGTGTGACGGTGCGCCAAAACTTGCCGGTGATTTTGCATCCCAAAGGGCTCGCCCCCAATCGAACGCCCTGGACCGGCTTGGTCTGGAGCCTGAAAAACCAGCAACTGAGCGTGAACAACCCGACGCCCTACGTCGTACGCCTGGCCCAGGAACTCACGCTGCTGCCCGGCAAAGGCACGGCGTTGCTGCCACGTACCTACGTGCTGCCCGGCGAAACCTTGAGCGTCACCGCCAGCCAGGCCCAGGCCAGCACCGTGCAGATGCAACCGGCCACCGTCTACGGGTTTGCAGTGGCACCTTACGAAGCACCGATCACCCTCTGATCGCAGCGCCGGCGGGATCAATGCCGGCGCCCTGATAACGAAGTGGCCTCCCATTGAAGGTCACCGGGAGCTTGCCCGCCGCGAAGGATAGGCGCGGGCCTGCCTCCATTATTCGAGTACCACTTGTGAGCACAGTTATGACTGATCGCGACGGCGAAGCCGTGCCTGGCGTTTCATCCCAGCGGGCGCGCAGATGGCTGGCCAGCCTTGCGCTGGCCCTGGGCACCACACTGCCTACAAGCGAGCCATTGGCCGACGAAACGGCCGGCTCATTCGACCCGCAAACCCTGGCCCAACGCGGCATCGATCCGCAATTGGCCAACCTGTTGCTGGAAGCCCCGCGCTTCACCGCCGGGCGCCATGCGCTCAACCTCAACGTCAACGGTCAGCGACGGGGCCGGGTCGACGTGGTGTTCGACGGGCAAGGCGCGCTGTGTTTCAACCAGGCACTGCTGGATGCGGGCAACCTGCGCGTGCCGGGAGATGAAGCCGAGTGCCATGCCTTTCTCGGCGCTTACCCACAGACCGTGATCGAGCAAGACCCGGCCACCCTCAGCGTGTCGCTGGTGGTGCCCACCGATGCGCTGCGCCCCTCGGTGCGCGACGTCTCCGGCTACCAGACCGGCGGTTTTGCCGGGCTGCTCAACTATGACCTGAGCGGCCTGTACAACGACTATGGCGACGACAACAGCCGCTTCGGCTCGGCCAATACCGAGGTGGGTTTCAATGCCGGCGACTGGATCGTGCGCAGCCGCCAGGTGCGCACCTGGCAAGACAAGGTGACGCGCACCACCCACCTGGACGCCTACGCCCAGCGCACCTTTGCCGAACAACAAGCGGTGTTCCAGGCCGGGCAGATCAGCCTGTACAACCCGGTGCTGGCCGGCGCGCAGATCACCGGCGCCCAAGTGCTCACCGAGACGGCGCTGCAAGACCAGAACCAGGGCGCGACCATCACCGGTATTGCCAATAGCCCGGCCCAGGTGGAGATTCGCCAGAACGGCACGTTGATTCACTCCACCGTGGTGCCCGCCGGGCCGTTTGCCCTGGCCGATGTACGGCGCTTGAACAGCCGCTCGGATGTGGAAGTCACGGTCAAGGAAACCAGCGGCGAAGAACGCCGCTTCACCGTACCCGCCGCCATGCTTGGCCTGGGCCTGCCGGCGCCGGGTTACTCGGTGGCGGCCGGGCGCGTGCGCAAGATCGGCGCCGGCGACGGTACCGAACCCTGGGTGGTCAGTGGCGGCTGGAGCGGCGCGCTGCACCCGCAAGTCAGCGTCGGCGCCGGCGTACTGGGGGCCGAGGACTATCGTGCGGCGGGCGCCAGCCTGGGTTGGTTGCCGTGGCAAGACAGCCAGTTCCAGGTGTCGACCCAGATCGCCCAAGCCACGCGCAACGGCAACGAGCGCGGCGTGCAAACCGACCTGTCGTGGTCGCAACGCCTGGGCGAACGCTGGGCGATCACGACCGCCGGCTCCTGGCGCAGCCTGGGTTATCGCGACCTGGAAGACTCCACCTACGTCACCGAAACCCGCGAGCAACGTCAGTCCCGCTACCGCGACCAACAAAGCGCCACCGCATCCTGGTCCCACCCCGCGCTGGGCGCGTTCAGTGCCGGCATTTCACGTTCGTCGTCCTTTACCGGCGAAAGCAGCAGCCGCGCGCTGGCGTCGTGGGGCACCAGTTTTGGCCGGGTGTCGGTGTCCGCCAGTGCCGAGTGGCAAGTGGGCGGGCGCCAGCACAGCGATGACAGCGTGTACCTCAATATCAGTGTGCCTTTGGGCGAGAACCGTCGCGGCCGCGCCTGGGCACGCAATGCCGACGGCGAGCACCGCATCGGTGCCGGGGTCAGCGAGCAAATCAACGACCAGCTGAGCTACCAGGTCGGGGTCGAACGCGACAGCCGCGACCGCGAAGTGGAGTCCTCCGTAGGCGTTTCGGCGCTGCCCTATTACAGCCAGCTGGACTTCAACTACACCCGCAACAACCAGGAACGCTCCAGCTACCAGGGCGGCGCGCGCGGTGGCGTGGTGCTGCACGGCGACGGGCTGACCTTCTCGCCCTACCCGGTGCGCGAGACCTTCGCGCTGATGTCGGTGGGCGACATGGCCGGCATCAAGGTCAGCACCCCCAGCGGCCCGGTGTGGACCGACTGGCAGGGCCAGGCCGTGGTGTCGCAGTTGAGCCCCTATGGCCGCAGCCCGGTGGAAGTGCAAACCCGTTCGCTACCGCGCAATGCCGATATCAGCAATGGCCTGGCGGTGCTGTCGGCCGGGCGCGGCGCGGTGGACAAAGTCGAGTTCGGCGTAGCGCTCACTCGCCGTGCGCTGCTCAAGGTGTCGGGTGCAAACGGCCAGCCGTTGCCCCGTGGCGCCGCCGTCAGCAGCGCCGACGGCGAGTTCGTGACCCTGGTCCAGGAAGGCAGCCAGGTGTTTTTGCCGGATGTACTGGAGCGTCGCGAACTGTGGGTCAGCGCCCCCGGCCAAGCCCGTTGCCGCCTGGATTTCGAGCTGCCCGAGCGCGGCGATCCCGAGGTGTATTTCGAAACCGCACCGGCACGGTGCCTGCCATGAGGAACCTCACCATGGGCCTGAAACCTGTGTTGTTGTCACTGAGCCTGCTCGTGGGCGCCAACGCCTGGGGCATGGATGAATGCCAGTTGAACCTGAGCGAAACCGCCGTGGATTTCGGTCTGGTGAACCGAGCCGTGACCCAAGGATCGAGCACCGAACACCTGCTGGGTGAACGGCGTTTGAGCCTGACCCTGAACTGTCCCAACCCAAGCGAGCTGAGCCTGTTCTATCGCGCGTTTGCGGCCGGTGGCGAGCGCTTCCAATTCACCCCGCGCGGCAGCTACAGCCTGCGCGCCAGTGATGCGCTGCTCGACGGCCAGGCCGTGGAACTGGGCTTGTTGCCCGGCAGTGGCCAGCCTGCGGTCAGCAGCGGCTCGACCCTGGCCTGGCGCCCTGACCACGGGATGGTGCCGATGCGCGCTGGCGTGCCGGTGAGCGGGCGCAGTCTGTCGCTGCAACTGCTCGTCAGCGCCTGGGCCAGGGACAACGCCTTGCGCGTCAGCGATGCACTCACCTGGGACACCAGCGGCGTGTTCGACGCGGTCCACACCGGGCGCTCGCGGGAGCTGCGCCTGCAAGCACGCTTCGCCCCGGCGGCCTGCACGCCCAGCCTGTCCAACGGCGGCACGGTGGCCTTGGGCAAGTTGTCGGTCATGGACCTGCACCAGGACAAGGAAACCGCCCTGCCTGCCCGGCCCCTGGTGGTGAGTGTCACGTGCGATGCCCCGGCGACCTTCGCCCTGCGCCTGCAGGACAATCGCCAAGGCTCTGCCACCGGCCCGGCGGACGACACCACTTACGGCCTGGGCCTCGACGCCCGGCAGCAGAAGATCGGGCGCTACCGGTTAGTGTTCGACCCGCAACGCACCACCGCCGACAACCTTCCTCAGTTGTACCGCACCGACTCCCCCACCGGCGCCTTGCCCTGGAGCAGTGCCAGTGCAAGCCCGCTGGCGATTGGCGCGAGCCGCTTCCTCGGCTTCAGCGCCAGCGCCGGCACCACCAGCGGCCCCGAGCCGATTCAGAACCTGAGCGCCACCACGAGCCTGGAAGCGGTGATCGCACCGCTGGGCACGCTGGACCTGGGCAGCGAAGTACGCCTCGACGGCGCCGCCACCCTCGAACTCAACTACCTCTAGGAGCCTTCCCCATGAAACCGATCCTGCTGCCCGTGGCCGCACTGGCCATGCTCACCGGCACCGCCCACGCCGCCTCCACCGTCGACTTGGCCGTGACCGGGCTGATCACGCCCATGGCCTGCACGCCGCTGCTGTCAAGCGGCGGTCTGGTGGACTTCGGCAAGATCTCGCGCAATGACCTCAACCTCACCAATGGCACGCGCCTGCCCCACAAGTACCTGACCCTCACCGTCAACTGCAACGCGGCCGGGCGCTTTGCCCTGCGCATGCGCGACAACCGCGACGGCACGGCCCACGTCAACAGCGAGATTTTCTACGGTCTGGGCCTGGATATCAGCGGCAACAAGATTGGCGTGTATTCGGTGAGCTTCGACCCCAAGCAAACCGTGGTCGATGACCTGGCCGTGGTGTACGGCACCGAGTCCACCACCGGTGGCCTGGCGTGGCGCACCGCCAACCTCAACCCCATCGATGTCGGCTCGCGCAGCCTGCTCGGTTTTACCGATGTAGTGGGCAGTACTGCCGGCCCATCGGCCATCCAGACGCTGACCAGCACCTTGAAGCTGGAAGCCACGATCAACGCCCGGCAGAACCTGGACCTCAGCGTGGAAACGCCGATGGACGGGTCGGCCACGTTGGAAGTTGTGTACCTGTAACGCCCTTTTTCCTTCCCCCCTGTAGGAGCAACACCATGAGCATCACCCGTAACCTGTTGATCACCGCCTTACTGGCAGCAACCGGCAACGCAATCGCCGCCTCCAACGTCGACCTGAGCGTCAAGGGCACAATTACTCCAAGTGCCTGCTCACCCGCCCTTAGCAACGGCGGCGTGGTCGATTTCGGCAAGCTGTCAGCCAAGGACCTGCGCCCGACGCAGCACACCTACTTGCCCTTTCAGACCCTGCAAATGTCGATGACCTGCGAAGCCGCGACGCTGTTTGCGATTGCCGTCAAAGACAACCGTGAAGGGACCGAGTCCAGTCTCGACTATTACAACTTCGGCCTTGGCTTGAACAATGGCAGTGAAAAAATCGGCTATCTCACGATGGGGCTGACAGGCCCGATGGCGGATGACGTTTACGTACACGGCATTGCTTCACGGGACGGTGGCGTGTCCTGGGAGAACGATAGTTCGTTCATCGACGACGGACTTACGAGTGTTGCCCAATCGGGCTCCGTGGTGCCGATCCCAGTGCAACGCCTGGCCACGGGCCTGCAAGTCCAAGCGGTTATTGCCCCCTCCCAGGGCCTGACGCTGACCAATGAGGTCCCCCTCGATGGTTCCGTGACCGTGACAGTTAACTACCTGTAATCCCTTTAACTATCCCTGTAGAGGAGCAACACCTTGAGCAAATCCCTGAACGCCCTGATCGCCAGCCTGATTTTGGCCGGCACCGGCCACGCATTCGCAGCTTCCAGCACTGATTTGACCGTGCGCGGGTTGATCACGCCAAGTGCGTGCACACCCAGCCTGGGCAATGGTGGGAACATTGAACTGGGGAAGGTTTCCTCCAAAGACCTCAAGCCCAACGACTTCACCGGGTTGGGCGATTTTGTCACTCAAATCGCCGTTACCTGCGATGCGCCGACCCTGATGGCCATTGAGCCAAAGGATAACCGCGCAGGCTCAGAAGCCATGGGCGAGTCCGTCTACTTTGGCCTAGGGCTGATCAACGGCAACGAAAAGCTCGGGTCGATGTCCGTGTTCCTGGAGAAAGCGTTCGCCGATGGCGTAGCCAGCCGACCGATCGATTCGCTTGATGGCGGGGCTACCTGGGAACGCCACTTCGCCATTGGGCCGGACCGCATCACCTCGGTTGCCGACACTTCGACTTACGCGCCGATCCCGGTTCAGGCCTTTGAGGCCCAGATGACCGTCAGCCCGATGATTGCCCCCACCAGCGGCCTGACCCTCACCCAAGAAGTGCCCATTGACGGCTCAGTCACGCTGACCGTGCGTTACCTCTAAACCTTCTCGCTGGTCACCCCGACATACCGGGAACGACCTGCCCCCAACCCGGCGATGATCGCGCCCAGGCCGATGACGCCGAACACCCAGCCGGTGGCTGCCCAGCCACCGGTCCAGTCATGCAGCACACCCACCGCCAACGGGCCCAATGAGGCCAGCGTGTACCCGATACCCTGGGCCATGCCCGAGAGGTTGGCGGCCACGTGGGAATCCCGCGAGCGCAACACGATCAACGTCAGCGCCAGGCTGAACGTACCGCCCTGCCCCAATCCCAACAGAATCGCCCAGCCCCACAGCCCCTCGAGCGGCGCGTACAGGCAGCCGAACAGGCCGCCGAGGGTCAGCACCATCACGACCACAATCGCCAGGCGCTGGTCCTTGCCACGGGTGGCCAGCCACGGCGCAGTCAGGGCGCTGAGCAGTTGCACGATGATGGAACCGGACAACAGCAAGCCGGCTTCGGTGGCACTCAGGCCACGACTGATCAAAATTGATGGCACCCAGCCAAACACGATGTAGGCCAGGGAGGATTGCAGACCCATGTACAAGGTGACCTGCCAGGCCAATGGGTCGCGCAGCAAGCCTTTCACGCGATAGGCGACCTGATGGGCGCCGTGCTTCTGCCCGACTTGGGGTAGCCAGAACAGCGCCGCGACCAGCGCCGGCACAATCCAGAAACCCAGGCCGAGGGTCCAGCTGTCACCAAAGTAGTGACTCAGCGGCACCGTGGCCCCGGCCGCCAACGCCGCGCCCAGGCACAGCGCCATGGTGTAGACGCCGGTCATGGTCCCGGCCTGCTTGGCAAAGTCGCGCTTGACGATACCGGGCAACAGCACGCCGATGATGCCAATGCTGGCACCTGCGATCAGGCTGCCGGCGAATAGCCCGGCTTCGCCGAATGAGCTGCGCAGGATGATGCCGCCAGCCAGCGTGAGCAAAATCCCCAGCACCACCCGTTCGGCGCCAAAGCGCCGCGCGAGGATCGGCGCCAGCGGCGCAAACAGCCCCAGGCACAACACCGGCAAGGTGGTCAGCAAACCGGCCTTGGCGGCCGACAACCCCAGGCTGTCGGACACTTCACTAAGCAACGGCGAAAGACTCGACAGCGCCGGGCGCAGGTTCATTGCCACCAGGACCAGTCCCATGATCAGCAACCACGGACGACTCACCACCGGCGGGCGGTGTTGCACCACTTCGTCATCGGCTTCGGCGTCGATCAACAGTTCTTCGAGCTTGGTTTCGGAGGTCATTGATCCACTGCCGGCAGAGGGATGGGCATTTGCCCTGATCACAGGTTGAAAAGTCCCACAGCCTATTCGGACGCGCCTACAAGAGCAACGCACTAGGTTTTTTAGGCAGGAAAAGGAGCAGTATTTTCGATTGGTAAAATTACCCTTAGAGGGTAATTATTGGACTCAGGTGTCTTATGGAAAAGTACACACCTCATTACGATTTGGCGGTGGTAAAGGCGGATGTGAGACGGCTTGGCGCCAAGGCGTTCACACGTGCAGCAAAGAAAACCGCAGGAGCGCTCGACCTTGATCTCAGCGAGATGCAATCGATCATTTTCGCGCTGAAAAACAGGATGTTGTACAAGTCGATGACCACCTATGCCGATCATCGTGTCTGGCAGGACGTCTACCACATCCATTCACACGGTCTGGAGATTTACATCAAGGTGACGTATTGCTCCGGCAGTAACCCACCGGTGATCTCCTTCAAAGGGATGAACCTATGAATACCCAACATTGCTTCATCTGCGGAGCCCCCGACGCCATGGTGCGTTTTGAAGGCCGCAGTGAAACCCTGCGCATCAAAGGCATGGAGCGGTGCATTGAAGGTCTTTCGGGCTGGGAGTGCCAGGTGTGCGAGGACGGCATGTACGACCCCGATAGCTGCGAACGCCACGCCGAGGCCAGTGATGAGCTGCTCCACGCCGCACGGCGGAAGATGGGCGCCGAACTCAAGCGTATCCGTCGCAAGCTGCACCTCACGCAAAAAGAAACCGTGGCGTTGCTGTCCGGTGGCGGGCACAACGCCTTCTCACGCTACGAACGCGGCGAAATAACACCGCCCAAACCGTTGATGGTGTTGATGCGCCTGCTGGATCGTCACCCCGACTTGCTCGCCGATGCCAAAGAGCTGGCCGATGGCGCAGACCTGCGCAACGCCTTCACTTACACCCTCAACAACGAAACGCCAGAAGCCCTCAAAGCGTCCTGATCCTCAAAACAATAAACCCGGCACCAGGCCGGGTTTATTTATTCACACATTGATCAATGCAGAATCTGGCTCAAGAACAACTTGGTCCGCTCATTCTGCGGGTTGTCGAAGAAGTCATTCGGCGCTGCCTGTTCGACGATCTCGCCCTTGTCCATGAAGATCACGCGGTTGGCCACGGTGCGCGCAAAGCCCATTTCGTGGGTTACGCACAGCATGGTCATGCCGTCTTCGGCCAGGCCGATCATGGTGTCGAGTACTTCCTTCACCATCTCCGGGTCGAGTGCCGACGTCGGCTCATCGAACAGCATGATTTTCGGCTTCATGCACAGCGCCCGGGCAATCGCCACACGCTGTTGCTGGCCGCCGGACAGTTGCCCCGGGAACTTGTGGGCCTGCTCCGGGATACGCACGCGCTCCAGGTAGTGCATGGCGATTTCTTCGGCCTTGCGCTTGGGCATCTTGCGCACCCACATCGGCGCCAACGTGCAGTTTTGCAGGATGGTCAGGTGCGGGAACAGGTTGAAGTGCTGGAACACCATGCCGACTTCGCGGCGGATCGCTTCGATCTGCTTGAGGTCGTTGGTCAGTTCCACGCCATCCACCACGATGCGGCCTTGCTGGTGTTCTTCCAGGCGGTTGAGGCAGCGGATGGTGGTGGACTTGCCTGAACCCGACGGGCCGCACAGCACGATACGCTCGCCCTGCTTGACGTTGAGGTTGATGTCTTTCAACACGTGGAACTGGCCGTACCACTTGTTGACGCCCTGCATCTGGATAATGCCTTCAGGGCTCACAGGCTGTTTGATCGCTTCGCTCATAACATCAACTCCTAACGCTTGTGGCCTGTGTCGAGCTTGTGTTCCAAATGAATGGAATAGCGCGACATACCAAAACAGAAAATCCAGAACACCAGGGCGGCGAACACGTAGCCTTCGGTGGCCATGCCCAACCATTTCGGGTCGGCGGCGGCTTGCTTGACGCTGTTGAGCAGGTCGAACAGGCCGATGATGATCACCAGGCTGGTGTCCTTGAACAACGCGATAAACGTGTTGACGATGCCGGGGATTACCAGCTTCAGGGCTTGCGGCAGAATCACCAGGCCCATGCTGCGCCAGTAACCCAGGCCCATCGCGGCGGCCGCTTCGTACTGGCCCTTGGGAATCGCCTGCAAGCCACCGCGCACCACTTCGGCCACGTAGGCCGACTGGAACAGGATCACGCCGATCAACGCTCGCAGCAATTTGTCGATGCCCATGCCTTCAGGCAGGAACAACGGCAGCATCACCGAGGACATGAACAGCACGGTGATCAACGGCACGCCGCGCCAGAACTCGATGAAAGTCACGCAGACCACACGAATCGCCGGCATGTTCGAACGCCGCCCCAGTGCCAGCACAATGCCCAACGGCAAGGCGCCGGCGATACCGACGGTGGCGATCACCAGGGTCAGCATCAGGCCGCCCCATTGGCTGGTCGCCACGTTGCTCAGGCCGAAGATGCCGCCGTGCAACAGGAAGAACGCGATGATCGGGTACAGCACCAGGAAGCCCAGGCCGTAGATCGCCTTGCGCGGGAAGCGCGAGATGAACAACGGCGCCACGCCGACGATGGCCAGCCACACGGTCAGGTCCACGCGCCAGCGCAGGTCGCCGGGGTAGTAGCCGTACATGAACTGCCCGAAGCGCTGTTGGATAAACACCCAGCAGGCGCCTTCCTTGGTGCAATCGGCGCGTGTAGTGCCAACCCAGTTGGCATCCAGGATCGCCCAATGCAGGATCGGCGGCACCACCAGGTAGACCAGGTAGAACGCCAGCAACGTCAGCAGGGTGTTGAGCCAACTGGAAAACAGATTGGCGCGCATCCATGCCACCGGGCCGAACACTTTGCTCGGCGGCGGCATATCAGGTTTGAAAGTATGCGTACTCATGGGTGTGTCCTCACCGCTCGATCAGCGCAATGCGCTTGTTGTACCAGTTCATCAGCAGCGAAATGCTGATGCTGATCGCCAGGTACACGCTCATGGTGATGGCAATGACTTCGATGGCCTGGCCGGTCTGGTTGAGCACCGTGCCGGCAAACAGCGAAACCATTTCCGGGTAACCGATACCGGCGGCCAGCGAGGAGTTCTTCGCCAGGTTGAGGTATTGGCTGGTCAGCGGCGGAATGATCACCCGCAGGGCCTGCGGGATGATGACCTTGCGCAGCGTCGGTCCAGGGCGCAGGCCCAGGGAGCGCGCGGCTTCGGTCTGGCCGTGGCTGACGGACTTGATGCCCGACCGCACGATCTCGGCGATAAACGCTGCCGTGTAGACGGTCAGTGCCAGGGTCAACGCCAGCAGTTCGGGGATGAGTACCCAGCCGCCGACAAAGTTGAAGCCCTGCAACTTGGGCATTTCCCAGTGCAGCGGTGCACCGAAGATCAAGGCGCACAACGCCGGGATCACGATGAACAGCGCCAGGCCCGCCCAGAATTTGTGGAACGGTACGCCGGTCGCTTCGAAGCGCTTGTTGGCCCACCGCGCCATCAGCACGATTGCCACGATGGCCACCACGACGCTGACCACAAACGGCCAGAAGCCATCAGCGGCAAGCGCGGCCGGCATGTTCAGGCCACGGCTGCTGACAAAGAAGGTATCGCCGAAGTTATGACTGTTACGCGGCCCCGGCATGGTCAGGAACACCGCGAAATACCAGAACAGGATTTGCAGCAGCGGCGGAATGTTGCGGAACACTTCCACATACACCGTCGCCAGCTTGTTGATCATCCAGTTCGGCGACAGCCGTGCCACGCCGATGATGAAGCCCAGCAGGGTCGCGAGGATCACGCCGATCACGGTGACCAGCAAGGTGTTGAGCAGACCGATGACAAAGACCCGGGCATAGCTGTCCGATTCGGTGTAGTCGATCAAATGCTGCGCGATGCCGAAGCCGGCACTGCGCTCAAGAAAGTCGAAACCCGAGGTAATGCCCCGGTGCTGAAGGTTGGTCTGGGTATTGTTGAAGAGGTACCAGCCCAGCGAGACCACCGCCACAATCGTGATGATCTGGAAGAGCCACGCACGCACTTTGGGATCGCTGAAGCTGAGCTTCTGCTTGGGTGCGCCGATTTGATTTTGCATGAAGTGCCCCGGAAATAATGGAACAGAACATCACCCGGCGGTTGGCCCACCGGGTGACAGAACCATCAGCGATCAGCGCACAGGTGGTGCGTATTGAATGCCGCCGTTGTTCCACAGCGCGTTCAGGCCACGGTCGATTTCCAGCGGGGTGCTCTTGCCGAGGTTGCGCTCGAACACTTCGCCGTAGTTACCGACTTGCTTGACGATCTGTACCACCCAGTCTTTCTTCACTTTCAGGTCTTTGCCGTATTCGCCGTCGGCACCGAGCAGACGGGCGACGTCCGGGTTCTTGGTGGACTTGGCTTCAGCTTCAACGTTTTTCGAGGTGATACCGGCTTCTTCCGCGTTGAGCATGGCGTAGCCAACCCAGCGCACGATGGCCAGCCACTCGTCGTCGCCGTTACGCACGACCGGGCCCAGTGGCTCCTTGGAGATGGTTTCCGGCAGTACCACGTAGTCCTTCGGCGACGCCAGCTTGCTGCGCTGGGCGAACAGCTGGGACTTGTCGGAGGTCAGCACGTCGCAACGCCCGGATTCCAGCGACTTGGCGCTTTCATCGGAGGTATCGAAGGTGATCGGGGTGTATTTCAGGTTGTTGCCACGGAAGTAGTCGGAAACGTTCAGCTCAGTGGTGGTACCGGCCTGGATGCAGATGGTTGCACCGTCCAGTTCCTTGGCACTTTTCACGCCCAGCTTGTTGTTAACCAGGAAGCCGATACCGTCGTAGTAGGTAATGAAGCCTGGGAATTTCAGACCCATGCCGGCATCGCGGGAGCTAGTCATGGTGGTGTTGCGGGACAGGATGTCGACTTCGCCGGATTGCAGCGCGGTGAAACGCTCCTTGGCGTTCAACTGGCTGAACTTGACCTTGGTCGCGTCGCCGAATACGGCAGCGGCAACAGCACGGCACACGTCAGCGTCGATCCCGAGGATCTTGCCGCTGGCATCCGGCACCGAGAAACCCGGCAGGCCGTCACTCACGCCACATTGCACAAAGCCTTTCTTCTGCACGGCATCCAGGGTGGCGCCGGCTTGGGCGAAACCACTGACACCCAGTACAGTCGCCGCAGTCACGATGGCCAGGGTGGATTTCAATACCTTCATTCAAACCTCCAGTTGCTCTTGTTGTGTCGGAGCTAAAACCTCTGCGCACCCTTATGAGGCGATATCGACCCGTGTTGGCTTTTTTTAGGGTCAAGCAGCATGAGGCTTTCGCGGTAATTCCAGCGGCTATCCCACAACGGCAGTCACTGATAGTGTTACCGGCCCGGGATAGTTCTGACATCGACCTACACATAGCAAGGCGCGTACCAGAGTGGTGGCTGAGTCGTTTCAGCCCACTATCAAGAGCAAAAGATTCAACCTTGCGACATTCTCTTAACAGATCAACCTGTCGCGCACCGTTCCGTCGCACTTAATCGGAGCGCACGCACATATATGGAGCAGACATGACCGAACCCTTGATTCTTCAGCCCGCCAAGCCCGCAGACGCCTGCGTAATCTGGTTGCATGGCCTGGGTGCCGATCGCTACGACTTCCTGCCGGTGGCCGAAGCCCTGCAAGAAAGCTTGCTGACCACTCGTTTCGTTTTGCCCCAGGCACCGACCCGTCCGGTGACCATTAATGGCGGCTACGAGATGCCCAGTTGGTACGACATCAAGGCCATGAGCCCGGCCCGTTCCATCAGCCTCGAAGAGCTGGAAGAATCGGCGCGGATGGTCACCGATTTGATCAAGGAACAAAAAAGCAGCGGGATAGACGCTTCGCGGATTTTTCTCGCCGGTTTTTCCCAGGGTGGCGCGGTGGTTTTCCACACGGCGTTTACCAAATGGCAGGGTGCCTTGGGTGGCGTGATTGCACTCTCCACCTATGCTCCGACCTTCAGCGATGAGTTGGAGTTATCCGCCAGCCAACAGCGTATTCCGGCCCTATGCCTGCATGGCCAGTACGACGACGTGGTGCAAAACGCCATGGGCCGCAGCGCCTATGAGCATTTGCAGAGCCGTGGTGTCACCGTGACATGGCAGGAATACCCAATGGGCCACGAAGTGTTACCCGAGGAAATCCGCGATATCGGCGCTTGGTTGACCGCACGCCTGGGCTGAAACCTAAGTTTATGTAGCCGTATGACAGACGCACTACGCCGCGCCCGTTTCTTGCATTACACTGGCCGGCGTACATTCCTTAACCAATTAATGAGATCACCGTGCTCGAAGCACTCAAGAAGATGTTCGGCAAAAGCGAGGCCGAGCCGCTCGCGCCTGTTCCCAGTGCTCCTGTCCCGACTGCCGGCAGCCGCAATGACGGCCAACAGCCTGCTCGGACTGCGCCTGTCGCCCAGCCGACGACGCCTACGGTGACCGCGCCCGAACCGGTAAAAGAAGCTGCGCCGGCCCCCAAGCCGCGCCGTGAGCGCGCGCCCAAGCCGCCGGTAATCCCGTGGAAACTCGAAGACTTCGTCGTCGAGCCCCAGGAAGGCAAGACCCGCTTCCACGATTTCAAACTCGCCCCGGAACTGATGCACGCCATCCAGGACCTGGGTTTCCCGTACTGCACGCCGATCCAGGCGCAGGTGCTGGGCTTCACCCTGGCCGGCAAAGACGCCATCGGCCGCGCCCAGACCGGCACCGGCAAGACCGCCGCGTTCCTGATCTCGATCATCACCCAGCTGCTGCAAACGCCGCCGCCGAAAGAGCGCTACATGGGTGAGCCGCGCGCACTGATCATCGCCCCGACCCGCGAGTTGGTGGTGCAGATCGCCAAGGACGCCGCCGACCTGACCAAGTACACCGGCCTCAACGTCATGACGTTCGTCGGCGGCATGGACTTCGACAAGCAGCTCAAGCACCTCGAAGCCCGCCACTGCGACATCCTGGTGGCCACGCCTGGCCGCCTGCTGGACTTCAACCAGCGCGGCGACGTGCACCTGGACATGGTCGAAGTGATGGTGCTGGACGAAGCCGACCGCATGCTCGACATGGGCTTTATCCCACAAGTACGCCAGATCATTCGCCAGACCCCGCCGAAGAACGAACGCCAGACCCTGCTGTTCTCCGCGACCTTCACCGAAGACGTGATGAACCTCGCCAAGCAGTGGACCACCGACCCGTCCATCGTCGAGATCGAAGCGGAAAACGTTGCTAGCGAAAACGTCGAGCAACACATCTACGCCGTGGCCGGTGCCGACAAGTACAAGCTGCTCTACAACCTGGTCAACGACAACGGTTGGGAGCGCGTGATGGTGTTCGCCAACCGCAAGGACGAAGTGCGCCGCATCGAAGAGCGCCTGGTGCGGGATGGCGTCAACGCCGCGCAACTGTCGGGCGATGTGCCACAGCACAAGCGCATCAAGACGCTGGAAGGTTTCCGCGAAGGCAAGATCCGCGTGTTGGTGGCGACCGATGTGGCGGGCCGTGGGATTCACATTGATGGCATCAGCCACGTGATCAACTTCACCCTGCCGGAAGTGCCGGACGATTATGTACACCGCATTGGTCGTACCGGTCGTGCTGGCGCGGCGGGTGTGTCGATCAGCTTTGCGGGGGAAGATGATTCGTATCAGTTGCCGTCGATCGAGACACTGCTGGGGCGCAAGATCAGTTGCGAGACGCCGCCGACGCATTTGTTGCGAGCTGTAGAGCGCAAACGCCCGTAAAGCTGAAATACGATAAAAATGTGGGAGCGGGCTTTTGTGGGAGCTGGCTTACCTGCGATGGCATCACCTCGGTTCAACTGAAAAACCGAGGCGCCTGCATCGCGGGCAAGCCCGACTCCCACAAAAGCCCGCTCCCACATTGGGTTTTGTGTTCGACCTAAGACTTCCAGCGATCCGCTGCGGCATGGTCGCTACTGCGCCCTTCCACCCAACGCGGCCCTTCGCTGGTATTTTCCTTTTTCCAGAACGGCGCCCGCGTCTTCAAGTAGTCCATCACAAACGCACAGGCATCAAACGCCGCCTGCCGATGGGCACTGGCGGCGCCTACAAACACAATTGGCTCCCCCGGTTCCAGCGCGCCGATGCGGTGCAGCACTTCCAGCTTGAGCAATGGCCAGCGCTGTTCGGCTTCCACGGCAATCTTGGCCAGGGCTTTTTCGGTCATGCCCGGATAGTGCTCCAGGAACATCCCCGCCACGTCCAGGCCATCGTTGAAGTCGCGCACGTAGCCGACAAAACTCACCACCGCGCCAACGCCGACATTGGCCGCGTGCATGGCATTCACCTCGGCACCCGGATCGAACGCCTGGGCCTGCACCTGAATGGCCATGATCAGCCTCCGGTCACGGGTGGGAAGAACGCCACTTCGTCACCCGCCTGCACCGGCTCATCGCGGCGGCACAACTCTTCGTTGCGCGCGCACATCAGGCTGGGCTCGTTGAGTACGGCAAACTCCGGGTCACTGGCCAGCGCGAGGCGCACCGCATCGACGGTGGCGAAGTCGCCTTCCACTTCCAGCGAATCAAAGCCTACCGCCTCTGCGTAACGCGCAAAAAACAATACGTTGATGCTCATGCCTGATCCGCCTTGAAGTGCCCGCTCTTGCCGCCCAGCTTTTCCAACAGGCGGATGCTTTCGATGGTCATGCCACGGTCCACGGCCTTGCACATGTCGTAGATCGTCAGGGCAGCGACGCTGGCGGCGGTGAGGGCTTCCATTTCCACGCCGGTCTGGCCGGAGAGTTTGCAGCGCGCCAGGATGTGCACCGAGTCTGCGCCATCGGCGCTCAGTTCGACCTTGACGCCCGTCAACATCAACGGGTGGCAAAGCGGGATCAAATCACTGGTTTTTTTCGCCGCCTGGATCCCGGCGATGCGGGCCACGGCAAACACGTCGCCCTTGGGGTGGGCGCCGTCGACAATCATTTGCAGGGTCTCGGGCAGCATGCGCACCCGGGCTTCGGCCACCGCTTCACGGAACGTCACGGACTTGTCGGTGACGTCGACCATATGGGCGCGACCTTGGGAATCGAGATGAGTCAGCACAGGGATACTCCTGATCAGGAGCACCGATTGTAAACCCGGCGGTCAGATTTGCGCATGCCTTTGTGGGAGCTGGCTTGCCTGCGATGCAGGCACCTCGGTGGATCAGAGAAACCGAGGTGATGCTATCGCAGGCAAGCCAGCTCCCACATTGACCGCGTTTATAGATGAGATTCGGCGTATTCAGCCAAGATCGAACGTGGAACACCCTGCAGCGCAATGTGCACGCCGTTCGGGAAGTCCTTGAAGCGTTCCGTCAGGTAGGTCAGCCCGGAGCTGGTCGCGGACAGGTAAGGGGTGTCGATCTGTGCCAGGTTGCCCAGGCACACCACTTTGGAACCAGCGCCGGCACGGGTGATGATGGTTTTCATCTGGTGCGGGGTGAGGTTCTGGCATTCATCGATCAAGATCAGGCTTTGCTGGAAGCTGCGACCCCGGATGTAGTTGAGGGATTTGAACTGCAACGGCACTTTGCTGAGGATGTAGTCGACGCTGCCATGGGTGTTTTCGTCATCCATGTGCAAGGCTTCGAGGTTGTCGGTAATCGCCCCCAGCCACGGCTCCATTTTTTCCGCCTCGGTGCCGGGCAGGAAGCCGATTTCCTGGTCCAGGCCCTGCACGCTGCGGGTGGCGATGATGCGGCGATAGCGCTTGGTCACCATGGTCTGCTCGATGGCGGCAGCCAGGGCGAGAATGGTTTTACCGGAACCGGCGGCACCGGTCAGGTTGACCAGGTGGATGTCCGGGTCGAGCAGCGCGTACAGCGCCAGGCTCTGGTAGATGTCACGCGGTTTCAGGCCCCAGGCTTCCTGGTGCAACAGGGGTTCCTGATGCAGGTCGAGGATCAGCAGCTTGTCGACCTGGATCTCTTTGATCCAGCCCACGAAGCCCTGTTCATCGACGATGAATTCATTGATATGCACCGCTGGCAGGTTGTCGATCAGTTGCACCTGGTGCCAGGTGCGGCCATGGTCCTGGCGGGTTTCAACCTTGCTGACACGGTCCCAGAACGAGCCGGTCATCATGTGATAACCACGGGACAGCATCGACACGTCATCGACCAGTTGGTCGGTGCTGTAGTCCTCGGCCGCGATCCCACACGCACGGGCCTTGAGGCGCATATTGATGTCTTTGGTCACCAGCACCACGCGCAGGTCCTTGTCACGCGCGTGCAGGTCGATCAATTGGTTGATGATCTTGTTGTCGTTGAGGTTTTCCGGCAGCAGGCTGTTGGGCTCGCTGCGCTTGCTCATCAGGATCGACAGCAAGCCCTTGGGCCCGCTTTTGCCACGCTGGATCGGTACGCCCACCTCGACGTCTTCCGGCGACGCTTCGCCCAGCGTCTTGTCGATCAGGCGGATGGCCTGGCGGCATTCGGCGGCAACGCTGTGGTGCCCGCTTTTGAGTTTGTCGAGTTCCTCAAGCACGATCATCGGGATAGCGACGTGGTGTTCTTCGAAGTTGAGCAGTGCGTTTGGATCGTGGATCAATACGTTGGTATCAAGCACATAAAGGATTGGCTGGTCGGAAGAAGGGGTGCGTCCATGATCATCCATACTCGGTCACCTTTTGTGGGAGCCAGTCGACGCAATACCTGGGCGGTGCTGCGCCTCGATTCGACCACCGAATGCACCTGAGGGACGTCAAGTGCATGCCCACATGAGGAGTCTGGAAAGACGCCACCTGTGTTGCAGGTTTCGGCGATCTGACTTCGTAATACCGCAAAACATGTGACAGGAAAAAGCACTTTGACGCTTTTTTGAAGTTTATTTTTCAGGATGACGAATAGCACTAGCCGAGTGCCATGCACCCCGTTAAAGTCGGAAGTCCGCCTGCATCGATTTGTCGCACAAAATCACCCCACAAATGCCCCGAACCCAACAGGGCCGGGCACTTCAGCGAAACGCCTCGCGGCAGTCCTGCCAACCCAAGCCACTCTGTGCCGTCGCCTGCATCAACTGCGGTAAAGCGACCCGCGCCTTGTCCTGGGTGTCGTGAAACACAATCACGCCTTTGCGCCACAGCAGCATCAGCGTCAACACCCGCTGCGCCGACTCATCGGCCTTGAGTTTGCCCGGTTCGTCCTGGGAATCGATGTCCCACAACGCCACCTGCAAGCCCTGGGACTGGAAAAAACCCTGGCTGTCAGCGCGGCGCTGGCCGTACGGCGGGCGGAACAGCGGCACATAGTTTTCCGGCATCAGGTTCTGCGCCAGCGAGGCGCTGCGGGTGATCGAGCTCTGCCAATCGACCCAGTGGCTGTGGGAACGGTACTGCCAGCCCTGGGTGCCCACGCACTGGCCCTGGTACAACGCCTGCACATCGGCGGCGGAACTGCGCTCCACCCGCGTTTGCAGGCTGCTGCCGAGGACAAAGAAGGTGGCGTTCATCTTTTGCTTGCGCAGGTAGTCGGCGAGCCAGTCGGTATTGCCACTGACCGGCGCGGGGCCACCATCAAACGTCAGCAGGAACAGGCGGTCGTTGAATTCATCGCCATTGCGCTCGTGGTCGCCGAAGCGCGCGATTTCGCTGCTGATCTGCGGGAACAGCGCGGCCTTGCGCAGCAGTTCATCCAGATAGCGTTCGTGAAAGACATGGCTGGGCGCGGCCCAACCTATATAGAAAGAATTTTCGCTGACCTCGAACTTGCCGGCCTGCTCGCGCAAGTCGTCCATGTTCTCCACCAGGTAGCAGAACGAGGCGTCCTCCTCGCAGCTCTGCTGGGCGAAGGTGTAGTTCTCCAACAAGCGCTGCCAGAGTTGCCGGCGCAAGTCGTCGATAGCCGCCAGGTTGACGATCTTCAACCCCAGGCGCTGTTTGAGGGCGCTTTCATCCTGGGCTTCGCTGGCCAGCAGGCTGTGGGCGAACATGAGGATTTCTGCGCGCGAGGCCACATCGAACAGCGCCGGGCTGCTGAGCTTTTCGGGCCAGGTGCCACGGTCCAGGCTGGCTACATCCGCCGGGGCGGCCTGGACATTCAGGCATAGCAGGCATGCCGACAATAAAAGCGCTATTCGCACGCAGGGTCTTCCTTTCCAGAGTTACCGCCCATCATAGCGGATCATGCCTATCGCCATCATAGGTGGAGTCAAACCGCCCAACCCCCTAGAATCCCCGCACGATTTAAGGAGACGACTTCATGCTGACGGTGATTTCCCCCGCCAAGACCCTCGATTTCGAGACCGCGCCTGCCACCGAGCGCTTTACCCAGCCGCAGTACCTGGACCATTCGCAGGCGCTGATCGAGCAACTGCGCGAACTCAGCCCGGCGCAAATCAGCGAGCTGATGCACGTCTCCGACAAGATCGGCGGCCTCAACGCTGCGCGCTTCGGCAGCTGGACCCCAGCCTTCACCCCGGCCAACGCCAAGCAGGCGCTGCTGGCGTTCAAGGGCGACGTGTACACCGGCCTGAACGCCCAGACCTTCAGCGACGCCGACTTCACCTACGCCCAGGACCACCTGCGCATGCTCTCGGGCCTCTACGGCCTGCTGCGCCCCCTGGACCTGATGATGCCGTACCGCCTGGAAATGGGCACCAAGCTGGCCAACGCCCGTGGCAAGGACCTCTACGCCTTCTGGGGCACGCGCATCAGCGAATGGCTGAACGAAGCCCTGGCCGAGCAAGGTGACGACGTGTTGCTGAACCTGGCGTCCAACGAGTACTTCTCGGCGGTCAAGCGCACGGCCCTGAACGCGCGGATCATCAACACCGAGTTCAAGGACCTGAAGAACGGCCAATACAAGATCATCAGCTTCTACGCCAAGAAGGCCCGGGGCATGATGAGCCGCTTTGTGATTGAAGAACGCATCAACGACCCGGCCAAGCTGAAAGAATTCGACGTGCAGGGTTATCGCTTCAATGCGGAGCAGTCCAAGCCGGACAAGCTGGTGTTTTTGCGCGATCACGCACCGGAATAAAGCTCTCAAAAGCACAGATATTCCAATGTGGGAGCTGGCTTGCCTGCGATAGCGGTGTATCAGTAGTAGAAATGCTGGCTGATCCACCGCTATCGCAGGCAAGCCAGCTCCCACATTTTTGCCTGCATTTCACCGCCGAAATAGTCATTATTTTGGCGTCAAAAAACATTTTGACGTACTCCTAACAATTCTTTCACTCGACATTCGTCATTTTTTTTCGTAGTGGCACCACTTTTTTCAAACACTAGTGGCACAAAACTATCCCCGCGCACCAACTCCCCATAACGACTGGCCCAAATAGCAAGTGCTATCAATATAGTACTAGTGCCATCTTTACTAATATTTCAAGAAATTTCTGGAAACAGGATGAGCGGGCTGGAACTTCGTCAAAATGGACGGCTCATACCACCGGTAACGAAATTCTCTGTTTCTGTAGGAGATAACTTACACAGCGATCCAAGGAAGTAGCAAAGTTGCCCCCGCAACTTTGACTCATGGGTCACATCATCAACTGATATGAGTTGAGGGCAGCGATAAGGATTAATTGCTAACCCCTATAGGCCAAGGCAGCGCTTACCCAAATGTGTCAGTGATGACACCCAAGGTATTGATATTTAAGGGCCTAACGCCTCTATCAAGACCCTGCGGCACTGGCGCCGAACCCTTCCCCCAGGAAGGCCGGCTGCATTTGAGGGCAAGCCCCAATAACAAGGCCAAGTTGCGCACAACTTGAGTGCAATAGTTAGTCACTCGTTATTCAACATGCCTGTACACGGTAAGTCGGCGTCTATTCGCCCAACTTTCGTGGCATCAGTGACGCTTGCAAACATGAACTCCGGCCAATTATTGGCATGAATATTAAAGAGGTAAATGCGATGCGCATCAGCATATTTGGTCTCGGTTACGTTGGCGCAGTGTGTGCCGGTTGCCTGTCTGCCCGTGGCCACGAAGTGGTCGGCGTAGACATCTCCAAGGACAAGATCGACCTGATCAATGCAGGCAAATCGCCGATCGTTGAACCAGGTCTGGGTGAACTGTTGAGCCAGGGTATTGCCACCGGCCGACTGCGCGGCACCACCAACTTCGCCGACGCCATCCGCGATACCGACCTGTCGATGATCTGCGTCGGTACGCCGAGCAAGAAAAACGGCGACCTGGAACTAGACTACATCGAAGCCGTGTGCCGCGAGATCGGTTTTGTCCTGCGTGACAAGACCACCCGCCACACCGTCGTGGTGCGCAGCACCGTGCTGCCCGGCACCGTGGCCAACGTGGTGATCCCGATCCTCGAAGACTGCTCCGGCAAGAAAGCCGGCGTCGACTTCGGTGTGGCGGTCAACCCGGAATTCCTGCGCGAATCCACCGCCATCGCCGACTACGACCTGCCACCGATGACCGTCATCGGCGAGTTCGACAAGGCCTCCGGCGATGTCCTGCAGTCGCTGTACGAAGAACTCGACGCGCCGATCATCCGCAAGGACATCGCCGTCGCCGAAATGATCAAGTACACCTGCAACGTGTGGCACGCCACCAAGGTCACTTTTGCCAACGAGATCGGCAACATCGCCAAGGCCGTCGGCGTCGATGGCCGTGAAGTGATGGAAGTGGTGTGCCAGGACAAGACCCTCAACCTGTCCCAGTACTACATGCGCCCAGGCTTCGCCTTCGGCGGTTCGTGCCTGCCCAAAGACGTGCGTGCCCTCACCTACCGCGCCAGCTCCCTGGACGTGGAAGCGCCGCTGCTCAACTCGCTGATGCGCAGCAACGAGTCCCAGGTGCAAAACGCCTTCGACATCGTCAACAGCCACGACAAGCGCAAAGTCGCCCTGCTGGGCCTGAGCTTCAAGGCCGGCACCGATGACCTGCGCGAAAGCCCGCTGGTGGAGCTGGCCGAGATGCTGATCGGCAAGGGTTTCGACCTGAGCATCTACGACAGCAACGTCGAGTACGCCCGTGTCCACGGCGCGAACAAGGACTACATCGAAGGCAAGATCCCCCATGTGTCGTCCCTGCTCAACTCGGACTTCGATGACGTGATCAACAACTCCGACGTGATCATCCTCGGCAACCGTGACGAGAAATTCCGCGCCCTGGCGCAGAACGCCCCGCACGGCAAGCAAGTGATCGACCTGGTGGGCTTCATGTCCAAGGCCACCTGCACCACCGGCCGCACCGAAGGCATTTGCTGGTAACAGAAGAGTAGCGGCAAGTTTCGAGCCGCAAGCCGCAAGTAAAAGCATTTCCACATGCAGCTTGCGGCTTGCAACTTGCCGCTTTCATCACCTTCGGATGACGCTTATGTCCAAGTTAAAACATGTACTGCTGCAATCCGCCGGCTGGCTGTTCTTTCTCAGCCTGCTGATGGGACTCGCCCTGCTGTTGCCGGCGAGTACGTTCGACTCGGAGTCGAAGAATTTTATTTTCCTGATTGGCGCCGTCGGCATCTGGCGCTACTCGATGGGTGCTACGCATTTCTTTCGCGGCATGCTGTTCCTGTACGTGGTCTACCCGCACCTGCGCCGTAAAGTGCGCAAGCTGGGCAAGGCCGCCGACCCGTCCCATGTGTTCCTGATGGTCACCAGTTTCCGTATCGATGCGCTGACCACCGCGCAGGTCTACAGCTCGGTGATCCGCGAAGCCATCGAATGCGGCTTCCCCACCACCGTGGTCTGCTCGCTGGTGGAAATGTCCGATGAGCTGCTGGTGAAAAGCCTCTGGGAACGCATGAATCCGCCAGAGCACGTGAAGCTCGACTTCGTGCGTATCGCCGGCACCGGCAAGCGCGACGGCCTGGCCTTCGGCTTCCGTGCGATCTCCCGCCACTTGCCGGATGACCGCGCCGTGGTTGCCGTGATCGATGGCGACACCGTGCTCGCCGAAGGCGTCGTGCGCAAGACCGTGCCGTGGTTCCAGCTGTTCGGCAATGTCGGCGGCCTGACCACCAACGAATTCTGCGAAGTGCGCGGCGGCTACATCATGAGCGAGTGGCACAAGCTGCGCTTTGCCCAACGCCACATCAACATGTGCTCCATGGCCCTGTCCAAGCGCGTGCTGACCATGACCGGGCGCATGTCGGTATTCCGCGCCAGCGTGGTCACCGACCCGGACTTCATCGCCGACGTCGAAAGCGACTCGCTGCAACACTGGCGCCTGGGCCGCTTCAAGTTCCTGACCGGCGACGACAAGTCCAGCTGGTTCAGCCTGATGCGCCTGGGCTACGACACCTTCTACGTGCCCGACGCCGCGATCAACACCGTGGAACACCCGCCGGAAAAAAGCTTTATCAAGGCCAGCCGCAAACTGATGTTCCGCTGGTACGGCAACAACCTGCGCCAGAACTCCCGCGCCCTCGGCCTGGGTGTGCGTCGCCTGGGCCTGTTCACCAGCGTGGTGCTGTTCGACCAGCGCGTGTCGATGTGGACCTCCCTGCTCGGCCTGACCGTGGCGATCATCGCCACCTTCAAATACGGCGGCGCCTTCATCCTCGCGTACCTGCTGTGGATCGGCATCACCCGCCTGATCCTCACCCTGTTGCTGTCGTGCTCCGGTCACAAGATCGGCCCGGCGTACCCGGTGATTCTCTATTACAACCAGATCATGGGCGCGCTGGTGAAGATCTACGTGTTCTTCCGCCTTGATCAACAGTCCTGGACCCGCCAGGACACCAAACTGACCCGCGATTTGGCCAGCTTTCAACGTTGGTTCAACACCTGGTCGTCTCGGACCATGACCTTCTCCGCCGGCAGCATTTTCGTCGCCGTGTTGCTGATGATGGTCTGACCCTGCCAAGCCTGAATTAACTAGGAACTACACACCATGAATAGCCAAGCAAACGTCAACGTTGTCCACGAATCCGAAGCCCAGCGCCAACATGCGCGGGTCAAAATCCCGGCCAAGCTGCGCTTCTTCGGCAATGACGGCAAACCCACCGAAGCGCGGGTGATCGACCTGTCCGCCGGTGGCCTGGCGTTCACCGCCACCCAGCCGCTGAACGTCGGCGAAGTGCACAAGGGCCGCCTGCAATTCGTGATCGATAACCTGGGCCTGGCGATGGACGTGGAGTTGCAAATCCGCTCCCACGACCGCCAGAGCGGCCGCACCGGTTGCCAGTTCCAGAACCTGGAGCAGCAGGACATTTCCACCCTGCGCCACCTGATCACGTCGCACTTGTCCGGTGACATTGTGTCGATGGGCGAGGTATTGGCGACCCTGCAACGCGACAACTTCACCAAGGCGCGCAAGGTCAAGGACAGCGGCAGCGGCATGACCGCCTTCGGTCGCCTGCGTGCCGTGGTGTTCAGCGCGGGGATCTTCATCGTCGGCCTCGCCGCGTTTGGTTTCGTCTTCAAGTCGGTGTACGGCATGTACTTCGTCAGCCACGCCCAGGCCGGTCTGGTCAGCGTGCCCGGCATGAACGTGACCATGCCCCGCGACGGCACCGTGCAAAGCCTGCTCAAAGGTGACGCAATCGCCGCCAAAGGCGCGCCGCTGGCGACCTTCAGCACCAGCATGCTGGATGTGCTCAAGGGCCACCTGGACGAAGACCAGTTGCAACCGGCCAAGGTTGAAGAACTGTTCGGCAAGCAAATGACCGGCACCCTGACCTCGCCGTGCGATTGCGTGGTGGCCCAGCAAATGGTCGCCGACGGCCAATACGCCAACAAAGGCGACGTGATCTTCCAACTGGTGCCGCGTGGCAGCCAGGCCAACGTGGAAGCGCGCTTCACCTATCGCCAGTTCGCCGACGTGCGTCCAGGCACCCAGGTGAGCTTCCAGGTCGCCGACGAAGAACAGACCCGCACCGGCACCATCGTCAGCAGCACCAGCCTGAACAGCGCCGACCTGTCCTCCGACATCCGCGTGCAGATCAAGCCTGATGCGCCGCTGGACAGCACCTACGCCGGCCGCCCGGTGGAAGTGACCAGCGACCGCGGCCCGTCGCTGAACTGGCTGATCGACAAAGCCATGGCCAACGGTCTGTAAGCAGAGGACATGCCTGTGAACCCTATTTCAACAACAACACCGGCCAATGTGGGAGCCGGGCTTGCCCGCGATGGCGGTGGTGAATTCAAAACCGTCATCGCAGGCAAGCCAGCTCCCACCCAGAGCAGAGCGCACTTCGCTTCAGCCTACTGCGCGCTGGCACTGGCAATCTCTTTGACCGGTTGCACCGGCCTGCCCGACCAACGCCTGGCCAACGAAGCCCTGAAACGCGGCGACACCGTCACCGCCCAGCAGAATTACCAGCAACTGGCCGACCTGGGCTACAGCGAGGCCCAAGTCGGCCTGGCTGATATCCAGGTGGGCACCCGCGACCCGGCGCAGATCAAACAGGCCGAAGCCACCTACCGCGCAGCGGCCGATACCTCGCCGCGCGCCCAGGCCCGTCTCGGTCGCCTGCTAGTGGCCAAGCCCGGCAGCACCGAAGCCGAACACCGCGAAGCCGAAGGCCTGTTGAAAAAAGCCTTTGCCAATGGCGAAGGCAACACCCTGATCCCGCTGGCGATGCTGTACCTGCAATACCCCCACAGTTTCCCGGACGTGAATGCCCAGCAGCAGATCAGCAAATGGCAGGCCGCCGGTTACCCGGAAGCCGGCCTGGCCCAGGTGCTGCTGTATCGCACCCAAGGCACGTACGACCAGCATTTGGCTGATGTAGAGCGCATCTGCAAAGCCGCGCTGAACACCACAGACATCTGCTACGTCGAGCTGGCCACGGTCTACCAGAAACAAGCCGCGCCCGAGAAACAAGCCGAGCTGCTCAAGCAAATGGAAGCCGGTTACAGCCGTGGCACCGTCACTGCACAGCGTGTCGACAGCGTCGCCCGTGTACTCGGTGATGCCAGCCTCGGTACCCCGGACGAAAAAACCGCCCAGGCTCTGCTGGAAAAAATCGCCCCCGGCTACCCGGCGTCCTGGGTCAGCCTGGCGCAACTGCTCTACGACTTCCCCGAACTGGGCGACGTGGACCAGATGATGAAGTACCTGGAAAACGGCCGCGCCGCCGACCAGCCGCGCGCCGAGCTGTTGCTGGGCAAGCTCTACTACGAAGGCAAGTGGGTGCCGGCCGACGCCAAGGCCGCCGAAGCGCATTTCCAGAAAGCCCAGGGCAAGGAAGTCGCCGCCGATTACTACCTCGGCCAGATCTACCGCCGTGGCTACCTCGGCCAGGTCTACTCGCAAAAAGCCCTGGACCACCTGCTGACCGCTGCGCGCAACGGCCAGAACAGCGCCGACTTCGCCATCGCGCAATTGTTTTCCCAAGGCAAGGGCACCAAGCCCGACCCATTGAACGCCTATGTCTTCAGCCAGTTGGCCAAAGCCCAGGACACACCGGAAGCCAACGACTTGGCCACCCAGCTAGAAGCCCCATTGACGCCGGAACAACGCGCCCAAGGCCAACGCCTGGTGCAACAGGAACTGGCGACTCGCGGCACCCTGGCCCAGAGCACGTTGCAACTGCACGCCCTGGAAGAAGACGACGGCGAGGAATCCCTATGAAGCTCAACCCATTCGTCAAGGCCGGCATCGGCCTGACCTTCGCCCTGCTGTGGTCGTGCCCGACCCTGGCCGCACTCACCGAAGCGAAGAACTTCGGCCTCGAAGTGAAAATCACCGGCCAGTCCGAAGACGACCGTGACCTCGGCACGCAGAAAGGCGGCGACGTCAACGGCATCGGCCTCGACGTGCGCCCATGGGTCTACGGCGAAAGCGGCGCGTGGAGCGCCTACGCCATGGGCCAGGCCGTGGCCTCCAGCGACATCATCGAGACCGACACCCTGCAACAGTCCGCCGATGACGAGAACCAGCAGACCAGCAACAACGACCGCAAGACCAAGAAAAACTACTTGGCCCTGCGCGAGTTCTGGGTCGGCTACAGCGGCTTCACGCCCTACCCTGGCGAGATCCTCAAGCTCGGCCGCCAACGCCTGCGCAATGACGACGGCCAGTGGCGCGACACCAATATCGAAGCGCTGAACTGGACCTTCGACACCACCCTGCTGAAAGCCAATGTGGGCGTCGCCGAACGCTTCAGCGAATACCGCACCGACCTCAAGGAACTGGCGCCCGTCGACAAAGACCGCCAGCACCTCTACGCCGACGCCGCCTACCAGTGGACGCCCGGCCAGTGGATCGGCCTGCGCGGTCACCACACCCATGACAACGGCAAGCTCGACTACCCGCAGCCGGGCGTGGCCACCGACTCGCTGGACAAGCGCGAGAACGGCGACCTGACCTGGCTCGGCATCGAAGCCAACAGCGACGCCTACAACTGGCGCAACACCAACACTGTCAACTACTGGGCCAGCCTCACCGGCATGCGCGGTGACCGCGACAAGGTCAACGCCTTGCAGGCCGACGGTTCGAGCCCCGCCCAAGCCAAGCGCAGCGATGACTTGAGCGGCTGGGCCACCGACATCGGTATCCGCCTGCGCCTCGACCCGCAGTGGCAAGTCGGCGCCGCCTACTCCCGTGCGAGCGCCGAGTACGAGCAGAACGGCCTGCAAAGCAACCGCTCGAACTGGACCGGCACCCAGTCCCGCGTGCATCGCTTCGGCGAAGCGTTTCGCGGCGAGATGAACAACATGCAGTCCATGAGCCTGTTCGGTTCGTGGCAGCTGCGCGAGGACTACGACGCCAGCCTGGTCTATCACAAGTTCTGGCGCGTGGACGGCAACAAACCGGTGGGCAGCAACGGCATCGATGCGGTGCAGAACAACACCGACGACGTGACCGGCGCGATTGTCTCCAGCACGTCCTTGCCGCTGGCAGACGGCAAGAAAGACCTTGGCCAAGAGATGGACCTGGTGGTCACCAAGTACTTCAAGAAGGGCCTGTTGCCCGCCGCCCTCAGCCAGTCCATCGACGAGCCGTCGGCCCTGGTGCGTTTCCGCGCCGGTGTATTCAAGCCGGGCGACGCCTACGGCAGCCAAGTCGATTCCTACATGCACCGCGCCTTTGTTGATGTGGTGTGGAAATTCTGATGGGAGCCTGCGCGATGAAACCTCATACGTTGCTGGTCGCTGCGATGCTGATGGCCAACGCCACAGCCTTCGCCGACACCACGCAGCCGGTCAAGGCGCCGACCATCGCCAAAGGGCTGCAACAAGCCAAGACCTACACCATTTCCAGCCCGCCGACGGCGCCGCTGGAAATGGCCAAGCCGGCCTTGCCTGACCTGTCGGGCTACACCGCTGCGGCGATGGAAAAAAAGATCGTGCGCACCAAACAGGGCAAGACCAGCATCCGCCGCATGATGCAGGAAGACGCCCTCAAGGACTTTATCGGCGGTGACAACAAGATGGCCGAATGGGTGGTGCGCCAACACGGCATTCCCCAGGCGATCTTTGTCGACGACGGCTACATGAACCTCAAGGACCTGCTCGGCAAAGTGCCCAAGCAGTACTTCAGCGAGACCTCGCCGGGTGTGTTCCTCGCCAAGCTGCCGATTGTGGTCGGGCGCAAGGGCATCCTCGATATCGACGGCAAGACCCAGGAGTTGCGCCTGTCCCAGGAAGCCGGCTCGTTCCTGATCAACGACGGCCAACTGTTTGTGCGTGACACCAAAGTCACTGGCTGGAGCGAAAAAACCAACGGCCCGGCGCTGTTCAAATCGCCGAAGGAATTCCGCCCGTTCCTGCTGGCCTGGGGCGGCACCGAGACCTATATCTCCAAGACCAAGATGGCCAGCTTTGGCTACGCCAACAGCAAGTCCTACGGCGTGAGTATTTCCCAGTACACGCCGAACATGGCCAAGGTGCTCAAGCGCTCCGAGCCGACCGGCTGGATCATCGACTCCGAGTTCTCGGACATGTGGTACGGCTTCTACTGCTACGAGACCGAAGGCTTTGTGATCAAGGGCAATACCTACAAAGACAACATCGTCTACGGCATCGACCCCCACGACCGTTCCCACGGCCTGATCATCGCCGACAACACGGTCTACGGGACGAAGAAGAAGCACGGCATCATCATTTCCCGCGAAGTGAACGACAGCTTCATCTTCAACAACCGCAGCTACGACAACAAGCTCTCGGGCCTGGTGCTCGACCGTAACAGCGTCAACAACGTTGTGGCCGACAACGAGTTCTACCGCAACCACACCGACGGCATCACCCTCTATGAGAGCGGCGACAACCTGCTGTGGGGCAACAAGGTGATCGCCAACCGTCGCCACGGCATTCGCGTGCGCAACAGCGTGAACATCAAGCTGTACGAAAACACCTCGATGGCCAACGGCCTGACCGGCCTCTACGGCCACATCAAGGACCTGACCGACACCGACCGCGACATCGCCCTCGACCCGTTTGACGCGAAAGTCTCGCTGATCGTTGTCGGCGGCGAACTCGCGGGCAACGGCAGCGGGCCGCTGTCCATCGACTCGCCGTTGAGCGTGGAGTTGTACCGCGTGTCGATGCTGGCGCCGACCAAATCCAGCGGCATCAGCTTCAACGGTGTGCTGGGTGATCGCCAGGAAGAGATTCTCGACCTGCTGGTGCGCCAGCAGAAAGCCGTGCTGATCGACCCTGTCGAACGCCAGACCGAAATGCAGGACTGAGGATGACCCTTATGCACCCACACATGATCAAACTGCTGAGCCTCTCGGGTCTGACCCTCGGCCTGCTCGCGGCCAGCCAGGGCGTGCGCGCCGATGAAGTACAAGCGCCAAGCTTCAGCGCCGAACCGTGCTGCAGCCTGTGCCCCGCCGCCCACGACGCGAAGAACTACACCACGCGCTACCAGCAGAACTTCACCACCCTGGTGCAAGCCCAGGGCGACTGGCTGTTCCGTACCCAGGAAGACCTGCGCACCGAATTCGACACCACCCCGGCTGGCTACAAACGCATGCAGCAACTGCACGATGCGTTCAAGGCCAAGGGCGTGGAACTGGTGGTGGTCTACCAGCCGACCCGTGGCCTGGTGAACCGCAACAAGCTCAACCCCGAAGAGAAAGCCAAGTTCGATTTCGACAAGGCCCTGGGCAACTACAAGACCATGCTTGGCCGTTTCGCCAAGATGGGCTACGTGGTGCCGGACCTGTCGCCGTTGACCAATGAGCAACTGCCGGATGAGCTGCCGGCCCACGATTTCTACTTCCGTGGCGACCAACACTGGACGCCGTACGGCGCCCAGCGCACGGCAAAAATCGTCGGCGCGAAAGTGCGCGCCATGCCCGAGTTCGCCGATATTCCCAAGCGCGAATTCGAGACCACGCGCTCCGGGCGCATGGGCAAGACCGGCACCCTGCACAACATGGCCGGGCAATTGTGCGGCACCAGCTACGCAATCCAGTACATGGACCAGTTCACCACCGAGCCCAAGGGCGAAGCGGGCGACGGCGACCTGTTCGGCGATTCGGGCAACCCACAGATCACCCTGGTGGGCACCAGCCACAGCGGCAAGAACTACAACTTCGCCGGTTTCCTCGAACAGGAAATCGGTGCCGACATCCTCAACGTCGCCTTCCCCGGCGGTGGCCTGGAAGGCTCGATGATCCAGTACCTGGGCAGCGATGAATTCCAGAAGAGCCCGCCGAAAATCCTTATCTGGGAGTTCTCGCCGCTGTACCGCCTGGACCAGGAGACCATCTACCGCCAGATGATGTCCCTGCTGGACAACGGCTGCGAAGGCAAGCCCGCGCAGATGAGCGCGAGCACTTCGTTGAAACCCGGCAAGAACGAATTGATGGTCAACAGTTCGAACAAAGACCTGCGTAATGCCAATCACCAGGTTGATATCCGCTTCGCCGACCCGTCGGTGAAAACCCTGCAAGCCACCCTCTGGTACATGAACGGGCGCCACGAGGACATCAAGATCGACAAACCCGAGACATCCGATACAGACGGGCGTTTCGCCTTCGAACTGCGCACCGATGAAGACTGGGCCGCGCAGAACCTGCTCGCCGTGGAAGTGCAGGGTCCAGAAAAGGGCACGCAGAAGGTTGAAGCGAAAATTTGCACACGCAACGTATTCCCAGCCGGTGGTCAGCAGACCGCCTCAACTGGGCAATGAGGTTACCTATGCAGAAGTTATTGATCCCCACGTTGCTGGGCCTGGCGATGTTCGCCGGCGCAGTCAACGCCGCCGCGCCACTGCGTCCGCCCCAGGGTTATTTCGCCCCGGTGGAAGCGTTCAAGACCGGCGACTTCAAGAATGACTGCGACGCCATGCCGGCGCCGTACACCGGCTCGCTGCAATTTCGCAGCAAGTACGAAGGTTCGGACAAGGCTCGCGCCACCCTGAACACCCAGTCCGAAAAAGCCTTCCGCGACAGCACTGCTGACATCACCAAGCTGGAAAAAGACACCAGCAAGCGCGTGATGCAGTTCATGCGCGACGGGCGCCCGGAGCAGCTGGAATGCACCTTGAATTGGCTCACCAGCTGGGCCAAGGCCGACGCGTTGATGTCCAAGGACTTCAACCACACCGGCAAGTCCATGCGCAAATGGGCGCTGGGCAGCATGGCGTCGGCCTATGTGCGTTTGAAGTTCTCCGACTCGCACCCGCTGGCCAACCACCAGCAGGAATCGCAGTTGATCGAGGCGTGGTTCAACAAACTCGCCGACCAAGTGGTCAGCGACTGGGACAACCTGCCGCTGGAAAAAACCAACAACCACTCCTACTGGGCCGCGTGGTCGGTGATGGCAACGTCCATCGCCACCAACCGTCGCGACCTGTTTGATTGGGCGGTGAAGGAATACAAGGTCGGTGTGAACCAGGTCGATGACCAGGGCTTCTTGCCGAATGAGTTGAAGCGTCAGCAACGCGCCCTGTCGTACCACAACTACGCCCTGCCGCCGCTGTCGATGATCGCCAGTTTTGCCTTGGTCAACGGTGTGGACCTGCGCCAGGAAAACAACAGCGCGCTCAAGCGCCTGGGTGAAAAAGTGCTGGCTGGGGTGAAAGACCCGGACATCTTCGAGCAGAAGAACGGCAAGGAACAGGACATGAAGGACCTCAAGGAAGACATGAAATATGCCTGGCTTGAGCCGTTCTGCAACCTCTACACCTGCGCGCCGGATGTGATCGAGCGCAAGCATGGGATGCAACCGTTCAAGACCTTCCGCCTGGGGGGTGACCTGACCAAGGTCTACGACCCGGCGCATGAAAAAGGCAACAAAGGCAGCTGATACATAGCTCCAACTGTGTGAACTGGCTTTATGTGGGAGCTGGCTTGCCTGCGATAGCGGTCTGACATTCAACATTGATGTCGACTGACACAAAGCTATCGCAGGCAAGCCAGCTCCCACAGTAAACCAGGTTCCTTCAGTGAAATTGCAATACAGCCCTCCCCCAAAATTGGGTGGGGGGGTTTGGGGGGGCTGCGGCCCTTGACTGTTGGTTAAACATGGAGAGATCGGGATGGTTTTCTCGTCCAATGTGTTCCTGTTTCTGTTCTTGCCGATCTTCCTCGGCTTGTACTACTTGAGCGGGCAACGCTATCGCAACCTGCTGCTGCTGATTGCCAGCTATGTGTTCTACGCCTGGTGGCGAGTGGACTTCCTGGCGCTGTTCGCCGCCGTCACGCTGTGGAACTACTGGATCGGCCTCAAAGTCGGTGCAGCGGGCGTGCGCACCAAGCCGGCCCAGCGCTGGCTGTTGCTCGGCGTGGCCGTCGACCTGTGCATCCTCGGCTACTTCAAATACGCCAACTTCGGCGTCGACAGCATCAACCTGATGATGAAGTCGGCGGGCCTGGAGCCGTTTATCCTCACCCACGTGCTGTTGCCGATCGGGATCTCGTTCTACATCTTCGAGTCCATCAGCTACATCATCGACGTGTATCGCGGCGACACCCCGGCCACGCGCAACCTCATCGACTTTGCGGCGTTCGTGGCGATCTTCCCGCACCTGATCGCCGGCCCGGTCCTGCGTTTTCGCGACCTGGCCGACCAGTTCAACAACCGCACCCACACCCTCGACAAATTCTCCGAGGGCTGCACGCGGTTCATGCAGGGTTTCATCAAAAAGGTGTTCATTGCCGACACCCTCGCGGTGGTGGCCGACCATTGCTTCGCCCTGCAAAACCCGACCACGGGCGATGCCTGGCTTGGCGCGCTGGCCTACACCGCGCAGCTGTACTTCGACTTCTCCGGCTACAGCGACATGGCCATCGGCCTGGGCTTGATGATGGGTTTTCGCTTCATGGAAAACTTCAAGCAGCCGTACATCAGCCAGTCGATTACCGAGTTCTGGCGGCGCTGGCACATCAGCCTGTCCACCTGGCTGCGTGACTACCTGTACATCACGTTGGGCGGCAACCGTAAAGGCACGCTGACCACCTACCGCAACCTGTTCCTGACCATGCTCCTCGGTGGCCTGTGGCACGGCGCGAACATCACTTACATCCTGTGGGGTGCGTGGCACGGCATGTGGCTGGCGATTGAAAAAGCCATCGGCCTGAACACCTCGCCGCGCAGCTTCAACCCAGTGCGTTGGGCGTTCACCTTCCTGCTGGTGGTAGTCGGCTGGGTGATCTTCCGCGCCGAGAACCTGCACGTCGCCGGCCGCATGTATGGCGCGATGTTCAGCTTCAACGAGTGGTCGCTGTCGGAACTCAACCGCGCCAGCCTCACCGGCCTGCAAGTGGCAACCCTGGTGGTGGCGTATGCAACGTTGGCGTTCTTTGGCCTGCGGGATTTCTACCGCGACCATCCGGCCACGCCAAACCCGGCGCGCACCGTACCGGGCTACGCCATGCGTGCCTGTGTGCTGCTGCTGTTCGCGGCGTCGATCCTGAAACTGTCGGCGCAGAGTTTCTCGCCGTTCCTTTACTTCCAATTCTGAGGGAGCCGACATGACCCGTTCATTCCGCGTGCTCTACATCACTGTGTTCCTGGCCATGCTGTTGCTGCTGGGGCTGTGGTCGACGCGCAGTTTCCTGGGCTTCAGCACCAACGCCGACGCGACGGTGCTTAACGGTCGCTGGACCAAGGCCGTCGAGACCCACTACGACGACGAGTTCCCGATCAAACGCATCGGCACCAACCTCTGGGCGGCGCTGGACTACAAGCTGTTCAACGAAGGCCGCCCCGGCGTGGTGCTGGGCCGCGATCACTGGTTGTACAGCGACGAGGAGTTCAACCCCATCGTCAACGAAGACCAGAACCTGCAAGGCAACTACGCGCTGGTCGAGGGCGTGCGCCAGAAGCTCAAGGCCCAAGGCATCCAGTTGGTCATGGCGATTGTCCCGGCCAAGGTGCGCCTCTACCCGGAACACGTCGGTGATGTGAAACCGGCGAGCATCCACGCCAACCTGTACCAGGACTTCCACGCCCGCGTCGCCGCCGACAAGATCCCGGCCCCCGACCTGCTCGGCCCGCTGCAACAGGCCAAGCTGGCTGGCAAGCAAGTGTTCCTGCGCACCGACACCCACTGGACGCCGGACGGCGCCGAGATCGCGGCCAAGCAGTTGGCCAAGGGCATTGCCGAGAAAACCCCGCTGAGCGGCGAGCCGCAGCGCTTTGTCACCGAGGCCGAGAACACCGCGCCGCATAAAGGCGACCTGCGTCTGTTCCTGCCCCTGGACCCGCTGTTCGAAAACCTGATGCCACCGAAAGAACCGCTGGAAAAACGCGTCACGCACCTGGCCGAAACCGGTGGCGACGATGCGCTGTTCAGCAACAGCGACACCCCGGTGGCACTGGTCGGCACCAGCTACAGCGCCAACCCCAACTGGAACTTCGTCGGTGCACTCAAGCAAGCCCTGCACAGCGACGTCATCAACTATTCGGAAGACGGCCACGGCCCGATCCTGCCGATGCTCAGCTACCTGAAAAGCGATGACTTCAAGAACAACCCACCGCAAGTGCTGATCTGGGAATTTCCTGAACGTTATCTGCCCGTGAACAACGAAATCGGTGATGCCGACCCGTCGTGGGTTGCGCAGCTTAAACAAGCCGGTTCGCGCCAACAGAACATGGCTTTGAACACCCCAGTTAAAAACCAAAAATCCGAGACGCCCGACCGGGCGCAAAACTGAAAGAGAGGTAACTCACATGACTTTCACTACAACTCCTCGTCGTCTCGCTAAAACCCTGGCGCTTGCAGCCGGCCTGAGCGTGGTTTCCCTGTCGGCCTTTTCCGGCGATGCGGCCTTGTACGGTCCTGTCGCGCCAAAAGGCTCCAGCTTCGTGCGGGTCTACAACGCCTCGAACCAGGAAGTCAGCGCGACAGTGGGCGCCACCAACCTGAGCGACGTTGCGCCCCTGGCCAGCAGCGATTTCAGCTTCATGCCGGGCGGTGACTACAGCGCCAAGATCGGCAGCCAGACCGTGCCGGTCAAACTCGCCGCCGACCACTACTACACCCTGGTCAACAACGGCAGCGGCCAGCCACAACTGATCGAAGAACCGCCGTTCAAGAACAAGCAGAAATCCCTGGTACGCGTGCAAAACCTGAGTGACAAGGCCCTGACCCTGAAGACCGCCGACGGCAAGACCGATGTGGTCAAGTCGGTGGCCGCCAAGGGCCGTGGCGAGCGTGAGATCAACCCGGTGAAAGTGAGCCTGGCGTTGTATGACGGTGACAAGAAAGTCGGTGATGTGAAGCCGGTTGCGTTGGAACGTGGTGAAGCGGCGGTGCTGTATGTCACAGGCTCCGGTTCGAGCCTGTCGCCAGTCTGGGTGAAACGCCCAGTGTCGACCCGCTGATTAGCTTTTCAACTTGAGGCCCGCCCCTGTGGGGGTGGGCTCTGACCCCAATCGATTCAAGGAGAAACACCCATGATCCCAGTAATCCTTTCCGGTGGTAGCGGCTCACGTCTTTGGCCGCTTTCCCGCAAACAGTTTCCTAAACAATTCCTGGCCCTGACCGGCGAGCACACGCTGTTCCAGCAAACCCTGGAACGCCTGGTGTTCGAAGGCATGGACGCGCCGATTGTGGTCTGCAACAAGGACCACCGCTTCATCGTCAACGAGCAACTGAGCAACCGCAAACTCGACTGCCAGCGCATCCTGATGGAACCGTTCGGCCGCAACACCGCGCCGGCCGTGGCCCTGACCGCGATGATGCTGGTCAACGAAGGCCGCGACGAGCTGATGCTGGTGCTGCCGGCCGACCACGTGATCGACGACCAGAAAGCCCTGCAACGTGCGCTGGCCCTGGCCACCGTGGCCGCCGAGCGCGGTGAGATGGTGCTGTTCGGTGTGCCGGCAACTCGCCCGGAAACCGGCTACGGCTATATCAAGTCCACCGCCGACTCGCTGCTGCCCGAGGGCGTGAGCCGCGTCGAACAGTTCGTGGAAAAACCCAATGAAAAACGTGCGGTCGAGTTCGTCAAAAGCGGCGGGTATTTCTGGAACAGCGGCATGTTCCTGTTCCGCGCCAGCCGCTTCCTCGAAGAGCTGAAAAAGCACGACCCGGACATCTACGACACCTGCCTGCTGACCCTGGAACGCAGCGAACAGGATGCCGACACCGTGTCCTTCGACGAAGCCACCTTCGCCTGCTGTCCGGACAACTCCATCGACTACGCCGTGATGGAAAAAACCCAGCGCGCCTGCGTGGTACCGCTGAGCGCCGGCTGGAGCGACGTGGGTTGCTGGGCCTCGCTGTGGGCGGTCAACGATAAAGACGCCAACGGCAACGTGACCAAGGGCGACGTGGTGATCCAGGACAGCAAGAACTGCATGATCCACGGCAACGGCAAGCTGGTGTCGGTGATCGGCCTGGAAAACATCGTGGTGGTGGAAACCAAGGACGCGATGATGATTGCCCACAAGGACAAGGTTCAGGGCGTCAAGCAGATGGTCAACACCCTCAACGAACAGGGGCGCAGCGAGACCCAGAACCACTGCGAAGTCTATCGTCCGTGGGGCTCCTACGACTCGGTGGACATGGGCGGGCGGTTCCAGGTCAAGCACATCTCGGTCAAGCCGGGTGCGTGCCTGTCGCTGCAAATGCACCACCACCGCGCCGAGCACTGGATCGTAGTCAGCGGCACGGCCGAAGTGACCTGCGACGAGAATGTGTTCCTGCTGTGCGAGAACCAGTCCACCTACATCCCGATTGCCTCGGTGCACCGCCTGCGCAACCCGGGCAAGATCCCGCTGGAGATCATCGAAGTGCAATCGGGCAGCTATCTGGGCGAGGACGACATCGAGCGTTTTGAAGATATCTACGGGCGTTCGACGCCGGTGGAGCGTGGCGTGTCGGTGAAAACCATCGCGCAGTAATACCGCTGTACAAAAAGCCCCCGTCCAGCCCATTGCGTCCCCTATCCGCAGTGGGTTGGGTGGGGGCTTTTTTTTGTGGTGACTGTGAGTGCCTCATCGCAGGCAAGCCAGCTCCCACAGTTAACCGCGTACATCCTTTGGAATGCAGTCGAATGTGGGAGCTGGCTTGCCTGCGATGACGGCCTCCCAATCAACACTTGCCTCAAGCCGCCCAATCCCACCTACGCTTAAGTTAGGATGCTCGTTCCCCATTCGAGGTGGTCTCCATGTTCTTCGGCGTTCTCCTGATCATCACCTGGCTGATCCTGCTGCTGCGCTACCCCGCCAAGGCCTTGCCGGTATCCCTCGCCGCTGCTGTCGGCCTGGGTTTTGTCGCCATCTGGGTGGTCTGGCTGGACAACCGCGAAGCCTCGCAACTGGCACGCCTGGAACTGCGCATCACCTACGCGCCCGAGGAATGTCCGGCTGACCGGCCGCTGAAACTGATCCTCAACAACGGCAACGACGTGCCCCTCACCGAACTGCGGTGGCGCGTCGCGGCCTATGCGCCGGGCGACACCGTCAACCTGGCCGACAACGTCTACGCCGCCCCGCGCTACCGCGGCCCCGGCGAGTTGCAGGCCGGCGCCACCTGGGACGATTGCCTGCCCGCCCCACCGCTGCGCCCCGGCTACCGCCCGCAAACCCTGGAATTTCGCGCCGAGCACCTGCAAGGCAGTTTCTCGGACTGACAAAGGACTGATCCATGCCCAACGTACTTATCACCGGCTGCTCCAGCGGCATCGGCCGCGCCCTGGCTGACGCGTTCAAAGCCGCCGGCTACAGCGTGTGGGCCAGCGCCCGCCGCCCGGAGGATGTCGCCGCCCTTGCCGCTGCGGGCTTCAATGCGGTCGAGCTGGACGTCAACGACAGCGCCGCCTTGCAGCACCTGGCTGAACAGCTGGGCGAACTGGATGTGCTGGTCAACAACGCCGGCTACGGCGCCATGGGCCCGCTGCTCGATGGCGGCACCGAGGCCATGCAGCGCCAGTTCGAAACCAATGTGTTTTCCATCGTCGGCGTGACCCAGGCGCTGTTCCCGGCCCTGCGTCGCAGCAAAGGCCTGGTGGTGAACATCGGCAGCGTTTCCGGGGTATTGGTCACGCCATTTGCCGGGGCCTACTGCGCGTCGAAAGCCGCCGTACATGCATTGAGCGACGCACTGCGCATGGAACTGGCGCCGTTTGGCATTCGCGTGATGGAAGTACAGCCGGGGGCTATCGATACGAGTTTCGCGAAAAACGCCGGCGCCCAGGCCGAGCTGTTGATCAACGAACAATCCCCCTGGTGGCCGTTGCGCGACGGCATCCGCGCGCGCTCCCAGGCTTCGCAGGACAACCCCACCCCGGCGACCAAGTTTGCCGCGCAGGTGCTCAAGGGCGTGCAACAACCCGCGCCGCCGCGCCTGTTGCGTGCCGGGAATGGCAGCCGCGCGCTGCCGTTGATGGCGGCGTTGTTGCCCAAAGGTTTATTGGAGAGTGTCTTGAAGAAGCGCTTTGGCTTGGAACGGAGTTTGTAATGATCGACTACAGCGATTTTTTTGAAGAAGTGATCCAGACCCACGTCGAGATCGAGCAATGGTTCGCCGGCGTCGCGCCGGAGGGCACCTTGCAAAGCCTGCTCGCGCGTTTCTCCCCGGAGTTCAGCATGGTCGCCCCGGCCACCGGAACACGGGTGAATGCCGCCGGGGTCAACGCGTTGTTCACGCGCCTGGGTGGGATGCGGCCGGGGTTGAAAATCACCTTGAGTGAAATGGCCGGGATCGACCGGCATGCGCGTGGGGCGACGGTGACTTACCGTGAGCATCAGGTGGATGACAGCGGCACCCAGACCGACCGCCGCGCCACCGTGGTGTTCGAGAAACAGGCCAGCGGCGCCCTGCTGTGGCGCCATCTGCATGAGACCTTCATCAAGGCCTGATGCGGTTAAACATGTGGGAGCTGGCTTGCCTGCGATGGCGGACTGTCAGTTGCAGCATTTGCCGCTGACCCACCGCTATCGCAGGCAAGCCAGCTCCCACAGGTTAGTTTTGTGTTTGGCTCGTAGGGCCAGGTACTACAAGAAACAGCGAAGCGCCTGACATCCTTTCAAGGAACCAATCCTCAGGCTCTTTCACCTCTGTCTACCCACAGGTGAAAGGATGCCAAGGGATTTCCTGCAAAGCGGCGTGCCAACCGCGCACACCACCACGCGCCAGCGCCTGACCAGCCTGCTGGACCTGCCAAAACTCTATCAAACCATTGACGCCGACCCGGCCATCGTCGGGGCTGGGGTGGTGCATATTGGCAGTGATTATCAGGTGACGGTGCTCCGGGAGTTTGTACCGCTGTGCAGTGTCAGGCCCAAGCGCGTGATTTTACGGGAGACAGTAGAGCAGGCAGTTACCACTGAAGACTATGCACAGCAGGTGGCAAGTTCACCTCGTGAGCCTCAGCTGTGGCGTGAGGCATCGGGAATGACCCTTTCCTGCGGCGGGGCAGTGATTAGTTTCGTTGTCGCAAAGGCCGGCATAGCCGCAGCGCCGTTTAGTGGCGGCGCAAGCCTCGCCTTGACCTATGTGTCATACGCAGGCCTGGCCGCCAGCGGCGGACAGTGCTTTAACGGTGTATGGAGGACCCGTAACGAGTTAACTAACCCTGCCAAGAATGACTACTACGACACCCTGGCTTGGTATCAAGCAATGACCGTTGCTCTGGATGGTATTTCATTGGTCGGCGCAGGGGCATCCACCGTTGCAACGGTCAGAACCGTGATGGCTATCAAACGCTCGACCGGGCGCGAGATGATGGACATATTAAGACCCATGAGCCGTCAAGAACGCGCCAAATTAACGAACGAAGTTCTTCGGCTGAACAATCCCCGCCATCCCTGCGAAATAATTCGTCTGAAGCAGTTGGCTGGACAATTGCCCAGACGCTACAGCAACCCCGAGTTACGACTGCGCATAATCACGCAAATAAGGGATCAAGTTAGCGCGACTTTAGCTATCACAGGCAGCGTACTTTTCGGAAATATCAACGCGTTAGTTATCGCCCTGTACGAGGAGTTCGACGACTATGAATTTCGGCATTGATCCCTTTCGGGAGTATCTAATTTGGCGCCGTAATGCCTACCGTTTTTTACCGTCATTTGGAGGGGCGATGCTGCTTAGCCTAAGCAGTATCGCAATCAACACTTCGACAAGTCTTTCGTATTACGCCCAAATTTTAGGCCTGCCGGATGAAACCGCTTTCGGAGCCGGAATGGTGCTGTGCCTGATTTTTTACGTAGGCCAAATTGGTCTAAGTGAAGGATTCCGACATGCGCCTCGAATACTCATCCTCGTAGCAATCGCAAACCTCCTGCTCTCGGTAGCCTATCTTGGCAATCACTCTCCGACGCTGCTCAACTTGTCTGCGTTGTTTACATCTCTGTTCTACATCTTGGTCCTCAACTCAAAAAACCACCGACGGTATACCAGCATGCTGCGGGTCAAACGACGACGCAAAACCAGAGCGAATACCAGCCGGATTTAAGGTCGCAGGGTTGTCCTGCAACATAGAATCTCCCACATTCAGTTCTGTGTTTGGTTCACGATAACGGTGCAAGTAATACCGGCAGCCAGCAGTACACCCTCCGGCACTTCATCAATATGAATCCGCACCGGCACCCGCTGGGCCAGCCGCACCCAGTTGAACGTCGGATTCACATCTGCCACCAACTCACGGCTCTCGGGGTTGTCACGGTCGTATATACCCCGCGAGATGCTTTCCACATGGCCCTTCAAGGTCTCGCCGCTCATGAGCTGCATGTCGGCTTTATCGCCGACCTTCACATGGGGCAGCTTGGTTTCTTCAAAGAAGCCGTAGACCCAGAAGGAATTCATATCCACCACAGCCATCTTTGCCTCGCCGATGCGCGCGTAGTCGCCGCGATGCACATTGAGGTTGGTGACATAACCGTCCACCGCCGCCAGCACCTGGGTGCGTTTGAGGTTCAGTTCAGCCGCTTCCAGTTGCGCCAGCGCGTGCTGGTAATCGGCCAGGGCGGAGTCGGCGATGTTGCTGGCGTCGTCGCGGTTTTCCTTGGAGATCACCAGGGCGTCTAGGTCGGCGCGGCGGTGGGCGTTGACCTTGCGCATTTCCCAGGTGGCTTTGCGTGACGCCACCAGCGATTGCGCCTGTTTGACGGCGATGCGGTAGTGTTCGGGGTCGATCTGCATCAGCAGGTCGCCTTTTTTCACCAACTGGTTGTCACGCACCGGAACATCGACCACTTCACCGGTGACGTCGGCGGCGACGTTGATGATGTCGGCGCGCACACGGCCGTCGCGGGTCCAGGGGGTTTGCATGTAGTGCACCCACAACGTGCGGCCAATCCACATCGCCAAAGCCAGTACCAGCAAGGTCGCAAGCAGGCTGAAAAACTTTTTCATCAGGGCATTCTCAACGGTAGACGGTCAGCGCCAGGGCGCCGAACAAGCAAACGAACAGGCTCAGGCGCAGCAACGCCGGGTGCCAGAAAAAACGGTACAGGTCGAACCCGGCCAGGAAGCGGTCCAGGGCCCAGGCCAGGACGGCCGCGATCAGGAACATCAGGGTCATGGTCGGCATGTAGATGCCGTGGAACGCGATTTCACGCGGCATGCGCAGCTCCTTTCAAGGCAGCGAGTGGCGATTGCGGGTCGAGCAGCGAAGTGCGGATAAAGTGCAGGTAGCTTTTCACCCGGCGCAGGGCCGAGGTGTCGAAGTGCGGCGCGAAGGGTTCGTCGGTGGCCTGCACGCGGCTGATCGCATGGTCCACGGCGATCAGGCCGCGCTCCAGGTTGCTCGCGCTGGGTTGCAGGAACAACCGCACCAGCGAGCGGCCCATCACACGGATCGCCTGGCGCCACGGCTGGGATTCGGCGTACGCCGGGTGGATCGGCAAAATCGCCTGTTCCTTGCGCAACTCGATGATCGCGTGGCCGACTTCCAGCACCACGAACATCCAGCGCAGCAGGTCGCGCTGCACTTGCGGCTGGCCGACGGCGAGGCCATAGGCCTGGTGCAGCAAGTCACGGGTGCGGCTTTCGAAACTCGACGCCAGGCCCTTGAGCTTGCCGCTGATGGCATACACCACTTGCTCGCGCAGGTCCTGCTCCAGGCGGCGCCACAACCAGCGGCTGTTGGGCGGCAGGATGATTGCGCCCGCCGCTGCGCAGACGAGCATGCCAATGATCATCGCGATGTAGTCGTTGATAAAGGTGTAGGGGTTGTAGACCGTGAGGTTGTCCGGCACCGAGCCGGTGCTGAAGAAGATCAGCAGGCCGACGCCTACCCCTGCGTATTGCGGGCGTGACGCGAGGAAGGCGCCAAGGATGATCACCGGTGCGAGCATCACGCACAGCAGCGGAAAACCGTCGATCCACGGGAACACGAAGAACATTTCGACAAAGCCCACCAGCGCACCGATCAAGGTGCCGCAGGCCATCTGGAATGCCATGCGCTTGGGGTTGGGCGTGGCGGCGGACAGGCCGACGGTGGCGGCGGCGATCAGGGTCATGGTCGCGCCGCTGGGCCAGGCGGTGGCGACCCAATAACTGCCGAGCACAATAAGGATGAACGACGCACGAATCCCCGACGCGGCGCAGGCCAGCCAGTTGGTTTTCGGCGTGTAGGGTTCGTCCCAGTCTTCGCGGGCGTGGCTGTGGTCGGCCAAGGACGCGTGGGTGAGCGCGTAGTTGTGCAGGTCGTCGACGAAGCGATAAAGCAGCTCATAGGCCGTGTGGAAATCCAGCTGCTCGGCCTCAGTGGGCTCGCCTTCCTGGAATGCCGCCCGCAGGCTGCGCACCTTGGCGGGCAAGTCGTCCTTGTAGGCGGCGAGTTGCGCCACCAGGCGGGCAGCGTCCGGGCTGGTGAGGGCGCGACCGGAGAAACCGTCGAGCACTTCGGCGAGGTCGTGCAAGCCCGGCTTGATCGCCGCGACGACGTGATCGGCCGCATCCGCACGCAGCCGTTCAAGCAGCTGGTGCAGGGCATTGAAGCGCGTGGTGATGCTCATGAATTCGCTGTTGAGGCGACTGAGCCGGCCATTGCGCCGACGCATGTGCGGGTCTTCGAACACAGTGAGGCTGCGCAGCCCTTCCAGGCCCACGGCTTCGGCGATGAAGCGCACGTTGCTGGCCTCGAACCCTTCACGCTGGCTGCGCCCGCGCAGGCCGTCGGTGACGAACAGCGCGAACACGCCGAAGCGTTGGTACAGGGCGTTGCGCATGGCGGCGCTTGAGGTCTGCGGCAGGATCGCGGCGCTGACCAGCGTGGAGCACAGAATGCCCAGGGAAATCTCCAACACCCGCCACACCGCCGCCATGAACGCACCGTCCGGGTGTGCCAGTGCGGGCAATCCCACCATCGCAGCGGTGTAGCCGGCCAACACAAAACCATAGGCGCGAAAGTTGCGGTTGCGGGTCGCGCCCGCCGTGCAGATGCCCACCCAGATCGCCAAGGCGCCGAGGAACAACTCGGTGTTCTGCGCAAACAAGGCGATCAACAACACCATCACCGCCGACCCCGCCAGGGTGCCGAGGAAGCGATAGAAGCTCTTGGCAAACACCTGGCCGCTCTGCGGTTGCATCACGATAAACACGGTGATCATCGCGGTGCGCGGTTGCGGCAGTTCCAGGCGCATGGCCAGCCACAGCGTGAGGAACGCGGCGATCAGCACCTTGAAGATATACACCCAGGTCACGCCGTCGCTGCGCGCCCAGTCGAAGAAACCGCGACGCCACTCAAGGGAGTGCATCCAGCGCAGCGGTGCAGGCAAGGGAGTCATCAAATCCTACTCAGTGATCAAACACGGCGAGGGCCGCTGGGGTCTTGCTCGGGAGAGTCTTGCCGTCTTGCGGCACGTCATCGCCAGCCTGGAGGCCCCCGCCCAAGGCGGTGACCAGTTCGGCATGGGCCGTCAGGCGCGCGGCCTGGACCTGTTGTTCAATCTGCTGCTGGTGAAACAGCAAGGTCTGCGCATTGAGCACATTGAGGTAATCGGTGAGGCCGCGCTGATAGGCGATCATCGCGATGTCGTAGGTTTTCTGCGCCGAGGCCACCGATTGCGCGGCGAATGACGATTGCTTATCCATGGACTCGCGGCGGATCAATTGGTCGCTGATGCCCTTGAGCGCATTGACCAGGGTCTGGTTGTACTTGGCCACGGCGATATCGTAGCCCGCGCTGGCTTCGCCCAACTCGGCACGCAAACGCCCGCCATCGAAGATCGGCAAGGTGATCGCCGGGCCCACGTTGTAGTTGAATTTCTTGCCGGCGAGAAACTCCAGCATGCCGCCGCCGGTGGCCATGTAGCCGAGGCTGCCGACCAGGTCGACGTTGGGATAGAAGCCAGCGTGGGCCACATCGATGCCTCGGGCCTGGGCCGCGACCTGCCAGCGGCTGGCGACCACGTCCGGGCGCTGGCCGAGCAATTGGGCGGGCAGGCTTGATGGCAATTTCAGCGGCGCGGCCAGGGCCAGGCTCGGACGTTGCAACTGCGCGCCCTCCCCCGGGCCTTTACCAGCCAAGGCCGCGAGCTGGTTGCGACTCAGGGCGATTTCTTCGTCGAGGGCGTCCAGTTGGCGATGGGTTTCCGGCAACGGGGTTTCGGCCTGGCTGACGTCGAAGTGCGTGCCGATCCCGGCATCCAGGCGCTTGTTGGCCAAATCGAGAATCTGTTGTTGTTGGGCCAGGGTGGCCGCAACGATGTCGCGGTTGGCGTAGTGCAACGACAGCTGGATATAGGCGCGCACCACGTTGTTTTGCAATTCGAGCTGGGCCTGGCGGGCTTCGGCAGCACTCATGTGGGCCAGGTCCACGGCACGTTCGCTGGTATTGCTTTCGCGGCCCCACAGGTCGAGGGCATAGCTCAGGCCCAGGGATGAATTGTTGTCCCAGGTGTTGGCACCGCTCAACTCGCCGGGGCCGTAGAACTGATCCTTCGGCCAGTTGTGGCGCTTGAGGGTGGTGTTGCTGTTGATTTGCAACGACTCGGCCGATTCGGCAATCCCGGCCATGGCCCGTGCTTCGCGAACGCGCGCGGCGGCCATGGCCATACTCGGGCTGTTGTGCGTGGCGAGGGCCACCCAGCGGTTGAGTTGCGGGTCACCGTAGGCTTGCCACCATTGGGCGGTGGGCCAATGGGCATCCCGGGCGGCACTCTGGATCGCTTCGTCGGTGGCCAGGGTATTGGCGCTGAGGGCCTGGCCTTGGGGGGCGATTCCTCCGGTTCCGATGCAGCCGCTGATTGCTAACGATAAGGCGCAAACACTGAGAGCCTTCAGCCCTCTGTTATTGAGAGTCTTCAGCTCTCTGCTGATGCGACGCGGCACGGCGAACGAATTCCTGAGGTGGTATTGCGGGGTAGGTGGCGCAATTCTAGGCGGCGGCACCGAGGACGATAAGCTGGCATTCCTGTGAATCTTTGTTACCGTTCAAGCGATAATCCGTTGGTAGGGATCACTGGACGGCGTAACTTTCTGTCACAATTTGCTATCTCCCTTGAGAACACCCCATGGACACTTTGCAAAACATGCGCGCTTTCAGTTGCGTGGCCGAAGCCGGCAGCTTCACCGCCGCCGCCGCGCAACTGGACACCACCACGGCCAACGTCTCGCGCGCGGTCTCCAACCTTGAGGCCCACCTGCAAACCCGCTTGCTCAACCGCACCACCCGGCGCATCGCGCTGACCGAAGCCGGTAAACGCTATTTGCTGCGCTGCGAACAGATCCTGGCCTACGTCGAAGAAGCCGAAGCCGAAGCCAGCGACGCCCACGCACGCCCCGCCGGGCAGTTGAAAGTGCACACCATGACCGGCATCGGCCAGCACTTCGTGATCGACGCCATCGCCCGCTACCGCCGCACCCACCCGGACGTGACCTTCGACCTGACCCTGGCCAACCGCGTGCCGGACTTGCTCGACGAGGGCTATGACGTGTCCATCGTGCTGGCCAGCGAGCTGCCGGATTCGGGTTTCGTCTCCCAACGCCTGGGCATCACCTACAGCATCGCCTGCGCCTCGCCGGACTACGTCAAGGCCAAGGGCTGCGCGCAACGCCCCACTGACTTGCTCAACCACGCATGCCTGCGCCTGGTCAGCCCGGTGATCCAGCTGGACAAGTGGACCTTCAACGGCCCCGAAGGCCAGGAAAGCGTGGCGATCAACAGCTCGCCGTTCCTGGTCAACTCGGCTGACGCGATGAAAACCGCGATCACCAGCGGCATGGGCGTCGGCTTGTTGCCGGTGTATGCGGCCATCGAGGGCCTGCGCAACGGCACCCTGGTGCGGGTCATGCCAACGTACCGCTCGCAGGAACTGAACCTGTACGCCATCTACCCGTCGCGCCAGTACCTGGATGCGAAGATCAAGACGTGGGTGGAATACCTGCGCGGGTCGTTGCCGGAGATTCTGGCGGCGCATCAGGCGGAGTTGGCGGCGTATGAGTTGAGCGGAAGCGTCGGCGGCGTGCGCCTGGCGAACTGATATTTGTCAGACCAACGCGTTCAAACTGTGGGAGCTGGCTTGCCTGCGATAGCGGTGTATCAGGCAAACCGCTATCGCAGGCAAGCCAGCTCCCACAGGGGTCCTGTGTCCACTTGAGTCCAGTGATGTCCTGACAAGCGCAACGAGGAATGTTAGCTTGCTTGGCATTCTCCCGTAGTCGATGAGCCCGCCTGCAATGAAAAAGACTGTCCTCGCCTTCAGCCGCATCACCCCGCCCATGATCGAACGCCTGCAAGAGGATTTCGAGGTGATCGCGCCCAACCCCAAGCTGGGTGACATCAACGCGCAGTTCAATGAAGCCTTGCCCCACGCCCACGGTCTGATCGGCGTGGGTCGCAAGCTGGGCCGCGCGCAACTCGAAGGCGCGGGCAAGCTGGAAGTGGTGTCCAGTGTGTCGGTGGGCTACGACAACTACGACGTGCCCTACTTCACCGAACGCGGGATCATGCTCACCAACACCCCTGATGTGCTCACCGAAAGCACCGCCGACCTGGCGTTCGCCCTGCTGATGAGCAGCGCCCGCCGCGTCGCCGAGCTGGACGCCTGGACCAAGGCCGGCCAGTGGAAAGCCAGCGTCGGCGCGCCGTTGTTTGGCTGCGATGTGCACGGCAAGACCCTGGGCATCGTCGGCATGGGCAATATCGGCGCGGCCGTGGCCCGACGCGGTCGCCTGGGGTTCAACATGCCGATCCTCTACAGCGGCAACAGCCGCAAGACGGCGCTGGAACAGGAGCTGGGCGCGCAGTTCCGCAGCCTCGATCAACTGCTCGCCGAGGCAGACTTTGTGTGCCTGGTGGTGCCATTGAGCGACAAGACCCGCCACCTGATCAGCACCCGCGAGCTGGGCCTGATGAAGTCCAGCGCGATCCTGATCAACATCTCCCGTGGTCCGGTGGTGGATGAACCGGCGCTGATCGAAGCGCTGCAAACCCAGCGGATTCGCGGGGCGGGGCTGGATGTGTATGAGCAGGAGCCGTTGGCGGAGTCGCCGCTGTTCCAGCTGAGCAATGCGGTGACCTTGCCGCATATCGGCTCGGCGACGGATGAAACCCGTGAGGCCATGGCCAACCGTGCCCTGGAGAACTTGCGCAGTGCCCTACTGGGCCAGCGTCCGCAGGATCTGGTGAACCCGCAAGTCTGGAAAGGCTGACAGCTGTCGTGGCGAGCGAGCTTGCTCGCGCTGGAGTGCGAAGCGCTCCCAGGCTTTTGGGGCTGCTTCGCAGCCCAGCGGGAGCAAGCTCCCTCGCCACAGGTTGCTCTACAGTTTTCATTATGTAAGTCGATAACCTTCCATAGATGTCATCCCTGATCCACAGAAGGTTTTTATGTCCACCACCAAAGCCCGCGCAGATTCACTCTCGCTTCTGCTCTTTACCTTGCGCAGTGGCAAGCTGATGGCGATCAACCTGCTGAAAGTCAGCGAAATCATTCCCTGCCCGCCGCTGACCAAGCTGCCGGAGTCGCACCCCCACGTCAAAGGCATCGCCATCCTGCGCGGTGCCTCGCTGTCGGTGATCGACCTCAGCCGTGCCCTTGGGGAAATGCCCCTGCAGGACCCGGACGGTGGCTGCCTGATCGTCACCGATGTGAGCCGCTCCAAGCAGGGCCTGCATGTGCAGGCGGTGAGCAAGATCGTGCATTGCCTGACCACCGACATCCGCCCGCCGCCCTATGGCTCTGGCGGCAACCGCGCGTTTATCACCGGGGTCACCGAAGTGGAAGGCGCCCTGGTGCAGGTGCTGGATATCGAGAAAGTCATCCACGGCATCGCCCCGGCGCCGATCGAAGCCGCGCCGACCGACCTGACCATGGAAGAAGCCGAAGTGCTGGGCAATGCCCGCATTCTGGTGGTAGACGACAGCCAGGTGGCGTTGCAGCAATCCGTGCATACCTTGCGCAACCTCGGCCTGACCTGCCACACCGCACGCAGCGCCAAGGAAGCCATCGATGTGCTGCTGGAGCTGCAAGGCACGGCCGAACAGATCAACGTGGTGGTGTCGGATATCGAGATGTCCGAGATGGACGGCTATGCCCTCACCCGCACCCTGCGCGAAACCCCGGATTTCAAGGACCTCTACGTGCTGCTGCACACCTCCCTGGACAGCGCGATGAACAGCGAAAAAGCCCGCCTGGCCGGCGCCGATTCGGTGCTGACGAAATTCTCCTCGCCCGAGTTGACCAAGTGCCTGGTGGTGGCCGCGCAAACGGTGGCGCAAAAAGGCCTGTGAGCGAATATTTCCAACTGCTACGCCGCGATCTCACCGCCAGCCTGCCCGCGCCGCAATGGCCGGCGGGCACGCAGCTGGATCACTACCGCGACGAGCTGGCCCCGGCCATTCACGCAGTACTGCGCATGACCCAGGACCAGGGCGGCGGCCGCGTGCCGAGCCTGGAGGAATGGCGCCAGCAGTTCGTCAGCGATGCCGAGTTCGACCCCACGCTGTGCCTGGTCGCCAGCAATGCCGAGGGCATCCTTGGCGTCGCGCAATGCTGGACCAGCGCCTTTATCAAGAACCTTGCCGTCCACCCCTGCGCCCAGGGCCAGGGGCTGGGCCGCGCGTTGTTGCTGCACAGCTTCCAGGTGTTCAAGCAGCGCGGCGAACCCTACGTGGACCTCAAGGTGCTGGAGAGCAACCTGCGCGCACGCAAGCTCTACGCCAGCGCTGAAATGAGACTCGTCCTACGCGACGTAGTGGCGGCGGACTAAAGGCACTGGCGCACAACTTGCTTCCAGAGTGGCAATACGGTGAACAGAGGTAAAAACCCGTCACCGATCAAGCGAGCCCTCTGACCTAGCCTGGTGACAGATCCGCCATGAACACCCATTTTTCCTGCGTCGGTTGCGGCAAATGCTGCACCGACCACCATGTGCCCCTGACCCTCGACGAAGCCCGCATGTGGGCGGCAGACGGCGGCAATGTCATCGTGCTCGTCGAAGGTTTCCTGGCCAACGGCCTGGGCCTGCCCGCGCAACAACGCGAGCATGCCGAGCGCCGTTCGGTGGTGGTTCCCAGCGGCAACACCGAGGCGTTTGTGGCAATCACCTTTGCCGCCTACAACGCCGGGCGCTGCCGGAATCTTGACGAAGACAACCTGTGCCGCATCTATGAGCGGCGGCCATTGGTGTGCCGGATCTATCCGATGGAGATCAATCCGCATATTCCCTTGAACCCTGGCGCCAAGGACTGCCCGCCAGAGTCCTGGGAACAAGGCCCTGCGCTGATCGTCGGCGGCGAGTTGGCGGACCCACAGTTGGCAGCGTTGATTAGCCGTTCACGCCAGGCCGACCGCGACGACGTGCAGACCAAGGAAGCGGTGTGTGCCTTGCTGGGTATCCGTACCACGGCGCTCAAGGGCGATGGGTTTACCGCGTACCTGCCGGACATGAGCGCGTTTGCCCAGGCGATTGAGTTGGCGGTCGAGCGGCCGTCCGGGGCCAATGAGTGGGTGTTTCATGTGTCCGGAACGGATATCGCCGGGCAGCTGTTGGATGCAGGGGCGCAATTGGCGACTGAGGTGCCGGCGAACTATGCGTTTATTTCGTTGAGGGCGGCGTAGGGCTTACTGGCCTCATCGCGGGCAAGCCCGCTCCCACAGGTTGGAATGCGATTCCCTGTGGGAGCGGGCTTGCCCGCGATGAGGCCCGCACATTCACCACAAATCCCGGCTAGTGCCGCTTACCCCAAAACTCCTGCGCCAACTGCCGCAAATCCTCCGCCAACGCCGCCACATCCCCGGAACTGAGCTGGCTCTGCTGCCCCGCACTGACGGTGGCCTCCCCAGCATTGCGAATGCCGACAATGTTGCGATTGATGTCTTCACTCACCGCACTTTGCTCCTCCACCGCCGCCGCAATCTGCTGGCTCATCGCGGTGATCTGGCCAACACGCTGGCTGATCCCGTCCAGGGCCGCTGCCGCCCGTTGCGCCTGTTCGACACTGGCATCGACATGTTCGCTGCTTTGCGCCATGGCCTGCACCGCATCCCGCGCGCCGCCTTGCAGGGTGCTGATCATGCGCTGGATCTCATTGGTCGATTGCTGGGTGCGTTGCGCCAGGCCGCGCACTTCATCGGCGACCACGGCAAAACCACGGCCCTGCTCACCCGCCCGCGCCGCTTCGATGGCGGCATTGAGGGCCAGCAGGTTGGTTTGTTCGGCAATGGTGCGGATCACCTCCAGCACACCGCTGATTTCCCCGCTGTGGCTTTCCAACTGATGAATCACCTCAGTCGCGCGGGCCAGTTCCTGGGACAGGCGCAACACCGCATCGCGACTTTCATCCACCCGCAGATGGCCCTCGCGGGTTTCATTGCCCGCCTGGTCCGCCGCCTTCGAGGCTGCGACGGCATGGTTGGCCACCTCGGCCACGCTCGCCGCCATCTGGTGGATCGCCGCCGCGACCTGATCGGTCTGGGTCTGCTGGCCCAGGCTACTGGTGTGGCTGCTGTCCAACTGCTCGACCAGTTGCGCCGCATGCCCAGACAGGCGCAAAGACGCATCGCCGATCCGCCCGACCACCGCGCCCACTTGGGCTTCGAGCATGTGCAGGGCAAACTCGATCTGCCCGCATTCATCCTCGCGTCCGGTGTAAATCGCCTGGCTCAAGGGGTTGTCCGCGATTGCGCGCGCGCGTTGATCCAATTGTGCCAAGGGCCGCAGGATGGCTTTGACACCCACCGCGCCGACCACGCCGCCCGCCACCAACGCCAGCAGTTGCCAGGCCAGCGAATAGGTGGCCAAGCCCAACCCCAAGGCCCAGGTCACACTGCTGGTAGCCGCCACCCAGGCCGTTAATTTCACCCCCAGGCCGAGCCTCGGCAACCGCCGTCGCTTGCCCGCACGTAGTCGCGAGTAGGCACGTTCTGCCGCCGCCACCCTGCGCGCATCGGGCTTGGTCCGCACCGATTGATACTCCACCGTCACGCCGTCGCGGGTTACCGGTGTGGCGTAGGCGCTGACCCAATAATGGTCACCGTTCTTGCAACGGTTTTTCACCATGCCCATCCACGAGCGCCCGCTTTTCAAGGTTTTCCACATGTGCGCGAACGCCGCGGCCGGCATGTCGGGATGCCGCAGGAGGTTATGCGACGCGCCGATCAGCTCCTCACGGCGGTAGCCGCAGACGTTGATAAAGTCCTCGTTGGCGTAGGTAATCGCGCTGGTCAGGTCGGTGGTCGAGAGGATATTGGCGTCAGGGGCAAAGTCCACACTTCGACCGGTGACCGGCAGATTGATTTTCATGGATAAGCGCGCTCGTGATTATTGAAGGAGTCGGCAGGGCGACCGACTCTAAGCGCACGGAGGGGGCAAATACTGATCCAGCGCATGTTCTGCGCAATTAGTTCGCCATCATTGCGTGGCAGAAGGACTGCCATCCAGGCGATAGGGTTGGACGATCCGCTGGTACTCGCCGTTATGCATCAGTTGCTCAAGGGCGCGGTTGAGGTCGCTGAGCAGCGCCGTATCGGGCTTGCGCAGCGCAATCGCCACGCCGTTACCCAGCAATTGCTCTGAGACGGCCGGCCCGAGGAAGTCGAAATCCTGGCCATCGGCGGTATCGAGCAGTGCCTCGCGAATCTCTACGGTGCCTTGCAATGTCGCATCGATGTCGCCGGCCACCAGGCTGCGGACCAGTTCCTCGTTGAGCCAGAAACTCTTGACGATTACGCCCGCTGGCGCCCACTTCGCCAGGGCGAAGGCTTCGCGATTGCTTTTGAGCAACACCCCGAGGCGCTTGCCTTTGAGTGACTGTTTGGTCGGCAGCAAACTGGAGCTCTTGCGTGCCACCAAACGCGTGGTGAAGGGATAGAGGTCATCGGTGAAGCTCACCAAGCGACGTCGTCCAGGTGTAGGCGCCATGCCCATGATTGCATCGAACTGTCTTGCTTCAAGGGCTGAAAAATTTTCCATCAGAACCTGATCGACCCAGATGCAACGCACATTCAGCTGCTGGCACAACGCATTGCCCAACTCGATGTTCAACCCCACCATCTGCCCTTGCGGGTCACGGCTTTGGAATGGGGGGAACTGCGCGGCGACGGCGAAGCGGATTTCGCGGCGCCCCTGCTCTTCGGCCACGGCACTGGCAAACACGCCCAACAACAGCAAGGCGAGGGAAATACGCAGATAGACAAACACCATCGGAACGTCCTTTTCCAGAAAAACCAGCGCCCCCATCATCCAGGCCCGATGAAAAAGCCGGGGGAAACGGGTGGCGTGAAAGCTTTCAAAAAAAGGACGTCAACCTACAATCGGAAAAATCACCGCATTCTGTAGGCACTCACCACTACATATTGTGGATTTTATTCTTAACGTTTGCCCATGGAGCGACGAGTCCCAGGCGGTGCCATGCCTGGCGACTTGGTGTGGCCGTTCTTCGCACCGTTTTTATACCAAGGCTGGGCAGCATTCTTGGCGCCAGACAATTCACCGGGTTTAAACGGAAACTTGAAGGCCGGAATCTCGGCTTTTTCAACGCCGTCGGCATTGGCCGAATCGACGAGGTCGACCGCTTCGATAGGGGTTTGTGTCGGGGAAGTCATGAGCGCTCCGGAGCGTGCAGAAAATGATGCGGACCCGAGTTGCGAGCCACAATGGCAGGAAGTATACCTGCGCACCTCAGATCTTTGACCAACGTCGTACGAATGGTCAGGAGCTAACTGTCATGGCTGTCAGATAGCGGTCACTTTACTGACCGGGTCTACGCGCTATAAATACTCCCCCCTCTCTCCATTCCCTGTCCTGGCGCCTTACAGCATGCACATCACCAAAAGAAAAACTGTATTGATCGTGGGAGTCCTACTGGTACTGGCTGTCGCGGCATGGGCGTTGACCCGGCCCGCCAAGACCAAGTTGGTGGCTTCCACGGCCGTGCCCGTGCGGGTGATGAAAGTCGTTGAGCAAGACCTGCCACGTTATGTCACGGGGATCGGCTCGGTGCTGTCGCTGCACAGCGTAGTGATCCGCCCGCAGATCGACGGCGTGCTCACCAAGCTGCTGGTCAAGGAAGGCCAACTGGTCAAGACCGGCGACCTGCTGGCAACCATCGATGACCGTTCGATCCGCGCCAGCCTCGACCAGGCCAAGGCGCAACTGGGGGAAAGCCAGGCGCAACTGCAGGTCGCACTGGTCAACCTCAAGCGCTACAAGGACTTGAGTGTCGATGACGGTGTGTCGAAGCAGACCTACGACCAGCAACAAGCCCTGGTGAACCAACTCAAGGCCACGGTGCAAGGCAATCAGGCCGCGATTGACTCTGCCCAGGTACAACTCTCCTACACCCAAATACGCTCACCGGTTACAGGTCGCGTCGGCATTCGCACGGTGGATGAAGGTAACTTCCTGCGCATGAGCGATGCCCAAGGGCTGTTCTCGGTGACGCAGATCGACCCAATAGCCGTCGAGTTTTCCCTGCCGCAGCAGATGTTGCCGACATTGCAGGGCCTGATTGCCGCCAGCTATCCGGCCCGCGTCGATGCCTACCTGGGGGCCGATACCGAGGGCGCCGACAGCGACCTGTTGGGCCAGGGCCGCCTGAGCCTGATCGACAACCAGATCAGCAGCACCACCGGCACCCTGCGCGCCAAGGCCGAATTTCGCAACGAAACGCAGAAGCTCTGGCCGGGGCAACTGGTGACGATCAAGATCCAGACCGCCCTCGACCGCAACGCCCTCGCCGTCCCGCCCACTGTGGTGCAACGAGGCCTGGACTCGCACTTCGTGTACCGGGTCAACGGCGACAAGGTGGAAATCGTACCGGTGCAGGTGCTGTATCAGGACAGCGACCGCAATATCCTCAAGGGCATCCAGGCCGGTGATGTGCTGGTCAGCGACGGCCAGTCGCGGCTCAAGGCGGGGGCCCAGGTGGAGATTCTCAAGGACACGCCGCAGGTGAACCAGACCGCCAATGCCCAGGTGCAACCATGACGTCGCGGGGTTCGATTTCCGCCTGGTGCATCGACCGCCCGGTCGCCACCTTGCTGCTAACGTTCGCCCTGGTGCTGCTCGGGTTGATTGCCTTCCCCAAACTGCCCATTGCCCCACTGCCGGAAGCGGAATTTCCGACAATCCAGGTGACCGCGCAGTTACCCGGCGCCAGCCCCGACACCATGGCCTCGTCGGTCGCCACGCCGCTGGAGGTGCAATTCAGTGCCATCCCCGGCATGACCCAGATGACCTCCAGCAGTGCCTTGGGCTCCAGCCTGCTGACCCTGCAATTCACCCTCGACAAAAGCATCGACACCGCCGCGCAGGAAGTCCAGGCGGCGATCAACACCGCAGCCGGCAAGCTGCCCAGCGATATGCCGAGCCTGCCGACCTGGCGCAAGGTCAACCCGGCAGACAGCCCGGTACTCATCATCAGTGTCAGCTCCCATGACATGCCCGGCACCGAGCTGAGCGACTTGGTAGAGACCCTGCTGGCCCGGCAAATCAGCCAGATCGACGGTGTCGGCCAGATCAACATAACCGGTCAGCAACGCCCGGCGATCCGGGTGCAGGCCTCGCCCGACAAACTCGCCGCCATCGGCCTGACCCTGGCCGACGTGCGCCTGGCCATCCAGCAATCGAGCCTCAACCTGGCCAAGGGTGCGCTGTACGGCAAGAACAGCGTGTCCACCCTCGCGACCAACGACCAACTGTTTCACCCGGACGAATACGGCGACCTGATCATCTCCTACAAGAACGGCGCACCGGTGCAACTGCGTGATGTGGCCAAAGTGGTCAATGGTTCGGAAAACGCCTACGTCCAGGCGTGGGCCGTGGACACGCCCGGCGTCAACCTGGTGATCACCCGCCAACCCGGCGCCAACATTGTCGAGACCGTCGAGCGTATCCAGGCCGAGCTGCCGCGCCTGGAGGCGATGCTGCCCGCCTCAGTGCAGGTCAGCGTCTTGATGGACCGTACCACCACCATCCGCGCCTCGCTGCACGAAGTGGAAATGACCCTGCTGATCGCCGTGTTGCTGGTGGTCGGGGTGATGGCGATCTTCCTGCGCCAGTGGTCGGCAACCCTGATTGTCTCCAGTGTGCTGGGGGTGTCGTTGATCGCCAGTTTCGCGCTGATGTATGTGCTGGGTTTCAGCCTGAACAACCTGACCCTGGTGGCGATCGTGGTGGCCGTGGGGTTTGTGGTGGACGATGCGATCGTGGTGGTGGAGAACATCCATCGCCACCTCGAAACCGGCCTGGACAAACGTGACGCGGCGATCAAGGGCGCCGGCGAAATCGGCTTTACCGTGGTGTCCATCAGCGTGTCGCTGGTGGCTGCGTTCATACCGCTGCTGTTCATGGGCGGCGTGGTCGGCAGGCTGTTCAAGGAGTTTGCCTTGACCGCCACCTCGACCATTCTGATTTCCGTGGTGGTGTCCCTGACATTGGCCCCGACATTGGCCGCACTGTTCATGAAAGCGCCGAGCCATCGCCCCCACGGCAAGCCCGGTTTTGGCGAGCGCCTGCTGGCGGCTTACGAACGCACCCTGCGCCGCGCCCTGGCCCACCAACGCACGATGGCGGGCATCTTCATGCTGACCCTGGTGCTGGCGGTGGTGGGTTATGTGTTTATCCCCAAGGGTTTCTTCCCGGTGCAGGACACCGGTTTTATCCTCGGCACCAGCGAAGCGGCGGCGGATGTGTCGTACCCGGACATGGTCGCAAAGCACAAGGCGCTGGCAGAAATCATGAAGGATGATCCTGCCGTGCGCGCGTTCTCCCACTCGGTGGGGGTCACCGGCAGCAACCAGACCATCGCCAACGGCCGCTTCTGGATCTCCCTCGTGGACCGCGCAGACCGGGATGTGTCTGCCAGCCAATTTATCGACCGCATCCGGCCCAAGTTGGCCAAGGTACCGGGGATCGTCCTGTACCTGCGCGCCGGCCAGGACATCAACCTCAGTTCCGGCCCCAGCCGCAGCCAGTACCAGTACGTGCTCAAGAGCAACGACGGGGCGACGCTGAACACCTGGACCCAGCGCCTCACCGAAAAACTGCGCTCAATCCCTGCGTTCCGCGATATTTCCAACGACCTGCAACTGGGCGGCAGCATCACCCATATCACCATCGACCGCCGCGCCGCCGCACGTTTCGGCCTGACCGCCACCGATGTCGACCAGGCGCTGTACGACGCCTTCGGCCAGCGCCAGGTCAATGAGTTCCAGACCGAAACCAACCAGTACCAGGTGGTGCTGGAACTGGACACCCAGCAGCGTGGCAAGGCCGAAAGCCTGAATTACTTCTACCTGCGCTCGCCCCTGACCAACGAAATGGTGCCGCTGTCGGCAGTCGCCACGGTGGATGCGCCCACCGTCGGGCCATTGTCCATCAGCCATGACGGCATGTTCCCGGCGGCCAACCTGTCGTTCAACCTGGCGCCCGGCGTGGCGCTGGGGGATGCGGTGATCCTGCTCAACCAGGCCAAGAACGAGATCGGCATGCCGGCTGCGATCATCGGCAACTTCCAGGGCGCGGCGCAGGCGTTCCAAAGCTCGCTGGCCAGCCAGCCGTGGCTGATCCTCGCGGCGCTGGTGGCGGTCTACATCATTCTCGGCGTGTTGTATGAGAGTTTTGTGCACCCGCTGACGATCATCTCGACGCTGCCCTCGGCGGGCTTGGGCGCGCTGATCATGCTGTGGCTGTTGGGCCAGGACTTTTCGATCATGGCGTTGATCGGCCTGGTGCTGTTGATCGGCATCGTCAAGAAAAACGGCATCCTGCTGATCGACTTCGCCCTGGAAGCCCAGCGCGAAAGGGGATTGTCGCCCCACGATGCGATCTTCGAAGCCTGTATCACGCGGTTCCGGCCGATCATCATGACCTCCCTCGCCGCGCTGCTCGGTGCGTTGCCGCTGATGCTCGGCTACGGCGTCGGCGCCGAGCTGCGCCAGCCGCTGGGTATCGCGGTGGTCGGCGGCCTGCTGGTGAGCCAGGCGCTGACGCTGTTCACCACACCGGTCATATACTTGTACCTTGAGAAGTTCTTCCACAGGCCCAAACCAGCGCTTGAGCTGGCGACCACACATTAAGGCCTAGGCCCCGTCCTGGAACAAAAGGCTCATGCGCGTCCTGATTATTGAAGATGAAGAAAAAACCGCGGACTACCTGCACCGCGGCCTGACGGAGCAAGGCTACACCGTCGATGTGGCGCGCGAAGGCGTCGAGGGCCTGCACCTGGCGCTGGAAAACGACTACGCGGTGATCGTGCTCGACGTGATGCTGCCGGGCCTGGACGGCTTTGGCGTATTGCGGGCGTTGCGCGCGCGCAAGCAGACGCCGGTGATCATGCTCACCGCCCGCGAACGCGTGGAAGACCGCATTCGCGGCCTGCGTGAAGGCGCCGATGATTACCTGGGCAAGCCGTTTTCCTTCCTGGAACTGGTGGCGCGCCTGCAAGCCCTGACCCGCCGCAGCGGTGGCCATGAACCGGTGCAGGTGACAGTCGCCGACCTGTGGATCGACCTGATCAGCCGCAAGGCCAGTCGCAACGGCGTGCGCCTGGACCTGACCGCCAAGGAGTTCTCGCTGCTCAGCGTGCTCGCGCGGCGCCAGGGCGAGATCCTGTCCAAGACGGCAATTGCAGAAATGGTCTGGGATATCAATTTCGACAGCGACGCCAACGTGGTGGAAGTGGCGATCAAGCGCCTGCGCGCCAAGCTGGACGGGCCGTTCGAACAAAAATTGCTGCACACCATTCGTGGCATGGGTTACGTGCTGGAGAGTCGCAGTGTCGGCTAATTCCATCGCGCTGCGCCTGAGCGGCATGTTCACCCTGGTGGCGCTGCTGATTTTCGTATTGATCGGCGGCGCGCTGTACCAGCAGGTGGACCGGGGCCTGGGCCTGTTGCCGGAGGCCGAACTGGATGCGCGCTACAGCGTGCTGGAGTCGTCGGTGGGTCGCTTCGGCACGCCCGATCACTGGGCCAAGATCACCGCCAAGCTCAAGCTGCTCAGTGAAGAAGACAAGCGCATCCGATTCTGGGTGGTCAGCAGCGATCCGTCCTACGAATATGGCAGCCCCGATGCGCAGATCCGCGCCTTTGCCGAAGGCGGTAGCGGCAATCGCGATTTGCACCTGCCAGGCTACGACCACCCGTTCAAGGCACTGCTGAGCCAGTTCCCGGCCAAGGACCAGCGGCCACCGTTGCGCTTCATCATTGCCATCGACACCGAAAACTTCCACGCCACCCAACATCAGTTGCTGATGGCACTGATCGGCCTGGCGTTTGTCGGTGTGGTGCTGGCCGCGCTGCTGGGGTTCTGGGTGTCGCGAATCGGCCTCAAGCCGCTGGGCAAACTCTCGGATGAAGCGCAAAAACTCGCGCCGCCCAAACTCTCCGGGCGCCTGCAGTTGTCACCGCTGCCGCCGGAGCTGAGCCAGTTCGTCAACTCGTTCAACGCCACGCTGGATCGCGTGGAACTTGCCTACTCACGCCTGGAATCGTTCAACGCCGACGTGGCCCATGAACTGCGCTCGCCGCTGACCAACCTGATCGGCCAGACCCAGGTGGCGCTGACGCGAGGGCGCTCGGCCGAACATTATTTCGAAGTCCTGCAATCCAACCTCGAAGAGCTGGAGCGCCTGCGTTCGATCATCAACGACATGCTGTTCCTCGCCAGCGCCGACCAGGGCAGCAAGGCCACCAAGCTGATAGAAAGCTCACTGGCCGATGAAGTGGCCACCACCCTCGATTACCTGGACTTCATCCTTGAAGACGCCCAGGTGCAGGTGCGCGTACGCGGTGACGCCACGGTACACATCGAAAGAGCCCACCTGCGCAGGGCCTTGATCAACCTGCTGAGCAATGCGGTGCAACACACCGCGCCGGGGCAGGTCATCGACGTGAAGATAGACGTGCAGGCGAACCGGGTAGCCATCGCGGTGACCAACCCCGGCGACATGATCGCCAGCGAGCACTTGCCACGGCTGTTCGAGCGGTTCTATCGAGTTGATGCGTCGCGCAGCAACAGCGGCGGCAATCACGGCCTGGGCCTGGCCATCGTCAAGGCGATTGCGTTGATGCATGGCGGTGATGTGTTTGTGCGCAGCGAAGGCGGCGGCAATACCTTTGGCATTACCCTGCCTATGTAACCCTCAAGAACACCGCGATCCATGTGGGAGCTGGCTTGCCTGCGATAGCGGTGGGTCAGTTGACCCATTTATCACTGACCCACCGCTATCGCAGGCAAGCCAGCTCCCACATTGGATCTCCATTGCGATGACTGTTGCGCTAACTGTTGCGATTTGGGCAACAGTCATTATCTTGTTACACTCTGTATCGCACCGCTCGCCTGCGTTAATTTGACGCACCGATGAGCGCGACGGCAAAGACAGTTATCCGCTTACCCGAATTTCCCTCGACTTATTTCCAGGGCTCTACACTGGGAATCTGTTTTAAAGCCGCTGATTTCAGCGGCTTTTTTTTGCCGTAAAAAAGGCCAGGAACACCCCCACGACATGGCCGCTTTCGATTGACCAAAGGAGCTCCACCGGTGAAGAACTCGCTGACGTTCACCCCGCTATTCCTGGCGATTGCAGCAACGATCGCCCCGCTCGCCCACGCGGCAGACACCACCCCCGCCGACGGTTTCGTCGAAGGCTCCCACCTCACGATCAACACCCGCAACTACTACATGAACCGCGACCGTCGCGATACTCACACCGATGACAGCAAGGAATGGGGCCAGGGTTTTCTCGGCACCTTTGAATCCGGCTACACCCAAGGCACCGTCGGCTTTGGCCTGGACGCCCACGCCATGCTCGGCCTCAAGCTCGACGGCGGTGGCGGCACCGACGGCTCCAGCATCCTTCCCTACGGCGGTGGCAACGGCAAGGCGCCCGGCGCGTTCTCCACCGCCGGCGGCACCCTGAAAATGCGTGCATTCGACACCGAGTTGAAGGCCGGCGACCTGTTCCTCAACAATCCGGTGATCGCCGGCGGCATGACGCGCATGCTGCCGCAGACCTTTCGTGGCGTCAGCCTGAACAACCACAGCCTCGACGGCTGGATGTTCGAAGGCGGCCAGGCCAGCTTCACCAAGCTGTACAACCAGAGCGGCCACCAGCGCATCGGCACCAGCTACGGCGCCCTGCCCAGCCATACCGACGCGCAACACTTGAATTGGGCCGGCGTGTCGTTCAGCGCTATCCCCGGGCTGACCAGCAACCTCTACGCCTCCGAACTCAAGGATGTGTGGAACCAGTACTACTACGACCTGGACTACACCTACGCCCTGAACGACCTGGTCAGCCTCAACCCGGGCCTGCACTACTACCACACCCAGGACACCGGCCAGTCGCTGCTGGGGGATATCAACAACAACACCTATAGCCTGCACTTCACCGTTGGCGTGGGTCATCACAGCGTCACCGCCGCCTACCAGCGGGTCAACGGCAACACGCCGTTCGACTACATCACCCAGGGTGACAGCGTGTACCTGGACAACTCCCAGCAATATTCGGACTTCAACGGCCCCAATGAGCGCTCGTGGAAGCTCAAGTACGCCTATGACTTCGCCGGCCTCGGCCTGCCTGGCCTGACCTCGGCCGTGTCCTACATCAGCGGCAAGACCGACCTGACGAAGGTCGACCCGCAAAGCCGTGGCTACAGCCGCTGGTACAGCGCCGACGGCAAGGACGCCAAGCATTGGGAACGGGACATCGACCTCAAATACGTGGTGCAAGGCGGCAAGGCCAAGGACTTGTCCGTGCGCCTGCAATGGGCGACCAACCGTGGCAGCAACGGTTACTCGGCGGTGGACAATGACGTGGACGAATACCGCGTGATCGTCGACTACCCGATCAACGTGTTCTAACCCGCGAACTTTCTTTCTTAACCAACTATTTAATTTTCATCGGGTAGCACTAAACTGCCAGCATCCCAAGCGCTGAAGTCTGCCCGATGAGCCAAGACCGTGGTCGTACCCTGCCTTTACGCCCAGAGCTATTGCTGCTGCTGGGCAGTGGCCTCACTGTCGTCCTTATCATGGTCATCGTCGCGGCGCTGCTGATCCGCGAACATGCCAGCACCCTGCAGGCAGCGAAGCGCGCCACTACCAACATTACCCAACTGATCAATGCCGATGTGCTGCGCAACGTCGAACTCTACGACCTGGCGCTGCAAGGGCTGATCGCTGCCACCACGCGCAAGGACTTGGCGCAGGTGCCGGCGGATATCCAGCACCTGGTGCAGTTTGATCAATCCACGGCGGCGCCCTTCAAAGGCGAAGTGCTGTTGCTGGACGCCAACGGCGCGGTGATTGCCGACTCTTCGACGCTGTGGCCAACGCCGCGTAATTTCGCCCACCGCGATTATTTCCAGATCCATCAGAACAACGCCCAGGCGGGGTTGTTTATCAGCCGCCCGTTCAAGATCCGCTGCGCCTGCGATCAAGTGTGGCGCATTGCGTTCAGCCGGCGCGTATCAGGGCCAAACGGTGAGTTCGCCGGGGTTGCCGTGGCAACCATGCGCCTGGCGTACTTCGATCAGTTGTTCAACCGCCTGACCATCGGCAATGGCAGCTCCGTCAACCTGATAAACACCCGCGGCATTCTCCTGGCCCAGCAGCCGTTGCTAGAACGCGACATGATCGATAAGGACCTCAGCGACCGCCCCAACTTCAAACGCATGCTGCGCGAAGGTGAAGGCAGTTTCCGGGCGATCTCCTCCATGACCGGTAAAGAACGCTTGTACACCTTCAGCAACGTCGGTGAACTGCCGCTGATTGTGGTGGTGGCCCTGTCCAGCGAAGACGTGTTCGCGCCCTGGGAGCGCGCCGCTCTGCTGACCGCCGGCGCCACCGGCGTGCTGTGTATCGGCTTGCTGTGGCTGACCTGGATGCTGCGCCGGGAACTGCGCCGCCGCTATCGCACGGAGCGGGTGCTGTCAGAACTGGCAGCGACCGACGCCCTGACCGGCTTGGCAAACCGCCGCATTCTCGACGAACGCCTGCGCCTGGAATGGGACCGCGCGCAACGCTCGACCGAACCGTTGACGCTGCTGATGATCGACGTGGACCACTTCAAGGCCTTCAACGACCGCCACGGCCATCATGGCGGCGATGAGGCGTTGCGCACCGTGGCCCAGGTGATCGGCACCAATATCCGCCGCCCCGCCGACTTGGCGGCACGTTATGGCGGCGAAGAGTTTGCGGTGGTGTTGCCGCACACCGATGCCAAGGGCGCCGAAGTCATCGCCGAGCATATCCGCAGCAGCATCGAACATTTGCCTCGGGTGGCGGGGGATGAGCGGCCGATTACGGTGAGCATTGGCTTGAGCACCTGGGATAAGCGCAGCCGTTTGTCGCTGGAGGCACTGTTGTTGAGTGCGGACCAGGCGCTGTATGAAGCCAAGCACACGGGGCGCAACCGGATTGTGGATGCTGCGACCCTCTGACATGTGAATGAGGTCGAATGTGGGAGCTGGCTTGCCTGCGAAAGCGGTGTGTCAGTCGATGCATCTGTGACTGATCCACCGCATTCGCGAGCAAGCCCGCTCCCACACAAGCCCGCTCCCACATTTTGATCTCCATAGGGCTTGAATCGCAGGCATAAAAAAAGGCCACCCGAAGGCAGCCTTTCAAAACTAAAGAAAGAGAGTTGTTACTTACACCGCCGCAACGGGACGCATGTAAGAGATCGGTGCGGTGCTGGCATCTTCGAAGGTCACGACTTCCCAAGCGTCTGTCTGCTCAATCAACTTGCGCAGCAGCTGGTTGTTAAGGGCGTGGCCCGACTTGAAGCCTTTGAACTCGCCTATCAGGCTATTGCCCAGCAGGTAGAGGTCACCGATTGCATCGAGGATCTTGTGCTTCACGAATTCGTCTTCATAGCGAAGACCGTCTTCGTTCAGTACACCATCCGCGTCGACCACAATGGCGTTTTCAACGCTGCCGCCGAGTGCGAGGTTGTGCTTGCGCAGGTACTCGATGTCACTCATGAAACCAAAGGTACGGGCGCGGCTGACTTCTTTTACGAACGAAGTGCTGGAAAAATCCACGCTTGCACTTTGGGTGCGGTCACGGAATACCGGGTGATCGAAATCGATCTCAAAGCTCACTTTAAAGCCTTCGAACGGGACGAAGGTGGCGCGCTTGTCGCCGTCTTCTACTGTCACTTCCCGCAGAATGCGAATGAACTTCTTGGCTGCGTCCTGTTCTTCCAGGCCGGCAGATTGAATCAGGAATACGAAAGGTCCAGCGCTACCATCCATGATTGGGACTTCAGACGCGGAGAGCTCGACGTAGGCGTTATCGATGCCCAGGCCAGCCATGGCCGAGAGCAAGTGCTCCACCGTGTCCACTTTGACGTCACCGTTGACCAATGTGGTCGACATGGTGGTTTCGCCAACGTTTTCCGCGCGAGCAGGAATCTGCACCACAGGGTCCAGGTCGGCACGAACAAACACGATGCCGGTGTCGACAGGTGCAGGTTTGAGGGTCAGGTATACCTTCTCCCCGGAGTGCAGACCTACACCTGTGGCACGGATAATATTCTTCAGGGTGCGTTGTTTAATCATGGCTTGGACCGCTTGAGCGCAAATTGCGAACTGGTATCAACAAAGGCTGGCGATAATAGCAGACCAGACCTTTGCTGAACACCAATCACCTTCATAGCCCTGATACATTCCATCAATCGGCCTGACGACGCAGGAATGCCGGGATGTCCAGGTAGTCCAGATCATCTTGCGGATTCGGGCTACGGGACGCCGCAGCACCGGCCTGGGCCTGGTTGCGCATCACGGTCGGACGGTCCAGGTCACGGTAGTTCACCGACGGCAGTTCCTGGCGCGAAGGCGCTGGAGCGGCAGCCGCTTGGCTCACCTGGCTGGTATGCAGGGTGTTGTCGATGACCTTCACAGGCTTCTCGATCTTGGCACCCAGGCCGGTTGCAACCACGGTCACGTGCAGTTCATCGCGCATGTCCGGGTCGATAACGGTGCCGACCTTGACCATGGCGTGCTCGGACGCGAAGGCTTCGATGATGCTACCCACGTCGGAGTACTCACCCAGGGACAGGTCAGGACCGGCGGTGATGTTCACCAGGATGCCGCGTGCGCCTTGCAGGTTCACGTCTTCCAGCAACGGGTTGCGGATGGCTGCTTCAGTGGCTTCACGCGCACGGTTCGGACCGCTGGCGCAGCCAGTGCCCATCATCGCCATGCCCATTTCGCTCATCACGGTACGTACGTCGGCAAAGTCGACGTTGATCATGCCCGGGCGCTTGATGATGTCGGAGATACCGCGAACGGCACCGGCCAGTACATCGTCAGCCTTGGCGAAAGCGGACAGCAGGCTCGCGTCCTTGCCCAGGATGGTCAGCAGCTTCTCGTTGGGAATGGTGATCAACGAGTCGACGCTTTCAGACAGCAGACGGATACCTTCGTCCGCGATCTGCATGCGCTTGCGGCCTTCGAACGGGAACGGACGGGTCACGACAGCAACCGTCAGAATGCCCATTTCCTTGGCCACTTCGGCAATGATCGGCGCTGCACCGGTACCGGTACCGCCGCCCATGCCCGTGGTGATGAACACCATGTTGGTGCCTTGCAGCACTTCGGCAATACGCTCGCGGTCTTCCAGGGCGGCTTGACGGCCGACTTCCGGGTTGGCGCCAGCGCCGAGGCCTTTGGTCACCGCAGTGCCCAATTGCAGGATGGTCCGCGCGCCGATGCTTTTCAGCGCCTGGGCATCAGTGTTGGCGCAGATGAATTCAACGCCTTCAATGTTGCTCTTGACCATATGGTTGACAGCGTTGCCGCCGCCACCGCCGACACCGATCACTTTGATGACCGGGCTTGCGGGGATGTTGTCTACGAGTTCGAACATGTTCCCTCTCCTTTCGTTTTCTCTAGTTTTTTCGCCTACTGCTTCCAGCGGTGTTGCGGTAAATCTTTAAAAATTGCCTTTGACCCACGCTTGCAACCGCTCGAACAACGGCGCTTTCGCTTCGTCATCACTGCGGTAGCTGTCGCGGATGCTCGGGCCCGACAGGGAAATGCCGTCGGTCTGCTTTTGCAGGCCGTACAACAGCAAGCCCACGCCAGTGGAATAAATCGGGTTGCGCACCACGTCGCCGAGGCCTTTGACGCCATGGGGCACGCCCAGGCGCACCGGCATGTGGAAGATTTCCTCGGCCAGTTCGACCGCGCCTTCCATCTTCGAGGTGCCACCGGTCAGCACGATGCCGGCCGGGATCAAATCTTCGTAGCCGCTGCGACGCAACTCAGCCTGGATCAGGGTGAACAGCTCGTCGTAGCGCGGCTCGACCACTTCGGCCAGGGCCTGGCGCGACAGTTCGCGCGGTGGGCGGTCGCCCACGCTTGGCACCTTGATGGTCTCGCCGGCACCGGCCAGTTTGGCCAGGGCGCAGGCGTAGCGGATCTTGATTTCTTCGGCGTACTGGGTCGGTGTGCGCAGCGCCATGGCGATGTCGTTGGTCACCTGGTCACCGGCAATCGGGATCACGGCGGTGTGACGGATCGCACCTTCGGTGAAGATCGCGATGTCGGTGGTGCCACCGCCGATGTCCACCAGGCACACGCCCAGTTCTTTTTCGTCGTCGGTCAGCACGGAGTAAGCCGATGCCAACTGCTCCAGAATGATGTCGTCGATTTCCAGGCCGCAGCGGCGCACGCATTTTTCAATGTTCTGTGCGGCGTTGACGGCGCAGGTCACTACGTGAACCTTGGCTTCCAGACGTACGCCCGACATGCCCAGGGGCTCGCGAACGCCTTCCTGGTTATCGATCACGTAGTCCTGCGGCAGGGTGTGCAGCACGCGCTGGTCAGCCGGGATCGCCACGGCCTGGGCCGCATCGAGTACACGCTCAAGGTCGGCGGCGCTGACTTCACGGTCGCGGATCGCCACGATGCCGTGGGAGTTCAGGCTGCGGATATGGTTGCCCGCCACGCCGACGAACGCCGAGTGAATCCGGCAACCGGCCATCAGCTGCGCTTCTTCGATGGCGCGCTGGATCGACTGCACGGTGGACTCGATGTTCACCACCACGCCCTTCTTCAGGCCCCGGGACGGATGCGTGCCGATACCGACGATCTCGATTACGCCGTCTTCTCCGACCTCGCCAACCAGCGCCACCACCTTGGAGGTGCCGATATCGAGACCGACGATCATTTTGCCGCTTTGCACGTTTGCCATGGGTCCTGCCTCTTCTTAATTCTTCGCGACAGCGGGTTGCGCTGCCGTGGGCGCTGCCGGTTCACGCCAGCCGACGGCAAGGCCGTTGGCGTAACGCAGGTCGACGCTCGCAATGTTCGTAATCTGTTCTTTCAAGGTCTTGTCATAGATGGCAATAAAGCGGCGCATCTTTTCCACCAAGCGGTCACGTCCGAGCAACAACTGGATGCCCGGGCCGGAACTGCCGGCCCCGGTGGTCAAAAACCAGCTGCCCCGCTCACGCAATTCCAGGCGTGCAATGGAGAAGCCCATGGGCCGCAGCATCTGGCTCAAGGCCTGGTACTGCTGCATCACTTGCTGCTGCGCCCGCTGCGGCCCGAACAACTGCGGCAGGTGCTCGTAGTTGGCCAGTTCACGCGGCGTAAACGCCTGCCCCTGGTTGTTCAACAGCGCTTCGTCGCCCCAGCGGGCCACGGGCAGTTGTTCTTCCAGGCGGATCGTCACCTGGTCCGGCCACACGCGGCGGACTTCGGCGTGGGCGATCCACGGCATCTGTTCCAGCTCACCGCGCATACCGGCCAGGTCGATGGTAAAGAAGCTCGCCGCCAGGTACGGGCCGATGCGCTGCTGTACCGCCTGCTGGCTGATGTAGCTCAAGTCGCCCTGCACGCTGATCTTGGTGATCGGCCGATCGGCATACGGCAACAGGCGCTGCGCGCCTTCGTAGGTGCCGAAGCCCAACACCACCAGCAACACCGGCCAGAACAGCGCCTTGAGAAAACCAAAGTTGGCTTTCGGCAGGCGCGCCGACATCGGCTCTTTAGCCACCATGCGGCTGGCACCCCGTGGCACCGGCTTGCGGCCGGGTGCTGGGGGTTGCTGATGTCGAAGCGATGCGCCGTTCATGTCCGTTAGCCTCTAGGCTCAATGCTTGCTGCAAGGATCGCCAGCACCAACTGCTGGAAGTCCAGACCCGCTGCACGAGCAGCCATGGGTACCAGGCTGTGATCGGTCATGCCCGGTGCGGTGTTGACTTCCAGGAACCAGAAATTCCCTTGGTCATCCTGCATCACGTCTGCCCGCGCCCAGCCGGCGATACCCAGCGCCTCACAGGCTTTCGCCGTGAGGTCCATCAATTCCTGTTCCTTGGTTGCGTCGAGGCCGCACGGGATCCGGTACTGGGTATCGGAAGCCACGTACTTGGCGTCGTAGTCATAAAAGGTGTGGGGCGTGCCCAATGCGATAGGCGGCAATACCTGGCCACGCAGGGTGGCGATGGTGAACTCGGGACCTTGAATCCACTGTTCCACCAACACTTGTGAGTCGTAGGTACTTGCCGCTTTCCATGCGTCGATCAATTCAGCGGCCGAGTTCACTTTGGCCATGCCGATACTGGAGCCTTCATGGGCAGGTTTGACGATCAAAGGCAGGCCCAGTTCCTTGGCTGCAGAAATACAATCGTCTTCGCTGCACAAAACGCTGTGACGCGGGGTTGGAATGCCCAGGCTGTGCCACACCTGCTTGGTGCGCAACTTGTCCATCGCCAGCGCGGAAGCAAGGATGCCGCTGCCGGTGTACGGGATGCCGGCGCATTCCAGCAGGCCTTGCATGCTGCCGTCTTCACCGCCACGGCCGTGGAGGATGATGAAGGCACGGTCGATTTTCTCGGCCTGCAGGCGGGCGAGGAAGTCATCGCCCACGTCGATGCCGAACGCGTTCACGCCGGCACTTTGCAGGGCTTCGAGCACGGCGTTGCCGGACTTGAGCGACACTTCGCGTTCAGCGCTCTTGCCGCCGAACAATACGGCTACACGACCGAAGTCAGCCGGTGCGATTTTGGAAAACAGGGAGCCGTAGTCAGTGATCATTTCGACTTCCCCTTTTCGGCGGCGGCAAACAACGGGCTCGCCAGCAATTTCGGGGCAAGGCCACCGATGTCACCGGCGCCCTGGCACAGCAGGATGTCACCGGCACGCAGCAGCGGCTTGACGATTGGCGCCAGGTCCACGCCACGCTCGATGTAGATCGGGTCCAACTGGCCACGCTGGCGGATGCTGTTGCACAGCTTGCGGCTGTCGGCGCCCGGGATCGGTTCTTCACCGGCTGGGTACACCTCCATCAGCAGCAGCACGTTGGCATCGGCCAATACATTGACGAAGTCGTCATACAGATCGCGGGTGCGGCTGTAGCGGTGCGGCTGGTAGACCATCACCAGGCGGCGCTCCGGCCAGCCGCCGCGCACGGCCTTGATCACGGCCGCAACTTCGGTCGGGTGGTGACCGTAGTCGTCCACCAGCATCACGTCGCCACCTTCCACCGGCAACTGGCCGTAGACCTGGAAGCGCCGGCCCACGCCGGCAAAGCGCGACAGGCCTTCGACGATGGCTTCATCGCTGACGCCCTCGTCGCTGGCGATGCAGATGGTCGCCAGGGAATTCAATACGTTGTGGTTGCCCGGCATGTTCACCGACACATCCAGCGGCTCGCGATCAGGACGCAACACGGTGAAGAAGGTTTGCATGCCTTCCTGGCGCACATTGATCGCACGCACGTCGGCGTCTTCGCTGAAACCGTAGGTCACGGTCGGGCGTTTGACCTGGGGCAGGATTTCACGCACCACCGGATCGTCCAGGCACACCACGGCCAAACCGTAGAACGGCAGGTTGTGCAGGAACTCGACGAAGGTTTTCTTCAACTTGTTGAAGTCACCGTCGTAGGTGGCCATGTGGTCTTCGTCGATATTGGTGACCACGGCGACCAGCGGTTGCAGGTGCAGGAAGCTCGCGTCACTTTCATCGGCTTCGGCGATCAGGTAACGGCTGGTGCCCAGTTGTGCATTGGTGCCGGCTGCATTCAGGCGGCCACCGATGACAAAGGTCGGGTCCAGGCCACCGGCGGCGAACACCGAGGCAATCAGGCTGGTAGTGGTGGTCTTGCCGTGAGTACCGGCAACGGCGATGCCGTGGCGATAACGCATCAGCTCGGCCAACATCTCGGCACGTGGCACCACCGGAATACGGCGCTCAAGAGCGGTTGCCACTTCCGGGTTGGAGGTGTTCACGGCGCTGGACACCACCAGCACATCGGCTTCGGCGGCGTTCTCGGCACGGTGGCCGATAAAGATCTGGGCGCCGAAACTTTTCAGGCGATCGGTGACCGGCGACTCTTTCAAGTCCGAGCCGGACACCTGGTAGCCCAGGTTCAGCAACACTTCGGCAATGCCGCACATGCCCACGCCGCCGATACCGACGAAGTGGATGCGACGGATGCGGCGCATCTCGGGTTGTGGCATGGCTTTCTGATTCTCAACCATGGGCCACCTCCAGGCAGATATCGACCACGGTGCGGGTTGCGTCAGGTTTGGCCAGGCGGCTTGCGGTGCTCGCCATGCTGTTGAGTCGTTCCGGTTGCATCAAAACCTCGGTCAGGCGTGCGGCCAAATCGGCGGCGCCAGTCGTTCTTTGCGGCAGCAGGAAGGCAGCGCCCTCCCCGGCCAAATATTCGGCGTTGCGGGTCTGGTGATCGTCGATTGCGTGGGGCAAAGGCACCAGCAAGGACGGCAGACCGGCGGCGGCCAGTTCACTGACGGTCAGCGCGCCGGAGCGGCAGACCACCAGGTCGGCCCAGCCATAGGCTTGGGCCATGTCTTTGATGAAGGGCTGTACGTTCGCCTCGACACCGGCTTCGCGGTAGCGCGAGGCGGTGACTTCACCATGATCTTTGCCGGCCTGATGGAAGACTTCCGGGCGCAATTCCACAGGGAGTTGCGCCAGGGCTTCTGGCAGCAGTTTGTTCAACGGCTCGGAGCCCAGGCTTCCACCCATGATCAGCAGGTGCGCCTTGCGCCCGGCCAACGCGTCACGGGCGATGTCCATGAACAGTTCGGTGCGCACCGGGTTGCCGGTGGTGCGCAGTTTGTCCGATGCGTCGAAAGTCTTCGGGAACGCCTCGCACACCCGTGCAGCCAAGGGCACCAACAGGCGGTTGGCAGTGCCGGCCACGGCGTTCTGCTCGTGCACGATCACCGGCACACCGGCGAGCCTGGCGGCGACGCCACCCGGGCCGGTCACATAACCACCAAAGCCCAGCACACACACCGGCTGCAATTCGCGAATCACCTTGCGCGCCTGCCACACCGCCTTGAGCAACACGAACGGCGCCTTGAGCAGGGACAACTTACCCTTGCCACGCAGGCCGGTGACGTTGATCAGGTGCAGCGGCAAACCGGCATTCGGCACCAGCTCGTTTTCAATGCCGCGCGGCGTACCCAACCAGTGCACGGTGTAGCCACGGCTCTGGAATTCACGCGCACAGGCCAAGGCCGGGAACACATGGCCCCCGGTGCCGCCCGCCATGATCAGCACGTTAGCGCCCATGGGTTGGCTCCTCGGCAAAATCGCTCTCACTGAATTCCATCTCTTCGCTGCCCAAGTGGGTTCGACTCTCCCACTCGATGCGCAGCAACAAGCCAAGACAGGCGCAGCAGATCACCAACGAACTGCCGCCGTAGCTGAGGAACGGCAAGGTCAGGCCCTTGGTCGGCAGCAGGCCGACGTTCACGCCGATGTTGATCAGGAACTGGCCGATCCACAAGAACGACAAGCCGTACGCCACATACGCGGCGAAATACTGTTTGGCCTTCTCGGCCCACAAACCGATGTACATGCCGCGTACACACACGAACACGAACAGCGCGACGGTGCACAGCGAACCGACTACGCCGAGTTCTTCGGCGAGTACCGAGAACACGAAGTCGGTGTGCGCTTCCGGCAGGTAGAACTGTTTCTGCACGCTGTTGCCCAGGCCCACGCCCAGCCACTCGCCGCGACCAAAGGCGATGAGCGCCTGGGTCAACTGGTAGCCGGAGCCGAACTGGTCGGACCACGGATCGGTAAAGGTAATCAGACGGGCCATCCGGTAGGGTTGCGCCTGCACCAGGATGGTCACGGCCGCAACGGCCAGCACCACCATCAAGGTGAAGCGGAACAGGCCGACACCGCCAAGGAATAGCATCGCCGCCGCAGCGCCCATCATCACGACGGTGGCACCGAAGTCGGGCTCCATCAGCAACAGGCCGGCCATGGGCAGCAGCACGATGAACGGCTTGAAGAAGCCCATCCAGCTTTCGCGCACTTCTTTCTGGCGACGCACCAGGTAGCCGGCCAGGTAGATCACCACGAACACCTTGGCGATTTCCGACGGCTGTACGTTAAACGCACCGAAACCGATCCAGCGCATCGAACCGTTCACCTCGCGGCCGATGCCGGGCAGGATCACCATGATCAGCAAGCCAAACGCACCAATCAGCATCAACCAACCCAAGCGCTGCCAGGTGGCGATGGGAATCATCATGGTCACGATGCAGGCGCCGAGGCCGAGCAGCAGGTACACCAAGTGACGGATCATCATGTACAGGGTATTGCCCGACTGCACGGCCGCCACTTCGGACGATGCCGAGGTGATCATCACCAGGCCCAGGCCGAGCAGCGCGAGGCATCCGGCGAGCATCGGGAAGTCGAGGTCGATACCGCGCCCGGTGATGATCGGCGACGGGTACGGCTTGATGATGTTTCTGAAGTTGATGCTCATGCCAAGGCCTCCACGGCGCGGGCGAACAACTGGCCGCGCTCTTCGTAGTTCTTGAACATGTCGAAGCTGGCGCACGCCGGCGACAGCAGCACCGCATCGCCCGGCTGGGCCAGGGCCTTGCACTGGGCAATCGCGTCGTCCAGGGACGTGGCGCGCACTTGCGGCACCGCGTCGCCGAGGGCGGCAGCGATCAGGTCGGAATCGCGGCCCATCAGCACCACGGCGCGGCAATGAGCGGCGACCGGGCCTTTGAGGTCCTTGAAGTCGGCGCCCTTGCCATCGCCACCGGCGATCAGCACCAGCTTGCCGTCGATATCGGCACCCAGGCCTTCGATGGCAGCCAGGGCCGCACCGACATTGGTGGCCTTGGAATCGTTGTAGTAGTTGACGCCATCGAGTTCGCGCACCCATTGGCAGCGATGCTCAAGGCCGCCGAAGCTGCGCAGGGCCGACAACATGGCATCGAACGGCAGGCCCACGGCATGCCCCAGCGCCAGGGCCGCGAGGGCGTTGGACTGGTTATGGGCACCACGGATTTTCAGCTCGCGCACCGGCATCAGGTTCTGGAATTCGAAGGCCAGGTATTTCTCGCCGTTCTCTTCCCGAATGCCGAAAGCTTTGAAATCGGGTTTGCCGAGGCCAAAGGTCCAGCATGGCATGCCCTCGCCCATCAGCGGACGGCTAAGGGCATCCTGGCGGTTGACCACGAACTGTTTGGCACCGCGGAAGATCCGGTGCTTGGCCAGGTGATAGGCCGGCAGGCCGCTGTAGCGGTCCATGTGGTCTTCACTCACGTTCAACACGGTGGCCACTTCGGCGCCGAGGTCGTGGGTGGTTTCCAGTTGGAAGCTCGACAGTTCCATCACGTACAACTCGACGTCGTCGCTGAGCAGGTCCAGCGCCGGCACACCGAGGTTGCCGCCCACTGCCGCGCGCTTGCCGGCCGCAGCCGCCATCTCGCCGACCAGGGTGGTCACGGTGCTTTTTGCATTGGAGCCGCTGATGGCCACGATCGGCGCCTTCGCGTGACGCGCGAACAGGTCGATGTCGCCGGACAGCTTCACGCCACGTGCGGCGGCAGCTTGCAGGGCCGGTGTCGCCAGGGCCAGGCCGGGGCTCACGTAGAGCTCGTCGGCACGGCACAGAAACTCGACATCCAACTCGCCACAACGCACTTCCACGTGCGGGTAGTCACGGCGCAGCGTGACCAGCTCCGGTGGATTTTCCCGCGTATCGGCGACGGCAAACGACGTGCCCCGGTTCGCCAGGAAGCGAACCAGGGACATGCCGCTCTTGCCGAGGCCGACAACGATGCGGAAGTGGTCTGAAGCGATCAGGGACACTCGTTTCTACCTCAGTTTCAGGGTGGCAAGGCCGACCAACACGAGAATCACGGTGATGATCCAGAAACGGACGATCACACGCGGCTCAGGCCAGCCCTTGAGTTCAAAGTGGTGGTGAATCGGCGCCATGCGGAACACGCGGCGCCCGGTCAACTTGAAGGAGGCCACCTGGATGACCACCGACAGGGTTTCCATCACGAACACACCGCCCATGATGAACAGCACGATTTCCTGGCGCACGATCACGGCGATGGTGCCCAGGGCTGCGCCGAGCGCCAGTGCGCCGACATCGCCCATGAACACTTGCGCCGGGTAGGTGTTGAACCACAGGAAGCCCAGGCCGGCACCGATCAGCGCACCGCAGAACACGATCAGTTCACCCGCGCCCGGCACGTACGGGATCAGCAGGTATTCAGCGAATTTCACGTTACCCGACAGGTAGCAGAAGATGCCGAGCGCGCCGCCCACCATCACTGTCGGCATGATCGCCAGGCCGTCGAGGCCGTCGGTAAGGTTCACCGCGTTGCTGGAGCCGACGATCACGAAATAGGTCAGCACCACGAAGCCGACGCCCAGTGGAATGCTGGCGTCCTTGAGCATCGGGATGATCAGGGTGGTTTCCACCGCACTTGGCGCGGTCATGAACAGGAAAATCGCGGCGCCCAGGCCGAACACCGACTGCCAGAAATACTTCCAGCGGCTTGGCAGGCCTTTCGAGTTTTTCTCGATCACCTTGCGGTAGTCATCGACCCAGCCGATGGCGCCGAACAACAGGGTCACCAGCAACACCGTCCACACGTAGCGGTTGTGCAGGTCGGCCCAGAGCAAGGTGCTGATGCCGATGGACGACAGGATCAGCGCGCCGCCCATGGTCGGGGTGCCGGATTTGGACAGGTGCGACTGCGGGCCGTCATTACGAACCGATTGACCAATTTGCAGGTTCTGCAGGGTGCGGATCATCCACGGCCCCAAAAACAGCGACAGCGACAGCGCGGTCAGCACACCCAAGATCCCGCGCAGGGTCAGGTACTGAAAGACCGCGAAGCCTTTGTGGAACTGTTGCAGATACTCAGCCAGCAGCAGCAGCATTAATGTTTCTCCGTACTTGAGCCACACAAGGCCGCGACGACGTTTTCCATCACCGCGCTGCGCGATCCCTTGATCAAAATAGTGGTTTGTTTGTCTTGTTCGGCCGCAGTCAGCGCCTGGATCAGCTCGGCCTGGGTCGCGAAATGCCGCGCGCCGGGCCCAAAGGCCTCAACGGCGTGAGCCATGTTCGTCCCTACGGCGTACAGCGCATCGACCTTGCCAGCGGCATAGGCACCCACTTCGCGATGGCCTTGCTCAGCCCAGTCGCCCAGCTCGCCGATATCGCCCAGCACCAGGACCTTGCGCCCGGCAAAGCCCTTCAGCAGATCAACGGCGGCATTAATGGAGGACGGGTTGGCGTTGTAGGTGTCATCGATCACACGCATGCCATTGGTCGCCAACTGCGCCACAGTGCGGCCCTTGACAGGCTGCACGGCGCCCAGGCCGGTCGCGATACCAAACAGCGACACGCCCAGGGCATGAGCGGCGGCAGCAGCAGCGAGAGCATTGGCGACGTTATGGTTGCCCAGCAGGTTCAACTGCACCTGCTCGCTGCCTTGCGGCGTGTGCAAGGTGAAGGACGGGCAACCACGGGCATCAACGGTGATGCTGGAAGCATGGAAATCAGCCGCCGCATTGAGCACGGCAAACGTCAGCACCTTGCGACCGGCGGCGCGTACACGCCAGGTCTCGAAGGCCTTGTCGTCCAGATTCAATACGGCAGTACCCGATGCATCGAGGCCTTCAAGGATTTCGCCCTTGGCTTCGACGATCTTCTCCGGGCCGCCGAACTCGCCGACATGGGCGGTACCGGCGTTGTTGATGATCGCCACGTGGGGCTTGGTCAGCGCCACGGTATAGGCAATTTCACCGATGCGCGACGCGCCCAGCTCGATCACCGCCGCCGTGTGTTCCGGGGCGAGTTCGAGCAGGGTCAGCGGTGCGCCGAAATCATTGTTCAAGTTGCCACGGGTAGCGAGCACCGGGCCGCGCGTGCGCAGGATGCCGGCCAGCAGCTCCTTGACCGTGGTCTTGCCGCTGGAGCCGGTGATGGCGGCAACGGGCTTATCAAATGCGGCACGGTTCAGCGCGCCCAGCTGGCCAAGGGCCAAGCGGGTATCGGCTACCAGCAATTGCGGCAAGGTGGAATCGGCTACTTCGCGTTGCACCAAGGCGCCCACGGCCCCTTTGGCCGCGACGTCATTCAGGTAGTCGTGCCCATCGAAACGCGGGCCCGCCAAGGCGACGAACAGTTGACCCGGCTTGATGTTGCGACTGTCGATACTGACACCGTCGAAGCGGCAATCGCTCGACAGCACACGGGCCGCCAGGGCCTGGGTCAGTTCGCTGAATGTCATCGCTTTAAGCATGGGCGACCTCCCAGGCGGTCAAGGCGTGATCGGCCTCGACCAGATCGGAGAAGGCATGGCGTTCGCCGTTGATTTCCTGGTAGTCCTCGTGGCCCTTGCCAGCCAATACCACGACATCGTCAACACCGGCGCTGGCAATCAACTGGGCAATGGCAGCGCCACGGCCGGCGACAAACGTCGCCTTGGACGCGTCTTTAAAGCCGACACGGATGTCGTCGAAAATCTGGCTCGGGTCTTCGCTGCGCGGGTTGTCGTCGGTGACGAGCACACCATCGGCCAGACGCTCGACGATCTCGGCCATCAACGGACGCTTGCCGCGATCACGGTCGCCGCCGCAGCCGAACAGGCAGAGCAATTTGCCCTTGGCATGTGGGCGCAGGGCAACCAGGACTTTTTCCAGGGCATCCGGGGTGTGGGCATAGTCAACCACCACCAGCGGCTGCGAACCGCCACCCAAGCGCTGCATGCGCCCGACCGGGCCTTCCAGCTTGGGCAGCACCCGCAGGATTTCGTCCAGGGCGTAATCCAGGCCGAGCAACGCGCCGACAGCGGCGAGGACGTTGCTCAGGTTGAAGCGACCGAGCAGGCTGCTACGCAGGTGGTGCTCGCCTTGTGGCGTCACCAGCGTGGCGCGCACGCCCTCGTCATTGAATTGCGCATCGCGGCAATACAGGTACGCACTGGAATCCTCCAGGCTGTAGCTGATCAGGCGCGACTCATGCTCCTGCGCCGCCAGCTGACGACCGAATTCGTCGTCGAGGTTCACCACGCGGCACTTCAGGTCATTCCAGGCAAACAGCTTGGCCTTCTCGGCAGCGTAGGCCTCCATGGTGCCGTGGTAGTCCAGGTGATCGCGGGACAGGTTGGTCATCACCGCCACGTCAAAGGCCAGCGCAGCAACGCGGCCCTGATGCAGGCCGTGGGACGAGACTTCCATGGCAACCGCCTTGGCGCCGGCCTTTTTCAGGTCGGCCAGGGTCGCTTGCACGGCGATAGGGTTCGGCGTGGTGTGCAGGCCGCTGTGCAGCGCGCCATAAAAACCGGTGCCAAGGGTGCCGATAATGCCGCAATGCTGACCAAGCAGGTCCAAGGCCTGGGCGACCAACTGGGTCACGCTGGTTTTGCCGTTGGTGCCGGTGACGCCCACCAGATTGACGTGGCGGCTCGGATCGCCATAAAAACGCCCGGCGATATCCGACAGCTGCTTGGCCAGGCCCTTGACCGGAATCAACGGCACGTCGGTGATCGGCAGCACGGTAGCGCCTTCCACTTCATAAGCCACCGCCGCCGCGCCGCGTTGCAAGGCATCGGCGATATGGTCACGACCATCGACCTTGCCGCCCGGCACGGCCAGGAACAGGTCACCGGCACGCACATTGCGGCTGTCCAGGCTCAGCTCGCGGATCAGCAGATCGCGGCCAGCGTGGGCGAAAATCTTGTTCAGGCTAAGAGACATCAGCCGCGCCCTCCATTGGCTTTTACGGCAGCGGCCGGTGGTCCGGCGTTCGCTTGTTGGGTCGGCGGCAGGTTGTCCGGGGTGATGTTCATCAGGCGCAGGGTGCCGGACATCACTTTGCTGAACACCGGCGCCGATACCAGGCCACCGAAGTAGCCTGCTTTACTCGGTTCATCGATCACTACGACGATGGCGTAGCGCGGGTCGCTCATCGGGCCAAAGCCGGCGAACAGCGAACGGTAGGAGTTTTCGGCATAGCCCTTGGTGCCCACCGAAGTTTTACGCGCGGTACCGGACTTGCCTGCCACGTGATACGCCGGCACCTGGGCACGGAACACGCCGCGCGGGGCTTCGATCACTTGTTGCAGCATGCCTTGCATGGTCTTGGCGACGTTTTCCGGGATCACCTGGGTGGCTTTCGGCGCTTCGTCGACATGGATCAGGCTCAGCGGAACCATGCGGCCGTTGTTGGCCAGCACGGAGAAGGCGTGGGCCAGCTGGATGGCGGTTACCGACAGGCCGTAGCCGTAGGACAGCGTGGCGGTCTCGGCTTTTTTCCAGTCGCGGTAGTTCGGCAGGTTGCCCACGCGCTCACCCGGGAAGTCGAGGCCGGTGGGTTGGCCCAGCCCGATCTTCTGCGCCAGGTGGTAAATGGTTTCGCCGCCGATATCGAAGGCGACCTTGCTCATGCCCACGTTACTGGAGTTGATCAGGATACCTGTCAAATCCAGCACCGGACCTTCGGTACGGGACACGTCACGAATGGTGTATTTGCCCAACTGCAAGGTACCCGGATACACCTCGACCTTGTCGCTGGGTTTCCAGCGGCCGGTTTCGAGGGCGGCACTCATGGAGATGGCTTTCATGGTCGAACCCGGTTCGAACACGTCGATCATTGCGCGGTTACGCATCATCGCCGGTTGCAGGTTGCGACGGTTGTTCGGGTTGTAGGTCGGCTGGTTGACCATGGCGAGGATCTCGCCGGTCTTCACGTCCATGATCACCAGGCTGCCGGCCTTGGCGCCGTTCTCGATGATCGCGTTACGCAGCTCGCGGTTGGCCAGGTATTGCAGGCGCAAGTCAATCGACAACGCCAAGGGCTTACCGGCCTTGGCGTTTTTGGTGACCTGGACATCCTTGATCAGTCTGCCGCGCCGATCCTTGATGACTTGTCGTTTGCCGGGAACCCCGGCCAGCCATTCATCGTAGGCCAGCTCTACGCCTTCGCGACCGTGGTCGTCGATGTCGGTAAAGCCGACCATATGGGCGGTGGTTTCACCGGCTGGGTAGAAACGACGGAACTCCTCGATGCCATAGACACCGGGGACTTTAAGGTCGAGCACTTGCTGGCCTTGTTCAGGGGTGAGGCCGCGAACAAGGTAGATGAATTCTTTATTGGCCTGGGCTTCCAGGCGTTCGGCCAGGGCTTTCGGGTCTTGGCCGAGGGCCCCGGCCAGCGCCGGCCAGCGGTCCTTGGCTACCTGCAATTCCTTGGCGTTGGCCCACAGGGTGGTCACCGGGGTACTGACGGCCAGAGGCTCGCCGTTACGGTCGGTGATCAGGCCGCGGTGTGCAGGAATCGGGATATGACGCAGGCTGCGGGCATTGCCCTCGCCGATCAAGAAGTCGCGATCGACCACTTGCAGGTCGATGATCCGCCAGGCAATCGCGCCCACCATCAATGCCAGCAAGCCGAGCATCAGGCGGAAGCGCCATGGGTAGAGTGCGCCTTCGAGTTTCATCATGGCGCCACCATGCGGACTTCGGCCGCGCCAGGGATGTGCATTTTCAGCTGTTCGGTGGCCAGCACTTCGATGCGGCTATGAGCCGTCCAGGTGCTTTGCTCCAGGATCAGCCGGCCCCACTCCGCTTGCGCCTTGTCGCGCACACTCAACTCCCCATACAGGGTGTTGAGCAATTGGCGGTTGTAGTGGGCGCTGTAGGACACCGCAATCGCGGACACCAGCACGCCGACGTACAGCAGCATCATGAAGAAGCTGCCGCCCGGGAGGGGCTTGGCAAAAAGCTTGCTCACCGCAGCTTCTCGGCAACGCGCATGACAGCGCTGCGGGAGCGTGGGTTGGCCTTGAGTTCGGCTTCGGAAGCGAACTGCGCTTTGCCATGGATTTTGATTTTCGGCACAAAGGCTTCGAAACGTACCGGCAGGTTGCGCGGCAGGTTGTCGGACTCACCCTTGACCAGGCGACGCATGAACAGTTTGACGATACGGTCTTCCAGGGAGTGGAAGCTGATCACCACCAGGCGACCGCCCACTTCCAAGGCGTCCAGCGCGGCTTCGAGACCCGCTTCCAGATCGCCCAATTCGTTGTTGACGTGAATACGCAGCCCCTGGAACGCACGGGTTGCCGGGTTCTTGCCCTTTTCCCACGCCGGGTTCGCGACTTTCAGCACTTCGGCCAGGTCGGCGGTGCGCTCGAACGGCTGGATTTCGCGGCGTTCGACCACGGCACGGGCCATGCGGCCGGCGAAGCGCTCTTCACCGTATTCCTTGAATACGCGGGTGATTTCTTCATGGGGCGCGGTGGCGATGAACTGCGCAGCGCTGATGCCCCGGGTTGGGTCCATGCGCATATCGAGCGGGCCATCGTTCATGAAACTGAAGCCGCGCTCCGGGTCGTCGAGTTGTGGCGAAGACACGCCCAAGTCGAGCAAAACCCCGGCCACCTTGCCTGCCATGCCGCGCTCGGCCACTTCGGCACCCAGCTCGGCAAAGCTGCGCTGCACAACGACAAAGCGGCCGTCTTCGGCCGCTAGCGCTTGCCCGGTGGCAATCGCTTGGGGGTCTTTGTCGAACCCGAGGAGTTTACCGTCGGACCCGAGCTGGCTGAGTATCAACCGGCTATGCCCGCCCCTGCCGAATGTGCCATCCAGATAGCAACCATCCGCGCGCACGGCGAGAGCCTCAACGGCTTCGTCAAGCAATACGGTGATGTGGTTAAAGCCGCTATCAATAGTCACAGGATCAAATCACGCAGTTCATCAGGCATGGCGCCCGGTTGTTGAATAGCAGCCAGGTCAGCTGCAGAAACAGCATCCCAGGCATCTTCGTCCCACAATTGGAACTTGTTCAGTTGGCCGACCAGCATTGCGCGCTTGTCCAGCTTGGCGTACTCGCGCAAACGCGGCGGCACCAGGAAACGACCGCTGCCATCGAGCTCAAGGTCGACAGCGTTGCCAATCAGCAAACGCTGCAGGCGGCGGTTTTCTTCACGCAATGAAGGCAGGGCACGCAACTTGGTTTCAATCAGCTCCCACTCATCGAGGGGGTAAACACATAAACAAGGGTCAACGGCATCGATCGTGATGATCAACTGCCCGGAACTTCGCGAAATCAGCTCGTCACGATACCGGCTCGGCATAGCGAGACGGCCTTTTGCATCGAGACTGATAGCGTTAGCTCCGCGAAACACAGATGCGTTTCTCCAAATTTTAGCGTTTTACGTTCAAAAAACCCACTTTGTGCCACTTTCCGCCACTTGCGCACACTATAGGAATGCGCCCACCACACCGTCAAGGCGCGGATTCAAGGAAAAGCCTTACAGAACGGAGATTTAGGAGCGTAAAGGGAGGAGAAACGAGAGTTTGGCGATGTTTTTGACCCGACAAGCACAAACAGCTCAAAGAGCTATGGCTCGAAGTTAAAGTAATTTATTAAGAGTAAGATTTTTTTGGTATTACGAAGATGCATCTGCCAATGATTCGGCAGGGAGGGATTCTTGCGTTACTACCGGGTTTCTGCCCGAGATTCGGACAGAAGGAAAAAAGGTGGAGAGTCGATCTGTAAGCCGGGTTCTGTCTTGAACAGTCATTCGTCTACGATGGCCATCACTGGACACCTTTAGCAACCTACCCGGTCCCAGCGCGGGCCACGCCTTGGGACCCTATTTGGTCTTGCTCCAAGTGGGGTTTACCTAGCCACGAACTGTTGCCAGTCGTGCGGTGCGCTCTTACCGCACCTTTTCACCCTTACCGGCACCGAAGTGCTTAGGCGGTTATTTTCTGTGGCACTTTCCGTAGGCTCACGCCTCCCAGGCATTACCTGGCACTTCGCCCTATGGAGCCCGGACTTTCCTCCCCCCCCTAATTTTCATAGAGGGCAGCGACTGTCCAATCGACTCTCCGCCGCGCAGGTTAACGGCACGGCGGACTTAGGACAAGTAATAAAAGTTCAGAATTGCCATCACGTTCAGACGAAATACAGCTTTAACCCCTGAACTATTCGGCTTTCTGTTTATCCAGCGCAACTTGATACAACACGTTCTTGCGCAGACCGGTAATTTCCGCAGCCAATGCAGCGGCGCGCTTGAGGGGCATCTCCTTGAGCAACAGGTCGAGGATGCGCATGGCTTCGCTGCCCACGGCGTCTTCGCTTTCCGGCGCCGTCCAGCCCGCAACCAGCACCACACACTCGCCGCGCTGCTGGTTGCTGTCACCCTCGACGAAGGCACGCAGTTCTTCCAGGGGCAGGCCCTTGAGTGTCTCGAAGGTCTTGGTCAGCTCGCGGGCCAGCAGCGCCAGGCGCTCGCCACCGAATACCAGCTCCATATCCTGCAAGCATTCAAGGATGCGATGGGGGGCCTCATAGAAGATCAACGTGCGCGGTTCTTCCTTTACCGCCTCAAGGCGCGCGCGCCGCCCCACAGCCTTGGCCGGCAGGAAACCTTCGAATATGAAGCGGTCCGACGGCAGGCCCGCCGCCGACAATGCTGCGATTAGCGCGCACGCCCCCGGAACAGGCACTACATTGATACCAGCGGCACGCGCCTGGCGCACCAGGTGATAGCCCGGGTCCGAGATCAGCGGCGTGCCCGCATCGGAAATCAGTGCCACATCGTCACCGGCCAGCAGGCGCACGATAAAACGGCTGCCTTCTTCGCGCTCGTTGTGTTCGTGGCAGGCCGCGAGTGGCGTGCTGATACCAAAATGCTGCATCAAGCGTTGGGAGTGCCGTGTGTCTTCGGCCGCGATCAATTTAACGTCACGCAACACTTTCAGCGCCCGGGCACTGATGTCGTCCAGGTTGCCAATGGGCGTCGCCACGACAAAAAGCGAGCCTGCAGTGGAATTCAAAGGACCTGGAGCAGTCAAAACGCACACCTCGATGGTTGGGAAAAGTCGCATTGTAGCGCGTAGACGCCTCGATAATATGCCCTCACGGTCAGCCGCAGATGGCTGCCGGCAACATTTGCACGACCTAATTCGACGGTTTCACGCCAGTAACATCGCGCCTGGGCCAGTGCTTGGGTACAATTCCACGCTAATTTGATCGGTATCAGGAACACTTACATGATCGCTTGCCTGCGGCTGCTCTCCGCCCTTTGCCTCGCTGCCCTGTTGGCCGCTTGCGCCAGCTCGCCCTCGTCCAGCCTTGGCGACCTTCCACGGACCCCGGACGCCAGTATCGAGCAATTGCTCGAACAGGCCACCTCCGCCAAGACGCCAGAAAAGGCCGCATTGCTGCGCCTGAGTGCGGCAGACATGGCCTACAAGCAGAACAACCCTGGCCGTTCGTCGCAGATTCTTGCGCAAGTGCCCCTGGATGTTCTCAAGCCCGCCGCGCAAGTCTTTGCCAGCACCCTGGCCGCCGAACTGGCCATGGCGCGCAACCAGCCCAAGGCCGCACTGACGGCGCTGAGCCATCCCAGCCTGCTCAGCCTGAAGGACCTGCCGACCGAGCAACAGCTGCGCACCGGCAGCGTGCATGCCCGCGCCTATGAAGCCGATGGCCAGACACTGGCCGCCGCCCGCGAGCGCGTGGCCATGGCCCCGCTGCTCAGCGGCGACGCCGCCAAAAGCAATCACGAAGCCATTTGGGCCCTGATTGCCGCAGTGCCTGCCGACCAACTGCAAGCCAGCGGCAACCCGACGCTCGACGGCTGGATCACCCTGGCCCAAGCGGTCAAGGGCGCCGGCACTCTGGAGCAACAGCAAGCCGCCATCGACACTTGGCGCGCGCAGAACCCAGGCCATCCTGCGGCGCTGCAACTGCCAACTCCGCTGACCAAGCTCAAGGAACTGGCCAGCCAGCCCCTGACCAAGATCGCCCTGCTGTTGCCGCAGGAAGGCCCGCTGGCCTCCGTGGGCAAGGCATTGCGCGAAGGTTTCATGGCCGCGCACTACCAGGCTGAGCAAGCCGGGCAGAAGCCGCCGGTCATCGAGTTTTTTGACAGCTCGCGCCTGACCTCCATCGATGACTTCTACGCCAAGGCCCAGGCTGCCGGCGTGCAACTGGTGGTCGGCCCGCTGGAAAAACCACTGGTCAAACAGCTGAGCGCACGCCCGCAACTGCCGATCACCACCCTGGCCCTAAACTACAGCGAAGCCGACCAGAACCCGGCGCAACTGTTCCAGTTTGGCCTGGCGGCTGAAGACGAAGCTCGCGAAGTCTCGCGCCGCGCCCGTGCCGACGGCCTGCATCGCGCGGCGGCCATGGTGCCGCGTGGTGAATGGGGCGAGCGTGTCTACAAAGCCTTCCGTCAGGATTGGGAAGCCAACGGCGGCACCGTTGTCGGCGTCGAATACGTCGATCAACCGGTCGCCCTCGCCCAGCAGATCGCCGACCTATTCCAACTGCGTAAAAGCGAAGGCCGCGCCAAGAGCCTGCAAAGCACCGTCGGCACCGACGTTGCCGCACAACCTTCGCGCCGCCAGGACATCGAGTTCATCTTCCTGGCCGTGACTCCGCAGCTGGCCCAGCAGATCAAGCCGACCCTGAACTTCCAGTACGCCGGTGATGTGCCGGTGTATGCGACGTCCCACGTGTTCAGCGCCAGCGGCGACAAGAACCAGTACCTGGACATGACCAACGTGATGTTCTGCGAAACCCCTTGGTTGCTCAACAGCACCGACCCGCTGCGCAACCAGGTCGCCGCACAATGGCCGCAAGCCAATGGCAGCCTGGGTCGCCTGTACGCGATGGGCGTTGACGCCTATCGCCTGGCGCCGCGCCTGGGCCAGCTCAAGGCATTGCCGGACACCCGTATTGATGGCCTCTCTGGCAACCTGGGTATCAGCGCCAGCCAGCGGGTTGATCGCCAGATGCCATGGGCCAAGTTCGTCGGCGGCGACATCCAGCGCCTGCCCGACACGCCGCGCTGATGCCCGAGCGGTCCAGCGCACAAAGCGGCAAGGACGCCGAACTGCAAGCTCTGAATCATTTGCAACAGCAGGGTCTGCGCCTTCTGGCGCAGAACTGGTTATGTAAACGCGGTGAGCTTGATCTGGTCATGCTTGACGGCGATACAGTAGTATTCGTCGAAGTCCGCTACAGAAAACACGCACAATGGGGTGGCGCGCTCGCCAGTATCGACGAGCGCAAGCGTCAGAAGCTGATACTCGCCGCGCAGTTCTTCCTGCAAAAAGAGCATCGCTGGGCCGACGCCCCCTGCCGTTTCGATGTGGTTGCCATAGAACGCACACCGTCTGGTCAGGCTGATCTGAACTGGCTCAAAAATGCCTTCGACAGCTGATTCACCGGACATCTTCACCACACACTTTTGCTCTTTGCTTTGCGGGCTGCACATTCCTGTGCCAAACAGCCGCGCTACTTAAGGTCACACAGATGGACATGCAATCCCGAATTCGCCAGCTTTTCCAGGCCAGCATCGACACCAAGCAACAGGCGATGGACGTACTTGCACCGCACATCGAGCAAGCCAGTCAGGTCATGGTCAACGCCTTGCTCAACGAGGGCAAAATGCTTTCGTGCGGCAACGGCGGTTCGGCGGGTGATGCCCAACACTTCTCGTCCGAGCTGCTCAACCGCTTCGAACGCGAACGCCCGAGCCTGCCAGCCATCGCCCTGACCACCGATTCGTCGACGATCACCTCGATCGCCAACGACTACAGCTACAACGAAATATTCTCCAAGCAGATCCGCGCCCTGGGCCAACCCGGCGACGTGCTGCTGGCGATTTCCACCAGCGGCAACTCGGCAAACATTATTCAAGCGATCCAGGCCGCACATGATCGCGAAATGGTTGTCGTAGCATTGACCGGCCGCGATGGCGGCGGCATGGCGTCGCTGCTATTGCCAGAAGACGTGGAGATTCGCGTCCCGGCCAACGTCACTGCACGTATTCAGGAAGTCCATCTGCTGGCGATCCACTGCCTGTGCGATCTGATCGACAGCCAATTGTTTGGGAGTGAAGAATGACCGTTAACCGCCTCAGCCTATTGGCCATCACGCTGTGCCTTGCTATCACCGGTTGCAGCACCGCCATCACCGCAACACGTGACACCCCGATCCAGGACGACAAGGGCACTCGCACCTTCGGCAGCAAGATTGACGACTCGTTGATCGAAACCAAGGTTGAGGTCAACGTCGCCAAAGCCGCTACCGACCTGGGCAACGGCGCCTCGCGCATCGTCGTCACCAGCTTCAACGGCGTGGTCCTGCTGGCCGGCCAAACCCCGCGTGCCGACCTCAAGGCCCAGGCAGAACAAGCCGCTTCGGCCGTGCAACGGGTGAAAAAGGTCCACAACGAACTGCAGGTCATGGACCCGATCACCCTGCTGGCCATCAGCAATGACGCGCTGCTGACCACCAAGATCAAGGCCCAGATGCTGACCGACAACGCGATTCCCGGCTCCCGGATCAAAGTCGTCACCGACAACGGTATCGTCTACCTGATGGGCTTGTTGACCCAGGCGGAAGCCACCCGCGCAGCCAATCTGGTACAGGGTGTGTCCGGCGTGCAGAAAATCGTGAAGGTGTTCGAGTACATCGACTGATGTAACCGACAGCCACAAAAAAGGGCGCCGTGCATTGACTGCACGGCGCCCTTTTTATTGCTGCGGCGTTATTGGTACTGCGAGTACGGGTTGCCCTGGAACTGGTTGTTCTGCTGCTGCGGCGCCTGTGCGCCTGGCTGGCCGTACTGCTGGCCAGGGATCGGGCCGAGGTTCACTTCCACGCGACGGTTCTGGGCACGACCGTTGACGTCGGCGTTGCTGGCAATCGGGTTATCCGGGCCCGCACCACGCACACTCAGGTTGGCCGAGCTCACACCCTGGGAAGTCAGGTAGTTGGCCACGCTCTGCGCACGGCGCTGGGACAGGTCCATGTTCAATTGGCGGCTGCCGGTGCTGTCGGTGTAGCCGACGATCTGGATGGTGTTCTGGTTAAACTGCTTGAGGGAGTTGGCCAGGTTGTTCAGCGGCTGGTAGAAGCTGCTGGAGATCGCATCCGAGTTGGTGGCAAAGGTGATGTTGCCCGGCATGATCAGCTTGATCTGGTCGCCCTGGCGCTGCACTTCAACCCCGGTATTGGCCATGCTTTCACGCAGTTTCTTTTCTTGCTGGTCGGCGTAGTAGCCGTAACCCGCAGCACCCGCGCCAGCCACCACGGCACCAATCAGCGCCCCCTTGCCACGGTTGTTATGGTCGATGGCCGCACCTGCCAATGCACCGGCCAGGGCACCCAAGCCACCATATTTGGCGGTCTTGCTCATTCCGCCGGATTCATTACTCGCCTGCCCCTGGCTGCTGCCGTCATAAGGGTTAGGCGTAGCGCAGCCGGATAACAGGGCCACGACGGTGGCGACAACAAGCAGACGACGGGAAGTGAACATGAAGGAAGCTCCTACTTTTGCATTCTGTGATGCAGAGGACATTGGCAATGGACCTGTGCCGAGGTTGGAACACGTTAAAGGACAAAAATTCCATGGGCGGCAGGCGCCCGCTCTACAACAGGTGAGCACACTAAAACCCTAGCAGACCCTTGCTGAACGGGAATTGTCTTTTTCTCTGTATGTTTCGTCGGAAGGTTGCCACTGGGCATCCAGAAAAATGCCGAGGCCCCCTCAAGCCCTGACAAACGGGTTCTCACGCATCTCGTCACCCAGTCGCGTGTCCCGCCCATGCCCGGTCACGACCGTCGCGTCTTCGTCCAGGGTATACAAGCGCTGCTTGATCGAGCGCACGATGGTTGCCTGGTCCCCGCCCCACAAATCCGTGCGCCCCACGCCACGCCGAAACAGCGTATCGCCGGCAATCAGCAGCTTGGCATCGGCAAACCAGAAGCTCATCGAACCCGGCGTATGCCCTGGGGTATGCAGCGCCACACCACAACCGCAAGCCAGCTCTTCATCATCTTCCAGCCAGCGATCCGGCGATGGCACCGGGGTGTAGGGCACGCGAAACATCTGGCACTGCATCTCGAGGTTGTCCCACAGGAATTGGTCTTCCTTGTGCAGGTGCAAGGTGGCACCGGTCTTCTCTTTCAACTGGCCGGAAGCGAGGAAGTGGTCCAGATGGGCGTGGGTATGGATGATGCTCACCACCTTGAGGCCCAGCGCATCCAGGCGCGCGAGGATCAATTCGTGGTTGCCACCCGGGTCGACCACGATGGCTTTTTTGGTGATGGGGTCGCCGATGATGGTGCAGTTGCACTGCAACGGGCCGACGGGGAAGGTTTCGCGAATAAGCGTCGGTGTCACGGTTTCCATGAACGGTCCTCTAGTGCAAATCACAGGGCGTTTTCGGGCGACTATCGCCGGAATAATTGCACTATTAAACCAGATTGGCCTCAGGCTTCAGCCAATCAACCGCAACTCCTGCGCCCGCGCCACCGCCTGGGTGCGGCGTTCCACGCCCAGTTTGCTGTTGATATGGCTGGCGTGGGTCTTGACCGTGTGCAAGGAGATGAACAAGCGGTTGCTGATTTCCTGGTTCGAACAGCCTTCGGCGATCAATTGCAGCACTGCCATCTCCCGCGCGCTCAGGGTTTCCTGCATCGGCACGGTGTCAGCCACCACGACCGCCGGCAACAGCGCCAGCAGCGCCTGGTTCAATAGGCCGTGGGGGTCTTTGCCCAGTTGTTCGCGCATCCACTGGGGATGGTTGTCCAGCAGGCGCTGGAACGGTTGTAATGCGCCGCCTGCGCCCGTCTCAAGGGCCTGGGCCACGATCAGGCGGGCCTTGGTTTCGTGGCCGCTCTCCAGCAGCAACTGCGCCTGCTGGGTCAGGGCCATGAGGGCGATCATCTGCCGACCGCTGTTATGTGCCTGTTGCGCCAGCTCTTCGAGGCGATGCAGGGCGGCGGCGGATTGATGGCGCGTGGCATCCAGCGCGGCCTGCTGCAAGCCGATATGTTGCGGCAGGTGCGGATGGAACTCCGGCGCGGCCGCGGCGTGCTCGCCGTTGTAGGTCTGCCCCAGCCGAGTCAACCAGGCGTCGGCGAGGTCTGTGCGGCCCTGGGCCAGCCACAGCTCGCATTTGATCAAGGTGATCATCGCCAGGTAGTAGATCGGCGGCACGTCCCAGATATGCATCAAGCGCTCCGCCTCGGCCAACTCGGCGAACGCCCTGGGGAAGTCACCACGGCGCCCTTCGAAGTTGGCGATCACGCAATGCCCAATGAGCACACTGATATCACGGCAAGCACGAGCTTCGGCCAGGCCAGCGCGCAAGCGTGTGATCCCGGCCTCGGGCTGGCAGCGCATCAGCAGCAAATAGCCTTCGTACAGCGCCAGGCGGGCGCGCACTGCATACAGCCGCTGCGGCGCAAGCCCCTGCAAACGCTGCAAGCCCTGGCGGACTTCGTCCAGGGAACGCAGGATTTCGCCCCGGGCCTGTAGGACCCGTGCGCGATCGTAGTGAGCCAAAGCTTCAAACAGCGGGTTGCCGACACGTTGCGCCAGCTCCAGGGATTCGCGGTTCAGGCCCCGCGCGCGCCACAGGTCGGCATCGACGATGGCCAGGTTGGAGAGCGTCGACAGGCACATCAGTCGCTGGCCATAACGTCGCTGCGGCAGGCTTTCCAGCGCTTCACTGCAATAACGCTGGGTCAGCTCGCGATCACCTCGGCCACGCGCGATGATCCCGCTCAATGCCAGCCACTGAGCCAGCATCGATTTTTGCGCAGTGGCCGACGGCGCCGGCAGGAAGCGGCTGAGGTAGCCGGACAGTTCTTCCGCCGCGTCCAATTGGCACGCCAGACCCAAGGCCCAGCTGTAGAGCACGATCAAGCGCGGTGTGCTGATCAACAGGCTGTCGGGCAAGTCCATTTTCCAGCGCAGCAGCATGCCGACATTCTGCTCGGCCAGCAGTTGCTCTTCGGACAGGTTCTGCACCAGGTTGGCCGCCACATCCAGGTGACCGGCGCGTAACGCCTGCTCCACCGCTTCATCGATCAAGCCCTGGGCATTGAACCAGCGGCAGGCGCGCAGATGCAGGCTGGCGGGCGGCAACACGTTGCTGCTGGCGCGACGGGTGCGCAGCAAGTCGGAGAACAGATGGTGATAACGGTACCAGTGACCTTGGTCGTCCAGCGGCACCAGGAACACTTGGTGGGCTTGCAGGTAGCGCAGGATCTCGGCGCTGTCGTGGGCTTCGCGGACAGCGTCGCACAATTCGCTGCAAAATCGCTCTTGCGGCGCGGTGTCGTACAGGAACGCCTGCACTTCCGGGGGCAGGCAGTCGATGACCTCTTCCAGCAGATAATCGCGGATCAGCCCTTCGCCACCATGCAGGCTCTGCGGCAACGCGCCGTCGCTGCCGGCTTCGGAAGCCGCCAGCACCCAGAAGCGCAGGCCAGCCACCCAGCCTTCGCTGCGGCGGATCAGGTTGTCGAGGGCTTCGCCACGCAATGAGCTGCTGTGGCGGTCCAGCACGGCCAGGGACTCGGCGTGGGTCAGGCGCAGGTCTTGCTCATTGAGTTCCAGCAAGTGCCGCGACAAACGCAGCCGCGCCAGATGCCAATCGGGACGTTGGCGACTGGTGACCAACACCACCAGGCCATCGGGCAAATGGTTGAGGAAAAATTGCAGGCAGCGGTCAAGTACCGGGCCCTGGGCCAGATGATAGTCATCCAGCACCAGCAACAGCGGCGCGCGGGTGGATAGGTGTAGGGTCAGCTCATCGAGCAGGCCATCGAGCCATTCTTCAAAGGCGAACGGTTGATGACGCTGGCGCATCTTCAGCAGGCCCAGGGATTGGGCACCGAGTTGCGGGAAATATTGCTGCAAGCCGTCGAGCAGGCGTTCCAGGAAACGGCCGGGGTCATTGTCCCGTGGGCTCAGGCCCAGCCACAGGCTTTGCCAGTGCGCGGGCAGGCTCTGGCAGAACTCCACCGCCAGCGAACTCTTGCCGAACCCGGCCGGCGCACTGACCAGCAACAGTCGCCCGTCCAGCCCGGCAGTCAGCCGTTCGCACAGCCGCGGTCGCAGCACGTAGCCGTCGGGCAGGGGGGGCCTGTAGAAGCGACCTTCCAGGGTCGGAATCACCGCACTGGCAGGCCCTTGGATTCGGGACAGATCAGTCATCGCCGGGCTCTTGTAGAAGGCTGTTGTCGGCATTGCAGATGTCCGCAGACTAGCGGTAAAAGCGGCAGGTTTGTAGATCTTTGCAACATTTGCCTGAAAAAGAACTGCGACAAAAAAATTCACCACAAACAAATGTGGGAGCTGGCTCCCATACAAGCCAGCTCCCACATAGGTGCGTTACACAGGTGAATTATCGCGGTTTAGCGAACACCGTCCTGGCGCAGGGCCGCTGGGGTGAAGTCGCTGGTGGTAGCGGTGAAGCCGAAGTCATACGCCTTCTTCTCTTCGTTCTTCATGCCCAGGGCCAGGTAGCGACCGGATTGCAGGTCGTAGATGGCTTCCAGGGCGTACCACGGCACTTGCTTGTCGTAGTAGTTCTCGGCATGGGCTTCAGACACGCGCCACAGCTGGTTGCGACCGTCGTACTGGTCGATCACCGCTGCCTGCCAGGTATCTTCGTCGATGTAGAAGTCACGCTTGGCGTAGATGTGGCGCTGGCCTTCCTTCAAGGTGGCGACCACGTGCCAGACGCGACGCAGCTCGTAACGGGCCAGGTCCTGGTTGATGTGGCCGGCCTTGATGATGTCGGCATACTTGAGTTTCGGGTCGTCAAGCTTGTAGCTGTTGGAGGCGATGTACATCTCTTTCTTGCCTTCCAGCTTCCAGTCGTAGCGATCCGGCGCGCCGTTGTACATGTCGAGGTTGTCGGAGGTGCGCAGGCCGTCGGCGGCGGTACCCGGGCCGTCATAGGACACTTGCGGGGCCCGGCGCACACGGCGCTGGCCCGCGTTGTAGACCCACGCCGAACGTGGCTCCTTCACCTGGTCCAGGGTTTCATGCACCAGCAACACGGTACCCGCCAGGCGTGCTGGCGCGGTTACTTCCTGCTTGAAGTAGAACAGGATGTTTCCCGGATTTTTCGGATCGTAGTCCTTCATCTTGTCGCGGAAAACGAACTGATCGCGGAAATACACCAGGCTGTAGGAACCGTTCGTTTGCGGAGTAGCCTGGGTCACCAGACGCGTCACACTGCCGCCGCGATAGCGGGTGATGTGGTTCCAGATGACTTCGACGCCGCTTTTCGGAATAGGGAACGGAATGGCGGACTCGAAGTTTTCCAGGCCGTTGCCGCCAGACACCAGGTTGGTGCTGGTGGCGTTCTTCTTGATCGAGGCAAACACATCAGCCGGCACCGTGGCGCCACGATGGGTCGGGTAGACCGGCATCTTGAAGGTGTCCGGGTAGCGCTTGAACATCGCGTACTGCCCAGGTGACAACGCGTCCTTGTACTGATCGACGTTCTGCGCGGTGATAACGAACTTGGGCTGCTCGCTGGCGTAAGGGTTGGCCAGGAAACCACGGGCATCAACGCCGCCGGCGTTGGTCGCCAAGGGTTGCCAGGCGGTGATGGTGCCCGCAGCGTTGGCGCCGCGTTCAGCGCCCATCGGGGTCAGGGTTGTGTCGAGCTTGGCGGCCTCGCTCGCCGAGACTGCCGCCATGACGTTGCTCGCCAGGATCGACAGCCCAAGCACACCTACGTGCAACAGACTTTTAGTTATTTTCATATGCTGGTTCTTCCTGAAATACGGTCGCTTAGAAGTTCATGCCGAAGCTGAGCGCAACAAAATCCCGGTCATCCACCGTGGTGTACTTGCCATCAAAGAAGTTGGTGTACGACAGGCCGGCGGTGTAGGTGTTCTGGTATTCCGCATCCAAGCCAAGGCTGACGGCCTTGCGGCCTTCTTCGAAGTTGCCGCCAGGGCCTGGCGAATAGCCGCTCACGTCATGGGACCAGGCCACGCTCGGTCTGAGGTTGATACCCGCAAACACGCTGTTGTAATCCCAGATGGCGCGAGCGCGATAGCCCCAGGAGTTGGCCGTGGTGAAGCCGTCGTTTTCGCAGTAGCGCGACAGGTTGTTCTGTGCAGCCCCAGTCAAGGTTCCGCTGTTCAAGGTCTGGCACGTGTTGTTTGGCAGCGGGCCAGGGCCGTAGCTAGGGTCGCGGCCGTAGCGGGCCTTGGAGGTTTTTTCCAGGCCGCCCACGTGGGTGAAGCCGACTTCACCGACAACCGTCAGTCGCTCAGCGCCCATCACCTGATCGAAGAAGTGGGTAAACGTGGTTTGCAGTTGAGTGACTTCTTTGCGGCGATAGCCCGGTTGATCCTGGTCCGCCTTGCCTTGCAGTACCGAATAGTTAGCGGCTGCCGGGTTTACTGCGGCCAGAGGCGTCAGCCCCGAATACAGAATGTCCGTGGTGTTCAACTGCACAGGCGCATTCGGACGGTAGCTGATCTCACCACTCCACGCGGTACCGGTAGGCAATGTGGTGGAGAAGCTGAGGCCGTACAGGCGAATGTCCTCAGGATATTCGACGTAGTAGCTCGAATTGCCGGCAACCACGAACGGCAACAGCGATGGCGCGATCGCACTGGCTTGCCCCAGGGTCAAACCCTGGCCCATCAATGATCCGACCAGGTTAGCAGGGCTGTACTTGCTCGCCGCCGCCCCTCGCCCGCTGAAAATCGGCGCGCGGCTGTGGTAGTTCATGAAGTAAGCGCCGAACTCGGTGTCCAACGGTTCGAACATGTAGTGGGCGGCGAAACCAAACTGACCGCTGTCCCGTGCATCACGATCAGGACCACGGCGCACGATGGCGCCTTCATCCGGCGATCCAAAGTTCACGCCCTGGGCCGCCAGCGCGCCGAATGCCGCATTGCGGAACGGCGCCGGCAAGGCATTGGACAGGCCTTGTTTGGTTCGCAGCACCGCAAGGTTGTTGTCGCAACCGTCAGCGATCACGTCAGGCTGCGAGAAGAATGTCCCGCAGTTGTCGACCACAGTCTGGTCCCATTCCAACTGATAGAAACCATCCACCGACAGGTTGTCCGTCACGCTTTGCGACAGATAGAACATGTTGACCGGAATCAAGCCTTCCTTGATCTCGGCCCCCGGACGACGGAACGCCGACACGTCGATCGGGTTGATGGAGTTGATACCGCCGCCGATGAAGGTACTTTCACCCCAGCTGACTACTTGCTTGCCGAAGCGCACCGAACCCGGCAGGTCGGCAATGTTGTAGTTGTGGTAGATGAAGGCGTCGAGGATCTGCGCGCCCGAGGACTTGGCGCCCTCTTTGCGGTTGTTGTCGCTGATGTCCTTGAACGGACGGCTTTCATCCTTGAGTTCGAAGTCGTACCAATACTTGCCACGCACGAATACACCGGTGTCGCCGTACTTCAGTTCCAGGTCGTGGATACCCTTGAAGATCTTCGAGAACGTTTCCCCGCGCTTGAAGTTCAAGTGCCCGTCGTCAGAAGTCTGCGAGAGGCCATGCCCGCCGTTGTTGGAGCCGATGAGGTTCTTGTTGGCTTTTTCTGTAGACCAACTGGCACCCACGGAAAGAGACGAGTCAAAACTCCCTTCGATTTCACCGACGTTGAAACTGACGCCGAATGCGGGCCCGGCGAGCGTAGAAGCGAGACTGACGGCCAGGGGCAGTCTTGCCCGGCGCCAGAACTGGTTTACTGAGGTCATCGACGCTACTCCATGTGCATTATTGTTATGGCAGTGAGTTCAATCTTCTGGATGCATGTAACGGCCGGAATACAACGATTCCAATGCCGGACGGCAACTGAGCCCCCATGGCCCGAAGCGCAACATCCTTGAAAAACTCAGGGGGGACTATAGCCAGCAGGGGGTAGTGCTTGATCCCTCTAAAGTGTGATTTGCATCACCGACCCGTCTGCCTCAACCCTTTCGCCACGTCGGCGAGGGCCGACGCGGCAAGGATGGCTGAAAATCGGCAAATCACAAGTAAAGGTGCCAGATAGAGCGTTGCCGTGCCCGAACGGGCACGGCGAGGGGCGTCAGAGGGTAGACAGGAACGTGCTGTTGTTGGCCTGCCATTCAATGATGTCGATGCGGATACGCTTTTTGTCGAGTTTGCCGACACTGGTCTTGGGAATTTCCGTAACAACAGCGATCTGGCTCGGGATCGCCCACTTGCTCAAATGGCCCAACTCCACAAACGGCTTGAGATGCTCCTTGAGCTCGCGGGCCCCTATCACATGGCCATCACGCACCACCAGCAAGGCAAACGGGCGCTCGCCCCACTGCGGATCGGCAATGCCCACCACCGCTACTTCGCGTACCGCCGGGTGACGGCTGACCAGGTCTTCGAGGGCCAGGGACGAAACCCACTCGCCACCGGTCTTGATCACGTCCTTGATGCGGTCACGGATATCGATCACCCCAAACGCATCCAGCGTGGCCACGTCGCCGGTGTGCATCCAGCCGCCTTCCCATAGCTCGGCGCCCTTCTGCGGTTCGTTGTAATAGCCTTCGGTCAGCCACGGCGCGCGCAGCACCAACTCGCCCTGGGACTCGCCATCGGCGGGCAGGAAATTGCCGTCACCGTCGACAATCGCCGCCTCCACCAACGGCCCGGGCACGCCGGCCTTGATGCGATAGGTGGTGCGCTCGTCTTCGCTGCCGGCCATCAATTCTTCGTTGAGGTGGGCGCAGGACACCAACGGCCCGGTCTCGGACATGCCGTACGCCGCCGTCAGCTGGATCCCACGCGCCTTGGACGCTTCGTACAGCGTGCGGTTAAGCGCACTGCCGCCAATGACGATTTTCCAACCGCCAAAGTCCACACCCTGCGCCGCCTTGGCGTTGAGCAGCATTTGCAGAATGGTCGGCACGCAGTGGGAGAAGGTGACCTTTTCCTTGCGCCACAGCTCCACCAGGTATTCCGGGTCGTAGCGCCCGGGATAGACCTGCTTGAGGCCGAGCATGGTCGCCACATACGGCAGGCCCCAGGCGTGTACGTGGAACATCGGCGTGATCGGCATATACACGTCGTTGGTGCCCAGCAAGCGCACGCTATCGACGCTGCCCATGATGGTCGCCACACCGATGGTGTGCAGCACCAGTTGGCGGTGGGTGAAGTACACGCCCTTGGGATTACCGGTGGTGCCGGTGGTGTAGAAGGTGGTCGCGACGGAATGCTCGTCGAAGTCCTGGAAATCGTATGTCGGGCTGGCGGCGGCCAGCAGGGTTTCGTACTCGCCGACGAGGTTGGGCAGCTCGGCGGTTTTCGCGTCCCCATCGGTCAGCAGCAGGGTCTTGTCGACAGTGGTGAGTTGCCCGGCAATCGCTTGGTAAAGCCCCACGAACTCGCTGTTGACCAGCACGAAGCGGTCCTCGGCGTGGTTCATGGTGTAGAGGATCTGTTCCGGCGACAGGCGCACGTTGATGGTGTGGATCACCGCGCCAATCATCGGGATGGCAAACATGCATTCCAGGTAACGATGGCTGTCCCAGTCCATCACTGCCACGGTATCACCGGCCTTGACCCCGGCTTCGGTCAACACATTGGCCAGGCGCGCAACGCGCTCGATCAGCGTCGGGTAGGTGTAGCGCAGCTTGTCGCGGTACACGATTTCGCGGGTTTTCTCGTAGCGGGCCCCGGACATCAACAGGCGTTTGATCAACAACGGGTATTGGTACGCGCCTTCGGCGGGCGGGATAACACGGGTCTGCAACATAGGAATCCCTTTTTATGACTGCACGGTCTTGGCTGAAAGATCTGCACTGTAGAGCGCTTATGTTTCAGCCAAATCAGCCAAAGGAATGATTTGCGGAGGGGGGTGAATGCTAGCTTTGCGCCATCAGCATCGGCTGATGGAGATCAAATGTGGGCTTGCTCGCGAAAGCGGAGTATCAGTCGAAAAATGTTGTGACTGATCAACCCATTCGCGAGCAAGCCCGCTCCCACAGCTACTGAGCTCACTCAGGTTTTATTTCATGCTGGTGAAGGCCAGTTTTACACCGATGGCAATCAACACCGCGCCCATTGTCCGATCAAACCAATGCCCCATCCGCGCAAACCCCGCACGCACGCGTTGCTGGCTGAACAACATTGCCACCAGGCAGAACCACACCGCCGTCGCCACCGCCAGGTACAAGCCATAACCGGCCTGGATCGCCAACGGCGTGTGCGGGTTGATCACCACGGTAAACAACGACAGGAAGAACAGCGTTGCCTTGGGGTTCAGGCCATTGGTCACGAACCCTGCGGTAAACGCCCCGCGCGGGGTGCGCTCGCCGGCTTCGCGGTGCAATTCGCCTTCGGCGGCTGGCTTGGCCGGCTGGGCACGCAGGGCCTTGAAGCCGATGTACAGCAGGTACGCGGCGGCGGCCCATTTGAGTGCGTTGAACAGCACGATGGACTGGGACACGATCAAGCCGATCCCCAACAGCGAATACCCTACGTGCAGGAAAATCGCCGAACCCACACCGAGCGCGGTCCAGGTCCCGGCACGGCGGCCGTGGGTAACACTTTCACGGACCACCACGGCGAAATCCGGGCCCGGGCTGGCCACCGCCAACAAGTGAATCAAGGCCACGGTCAAAAACTCGGCGACGTACATGCGCGCTCCAATTCAAGTAACTGATTATTTCATCTGATAGGCTCGGGAGATTACGCCTTCGAACCCTGTCGCAAAAGGTACAGTTGATGACGAACAATCGCCGCGCCGTCTTCCTCGATCACCCCTCCCTGGACCTGGGAGACCTCGACCTCAGCGAGCTGCAAAACAGCTTCAGCGAACTGCAATTATTCGAGCAGACCACGCCGCAGAATGTGATCGAACGCCTGCAGGGCGCCGAGGTGGCGATCAGTAACAAAATCGCGATCAACGCCGAAACCCTGGCGGCCTGCCCGGACCTCAGGCTGATCCTGGTGTCAGCCACCGGTACCAACAATATCGATCTGCAAGCCGCCCGCGCCCAGGGCATCACCGTGAGCAACTGCCAGGGCTACGGCACGCCGTCGGTGGCGCAGCATACGATCATGTTGCTGCTCAACCTGGCGACACGCTTGCAGGACTATCAACAGGACGTCAGCGCCGGCCAGTGGCAGCAAGCCAAGCAGTTCTGCCTGTTGGACCATCCGATTGTCGAGTTGGAAGGCAAAACCCTCGGCCTGCTCGGCCACGGTGAGTTGGGCAGCGCCGTGGCGCGCCTGGCCGAAGCCTTTGGCATGCGCGTGCTGCTCGGCGCCATTCCCGGCCGCCCTGCCCGCGCCGATCGCGTGCCGCTGGATGAGCTGCTGGCCCAGGTGGATGCCCTGACCTTGCACTGCCCCCTCAACGAACACACCCGTGATTTTATCGGCGCCCGCGAACTGGCTCTGCTCAAACCGGGCGCGTTTATCGTCAACACTGCGCGCGGTGGCTTGATCAACGAACAGGCCCTGGCCGATGCCTTGCGCAACGGCCATCTGGGCGGTGCGGCGACCGACGTACTCAGCGTGGAGCCACCGGTCAACGGCAACCCGCTGCTAGCCGGTGACATCCCTCGGCTGATCGTCACGCCCCACAACGCCTGGGGCAGTCGCGAAGCGCGCCAGCGCATCGTCGGCCAGCTGGCAGAAAACGCCCGGGGCTTTTTCAGCGGCGCCCCGCTACGTGTCGTCAGTTGATAAACTGCGCTCCTTTTCAAGGAGCAGACCATGGATCCGCGCAGTGAAGTACTGCTTCGTCAGGCCGAACTTTTTCAAGGCAACCTGCTGCTGGTAGGTTTGCCCGCCGACGACCTGCTGGGTCGCCTGCCCAACGCCCACGGCTGGTGCTGGCACGCCGGCGACCAGGCGGCACTCGATGCACGTTTTCCCGAGCGCAGCCAGTTCGGGGTCAATGTGCCCAAGCGTGCATTTGATGCGGCGGTGATTTTCCTGCCCAAATCCAAAGACCTCACCGACTACCTGCTCAATGCCGTGGCCGCACGTTTGCCCGGCGCCGAGCTGTTTCTGGTGGGTGAGAAAAAAGGCGGCATCGAAAGTGCTGCCAAGCAGATGATCCCCTTCGGCAAGCCGCGCAAGCTGGATAACGCGCGGCATTGCCAACTGTGGCAAGTCACCGTGGCCAACGCGCCGCAGGCGGTCGAACTGGAGAGCCTGGCTCAAGTGTTCGAAGTGCCGTTGCCTGAAGGGCCGCTGAAGGTCGTGAGTCTGCCGGGGGTGTTCAGCCACGGTCGCCTGGATCGCGGGACTGAACTGCTGCTGGAGCATCTGGACAAACTGCCGAGCGGCCACCTGCTGGACTTCGGCTGCGGCGCGGGCGTGTTGGGCGCTGCAGTCAAACGTCGTTACCCACACAACACCGTGACGATGCTCGACGTGGATGCCTTCGCCGCCGCCAGCAGCCGCCTGACCCTGGCTGCCAACGGTCTGGAAGCCGAGGTGCTGACGGGCGACGGGATCGACGCCGCGCCGATGGGTTTGAACACGATTCTGAGCAACCCGCCGTTCCACGTCGGCGTACACACCGACTATTTCGCGACGGAAAACTTGCTGCGAAAAGCGGCGAAACACCTGGCAAAAGGTGGCGAACTGCGCCTGGTCGCCAACAGCTTCCTGAAGTACCAACCGCTGATCGAAGAGCATCTGGGCGTGTGCGCAATCAAAGCCGAAGGCAATGGTTTCCGCATCTACCGTGCCAAGCGCGGCTGACGGGCGTTTGAAAAAGAAGGCTTGCCGAATGGGTTTTGCCTAGGCAGAATCCGCTCCGTCCTAGGGGAGTAGTCTCCCACGAGCGCCGCGCTCGTCCGGCATACGTCAACATACTTGGTCAACAGACCATGGCGTATGCGACCCAGGTGTCCGCACAGACGGACCGGGGTTTGACAAGACCTATGACACGCACACCTTACCCGGGGCGGGAAGGCTGTACGTGTCATAGCCGTGTCGACCCGCCCCTGGAAACCTACCTGATGCTGGATTCATTACTCGTTCCTACCGCAATCGTTGCCTTGGCCGAAATCGGCGACAAGACGCAACTGCTCGCGCTCATCCTTGCCGCACGCTTTCGCAAACCCTGGCCGATCATCGCCGGCATCGTCGCCGCGACACTGGCCAACCATGCGGCCGCCGGTGCCGTGGGGGCGTGGTTTGGCAGCTTCTTCTCGGATGCGGTGTTGCACTGGATCCTCGCGGCAAGCTTCTGCGCCACCGCGTTGTGGACTTTGGTGCCGGATAAACTCGATGACGACGAAGCCAGCACCACCCGCAAGTTCGGGCCGTTCCTGACCACGTTGATCGCATTCTTCCTCGCTGAAATCGGTGACAAGACCCAGATCGCCACGGTGATGCTGGCGGCACAGTATCCCGAGTTGTGGCTGGTGATTATCGGCACCACCCTGGGCATGTTGATTGCCAACGTACCGGTGGTTCTGGCGGGGAATTTTGCCGCGGAGAAGCTGCCGCTGACCTTGATTCGTCGATTGGCGGCTACGGCGTTCTTTGTGCTGGCGGTGGTTGCGGTGTACAAGGCGATGCAGAGCAGCGGCTGGATCTAGCAGCAAGCCGCAAGCTAAAAGCTGCAAGAAGAAGCAGTGCTTTTTCTTGCAGCTTGAAGCTGGAAACTTACCGCTAAAACTTCAGGACTTCTTGGCCTGCTGATACAACGGCATCACCTTCGGAATCGCCGCCTGCAACGAAGCAATCCGGCTATCCGACGCCGGGTGAGTGCTCATGAACTCAGGCGGCGCCCCTTCCGAAGCCTTGGCCATCTTGTTCCACAGCGTGATCGCCGCATTTGGGTTGTAACCCGCACGGGCCGACAGTTCCAGGCCGATCAGGTCTGCTTCGTTTTCGTTGGCCCGGCTGTTGGGCAAGGTCATGCCGTAGTTGGCCACGGTATCGGCCAATGCCAGGCTGTCCTGGCCCAGGCCGAACAACGCGCCCGCGCCCTGCTTAGCCATCTGGATGCCATAGGCCTTGGACATGGCTTCGCGGCCGTGTTCGCGCAAGGCGTGGGCAATTTCATGGCCCATCACCGCAGCCAGCTCGTCATCCGTCAACTTGAGGTTGTCGATCAGCGCGCTGTACACGAAGATCTTGCCGCCAGGCCCGCAGTTGGCGTTCATCTCGTCGCTTTTGATCAGGTTCACTTCCCACTTCCACTGCACCGCATCGGGGCGGAAGGTCGGTGCCTGGGCGATCAAGCGGTTGGCGATGGCCTGCACACGCTTGGCATTGGCGCTGGTCTTGTCCAGTTGGCCTTTGCTGCTGGCCTCACCCAACGTCTGCTGGTAGGACTGGGCATACATCTGGTCGACTTCCTGGCTCGACAGCATGCTGAACATGTACTGCTTGCGCTCCACGCCAACGGCACCGCCGCTGGTGGTGTTGACCGACTGGCAGCCGGCCAGCAGCAGTGCCGCCGCCAATACGTTTATCGCCAATGACTTCTTCATGAACACTCTCCCTGAAAACATGGCGCGTATCCTAGGCCGTCATTTGTATCGGCGCCAGATACAACAGACGTGTAGCCGCAGAATTTCAGATACATCCCACACGCCGCTCAACCTGGCGTCAAACATTCCGGCCCGTTCAGCTTGGGATCATTGACCATATTGGCCAATACACGCTCACGCAACGCCGTCGGCTCGCTGGCCAGCAACGCCTGAAGCGTGTGCAACGGTGTCTCGGGATTGAGCCAGGCCTCTTGCCCCGCCGCATCCAGGATCAGCGGCCGGCGCTGGCTCTGCGCCGCCTGGGTGACCACCGCCGTGCTCAGCCAGACTTGCTCCTGCACCGGATAGGCTTCCCAGATTGCCGCAAAAAACATCGTGGACCCCTCCCCCGGCGTCAACCAGTAAGGGCGCTTGCGCTGGGTGCCGCGCCATTCGTAGAAACCGTTGGCAGGCAGCAGGCAACGGCGTTGGCGAAACGCTTCGCGAAACATCGGCTGCTCGGCCAGGGTTTCGGCGCGGGCGTGGGCGGGCGTGCGCGAAAGGTCGGTCAGCCAGGGCGGTGTCAGGCCCCAGCGCGCCCGGGCCAGGGTGCGTTGGCCGGCGTCGGAACGCTGGATCAGCACCGAATCATTCGGGGAGATGTTCCACTGGGCCTGCTGGTCGGCCGGAAAGCCCGGCAAGGCAGCAAAGGAGGGGTTCCAGCGAAACAGGGCATAACGTCCACACATGGGGCAACACGACTCTTGGGTAAACCGACCGACAGCCTAACAGACCAACACGTCGGGGAAGCTGTCGGGTTCATCGCCCGGCATGGGTTGCGCGCCGATATAGGCGGTGATCAGCTCGCGTGCATTAGCGGCCTGGTCGTTATCCACCTCCAGGCCCAGCAAGCCGAAAATCGGCAGCTCGCCGGTGCCACCGAGCAAATGGCGCCCCACCAGGTGCGCCTCGATGCCTTCGCTGGCGAGCATCTGCTGCAGCAACTCGCCCTCCATCAGGTTTTCCGGTTCGTAGATTCGCTGCATGGGCGGTCCTGTCATTCGTTTTCACTGCGGGTTTCGAGCATCCACTCGTCGCCATGGACCTGTAGGTCGAAAATGATCGGGCGGCAACACACCTGGCAGTCCTCTATATAGTTCTGGTCACCGCCAGACAAATCCACCGTTGTCTCAACCTCTTCACCACAATAAGGACAATCGTACGTCGCGGTTTCCAGCATCGCAGCCTCCAGAGTGACTTGTGCGTATAATCGCCGGTCTATTTACAGGGCTATTTCCGGCCGGGCCCATTTCCCGGACCGCTCCCTGGCATTTCCTTTACTTACCCTAGCCGTTTCTAACAAGAGAGCATGATGGGCCAATTCGATACCATCCGACCTTACAACGACAGTGAAGTCCCGGCAGTGCTGGACCGACTGTTCAGTGACAAGGCCTTTCTGGACATCCTGACCCACTTCCGCTTTCCGCGCTTCGCCGGCGCCCTGGGCTGGCTGCTCAAGCCGATGATCGCCCGCAAACTGCGCCGTGAATTCGCCGGCGTCACCACCGTGGCGACGCTGCAGGACAAAGTCGAGTACTACGTCGACCACACCATCGACCGCGCGACCGACGGCGTGACCTACACCGGCGTCGAGCAGCTCAAGTCCGGCACCGCCTACCTGTTCCTGGCCAACCACCGCGACATCGTGATGGACCCGGCCTTCGTCAACTACGCCGTGTACCACGCCGGCCTGCCGACGCCGCGCATTGCCATCGGTGACAACTTGCTGCAAAAGCCGTTTGTCAGCGACCTGATGCGCCTGAACAAGAGCTTTATCGTGCACCGCTCGATCACCGGGCGAAAAGAAAAGATGGCGGCGTTCAACCTGCTGTCGGCCTACATCAACCATTCGATCCGCAACGACGGCGAATCGATCTGGATCGCCCAGGCCGAAGGCCGCGCCAAGGACGGGGATGACCGCACTGAGTCGGCGATCCTCAAGATGTTCCACGTCAGCCGCAAGGACGAGCCGTTTGCCGAGGTGATCCAGTCGCTGAACCTGACGCCGGTGTCCATCAGCTATGAATACGACCCGTGCGATTCGGCCAAGGCCCGCGAGCTGTACATCCGCGCCACCACCGGCACCTATTGCAAGGCGCCGGGCGAAGATGACGTGAGCATTGCCCTGGGTATCACCGGCTACAAGGGCCGGGTGCATGTGAACTTCGCCCCGCCGATCACCGAGCGCTTCGAAGACACCAAAGTGCTGGCGATTGAAATGGACCGGCAGATTCTCGGCGGTTACCGCTTGTTCCCGGTGCATTACCTGGCGTATGCGCAATGGAGCGAGGCTGATCCGCAATTGCAGGTGCCAACGGCAGCCGAGGTATTCCCGGCGGATGAACTGGCCAAGGCGAAGGCAGAGTGGGAACGGCGCTTGAACGAATGCCCGGCTGAGCATCGGCCGTTTCTGGTGGTGCAGTATGCGACGCCAGTGCGTAATCAGTACCGCGTGAAGGCTGGCATCCCGCTGTAAACACCGACGCAAAAAAATGTGGGAATTTGCTTGTGTGGGAGCGGGCTTGCCCGCGATTGCAGTGTGTCAGCCTATGCATCTGGCTCAGACAGACCGCTATCGCAGGCAAGCCAGCTCCCACATTTGGTTTTGTGGTGTTCTTTAGAGGCGGGTGCTGATCCAGGAAGTCAGCAGCGCCAACCCCAGGCAGGCGAACCCGATGCGGTACGCCAAGCGATGCGCCCGTTCGGTGCGCACATCCAGAAACAGCATCGGCTGGTCAATCGCGCGCCCTTCGCTTTGCGCGCTCAGGTCGGCCATCGCGCGTTGCTCGCGCAGGCGGGTGATCGCCAGCAGGGCCGCCCCCGGGAAGGCCACCGTTAAAGCCACAGCATTGATCAATAGTGCGGGCAGCGCCATCGCAAACCTCGGTAACACAGTGTCTGGGTATCAGTTCTGATACATGGTTGGACGTAGTAGCCTCGTCAGCCACCACTCTTGCATCCCAACATGAACGGCTAATGTATCCAGTAATTTACGGCGTCACCTGAACGTCACCTTAACAAGCCACTCTGTTGCCCTTCGAACGTTCGGGAGCTTGTCATGCTGCACGCGCACAACCAGGATCGGCTGTATCTGATCGCCCAGAGCGATGAACAAGAGGCGCTGGTCGGCGGCCTCGCGTTCAACGTGCAGGATCGCCACTGGCTGGTGTATTGCGCCCTCGGCGGACACCAGCACGCGGACTTGCCGGAAGCCGATTTATTGACCGGCGTGAGCCTGCTGGACTTCTGTATCGACACGGCCGCATGAAACTTCAGACACAAAAAAACCGGGCTCATCGCTGAGCCCGGTTTTTTATGCAGCGGTTATTGCGAGCTGAGCAACGAACCGATGCTTGGGTCCTTGAACAGGCGGGTCAAGGCATCGCTCAACACGTCGCTGACCAGCTTGGTGTTGGTGTCCTGATTCGGCGACATGCCAAAGCGCTGGTTCAGCGAAGCACCGTAGCGGCCGCTATAGCGACGGGTGCCAGCGGTGACGTCGGACTTGAACGTCGCGCCGATGGAGGCTTCGGTCACATACAGACCTTCTTTAGGCGACTGGTATTTCAGTTCAGCCAGGGTGATGGTCAGCTGCGGGGCGCCCGGCGCGTTGGCGCTTGGGGTAAAGCCCAGCAGGCGCACAGCGGCTTCGGCCTGGGCTTGCAGCTTAGGCAGCACATCCTGGCCGGTGACCGAAATCAGCGCAGTCTCCGGGTACAGACCACCACGGGAACCCAGGGTTGGCGACGGACGGCCGTCCACCACACGCACCGACACCGGCTGGCCGTGGCCCACTGGCGCCAGCTGCGTGGTGAGCTTCGGTTGCGGGCTGAGTTGTTGCGGGCTGTTGGCGCAGCCAACCAGGGTCAAGCTGGTCACAGTGATCAAACCGAACAACAGGCGTTGCAACATGCGCTTCTCTCCAAAAATCAGGTACCGACAGGCGGGCAGTATAGCGGTGCGCCACTGCCGGGAACTAGCATCAGTTACATCCTGTGACCGGCGCCGGTCGCCGGGGTTCGATGTCACCGAGATGTCACAGCCGATACATGCGCTCGTCATCCCGGGCTGGCAAGCTTTGCCTCAATCTCAGGAGGCTATCACCATGAATTTTCTCTGGTCGCTGTTCATGCGCAAACCCGCCCTGCGCCAGTTCGCCCTGCTTGATGCGCAAGGCCGCTGCCAGGCTTTCAAAGAGTGCAGCCAGCCGCCGGTGGGCAATGGCTGGGTGGAAATCGACGAGATTCGCCTGAGCTGGATGCACCGCCCGCTGCCGGCCCGCGCCCGCATAAGCCCGCGTCCAGCGCAGTCGTCCCGGCACCAGCCGTTGGCCGCCTGACCGAACACCTAATAAAAGTCATAAAACACGCCCATTTCCTTGGCGTTCTTCGCTACAATCTCCCCCCGATTATAAGGACGTCTCCTGATCGGGCCCCGCAACATCGTTAATGCCTCGGTATTAACCCCCCAATCGCCCACAGAGAGCCGCCCACACAGATCGAATAGAGCTGGCGTGCTTGCTGTTTTCGTTGCAAACCACCCCCTCTTTATATCGCATCTGCCAGAGCTGCCATTGCGCTCGGCCACTTGAGTTGTTTGCCCGTTTTGCCGCGTGTCGGCAGAGGTTTGCGGGCCAGGTGCCAGGCTGAGGCAGCCCTTTTTTGAGGTTCACGTCTTCAAAAGAGCGTGAAAAAAACGGGTTTTCACAACTTCACAAGAGTGTGGCGAGCAAATGAATAGTTTGGCGTGTGTACAAGCACCATCAGCGTCTTTAACAGCCCAACCACACAGGACCGAGCACTCCTCAAAAACCGGAGCTTGAGCCTGTCCGCTACGGATTGGTTGCACGAATCACACGCTTTGACCATAAGTCGAATTGCCACAGGCGCCCATGAATGCGTTCATAGGCAGATTAGCCCGGCAGGAAGCGTGTGCTGAAGTTGCAAAGAATTGCGAAACGGACATGGCGATCCTGGCCATGGGTAACCTGGGGCAACACGTGAACCGCCCCGTCACTCCTGGCAGCCATGCCGTCAATTTGGTGCTGCAGATTTTGGAGACGCGTTAAATGGCGCATAACGAAGCAGTCGACGTAGTACTGGTAGGGGCCGGCATCATGAGTGCCACCCTGGCCGTGCTGCTCAAAGAGCTCGACCCCGGCCTCAAGCTGGAAGTCGTTGAGCTGATGGATTCGGGTGCCGCGGAAAGTTCCAACCCGTGGAACAACGCCGGTACCGGCCACGCCGGGCTGTGTGAGCTGAACTACACGCCGCAGGCCGCCGATGGCTCCATCGACATCAAGAAAGCCGTGCACATCAACACCCAGTTCGAGGTGTCGAAGCAGTTCTGGGCGTACCTGACCCAAAAGGGCACCTTTGGCTCGTCCAAGTCCTTTATCAGCCCGGTGCCGCACCTGAGCTTCGTGCAGGGCGAAAAAGGCGTGGACTTCCTCAAGAAGCGCTTTGAATCCCTCAGCCAGCACCACGCGTTTTCGGACATGCACTACACCGAAGACCGTAGCGAGATGGCCGAGTGGATGCCGCTGATGATGCCGGGCCGCCCGCTCGACGAAAAAATCGCTGCTACCCGCGTGCTCAACGGTACCGATGTCAACTTCGGCGCCCTGACCAACCAGCTGCTGGGACACCTGACCAGCTCGCCGGATGCCCAGGTCAAGTACTGCAAGCGCGTTACCGGCCTCAAGCGCAATGGCGCCGGCTGGACCGTGAGCATCAAGGACGTCAACAGCGGCAACAGCCGTGAAGTGGACGCCAAGTTCGTCTTCCTCGGCGCAGGTGGCGCGGCCCTGCCGCTGCTGCAAGCCTCGGGCATCGAAGAAAGCAAAGGCTTTGGCGGCTTCCCGGTCAGCGGCCAGTGGCTGCGTTGCGACAACCCGGACGTGGTCAAGCACCACCAGGCCAAGGTCTACAGCCAGGCCGCCGTGGGTTCGCCGCCGATGTCCGTGCCGCACTTGGACACCCGCGTGGTCGATGGCAAGAAATCCCTGCTGTTCGGGCCATACGCCGGCTTCACCACCAAGTTCCTCAAGCACGGCTCGTTCCTCGACCTGCCGCTGTCGATCCGCGCCGGCAACATCGGGCCGATGCTGGCCGTGGCCCGCGACAACATGGACCTGACCAAGTACCTGGTCAGCGAAGTGCGCCAGTCCATGGAGCAGCGCCTCGAATCCCTGCGTCGCTTCTACCCTGAAGCGAAAGCCGAAGACTGGCGCCTGGAAGTGGCCGGCCAACGGGTGCAGATCATCAAGAAAGACCCGAAGAAAGGCGGCGTGCTGCAATTCGGCACCGAGCTGGTCGCAGCCAAAGACGGCTCGCTGGCTGCGCTGCTGGGCGCGTCCCCGGGTGCTTCGGTGACGGTTTCGATCATGCTGGAACTGATCGAGAAGTGCTTCCCGCAGAAAGCCGCTGGTGAATGGGCAGCCAAGCTGCACGAGATCTTCCCGGCTCGGGAAAAGGTTCTGGAAACGGATGCCGACCTGTACCGCAAGATCAACACGCAGAACAACATCAGCCTGGAACTGGTTGAGCCTGCCGCCGAGACCGAGAGCTACGCTTGAGGCCTTGAAGCAATAAAAAACGCCCCGCCCTCTGCATGAGGACGGGGCGTTTTTTTATATTTCGAAAAATCAGCTGCGGGCTTTTTCGATCAACTCGATGTACTCGTCCGCGTTGCGCTGGTCCTTGATCAGGTCGACGAAGGTCTGGCCATGCTCGTCCTTGCCGTCGAGGTCCAGGCCGGCTTCCTTGAAAAAGCCCAGGAAACGTTCGAAGTCGTCGATACGCAGGCCCCGGTAGGCCTTGATCAGTTTGTGCAGGGACGGGGAAGTCGCGTCAACCGGCTCGAAGTCCAGGAACAACTTGATTTGATCGTCGCCGATCTCGTCACCAATCAACTGCTTCTTATCTTTACGCATTACCGACTCCAGCCTGCTGACATTTACACGGGGGTTGAAGTCTACCTGCGCGACGCCGCCTTCGAAAGCCAAGCTCCCACACTGACTGCATTTGCAAAGGGGAATCTGTGTTGTCTGATTATTTAGTACGGACGGCACCGGTGTGCAGGTCAGCCCAGATGTGGCCGTTGGCGTAGCTGAGGAACTGCACATACAACGTGTCGTTACGCAGCAAGTCGACGATGACGCGGTACTGCGCCACCGGATACGACAAGGTCAGGGTCTTGCTCTTATCGTCGTACGCCGGCTTTTTCAGGCTTTTGCTTTCAGCATCGAAATTGAGCACCACTTGAGTGATGGTCGCGCCCTTGTTCAGGGACTTGCCCTTGAGGCGGATCATCAGCGGCGACGTCACTGGAATCGGTTGCTGGCTGGATTGACGCTGATTACCCACCACCACCGCGTACTCGGTGACTTGCAGCAATTGCTGCTGGTCGGGCGCTTCGGCGCGCAGGGTCAGGTCGTCTGGCGGCAGGAATTGGCTGTGCAGGGGGGCTGCGGCCAGGGGCAAACTAAGGGTCAGCGCCAGGGCGGCGCACGTGCGGATCAACAGGCTCATGACAGGCTCCAGACGCAGGGCCAGGCACTCTAGCATGCCGGCCCCGCACCTGATGAAGCGCGTTTACATGCCTTTGACGGCGTAGATGCCATTGGCATTGCGCCAGTAGCCTTTGTAGTCCATGCCGTAACCGAAGATGTAGCGATCAACGCACGGCAGGCCGACAAAATCCGCTTTCAGCTCAGGCCGCGCCTTGCGGTCGTGGTCTTTGTCGATCAGCACGGCGGTGTGCACTTTGCGCGCACCGGCGTGTTTGCAGAAGTCGATGATCGCGCCCAGGGTGTGACCTTCATCGAGGATGTCGTCGATGATCAGTACGTCGCGGTCGATGAACGAGACTTCCGGCTTGGCTTTCCAGAACAGGTCGCCGCCGCTGGTTTCGTTGCGATAGCGGGTGGCGTGCAGGTAAGAAGCTTCCAGCGGGAATTGCAGGTGGGTGAGCAATTTGCCGGCGAAAATCAGGCCGCCGTTCATCACACAGAACACCACCGGGTTGGTGTCGGCCATTTCGCGGCTGATATGGGCGCCGACCTTGGCGATCGCCTCTTCGACTTGCGCTTCGGTGTACAGGCAGTCAGCCTCGCGCATGATTTGACGGATATGCTCGAGATCAGCGGACATGGCGCTCTCCAAGGGGGTGCTGTGGCAAGAAAAGCGGGCGAAGGTACGCTTCTCGTGCGCTCTGATCAAGCCTTAATGGACTAACGTACTAGATGTCTATAGGACAACACCCTCGGATAGATTAATCTAGGCCGGTTTTTTTGCCCGCCGCCGGAGCCTTTCCCATGCCCACTCGCGAGATCCGCCACCCGCTGATCCAACATAAACTCGGCCTTATGCGCCGCGCCGACATCAGCACGAAGAATTTCCGTGAGCTTGCTCAGGAAGTCGGAGCGTTGCTCACTTACGAAGCCACCAAGGATCTGCCCCTGGAGACCTACGAGATCCCAGGTTGGGCCGGTCCCGTCCAGGTCGAGAAAATCGCCGGCAAGAAGATCACCGTGGTGCCGATCCTGCGCGCCGGTATCGGCATGCTTGAAGGCGTGCTCAGCCTGATCCCGGGCGCCAAGGTCAGCGCCGTGGGCGTCGCCCGCAATGAAGAAACCCTGGAAGCGCACACCTACCTGGAAAAACTCGTCCCGGAAATCGACGAGCGCCTGGCCATGATCATCGACCCGATGCTCGCCACCGGCAGCTCCATGGTTGCCACCATCGACCTGCTGAAAAAAGCCGGTTGCAAGGACATCCGCGCCATGGTGCTGGTGGCCGCTCCCGAAGGCATCGCCGCCGTCGAGAAAGCCCACCCGGACGTGCAGATCTACACCGCGTCCATCGATCAGTGCCTGAACGAACACGGCTACATCATCCCAGGCCTGGGCGATGCCGGTGACAAGATCTTCGGCACCAAGCAGAAGGACGCGTGAGCATGCAGGATGAATTCAACGACCCGCTTTGGCGCCAGATCCTGTCTGGCGCACAAATGCTCTTCGTGGCATTTGGCGCGCTGGTGTTGATGCCGCTGATCACAGGTCTTGATCCAAACGTTGCACTGTTCACCGCGGGCCTGGGCACGTTGTTGTTCCAGGTTGTGACGGGGCGGCAGGTGCCGGTGTTCCTGGCGTCGAGCTTTGCCTTTATCACCCCGATCATTCTCGCCAAGCAGCAATTCGGCCTGGCGGCGACCATGGGTGGGGTTATGGCGGCCGGTTTCGTCTACACCTTCCTTGGCGCTGCCGTGAAGATCAAAGGCACCGGTTTCATCGACCGCTTGCTGCCACCGGTGGTCATCGGCCCAGTGATCATCTCCATCGGCCTGGCCATGGCACCGATTGCCGCCAATATGGCCATGGGCAAAGCCGGTGATGGCAGCGAGCTGATCCACTACCAGACGGCGATGATGATCTCGATGCCGGCGCTGCTGACCACGTTGATCGTGGCGGTGTTTGGCAAGGGCATTTTCCGCCTGGTGCCGATCATCTCTGGCGTGCTGGTGGGCTTTGCGATGGCGTTCTACTTTGACGTGGTCGACACGGCGAAGATCGCCGCTGCGCCATGGTTCGCCCTGCCCCACTTCACCGCGCCGGAATTCAACTGGCAGGCGATCCTGTTCATCGTCCCCGTGGCCCTGGCCCCGGCGATCGAACATATCGGCGGTGTGATTGCGGTGGGCAGCGTGACCGGTCGCGACTACCTGAAGAAGCCGGGCCTGCATCGCACCCTACTGGGTGACGGCATCGCCACTACGGCCGCCGGCATGTTTGGCGGCCCGCCGAACACCACCTATGCCGAAGTGACTGGCGCGGTGATGCTGACCAAGAACTACAACCCGAAAATCATGACCTGGGCGGCGGTGTTTGCCATCAGCCTGGCGTTTATCGGCAAGTTCGGCGCACTGCTGCAAAGCATCCCGGTGCCGGTGATGGGCGGGATTCTGTGCCTGTTGTTCGGTTCGATTGCTGCGGTGGGGATGAACACGCTGATTCGCCACAAGATCGACCTGGGCGAGGCGCGCAATCTGGTGATTGTCTCGGTGACGTTGGTGTTCGGGATTGGCGGTGTGCTGGTCGGCACCGGTACGGGTCCGAATGACTTCGGCCTGAAGGGCATCGCCCTGTGCGCGGTGGTGGCGATTGCCTTGAACCTGCTGCTGCCGGGCAATGATGGCTGGAAGAACAAGAAGCCGGATGAGCCGCTGCTGTAACTATGCGGTGTCGCTGATGGCCTCATCGCGGGCAAGCCCGCTCCCACAGGGAAATGCATTCCAATGTGGGAGCCGGGCTTGCCCGCGATGGGGCCAGCCAAGCCAATAAAGCTTTAAAGCTCGCCTAGCCCATCAATCAACGCCTGGTTCTGCTCCGGCGTACCAATGCTGATCCGCAGGAACTGGGCAATCCGCTCCTGCTTGAAGTGCCGCACGATCACCCCCTGCTCACGCAACTTGGCCGCCAGGCCGGCAGCGTCGTGCTTGGGGTGACGGGCAAAGATGAAGTTGGCCGCCGACGGCAACACTTCAAAGCCCTTCCCTTCCAGTTGCGCGACCACCGTGTTGCGGCTATCGATCACCAGCTGGCACGTCTTCTCGAAGTACTCACGGTCTTCAAACGCCGCCGCCGCGCCGACAATCGCCAGGCGATCCAGTGGATAGGAGTTGAAGCTGTTCTTGACGCGCTCCAGCGCCTCGATCAGGTCAGGGTGGCCCACGGCCAGGCCTACACGCAAACCGGCCAGTGAGCGCGATTTGGACAGGGTCTGCGTCACCAGCAGGTTCGGGTAACGGTCCACCAGGCTAATGGCGGTTTCGCCGCCGAAGTCGATATAGGCTTCATCGACCACCACCACCGAATCCGGGCTGGCCTTGAGGATCTGCTCCACGGCGTCCAGCGCCAGTACGCAGCCCGTCGGCGCATTCGGGTTGGGGAAGATGATCCCGCCGTTCGGCTTGGCGTAGTCCGCCACGCGGATCTGGAATTGCTCGTCCAGCGGCACCGGATCGGACTGGATGCCATACAGGCCGCAGTAAACCGGATAGAAGCTGTAGCTGATGTCCGGGAACAACAGCGGCAAGTCGTGCTGGAACAGACCGTGGAAGATGTGTGCGAGGACTTCGTCGGAACCGTTGCCGAGGAACACTTTGCCCGCATCCACCCCGTAGTACTTGGCCACCGCCTGCTTGAGCAGGTCGCTGTTGGGGTCCGGGTACAGGCGCAGGTTGTCGTTCAGCTCAGCCTGCATGGCGGCCAACGCCTTGGGCGATGGGCCGTAGGGGTTTTCATTGGTGTTGAGCTTGACCAGCTTGGTCAGCTTCGGTTGTTCACCCGGCACGTAAGGCACGAGGTCCTTGACGAAAGGGCTCCAGAATTTGCTCATGCCTCACTCTCCCTTGACGATGCGGTATTCGGCGCTACGTGCGTGTGCGCTCAGCGATTCACCACGGGCCAGCACCGAGGCGGTCTTGCCCAGCTCGGACGCGCCTTGTGGCGAGCAGAAGATAATCGACGAACGCTTCTGGAAGTCATACACCCCCAGCGGCGACGAAAAGCGTGCGGTGCCAGAGGTCGGCAGCACGTGGTTGGGGCCTGCACAGTAGTCACCCAGGGCTTCGCTGGTGTGGCGGCCCATGAAGATCGCGCCGGCATGGCGAATCGATGGCAGCCACGCTTGTGGGTCGGCGACCGACAGCTCCAAGTGTTCTGGCGCGATGCGGTTAGCCACTTCGATGGCCTGCTCCATGTCACGCACCAGGATCAAGGCGCCACGGCCATTGATCGACTTCTCGATGATCTCGGCGCGGTCCATGGTTGGCAGCAGCTTGTCGATACTCGCGGCGACCTTGTCGAGGAACTCGGCGTCCGGGCTGACCAGGATCGCCTGGGCGTCTTCGTCGTGCTCGGCCTGGGAGAACAGGTCCATGGCGATCCAGTCCGGGTCGGTCTGGCCGTCACACACCACGAGGATTTCCGAGGGGCCGGCGATCATGTCGATACCGACCTGGCCAAACACGTGGCGCTTGGCGGTGGCGACGTAGATGTTGCCAGGGCCGACCACCTTGTCCACTTTCGGCACGCTTTCGGTACCGTAGGCCAGGGCGGCGACGGCTTGGGCGCCGCCGATGGTGAACACACGGTCGACACCGGCGATGCACGCAGCGGCCAGCACCAGTTCGTTGATTTCTCCGCGCGGGGTCGGCACGACCATGACCACTTCAGTCACGCCCGCCACTTTGGCCGGAATCGCGTTCATCAGTACCGACGACGGGTACGACGCCTTGCCGCCCGGCACGTACAGGCCGGCACGGTCCAGCGGTGTGACCTTCTGGCCCAGCACGGTGCCGTCGGCCTCGGTGTAGCTCCACGAATCCTGCTTCTGCTTTTCGTGGTAGCTGCGCACCCGGGTCGCCGCCACTTCCAGCGCTTCGCGCTGCGGGGCAGTGATACGGGTCAGCGCCAACTCCAGGCGTTCGCGGGGCAGGATCAGGTCGGACATCGATGCGACGTCCAGGCCGTCGAACTGGCGGGTGAAATCCACCAGCGCGGCATCACCGCGCTCGCGCACGGCCTTGATGATGTCGAGTACTCGCCCGTTGACCGACTCGTCGGACACGCTTTCCCAGCTCAGCAGATGATCCAGATGATGGGCGAAATCCGGGTCGGCAGCGTTGAGTCGGGCAATTGCAGTGGACGTGGTCATAGCGAGGGCCTCAATAGAATTGGCAAAAACTCAGGCGCCCTAAACTAGCAGTCGTTTCCGCTTGGGCACCTGAGAATTCTGGCTATGAGGCGGATAGACGGGCGCAGCCTTGCGGCTACGCAGGTAAGTCAACCGCGGTGTCGCGACTCCACTGCCTTGCGCAGGGTGTCGATCAACGCCTGGATACGGGCGTGCTGCATCTTCATCGATGCCTTGTTGACGATCAGGCGGGAGCTGATGTCAGCAATGAATTCTTGCGGTTCAAGACCGTTGGCACGCAGGGTGTTGCCGGTGTCGACCACGTCGATGATCTTGTCGGCCAGGCCGATCAGCGGCGCCAGCTCCATCGAGCCGTAGAGCTTGATGATATCGACCTGACGGCCTTGCTCGGCGTAGTAACGCTTGGCGACGTTGACGAACTTGGTGGCCACGCGCAGGCGGCCCTTGGGCTCGACGTCACCGACACGGCCGGCGGTCATCAGCTTGCACAGGGCGATACGCAGGTCCAGGGGCTCGTACAGGCCCTGGCCGCCGTATTCCATCAGCACGTCTTTACCGGCGACACCGAGGTCGGCCGCGCCATGTTCAACGTAGGTCGGCACGTCGGTAGCCCGCACGATCAACAGGCGAACGTCGTCCTGGGTCGTGGGGATGATCAGCTTGCGGCTCTTGTCCGGATTCTCGGTCGGCACGATGCCCGCTTCAGCCAGAAGCGGCAAAGTGTCGTCAAGGATGCGGCCCTTGGACAGTGCGATGGTCAACATGGGAAACGTCAGTCCTTCATCAGGCTATTGCGGTCCGGTCGCAAACGGCGCCGGACACAGATCGAGGCCATGACAGCCTCGATTTTGAAACAAATCCTGTGGTGAGAGAGCAAGCTCCCTCACCAGCCTTGCAGCCTCGGGAACTAGCCCGGTACGCGGCGGATTTTCGCGCCGAGCATCTGCAGTTTTTCTTCGATGCACTCGTAGCCACGGTCGATGTGGTAGATGCGGTCAATCAGCGTGTCGCCGTCGGCGCACAGTGCCGAAATCACCAGGCTGGCCGAAGCACGCAGGTCGGTGGCCATGACTGGCGCGCCCTTGAGTTTTTCGATACCGGTAACGATGGCAGTGTTGCCCTCGACCTGGATCTTCGCGCCCATGCGGTGCAGTTCGTACACGTGCATGAAGCGGTTTTCGAAGATGGTCTCGATCACGGCACCGGTGCCTTCGGCAATCGCGTTCAGGGAGATGAACTGCGCTTGCATGTCGGTCGGGAACGCCGGGTACGGAGCGGTACGCACGTTCACGGCTTTAGGCCGCTTGCCGTGCATGTTCAGTTCGATCCAGTCTTCGCCGGTGGTGATGTCTGCACCAGCTTCGCGCAGTTTTTCGAGGACGGCTTCCAGGATGGTCGGATCGGTGTCCTTGACCTTGACGCGGCCACCGGTGACGGCAGCGGCAACCAGGTAGGTGCCGGTCTCGATACGGTCGGGCATGACCTTGTAGGTCGCCGTGTGCAGACGCTCAACGCCATCAATGGTGATGGTGTCGGTGCCAGCGCCGGAAACCTTGGCGCCCATGGCGTTCAGGAAGTTGGCCAGGTCGACCACTTCCGGCTCGCGCGCGGCGTTCTGCAGGACGCTGCGGCCCTTGGCCAGGGCAGCGGCCATCATGATGTTCTCGGTACCGGTCACGCTGACGGTATCAAAGAAGAAGTTGGCGCCACGCAGGCCGCCTTCCGGCGCCTTGGCCTTGATGTAGCCGCCTTCGACGTCGATCACTGCGCCCATGGCTTCAAGGCCACGGATGTGCAGGTCCACCGGACGCGAGCCAATGGCGCAACCGCCAGGCAGTGCGACTTCGGCTTCGCCGAAACGGGCAACCATCGGGCCCAGTACCAGGATCGACGCACGCATGGTTTTCACCAGTTCGTACGGGGCGATCAGGGTCTTGATGGTGCGCGGGTCGATTTCGACCGAGAGCTTCTCGTCGATCACAGGCTCGATGCCCATGCGACCGAACAGCTCGATCATGGTGGTGATGTCGTGCAGGTGCGGCAGGTTGGCCACGGTGACCGGGCCATCGCACAGCAGGGTCGCTGCCAGGATCGGCAAGGCGGAGTTTTTCGCGCCGGAGATGCGGATCTCGCCATCAAGGCGGGCACCACCGGTAATAATCAATTTATCCATAAGAATCTCGACGCCTTGGGGGCTCAGGTGCGCTCGGCCCAGGCCGCGCGGCTGAAAAATTTCATAGTGACCGCATGGATGCTGCCATCGGTGATCCACGGGTTCAAATGGGCATAGATCTGCTGCTGACGCTTGACTGGGCTCAGTGCCGCCAGTTCATCGCTAATCACGTTCAGCTGGAAGTTGCAGCCTTCGCCTTCAACTTCTACGGTCGTTTCCGGCAGCTTTCCTTCAAGAAAGCTCTTAACTTCTAGGGCCTGCATGCTCAACCTCTATCGGCGCCCAGTGCGCACGGGTCGCACATCATACAAAAAAGCCCCGCGCCTGCGAACCCCGCATAGCAGGACTCTGACGGGGGGCTTCTCTAATAATGTGTATTAAGGATGCGCCAACAGCTCGGTCAGGCCGGAAACTTCGGCAATTTCGCGCATGTCTTCGGGCATGGCACGGATGCTGACCGTTTTATTGGCCGCCTCGGCATCACGCATGAAGCACAGCAGCAAGGACAAACCCACGCTGCTGGATTTGGTCACTTGCGAGCAATCCACCACCAGCGCAGGCGCGCTGCTGCCATTGATCAGTGCCTGGCCCTGCTTGCGCAGGCCCGGCCCGGAGCGATAGTCCAGCACGCCACTGATGAACAACTCGCCGGCATCGCCGAGACGAACGGCCGATTCGGTCATTGCGCTGGCTTCCCGGCAGCTTGCTTGTCGGTCTCTTCCTTGGCCTTGGCGACTTCACCGGCCCAACCATTGATGGTCTTGTCCAGGTCATTGCCATTGCGCTGCATGGCGTCGGCGAACTGGTCACGGAACAGCTTGCCGATGTTGATGCCGTTGATGATCACGTTGCGCAGTTTCCACTCGCCGTTGATCTTCTCCAGGGTGTACTGCACAGGGTAGACCGCGCCGTTGGTGCCCTTGACGGTCATGTTGACGCTGGTGCGATCGCCCGACTCATCGCCTGGCGGCGCCACGGTAATCCCCTGGTTGTTGTACTCAAGCAGAGCGTTGCCGTAGAACTGGAACAGGCCTTTCTTGAAGTTCTCCTGGAAGGTCTGCATCTGTGCAGGCGTGGCCTTGCGCGAATACTTGACCGTCATGATGCTGCGGGAAATGCCTTCGGCGTCGACCACCGGGCCGACAATGGTGTTCAGCGCATCGTAGAACTTGGTCGGGTCTTGCTTGTACTGTTCTTTGTTGGCCGTCAGGTCCGCCAACATTTTATTGGTCGTGTCCTGCACCAGCTCGTGCGCAGAACCTGCCGCGTTGGCCATCAGCGGCAACGCTGCAAGCAGTACCAGCAGGCCACGTCGCAAGGTAGAGATCATGAACAGATTCCTCATTTGGCGTCTTTATTGACCGTATTGAGCAGGAATTTACCGATCAGGTCCTCAAGCACCAGCGACGACTGCGTGTCGTGGATGGTCGAGCCATCCTTGAGCAGGGCTGTCTCCCCGCCCACGCTGACACCGATGTACTTCTCGCCCAGCAGACCCGCAGTGAGGATAGATGCCGTGGAGTCAGTCGGCAGATTATCTACCTTCTTGTCCAACTGCATCGTCACTCGACCGGTGAAGCTGTCGCGATCCAGATCGATTGCCGTGACCTTGCCGATGGTGACACCGGCCATGGTCACTTTAGCTCTGACAGTCAAACCGGCGATATTGTCGAAGTACGCGTAAAGTTTATAAGTATCGGCGGTCGGGCTGGCCGAAAGGCCGCTGACTCGCAGGGCCAGCAACAGTAAAGCCAGGATGCCAGCCAGCAAGAAAAGGCCGACACCGATTTCCACAGTGCGGTTTTGCATCAGAAATCTCCAAACATCAAGGCGGTCAAAATGAAGTCAAGGCCCAGTACCGCCAGCGAGGCGTACACAACGGTCTTGGTGGTGGCGCGACTGATCCCTTCTGAAGTGGGCTCACAGTCGTAGCCTTGGAATACGGCGATCCAGGTCACTACAAAGGCGAAGACGATGCTCTTTATGATGCCATTGAGCACGTCACCGCTGAAGGTCACGCTGTTTTGCATGTTGGCCCAATAGGAGCCGTCGTAGACCCCCAGCCAGTCCACCGCCACCCACGAACCGCCCCAGATACCGACCACGCTGAAGATCATCGCCAGCAGAGGCAGGGAAATGAAGCCGGCCCACAGGCGCGGGGCAACAATGTACTTGAGCGGGTCCACGCCGATCATTTCCAGGCTGGACAGTTGCTCGGTGGACTTCATGTTGCCGATTTCGGCGGTCAGCGCAGAACCTGCGCGCCCGGCGAACAGCAAGGCGGTGACCACCGGCCCTAGCTCACGCAGCAGCGTCAGGGCAACCATCTGCCCTACCGCCTGCTCCGAACCGTAGCTGGAGAGGATATTGAAGCCCTGCAACGCCAGCACCATGCCGATGAAAACCCCGGAGACCACGATGATCACCAGGGACATCACGCCCACAGCGTGCAGTTGCTTGATCAGCAGGCCAAAACCGCCGCCAATGCCGCCGCGGCCCAGCAAGGCGTGGAAGAGGAAAATCGTCGAACGGCCGAGCACTTCGATGATGTCGATGCCGGAGCGACCGAAAAGGCGGACCTTCTCGATAAGTGAAGTCTTGCGCATCAACGCTTCCCCAGAAGATCTGAGCGGTAGTCCGCTGCCGGAAAATGGAAAGGCACCGGGCCATCGGGGTCGCCCGTCATGAATTGGCGAATGCGCGGGTTATCGGCGTTCATCAGCTCTTCAGGCGTGCCCTGCCCCAGCACTTGGCCATCGCCGACCACATAAAGGTAGTCGGCAATGCTCGCGGTTTCTGCCAGGTCGTGGGAAACCACGATACTGGTAATGCCCAGCGCATCGTTGAGCAGGCGGATCAGGCGCACCAGCACGCCCATGGCGATCGGGTCCTGGCCCACGAACGGCTCGTCGTACATGAGGATCTGTGGGTCGAGGGCAATGGCGCGGGCCAGGGCCACACGGCGCTTCATGCCGCCGGACAGCTCGTCAGGCATCAGGTCGATGGCACCGCGCAGCCCTACGGCCTGCAGTTTCAGCAACACGATGTCACGAATCATTTCATCGGACAGCTGGGTATGCACCCGCAGCGGGAAGGCTACGTTTTCGAAAACATCGAGGTCGGTGAACAGCGCACCGCTCTGGAACAGCACACCCATGTGCTTGCGCGCATCGAACAGATCGCTGCGCGACAACGTCGGCAGGTTCTGCCCGTTGACCCACACTTCGCCGGCAGTCGGGCGCAATTGCATGCCCATCAGGCGCAGCAGGGTGGTCTTGCCGCAACCGGAAGGCCCCATGATGCCCGTGACCTTGCCGCGCGGAATGCGGATATCGACGTTATTGAAGATGCTGCGCGTCCCGCGCTTGAAGGTAAGGCCCTTCAGCTCGACCGCGTAGGCGTTATCGGCACTCATCTAAACTCCTTGGGATGCAGCCTTTCACTCAGACACCATGTTTGCGCCAAACGTTTGCAACGCTCGTGCAATAGTTAGCCACATGGGCTGGGCGGACCGAACTGGCGGCGAACTATATCACTGCTGGTACAACGCGCCCAAGGCCGGAACCGCGCTTGTTCAGACAGAGGACAGGGAAAAATCGTTGCTTGGGATGAATCTCACGCGCATTGCGAATAAACCCTGACGAACTTGCGTGAGGGAATTGCGCATTGCCGCTATAATCGCCGACTTTTCGTCAGGCTATACGATTTCAGACATGAGCCAATCCAGCGACCTTATTCAATCCGCACAACGCACCATCCGCCTTGAGCTTGAAGCCGTAGAAGGCTTGCTGGCCCATATCGACGCGGATTTCGTACGCGCCTGCGAGATGATTCTGGCCAGCAAGGGCCGCGTTGTCGTGGTCGGCATGGGCAAATCCGGCCATGTCGGCAACAAGATTGCCGCCACCTTGGCCAGCACCGGGACTACCGCCTTTTTCGTACACCCGGCCGAGGCCAGCCACGGCGATATGGGCATGATCACCAAGGATGACATCATCCTGGCACTGTCCAACTCGGGCACCACCAACGAGATCGTGACCCTGCTGCCGCTAATCAAGCGCCTGGGCATCAAGATGATCAGCATCACCGGCAACCCCGAGTCGACGCTGTCCAAGGCTGCCGAAGTGAACCTCAATGTTCACGTGGCCCACGAGGCTTGCCCACTGAACCTGGCGCCGACCTCGTCCACCACCGCCGCACTGGTCATGGGCGACGCCCTGGCCGTGGCGTTGCTGGAAGCCCGTGGTTTCACCGCAGAAGACTTCGCGTTTTCCCACCCGGGCGGCGCCCTGGGCCGTCGCCTGCTGTTGAAAGTGGAAAACGTCATGCATTCGGGCGATGAATTGCCCCACGTCCAACGCGGCACGCTGCTGAAAGACGCGCTGATGGAAATGACCCGCAAGGGCCTGGGCATGACCGTGATCCTGGAAGCCGACGGCAAACTGGCCGGCGTCTTCACCGACGGCGACCTGCGCCGCACCCTGGACCGCACCATCGACATCCACACCGCGACCATCGACGCGGTAATGACGCCCCACGGCAAGACTGCCCGCCCCGAGATGCTGGCGGCCGAAGCCTTGAAAATCATGGAAGACCACAAGATCGGTGCGCTGGTGGTCGTTGATAGCAACGACTGCCCAATCGGCGCCCTGAACATGCACGACTTGTTGCGTGCGGGAGTGATGTAAATGACCAGCGACCTGCTGCAACGCGGCAAACACATCAAATTGGCGATTTTCGACGTGGACGGCGTGCTGACTGACGGCCGCCTGTACTTTCTCGAAGATGGCAGCGAATTCAAGACCTTCAACACCCTCGACGGCCAAGGCATCAAGATGCTGATGGCAGCGGGCGTGCAAACAGCAATTATCAGCGGCAGAAAAACCCCGGTTGTGGAACGCCGCGCACAAAACCTGGGGATTCCTCACCTGTATCAGGGCCGCGAGGATAAACTGGTGGTCCTGGACGAGCTTCTTGGCCAACTCAACCTAAGCTATGAGCAGGTCGCCTACTTGGGCGACGACTTGCCTGACCTGCCGGTGATCCGCCGGGTCGGACTGGGCATGGCCGTCGCCAATGCGGCGGCGTTTGTTCGCGAGCACGCCCACGGCATCACCACTGCCCGTGGCGGTGAAGGTGCCGCCCGCGAGTTCTGCGAGCTGATCCTACGAGCCCAAGGCAGCCTTGAAGCGGCCCACGCCGCCTACCTATAGAGCGTTTTATGCTGAGTAAAAAGATTCGCAACTTCCTGTTATTCGGGGTCATCGCCGCGCTGTTCCTGGCGGTGGGCTACTGGAATATCAGCCCGGAGCGCTTTCTCGACCAGCCTGTCGCGCAGGTTGACGAGGGCGCTATCGACTATTACGCCACCAATGCCTACAGCATCCAGTACCTGCCGGATGGCAAGGTGCAGTACGAGATCACCTCGGACAAGGTCGAGCACTTGAAGGCCACCGAAGTGACCCTGCTGACCAACCCGGACATGAACATCTACCGCGGCACCGAGTTTCCGTGGCACGTCACCAGCAAGCGTGGCGAGGTCAACCCGGACGGCACCGAAGTGGAACTGATCGACTCGGTACGCGTTGCGCGCACCGATGATAAAAACCGTGACACCGTGATTACCAGCAGTCGTATGACCGTATTCCCGCAGAAGCAATATGCGCAGACCGAGCAAGACGTTAGAATCGACGGCGCTGGCGGGGTATCGACTGGCAAGGGAATGAAAGCGTATTTGAAAGAAAGCAGGATACACCTGCTATCGAACGTAAGAGGACAGTATGAGGCTCGTTAAAACTCTCCCTATTTTGCTCAGTCTGGGCGCAGCACTGGGAAGCGTGAGCGCCTGGGCTCTGCCGAACGATAGCCAGCAACCGATCCACATTTCGGCTGACGATGCGCAACTGGACGACAAGCAAGGCGTCGCCACGTACACCGGCGGCGTGATCATCACCCAGGGTTCGATGAAGATCACCGGCAACACGGTGACCCTGACCCGCACCCCCAATGGCGACATTGACGTGGTGACCTCGGTGGGCAACCTGGCTTACTTCGAACAGAAGCAGTCGCCTACCGATACCGGCCCGATGAAGGGCTACGGCAAGACGATCCAGTACCACGCCCAGCAGAACCGCATTGTCCTGATCGACCAGGCCAAGGTGCTCAGCCCGGACGGCAACTCCACGGAAGGCGAGAAAATCACCTACGACACCGTGAAGCAGATCGCCAACGCCGGCCGCGCCAATGGCACCAAGGTGACCGCACCGCGTCCGCGTATCGACATGGTTATCCAGCCGAAGAAGAAGGCCGAGTAATGGCAACCCTGAAAGCCCAGCATCTGGCCAAGGCCTACAAAAGCCGTCAGGTCGTGCGTGACGTCAGCCTGTCGATCGACAGCGGCCAGATCGTCGGTTTGCTCGGCCCCAACGGCGCCGGCAAGACGACCTGCTTCTACATGATCGTCGGCCTGGTCCAGGCGGATCAGGGTCGCGTACTGATCGACGACCTGGACGTGAGCCACCAGCCGATGCACGGTCGTGCACGGGCTGGTATCGGCTATCTTCCACAGGAAGCGTCGATCTTCCGCAAACTGTCGGTAGCCGACAACATCATGGCGATCCTCGAGACCCGCAAGGAACTCGACCGTGACGGCCGTCGCAAGGAGCTGGAAAGCCTGCTGCAGGAATTCCACATCAACCACATTCGCGACAACCTCGGCATGAGTTTGTCAGGTGGTGAACGTCGCCGTGTGGAAATCGCCCGCGCCTTGGCCACCGCGCCGAAGTTCATCCTGCTGGACGAACCGTTTGCCGGCGTCGACCCGATCTCGGTTGGCGATATCAAGCAGATCATCCATCACCTCAAGGCGAAGGGCATCGGCGTACTGATCACCGACCACAACGTGCGTGAAACCCTCGATATCTGCGAAACCGCGTATATCGTCAACGATGGCCAACTGATCGCTGAAGGCGATTCAGCCACTATCCTCGCCAACGAACTGGTGAAGGAAGTGTACCTGGGTCACGAGTTCCGCCTGTAAACACCGTGGTGTCACGGCTGTTTGCCGAGGTGCGCGGGAATCAATAGGAACCTCTGGATTTTTATTGTTACCGCGCTCTAGGCAAAGCCCGCGATATCAGGCATATAATTTGCTTATGTTTGGCGCTCACGCGCCCTGTCGTGGATGGCGCATTGCGCCGGCGAATAAGGTGTTAAGCCCCTGCCATGAAACCATCGCTAGTCCTGAGAATGGGCCAGCAGCTGACGATGACACCGCAGCTGCAACAGGCCATCCGCCTGCTCCAATTGTCGACCCTGGACCTGCAACAGGAAATCCAGGAGGCCCTGGAGTCCAATCCGATGCTCGAACGCCAGGAAGAAGGCGACGACTTCGATAATGCAGACCCGCTGGCCGACAACATCGAGCAAAAACCCAACTCCGACGTGCAGGAACCCTCCTACCAGGAAACCGCCCCAACGGTGGACAACCTGGAAGAAGGCGAATGGAACGAACGCATTCCCAACGAACTTCCCGTGGACACCGCCTGGGAAGACGTCTACCAGACCAGCGCCAGCAGCCTGCCCAGCAACGATGACGACGAGTGGGACTTCACCACCCGCACCTCCGCCGGCGAGAGCCTGCAGAGCCATCTGCTATGGCAACTGAACCTCGCGCCGATGTCGGACACCGATCGCCTGATCGCCGTGACCCTGATCGATTGCATCAACAACCAGGGCTACCTGGACGAGACGCTTGAGGAGATCCTCGAAGCGTTCGACCCGGAACTGGACATCGAACTGGACGAGATCGAAGCCGTCCTGCACCGTATCCAACAGTTCGAACCCGCCGGTATCGGCGCCCGCACCCTCAGCGAATGCCTGCTGCTGCAATTGCGCCAACTGCCCGCCAAGACCCCTTGGCTCGCCGAAGCCCAGCGCCTGGTCACTGACTACATCGACCTGCTGGGCAGCCGCGACTACAGCCAGCTGATGCGCCGCATGAAGCTCAAGGAAGACGACCTGCGCCAGGTCATCGAGCTGGTGCAGAGCCTCAACCCGCGCCCAGGCTCGCAGATCGAGTCCAGCGAAGCTGAATACGTGGTCCCTGACGTGATCGTGCGCAAGGACAACGAGCGTTGGTTGGTGGAGTTGAACCAGGAATCGGTGCCACGCCTGCGAGTCAACCCGCAATACGCGGGCTTTGTGCGCCGTGCCGACACCAGCGCCGACAACACCTTCATGCGCAACCAGTTGCAAGAAGCCCGCTGGTTCATCAAGAGCCTGCAAAGCCGCAACGAAACCCTGATGAAAGTCGCCACACAGATCGTCGAGCACCAGCGCGGCTTCCTGGAGTACGGCGACGAAGCGATGAAACCGTTGGTGCTGCATGACATCGCCGAAGCGGTCGGCATGCACGAGTCGACGATTTCACGGGTGACCACGCAAAAATTCATGCATACCCCACGGGGTATTTATGAGCTGAAATACTTTTTCTCCAGCCACGTCAGCACCTCCGAAGGCGGCGAATGCTCGTCCACGGCGATCCGCGCGATCATCAAAAAACTGGTTGCCGCGGAAAATCAGAAAAAGCCATTGAGTGACAGTAAGATCGCTGGTTTACTGGAGGCACAAGGCATTCAGGTCGCCCGTCGAACCGTCGCCAAGTACCGCGAGTCCCTCGGGATCGCGCCTTCCAGCGAGCGTAAGCGTTTGATGTGACGGGCGGGCCACAGCGTTCCAGTGGCAGGCGCTTTTGCCTGCCGCTTTATGCACTGGCAACGAAGGAGAAGCTGTATGCAAGTCAACATCAGTGGACACCAACTGGAAGTGACCGAACCGCTGCGCGCCTATATCGGCGAAAAACTCAAAAGAATTGAGGGGCATTTCGACAAAATCACCAATGTGCAAGTCATCATGACTGTCGAAAAGCTGAAGCAGAAAATCGAAGCCACCTTGCGTATACCCGGCGGGGAAGTAGTCGCCAATGCCGAGCATTCAGATATGTATGCCGCCATTGACGACCTGACCGACAAGCTGGATCGCCAAATCAAAAAGCATAAGGAAAAGCAGCAGAGCCTTCTCCAGGGCACCGGCCGCTAACACTCCCCACCCATGATTCGACTTGAAACCATCCTGACCCCCGGCCGTTCCCTCGTGAACGCGCCGGGCGGCAGTAAAAAGAAAGCCCTCGAACAAATTGCCAACCTGATCAGCCGCGAAGTGCCTGACCTGGAGATGCAAGATGTGTACGAGGCTCTGATTGCCCGTGAAAAACTCGGTTCCACCGGTTTTGGCAACGGCATCGCCATTCCCCATTGCCGCCTCAAAAGCTGTGAGGCACCTGTCAGCGCCCTGCTGCACCTGGACGCCCCCATCGATTTCGACGCCATCGACGGCGCACCGGTTGACCTGCTGTTTGTTCTGCTGGTCCCGCAAGCCGCCACCGATGCACACCTGGAACTGCTCCGTCAGATCGCCAGCATGCTCGACCGCAAGGAAGTACGCGACAAACTGCGCAGTGCCAGCAGCAACGAGGCGCTGTACCAGGTTGTCCTGGATGAACAGAACGGGCAGTAATCATGCGTTTGATCATCGTCAGCGGCCGCTCCGGCTCGGGTAAAAGCACCGCCCTCAACGTACTTGAGGACAACGGCTTCTACTGTATCGACAACCTGCCCGCCGGCTTGCTGCCGGAGTTGGCAGAGCGCGCGCTGATCCACACCGAACTGGCGCAACCCCTGGTTGCCGTTTCGATCGATGCCCGCAACCTGCCCAGCCACCTTGAGCGGTTTCCGCAACTGCTTGAGGAAGTTCGCGCCAAGCACATTCATTGTGATGTGCTGTACCTGGACGCCGACGAAGAAACGCTGCTCAAGCGCTTTTCCGAAACCCGCCGGCGCCACCCCCTCAGCAGCCCCCATCGTTCCCTGGCGGAAGCCATCGAAGACGAAACCAAGTTGCTGGGGCCGATCATCGACCTCGCCGACCTGAAAATAAACACCACCAGCCTCAACCTGTACCAGCTGCGCGACGCCATCAAATTGCGCCTGCTGAACCAACCAGAGCCTGGCACCGCGTTCCTCGTCGAGTCCTTTGGCTTCAAACGCGGCATGCCGGTGGACGCCGACCTGGTGTTCGATGTGCGCTGCCTGCCGAACCCCTATTGGAAACCCGAGCTGCGTGAACAGTCGGGACTGGACCAGCCTGTGGCTGAGTACCTGGCAGCGCAGCCGGATGTCGAAGAGATGTTCCAGGATATCTCCAGCTACCTGCTCAAATGGTTGCCGCGCTTTGCCGCGAGCAATCGGGCGTATGTCACCATTGCCATTGGCTGCACTGGCGGCCACCACCGCTCGGTCTACCTGACCGAACGCCTGGGCCAGGTGCTGCAACAAACCCTCAAGAACGTCCAGGTTCGCCACCGCGACCTTAGCTGAAAGGATCACCCCCGCGATGCCCGCTCTGGAAATTGAAATCATCAACAAGCTGGGCTTGCATGCCCGGGCTTCTGCGAAGTTCGTCGGTGTTGCCGGGCAGTTCCCTTGCCAGATCCGTGCGGGGCGCACGCCGGAATCCATGGTCGATGGCAAAAGCATCATGGCCATGATGATGCTGGCCGCCGGCAAGGGCACCAAAATTCACCTGAAGACAGAGGGTGAGCAAGAGCAGGAAGCGATGGACGCCCTGGTGGCGTTGATCAACAACTTCTTTGATGAGGGTGAGTAAACTCACCCTTTTGAGGCGGGCGTGAAGTCGCAACGACTTCAGCCCAATGCGGTATCCATCACCATCATCAAGCAAAAACCGATGCACAACCCCAGGCTGGCAAGCTTTTCGTGACCGTTGCGCCGCGACTCGGGGATCACTTCGTGAGTCACCACCAGCAACATCGCCCCGGCCGCCAGCGCTAGCCCGAGCGGCAACAGCACCTCAGCCAGACTCACCAGCCAGGCACACAGCACGGCGAACACCGGCTCGACCAAACCTGAGGCCGCACCGATCAGGAACGCCTTGACCCGCGACATCCCTGCCCCGGCCAACACCAAGGCAATCACCAGGCCTTCGGGCACATCCTGCAAGGCAATGCCCATGGCCAGGCTGTCGGCATCCGGCATACCGCCGCCTGCCGAAACTCCCACCGCCATGCCTTCCGGGATGTTATGGGCAATGATGGCAAACACGAACAGCCAGATGCGCGGCGGTATCACAGGGTGATCCGGTGTGCCCACCAACATTTCCGGGCTTGCCCCTGAGACCTTGCGATCAACCAGATACAGCCCGAACGCGCCCAGCATGATGCCGAAGCTGATCAACCCACTGGCACCCCAGGGCGTCAGCCCCAGGCTTTCAGCGGCGGCGATCCCCGGCACGATCAGCGAAAAGGCTGTCGCCGCCAGCATCACCCCGGCACCAAAACCCAACAATGTGTCGCTCAGCGCTACCGGCATCCGTCGAATGACCAGTACGGGCACCGCGCCAAGTGCCGTGCCCAGTGCGCAAATCGATCCACCTTGCAGGGCCCGCAGGATGCGCGGCTCCAGGTTCAGCCAGTCCAGCCCGTGGGCCACCAGCAATGCAGTACCTGCCAATAGCAGCAGCGAGCCAAACGCATAACGAAACATCCGCCCGCTGCTGATCGCCAGTGTTTCAGTGCCCATAGTCGGCCTTAGATCTTGTTATGGTGATAAATGTCAGGCCAAGGCGGCCTGATAGCGAGCGGCGACTTCCGGCCAGTTGATCACGCTGTAGAAGGCGTTGATGTATTCCGGGCGGCGGTTCTGATACAGCAGGTAGTAGGCGTGCTCCCAGACGTCCAGGCCAAGGATCGGCGTATTGCCGTTCATCAGCGGGCTGTCCTGGTTACCGCTGCTTTCCACCACCAGGGTCTTTTGCGGGGTCACGCTGAGCCAGGCCCAACCGCTGCCAAAACGGGTCAACGCGGCCTTGGTGAAGGCTTCCTTGAAACTATCAAAACCACCCACTTGCTCATCGATAGCCTTGGCCAGCGCGCCCTCAGGCTTGCCGCCGCCTTTAGGCGACATCACCGCCCAGAACAACGAGTGGTTGGCATGGCCGCCACCTTGGTTGATCACGGCGGCGCGCAGTTTTTCCGGCAGCTGTTGCACGCTGGATACCAGCTTCTCGACCGGCCAGCCCGCGAACACGGTGCCCTCGACAGCGGCGTTAAGGTTGTTGATATAGGTCTGGTGATGCTTGGTGTAGTGAATCTCCATGGTTTGCGCATCGATGTGCGGTTCCAGGGCGTCGTAGGCGTAAGGCAAGGCAGGCAAGGTGTAGGACATTTCAATGTGCTCCGTAATAAGGACTGTTGCGAGTCGACTCATCCTGTTGCGCCGCAGTGCCACCCAGCAGGCGGTGGGTACGCGGGTACTCGCCGTGATCGCTGATGAAGTTCAACAGTTCGACGTAGGTCTTGCTGCTCTGGCGCAGCGCCGCCTCACGCAATTGCGGGGTCAGGCGCGGGTCCTGCATGGCCTGCAGCAGGCGCTGGTGGATCGCGCAGAGGTATTCCGCGCTTTCCTCCGGCTGGTTCAGGCGCAGATGCAGGTCCGCCAGGTTGTGATGGGAAATGACACAAGCCGCCACTGCTTCGTCGGCATCCGCCCAGCGTTCGAACAACACTTGGGCCAGGGCCAGGGCTTGCAAATAGGCCTCGCGAGCATCAACCAGTTCGCCCGCCATAAAGCAGCGATTGGCCCGTTCGATCGTGCGTTTCCAGTGCTCCATGGTGAGCCTCCAAAGCAGGGTCGGTGATTACACGCCGCCGGCCGTGAGCTTTTCCGGGTCCAGCAGGACTTCCAGTTGGCTGCGGGGCAAGTCGGTGTGCTCGAGCGCCACATCAATCACCGGGCGGCCTTGTTGATAGGCTTTCTTGGCGATTTCAGCGGCCTTTTGATAACCAATGATCGGGTTGAGTGCGGTGACCAAGATCGGGTTACGCGACAGCGCTTCCTTGAGTTTGGCTTCGTTGACCTTGAAGGTGGCGATGGCCTTGTCCGCCAGCAGACGGCTGGAATTGGCCAGCAGTTCGAGGCTGCTGAGCAGATTCTGGGCGATGATCGGCAGCATCACGTTCAGCTCGAAGTTGCCGGATTGGCCCGCGACGGTGATGACCGTGTCATTGCCGATCACTTGCGCGGCGACCATGGCAGTGGCTTCCGGGATCACCGGATTGACCTTGCCCGGCATGATCGAGGAGCCCGGTTGCAGGCCTTCCAGCTCGATCTCACCGAGACCGGCGAGCGGACCGGAGTTCATCCAGCGCAGGTCGTTGGCGATTTTCATCAGCGATACGGCGGTGGCTTTCAACTGACCGGAGACGGCGACGGCGGTGTCCTGGGAGCCAATCAGCGCAAACAGGTTCTTGCCCGGCGTGAAGGTTACGTCGGTCAGGCTGCTCAGTTGCTGGCTGAAGCGTGCGGCGAATTCCGGGTGGGCGTTGATCCCGGTGCCGACCGCCGTGCCGCCCTGGGCCAAGGCCTGCAGGCTCGGGAGCAAATCCTGCAAGTGACCGATATTGGCCTTGAGTTGTTGCGCCCAGCCATTGAGCACCTGGCTCATGCGCACCGGCATGGCGTCCATCAAGTGCGTGCGGCCGGTCTTGATGAACGGGTGGACGTCTTCGGCCTTGCGCTCGATCACTTGCACCAGGTGCAGCAACGCTGGCAGGGTTTGCTCATGCAGGACCAGCGCGGCGCTGACGTGGATGGTAGTCGGAATGATGTCGTTGCTGCTTTGGCCGCAGTTCACGTGGTCATTGGGGTTGACCGCCTCGCCCAGCAGGCGGCTGGCCAGGGTCGCGATCACTTCGTTGGCGTTCATGTTGGAGCTGGTGCCGGAGCCGGTCTGGAAAATATCCACCGGGAAGTGCTGCATGAAATCGCCTTCGAGCAAGCCCTGGGCGGCATCGACGATGGCCTTGCCCTGCCCTTCGGTGATTTGCTTGAGGTCGACGTTGGCCTTGGCCGCTGCGGCCTTGGCGAGGATCAGGGCGCGAATGAATTGCGCAGGCATACGCTGATGGCTGATCGGAAAGTTGTTCACCGCGCGCTGGGTTTGTGCGCCATACAAAGCCTCGGCCGGCACTTGCAGTTCGCCCATGCTGTCGCGTTCGATACGGGTGTTACTCATCGTTAGATCCTTGCACCAGGTCGGAGTGAGAAATAGACGGCAGCAATTCGCAGGTCGCCAATCGCCACGCAAAGCTCTGCCAACGCTTGAGGCGGCAGGCACAGTGAGAAAGTTTTTCCAGATCACGCAGGGGGCGCCAGGCCTGGTCCAGGCACATGGAGCGCCAATGCCAGGGCAGCGCGATATCGCTGGCGGTGTCGAGCAGCAGGCGGAATGAGGTTTCAGCGATCGTCCACGGATGGGTCGCGGTGCAGCACGCCAGGTAGCGACCCTCGTTGAGGTAATGCTCGATCAGGCGCGGCTCGTTGGGGTTGAGGCCGCAACGGATCTGGCGACTCATCCAGCGCCAGCTCTCCAGGTAAGGATCCTCATGCAGGACTGAACTCATGATCCACACTCATCCGGTAATGATATTTATTATTAAATGATATTGAGAATCAAAACAAGAGTGGCAGATTAATCTGCCTGAAACGCAACCACAAAAAAAGGCGCGCCATCGTTGAGATGGCGCGCCTTTTTTAGGTGAAGCGTCGGAAGGATCAGCTGCCGGCGACAGTCATGCGCTCAATCAGCACCGAGCCTGTGCGGATGTTGCTGCGCAGTTCCAGATCGTTACCGACCGCGACAATTTGCTTGAACATGTCGCGCATATTGCCAGCGATGGTCACTTCCTGGACGGCGAACTGGATCTCGCCGTTTTCCACCCAGAAACCCGCCGCACCCCGGGAGTAATCACCGGTCACCATGTTCAGGCCATGGCCCATCAACTCAGTTACCAGCAGGCCACGCCCCATGCGACGCAGCAACGCCGCCTGGTCTTCATCGCCATGGGTGACGAACAGGTTGTGCACGCCACCGGAGTTGGCCGTGCTTGGCAGACCGAGCTTGCGGCCGGAGTACGTTCCCAGCACATAGGACACCAACTCGCCGTTTTCGACGAACGGTTTGGCATAGGTCGCCAGGCCATCGCCGTCGAACGCCGAACTGCCCATGGCACGCATCAGGTGCGGACGCTCATCGAGGGTCAACCACTCCGGGAACAGCTTTTGCCCGATAGCGCCCTCAAGGAACGACGACTTGCGGTACAGGTTGCCGCCAGAAATCGCGCTGAGGAAACTGCCGAACAAACCACCGGCCAACTCCGCCGAAAACAGCACCGGCACTTCGCACGTTGGCACCGGGCGGGCGCCCAAGCGGCTGGCGGCACGTTGCGCGGCACGCTGGCCAATGCTGGCCGGGTCCGCCAGCAACTCGCCCTGGCGGCTTACGTCGTACCAATAGTCGCGCTGCATCTGGCCGTTGGCCTCAGCGATCATCACGCAGCTCAAGCTATGGCGAGTGGAGGCATAACCACCGACAAAACCGTGGCTGTTGCCGTACACGCGGCAACCTTGATGCGTGCTCAACGTGGTGCCATCGGCGTTCTTGATGCGGGGATCTGCATCGAACGCCGCGGCTTCGCAGGTCAGTGCCAATTCAATGGCCTGCTCCGGGGTGATGTCCCACTCATGGAACAGATCGAAGTCTTTCAAGTCCTTGGCCATCAGCGCTTTGTCGGCCAAGCCCGAGCTTTCATCCTCGGAGGTATGCTTGGCAATCGCCAACGCGGCGGCGACGGTCTCGCGAATCGCTTCCGGGCCGCTGGCCGAGGTGCTGGCCGAACCTTTGCGCTGCCCCACATAAAGGGTGATGCCAAAGCCCTGGTCACGGTTGAATTCAACGGTTTCCACTTCGCGCTGGCGTACCGACGTCGACAGCCCCTGCTCCAGCGACACCGCCACTTCACAGGCACTGGCCCCCTGGCGCTTGGCCTCGGCAAGGATCTGCTCGACTTGTTCCTGCAGTGCCGGTAACGCTTGCGGACCGACGCTTTGGGCTGCACTCATGGTTTTCTCCACTCAAATTCTGCTTTCGGTTAAGGCCATCGAGCGACCGGGCCGGACAAGCGGCCCCCGACTGGTTATCATGGCGGCGTTTCTTTGCGGACTGCCACCATGGTTGATTCTTACGACGACTCCCTCGATGGGGAGAAAAGCAAAACCCAGGTCAAACGTGAGCTGCATGCTCTGGTTGACCTTGGCGAGCGCCTTACAACGCTCAAGAAAGACTTGATTGCAAAACTGCCCCTGACCGACGAAATGCGCCGGGCGCTGGCGGATGCACCCAAGCACACCGCGAATATCGCGCGTAAACGGCACATCATGTTTATCGGCAAGCTGATGCGCGATCAGGACACTGACGCCATTCTGGCCTTGCTTGATCAAACCGATGCCTCCACTCGCCAGTACAACGAACGTTTCCATAACCTGGAACGTTGGCGTGACCGCCTGATCGCGGGCGATGACGCCGTGCTGGAGAAATTCGTGCTGGACTACCCGGACGCGGATCGCCAGCAATTGCGCTCCCTGATCCGTCAGGCCCAACACGAGCAGGCGCATAACAAGGCGCCGGCCACCAGCCGTAAAATCTTCAAGTACATCCGTGAGCTGGACGAGACTCAACGCGGTCTGCGCTGATCCTCTTCCCCGGGTGGCGATCTTCGCCACCCGAAGCTCCACCTTTCCTACGAGCCCGTGCCACCCACGGTGATCGCATCAATCTTCAGCGTTGGCTGGCCGACACCTACCGGCACCGACTGCCCATCCTTCCCGCACGTGCCCACGCCGCTGTCCAGCGACAGGTCGTTACCGACCATCGACACCTTGCTCATGGCTTCCGGCCCGTTACCAATCAACGTTGCCCCTTTGACCGGCGCGGTAATCTTGCCGTCTTCGATCAGGTACGCCTCGCTGGTGGAGAACACGAACTTGCCACTGGTGATGTCCACCTGGCCGCCGCCGAGGTTGGCGCAGTAAATGCCGCGCTTTACCGAGGCGATGATCTCCGCGGGGTCGCTTTCGCCGGCGAGCATGTAGGTGTTGGTCATGCGTGGCATCGGCAGGTGCGCGTAGGATTCGCGACGACCGTTGCCGGTACGTGCCACGCCCATCAGGCGGGCGTTGAGCTTGTCTTGCATATAGCCCTTGAGCACGCCGTTTTCGATCAGCGTGGTGCACTCGGTCGGGGTGCCTTCATCGTCAACGCTCAGCGAGCCACGACGCCCGGCCAGCGTGCCGTCATCGACAATGGTGCAAAGCTTGGACGCAACCATCTCGCCCATGCGCCCGCTATAGGCGGAACTGCCCTTGCGGTTGAAGTCGCCTTCCAGGCCATGGCCCACGGCTTCGTGCAGCAGAACGCCGGACCAGCCCGAGCCCAACACCACCGGCAACGTACCGGCCGGCGCTGGAATGGCTTCGAGGTTGACCAGAGCCTGGCGCAACGCTTCTCGGGCATACCCCATGGCACGGTCGTCGGCGAGGAAATAACGGTAGTCGGTACGCCCGCCACCGCCATGCCCGCCGCGCTCACGGCGGCCGTTCTGCTCGACGATCACACTGACATTGAAGCGCACCAGCGGCCGCACATCTGCCGCCAGGCTGCCATCGGTGGAGGCCACGAGGATGCGTTCCCACACACCGGCCATGCTCACGGTGACCTGCTGGATACGCGGGTCAAGGGCGCGGGTAGCGGCGTCGACACGCTTGAGCAGTTCGACTTTCTCTGCACGGCTGATCACTTCCAGCGGGTTATCCGGCCCATACAATTGCGCCACGTCCTGGGTGGTAAACGCTTGCACCGTGCCGTTCTGGCCCGCACGGGAAATCGAACGCGCCGCACGCGCCGCCAGGCCCAAGGCTTCCAGCGTGATGGCATTGCTGTAGGCAAAACCGGTTTTTTCACCGGATTGCGCGCGCACGCCTACACCCTGATCCAGGTTGAAGCTGCCTTCCTTGACGATGCCGTCTTCGAGGGCCCAGGACTCGGAAATCTGCCCCTGGAAATACAGGTCAGCCGCGTCGATACCCGGCCCGGCCAGATCGCCGAGCACGGTTTGCAAGCTTTCGATGGTCACGCCACCGGGTGCCAGGAGGTGTTCACTGACTGAGGACAACAACTCGCTCATAGGTTTGGCCTTAAATTCATCGTTCCGAAGCAGGCCGCTGTGCGCCCTGCGAGAAAAAGCGCCGATGGTTGACCACCGGCATGCGCGCCCGTATCGACGCCTGTTCACTGCTGTCGCGTTCGGCCAACAACACCGCTTCGCCTTGATCCTGTTGTGTCAGCACGCGCCCCCACGGGTCGACAATCGCCGCGTGGCCATAGGTTTCCCGTGGCCCCGGATGCACGCCGCCCTGGGCGGCCGCCAGCAGGTAGCACTGGGTTTCGATGGCGCGTGCGCGAATCAGCACGTCCCAGTGCGCGGCGCCGGTCACCGCCGTAAAAGCCGAAGGTGCAGTAATCAATTCAGCCCCCGCTGCCCGCAATTCACTGTACAGCTCGGGGAAGCGCAGGTCGTAACACACGGTCAGGCCCAAGCGCCCCACCGGCGTATCCGCCACCACCACGTTGCTCCCGAAAGCATAGTCGTCGGATTCGCGATAACGACCGCGCGCATCGGCAACATCCACATCGAACAGGTGCAGCTTGTCGTAACGGGCAACGATCTCGCCCCGGTCATCGACCAGCAGCGAGCAGGCGTTGGACTTGGCGTTCGGCTGATCCTTGGGCGGCAACGGCAAGGTGCCGGCCACTATCCATAAGGTGAGGTCGCGGGCGGTCTGTTTCAACCACGGCAGGATCGGCCCTTCGCCCAACGCCTCGGCGCGGCCGATATCGGCCACATCACGACGGCCCATGGCGGCGAAATTTTCCGGCAGCACGGCCAGCTTCGCACCGCCCGCCGCCGCTTGCTCCAGCAGGCGCCGGGCCTGGGCCAGATTGGCCAGCACATCGCTCTGGCTGACCATTTGAATTACCGCAAAGGACATGGGCCGACTCTCCGTAATGGGCGTGCGGCCATGCTACTCCACAGGCTCTCAGTTTGGCTTTTCAAATGGCTTGTCGAAGGTGATTTTCGGGTCCTTCCAGGGCCCTTCCACTTTGTATTGCACGCTGGCAAAACGCGACACACGGTCACCGATCAGCTTGTCGATCAGGAACAACGCACCGCCAATCGCCGGCGCGCCGACGATCAACGCGGCAATCGGCAAGTTATTGGTGACCGGCAACGTCACCAACAGCTTGGCATCGACACGGTCTGCCACCAGGTCCAGGGTGCCGTTAAGCTCCAGGTTGGTCGATGGCCCGGTCATGGTGATCGGCTCGCGGGTGACGAACACGCCGTTACTTGCGGCCAGCAAACCCTTGACCCGGTCGTAACTCAACCCCTTGCCGAGCAAGTCGGAGAAGTCCAGGCGCAGCCGGCGCCCGATGGAGTTGAAGTTGAGCAGGCCAAACACGCGCAGCGCCTGGGCACCACCCTCCACCTCAACAAACTGGCCATCACGGAATGTCGCATTCAGGCTGCCGGAGAAACGTTTAGGCCCCACGTAGGCCGGCGAACCTGGCCAACGACCATCCACGTCCAGATGAAAGTCCTTGCTCGTCACGGTTGGCGCATAACCCCAGCCCTTGAGCACATCGCCAATATTCTTGCCGTCCAGGCGTCCCTTGTACCAACTGCCGCTGGTCCCGGGTGCGCCTTCCCAGCCGCCGTCGCCTTTGAGCTGCATGCCCTTGAGGCCCAGGTCCAGGTTATTGAAGGTCAGGCCCTTGGTCGTCGGGCGAATCTTCAACGACCAGGCACCGATCAGGTCAGGCCCCTGGAACAGTTGATCAATGGCGATATCCAGCGCGGGAATGTCCTTGGGATCGATGTCGGCCAAGGGGTCCGGCGCGTTTTCGTTGGCCTGTGCCGTCGGGTCCACCGCCGGCAATTTCACGTATTGCAGGTTGATCGCAATCGGTGCGCCCTTGGCATCCGGCAGGTTTACGCTGCCCTTGGCTTGTTGGCTGTCGAGCTGCAAGCCCCATGCTGCGGGTTTGCGGTCCAGCTGCAACTTGACCTGGTCAAACTGGGTGCCGAAACCAGTCAGCTTGCCCACCTTGAAGTCGGCGCCACTGAGCAACTGTTTGGCGCTGCCGCCCGGGTCATTGCCGGCATAACGGTCTACGAGTTTTTTCCACGGGTCGATATCGAGCTCCGACAGGACCCCGCGAATGCGCAAGCCTTTGACCGTGGGCAGCAGCGCATCACCGTCACCGAGAAACAACTCGCCACGGCCTTCGTTGAACTTGTCCGGCGGAGCGGCAAAGGTGAAATTCGCCAACTCGCCATAATCGAACCAGTAGCGCCGCTCGTTGCCCTGCAAGGTCATGCGGAACACGCTGTCACGCCCCTGGCTGGCCGGCATGCCGAAAGGGGCCGGCAAGTCCACCGCCACACCCTTGAGGTTGGAGCTGACCATCAGTTGGCTGTCGGCGCCATCCAGGTTCAATTGCAGTTGGTAAGGAATATCGCCGGACACTGGCAACGGCTGGCCGACTTTCAACCAGTCCGTCAGCCGCTTGACTGTAACCTGGCCCCTGGCAGTCACTCGTGTGCTGATTTTTCCGGGCTTGCCGTCGGCAAAGATCTGCGCACTGATCGGTCGGTCAAACGCCTGGGCCGTGATGTTCTGGCCGCTGAGGCCCTTGGCGCTGTCGAAACGGAAATCGCCCTTGAGCTGGGTCAGGTCCAGCGTGGGCTCGGCCAGTTGCAGGCGAGCCTTGTCGGTCTTGAAGTCCACTACGATTTTCGGCTCGGTACCCTTGGCCAGCGGCACATCCAGGTCCAGGCTGCCTTGCAGGTCGCCCTCGCCCTTCCAACCGGCAAAGGTATCAGCCGTACCAATCGGCGCTTCCTGCAGGATCTTCAGGCCATCACCCAAGCCACCGGCGAAACCACCGGTGAGCAATAGATGGCTGTCCTTGCCAGCGGGTGCATGGGGAATATTGACGTAGATATCCTTGACCTTGGTGTCGAGCAACTGCCCCTTGCTGGCCAGGATGCGCACACCGCTTTCCTCGACAAACACTTCGCCCTTGACCTTGCTCACATGGGGCCAGCCTGGCTGGAACGCCAGCTCGGCGTCATGCACCTTGAAGAACAGGCTGATATTGCGCGAGGCCGGCAATGCGTCGTGGTTCAGTGAGCCTTGGTATTGGAAGAAGCCCTCGTCAACCGCGCCCTTGAGAATCGCCGTGCGCAGCCATTCATCCAGCGCCGGGCTCAACACCGCCGGCAGGTATTTGGGGGTAAAGCGCCCATCGCCATCGACCATGCCGACCCGCAGGTCCATGTAGTCTTCCTGGTTATGGTCGAAATGCAGGCGGATCAGGAAGTCGGCGGCGACCTTGCCTTCCTCACCCAGCACCTTGATATACGGCGCGATCAGGGTGAAGCCTTCTGTATCCAGCTTCCATGTCAGGCGCGCATTGGCCTGGATGTACTGCCAGGGCTTGGCGAAGATCGGATCGAGGTGCAGGGAGAAGTCCTTGCTGTCCATGCGCAACTCGCCATGGCCCAGGTCACCGCTGATACTGCCGGAAATGTTACGGGCAGCGGGCGCACCGAAGTAGGCGTCAAAACCGACGCGCTCCAAGTTGGCGGCAAAACTGACTTTTTGATCCGAGGCGTCCTGAGGTCGGAAGTCCACCAGCACATTGCGCAGCAGGCCCGTGGCCTTCAAGTGCTCGATGGTCTTGGCAAACCCCTCCGGCAACGGTGCCAGGGCATTCAACAGCGGCGTGATCGGGGTCAGGTCCAGGCGGTCGGCCTGCAGCTTCCAAACTTCCTGCTCCTTGTCGGTGGCCAGGCTCTGCTGCAATTGCAGGCGTGATTCCCAACGGGTCTCCCCGAGGTTCATGGCCAGCGAGTCGAACACCACCTTGAGGCCTGTATCACTGCGTTGCAGGTAGGCGTTGAGCGCAAGGTTTTCGATATGTACCGGCTTACGCTCGGCGTAGCTGCCTTTCACCTGTGGCGAGTTGAGGCGCACCACCGCGCTTTGCACGGTGCCCTTGGCCCAGGTCAGCCAGAATTCGCCGCCAGCCTTGAATTGGGTGAGTTTCCACTGCTGCGTCAGCTTGGCCGGAATCCACTTGGCCCAATCGCTCTGCGGCAGGCTCAAGTAAGCCTGGACTTCACCGTCCTGCCATTGGCTAGCGCGGATGCGCGTGCGCAAGCTCAACGCCAGGGGCTGGCCGTCGGGCAGGGTCAGGCGCGCGTCCAGGCGCTGGCGGGCAATGCCGGTGTGCAGGCTCAGGCCGACGTACGTCAGGGTCAACGGTGGCTGATCGAAGGGTTGCAGGGTGACCTGGCTGTCGAGCAACGACACGCGCTTGACCATCTGCATGCGCTGCAACAATTGCTGCGGGTCCAGCGGTTGCTCATCCTGCACCGGCAGGCCTTGCAGCGCCCAGTGGCCGTCCTTGTCTTCCTTGACGCTCAGTTGCAGGCCGCTGACTTCCAGGTGGGCAATGCGCACCTCACGGGCCATCAGGCTGGCCCAGACATCCGGCACCACTTCGACCTGGTCCAGGCGCAAGGCACTGCTGCCCTCGCCCACCATCACGTCGTGGGCCAACAGCACAGGGGCAAAGCCGCTCCAGCGGCCTTCAAGGCTGCCAATATGCAGGGGCATGTCCACTGCCGCCTGGGCCTTGGCTTCAACCTCGGCACGGTATTCGGCCACCAACGGGGTCAATTCGCGACCCAGGCTCACATACACCGCCGCCAGGACCAGCAACAGCGCACAGAGGCCCAGGCCCCAACGGGTCAAAGCGGCAAAAAAGCGTATCAGACGCTCCATGTCAGGCGACCCTCAAGGCAGTAAATAGAAAGCGAATGGGGATCAGAGCAGCACCACGTCGTATTGTTCCTGGGAATACATGGTTTCAACCTGGAAACGAATCGTGCGCCCGATAAACCCCTCCAATTCCGCGACGTTGCCGGACTCTTCATCCAACAGACGATCGACCACTTTCTGGTTGGCAAGCACTCTATAACCTTCGGCCTGGTAGGCTCGCGCCTCTCGTAAGATTTCCCGGAAAATCTCGTAGCAAACCGTTTCCGGGGTCTTCAATTTACCGCGGCCCTGGCAACTGCTGCACGGCTCGCACAGCACTTGCTCAAGGCTTTCACGGGTGCGCTTGCGGGTCATCTGCACCAGGCCCAGCTCGGTAATGCCGATGATATTGGTCTTGGCGTGATCGCGCTCCAGCTGCTTCTCCAGGGTGCGCAGCACCTGGCGCTGGTGCTCTTCATCTTCCATGTCGATGAAGTCGATGATGATGATGCCGCCCAGGTTGCGCAGGCGCAGTTGGCGGGCAATCGCGGTGGCCGCTTCGAGGTTGGTCTTGAAGATGGTTTCTTCGAGGTTGCGATGCCCGACGAACGCGCCGGTATTGACGTCGATGGTGGTCATGGCTTCCGCCGGGTCCACCACCAGGTAGCCACCGGACTTGAGTGGCACCTTGCGTTCCAGGGCTTTCTGGATTTCATCTTCGACGCCATACAGGTCAAAGATCGGCCGCTCGCCAGGGTAGTGTTCCAGGCGGTCAGCAATTTCCGGCATCAGCTCGGCAACAAATTGCGTGGTGCGCTGGAAGGTTTCCCGCGAGTCGATTCGAATTTTCTCAATCTTTGGGCTGACCAAATCACGCAGCGTGCGCAGGGCCAGGCCGAGATCTTCATAGATCACACTCGGCGCGCCGATGGTCTTGATCTGTGCGCCGATCTGGTCCCACAGGCGTCGCAGGTAGCGAATATCCATGAGGATTTCATCGCCGCCGGCACCTTCGGCTGCCGTGCGCAGGATAAAACCGCCGGTTTCCTTGATGCCTTCGGCGGCCACGCAGTCACTGACCACCTTTTTCAGGCGCTCACGCTCGGCTTCGTCTTCGATCTTCAGGGAAATGCCGACATGGGCGGTACGCGGCATGTACACCAGGTAGCGCGATGGAATCGACAGTTGCGTGGTCAGGCGTGCGCCTTTGGAACCGATGGGGTCCTTGGTGACTTGCACCACCAGGCTCTGCCCTTCATGCACCAGCGCGCTGATGCTTTCCACCGCTGGACCTTCGCGCAGGGAAATTTCCGACGCATGGATAAACGCGGCGCGATCCAGGCCGATATCAACGAATGCCGCCTGCATCCCCGGCAGTACACGTACCACCTTGCCTTTGTAGATATTGCCGACGATCCCGCGCTTCTGGGTGCGCTCGACGTGCACTTCTTGCAGAACACCGTTCTCTACCACCGCCACGCGCGATTCCATCGGCGTGATATTGATCAGAATCTCTTCACTCATGGCTGGGTCTCGTTCAGGCGTTTTCACAATAGTGACCGATCGCTTATGGCTGGGCGCTGGAGCAAGGCGTTCAGCGCGCGGTAAGGTTTTGCCAACAGGGTATGCCGAATTGGTCGAGCAGTTGCGCGGTTTCGCACACCGGCAGGCCTACCACGGCGGAATAGCTGCCATTGAGCCCGGCGACAAACACCGATCCAAGCCCTTGAATAGCATAGCCGCCCGCCTTGTCCTGGGGTTCGCCACTGTGCCAGTAGGTTGTAGCTTCCTCGACAGTAATAGCGCGAAAACGTACACGACTGCTTACACAAACGGTTTCGCAACGCGGGCCGTCGGTGAGCGCAATGGCGGTGAGGACTTCATGTTCACGTCCCGCCAGGGCCATCAACATCGCCAGCGCATCTGCCTGATCCACCGGTTTGCCGAGGATCTTGCCGTCCACGATCACCGCCGTGTCAGCGCCCAGCACACAGGCACCGGAGGTGTTTTCAAGCGCAGCCAAACCCGCCGCTGCCTTGCCGCGCGCAAGACGCTCGACGTAGGAAACGGCGGATTCATTTGTAAGAGGGGTTTCATCAATCGCGGCGCTGACCACGGTGAAAGGCACACCGATCTGGGTCAGCAGTTCACGCCGCCTTGGAGAGCCCGAGGCCAGATAAAGCGAATTCATTGCAGACTCTCCCTGTGGGGTTCGATAACCAGGCAGAGCCTCGCAATCCATTCAATTGATTTTATAGCGACGACGTAACCCACGCAGGCCAAAACTGATCCATGGCCACAGCAGCGCACTCACCAGCGCCGGCAACACCAGCGCCAGGGTTGGCTGGCGATTGCCAGTCAAGGCACTGAGCCACAGTTGAACAAGCTGCGCCAGGCCGAAGATCACCAGGATCACCAGGCACTGCTGCCACATCGGGAACATACGCAAACGCTGCTGCAACGACAGCACCAGGAACGTGATCAGCGTGAGGATCAACGCGTTCTGGCCCAGCAAGGTGCCATACAGCACATCTTCCGCCAAGCCCAGGAACAGCGCGGTGACCATGCCGATTTTATGCGGCAGGTTCAGCGCCCAGAAGGCCAGCAGCAATGCCAGCCACAGCGGGCGCAGGATTTCCATGAATTGCGGTAAGGGTGAAACGCTGAGCAGCAAGCCGACCGCGAAGGTCAGCCAGACGATCCAGCCATTGCGCGAATGAGTACCGGCCATTATTCCTCCCTCTGCCGCGTGGTTGCCGGCGCCGTTGCCGCTGGGCGGGCAGCCGGGGCAGCAGCAGGCGGCTTAGTCGCCGGTGTTGCTGTGGCAGGCGCTGAAGCCGGTGGCTTGGTGGCCGCCGGTTTGACCGGATGCGCAGCCGGCTTGACGGGCGTCGCAACAGGCGTGGGAACAGCCGCAGGTGCTGCGGGCGTAGCAGCGGCAGGCTTGGGCACGGTCGCAGGCACGATCGGCGTGGTGCCGTTCTGCTTGTCTTCCGCTTCCTGGGCCTGGGCGGCCTCATTGGCGCGCTCTTCCGGCGTGCGGTTGTCGCTGAACACCAGCAGCAGGTAACGGCTGCGGTTCAGGGCGGCAGTCGGCACAGCGCGGACGATGGCAAACGGCTGGCCGGAATCGTGGATCACTTCCTTGACCGTCGCCACTGGATAACCCGCCGGGAACCGCTGACCCAGGCCGGAGCTGACCAACAGGTCGCCTTCCTTGATATCTGCGGTGTCAGCCACATGGCGCAACTCAAGGCGCTCCGGGTTGCCGGTACCACTGGCAATCGCACGCAAGCCGTTGCGGTTGACCTGCACCGGGATGCTGTGGGTCGTGTCCGTCAGCAACAATACCCGCGAGGTATAGGGCATCAACTCGACCACCTGGCCCATCAGGCCACGGGCATCGAGCACCGGCTGGCCTAGGACTACTCCGTCGCGCTCACCCTTATTGATGATGATGCGGTGGGTGAAGGGGTTGGGGTCCATGCCGATCAGCTCGGCGACTTCGACCTTCTCGTTGACCAGCGCAGAAGAGTTGAGCAACTCGCGCAGCCGAACGTTCTGCTCGGTGAGGGCCGCGAGCTTTTGCATGCGCCCCTGCAACAGCAGGTTTTCAGTCTTGAGTTTTTCGTTCTCGGCGACCAGTTCGGTGCGGCTGCCAAATTGGCTGGCCACGCCCTGGTAGAGACGTTGCGGCAGGTCGGTGATCCAGTAGGTCTGCATCAACACCAGCGACATCTGGCTGCGCACGGGCTTGAGCAATGCGAAACGGGCATCGACCACCATCAGCGCGACCGAAAGCACGACCAGCACCAGCAGGCGCACGCCCAATGAGGGGCCTTTGGCAAAAAGCGGTTTAATAAGCCGCTCCTCCCAGGCAAATGTTTTCTTTATTCATACGGCTTCTAACCGGCCTGGATGCAGATTGAAGAAGATAAACGCCAACAGGCAGCACTGCAAAGTGCTGCCTGTTGGCCAAGCCTGTACCGCTCAACGCAGCTTATTCGCTGGAGAGCAGGTCCATGGTGTGTTTATCCATCATTTCCAGTGCACGACCACCGCCACGAGCAACGCAGGTCAGCGGGTCTTCGGCGACGATCACCGGCAGGCCAGTCTCTTGGGCCAGCAGCTTGTCGAGGTCGCGCAGCAAGGCGCCACCACCGGTCAGCACCAGGCCACGCTCGGCGATATCGGAAGCCAGTTCCGGCGGCGATTGCTCCAGGGCGCTTTTCACAGCCTGAACGATGGTGGCCAGGGACTCTTGCAGAGCTTCCAGCACTTCATTGGAGTTCAGGGTGAAGGCACGTGGAACGCCTTCGGCCAGGTTGCGACCGCGAACATCGACTTCGCGCACTTCGCCGCCCGGGTAAGCGGTACCGATTTCCTGCTTGATGCGCTCTGCGGTGGATTCACCGATCAGGCTGCCGTAGTTACGGCGCACATAAGTGATGATCGCTTCGTCGAAACGGTCGCCGCCAACGCGTACGGATTCGGCATACACCACACCGTTCAGGGAGATCAGGGCGATTTCAGTGGTACCACCACCGATATCCACCACCATCGAACCGCGGGCTTCTTCAACCGGCAGGCCGGCACCGATCGCAGCAGCCATTGGCTCTTCGATCAGGAACACTTCACGGGCACCGGCGCCAAGGGCCGATTCACGGATGGCACGACGCTCCACCTGGGTGGACTTGCACGGAACGCAGATCAGCACACGAGGGCTGGGCTGCAGGAAACTGTTTTCGTGAACCTTGTTGATGAAGTACTGCAGCATCTTCTCGCAGACACTGAAGTCGGCGATCACGCCGTCTTTCATCGGACGAATGGCAGCAATATTGCCTGGTGTACGGCCGAGCATGCGCTTGGCCTCGGTGCCGACGGCAACGACACTTTTCTGATTACCATGGGTCCGAATGGCCACAACCGATGGCTCATTCAGGACGATACCGCGCTCGCGCACGTAAATAAGGGTGTTGGCAGTGCCCAGGTCAATGGAAAGATCGCTGGAAAACATGCCACGCAGTTTCTTGAACATGGGGAAAGGACCCTAGGCAACGCGTGGGTAAAAAAGTGCGGCAAACTCTAACAACGACAGGGATTTTGGGCAAGGCGCCAATGTGCTAAATTGGCCGACTTTCTACGCACCAACCCCCACAATCGCGGCCATATGACCGTAGAAATGCGGTAGTGTTCCGACAATCTAACACACGGACGCCCTCCGTTCTGTTTTCCACTGGAGAATCCCATGGCGCTTGACCGCTCCGACGTGGAAAAAATCGCTCACCTCGCCCACCTGGGCCTGGCTGAAGCCGATCTTCCACCGATTACCGCAGCCCTGAACAGCATTCTCGGGCTGGTTGACCAAATGCAGGCCGTGAATACCGACGGCATCGAGCCCCTGGCGCACCCGCTGGAAGCCAGCCAGCGCCTGCGCGCAGACGTTGTAACCGAAAGTAATAATCGCGAGGCCTACCAGTCCATCGCGCCAGCGGTCGAAAACGGCCTGTACCTGGTTCCGAAAGTCATCGACTAAAGGGAAAGAGCCTTTCATGCATCACATGACTCTGGCCGAGATCGCCCGCGGTCTCGCCGACAAAAAGTTTTCTTCCGAAGAGCTGACCAAGACCCTGCTGGCGCGTATCGCCGAGCACGATCCCAAGGTCAACAGCTTCATCAGCCTCACCGAAGAACTGGCCCTGAGCCAGGCCAAGGCCGCCGACGTGCGTCGCGCCAACGGTGAAAATGGCGCGTTGCTGGGTGCTCCCATCGCCCACAAGGACTTGTTCTGCACCCAGGGCATTCGCACCAGCTGCGGCTCGAAGATGCTCGACAACTTCAAGGCGCCCTACGACGCCACCGTGGTGTCCAAGCTGGCTGCCGCCGGGGCCGTGACCCTGGGCAAGACCAACATGGACGAATTCGCCATGGGTTCGGCCAACGAATCGAGCTACTACGGCGCGGTGAAAAACCCGTGGAACCTGGAGCACGTACCCGGCGGCTCGTCCGGCGGCTCGGCTGCAGCCGTTGCAGCGCGCTTCCTGCCCGCGGCCACCGCCACCGACACCGGCGGTTCGATCCGCCAGCCGGCGGCATTCACCAACCTCACCGGCCTGAAGCCGACCTACGGTCGCGTTTCCCGCTGGGGCATGATCGCCTACGCTTCCAGCCTCGATCAGGGCGGCCCGTTGGCGCGCACTGCCGAAGACTGCGCGATTTTGTTACAAGGCATGGCCGGGTTCGATAAACAGGACTCCACCAGCATCGATGAGCCGGTGCCGGACTACAGCGCCAGCCTCAATACCTCGATCAAAGGCCTGCGCATCGGCGTGCCGAAGGAATACTTCAGCGCCGGCCTCGACCCACGCATCGCCGAACTGGTGCACAACAGCGTCAAGGAGCTGGAAAAGCTCGGCGCCGTGATCAAGGAAATCAGCCTGCCGAACAATCAGCACGCAATTCCTGCCTACTACGTGATCGCACCGGCTGAAGCCTCGTCCAACCTGTCGCGTTTCGACGGCGTGCGTTTCGGCTACCGCTGTGAAAACCCGAAAGACCTCACCGACCTGTACAAGCGCTCCCGTGGCGAAGGCTTCGGCGCCGAAGTACAACGCCGCATCATGGTCGGTGCCTACGCCCTGTCGGCCGGCTATTACGACGCGTACTACCTCAAGGCGCAAAAAATCCGTCGCCTGGTGAAGAACGACTTCATGACGGCATTTGAAGAAGTCGACGTGATCCTCGGCCCAACCACGCCAAACCCGGCCTGGAAGCTTGGCGCCAAGAATGGCGACCCGGTGGCTGCGTACCTCGAAGACCTGTACACCATCACCGCCAACCTCGCGGGCCTGCCGGGCTTGTCCATGCCCGCCGGTTTCGTCGATGGCCTGCCGGTCGGCGTGCAATTGCTCGCCCCGTATTTCCAGGAAGGCCGCCTGCTCAATGTGGCGCACCAGTACCAGTTGCACACCGACTGGCACACCCGCACCCCTACCGGCTTCTGAGGAGAACACTATGCAATGGGAAGTTGTGATCGGGCTGGAGATTCATACCCAGCTCGCCACCCAATCGAAGATTTTCTCCGGTAGCGCCACCACGTTCGGCTCCGAGCCGAACACCCAGGCCAGCCTGGTAGACCTGGGCATGCCCGGCGTGCTGCCGGTGCTGAACCAGGAAGCGGTGCGCATGGCGGTGATGTTCGGCCTGGCGATTGACGCCGAGATCGGCCAGCACAACGTGTTCGCGCGCAAAAACTACTTCTACCCGGACCTGCCCAAGGGCTACCAGATCAGCCAGATGGAATTGCCGATCGTCGGCAAGGGCCACCTCGACATCCCTCTGGAAGACGGCACCATCAAGCGCGTCGGCGTGACCCGCGCGCACCTGGAAGAAGATGCCGGCAAGAGCCTGCATGAAGAATTCCCGGGGGCCACCGGCATCGACCTGAACCGCGCCGGTACGCCGCTGCTGGAGATCGTTTCCGAGCCGGACATGCGCAGCGCCAAAGAGGCCGTGGCCTACGTCAAGACCATCCACGCGCTGGTGCGTTACCTGGGCATCTGCGACGGCAACATGGCCGAAGGCTCGCTGCGTTGCGACTGCAACGTGTCGATCCGTCCAAAAGGCCAGGCCGAGTACGGCACCCGCTGCGAGATCAAGAACGTCAACTCGTTCCGCTTCATCGAGAAGGCGATCAACAGCGAAGTGCGTCGCCAGATCGAGCTGATCGAAGACGGCGGCAAGGTCATCCAGCAGACCCGCCTGTACGACCCGAACAAAGACGAAACCCGTGCCATGCGCAGCAAGGAGGAAGCCAACGACTACCGTTACTTCCCCGACCCGGACCTGTTGCCGGTGGTTATCGAGGACTCGTTCCTCAATGACGTGCGCGCCACCCTGCCGGAATTGCCGCAGCAGAAACGCGAGCGCTTCCAGGAGCAGTTCGGCCTGTCGGTCTACGATGCCAGCGTCCTGGCCTCCAGCCGTGAACAAGCCAACTACTTCGAAAAAGTCGTGAGCATTGCCGGTGACGCCAAGCTGGCGGCCAACTGGGTGATGGTTGAGCTGGGCAGCCTGTTGAACAAACAGGGCCTGGAAATCGACGAAGCTCCGGTCACTGCCGAGCAACTGGGCGGCATGCTGCTGCGCATCAAGGACAACACCATCTCCGGCAAGATCGCCAAGACCGTGTTCGAAGCCATGGCAGCGGGCGAAGGCAACGCTGACGAGATCATCGACAAGCGCGGCCTCAAGCAAGTCACCGACAGCGGCGCGATCTCGGCCGTGCTGGATGAAATGCTCGCGGCCAACGCCGAGCAGGTCGAGCAATACCGCGCGGCAGACGAAGCCAAGCGCGGCAAGATGTTCGGCTTCTTTGTGGGCCAAGCGATGAAAGCCTCCAAAGGCAAGGCCAACCCGCAACAAGTGAACGAACTGCTGAAAAGCAAGCTCGAAGGCTGACACCTGATCGTTCCCACGCTCTGCGTGGGAACGCATCACTGGACGCTCCGCGTCCGCTTTTGTGACGCGGAGCGTCACGGGCTGCACTCCCACGCAGAGCGTGGGAGCGATCCTGGGGATACCTTGCATGAAGCGTCTACTCGGCCTCCTGGCTCTTTTTTCCCTGCTGACCGGCTGCGCCAGCGGCCTCGTCAACCCCAACGGCTACGACGAAACCGGCACCGCCTCCTATTACGGCGCCAAGCACCACGGCAAAAAAACTGCCAGCGGTGAACCTTTCAACCAAAACGCCCTGACCGCCGCCCACCGGCAATTGCCATTCGGCACCCAGGTCAAGGTGACCAACCTCGACAACGACAGATCCGTGGTGGTGCGCATCAACGATCGCGGCCCGCATACCCGTGGGCGCTTGATCGATCTTTCCCGCAAGGCTGCCGAGCAACTCGGTATGCTCAGCAGCGGCACCGCGCGGGTGCGCGTGCAAGCCCTGAGCAACTAACACGGAGCCCTGGCCATTTTCGGATTAACCGCCCTCTCGCCCTGGAGCCTGCTGGAACTGGTCAGCGGCTTGCTGTTGCTGATCACCGGCGCAGAAATCCTGGTGCGTGCCGCCGTGCGCCTGGCCGCCAGCCTCAAGGTGCGGCCGTTGATCATCGGCCTGACCATTGTCGCCTTCGGCAGCAGCGCGCCGCAGATGACCGTCAGCCTGCAAGCCACCCTGGCCGGCAACACCGATATCGCCGTGGGCAGCGTGATCGGCAGCAGCATCTTCAACGTCCTGGTGACCCTGGGCCTGTCGGCGCTGATCATTCCGCTGCGGGTCTCGCGCCAATTGGTGCGCCTGGATATCCCGGTGATGATCATCGCGGGCCTGCTGGTGTTTACCCTGGCCGCCAATGAAGCGCTCACGCCCGCCGACGGTTTGCTGCTGTTGGCGGCCCTGCTCGCGTACCTCGGCGTGTTGCACTACCAGACCCGCCACTCCCGCCGCCCGCGCACCCTCGACACGGTGGCCAGAGCTCCGTGGCTGAGCAGCGTGTTGCTGATGCTGGGCGGCTTTCTCGTACTGGTGCTGGCCGGGCATTTACTGCTCGGCGCAGCGGTGGATGTGGCAAGCGACCTGGGCTTGTCGGAGCGTGTGATCGGCCTGACCCTGATCGGCGTCGGCACCTCCCTGCCGTGCCTGGCCACCTCGCTGATCGCCGCCCTGCGCGGCGAGCGGGACATCGCCGTCGGCAACGTGATCGGCAGCAACCTGTTCAACCTGCTCGGCGTGCTGGGGTTTACCGCGCTGGTGGCGCCGACGCCGCTGTCAGTCTCGCCCAATGCCCTGGACTTCGACCTGCCGGTGATGCTCGCCGCCCTGGTGTTGTGCCTGCCGGTGTTCTACACCGGCTACCGCGTGACCCGCGCCGAAGGCCTGGTGCTGCTGGGGCTGTACCTGGCGTACGGGCTGCATGTGATGTCGTTCACCACCGGCATGCTCCTGGCCACCAAGCTTGAACACCTGATGCTCTATTACGTCCTGCCAGTGCTGGTGGCTTTCCTGTTGTTCAGCACGCTGCGAGCCTGGCGCCGCCAACACAAGAGGGAATCGCAATGACCGATCAGAAAAAGTCCGGGGTTGAGATGCGTCGCCAGGTCATGGGCGATGTGTTCGTCGACCGCGCCCTGGGCAATGCCACCGAGTTCACCCAGCCGCTGCAGGACTTCGTCAACGAACACGCCTGGGGCGGTGTATGGAATCGCGAAGGTTTGCCGCTGAAAACCCGCAGCCTGATCACCCTCGCCGCCCTGACCGCGCTCAAGTGCCCGCAGGAACTCAAGGGCCACGTGCGCGGTGCGTTGAACAATGGCTGTAGCGTAGAGGAGATTCGCGAGGCGCTGCTGCATTGCGCGGTGTATGCGGGCGTGCCGGCGGCGATTGATGCGTTTCGCGCGGCGCAGGAAGTGATTGAGGCGTATCACGCGGATCAGCAGTGACTGTCAGATAGCTATCGCAGCGATGCGGCGACCCGACAAGCCTGCTCCCACATTCGAATGTGTTCACAAATCAAAATGTGGGAGCTGGCTTGCCTGCGATTGGCCCTCACAGACACCCCAAAACTCAGATCCAGCTACCCGCCTGCAGCACAAAAATCCCGATGTTCGTCGTCACCGCCGCCATCAGCGTGGTGATCACAATAATCGCCGCCGCCAACTCATGATTGCCCTCCGCCGCCCTGGCCATCACAAAACTCGCCGCCGCCGTCGGCGCGCCGAAGTACAAGAACAGAATCCCCAACTCCGGCCCCCTGAAACCCAGCAGCCAAGCGCCCGTCGTCGCCACCACCGGCAGGCCGATCATCTTCATCACGCTCGCACTCAAGGCCATGCCGCCGCTTTTGCGCAACGCCGCCAGCGACAGGGTCCCGCCAATGCAGATCAGCGCCAGCGGCAAGGTCATGTCCGCCAGGTAACGGCCCGACGACTCCAGCCAACCCGGCAAGCCAATCTGGAACACCGCGAACGGCGTGGCCACGATCACGCTGATGATCAATGGGTTGGCCACCACACTTTTGCAGATGCTCCACGGGTCGGACTTGATCACCGGGCTGTACACCGCCAGCACAATGGTCGACAGCGTGTTGTAGAACAGGATCACCAGCGCCGCGAGGATCGCGCCGAGGGAGATGCCGTAATCGCCGTACATGCTGGCCGCCAGCGCCAGGCCGATCACGCCGTTGTTGCCGCGAAACGCACCCTGGGTGTAGATACCACGGTCTTCACGCGGGCAACGCCAGATCGCCCAGCCCCAGGCCAGGGCAAAACTGAGCAAGGTGGCGACGGCAAAATAAATCAGAAGGCCCGGCTTGAGCGCCGAGTGCAGGTCGGCATGCAGGATGCCCAGAAACAGCAGCGCCGGCATGGTGACGTTGAACACCAGGGACGACGCCGTGTGGATAAAGTTGTCGTTGATCCAGTTGATGCGCTTGAGCAACACACCGAGAAACAGCATGGCAAACACCGGCGCGGTGATGGACAGGGTGGTGAGGAAAATTGCCAGCATGCCGGGGAGAACCTTGGTGAGCGTCGTTAGGTGGCTAATGATAAGCCAGTAAGCGCAGGCTCGCATGGACAACACCAATCAAATGTGGGAGCTGGCTTGCCTGCGATGGCGGTGTGTCAGTCGATACATCTGTCACTGATACATTGCTATCGCAGGCAAGCCAGCTCCCACATTGTTCGCACCGGTCTCAGGTGATGGGCGCCGGGTTGAACAGGGTAATGTCGTTATGCAGCTTATGCCGCTCCGCCCAGGTCTGCTTCTTGCCGCTGGCCACATCCAGATAGAAGTGGAACAACTCCCATCCCAATTCCTCAATGCTCGCACGCCCCGTGGCAATGCGACCGGCATCAATGTCGATCAAATCCGGCCAGCGCTGCGCCAATTCCGTGCGCGTCGACACCTTGACCACCGGCGCCATCGCCAGCCCATAAGGCGTACCACGCCCGGTGGTAAACACATGCAGGTTCATCCCCGCCGCCAACTGCAAGGTGCCGCACACAAAGTCACTGGCCGGCGTGGCGCAAAAGATCAGGCCCTTGCCCTTGAAACGCTCGCCCGGGCCCAGCACGCCGTTGATCGCGCTGCTGCCGGACTTGACGATGGAGCCCAAGGACTTCTCGACAATGTTCGACAACCCGCCCTTCTTGTTGCCCGGCGTGGTGTTGGCGCTGCGGTCGGCCTCGCCCTTGGCCAGGTAACGGTCGTACCAGTCCATTTCCCTGACAAGCTCTTGGGCAACTTCCTTACTCTCGGCGCGTGAAGTCAGCAGGTAAATCGCATCGCGGACTTCAGTCACTTCGGAAAACATCACCGTCGCCCCGGCCCGCAGCAGCAAGTCCGAGGCATAGCCCAGCGCCGGGTTGGCGGTGATGCCGGAAAACGCATCACTGCCGCCGCACTGCATGCCCAGGATCAGCTCCGAGGCAGGCACGGTTTCGCGGCGGCGCTGGTCGAGCTTCTTCAAGCGCGTCTCGGCCAGTTCCATGATCTGCTCGATCATTTCGGTAAAGCCGTGGCTGGAATCCTGTAGCCGATACAACCACGGCTCGCTCAGGTCCACCGAGCTGTCGTTGTCGTGCATCACCTGCCCGGCCTGCAATTTCTCGCAACCCAGGCTGATCACCAGGGCTTCGCCGCCCAGGTTCGGGTTGCGCGCCAAGTTGCGCACGGTGCGGATCGGAATGTAGGCATCCGTCGCGGTAATCGCCACACCGCAGCCGTAACTGTGGGTCAGCGCCACCACGTCATCGACATGGGGGTACTTGGGCAGCAGCTCATCCTTGATGCGCTTGACCGCATGGTCCAACACCCCCGTGACGCACTGCACCGTGGTGGTAATGCCAAGAATATTGCGCGTGCCCACGGTGCCGTCGGCATTGCGATAACCCTCGAAGGTAAACCCCTCCAACGGCGCCTGGGTTTGCGGTACCTCGGTGGACAGCGGCAAGCTGTCCAACGGTGGCGCAGTGGGCATGCGCAGTTGATCTTCCTGGACCCAACTGCCACGCGGAATCGGCGCCAAGGCGTAACCGATGGTCTGGCCGTAGCGAATAATCTGACCGCCCTCGGGGATATCTTCCAGGGTCACCTTGTGGCTCTGGGGGATGAAATCCACGGTCACCAGGCCGTCCGGGAACTCGGTCCCGGCCGGAACGCCCTGGTCGTTGACCACGATCACTACGTTGTCGCGCTCGTGCAAACGAATGGAGCGCGGCGAGTCGGCATGTTCAATCAACTGCATTACATCGCCCCTCAGGAGTGCGCTTCGGTAAGTTGGGTCAGTTCAGGGCCCTTGGCTGGCGGCTCTTTGAGCACCACGCGCTTGATCGGACCCACGATGACTAGGTAGCTGAACACCGCCACCAGCGCGTTGGCGCCGACGAACACCAAGGCCCATTTGAACGAGCCGGTGGTGCTGATGATGTAGCCGATGACGATCGGCGTAGTGATCGACGCGAGGTTACCGAAGGTGTTGAACAAGCCGCCACTGAGGCCGGCGATTTGTTTCGGCGAAGTGTCGGACACCACCGCCCAGCCCAGTGCGCCAACGCCTTTACCGAAGAAGGCCAGGGCCATGAAGCCCACCACCATCCATTCGATATCCACGTAGTTGCAGGCCACGATGCTGCTGGAGATCAGCAGGCCACCGATGATCGGCGCCTTGCGGGCGAAGGTCAGCGAATGGCCCTTGCGCAGCAGGTAATCGGAAATCACCCCGCCGAGCACACCGCCGATAAACCCGCAGATCGCCGGCAACGAGGCAATGAAACCGGCCTTGAGAATGGTCATGCCACGGTCCTGCACCAGGTACACCGGGAACCAGGTCAGGAAGAAGTAGGTGATGCCATTGATGCAGTACTGGCCCAGGTACACGCCGAGCATCATGCGGTTGGTCAGCAGTTGGCGGATGTAATCCCACTTCGGACCGTCAGTTTTTTTACCTTTGCCCTTGTCCTGGTCCATATCGACCATCGCACCATTGGCGGCAATGTGGTTGAACTCGGCTTCGTTGATCAGCGGATGCTGGCGCGGGCTGTGGATAACTTTCAGCCAGATCAGCGAGAACAGGATGCCGATCACGCCCATCACGATAAACACGTGCTGCCAGCCGAAGCTGTAGACGATCCAGCCCATCAGCGGTGCAAACAACACCGTAGCGAAGTACTGCGCCGAGTTGAAGATCGCCGAAGCCGTGCCGCGCTCGGCCGTAGGAAACCACGCCGCGACAATACGGGCGTTTCCGGGAAACGAAGGCGCTTCGGCCAGGCCCACCATGAAGCGCAGCATAAACAGCGCAACCACGGCGGTGGAGACACCGAACTCACCGACATAGCCTTGCAGCACGGTGAACAGTGACCAGGTGAAGATGCTCAGGGCATAGACTTTTTTCGAGCCGAACCGGTCCAGCAGCCAGCCGCCGGGAATTTGCCCGGCCACGTAGGCCCAACCGAATGCAGAGAAGATGTAACCGAGGGTGACCGCGTCGATGCCGAGGTCTTTTTGCAGGCTGGAGCCCGCGATGGCGATGGTGGCCCGGTCGGCGTAGTTGATCGTGGTCACCAGGAACAGCATGAGCAATATCAAATAGCGGACATGGGTCGGCTTGGTCGCTTGCATAAAGAAGTACTCCCACTAATTATTTTTTTTGCGGGTAATGGTTTCTGTTTTTCGTGTGGGAACCGCTTTATGTGGGAGCTGGCTTGCCTGCGATACAGGCACCGCGCAGTGTCAGGCAAACTGCGGTGATGCCATCGCAGGCAAGCCAGCTCCCACAGGAACCGACGCCCAAAGGTGTTGCGTGTTACGAACCGATGTAGCTGGTCTTCACCACGGTGTAGAACTCTTGCGCATAGCGACCTTGCTCACGCGAACCATAGGATGAGCCCTTACGGCCACCGAATGGAACGTGATAATCCACACCGGCGGTCGGCAGGTTGACCATCACCATCCCGGCCTGGGAGTGACGCTTGAAGTGGTTGGCGTATTTCAGCGACGTGGTGGCAATGCCCGCCGACAATCCGAACTCGGTGTCATTGGCCATGGCCAGTGCCGCTTCGTAGTCCGCCACGCGCACCACGTTGGCCACCGGGCCGAAGATCTCTTCGCGGCTGATGCGCATGGCGGCTTCGCTGTCGGCGAACAGCGTTGGCGCCAAGTAGTAACCTTCGGTGTCGCAGGTCACCAGGCCACCACCGCTCACCAGCCGCGCGCCTTCGCTTTGGCCAATGTCGATGTACTTCAAGTCCTGATCCAACTGGGCCTGGGAAACCACCGGGCCGATGTCGGTGCCGCTGTGCAACGCATGGCCGACCTTGATCGACTTCATGCGCTCAGCCATCGCCGCGACGAACTGGTCGTGAATCCCGGCGGTGACAATCAGGCGGCTGGAGGCGGTGCAACGCTGGCCGGTGGAGTAGAACGCGCTCTGCACCGACAGCTCGACGGCCTGCTTGAGGTCGGCGTCGTCGAGAATGATCTGCGGGTTCTTGCCGCCCATTTCCAACTGCACCTTGGCCTGGCGCGACACACAGCTGACGGCGATCTGACGGCCCACACCGACGGAACCGGTGAAGCTGATGCCATCGACTTTCGCGCTGTTGACCAGCACATCGCCGACCACGCGGCCGCTGCCCATCACCAGGTTGAACACGCCAGCCGGGAAGCCGGCGCGGGAGATAATCTCCGCCAGGGCCCAGGCGCAGCCCGGCACCAGTTCGGCCGGCTTGATCACCACGCAGTTGCCGTAGGCCAGGGCCGGGGCGATTTTCCACGCGGGGATGGCAATCGGGAAGTTCCACGGGGTGATCAGGCCGACCACGCCGAGGGCTTCGCGGGTCACTTCAACGTTGACGCCCGGGCGCACCGATGGCACGTAGTCGCCGGACAAGCGCAGGCATTCACCGGCGAAGAACTTGAAGATGTTGCCGGCACGGGTCACTTCGCCGATGGCTTCGGGCAGGGTCTTGCCCTCTTCCCGGGCCAGCAAGGTGCCGAGCTCTTCGCGGCGGGCGAGGATTTCGCTGCCGACTTTATCCAGGGCATCGTGGCGCGCCTGAATCCCGGAGGTGGACCAGGCCGGGAACGCGGCGCGTGCAGCCTCAATGGCAGAGTTGACTTGGCCGACATCGGCCTTGGCGTATTCGCCAATCACATCGGACAAGTCCGACGGGTTGAGGTTGACGCAATAGTCGGCACCGGCCACCCATTGGCCGTTGATGTAGTTTTCAAAACGCTGGGCTTGGGACACGAATCTTCTCCTGACGCAAAAGGCCGCTGATCTCTCAGCGGCCTTGTAGATAAGTTATTGCGCGCCTTGCTTGTCGATCAGCGCGGCCAGGGCTTCGTATTCTTCCGGCAACAGGTCGGTCAGCGGGGTGCGCACCGGGCCTGCGTCGTAGCCGACGATTTTGGCACCCGCCTTGACGATGCTCACGGCATAGCCAGCCTTGCGGTTGCGGATGTCCAAGTACGGCAGGAAGAAGTCGTCGATGATCTTGTCGACGGTGGCGTGATCTTCGCGGGCAATGGCGTGGTAGAAATCCATCGCGGTTTTCGGGATGAAGTTGAATACCGCCGAGGAGTACACCGGCACGCCCAGGGCCTTGTAGGCAGCGGCGTAAACCTCTGCAGTCGGCAGGCCGCCGAGGTAGCTGAAACGATCACCAAGGCGACGGCGGATCGAGACCATCAATTCAATGTCGCCCAGGCCGTCTTTGTAGCCGATCAGGTTCGGGCAACGCTCGGCCAAGCGTTCCAGCAGTGGCGCGGTGAGGCGGCAGACGTTGCGGTTGTATACCACCACACCAATCTTCACCGATTTGCACACCGCTTCAACGTGGGCGGCAACCCCGTCCTGGCTGGCTTCGGTGAGGTAGTGCGGCAGCAGCAACAAGCCTTTGGCACCCAGGCGCTCGGCCTCTTGGGCGTACTCGATGGCCTGGCGGGTCGAACCGCCGACACCGGCGAGGATTGGCACGCTGGTGGCGCAGGTATCAACGGCGGTTTTCACTACTTGGGAATATTCGCTGGCAGCGAGGGAGAAAAACTCACCGGTGCCGCCGGCAGCGAAAAGGGCCGTGGCGCCGTAGGGAGCCAGCCATTCCAGACGCTTGATGTAACCCGCCTGGTGGAAGTCACCCTGCGCATTGAAATCGGTCACCGGGAAAGACAGCAGACCGTGGGAGAGGATGGACTTCAGTTCTTGTGGATTCATTATTCGAACACCCTGGGCGAAGACTTTCTGTCGAAAGGTTGTTGTTGGTTTTGGTGATGTCGTACGTCATCGTACAACTATAAAAAGATTCGTCAACTGCAATTCGTCGAGGTCTGTCCAGGGCTCGATGTATGGCCTGCCTTCTTGACGTAGGAAATTATTCCTCTATGCTGGCAATAACTGTATATGCATACAGTTATTAAGGAAGATTCCTACGACATAGCAAGGAGCTAACATGTCAGGTCTTGAACTCGCAGCACCCGCAAAAAACCAACCGATCCTGCGCTTCGAAGGCGGCGAACACACCGCCATCGGCGACGACACCCTGTTGCATTTCGCCAAGGACGCTCCGGCAATCCCCGCCCGACAAGTCGAGCTGCACCTGCCCAATGGGCTGGCGCTGACCTACGGTCAGGTGATTGCCCTGGGCGGTGACTTCTACGGCATTCCCGGTCAGCCCATCAGCGATGGCGCCTCCCCTGCCGACCGCGTGCAACGCTTTACCGCCGCGTTCAACTCGCTGGCGGTTTTGCCGGCGTCGCGGGAAGAAGCCCGCAAGATCCTCGCGGTGATGCAAAAGGAGATTAACGCGGTCAACCAGGCGATCAGGGACGGCAAGCAAGCCCATGAAGCCTACGATGCGCTGGGTGATACGTTGTCCGAGGAGTGGAATCGCATCACGGGTGGCGGCAGTGCGGTTTCGGCGCTCGTTCCGCTGGGGCGTTATCTGAAACTGGCGGCAGACAATGCCGACCACTTTGGTGAATGGGCGTTGTCGGCGTACCTGGCCGGGCATATGGCGGCGCTGCAACAGGCCGTGGTGGCGCATCAAACCGGTACCGATCAGGCGCTGGAACTGGCCTATGCCATGAACAGTTTTGCTGATCACTTTTTGACCGACCTGTTTTCCGCCGGGCACTTGCGAGTGCCACGCAAGCAATTGGCAGCAGTGGTCACGCCGGGTGAACTGGGTTCGTTGATCAGCCGCTTCATGCACGATGAAGACAGCAAGTTCGGGCTCAAGGTGCGCAACGCCCTCGGGGAGCAATGGCATGCCTATGGCGACAAACGCTACTTCGATTCCATCGATGGGGACAATCGGGTGCAGGTCAAACGTGCGGTGCAGGCTTCGGCGGATGAAATCTTCGAAACCTTTATCAGCGGCGTGGCGCCCTCCCCGGCCGACTTCAAGGCGCCGTTGTATGTGCCGGACTTGAAGGCCGCGCAGAACCCGGCGAACAACTTTTCGCCGCTGTTCAAGATGGAAGGAGACAAGGTGCTGCGGCGCAAGGAAGTGAATGACTTGAACGACAAGCGCTGGACGGATGATTGGTGGGGGTGGAGTACGTATCTGCTGCTCAAGGACTACAAGCCCAACCAACCTGCCGCTTAAACGCAGATCAAATGTGGGAGCTGGCTTGCCTGCGATGGCGGTGTATCAGCCAAGCGCCCACCGACTGACCCAGCGCAATCGCGGGCAAGCCCGCTCCCACACTAGATAGGCATCAACCTCAGTTGCGCTGCGATTCTGCCTCTTCATGGGCATGGCGCAGCCGCTCACGGCTGTTGGTCAGGTGCAGGCGCATGGCCGCCCGCGCCGCATCCGAATCCTTACGGGCAATCGCCTCGTAGATCTCTTCATGCTCACGGCTCAAACGCCCCATGTAGTGTTGCTGGTCATCGTGGGCCAGACGCGCGGAATTCAAGCGCGTACGCGGAATGATGCTGGTGCCCAGGTGGGTCATGATGTCGGTGAAGTAGCGGTTGCCGGTGGACAGGGCGATTTCCAGGTGGAAGGCAAAGTCGGACGCCACCGCATCGCCGGCGTGTGCTGCGCTTTCATTCAGGGCATCGAGGGCGGCGCGCATGGTCGCCAGTTGTTCGTCGGTGCGGCGCAATGCAGCCAACCCTGCGGACTCGACTTCCAGGCTGATACGCAGCTCCAGGATCGCCAGCACATCACGCAACGTGACCACCGTGGCCGGGTCGATACGGAAGCCGCTCGGGCTTGGCGTATCCAGCACAAAGGTGCCGATGCCGTGACGGGTCTCCACCTGGCCTGCTGCCTGCAAGCGCGAGATGGCCTCACGCACCACGGTGCGGCTGACGCCATGGGCTTCCATGATCGCCGACTCGGTGGGCAGCTTGTCACCGCGCTTGAGTTCACCATCGCGGATCTGCTCGGACAACACCGTGACCAATTCCTGGGCAAGGCTGCGGCGCTTGCGGGGAAGACGAGGGGCGGTGTTGGTGTTTTCCATGATGAATCATCTTTCTCGGCGAACTTGAGCAGGCATCATAGCCCATGGCGGTTGTACGATCACCGTCCGGGCACGACTTTCATCCACATCAAGCACGCAAAAAAATGCCCCGGCACAGGCCGAGGCATTTTTCAGGCGTGCCCGAAGGCAACCACCGTTTACTTCACCACTTTCAGGCTCGGCCGGCCGCTTGGGCGCGGTGGCTCGGCATCCGGTGGCAGATCACCGTCGTCATCGCCTTCGATCGATTCATCACCGTCGAACGGCGACTCCAGATCAAACACCATGCCTTGGCCGTTCTCCCGGGCGTAGATCCCGAGAATGGCGCCAATCGGCACGAACAGCGTATGCGGCACACCGCCGAAACGCCCTTCGAAGCTCACCGCTTCGTTGTCCATGTGCAGGTGGCGCACGGCACTGGGCGATACGTTCAACACAATCTGCCCGTCACTGGCAAAACCTTGCGGTACCTGAACCGCAGGAAATTCGGAATTGACCAGCATGTGCGGGGTGCAATCGTTGTCCACAATCCACTCATAGAGCGCGCGGACCAGGTAAGGTCGACTGGAGTTCATCAGCGGCTCCTTAAGCCTTAGCGCATATCGCGTTCGACACCAGACAGACTCGCCTGGAAAGCCTCACGCGCAAACTGGCGCTCCATGTAATCAAGCAGCGGCTTGGCTGGCCGCGGCAGTTCAATGCCCAGGATCGGCAAGCGCCAGAGTATGGGTAATAGGCAGCAATCCACCAAGCTTTGTTCCTCACTGAGGAAAAAAGGCTTGTCGGCGAACAGCGGCGAAACGCCGGTCAGGCTCTCGCGCAATTCCTTGCGCGCCACAACACGGGCCGCCTCTTTGCTGCGCGAATCCAGAATCACGTCCACCAGCCCGCACCAGTCACGCTGGATCCGATGGATCAGCAGGCGGCTGTTGGCACGCGCCACCGGATACACCGGCAGCAAAGGTGGATGCGGGTAACGCTCATCCAGGTATTCCATCACCACGGTCGACTCCCACAACGCCAGGTCACGATCGACCAGGGTGGGCAAGCTGCCGTAGGGGTTCACTTCGATCAGTTTTGGCGGCTGACGGCCCGCCTCCACACTGATGATCTCGGCGCTGACACCCTTCTCTGCGAGCACGATACGTACTCGGTGGGAATAGTGGTCGGCGGGGTCGGAGTAACAGGCCAACCGATTGGTCACGCCCATGGCGGTCCTCCTCGCTTGTTGAAATTATCGAAAGCTCAAAAACGAGCGCGCCCAGGGAGCATCTCTGTAACGACCGGTTCAACCAGGTCGCTACGTATTCAGAGATGCCGCTGGGCGCGCAAGATTAACAGCAATTGCTTACGGTTGGATCAATGCACATCCTTCCAGTATTCGCGTTTGAGCAGATAGGCGAACACAAAGAAGAAAGCCAGGTACAGCAAGACGTAGGTACCGATGCGCTGGTGTTGCAGTTTGACCGGGTTGGCCGAGTAGGCCAGGAAGGTCACGAGATTTTTTACTTTCTCGTCGAACTGCTCTTCGTTCAGCGCGCCGGTCTTGGGCACGATGGTCAGTTGATCGCACGCTTCGTGAGTCAAAGGCGTACCGGTCAACGGGTCATATTGCTTCTTGCCGTCTTCAACGACCTGAACCTGCTTGCATCCTACCACTTGGCGACCCTGCAGGCCGACCAGAACGTTAGGCATACCGACGTTCGGGAAGACTTTGTTGTTCACGCCATACGGGCGCGAAGGGTCTTCGTAGAAGGATTTCAGGTAGTTGTAGAGCCAGTCGGTGCCACGTACGCGTGCCACCAGGGTCAGGTCGGGCGGTGCTGCACCGAACCAGGCCTTGGCGTCGGCGGGCTTCATGCCGATGTTCATGTGGTCGCCGATCTTGGCGCCGGTGAACACCAGTTTGTCCAGCATCACTTCGTGAGGGATACCGAGGTCATCGGCAACCCGCTCATAACGCTGGAACTTGGCGCTGTGGCAGCCCATGCAGTAGTTGGCGAATGTCCGCGCGCCGTCTTGCAGGGCGGCTTTGTCCGACACGTCGATATCGACTTTTTCCAGCTCCGGGCCGCCGTGCTCGGCAGCGAAGGACAGCAGCGGCAGGGCCGCAAGCATCAATGCAACGAATAATTTTTTCATCAGCCAGTCACCCTTTCCGGTACCGGTTTGGTCTTCTCGAGCCGGGTGTAGAACGGCATCAGAATGAAGTAGGCGAAATACAGGAAGGTGCAGACCTGCGACAGCAACGTACGCTCAGGGGTTGGCGCCAATACGCCCAACACACCCAGGATCACGAAGGCAATGCAGAACACCCACAGCCAGATTTTGCTCAGCCAGCCTTTGTAGCGCATGGACTTGACCGGGCTACGGTCGAGCCACGGCAACACGAACAGCACGGCGATGGCCGCACCCATGGCGATCACGCCCATGAGTTTGTCGGGGATCGCGCGCAAGATCGCGTAGAACGGCGTGAAGTACCAGACCGGGGCAATGTGCTCAGGGGTCTTGAAGGCGTTGGCCTGTTCGAAGTTAGGTTTCTCCAGGAAATACCCACCCATCTCCGGGAAAAAGAACACGATCGAGCAGAACACGAACAGGAACACGACCACGCCGACAATGTCCTTGACGGTGTAGTACGGGTGGAACGGAATGCCATCCAGCGGGATGCCGTTCTCGTCCTTGTGCTTCTTGATGTCCACGCCATCCGGGTTGTTCGAACCCACTTCGTGCAGCGCCAGGATGTGCAGCACCACCAGGCCGAGGATCACGATGGGCAAGGCCACCACGTGCAACGCAAAGAAGCGGTTCAGGGTGATACCGGAGATCAGGTAGTCACCACGAATCCACTGGGTCAGGTCGTTGCCGATCACTGGGATAGCACCGAACAGCGAGATGATCACCTGGGCGCCCCAGTACGACATCTGGCCCCACGGCAGCAGGTAACCCATGAAGGCTTCGGCCATCAGCGCCAGGTAGATCAGCATGCCGAACACCCACACCAGCTCACGAGGCTTCTGGTACGAGCCGTAGAGCAGGCCACGGAACATGTGCATGTAGACGACGATAAAGAACGCCGAGGCGCCGGTGGAGTGCAGCAGGCGCAGGATCGAGCCGTACTCGACGTCACGCATGATGTATTCGACGGAGGCGAACGCTTCTTCTGCCGACGGCGTGTAGCTCATGGTCAGCCAGACGCCGGTGACGATCTGGTTGACCAGCACCAGCAGTGCCAGCGAGCCGAAGAAGTAGAAGAAGTTGAAGTTTTTTGGTGCGTAATATTTGCTGAGATGGTCTTCCCACATTTTTGTGGCGGGGAAGCGCGCATCCACCCAATCCATGAACTTGCTCATCACGCGTTCTCCTTATCGAGGCCAATGACAATGAGGTCGTCAGTTTCGTAGGTATGCGGAGGCACGGGCAGGTTCAGGGGAGCAGGTTGGGACTTGTAGACGCGACCAGCGAGGTCGTAGTGCGAGCCGTGGCAAGGGCAGAAATAACCACCGACCCAATCCTTGCCCAGATCGACCGGAGCAACTTCCGGGCGGAAGGTAGGCGAGCAACCCAGGTGAGTACAAAGACCGACCAGCAGCAGAATTTCTGGCTTGATCGAACGCGCTTCGTTTTTGGCGTAGGCGGGTTGGTCGGACTTCTCGGATGTCGGGTCAGACAACTGGCCTTCGATCTTCTTGAGATTCCCCAGGATTTCCTCGGTACGACGAACAATGAAGACCGGCTGGCCGCGCCACTCAGCAATCATCTGCTGGCCTGGCTCGATCTTGCTGATATTCACCTTCACCGGTGCACCTGCGGCTTTCGCCTTGGCACTGGGAAACCATGACCCCACGAACGGGACCGCAGCCCCCACCGCTCCTGCAGCACCCACCACGGATGTGGCTGCTACCAAGAAGCGACGCCGGCCTGCATTCACGCCGTCATTGCTCATTCAGTCCTCTCCCATCAGCTTTTTGGCCTGTTAAATCAGGCGTCTACTAAGTGTTGAATCTTTACTTATAAAAATTTTGCCGAATGGTAATGAAAAGCCCCACGGTTGACAAGGTAATTGCCCAGGGCTCAGCCTCCAGGCCTTGTAGTATAGGGGGTCTACGGATGTGGCAAGTTGTCACGCACAAATTTGTGCATAAATCGCAGGCAATAAAAAACGCCCAGCTCCGTGAGGAGACTGGGCGTTTTTGTGGAACGTAAAGCGAATTAACGCTTCGAGTACTGCGGACGCTTACGCGCTTTACGCAGACCGACTTTCTTACGTTCAACTTCACGGGCATCGCGAGTCACGAAGCCAGCTTTGCGCAGAGCGCCACGCAGGGTTTCGTCGTACTGCATCAGAGCGCGAGTGATACCGTGGCGGATTGCGCCAGCTTGACCACTTACACCGCCACCGATAACGGTGACGTAGATGTCGAACTTCTCAACGGTCTCGGTCAGTTCCAGCGGCTGACGAACTACCATGCGGGCAGTTTCGCGGCCGAAGAAGTTTTCCAGAGTGCGGTTGTTGATCGAGATGTTACCAGTGCCCGGACGCAGGAAAACGCGTGCGGTTGCGGTTTTGCGACGGCCAGTGCCGTAATTTTGAGTCGCCGACATAATGAACTATTCCGTTAAAACTTCAGTTCTTGGGGCTGCTGAGCAGCATGAGGGTGTACAGCGCCCGCATAGACTTTCAGCTTGCGAAACATATCGCGACCCAGTGGGCCCTTAGGCAGCATACCTTTGACCGCGATTTCGATCGGGGCTTCAGGCTTCTTGGAGATCAGGCCTTCGAAGTTCGAAGACTTGATACCGCCTGGGAAACCGGAGTGACGGTAGTACATTTTGTCTTGCGCTTTGTTGCCGGTAACACGTACCTGCTCAGCGTTGATGATCACGATGTAGTCACCGGTGTCAACGTGAGGGGTGTACTCAGGCTTGTGCTTGCCACGCAGACGGCTGGCGACTTCAGTGGCCAGACGACCCAGGGTCTGACCAGCGGCGTCGACGACAAACCAGTCGCGCTGAACTGTTTCCGGTTTTGCAGTAAAAGTTGTCATTCTTTAATAGCCTCAGGGGCCGCCCTGTAAATTAGACGGCGGATCTTACTGAATAGTGCGTACTTTGACAAGTCAAAGGCAGCCGGATACAGACGCTATCGGGGGCTCGGGTCGGCGCGTCCGTTCAACGGCAAGATTCTTCGGCAGGCGGCGCATCACTTCCACTGCAGAAAGAGGTGGGCAATTATGCAGATTGCGAAAAAAAATTCAACCTGCTTTTATGATTGTTTTCCCTGAAGGAGTACCCGATGGATTATCGACAGCTGGGCCGTACGGATCTGAACGTGAGCGCGATAGCCTTGGGCACCATGACCTGGGGTGAGCAGAACAGCGAGGCAGAGGCCTTCGCCCAGATCGAACGGGCCAAGGCCGCGGGGATCAACTTCCTCGACACGGCGGAAATGTACCCGGTGCCGCCCAAGGCCGACACCTATGCCACCACCGAGCGTTATATCGGTAATTACTTCAAAAGCCGTGGCGATCGCGCCGACTGGGTCCTCGCCAGCAAGATCGCCGGCCCCGGCAACACCATCGACTACATCCGCGACGGCCACCTGCGCCACAACCGCAAGCACATCGTCGAAGCCCTGGATGCCAGCCTCAAGCGCCTGCAAACCGACTGGATCGACCTCTACCAGCTGCACTGGCCGGAGCGCAGCACCAACTTCTTCGGCCAACTGAGCTACAAGCACAAGGACGAAGACAACCTCACCCCGCTGGAGGAAACCCTCGAAGCCCTGGACGAGCAAGTGAAGGCCGGCAAGATCCGCCACATCGGCCTGTCCAACGAAACCCCGTGGGGCACCATGAAGTTCCTCGCCCTGGCCGAAGCCCGTGGCTGGCCTCGCGCGGTGTCGATCCAGAACCCCTACAACCTGCTCAACCGCAGCTTTGAAGTGGGCCTGGCGGAAATCGCCATTCGCGAGCAATGCGGCCTGCTGGCCTACTCGCCCCTGGCGTTCGGCATGCTCAGCGGCAAGTACGAAGGTGGCGCACGCCCGGCCAAGGCGCGCCTGACGGAGTACAGCCGGTTCAGCCGCTACTTCAACCCGCAGTCGGAAGCGGCGTGCAGCCGTTATGTGGCGCTGGCGCGCGAGCATGGCTTGGACCCGGCGCAGATGGCGTTGGCGTTTGTGACGCAGCAGCCGTTTGTGACCAGCAATATCATTGGCGCCACGTCGCTGGAGCAGTTGGACAGCAACATTGCCAGCGCTGACTTGAAGCTGTCGAAAGAGGTGTTGGAGGGGATTGAGGCGATTCAGAAGGATCATCCGAACCCTGCGCCTTGATTGATCGGTAGACCGCTATCGCAGGCAAGCCAGCTCCCACATTTTGATGTGTGAACACCGTCAAATGTGGGAGCTGGCTTGCCTGCGATGGGGCCCTCAACAACACCACAAGATCAAAGCGCCCGCGCAATAATCTCCTTCATGATCTCATTGGTCCCCGCATAAATCCGCTGCACCCGCGCATCCGCCCACGCCCGCGCAATTGGGTATTCCCACATGAAGCCGTAGCCGCCGTGCAGCTGCACGCACTCGTCGAGCACCTTGCATTGCAGGTCCGTGGCCCAGTACTTGGCCATCGCCGCCGTAGGCACATCCAGCTTGCCCTCCAGATGCAACGCCATGCACTTGTCGACAAATACGCGGCCGATCTGAATCTCGGTAGCCATCTCCGCCAGCTTGAACCGAGTGTTCTGGAAATCCGCAATCGCCTTGCCAAACGCCTTGCGCTCGCGGGTGTATTCCAGGGTCAATTCCAGTGCCGCCTCGGCCGATGACACCGCACCGATGGCCACGGTCAAACGCTCCTGCGGCAGCTCCTGCATCAAATACGCAAAGCCCGCACCGGCCTGGCCCAACAGGTTTTCCTTGGGCACACGCACGTCCTGGAAGAACAGTTCGGAAGTGTCCTGCGCCTTCATGCCGACCTTCTCCAGGCGCTTGCCCTTGGCGAAGCCCGGCGTGTCGGCTTCCACCAGAAACAGGCTGGTGCCCTTGGCGCCGGCCTTGGGATCGGTCTTGGCGACGACGATCACCAGCTCGGCCAAATAGCCGTTGGTGATAAAGGTCTTGGAGCCGTTGATCACGTACTCATCACCGTCCAGCACAGCAGTAGTCTTGACCCCTTGCAGGTCGGAACCGGCGCCCGGCTCGGTCATCGCAATGGCCGTGACCATCTCGCCGGAGATCAACTTGGGCAGGTACTTGTGCTTCAGCGCCTCACTGCCGTAATGCAGGATGTACGGCGCAACGATGTCCGAATGCAGGGAAAAGCCGATGCCGGTCAAGCCCAGGCGGCTGACCTCTTCGATCACCACCGCGCTGTAGAGAAAGTCCGCACCCAGGCCGCCGTACTCCTCCGGCAGATGGGAGCACAACATCCCCGCCTCCCCCGCCTTGCTCCACAAATCGCGATCGATATAGCCCTGTTTCTCCCATTGCCCATGGAACGGCGCGGCGTGTTTTTCGAGGAAGGTGCGCACGCTCTCGCGAAAGAGTTCGTGTTCCGGGCTGTACAAGGTTCTGGGGATCATGGCTCACCTGCGGGGATTGTCGGACAAAAACAAGCCCACAGAGACTATGCCGCGAAGGCATCACAGGACACTGGACACATGCGACAAAAAATAAGACGATCCAGCCGTCTGGTGACCACTTTCCCCTATAAGAATAAATGAAATTATGTCTAACCAAATCTCCACGCCCTTGCGGCGCGTCAGCATTTTGGCCATTGATCGGGTATTTGCTTCCACCCTCATGCAAGCCAAGGATTTCTTCCACCTCGCGAGCCTGCGGTACGGCAAGCAACAAGGCCTGGGCCTGACCCCGGCGTTCGAAACCCGCCTGGTCAGCCCCGACGGGCAATCGGTGCGCAGCTTCAGTGATGTGATCATGCCGGTGGACGGCGGCCTGGAAGACGCCGATATCATCGTGCTACCGGCCTTCTGGGACGACTTCGACGCCCTCTGCACCCGCTACCCGCAAGTGCTGCCGTGGCTGCGCGCACAACACGCACGCGGCGCCGTGCTCTGCGGCGAAGCCACCGGCGTGTTCTGGCTGGCCGAAGCCGGCTTGCTCGATGGCAAGGAGGCGACCACCTACTGGCGCTTCTTCAACGCCTTCAGCGATCGTTTCCCGCGGGTCCAGCTCAACCAGGACAAGCACCTCACCGACGCCGACAACCTGTACTGCGCCGGCGGCACCACCTCGGCGTGCGACCTCTACATCTACCTGATCGAACGCTTCTGCGGCGCCAACATCGCCCAGGCCGTAGCCCGCGACATCCTCTACGAAGTGCAGCGCAGCTACGCGCCAGGACGCATCGGTTTTGGTGGGCAGAAGCTGCACCAGGACGTAATCATCCTGCAGATCCAGCACTGGCTCGAAGAGCACTTCGCCGACAAATTCCGCTTCGAAGACGTCGCCCGCGAACATGGCATGAGCATCCGCAATTTCATGCGGCGCTTCCAGACGGCGACCGGCGACAAGCCGCTGCACTACCTGCAACGCCTGCGTATCGAGACAGCCAAGGGCCTGCTCTCGGGCAGCCGCAAGAGCATCAAGACCATCAGCTATGAGGTGGGGTATGACGATGCGAGTTTCTTTGCGCGGTTGTTCAGGCAGCACACCGAGCTGTCGCCGAACCAATACCGGCAGCAGTTCCAGCAGGCCGCCTGACCCGAGACACACACAAACCTAATGTGGGAGCTGGCTTGCCTGCGATAGCGGTCTGTCAGCCAACTTATCTGTTGGCTGGGACACCGCTATCGCAGGCAAGCCAGCTCCCACATTTTTGATCTCCATTGTGTCTGGAGATTGGTTTATGGCTTGTGCCCGCGTGCCAGGAACTCGTGGGACTGCATTTCCAGCAAGCGGCTCAAAGTACGCTGGAACTCGAAGGTCAATCGACCCCCGGTGTACAGATCCTTCAGCTCAACTTCCGCCGAGATGATCAGCTTCACGTTGCGGTCGTAAAACTCATCGACCATGTTGATAAACCGCCGCGCGATGTCGTCGGTGGTCACGCTCATCTGCTCTACGCCGCTCAAGATCACCGCATGGAAGATCTTGCCCAACTCGATGTAGTCGTTCTGGCTACGCGGGCCGTCGCACAGGGCGCGGAAGTCGAACCACGCCACGTCATCGCACGTACGCAGCGCGATGATTTCGCGGTTCTCGATCATCAGCTTGTCGTTTTCCACCGCCTGGGTGCATTCCGGCGTGAGGGCGCGGAAGCTCTTGCGCAGGCTTTCGTGCGCCGCTTCGTTGAGCGGGAAGTGGAACAGCTCCGCTTGCTCCAGGTGACGCAGGCGGTAGTCGACGCCGCTGTCGACGTTGACGATCTCGGTGTTCTGCTTGATCAGCGCGATGGCCGGCAGGAAGCGCGCGCGTTGCAGGCCGTCCTTGTACAGGCCGTCGGGCACGATGTTCGAGGTGGCGACCAGGGTCACGCCGTTCTTGAACAGCTCTTCCATCAAGGTGCCGAGGATCATGGCGTCGGTGATGTCGGAAACGAAGAATTCATCGAAGCAGATCACCCGCGCTTCGTCGGAGAAGCGCTTGGCGATGATGGTCAGCGGGTTTTTCTCGCCCGGCAGGGTCTTCATCTCTTCGTGCACGCGCTTCATGAAGCGGTGGAAGTGAGTGCGGACCTTTTCCTTGAAGGGCAGCGCTTCAAAGAAGGTGTCCACCAGGTAAGTCTTGCCCCGGCCGACGCCGCCCCAGAAGTACAGGCCTTTGACCGGCGTGTGGTCTTTCTTGCCAAACAGCTTGCTGAACATCCCCGGCTTGCTTTGCGAGGCGGCGACGAGGTCGTCGTACAGGCGCTGCAAGTGACGCACCGCGGTTTCCTGCGCAGCGTCATGGAAGAATTCAGGGCGTTTCAGATCAGCTTGATATCGTTCTAGGGGCGTCATAATTTCGTTAGCAAGGCAACAAAAACGGGCCGTCACTGTAACGACGGCCCTGATTAATGGCAATCAACCCTTGGTCGGGTCAATCTTCGATGGGGGTCAACGCAATGCGCAGGGCGGCGATGGCGGCGTCGCGAGAGGCCGAGTCGGCGAACTCGGCGCTGTCGGCCACAGCATTGCCGTCCAGCCAGACGCTGAAGCTCAGGGCGTCGCTGCGTACGTCCAGCGCGTCACCGTTCTGCAATTGCTTGGTCACAGCGCCAGCAGCTTTACCGTCAGCGAAGTTGCGCGACAGCAGCAGTTGCTCGCCATCGGCGGCCAGCAGACGGAAGCGGAAGCTGCCGTCGTCTTCGCGGAAGCTCACAAAACGTGCGGCTTTCGCGGCTTTCTTCTTGGCAGCCACCGGCGCAGCGGCTTGCTCGACGAACGAACGCAGGCCAACCGCCTCACGCAGCTCGGCGAGGAACGGTGCAGCCACGGCGCGGGCTTTCTTGGCGCCGATCAGCAGCAGGTCTTCCATGTCCGACGGGCGCGACATCAGTTGATGGTAACGCTCGCGGGCTTCGCCCAATTGACCGTCCAACAGTTGGAACAGACGGTTCTTCGCCTCGCCCCAGCCCAGGCCTTGCAGCAGTTCGGCGCGGAACTCTTCTTCCTGGGCCTTGCTGGCGAATGCCTGGAACAAGGTGAACAGGTGGGAGTTGTCCGGGTCCTTGGCTTCGCCCGGCGCGCGCGAATCCGTGACGATGCGCGAGATCGCGTCCTTCATGTCCTTGGCGCTGGTGAACAACGGGATGGTGTTGTCGTAGCTCTTGGACATCTTGCGGCCATCCAGGCCCGGCAAGGTGGCGACGCTTTCTTCGATCAACGCCTCGGGCATGGTGAAGAACTCTTTACCGTTGCCGAACAGATGGTTGAAACGCTGGCCGATGTCGCGGGCCATTTCCACATGCTGGATCTGGTCGCGGCCCACCGGCACCTTGTGCGCGTTGAACATCAGGATGTCCGCTGCCATCAGCACCGGGTAGCTGTACAGGCCCATGGTGATGCCCGCATCCGGGTCTTCGCCGGTTTCCACGTTCTTGTCCACCGAGGCCTTGTACGCATGGGCGCGGTTGAGCAGGCCCTTGGCGGCAACGCAGGTGAGCAGCCAGGTCAGCTCGGGGATTTCCGGGATGTCGGACTGGCGGTAGAAGGTCACCCGGTTCACATCCAGGCCACCGGCCAGCCAGGTCGCGGCGATTTCCATGCGCGAGCGCTGGATGCGCTGCGGGTCATCGCATTTGATCAGGGCGTGGTAGTCGGCCAGGAAGTAGAAGGAGTCGGCATTGGCGTCCTGGCTTGCGAGGATCGCCGGGCGGATCGCACCGGCGTAGTTGCCCAGGTGCGGCGTGCCGGTGGTGGTGATGCCGGTGAGGATACGGGTACGAGTCGTCATGGGTAATCGCTTATCAGACTGCTATCAATTCGAGAGGCGCGGCAGCACCAGATCCTTGAGATCGGTGAGCTTGCCATGAAAAAAGTGCCCGCATTCTGCCACTTTCAGCAGCTCATGGGGGCGATTCAGGGCGGCGGACCAGTCGTAGACGGTCTGCGGGTCGACCACTTCGTCGGTTTCCGGCTGGATCAGGGTCAGCGGGCAGCCTTGTGGTAACACATCGCTATCGCGCAGGCGCATCACCGCAGCGGCCACCATGAACAGGTGCGCGAGCTTCTCACCCTTGGCTTCCAGGCGGCCGCCGAGGCTGGCGGCCACGTAGCCACCAAAGGAAAAACCCAGCAGGGTCATCGGCAAATCGGGGTGTTTTTCCCGCAGCCAGGTGGCGGCCGCTTCGGCATCGTCCACTTCCCCGGTGCTCATGTCGTGGGTGCCGGCACTCGCGCCGACGCCACGGTAATTGAAACGCAACGTAATCAAACCAGCATCGCGGGCGGTGCGTTGCAGGGTCGATACGACTTTATTGAGCATGGTCCCACCCTGCACCGGGTTGGGGTGGCAGATCAGCGCCAGGCCCCGTGGTTCGGGGTGATCCAGGTACAGGGCTTCCAATTGGCCGACTGGGCCATCGATCAAAACGGGGGTTTCACGCATGAGCAAGAGATGAACTCCGTGACCTCTCAATGGGTCGACTCGTCTAGCTAAAAGTCTGTGCTTGGCATCATTGCGAGCTTAATCGCGGTATACAGCGCAGGTTTGAGCCGTTAACGTAAAGCAAAGCCGTTTATAGAGGAAGGACTCGTGGAACACTCGCTCTTAGTTTGGTTGTTGCCGACTCTTGCCCTGGTTGCCGGTGTCGCCATTGGATTCCTGGTTGCTCGCCTGCTGCCGAATGCCGCGCCTAACCGCACGCAGCGTCAGCTGGATGACATTCAGGAACGTTTTGACAGTTATCAGAACGAGGTTGTTACCCACTTCAACAGCACCGCGACCCTGGTCAAGAAGCTCACCCAGAGCTACCAGGAAGTACAAGACCACCTCGCCGATGGCGCCAACCGCCTGGCCCTCGACGACATTACCCGTCAGCGCCTGCTGGCCGCGCTGCATTCCGATGCACCGCAAGCACCACGTGAGCGCCTGACCCCACCCCGGGAAAACCAGGAGCCGCCACGGGACTACGCGCCAAAAACGCCGAACGCCCCAGGCATGCTGGATGAGCATTACGGTTTGAAGAAGTAAGTTTTCTTCAAGCACTAAAAAGCCCGGCTGATCGATGATCAGCCGGGCTTTTTGTTGGGTGCTCATTCTTCAGAACACTGGAGAACCCATGTGGGAGCTGGCTTGCCTGCGATGGCATCGCTGCGGTTTAACTGACAGACCGAGGCGCCTGCATCGCAGGCAAGCCAGCTCCCACATTGATTGAGTACAGCCTTAGGCGGGGTGTTGTTCCTGTAACAACCCACCCTCAATCCGCACATGCCGCCCATGGAACCGCTTGAGGCTGCTGCGATGCCCCACGCTGACGATACTCAGCCCCGGCAATTCATCAATCAACGCCTGGTACAACGTCGCCTCATCCTCTTCATCCATGGCCGACGTCGCTTCGTCCATGTACAGCCATTGCGGCGCAAACAACAACGCACGGGCGAACGCCAGGCGCTGCTGCTCACCCGGCGAGAGCATGCGTTGCCAGTGGTTCGCTTCATCCAGACGACCGACCAGGTGCGGCAAACGGCACGTCTCCAGCACCTGTGCATAACGTTCGGCCGGGTAGACGCTGTCGTCCTGTGGGTAACTCAACACCGCCTTCAACGTACCAATCGGCAGGTAAGGCTTCTGCGGCAGGAACAGATAACGCGCGGCCGGCAAGCGAATGCTGCCGTGCCCCGCCGGCCACAGATGGCCCATCGCACGAAGCAACGTACTTTTGCCGCTGCCGGAACGCCCGCTGAGCATCACGCGCTGGCCGGGCTCCACGATCATGTCCGCATCGGTGAGCAAGTGGCGACCATCGGCCAGGTCCATGCCCAGGTTTTTCACCACAAGGCGCTCGCCTTCAGGGCGTACATCAATCGCTGGAGGACGTTGCTCGTTATCAGTCATGGCCTGCTGAAAACTCAGCAGACGATCACTGGTGGCACGCCACGACGCCAGGTCCGAATACGCGCTGATAAACCAGCTGAAGTTCTCCTGCACGTTGCCGAACGCCGAGTTGATTTGCATCAGCTCGCCTAACTCGATCTTGCCGGTGAAGTAGCGCGGCGCCGCGACGATAAACGGGAAGATGATCGCGATCTGGCTGTAACCGGCGGTAAAGAAGGTCAGGCGCTTGGACACTTTCATGATGTCCCAGAAATTGTGCCAGACCTTGCCGAAGCGCGTGCTCAAGCGCTGTTGTTCATTCGGCTCGCCGTTGTACAGCGCGATGCTCTCGGCGTTCTCACGCACACGCACCATGGAAAAACGCAGGTCCGCTTCGAAGCGCTGTTGTTGGTTGCTCAGGCCGATCAAGCGACGGCCGATCAGGTGCGTCAGCCAACTACCCACGGCGGCATACAGCAGTGCGCACCAGAACATGTAGCCGGGAATGGTGATGCCAAACACTTCGATACTGCCCGACACACCCCACAGGATGATCGAGAACGACACCAGGCTGACCACATTGCGCAGCAAGCCAAGGCCGAGGCTCAAGGTGTTGGCGGTAAAGTTGTTGAGGTCTTCGGAAATCCGCTGGTCCGGGTTATCGGTGTAGCCGCCCTGTTCCAGCTGGTAGTAGTTCTTGTCGGCGAGCCAGCGGGCGAAGTGTTTCTCGGTGAGCCAGGCACGCCAGCGGATGGTCAGCATCTGGGTCAGGTACAGGCGGTACACCGCGCCGAGGATCGCCACGGCGGCGATCCCGCCGAAGTAGCCGATCAGTTGCCAGAACGCTGCCGTGTCCTTGTGTTCGAGGGCGTTGTAGAAGTCCTTGTACCAGTGGTTGATCCACACCGAGATCGCCACGCTGAACAGCGACAGGCCAATCACCGCCGCCAGCAACAACCAGGCCTTGCCCTTCTCTTCACTGCGCCAATACGGTGTGATCATCGCCCAGGTTCGGCGGAAGAATTGCCCACGCACCGCGTCGTTGACCGCGGAATACTCAGCGTTCTGATTCATCGTTCAGGCTCGGTAGGGAAAAGATCACAGGCGTTTGAACCGATCATAGACGATCGGTTCAGGGCGCCGTGCAGCCTGAAGCAGGTTGTTCAGACTTCGTTCAGCGGCGTACCGGACGCTTTTGCAGTTTGCGCTGCAAGGTGCGGCGGTGCATGCCCAGGGCGCGGGCGGTGGCGGAGATGTTGCCTTCGTGTTCGGTGAGCACGCGCTGGATGTGCTCCCATTGCAGGCGGTCCACCGACATCGGGTTTTCCGGCACCAGGGTGTCGAGGTCGGCGTGCTCGGACAGCAGCGCAGCCAGCACGTCATCCGCATCGGCCGGCTTGCACAGGTAGTTGCAGGCGCCGCGCTTGATCGCCTCGACGGCGGTGGCAATGCTGGAGTAACCGGTAAGGATCACCACGCGCATTTCCGGGTCGAGTTCCAGCAGCTTGGGCAGCAGCACCAGGCCGGAGTCGCCGTCCATTTTCAGGTCGAGCGCGGCGTAGTCCGGCAGGTCGGCCTGGGCGATGGTCAGGCCTTCTTCGGCGGAACCGGCGGTGCTTACGCGGAAACCGCGACGGCTCATGGCACGCGCCATCACGCGGGTAAAGGTAGCGTCGTCATCTACCAGCAACAGGTGCGGCAGTTCTTCGCCTTCGACTTGGATCTCGTCACTCATCGATATCTCCTCGTGCGACACGGGGCAGGCGCAGCTCGGTGAGCGTGCCACCTTCCTCATGACTATAGAGCTTCACTGAGCCGCCCGCGCGGGTCACGCTGGCCTTGCTCAAAAACAGGCCGAGGCCGAAGCCTTTGCCCTTGGTGGTAAAGAACGGTTTGCCGATCTGCTCGGCAATGGCCAGCGGCACGCCCGCGCCGTGGTCACGAATGCTGATGGTCACGTCTTCCGCATCCCAGTCCAACTGCACGCCCAGGCCTTCGGGGCAGGCGTCGGCGGCGTTGTTCAGCAGGTTGAGCAAGGCCTGGGTCAGGTCGGGCGGCGGTGCCATGCGCGGGACCGCGCCCTGGCCGAGCAGGTGGAAGCGGTAACTGGCTTCGGGGCGCATCAGGTGCCAGCGGTTCAGGGCTTCGTCGAGCCACTGGGTCACGTCCTGCATCTCGACCGCCAGGCGGCGATTGGCTTCGGCGGCGCGCACCAGTTGCTGCAAGGTCTGCTTGCACTGCTTGACCTGTTCCTGCAACACACTGAGGTCTTCCTGCAGGGCCGGGTCGTGGTGGTCCTGGATGATTTCCTTGAGCAGTACGCTCATGGTGGCCAGCGGCGTTCCCAACTCATGGGCGGCGCCGGCAGCCTGGGTGGCGACGGCCAATAGTTGCTGGTCGCGCAGGCCTTCTTCACGACGGATGGCGCGCAGCTCTTCCTGGCGGCGAAGTTCTTCGGCCATGCGTGCAGCGAAAAAGGTGATGACGGCGGCGGACAGCGCAAAGCTCAGCCACATCCCGTAGATCTGCAGGTTCTCCCGGGCGATGGGGAAGGTTTGCAGCGGATAGAAGCGCGCCAGCAACAAGGTGTAGAGGGTCAGGGCGATGCCCGACAACACCACCGAGTAGCGCCACGGCAAGGTCACGGCCGCAATGGTCAGTGGCACCAGGTAGTACGAAACGAACGGGTTGGTAGAACCACCGGAGAAGTACAACAGCACACTGTGGATAAACAGATCGCAGGCCAGTTGCAGTGCGTATTCCAACTCGGTGACCGGCCAGGTGGTGCGCAAGCGGATCGCAGTAAACACGCACAGCACGGTGGAGAAGCCCAGGGTCACGCCCAATTGCAGCCACGGCAACGGCAGCAGGTCGAACCAATAGGCGAGCCCGACGGAGCCGGCCTGTGCGGCCAGGACCAGGGTGCGAATGAACGTCAGGCGCCAGAGGTTCTGGCGGGTGGCGGAAGTCAGTTTTACGGCGGCGAGCATGAGCTCTCCCGTTGAGCGCTGCAGGCGGATCGGCAGGAGTATAAACGAAGCCGACCGGCTGGCACGGCGTGTGTGGCTCTTTGCCGCAGGCGCGACAAATGACCGTTCGTCGGCGCCCACCTAACTTGTAGCGAATGTGTAAACCCGAAGAACCCAACACCACCGTCTACAGTCATACCGAACACGACTATCTCAAGGAGCTCTCATGTCCCGTTTCACTCGCAGCGCAGCCGTTATCACCCTCGGTGTTGCCACCCTCGCCAGCTTCCCTGCCCTGGCCGCCGAAGGCCTGAACTACAACCAGATTTCCCTGCGCGCCGAAGCCAGCCAGGAGGTTGCCCGCGACAAGATGATCGTGACCCTCTACACCGAATCCCAGAACAGCGACCCGGCCAAGCTCGCCGCTGAAATCACCACCGCCGTGAACAAAGCCCTGGGCCAGGCCCGCGAAGTCAAGGGCGTGACCTTGCGCCAAGGCAGCCGCAACAGCTACCCGATCTACGACAACAAGAACCAGAAAATCACCGGCTGGCGCGAACGCGCTGAACTGCGCCTGGAAAGCGCAGACTTCCCGGCACTGTCCAAGCTCACCGGCGAGCTGCTCAACACCCTGAAAATGGACAGCATGGACTTCGCCATCGCCGACGCCACCCGCAAGGCCAGCGAAGATGCGTTACTCAAGGACGCGGTTGCCGCGTTCAAGGCACGTGCGCAATTGGCTACCGATGCCCTGGGCGGCAAGGGCTATAAGATCGTCAACCTGAACTTCAACACCAACGGTTATCCACAGCCGTATGCCCGTGGTGGAATGATGATGAAAGCGGCAGCGATGGATTCAGCGCCGACGCCAGAAGTGGAAGCCGGCACCAGCCAAGTCACCATGAGCGCCGACGGCGTGATTGAAGTACTGCAATAAGTACCCGCAGCGGGTCTCAAAACGGCGCAGCCTCAGGGCTTGCGCCGTTTTTTTTGCCTGAGCGACCTTAGCGTTAACACCTGGCGACACACTTACCGAAACCAAATGTGCGGTTCTCACGACACAAGGATGACTCCGGCCCACTGGGAACGTTTTGCCGGATGCATTCCCTATGAGAACCTCAGAATGACACTATCTGTGCGCAGCCAGTATTCCGCCCTCCCCCTTCAGGGCAGCCAAAACCTCTCCAGCCATGTCGAAACACCCACGACACAAACAGCCGTAAACCCATCCTCGACCGAGCCCTCTCCAACCTCCGCCGGGGATAAAAAACTGGTCGGCGCTTACATTGCGGCGGTGCAAAAAAAGATCCTGCACCAAGACGCCGGCCTGATCAAAGTCCCGGCCGACAGCCAATTGGGACAATGGCTTGAACTGTATCGCTCGCACTTGCAAAACCCGGTCGTCGTGAAGTGGATGCGCGACCAAGGCGTTCAGATAGACGTTGCGTCGATCATCCCTTCCACAGGCGTCCTGACATTCGGCGAGGGTGAGAGCAAAAAAACCTTCACTCTGACCGACAACTCAGGCTGGGGCCAGATTGCTGGGCCGATTCTGGACGCGGCCAAAATCATCTCCCCCGTGCAGGGCCAACGCCTGCGGGTAGACATAAACGGTGATGAAGTTGTCGTGTATCCAAAACTGGTTGCGGACTTTTACGGCGAAACGCTTCCGACCTCGAAATCCAAGGCCAGCACCCAAATCAGGCAACTGGAGAAAAATGGCAACGCGTTCCAACCCATCCCTGCCAGCCATCGCTCGTCAGAAGCGCTGCAAACACAGAAGTTGAATGCGGCGCGATTTTACCAGTCGGCGCCGCAGGCACTGGCTTACAAGCAGCTAGCGGTCGATGTGGCCAACAACCTGCCCAACACTAGGGCAGAAGCCAAGAAGTGGGCAGAGGCGCTGATCCTTGAATTGACCGGCAAACAGGTCGATGCCGATACGATTTACCTCAATCGCTTCAAGGGCGGAGGGCATACACCCTACAGCACAGAGACATCGACCATTACCGGCTGGGAATACACCAATCAGGAGCCATACTCCTCACTTCGGCTCCCGGACGCGTTGCTGAAAAACTTTTCTGAAAACGACTGGGACCCAGGCGTCCTTGATTCAATGTCAGGTTTATATACCGACGGCCCAGGCCAAAGCCAAAAAAAGGGTTATGGCGCCCACAACCAATTCCCCCTTTTGCCATCCGCCGTCATGCACGAAAGCTGGAAGACCGACTTCCAGGGAGAAATGACCAAAAAATTCGACAGCTTCTGGGGCACCCACACCGATGAATACCGAACCGCCATCAAAGGCGAGTTCACCTACCGGGCCCGTAAACAGCTAAAAGCCGTGCAGGCCATGCCGCCCGCCGAACGAGCGCTACAAGCCCCGGAGCACCGGTTCACCCGAGAGGATTACCGCCTGGTGATGGGCGCGGTCCCCAACCTTCCACTGGATGAAAATACGCCGCTGAACGTCGAGCAACTCAAGGCTCAGGCCAGGCTGGAAGGCGAGGTGCATGCACTGAATATCGCAGGCATTGCGTCCACCGACATTCTGCGTTTCAGCGCCGCTGACGATGGTCGCCAGGTGCTCTACATCCCCGGCGCTGAGCCGGCGTTTCTGAGGTTCGATTCCCTTGAGAAACTGGAGCGGTGGGTTGTCGACCAAACCAAGGATGATAAAAAATGTGCAGCACTGGCATCCCACTTCCCGCTGATCCTGCGCCAGAACCACGAGGCGGGGACCCTGGGCAAAATCGGCAAAGTGCTCATGCCAATATTGTGGTTCACGGACCTGGGCACACATAAAGACGGCCTGGACACAACGCTAAAAAAGCTGGCCTCGGGCGAGCTCCACCCTGCCATCCATGCCAATCACCCCCCCATAGAGGGCGATGTATTCTCAGCCATGAGCACCGCAACCCAGCACCGCATGACGAGTGACGCGGATGTGGTGATCAAGTCCAACAGTGAAGTCACCCGCGACACCTGGCTCAACGACATTACTGTCGCAGCTGGCCTGCTGGCGAAACTGGCGCCTATCGCTGCGCCCGTGGCAGGGGCAGCCGCAATAGCAGGATTGACCGAACTGGTACTGGGGACGGAAAAGCAAGCCTCCGGCGATACCGAAGCGGAACGCCAAGACGGTGCATCAAAGGCCTTCGATGGCTTACTGAACACGTTGTTCTCGATCGGGGCCAGCGCAGTCCCCGAAGACCCCTTTGCCATTCCTCCCGAGAAAGAGATACCCGTCGTAGAGCCACGTCCTCAACCAGAAGTCACTGTAAATGAAGAACCCCAGCCTGGACCGTCCACAGGCCCGGCGCCTACCAAGCCGCCCGTGCCAGCACCCTTGCCACGCGCCCCATCCCTGCTTCCCATCGCGCAATATACCGTCCGCGACGCAGAAGAATTGATCAAGAGCGCCACCCGGGATGCAATGGGGGTTTATCGAATGACCGACAGCACGGGAGCCTACCGTCAGTTCGTGCGCATTACCGATGAGACAAACACGAGCAGGGTGTTTGAAATACATTTCCAGCACAGATCGGGTAGCGAATTTGCCGGGGTCATTAATCCAAAAACCGGCAGGGTGATATCGGTGGTAACACCGGGAAACAACGGCGAGTGGGCCCGAGTAGCGGGCGATGGTGGTCTCAAGTGGCCTTGGCAACGTGGGTCTTCGCCAGCGCCCTCTGACAGTCTCAACTCTCAATTTTCAGACTTGTTCGCTGATGTCGATGAGCAGGCCGTCACACAGGCGAAAAAGTTCGACGAGTACTTGAACGTTGATGAGACAACCCCCTACTCGGTATCCACACGTGGATTCGAGGACAATGGCGTTCTTAAAAGAAAGCTCAACCTTTCATGGCAGGGTACTGCCGATGAGAGAGTTGAGATTTATGCTTCGGAAAAGGCCGGCCCTACGGAACTCAGCACCAGCAATTATTCACCCAACTTCCTGCTTGACCTTAACCGCAATGACTATACGGTCATCAAGGCATCAAGAGACGGGGACCTTGTGCTACCACTGAGTGCTAAAGGCGGCTCTGCCGAAGCGATCAGACAGAACAGGCTCAAACAGTTCGAGGACGCGATTCCCGACGCAGACCTGCGCGCCCGCATTTCGGAGGTCGCTCATCAAGGGTCGGTCTACCCTGCCAATGCTGAACTGCTGAAGACGTTGAAAGAAGGCTACGGCGCCAAAGTAAGTGACACGTCCTACTTTGTAGACTACGACCCACTCGAAAATGAAACCAAAGTCAGAATTGTCGCCAAGTGGTATATCAATGACCTGACGGGCGACAACCCCAGGGTTATCCCGGACATCGAAGCAACGACTACCCGAACCTTCACAATCCGCAAGAGCAATGAAGTATCGGGTGACCCCTACCTCATCGACGATGTCGCCCCCACTCATCTGGAGGTATCGGTGCCAGCCGACCTTCCCGCGTAATTCAAACACTGTCATTCCAGTGTTTGTCTCTACCTGAGCAACCAAAACGGCGGTAACCTCGGTGACCGCCGTTTTCGTTTGGGCAGGCCATATATGCCTGCCACCTCAGGGGACTCCATGGAAAGAATCACCGTCAAACCGCTGCTCCTCGCTATCGGCCTGCTGGCTTTTATGCCAATGGCACAGGCCGCCACGACTCTGGTCTACTGCTCCGAAGCGAGCCCCGCCGGTTTCGACCCCAGCCAGTACACCAGCGGCACCGATTTCGATGCCTCGGCCGAAACCGTGTTCAACCGCCTGACCCAGTTCAAACGCGGCGGTACCGAAGTAGAGCCCGGTCTGGCGACACGCTGGGAGGTGTCCAAGGACGGCCTGGCGTATACCTTCCATCTGCGGGATGGCGTCAAGTTCCACACCACCGACTTCTTCACCCCGACCCGCGACTTCAACGCGGACGATGTGCTGTTCACCTTCAACCGCCTATTGGATGCCGACAGCCCGTTTCGCAAGGCCTACCCTTCCGAGTCGCCGTACTTCACCGACATGGGCCTGAACACCACGATCAAGAGCGTCGACAAACTCGACGACCACACCGTGCGCTTCAACCTCAATAACGTCGATGCGTCATTTGTGCAGAACCTGGCCATGAGCTTTGCCTCGGTGCAGTCCGCCGAGTACGCCGCACAACTGTTGAAACAGGGTAAGGCCGAAGAGATCAACCAGAAACCGGTCGGCACCGGACCGTTCGTGTTCAAGCGCTACCAGAAGGATTCGCAGATTCGCTACGTGGCCAATAAACAGTATTGGAAACCCGAGGACGTGAAGCTCGACAACCTGGTGTTCGCCATCACCCCGGACGCCGCCTCGCGCCTGCAAAAACTCAAGGCCGGCGAATGCCAGGTCAGCGGCTACCCGCGCCCGTCCGACATCGAGGTGATGAAACAGGACCCCAACCTGCGGGTGCTGCAACAGGCCGGATTCAACCTGGGCTTTCTGGCCTACAACGTGACCCATCCGCCGCTGGATCAGCTCAAGGTGCGCCAGGCGCTGGACATGGCCATCGACAAGCCGGCGATCATCAAGGCCGTGTACCAGAGCGCCGGGCAATTGGCGCAGAACGCGTTGCCGCCGGCGCAGTGGTCTTATGACCCGAACATCAAGGACGCGCCCTACGATCCCACCAGGGCCAAGGCGCTACTAAAAGAAGCAGGCGTCGCCCCTGGCACCACCATCAACCTGTGGGCAATGACGGTCCAGCGTGCATCCAATCCCAATGCGCGAATGTCGGCACAAATGATCCAGCAGGATTGGGAAAAAGTCGGCATCAAGGCCAACATCGTCAGCTATGAGTGGGGCGAATACATCAAGCGCGCCAAAAATGGCGAGCACGACGCAATGATTTACGGCTGGACTGGCGACAATGGCGACCCGGATAACTGGCTCGGCGTGCTCTACAGTTGTGCTGCGGTGAAGGGCAGCAACTACGCCAAATGGTGTAACCCCGAGTACGACAAACTGGTGCAGCAAGCCAAGCTCAGCAGCGACCGCGAGCAACGTATCAAGTGGTATCAACAGGCACAAAAAATCCTTAAGGAACAAGTACCTATAACGCCTATTGCGAACTCGACGGTTTTCCAGCCACTGCGCAAAGAAGTGCACGACTTCAAAATCAGCCCGTTCGGGCTCACACCGTTCTACGGCGTCAGTCTAGATAAGTAACAGCCACGCCCCAACCGAGTGCGCTAGACGCCTCGGACGGGCGTTTTTGGTGCGCCTTATGCACCGAAAAAACCCTCAAAATGTACGCAATTATGTATAAACTTTCATAATTGCGACATTCCTGTACGTTCGTACCACTCTTTCCGCCTCCTAACGGTTCTGCATCTTGCAATGGGTATGGCCCCTGCATAAGTATCCGCAGGCCGGCTCACGAGGTCGCCCTCACCACCAAAAATGACAACAAATCATGAGGCCAACATGCTTAAACACGCAGTCATTCCGTTAATTGTTAGCGCTGGCCTTATGGCCGCAGCCCCTTTCGCCCAAGCGGCGACTAACCTGGTGTTCTGCTCCGAAGGGAGCCCGGCCGGTTTCGACCCAGGCCAGTACACCACCGGAACAGACTTCGATGCCTCGGCCGAAACCATGTTCAACCGTCTGACCCAGTTCGAGCGCGGCGGCACCGCTGTGATTCCTGGGCTGGCCACCAAATGGGACGTCTCCGCAGACGGCCTGACGTACACCTTCAACCTGCGCGACGGCGTCAAGTTCCACACCACGCCGTACTTCAAACCGACCCGTACCTTCAATGCCGATGACGTGCTGTTCACGTTCAACCGCATGATCAACAAGGACGATCCGTTCCGCAAAGCCTACCCCACCGAGTTCCCGTACTTCACGGACATGGGGATGGACACCAACATCAAGAACATCGAGAAAGTCGATGACCACACCGTCAAGTTCACCCTTGGCACCGTGGACGCGGCTTTCATCCAGAACCTGGCCATGAGCTTCGCCTCGATCCAGTCGGCCGAATACGCTGCCCAACTGTTGAAGGAAGGCAAGGCCCAGGACATCAACCAGAAGCCGGTCGGCACTGGCCCGTTCGTGTTCAAGAGCTACCAGAAAGACTCGAACATTCGCTACACCGGCAACAAGGACTACTGGAAACCGGAAGACGTGAAGATCGACAACCTGATCTTCGCCATCACCACCGACCCGTCGGTGCGTATCCAGAAGCTGAAGAAAAACGAATGCCAGGTGACCCTGTTCCCACGTCCGGCCGACCTCAAGGCGCTGGGTGAAGACAAGGACCTGAAACTGCCGCACCAGGCTGGTTTCAACCTGGGCTACATCGCCTACAACGTGATGCCAGTGCTCAAGGGCCAGACCGCGCCGAACCCGCTGGCAGACCTGCGTGTACGTGAAGCACTGGACATCTCGGTGAACAAACAGCAGATCATCGATTCCGTGTATCAAGGCGCCGGTCAACTGGCGGTCAACGCCATGCCGCCGACCCAGTGGTCCTACGACACCACCATCAAGGATGCCCCGCATGACGTGACCAAAGCCAAGGCTTTGCTCAAGGAAGCAGGCATCAAGGACGGCACCGAGATCACCCTGTGGGCGATGCCGGTCCAGCGTCCGTACAACCCCAACGCCAAGCTGATGGCCGAGATGCTGCAGAACGACTGGAAACAGATCGGCCTGAAGGTCAACATCGTCAGCTACGAGTGGGGCGAGTACATCAAGCGTTCCAAAGGCGGCGAGAACCAAGCCATGATCATTGGCTGGAGCGGCGACAATGGTGACCCGGACAACTGGCTGAACGTGCTGTTCGGCTGCGACTCGCTGGCCGGCAACAACTTCTCCAAATGGTGTGACAAGAAATTCGACGACACGGTGAAAGAAGCCAAGGCTACTTCGGATGTCGCCAAACGCACCGAGCTGTACAAGCAGGCGCAACATATCCTCAAAGATGCTGTCCCGATGACACCTATCGCGCACTCGACGGTGTATCAACCCATGCGCAACACCGTGCAGGACTTCAAGATCAGCCCGTTTGGCTTGAACTCCTTCTACGGCGTGAGCGTCAGCGGCAAGTAAGGGTCATTGGCGGCGACGTGTCATAACGTCGCCGTTATTGCATCCACCCAAGACGTAGGAAACAGACCACAGCCGAACCCGTTGCCGTCCTACAGCAACAAACTTCGACCTGCGTCTCCGTTACCTACAACAACAGTCAGATTTTGTGCATTTACTGCGAAGTCCCCGACCCATAACGTCGTAGGGCCGCAGAAGCTTCAATCTGATAGGGCACTTGCCGTGTGGGGTCAGCGATGCATCCCGGTCCTCAAGGGCCGGGTGATTGCTCGCTGACGACAACTACAAACAAGGATCGGGATCGTCATGCGCCATACCACCGTTCTATCCGCACTGTTTGCCACCAGCCTGCTGGCTGTGGCCACGATGGGCCAAGCCGCCGACAAGAAGAGCCTGGTGTTCTGCTCTGAAGGCAGCCCGGCTGGTTTTGACACCGCGCAATACACCACCGCCACCGACAACGATGCAGCCGAGCCGCTGTACAACCGCCTGGTCGAGTTTGAAAAAGGCGAGACCAACGTAATACCTGCTCTGGCGACCAAGTGGGATATTTCGCCAGACGGTCTGACTTACACCTTTCACCTGCGTGAAGGGGTTAAGTTCCACAGCAACAAGGAATTCAAGCCGACGCGCGACTTCAACGCCGACGATGTGCTGTTCACCTTCAACCGCATGCTTGACCCTGATCACCCGTTCCGCAAGGCCTACCCCACCGAGTTTCCGTACTTCAACGGGATGAGCCTGAACAAGAACATTGCCAAGGTCGAGAAAACCGACCCGCACACCGTGGTGATGACCTTGAACACGGTGGACGCCGCATTCGTGCAAAACATCGCCATGAGCTTCGCCGCGATCCTGTCGGCCGAGTACGCCGAGCAATTGCTCAAGAGCGGCAAGCCCAGCGACATCAACCAGAAGCCGATCGGCACTGGCCCGTTCGTGTTCCAGCGTTACCAGAAAGACTCGCAGATCCGCTACGCACCCAATAAACAGTATTGGGACCCGAGCAAAGTCCAGCTGGACCAGTTGATCTTCGCCATCAACACCGACGCTTCGGTGCGCGTGCAAAAGCTCAAGGCCGGCGAATGCCAAGTGACCCTGCACCCACGCCCTGCCGACGTTGACGCCCTCAAGGCTGACCCGAACCTGCAACTGCTGACCAAGCCGGGCTTCAACCTCGGTTACATCGCCTATAACGTGCGCCACAAGCCCTTCGACCAGCTCGAAGTACGCCAGGCGCTGGACATGGCGGTGAACAAGCAAAGCATCCTGAACGCGGTGTACCAGGGTGCCGGGCAACTGGCGGTCAACGCCATGCCGCCGACGCAGTGGTCCTACGACGACACCATCAAGGACGCCGCCTACAACCCGGAAAAAGCCAAGGAACTGCTCAAGGCTGCCGGCGTGAAAGAAGGCACCGAGATCACCCTGTGGGCGATGCCCGTGCAGCGCCCCTACAACCCCAACGCCAAGCTGATGGCAGAAATGCTGCAAAGCGATTGGGCCAAGATTGGCCTGAAAGTGAAGATCGTCAGCTACGAGTGGGGCGAATACATCAAGCGCACCAAGAACGGTGAGCACGATGTGAGCTTGATCGGCTGGACCGGCGACAACGGTGACCCGGACAACTGGCTGGGCACCCTCTATAGCTGCGACGCCATCGGCGGGAACAACTACTCCATGTGGTGTGACCCGGCGTACGACAAGCTGATCAAGCAAGCCAAGGTCGTCACCGACCGCGAACAACGGACTGTTCTGTACAAACAGGCGCAGCAACTGCTCAAGCAGCAGGTGCCGATCACGCCGGTCGCCCACTCGACGGTCAACCAGCCGTTAAGCGCCAAAGTCGAAGGTTTCAAAGTGAGTCCCTTCGGCCGCAACGTGTTCTCGGGCGTCAGTATCACCCCATAAAAAAAGATAACCGGATGGCGCAGAGCGAAGTTGGCTCTGCGGCAAACGTGCAGCCTTATTTCGGGAACTCCCTTAAGGCAAACGTTTGCAAAGGCTTGAACGAGTTACAAACCCAATAGCCGGATCACCTCATAAGACCGGCATAAAAAAGAGAACCAAAGGAGCTTCACCCATGAAACTGAGCAGCAAAGCGCTTCTGGCCCTGGCCATCAGCACCATCACGGCAACCGCCTACGCTGAAACCCAAAGCCAGGACTTCGTTCCTACCACCCTGGCCGGCACCAGCGCCCAAAGCGAGGCCAAAGGCTTTATCGACGGTCAAAGCCTGGGCGGCAGCACGCGTAACTGGTACTCCAACGAAATGAAATTTCGCGGTCAGAAATTCGAGTACTACAAAAACGCGGCCGACAAGGCCAATAAAGTAAAAACCGGTGTTTCCCGTCGCTACAACTGGGCACAGGGCACCATCGTCAACTACAGCTCCGGGTTTACCCAAGGCACCGTTGGCGTCGCGACTGAAGTGGCGGCTTACAACGCTATCGCGCTGATCCGTGACCAAAAGGACATCGCCGGCGGCTCCAACCGCACCCTGGCCCACACCTATGGCGACGCCGTAGACCAGTGGAGCAAACTGGGCCTGGCCAACGTCAAGTTCCGTGTTTCGAACACCACCTTGACCGCCGGTCGCCAGAACTTCAGCAGCGGCATCATGGACACCATCGGCAACCGTGCCCTGCCGTCGAGCTTCGAAGGTGTGAGCTTCAACAGCGAAGAGTTCAGCAACCTGTCGTTCCAGGGTGGCGTGTTTGACCGCGTTTCGCCACGTACCGAACAGAGCCTGTCGAAATTCCGTAGCGAATACAGCAGCAGCGGCGTAGAAACCGACAAGGTCTACACACTGGGTGCGAACTACCAGCCGTTCAAGAGCCTGAAAACCAGCTTCTTCGGCGCTAACGTCAAGGACTTCTGGAACCAGTACTACTTCGGCGCTACCCATGAACTGGGCGACAGCCAAGTACTGAGCCTGACCACCGGCCTGAACTACTACAAGACCGTCGACGAAGGCAAAAAGTTGATGGGCGAGATCGACAACGATACCTACTCGCTGTCGCTGGGCCTGACCCACCAGGCTCACAGCCTGACCTTCTCGTACCAGGAAGTGAACGGTAACGAGTACTTCGACTACCTGCACGAAACCAACGGTATCTACCTGGCCAACTCCCTGACTTCGGACTTCAACGGCCCGAACGAGAAGTCCTTCCAGGTTGCCTACGGCATCAACATGGCCGAATACGGCGTGCCGGGTCTGAAGTTCAACATCTACTCGGCTCGCGGCTGGGGCATCGACGGTACTCACTACCGTGGCGACGGCGGCAAAGAAGACTTCGCTTACAACGGTATCCAGAAGCAGAACGGCGAGCACCACCAGGAATACGGCATCGGTTCTTCCTACGCCATCCAGAGTGGTCCTCTGAAAGCCACCACCGTGCGTGCCACCTACGTAACGCACCGTGCCAGCGAAAACCAGTCTGACGGCAACCTGCGCGAGTTCCGTCTGGTGACCACCATCCCGTTCAACATTCTTTAATCAGCGCCAGGTAGACGGCGGGCTCAGGACGAGCCCGCCGTCTACGCTTGTCTGGCCCCATCGATTGTTCGAGGTCTGCGAATGAAAATGCTCCCGCTACAAGCCGCCATTGCCGCTGCGCTGTTGAGCGTGGCCGTCGGCATTTCGGCCAAACCGCTGGTGGTCTGCACCGAAGCCAGCCCGGAAGGCTTCGATCCGGTCCTGTACACCACGGCCGTCACCGCTGACGCCGCTGCGGAAACCCTGTTCAACCGCCTGGTGGATTTCAAGCCCGGCACCACCGAAGTGGTTCCGGCACTGGCCAAGGCCCTGCCTGAAATCAGCGAAGATGGCCTGACCTACACCTTCCACCTGCGTGATGACATCAAGTTCCACACCACCGACTACTTCAAACCCACGCGCAACCTGAATGCCGACGACGTGCTTTGGAGCTTCCAGCGCCAGCTGGACCCGAACCATCCGTGGCATAAAAAGTCCCTCGTGGGCTACCCGTATTTCGAAAGCATGGGCTTCAAGGAACTGCTCAAGAGCGTAGAGAAGACCGACGATCACACCGTCGTCTTTACCCTGACCCGTCCTGAGGCACCGTTTTTGGCCGACCTGGGCATGGCGTTTTCCTCGATCCACTCCGCCGAATACGCCGACCAGTTGCTCAAGTCCGGCAAGACCGATGACCTGAACGCCAAGCCGATCGGCACCGGGCCGTTTGTGTTCACGCGCTACGCCAAGGACGCCCAGGTGCGTTACAAGGCCAACCCGGAATACTTCCGTGGCAAGCCGCCGGCCGATCCGCTGATCCTGGCGATTACCACCGACAACAACGTGCGCCTGCAAAAGCTCAAGGCCAACGAGTGCCAGATCGCGCTGTATCCAAAACCGGATGACGTGGCGAGCATGCAAGCCGACCCGAACCTGAAGGTCGACGGGTTGGCGGCAATGACCACCAGCTACATCGCCATGAATACCACCCACAAGTACATGAGCGACGCGCGGGTACGCCACGCCATCAACATCGCGTTCGACAAAGCCGGTTATACCGAAGCGCTGTTCGGCAAAGGCAACGCAGTGGTGGGCACCGGCCCGTATCCACCGACCTTGCTGGGCTTCAACGACAAGTTGAAAAACCCGCCACGGGACCTGGACAAAGCCCGCGCCCTGCTCAAGGAAGCCGGCGTACCGGAAGGAACCGAATTCACCCTGTTCACCCGCAACGGTGGCGGCCCGACCAACCCCAACCCAATGTTGGGCGCCCAGCGCATGCAGGCCGACTTGGCGCAGGTTGGCCTGAAGATCAATATCAAAGTCATGGAATGGGGCGAAATGCTCAAGCGCGCCAAAGGTGGCGAGCACGACATGGTATCGGCCGGCTGGGTGGGCGATAACGGCGACCCGGATAACTTCCTCACGCCGAACCTGAGTTGCGATGCAGCGAAAAACGGCGAAAACTACGCGCGCTGGTGTAACAAGGAGTTTCAGGACTTGATCGACAAGGCCCGTGCCGCCAAGGAACCCGCAACACGCGCGGCGCTCTATGAACAAGCACAGGACGTTTTCGAAAAAGACCAACCATGGCTTCCCATGGCGTACCCGAAACTGTTCACCGCCATGCGCAAAAACGTAGAGGGCTACACCCTTAGCCCTCTCGGCACCAATAACTTCGCCACTACCCAGGCGAAGTAAATAAGAAAAACGCTCGGCACCGCCCACCTGGGTGGTGCCGGACCTGCCTAACCGGCTGATTGAGGTACACCACACGATGTTTAGTTTTATTGCCCGCCGACTGGGGTTATTGATCCCCACGTTCTTCGGCATCACGTTGCTCACGTTTGCGTTGATTCGCATGATCCCTGGCGACCCCGTCGAAGTGATGATGGGTGAAAGGCGCGTCGACCCCGAGATGCACGCACAGGCAATGGAACGCCTTGGCCTTAACAAGCCGTTGTATGCGCAATACCTGGACTACGTCGGCAAGCTCGCCCAGGGTGACCTTGGCGAATCCCTGCGCACCCGCACCAGCGTGTGGACCGAGTTCACCGCCCTCTTCCCTGCGACCCTGGAACTGTCCATGGCCGCCCTGTTGTTCGCCGGTATCCTGGGCCTGCTGGCCGGGGTGATCGCGGCCTTGAAGCGAGGATCGCTGTTCGACCACGGGGTGATGGGCATCTCCCTCGCGGGTTATTCGATGCCGATCTTCTGGTGGGGCCTGATCCTGATCATGTTCTTCTCCGTGAGCCTGGGCTGGACGCCGGTGTCCGGGCGGATCGACCTGCTCTACGACATCGAGCCGCGCACCGGCTTCATGCTGATCGACACCCTGCTGGCTGACGAGCCAGACGCCTTCTTCGACGCCCTGCACCACCTGATCCTGCCGGCCATCGTGCTCGGCACCATTCCGCTGGCGGTGATCGCGCGGATGACCCGTTCGTCGATGCTCGAAGTGCTGCGCGAAGACTACATCCGTACCGCCAAGGCCAAGGGCCTGTCGCCGGCGCGCGTGGTATTCGTCCACGGCCTGCGCAACGCGCTGATCCCGGTACTCACCGTGGTCGGCCTGCAAGTCGGCACGTTGCTGGCCGGTGCGGTCCTGACCGAAACCATCTTCTCGTGGCCCGGCATCGGCAAATGGCTGATCGAAGCCATTGGCGCACGGGACTACCCGGTGGTGCAAAACGGCATCCTGTTGATCGCCTGCCTGGTGATCCTGGTGAACTTCGTGGTGGATATCCTCTACGGCTTCGCCAACCCACGCATCCGTCACCAGCGCTGAGATCATGACCATGACCACACCTACTCCCGTGTCAGCAGTCGATCAAAGCCTGCTGTATCCGTCCCCGTACAAAGAATTCTGGCAAGCCTTCTCCAAGAACAAAGGCGCGGTGGCCGGCCTGGCCTTCATGCTGCTGATCGTGTTCTGCGCGCTGTTCGCCCCTTGGGTGGCGCCGCATAACCCGAGCGAGCAATACCGCGACTTCCTGCTCACCCCGCCAGCCTGGCTGGAAGGTGGGCAGATCCAGTTCCTGCTGGGCACCGACGAACTGGGCCGTGACCTGCTCTCGCGCCTGATCCAGGGCTCGCGCCTGTCGTTGCTGATCGGTTTGTCATCGGTGGTGATGTCGCTGATCCCGGGCATCCTGCTGGGCCTGTTCGCCGGGTTCTTCCCGCGTTTGCTCGGCCCGACCATCATGCGCCTGATGGACATCATGCTGGCCCTGCCGTCGCTGCTGCTGGCCGTCGCCATTGTCGCGATCCTCGGCCCTGGCCTGATCAACACCGTGATCGCCATCGCCATCGTGTCGCTGCCGTCCTATGTGCGCCTGACCCGCGCCGCCGTGATGGGCGAACTGAACCGTGACTACGTGACCGCCGCCCGCCTCGCCGGCGCCGGCCTGCCACGCCTGATGTTCATCACCGTGCTGCCCAACTGCATGGCACCGCTGATCGTGCAGGCCACCCTGAGCTTCTCGTCGGCGATCCTCGACGCGGCGGCCCTGGGTTTCCTCGGCCTGGGCGTACAACCGCCGACGCCTGAGTGGGGCACCATGCTGGCTTCGGCCCGTGACTACATCGAACGCGCCTGGTGGGTGGTGAGCTTGCCTGGTTTGACCATTTTGCTCAGCGTGCTGGCAATCAACTTGATGGGTGACGGCCTGCGCGATGCGCTGGACCCGAAACTCAAGAACGCCGCCTGAGGAGATTCCCATGTCACTGTTAGAAATCAAGAATCTCAACGTACGCTTCGGCGACAAGACCGCCGTACCGGTGGTCGATGGCCTCGACATCAGCGTCGACAAAGGCGAAGTACTGGCGATCGTTGGCGAGTCGGGCTCGGGTAAATCCGTGACCATGATGGCGCTGATGGGCCTGATCGAGCACCCCGGCATCGTCACCGCCGACGCCCTGAACTTCGACGGCAAGGACATGCTCAAGCTGAGCAACCGCCAGCGCCGCCAGATCGTCGGCAAAGACCTGGCGATGGTGTTCCAGGACCCGATGACCGCGCTGAACCCCAGCTACACCGTGGGTTTCCAGATTGAAGAAGTGCTGCGCCTGCACCTGAAAATGTCCGGCAAGCAAGCGCGCAAGCGTGCTATCGAACTGTTGGAAAAAGTGGAAATCCCCGGAGCTGCCAGCCGCATGGATGCCTACCCGCACCAACTGTCCGGCGGTATGAGCCAGCGTGTGGCCATCGCCATGGCGATTGCCGGCGAGCCGAAACTGCTGATCGCCGATGAACCGACCACGGCACTGGACGTAACGATTCAGGCGCAGATCATGGAGCTGCTGCTGGCCCTGCAGAAAGAACAGAACATGGGCCTGGTGCTGATCACCCACGACCTCGCAGTCGTAGCTGAAACCGCCCAGCGCGTGTGCGTGATGTACGCCGGCCAAGCCGTTGAAGTCGGCCAGGTGCCGCAACTGTTCGACATCCCGGCGCATCCGTACAGCGAAGCGCTGCTCAAGGCGATCCCCGAGCACAGCCTGGGCGCCACGCGCCTGGCCACGCTGCCGGGTATCGTTCCGGGCCGTTATGACCGCCCGCAAGGTTGCCTGCTGTCGCCGCGCTGCCCGTACGTGCAGGAATCCTGCCGTGCCCAACGCCCGGGCCTTGATCCAAAAACCAACAGCCTCGCGCGCTGCTTCTACCCCTTGAACCAGGAGGTGGCGTAATGGCCGTCGTTCTTACCGCCCGCGACCTGACCCGTCACTACGAAGTGTCCCGTGGCCTGTTCAAGGGCCATGCGTTGGTACGCGCACTCAATGGCGTGTCCTTCGAGCTGGAAGCCGGCAAGACCCTCGCCGTTGTAGGCGAGTCGGGCTGCGGCAAATCCACCCTGGCCCGCGCACTCACGCTGATTGAAGAGCCGTCTTCGGGTTCGCTGAAAATCGCCGGCCAGGAAGTCGCCGGCGCCGACAAGGCCCAGCGCAAGCAATTGCGCAAAGACGTGCAGATGGTGTTCCAGAGCCCGTACGCGTCGTTGAACCCACGGCAGAAAGTTGGTGATCAACTCGGCGAGCCGCTGTTGATCAACACCAACCTGTCCGCCGCCGAACGCCGCGAGAAAGTGCAGGCGATGATGAAGCAAGTGGGCCTGCGCCCCGAGCATTATCAGCGCTACCCGCACATGTTCTCCGGTGGCCAGCGCCAGCGTATCGCCCTGGCCCGCGCCATGATGTTGCAACCGAAAGTGCTGGTGGCGGATGAACCGACCTCGGCACTCGACGTATCGATCCAGGCCCAGGTGCTCAACCTGTTCATGGATTTGCAGCAGGAATTCAACACGGCCTACGTGTTCATCTCCCACAACCTCGCGGTGGTGCAACACGTTGCCGACGACGTGATGGTGATGTACCTCGGCCGCCCGGTGGAAGTCGGTCCCAAGGAAGACATCTACGCGCGCCCGCTGCACCCGTATACCCAGGCGCTGCTGTCGGCCACCCCGACCATTCACCCGGACCCGAACAAGCCGAAGATCAAGATCGTCGGCGAGCTGCCCAACCCGCTGAACCCGCCGCCTGGCTGCGCGTTCCACAAGCGCTGCCCGTATGCGACGGCGCGGTGCAGCAGCGAGGAGCCGCAGTTGCGCGCCCTGGATAACCGTCAGGTGGCTTGCCATTACGCGGAGCAATTCGTGGCGTAATCGCGCAACAAAAATGCCCTGGGCGATCAAGCCCAGGGCATTACAGGAGTTCTACCGCCCCACCCGTCGGATTGCGCATCAGTCCGGCAGGTGGGGCTTTTTTTCGTCTCGACTCAGGTATCGCTGTCGCCTTCGCTGTCATCGTCTTCTGGTGGCGTTTGTTGGTCGTCGTCATCCTCGGAGCCACCTTGGCCTTTGTCACCGGCTTCCGATTCGCTCTTGGCCAGTTGCAGGTTTTTCGCCGCCACAAACCCAGGCGCCTGGCTTTGCACGGCGCTATTGGCCCATGCGGTGGTGGTCCCCAGCGTTAACAGCACCAGCACCTTCAGCAACAGCACTAAACGTTGAAAGATAGTCATGGTCGGTTTCCGTCCAGTCAGTGAACTACGCGCCCCGGCGTTCGACCGGAGCTCACAATCAAGCTAGTTCCGATCCGGGGTTTGCGCCACTCGGCCGTCAGGTATCGCCGTCATCATAGGTTTCACTGTCTTCCCCTTCGTTGTAGGGGTTTTCCGCATCTTCCTTGGGCGCGGGTTGGGCCTGGGGCTGCCAGCTGCCGGAGTTGACCTCCTGCTGCTTGCGCTTGGTGACGGGGCCGGTGTCTTTCCACTGCGGTGTGCCGGCGCCGGCCAGGGCGGGGGCGGCGGGTAGCGCCAGGCCGGCGAGTAGAACCAGATGGATAACGCGTTGAATACTAAACACAGCGGTCTCCTTTACGGTCAGTGGGTAAAAACTAGACCCGATATACGGTTCTCGCCAATGCCTCGCCGTGTGGAGATCAAAAAGTGTGGGAGCTGGCTTGCCTGCGATGGCGGTGGGTCAGCTTGCATATTGGCGACTGATATACCGCTATCGCAGGCAAGCCAGCTCCCACAGTTTTGATTTGTGTTGGGCATGAAAAAGGGTGAAGCCATCACAGCTTCACCCTTTTTTTTACCGCTCAGCCCTTAATGGTGTTCGCGGGTCGCGCGGAATTTCACGTCCGGCCAGCGCTCTTCCATCAGCGCCAGGTTAACCCTGGTCGGCGCCAGGTAGGTCAGGTGACCACCGCCGTCCACCGCGAGGTTTTCCACGGCCTTGTTGGAGAACTCTTCCAACTTCTTCTTATCGCTGCAATCGATCCAGCGCGCGGAGTACACGGTGATGGGCTCGTAGGAGCACTCGACCTTGTATTCCTCTTTCAAGCGGCTGGCCACCACATCGAACTGCAGCACACCGACGGCGCCGAGGATGATGTCGTTGCTGCGCTCGGGGAAGAACACCTGGGTGGCGCCCTCTTCCGCGAGTTGCTGCAGGCCCTGGCGCAGTTGCTTGGATTTCAGCGGGTCACGCAGGCGTACGCGGCGGAACAGTTCCGGGGCGAAGTGCGGGATACCGGTGAAGCCCAGCGCTTCACCTTCGGTGAAGGTGTCACCGATCTGGATGGTGCCATGGTTGTGCAGGCCGATGATGTCGCCAGCGTAGGCCTCTTCCAGCTGTTCACGCTCGGAGGAGAAGAACGTCAGGGCGTCGCCGATGCGCACGTCCTTGCCGGTGCGCACGTGGCGCATCTTCATGCCTTTTTCGTATTTGCCGGAGCAGATGCGCATAAAGGCGATGCGGTCGCGATGTTTCGGGTCCATGTTCGCCTGGATCTTGAACACGAAACCGGTGAATTTCTCTTCCACAGGCTCCACGGTGCGCTCGTTGGCCACCCGGGCCAACGGCTTCGGCGCCCAATCCACAACGGCATCGAGTACGTGATCGACACCGAAGTTGCCCAACGCCGTACCGAAGAACACCGGAGTCAGCTGGCCGTCGAGGAATTCCTGCTGGTTGAACTCATGGCAGGCGCCCTGCACCAGCTCCAGCTGATCGACAAAGCGGTCGTACTCGTCGCCCAGGTGGGCGCGGGCTTCGTCCGAGTCGAGCTTCTCGATGATCTTGGTTTCGGTGCGCTCGTGACCATGACCGGCGGTGTAGACAATGATGTAGTCGTCGGCCAGGTGGTACACGCCCTTGAAGTCGCGGTAGCAACCAATCGGCCAGGTGATCGGCGCGGCCTTGATCTTCAGGACGGCTTCGATTTCATCCAACAGCTCGATCGGGTCGCGGATGTCGCGGTCGAGTTTGTTGATGAAGCTGACGATCGGCGTGTCACGCAGACGGCACACGTCCATCAGCGCGATGGTGCGTGGCTCGACGCCTTTACCGCCGTCGAGGACCATCAGCGCCGAGTCCACCGCGGTCAGGGTGCGGTAGGTATCTTCGGAGAAGTCTTCGTGGCCCGGGGTGTCGAGCAGGTTGACCATGTGGTCGCGATACGGGAACTGCATGACCGACGTGGTAATGGAAATACCCCGTTGTTTTTCCATTTCCATCCAGTCGGAGGTGGCATGGCGGTCGGATTTGCGGGATTTCACCGTGCCGGCCACAGCGATTGCCTTGCCCATCAGCAAGAGTTTCTCGGTGATGGTGGTTTTACCGGCATCGGGGTGGGAAATAATGGCGAAAGTGCGGCGTTTCGCGACTTCGGCGGCCTGGTGGGTCATGGGAAATCGCCTGGCAGGTGAGTCAAAAAAGGGCGGCGAGTATAGCGCAAACCCCGGGCGCCGGACCACCGTTCACCCGATTGGGGGTGGCTAAATGCTGCCAAGTATGGAACCTTTTAAAAGGTCGAGACGTCCACTCCCCTGCTACCGCACTCGGAACAGGGGCTGATAAATCAGCAAGTTAGCCTGACGAGGCTGCGCTCATGGCTCGGATTGATACCGCGTTGCCGGTATGGACGAGCTGCTTTTCGCGACCACATTCGCCGACAGCCAGGAATGGCATGCCACGAAGGAATGTGCTCGCCGACAGAAGAAAAAAGGAGTCCGCCTGTGGCTATTCGCTATGGCAAAGGGCTGATAGGAGGAGCGGTTGTCGTCGCCCTCCTGGCCCTGCTGGTCCACTGGATCGGCATCAACACGATCGAACTGTACCGCGACGATTTGTTGTTTTACCTGCAAGCACACCTGATCCTCGTTCTAGTCTCCATGCTGGCCGCCCTTGTTGTGGGCATCCCCGCCGGTATCCTGCTCAGCCGACCGCACATGGTCGGGCGCGCAGAACGCTTCATGCAGATATTCAACATCGGCAACACCGTCCCTCCCCTGGCCGTACTGGCCATCGCCCTCGGCGTCCTCGGTATCGGCAGCGGCCCGGCGATCTTCGCGCTGTTCCTCGCCTCCCTCCTGCCCATCGTGCGCAACACCTACGAAGGCCTGAAAAACGTCCAGGGTTCCCTGAAAGAAGCCGCCACCGGCATCGGCATGACGCCGCGCCAGGTCCTGCTGCGCGTGGAGTTGCCCAACGCCGTGCCAATCATCATCGGTGGCGTGCGCGTGGCCCTGGCGATCAACGTCGGCACCGCGCCACTGGCGTTCCTGATTGGCGCCAACAGCCTGGGCAGCCTGATCTTCCCCGGCATCGCCCTGAACAACCAGCCGCAATTGCTGCTCGGCGCCGCGTGCACCGCGTTGCTGGCCTTGCTGCTCGACGGCCTGGTGACCCTGGCCAGCCGCCTCTGGCTGGAACGCGGGTTGCGTGCGTCTTAAGGAACCGACATGAAAAAGCTGACATTGATATTGAGCTGCGTCCTGCTGTGTGCAGGTTTTGCGCAAGCCGCTGAAAAACCGGTCATCCGCATCGGCGCCCGAGTGTTCACCGAACAGACCCTGCTGGCCGAAATCACCTCCCAATACCTGCGCACCAAGGGCTATGACACCCGCGTGACCGGCGGCCTGGGCAGCAACCTGGCGCGCAGTGCCCAGGAAAGCGGGCAACTGGATCTGATCTGGGAATACACCGGCGTGTCGCTGGTGGCCTACAACCATGTGGACGAGAAACTCGACAGCGAACAGTCCTACGCCCGAGTCAAAGAACTCGACGCGAAAAAAGGCCTGGTCTGGCTCGCCCCATCGCGCTTCAGCAACACCTACGCCCTGGCGTTGCCGGAAAAAGTGGCTGCCGAGCATCCCGAGATCAACAGCATCAGCGACCTGACCCAAGCCGTGGCGGACGATGCCCAAGCCCATCGCCTGGTGGCCCTGGACACCGAGTTCGCCAACCGCTCCGACGGCCTGGCCGGTATGGTCAAGCTGTACGACATGAACCTGACCCGCAAGAACACCCGGCAGATGGACGCTGGCCTGGTCTACACCGCGCTGCGTAACGGCCAGGTGTTTGCCGGCTTGGTCTACACCACCGACGGTCGCCTCAACGCCTTCAAGTTGAAGCTGCTGGAAGACGACAAGCACTACTTCCCGGACTACACCGCCGCGCCCGTGGTGCGTCAGGTTTATCTCGACGCTCACCCGCAATTGGCCGCCGAGCTCAAGCCGCTGGCCGCGCTGTTCGACGATGAAACCATGCGCCAGCTGAATGCGCGGGTCGATGTCGATCACGAAAGCCCTTCCGCTGTTGCCGCCGATTTCCTGCGCCAACATCCGATCAATCAATAAGAGGAGAAGACATGGAATTCCTGAACGCCTTTTCCCATCTTGATTGGGCCCAAGTCCTGCACCTGACCTGGCAGCACATCACCCTGGTGGGTATCGCCGTGATCCTCGCGATCTTCATCGGCGTGCCCCTGGGCATCCTGATGACGCGCTTCCCGAGCCTGGCCGGCCCGCTGCAAGCCAGCGCCACGGTGCTGCTGACCGTGCCGTCCATCGCCCTGTTCGGCCTGCTGCTGCCGTTCTACTCCAAATTCGGCCAGGGCCTGGGGCCGATGCCGGCGATCACCGCCGTGTTCCTCTACTCCCTGCTGCCGATCATGCGTAACACCTACCTGGCCCTGACCGGCGTGGAGCCGGGCATCCGCGAGGCCGCGCGCGGCATCGGCATGACCTTCGGCCAGCGCCTGCGCATGGTCGAGTTGCCCATCGCCGTGCCGGTGATCCTCGCCGGTGTGCGCACCGCCGTGGTGATGAATATCGGTGTGATGACCATTGCCGCCACCATCGGCGCCGGTGGCCTGGGTGTACTTATTCTGGCTTCCATCAGCCGCAGCGACATGTCGATGCTGATCGTTGGCGCCGTGCTGGTCAGTCTCCTGGCCATCTTCGCCGACCTGCTTCTGCAATGGCTGCAACGCTCGCTGACTCCAAAAGGATTGCTCAAATGATCGAACTTCAAAACCTGTCCAAGACCTTCCAAAGCAACGGCAAGACTGTCACCGCCGTGAACGATGTAAGCCTGACCGTCAATGAAGGCGAAATTTGCGTGTTCCTCGGCCCCTCGGGCTGCGGCAAAAGCACCACGCTGAAGATGATCAACCGCCTGATCAAACCGACCTCGGGCAAGATTTTGATCAATGGCGAAGACACCACAGACCTCGACGCCGTGACCCTGCGCCGCAATATCGGGTATGTGATCCAGCAGATCGGCCTGTTCCCCAACATGACCATCGAGGAAAACATCGTCGTCGTGCCCAAGCTGCTGGGCTGGGACAAGCAGAAATGCCACGACCGCGCCCGCGAATTGATGAGCATGATCAAGCTGGAACCCAAGCAATATCTGCATCGCTACCCGCGTGAATTGTCCGGCGGCCAGCAACAGCGGATCGGCGTGATCCGCGCACTGGCGGCCGATGCGCCGCTGCTGCTAATGGACGAGCCGTTCGGCGCGGTCGACCCGATCAACCGCGAGATGATCCAGAACGAGTTCTTCGAGATGCAACGCGCGCTGAACAAGACCGTGATCATGGTCAGCCACGACATCGACGAAGCGATCAAGCTGGGTGACAAGATCGCCATCTTCCGCGCCGGCAAGCTGTTGCAGATCGACCACCCGGACACGCTGCTGGCGCATCCGGCCGACGAGTTCGTCAGCAACTTCGTGGGCCAGGACAGCACCCTCAAGCGCCTGCTGCTGGTGAAGGCCGAGGACGCGGCGGACAACGCGCCATCCGTCAGCCCGGAAACCCCGGTGGCCGACGCGCTGGAACTGATGGACGAACATGACCGCCGCTATGTGGTGGTGACCTGTGCCGAGAACAAGGCGCTGGGTTATGTACGACGTCGCGACCTGCACCGTCAGACCGGTACCTGCGGCCAGTACCTGCGCGAGTTCAACGCCACGGCGGCGTACGACGAGCATTTGCGCATCCTGTTGTCGCGCATGTACGAGTTCAACCGATCGTGGTTGCCGGTGATGGATGCGGAGCGGGTGTTCCTTGGGGAAGTGACCCAGGAGTCGATTGCCGAGTACCTGAGTTCCGGTAAGTCCCGGGGTGGCAAGACCAGTATTGTTTCGCCTGCCGAAACTGCGTTGGCCTGATCCACCGCTATCGCAGGCAAGCCAGCTCCCACATTTGGACTGCATTCATCTTTAGGAATGCAATCACCTGTGGGAGCTGGCTTGCCTGCGATGAAGGCACCACAAATCCCCCTGATTTGCCCCATCCGGGGAACATCATTCCGTCACACCGGTCGGTTACATAAGTAGCTGCACGGGTCCTCGCGACGAACGCGTGCAAAAACGCGACATTTTTAGTTGATCTCAAGCCCCTCACGCCCTAAAGTTCGCGCCGAACGTCCATGCTGGAAACGATCCATCCGGCTCAAGTACTGACGACGAGACAGCAAGGCCAAGGGAAGCGTTTATTCCCATGGCCTTTTTGCTTTCGGCGACATGCCTTGGGAAGTAGGCGAACCAAAGTGGGGATACGGAGGACGTTCATTTGCACCCATTGACTAAACCAGTTTGCCCTTAGGAGTTCCCAGCATGTCGATCAACGTCGAAGACTATTTCGCGCGCGCCACTTTTGACAAAATGAAGGCGTTCGCCGACAAGCAAGAAACCCCGTTCGTGGTGATCGACACCGCGATGATCAGCCAGGCCTACGACGACCTGCGCGCCGGTTTCGAATTCGCCAAGGTGTACTACGCCGTCAAGGCCAACCCGGCCGTCGAGATCATCGACCTGCTCAAAGAGAAAGGTTCGAGCTTCGACATCGCCTCGATCTACGAGCTGGACAAGGTCATGGACCGCGGCGTCAGCGCCGACCGTATCAGCTACGGCAACACCATCAAGAAATCCAAGGACATCCGCTACTTCTACGAGAAGGGCGTGCGCCTGTTCTCCACCGACTCCGAAGCCGACCTGCGCAACATCGCCAAGGCCGCACCGGGCTCGAAAGTGTATGTGCGTATCCTCACCGAAGGCTCGACCACGGCTGACTGGCCTTTGTCGCGCAAATTTGGCTGCCAGACCGACATGGCCATGGACCTGCTGATCCTCGCCCGTGACCTGGGCCTGGTGCCTTACGGCATCTCGTTCCACGTCGGCTCGCAACAGCGCGACATCAGCGTGTGGGACGCGGCCATCGCCAAGGTCAAAGTGATCTTCGAACGCCTGAAAGAAGAAGACGGCATCCACCTCAAGCTGATCAACATGGGCGGCGGCTTCCCGGCCAACTACATCACCCGCACCAACAGCCTGGAAACCTACGCGGAAGAAATCATCCGTTTCCTCAAGGAAGACTTCGGCGACGACCTGCCGGAAATCATCCTGGAGCCGGGCCGTTCGCTGATCGCCAACGCCGGTATCCTGGTCAGCGAAGTGGTATTGGTTGCACGTAAATCCCGCACCGCCGTCGAGCGTTGGGTGTACACGGATGTGGGCAAATTCTCCGGCCTGATCGAAACCATGGACGAAGCCATCAAGTTCCCGATCTGGACCGAGAAGAAAGGCGAGATGGAAGAAGTGGTCATCGCCGGTCCTACCTGCGACAGCGCCGATATCATGTACGAAAACTACAAGTATGGCCTGCCGCTGAACCTGGCGATTGGTGATCGTTTGTACTGGTTGTCGACGGGTGCGTACACCACCAGCTATAGCGCGGTTGAGTTCAATGGCTTTCCGCCACTGAAATCCTTCTACGTTTAAGAGCAGCGGTTAGTTTTTAGCCACAAGCTGCAAGAAAAAGCCCATGACCTGTCATGGGCTTTTTTGTTTCTGCTAAGCCGATAACTCACGCAATGCCGCCGTCGCCAAAAAGCCTGACCGCGAGGCGTAGCGATGGTCCTTTTGCACGCGCTCATCGATGCGCTGTAGCAGGTGTTCCGGTAACGACGCGTTGAAACGCACGGACTTGCCCAAGTAGGGCGTGAGATCAAAATCGACTATCGCCCAAACCCCACCAGCAAAGTCCGGGTTATCCAAATGGGCATCTACCTCCTGCGCCTGGGGCAACGGTTCCTCATCTGCGACCAGCCCTTCAAGATGCAACGCCAGTGCCTCACGGACATTGTCGAGCGCTTCGGAAAAGGTCCCGCCGGCCGAGAAACACCCCGGCACATCAGGGACGGTCACGCTGTAATCCGAGTCGGCATCTTTATGTACCACCACTGGAAACTTCATTGTTCCTCCTTTGGACGAGCCCCTGGGACTCCATCCAACTCATCAAACGAGGCCATCACTGGCGTGATCGTTCTACGTCTGACCCGGTAGAAACCGGCTCCCTCGCCACAGCCGGTGTTTACAAATCCAGCTGTGTCGCACGCGCCTGGTACGCCTCAGCCATCGCGCGGATCTGCGGATCATTCGCCGCTGCCAACGCCTTTTGCGCCGTTCTCAAGAACTTCAAATTGCCCCCCGCCAACGCCTTGCGCAGCCAATCCAACGCCGCATCGTCCTGGCCTCTGTCCGCCAGCACCGCCGCATAGCTGAACTGCCCGCGAAAATCGCCACCTTCTGCCGAGCGACGATAACAGTCCACCGCAGCCTCCAGATCCTGTGGGCAAAACCGGCCGTCTTCCAGATAACGCCCCAGCAGGTTCATCGACTTGGCGTGGCCCTGCTCGGCTGCCTGGCGATACAGGCTCAGCGCTTGTTGCTGGTCTTCAGCAACACCACGCCCGGTCGCCAGCAGATTCGCGTAGTTGTACTGCGCCCAATCCAAACCCGCTTCAGCCGCCAAACGGTATGCCTTCGCCGCCGCAGCTTCATCCGCCGCACACCCCCAACCATGCTCCAGACACCGCCCGGCCATATTGCGCGCCATCAGGTGCCCGCCCTGGGCCGCGATCTGGAACCAGCGCAACGCCAGCGCTTCATCCCGCGCAATGCCACGGCCTTCCAGGAGGATTTGCCCGAGCAGCGCCTGGGCATCCACCACGCCTTCTTTCGCCGCCATCAGGATCGCCTGGGCGGCGCGCACCGGGGAGTCGTCGAGCATGGCTTGCAGTTGCTCGACGTTGAGCACTTCTTCGCGGCGCAACAGGAAGCCCATGTCAGACCTCGACCCAGCGGCGCAACAGGTTGTGGTAGGTGCCGGTGAGCTGGATCAGGGCCGGATGGTCGGGCACATCGGCGGTCAGTTGCTGGATCGCACCGTCCATTTCGAACAGCAGGGTGCGCTGACTGTCTTCGCGCACCAGGCTTTGGGTCCAGAAGAACGAGGCGTAGCGCGCGCCACGGGTCACGGCGTTGACTTTGTGCAGGCTGGAGCCGGGGTACAGCACCATGTCGCCAGCCGGCAGTTTTACCCGTTGCAGGCCGAAGGTGTCCTGGATCTCCAACTCGCCGCCGTCGTATTCCTCCGGGTCGCTGAAGAACAAGGTCGACGACAAGTCCGTGCGCACCCGCTCAATGCTGCCCCGGGCCTGGCGCACGGCGTTGTCGATATGGAAGTCGAAACTGCCGCCACTGGTGTAGCAGTTGAACAGCGGCGGGAAGACCTTGTGCGGTAACGCCGCAGACATAAACAGCGGATTTTTCCACAGCCGCTCCAGCATCGCCGCGCCGATTTCCTTGGCCAGCGGGTGGCCTTCGGGCAGTTGCAGGTTGTGCTTGGCTTTGGCGGACTGGTGCCCGGCTGTGATTTTGCCGTCGGCCCAATCGGTGCTTTCCAGGGCTTGGCGGATGCGCTGCACTTCCTCACGAGAGAACAGGCCGGGAATGTGCAGCAACATGGGCGATACCTGAATGCAGAGAGGCGCCAATGGTATTGATTCTTATCAAGCCTGTAAAACGCCGTGGACGGATGACATCGTAAAAACCGTAAGCAAAAAGTGTAAAGAATGTAAATTCGCTGCAATTAGCAATGTATCGCAATTGATAGAAAGTCGTGTTCGCCCTATATTCCGCCGCCTCACATCCTTGGGGAAAGGACACGTCATGTCGCGCACTTCAATAAAAACACCTGCCAGTTCACCTCGTCTGTTGGCTTCGGCCATCGGCGTCGCCCTGACCGCCAGCTCTGCTGCCCATATGGCGCAAGCGGCCGAAGAAACTGAACAAAAAGGCGAGCGCAACAGCATCTCCCTGGGCGCCACCAGCATCACCGGCCAGGAACAGGACCAAACCTCCTACCAGGTAGAAAAAGCCTCCTCGCAGAAGTACACCGCACCGCTGGTGGACACCCCGCGTTCGGTCACCGTGGTGCCGCAACAAGTCCTCAAGGACACCGCCGCCACCTCGCTGCAAGATGCCTTGCGCACCGTGCCGGGGATCACCTTCGGCGCCGGCGAAGGCGGCAACCCACAGGGCGACCGCCCGTTCATCCGCGGTTTTGACGCCCAGGGCGACACCTACCTCGATGGCGTGCGCGACACCGGTGGCCAGAGCCGCGAGATCTTCGACATCGAATCCATCGAAGTCAGCAAAGGCCCGAACTCGTCCTTCGGCGGTCGCGGCTCGGCCGGTGGCAGCCTCAACCTGGTGAGCAAAACCCCACAAGCGCGGGACTTCACCAACGGCGGCTTCACCTACGGTTCCGACCAGACACGCCGCTACGTGCTCGACGTGAACCGCCAGTTCCTCGACGACAGCGCCGCGTTCCGCCTGAACCTGATGAGCCACGAACAAAACGTCGCCGGCCGTGACGCGGTGAATTACGACCGTTGGGGCGTGGCCCCGTCGCTGACCTTTGGCCTGGGCACCCCGACCCGCGTCAACCTCAGCTACTACCACATGGAAAGCAACGACCTGCCGGATTCGGGCATTCCGTACGGCTACGGCTCGGCCACGACCACCACCCACGTCCACGACAAACCCACCGACGGCGGCGACAGCAGCAACTTCTACGGTCTCAAGGACCGCGACTTCCGCAAGACCCGCGCCGACATCAGCACGATCTCCGTCGAGCACGACCTGAACGACAACATGACGCTGAAAAACACCCTGCGTCATGGCAGCACCGGCCAGGACTACGTCCTCACCCAGCCGGACGACAGCAAAGGCAACGTCAACAAGTACGGTACCGTGTGGCGTCGCGCCAACGCCCGCGTCTCCACCACCACCACGACCACCAACCAGACCGATCTGTTTGGCAGTTTCCAGGCGCTGGGCTTCAAGCACAGCTACTCCACCGGCCTGGAATTCACCGGTGAAGAAACCCGCGTCAGCGGCTACACCATCACGCCCAATGCCAACCCAACGCCCAACGGCTGCTTGCCGGGCATGGTCGGCAACAGCGGCGGCAGCTGCACCTCCCTGGGCAACCCGAACCCGGACGACGCCTGGACCGGCAGCGTCGCACGCAACTACATGGGCACCAACACCAAGGCCACCAGCCGCGCTGCCTATGTGTTCGACACCATCGAGCTGGACCCGAAATGGCTGCTGAACGTGGGTGTGCGCTACGACACCTTCGACACCGAAGCCAACACCAATGCCACCACCGGCCGCACCAAGGTCAAGGACGACAGCCAATTCTTCAACTGGCAGGCCGGCCTGGTCTGGAAGCCGATGGAAAACGGCAGCATCTACACCTCCTACGCCACCTCGGCATCGCCAGCCGGCGGCCTGGTGGGTGAAGGTGTGGACAACAACGCCATCCCGACCGGCATCAACACCAGCGACCTGAAACCGGAAGAAACCGTCAACTACGAGCTGGGCACCAAGTGGGACCTGTTCCACAACCGCCTGTCGCTGTCGGCTGCGGTGTTCCGCACCGAGAAGAAAAACACCCGCATCCTGGTGGATTCCAACACCTACGAAACCGCCGGTGAGTCCCGCGTCGACGGCCTGGAATTGTCCGCCAGCGGCAAGATCACCGAGCAATGGCAAGTGTTCGCCGGCTACAGCTACCTGAAAAGCGAGCTGGTTGATCCAGGCAGAAACGGCACCCGCCTGGGCATCGTCACGACCGGTTCGAACAAAGGCAACCAGATGCCGAACACCCCGGAAAACTCGTTCAGCCTGTGGACCACCTACAACGTGACGCCGAAGCTGACCATCGGTGGCGGCGCGTTCTATGTCGACCAGGTTTACGGCGATGCGGCCAACACCGTGTACGTACCGTCCTACACCCGCTACGACGCCATGGCCAGCTACAAGCTGACCAAGAACGTCGACCTGCAATTGAACGTGCAGAACCTGACCGACAAGACCTACTACGACAAAGCCTACGCCTCGCACTTCGCCAACCAGGCGGCGGGTCGTACCGCACTGCTGTCCACCAGCTTCCACTTCTAAAAGCGGGCAGCCAACGGCAAAAGCCCCACGCATCGGATGCGTGGGGCTTTTGCGTGTAAAACAGAATATTTCTCGATAACCCACGGCATAATGCGCGCCGTGCATTTACAACCAGATAGACGAGGCGGTCAGACGTGTTGAAGAAAACCCTGTTCCAGTTGCACTGGTTCTTCGGCATTACGGCCGGGCTGGTGCTGGCCTTGATGGGGATCACCGGGGCAGCGGTTTCGTTTCAGGATGAAATCCTGCGGGCGCTCAACCCCAGCGTACTGACGGTGGAAAAACGCGACGCCGGCGTGCTGCCGCCCGCCGAACTGGTGCGCAAGCTGGAGGCCACCGAAGGCCAGACCGTGGCCATGCTCTTCGTCGAAAGCGACAACGGCAATGCCGCGCGCGTGTTCTTCACCCCGCCACCCGGCGAGCGCCGTGGCCAGTTGCGCTTTTTCGATCCGTACACCGGCGACTACATGGGCGACGTGGTCGGCCAGGACGTGTTCGGCTTCCTCCTGCAATTCCACCGCTTCCTCGTGATGGGCGACACCGGGCGCAACATCACCGGCGCGTGCACGCTGATCCTGGTGTTCTTCTGCCTGTCCGGCCTGTACCTGCGCTGGCCGCGCCAGGTCGCCAGCTGGCGCGTGTGGCTGACCCTGGACTGGCGCAAGAAAGGTCGCAGCTTCAACTGGGACCTGCACTCGGTGTTCGGCACCTGGTGCCTGCTGGCCTATCTGTTGGCGGCGTTGACCGGGTTGTATTGGTCCTACGACTGGTACAACCAGGGCGTGACCAAACTGCTCTCCGACGCGCCGCAAAACGAGCGCATGCGCAAGCGCGGCCCGCCACCGCAAGGCCCGGCGCCCGTGGCCAACTATGACGCGATGTGGAGCAGCATTTACAGCAGCGCAGGCCCGGGCTTGAGCAGCTACAACATCCGCATGCCCGCCGTTGCCGGGCAACCGGCCACGGTCTACTACCTGCTGAAAGACTCGCCCCACGACCGCGCGCTGAACCAGCTCAACCTCGACACCGCCACTGGCGAGGTCAAATCCCACGACCGCTACGCCAGCAAGACCCTCGGTTCCCAATTGCTGACCAGCGTCTACGCGCTGCACACCGGCAGCTATTTCGGCCTGGCGGGGCGCATTATCCTCACCGTCAGTTCGCTGCTGATGCCGTTGTTTTTCATCACCGGCTGGCTGCTATACCTCGACCGCCGCCGCAAAAAGCGCCAAGTGCGCGATGCTCGCAAGGGCCTCGGCGCCAACCACAGCGATGCCCCGGCGTGGCTGATCGGCTTTGCCAGCCAGAGCGGTTTCGCCGAACAACTGGCCTGGCAAACCGCCGGGCAATTGCAGGCGGCCGGCCTGCCGGTGAAGGTGCAACCCCTGGGCAGCATCAGCCAGGATGACCTGCGCCAGTCCGAAAACGCCCTGTTCGTGGTCAGCACCTTTGGCGACGGCGAAGCGCCCGACAGCGCCCGTGGTTTTGAACGCAGCGTACTTGGCCAGGACCTGTCCCTCAAAGGCCTGAACTACTCGGTATTGGCCCTGGGTGATCGGCAGTACGAACACTTCTGCGGTTTCGCCCGGCGCCTGCATTTCTGGCTGACCAACCAGGGCGGCAACCCGCTGTTCGCTCCCGTGGAAGTGGACAGCGGCGACACCACTGCCCTGCTGCACTGGCAACAACAGCTTGGCCAACTGACCGGTCAGGCCCCCGCTGCGGCATGGCCGACCGCCCGGTACGAAAACTGGACGCTGGCCCAGCGCACCCTGCTCAACCGCGACAGCAGTGGCTCCGACGTCTACCTGCTGGGCCTGACCCCGCCTTCTCCGCAGACCTGGCAAGCCGGTGACCTGGTGGAAATTCTCCCGCGCAATTGCCCCTGGGCCATCGAGCACTTCCTCGAAGGCCTCGGGCTGGCCGGCAGCGACGGCGTGTTGATCGACGACCTGGCGCACACCCTCGACCAGGCCCTGGCCACCCGCCAACTGCCGACGCATCGCGCCCACCTGGTGGGCCTGCACGCCCAGGCGCTGGTGAATGCGCTGGTGCCGCTGGGCATGCGCGAATACTCCATCGCCTCGATTGCCAGCGACGGCGTGCTGGAGCTGATCGTGCGCCAGGAACGCCACCCCGATGGCAGCCTGGGCCTGGGTTCCGGTTGGCTCACCGAATACGCTGCCCTCGGCTCGGCCATCAGCCTGCGCCTGCGTCGCAACAGTGGCTTCCACCTGCCCGACGCGCCGGTGCCGATGATCCTGCTGGGCAACGGCACCGGGCTGGCCGGCCTGCGCAGCTTGCTCAAGGCGCGCATTGCCGATGGCCAGCAGCGCAACTGGCTGCTGTTTGGCGAACGCAATATCGCCCACGACTTCCTCTGCCAGGACGAGCTGCAAGGCTGGCTGGCCAGCGGCGACCTGGCGTTGTTGGACCTGGCGTTTTCCCGCGACCAAGAGGAAAAAATCTACGTGCAGGACCGCCTGCGTGAATCAGCGGATGTGCTGCGTAAATGGCTGGCCGAGGGTGCGGCGATTTATGTGTGCGGCAGTTTGCAGGGGATGGCGGCTGGGGTGGATCAGGCGTTGGTGGATATTCTGGGCAGTGAAGCGGTAGAGCGCCTTATTGAACAGGGCCGCTATCGCAGGGATGTCTACTGATCCCTCAAAGCCAATGGAGATCAAAATGTGGGAGCTGGCTTGCCTGCTCCCACAGTTTTAATTGCATTCCAAGTCAGACAGGTTGGAGTTTTTGCTGGAACACCGACACCCCATCCAGATCCCGCAAAATCACCGTCAACTCCGCCGTCTGCCCATCAATCTGCACCTCACCAAAAAACTGAAACCCGGCAAACGGCGAAGTGTTCTGTACCGGCGGCGCTTTCTCAAACACCACCTCAGGCCCAAAGGTCTTATCCAACGGATTCGGCCCAAAACTCCCCGCATTCAGCGGCCCCGCAACAAACTCCCAAAACGGTTCGAAATCCTGGAACGCCGCCCGATCCGGGTGATAGTGATGCGCCGCACAGTAATGCACATCAGCGGTCAGCCACACATGGTTACGCACCTTTTGCGCCCGTAAAAAACCCAGCAGCTCGGCAATCTCCAGCTCACGCCCCTGAGGCGCGCCCGGGTCATTGTTGGCGATCGCCTCCCAGCGCGGCACGCCGGGGCTTATCTCGCCATCCGGCACGCCAAGACCGATGGGCATGTCGGCGGCAATCACCTTCCACTGCGCCTGCGAGCCCTTGAGCTCACGCTTGAGCCAGTCCAGTTGCTCACGGCCGAGGAAGGCTTTTTCGCCGCCCAGGTTGTCATCGTTGGGCCCGCGATAACTGCGCATATCCAACACAAAGACATCCAGCAACGGCCCATAGCTGAGCTTGCGATAGATCCGCCCGCCACCGTCGGCGGCCTGGCGGCGCATCGGTGAATATTCCAGCCAGGCCTGGCGCGCGCGACCGACCAGGGTGTTGATGTCCTTGGTCTGGTAACGCTCATCGAGCTGCTTGCTCGGCGACCAGTTGTTGACCACTTCGTGATCGTCCCACTGCCAGATCTGCGGCACTTCGGCATTGAAGCGGCGCACGTTTTCATCCAGCAGGTTGTAGCGATAGTTGCCGCGATATTCGTCGAGGGTTTGCGCGACTTTGCTCTTGGCTTCGGTGGTGATATTGCGCCACACGCGCCCGCCTTCGGTGACCAGTTGCGCGGGCACCGGGCCGTCGGCGTAGATGGTGTCGCCGCTGTGGATAAAGAAGTCCGGCAGGCGCAGGCGCATGGCTTCGTAGATGCGCATGCCGCCGATGTCCGGGTTGATGCCGAAGCCCTGGCCGACGGTGTCGCCGCTCCACACAAAACGAATGTCGCGACGCTGTTGCGGCACGCTGCGCAAGTGGCCAAACCAGGGCTCGCTGGCAACGCCGGTCTGGGCGTCTTCGAAGTGCACGCGGTAGAAAATCGCCTGGTCGGCGGGCAGCCCGGTGAGTTCGACGCGGGCGGTAAAGTCGCTGCGGTTGTCGGCCAGGGGCGAGATGAACCTGCGCGGGTTGCTGAACGTGCTGCGGGTGTCCCACTCCACCACCATGCGGGCGGGGCGGTCGCTGCGGCTCCAGATCATCGCGCGGTCGCCGAGCAAATCCCCGGACTGCACGCCATCGGTGAGTTGCGGGCGGTCCTTGACCGAAGCAATCACCGCCGGCGCGAGGCCCGGCAGCAACAAGCCGGCGCCGACGGCTTGCATCACACGGCGACGGCCGAGATCGAAGTGGCTCATGCGAGGTGCCCTCTTGAGGATCAAAAGGACAACTTAAACACGGGCAGATGACACTAATCTTGCGACCAATGAAGATCAAAATGTGGGAGCTGGCTTGCCTGCGATAGCGGTGTATCAGTAGCAAATGTGCAAGCTGACCCACCGCTATCGCAGGCAAGCCAGCTTCCACAGTTTTTTTACTGCATTCCAAGTCAGGCCTTGGCGGGGGCGACCGACAGTTCGACCACTTCCGGGCGCTTGATCACTGCGTACACCAACCCCGTCAGCAAACTACCGGCGACAATCGCCAGCAAATACAGCAGCGCATGGTTCATCGCATTCGGGATGATCAACACAAACAACCCACCATGAGGCGCCGCCAGCACGCAGCCGAAATACATCGACAACGCCCCCGTCAACGCACCACCGGCAATACTCGCCGGGATCACCCGCAGCGGGTCCTTGGCAGCAAACGGGATCGCGCCTTCGGAGATAAAGCACATCCCCAGGATCATCGCCGCCTTGCCCGCTTCGCGTTCGGTCTGGGCAAACTTGCGCCGTGCCAGGAACGTGGCGATGCCCATGCCAATCGGCGGCACCATGCCGGCAGCCATGGTCGCGGCCATCGGCGCGCCGCTGTGGGCGGCCAGCAGGCCGACGGAAAACGCATACGCTGCCTTGTTGATCGGCCCCCCCAGGTCGACACACATCATGCCGCCGAGCAGGATGCCCAGTAGCACCGCGTTGGTGGTGCCCATGGTGCTGAGGAAGTCGGTCAAGCCCACCAGCATGCGCGCCACCGGCGGGCCGACCAGATAGATCATCGCCAGGCCGGTGAACAGGCTCGCCAGCAACGGGATGATCAGGATTGGTTTGAGCGCCTCCAGGCTCTGGGGCAATTTCACCGCGCGGGTGATCAGCTTGACGCAGTAACCGGCGAGGAAACCGGCGAAGATCCCGCCGATAAAACCCGCGCCCAGGGTGCCTGCCAGCAGGCCGCCGATCATGCCGGGGGCGATGCCCGGACGGTCGGCAATCGAGTAGGCGATATAACCGGCCAACAGCGGCACCATCAGCATAAAGGCGCGGTCGCCGACGGTTTTCAGCGCGGCGGCCAGCGTGCCCTCCTGTTCGAACGCATGAATGCCGAACACAAACGACAACGCAATCAACAACCCGCCCGCCACCACCATCGGCAACATGAACGACACACCCGTGAGCAGGTGTTTGTACACGCCGGTTTTTTCCGACTTGGCCACCGCAGAGCTGCCGCTGCTTTCTACCACACCTTCGGCCAAGGCCTTGTTGAGGGTCGCCTCGGATTGCTTGAGGGCAATGCCAGTGCCGCAGCGGTAGATCTTCTTGCCGGCGAAGCGCTCGGTGGCGACTTCGATATCCGCCGCCAACAACACCACGTCGGCATCGGCGATGGCTTGCGGGCTCAGCGGCGTACGCGCGCCGACCGAGCCCTGGGTCTCGACCTGCAAGTCGTAGCCCAGGCGCTTGGCGGTCTGCTGCAAAGCTTCGGCGGCCATAAAGGTATGGGCCACGCCGGTCGGGCAAGCGGTGACGGCCACGATACGCGGCGCGTGCTTGGCGGCGCCTTCAGGGGCGACATACACCGCCGCCTCTTCGGCACCACGACGCAACACCGCTTCGACATCCGCCAGCGCCTGGGCCGGCGTGCTCTGGAACACGCGCTTGCCGACAAACCGGTGCATGTCCACCGTCGTGCTGCTGACCAGCAACACCCACTCGGCATCGTCGATGATCCCTTGGGACAACTGACGCTCCGGGCGCTGCACGTCGACCACTTCGACGCTGGTGCTCCAGCCCTGGCGTTGCGCGGCGGCGTCCAAAAGACGGGCGCACAGCACACTGGTGACCATGCCGTTCGGGCAGGCAGTAACAATGGCTAACTTCATCACAAACCCTCTTATTGTTCGGTCAGCGTGCGTACATCGACGCCGCTTTCGAGGCGCGCCAACTGCGCGTCATCGCTGATGCCAAAACCGATCTGCGTCACCGCCATCGCGGCAATCGCCGTGGCGCGGCGCAGGGTCTGCTCGGGGGTGTCGCCACTGAGCAAGCCGTGGAGCATGCCGGCAAGCAGCGAGTCGCCCGCGCCCACCGTGCTGGCGACCGTGACCTTGGGCGGCGTGGCATGCAGCGCCGAGTCGGGGCGGTACCAATTCACGCCGGCGGCGCCATCGGACACCACCACATGTTCCACGCCCAACCGGTGCAATTGGCTGATGGCATCGGGGGCATTGCCCAGGGCCTCGGCCAGTTCCTCGGTGTTGGGTTTGACCAACCACGGGCCCGCCTGCAAACCGGCGCGTAATGCTTCGCCGCTGGTGTCGAGGGCGACTTTCAAACCGAGGTTTTTCAGTGTCTCCAACAAACCTTGAAACCACTGCGGGCTGACACCGCGCGGCAAACTGCCGGCGACGACCACCGCATCGAATTCAGGGCCGATGATCTCGACCATCTTGAGCAGGTCTTTTTGCGCCCGCTCATCGACAAACGGCCCCGGTGCGTTGATGTCGGTGATCCGGCCGTCCTGTTCGGCGATCTTGATATTGCTGCGGGTTTCACCCGCCACGCGGATGAATGCGTCGCCAAAACCACGGCGGGCGATCAGGGCTTTGAACGCCTGGGGATTTGCCTCGCCGAGGAAACCGCCCACGCTCACCAGATGCCCCAGGTCGGCCAACACCTGCGCCACATTCACGCCCTTGCCGGCGGCGTGGGTCAGCACGTTGTCACTGCGATTGACTTCGCCCGGCTCCAGGCGCGCCAGGCGCACCGTCAGGTCCAACGCCGGGTTCAGCGTCAGGGTCAGAATCCTTGCCATTTACACGGCCTCCACAAGGGCACGCACTTCGGCGGGCGAACCCACCGCGAGTGCTTGTTGCGCCAGGCCCTGGGCCTCGCTCAGACTGAATTCACGCACCCGCGCCTTCACTTCGGGAATGCTGCGGGCCGACACACTCAACTCGTCCACACCCAGGCCGATCAGCACCGGCACGGCCAGCGGGTCCGCCGCCAGCTCGCCGCACACGCCGACCCATTTGCCATGGGCATGGGCCGCGCGCACGGTGATGTCGATCAGCTGCAACACCGCCGGGTGCAGGCCATCGGCCTGGGCCGACAAGGTCGGATGGCCACGGTCGATGGCCAGGGTGTACTGGGTCAGGTCGTTGGTGCCGACGCTGAAGAAGTCCACTTCCTTGGCCAGCACCGGGGCGAGCAAGGCTGCCGACGGCACTTCGATCATGATGCCCAGTTGCAGGTCGGCCACCGGGATTTCCAGGCGCAGGCGCTCGGTCATGTCGCGGGCGGCGCGCCATTCATCGACGCTGCCGACCATGGGGAACATGATGCGCAGCGGGCGGTTGTCCGCCGAACGCAGCAGCGCACGCAATTGCGCTTCCATGATCTGCGGGCGTTGCAAGGTCAGACGAATGCCACGCACGCCGAGGAAGGGGTTTTCTTCCTGGGCAATCGGCCAATACGGCAGCGGTTTGTCGCCGCCCACATCGAGGGTGCGCACCACCAGCGGACGCCCGCCGAGACCATCAAGGACGCGGCGATATTCGGCTTCCTGGGTGGCTTCGTCCGGCGCTTGCGGGTGGGCCATGAAAATCAGTTCGGTGCGCAGCAAACCAATGCCTTCGGCACCCTGCTCCACCGCACTGGCCACACCGGCGCTTTCGCCGATATTGGCGAACACTTCCACGGCGTGACCGTCGCGGGTCAACGCCGGTTCATGGCGCTGGGCCGAGGCGGCTTGCAGGCGTTGTTCGCGGGTGTCGCGCTCGACGGTGGCACGTTGCAGGGTGGCCGCGTCGGCGTCCACATGCAGGCGGCCGCGCTGGCCGTCCAACAGCAAGGGCGTGCCGGAGGCCAGCAGCAACACGGCGGGGCCGGCGCCCACCAACGCCGGAATGCCCAGGGCACGGGCGACGATGGCGCTGTGGGCCGTGGCGCCGCCACGGGCGGTGAGGATGCCGGCGACGCGGGTCGGATCAAGGCGCGCTACGTCGGACGGGCCGACTTCGTCCATCACCAGGATGTACGGCTCGCTGGGCTCGCGGGCGGTTTCGACGCCACACAGTTGCGCCAGCACACGGCGGCCGATGTCACGCAGGTCGGCGGCGCGCTCGGCGAGCAAGGCGTCCTGCAACGATTCCTGCTGCTTGGCGGCGGCTTCGATCACGCTCATCCACGCGGCTTCGGCGCTTTCGCCTTGTTTGAGGCGGGTGTCGACTTCGTCGCTGAGTTCCGGGTCGTCGAGCATTTCCTGGTGGGTGATGAAAATCTCGCGGATCGCCTTGGCCTGGCTGCGCTCGATCAGGCCCTGGATATCGCGGCGCACATCGGCCAGGGCGGCTTGCAGGCGCTGGCGCTCGATGGCCGAGGACTCGCCGCGCAGCGGGTAGTCGAACACTTGTTGAATCTGGATATGCGCCGGGCCAATGGCGATGCCCGGCGCGGCGGCGATGGCCTGGAGCTGGCTGCCGCTCAACGGTGCGCTGAGCGCCGGCTCGATATCGACAGTGGCCGGTTGCGCGGTGACGGTCGGCAGCGGCTCGATCTCTTCACCCAGGCCTTCTGCTACGGCGGCCAACAAGGCTGGCAGCGCATCGCCGGCAATCGTCGGTTCAGCGACAAATTCCAGCACCTGGCCACGGCGGGCGCCGAGGCTCAGCAGTTTGCTCAAGCTCTTGACCGAGACGGCGCCCACTGGGCCATCGACGATGCGCACGCGCAAATCGCCGTCAAAACTTTTTGCCAATTGCGCGAGGATCTTCGCCGGCCGCGCGTGCAGGCCGTGGGCGTTGGCCAGGGTGATACGCGCGCTGGGCCAGTCGGGCGGCAGTTCGCCGCCGAGCACTTCAAGCACCGCGCGGCTGCTGGTGGCGCGGCCCAATTCCTGGCCACGGCCTTCAATCAGCAAGGCGCACAGGCGCTCCAGCAAGGTTTGGTGGGCTTCGCCGAGGCTGGCCAGGCAGAACAGGCCGTTGAGCGGCTGGCCGAGGTAGCGCATGGGTTTGTCCGGGGTGACAAACGCCAGGCCTGGGCGCTTGACCGTTTGCTCGCTGTGCAGCCACCACAGGCCATCGCCCAGCGGCAGTGCATCGACCTGCTGCAACACGGCAGCGAAACCGTTGCTCACACAATCGGCCTGGCGCAACAGGCGCGCGCCACGCCACACGAGTTCTTCGAAATCATCGGCCGACACGCCGAGGCTGATCATCTGTGCGTCCAACGCCAGTTCCTGCGGCGCGCCTTGCAGCAGCTTGAGCAAGGCTTCGGCGCTGCCGGCGCGGCGCAGTGCCTGGCCGAGGTCGGTCTCGCCGAGGGCGCGGGTCAGCAGTTGCAGCAGGCGCAGGTGTTCATCGGATTTGGCGGCAATGCCAATCGCCAGGTAGACGATCTGGCCGTCGCCCCAGTCCACTCCTTCGGGGAACTGCAGCAGGCGCACGCCGGTGGCAAACACCTGGTCGCGGGTTTCCGGGGTGCCGTGGGGGATCGCAATACCTTGACCGAGAAAGGTCGAGCCTTGGGCTTCACGGGCTTGCAAACCGCTGAGGTAACCCTCGGCGACCAGGCCGTCGGCCACCAGTTTTTCAGCGAGCAGGTGCAAGGCAGCAGACTTATCCACAGCCACCTGGCCCATGGAAATCTGCTCGTGGGTGAGCTCAAGCATGCCGTTCTCCTAGTTAGTGCGATGGACGCACTAGGTATTGTTTTGAATAAACAGTGTAATGGCGTTGCGTAATAGCTGACTGAGTAGTCAATTGGCAGTGGCCACTCAGTAGCGAAGATCGTAAAAATACGCTTGCTGAAACGTTTAATCTAGAATTTATGGCAGATTACGCGTTAATTGAGCATCCTTGAAGGACCACTCGGCACTTGAGCTTGGACATTGGTCGTGTGCAGTAATCGGTTACGATTGGACAAAATGTCGGGGCAAGCTCTAAAAAACAAGGAAATCCCGGTTTGAAACTCAGTGATATTGCACGCTTGGCCGGTGTGTCCGTAACCACCGCCAGCTACGTCATCAATGGCAAGGCCGAACAACAACGGATCAGCAACGCCACCGTCGAACGGGTGCGTGCCGTGGTTGAAGCCCATGGGTTTACGCCCAACCCCCAAGCCGCCGGGCTGCGCAGTCGGCACACGCGCACCTTGGGTTTTATCCTGCCCGACCTGGAAAACCCCAGTTACGCACGTATCGCCAAGCTGTTGGAGCAAGGCGCACGGGCACGCGGCTATCAGTTGCTGATCGCCAGCTCTGATGATGACGCCAACAGCGAGCGCCAGTTGCTGCAACTGTTTCGTGCCCGCCGTTGCGATGCGCTGTTTGTCGCCAGCTGCCTGCCGGCCAGTGACGACAGCTACCGCGAACTGCAAGCCAAGGGCCTGCCCATCATTGCCATCGACCGGGTGATGGAGACCGCGCAGTTCTGCTCGGTGGTCAGCGACGACCGCCAGGCCTGCCAGCAACTGACCGCCAGCCTGCTGCAACCGCTGCCCAAGCAGATCGTGCTGATTGGCGCACGGCCGGAGCTGAGCATCAGCCAGGAGCGCGCGGCGGGTTTCCGTGACGCGCTGCAAGGGTTCAGCGGCGAGGTGATCGTCGAACAGGGCGAAGCCTTCAGCCGTGACTGTGGCCGACAGTTGATGGAGCAACTTCTACAACAACTGGGGCATTTGCCTGACGCGCTGGTAACAACGTCCTACGTGCTGCTGCAAGGCGTGTTTGATGCGCTGCATGACTTCCCGCTGAAGTCGCGCCCGCTGCGGCTGGGCACGTTTGGTGACACACAGTTGCTGGATTTCCTGCCGCTGCCAGTCAACGCCATGGCCCAGCAACATCAGTTGATCGCCGATACCGCGCTGAAACTGGCCCTCGCGGCCATCGAAGAGCAGCACTACCAGCCGGGCGTACATGCCATCGGCCGGACCTTCAAGCAGCGTATCCGCGAGGCCTGAACGTGGAGCTGATCGACACCCACACCCACCTGGACTTCGCGGACTTCGACAACGACCGCCGCGAAGTCCTCGCCCACAGCCGTGCACTCGGCGTGCGGCGCATGGTGGTGCTGGGGGTGTATCAGCAGAATTGGCAACGGTTGTGGGATCTGGTGCAAGCGGATGAAGGTTTGTTCGCAGCCTTTGGCCTGCACCCGGTGTATCTCGATGACCATCGCCCCGCCGACCTGGTGGAACTGGGTGATTGGCTGACCCGCCTGCACGGCCATCGGCAATTGTGTGCCGTGGGCGAGATCGGCCTGGATTACTTTCTCGAACACCTGGACCGCGAGCGCCAGCAACGCCTGTTTGACACCCAACTGAAACTGGCCGTGGACTTCCAACTGCCAGCGCTGCTGCACGTGCGCCGCAGCCACGCGGCCGTGATCGCCACCCTCAAGCGCATCCGCCTGCCACGGGGCGGCATCATCCATGCCTTCGCCGGCAGCACGGAGGAAGCCCGCGAGTACATCAAGCTGGGTTTCAAGCTCGGCCTGGGCGGCGCGGCCACCTGGCCCCAGGCGTTGCGCATGCATAAGGTGCTGGCGCAATTGCCGCTGGACAGCGTGGTGCTGGAGACCGACGCCCCGGACATGGCCCCCGCCATGTACCCCGGCCAGCGCAATAGCCCGCAGCACCTGCCGGATATTTGCCGCGCCCTGGCCGAGCGCATGGGCATCGAACCGTTACTGCTCGCGCAGGCGAGTACACGCAATGCGTGCGAGCTGTTCGATTGGTAGCCGGCTGACGCTGTGCAGGTTGAGGGTCATGCGTTGCCGGTAGCGGGCATAACGTAATACGAGGAAATGAACCAGCACCGTCACCAGCGAAATATTGAACTGCCCAATCACGCTGAGCAGCCCCACCCACTCCGCCACCAACGCCACCATCAAGGTCGCGCAGGTCAGGATGATCATGCTCGGACGGACCAGGGCCCACTGGTTCAAGGCACGAAACTGACACAGCTGTTTATGGCTACCGAGCTTCAGACACGACTGGCAATACGTGCATTCAAAGGGTTCGTCGATGGCAATGGCATTCAATTGCCAAGGCTTGAGCTCGAACGTCATGTCACATTGGGCGCAATGCCCCCGAATGCCAATTACTGCGGTCATCGCCGACTCTCCCCGAGACCGTGATTAGAGGACACAAACTCTCACCAATTCCGGGCGCAATAAAAGATCCGTAGGTAAATCAAGACAAGTGCCACACCTTAAACAACTTAGTCCTACCCTCAACTCCTACACCCGAAAGGCCCCGATAAGCTGCTTCAACTCAATCACCTGCATCGACAGCTGCCGGCTGGCCGCTTCGGTCTGATGCGCACCGTGGGCCGCATGCTCGCCGGCGCGGTTGATTTCGACGATGTTCTGGTCGATATCATGGGCGACCGCCGTTTGCTGCTCCACGGCGGCGGCAATCTGCTGGTTCTGATCGACGATCATGCCGACAGCACCGAGGATGTTTTCCAGCGCCTGCTGTACTTTTTCTGACTGCCCCACCGTGCCATTCGCCATTTCATGGCTGCTGCCCATGGCCTTCACCGCTGCGGCCACGCCGTTGTGCAAGCGGCTGATCATCTGCTCGATTTCTTCGGTGGAGTGTTGCGTGCGCCGGGCCAGGGTACGCACCTCATCGGCCACCACCGCAAAGCCACGGCCCTGCTCGCCGGCACGCGCTGCCTCAATGGCGGCATTGAGCGCCAATAGGTTGGTTTGCTCGGCAATGCTTTTGATCACTTCCAACACGCTGCTGATGGACTGGCTGTCGGTGGCCAATTGGTTGATCACCCGCACCGATTGGTCGATCTCCGAGGCCAGCCGCGCGATGCTGCCCTGCTGGGATTGCACCAGGCTGCGCCCGCTGACGGTTTCATCGTTGACGCTGTGGGCGCTACTGACCGCTGCCGCCGCGCTGCGCGCCACTTCCTGGGCGGTGGACGACATTTGGTTCATCGCCGTCGCCACCTGTTCAATCTGGCTGCGCTGGCCGGACACCGCGTGATTGCTCTGGGCCGATACCGATTCCACCTGGCCGGCCTGGACTTCGACCTGGCTGACGGTGTGGCCGACGCGCTCGATCAAGTCATGGATTTTCGCCACGGTGCCGTTGAACACCTCGCCCAACTCGCCCAGCTCATCGCGGCTATGGGCAACAAAGGTGACGGTCATATCGCCCGCCGCGACTTTGTCCATCATCGCGCCGAGGCGGCGCAGGGTGGTGCGGGTGGACGCGTAGAAGCCGGCGTACAGATAGAAAATCAGCAAAAACACCGCCGACAGGGCGCAGACCAGCCCAACCATGTGCGTGCGGTTTTGCGCCAGCCGCTGCTCCAATTGCTGCTCAAGGAATGTGAGGGTCGCCTCATCGAGCTGGTAGGTCTGGGCCATCAGTTGGCTGACGTTGTCGTAGAACCCTTGCCAAGGCGCGTCGAGGGTTTCGGCCATGACCACCTGCTCTTCAAACAACTCGCTGCCTTGCTTGAGGCTGGCATTGCTGGCCTTGGCCAGGCCATCGAGCGCGGCGTGGGCGGCCTTGCTGGAGCCCAGTGCATCCTGCAACTTCAGGGCGTATTCGCCGTGGAGTTTTTCCAACTGCTGCAACAACTCGTCAAAGCGCGTGCTGGAGGAGGAGTTGAGAAAGCCCTGGCCCAGGGAATACGCGCCCATCGCCCGGCCTTCGCCCAGGGTCTGGGTGACTTGCGGAGTGATGCTGGTGACCAGCTCGGTGAGTTGGCGCAAATCGCCCTGGGGGTCGCGGCTCAGGCCGGACTGGCTGGCAATCACCTGGCTGAGCATTTGCGCCTTGTTGAGCAACTTGCCGATCAGCGCGCTTTTGCTCAGCAGCGAGGTTTCCTGTTGCTGGGCCTTGAAGGCGGCGATCAATTCATCGCGCTTGGCGTCAAACGCGGCGATTTGCTCGGGGTCGGTGGCCATCGCAGTAAGGCTTTGCAGGCGGCTCAGCACACTCTGCTCCAAGGCGCTGATCTTGCCTTCCAGGTCACCGGCCTTGCCGGACTGGCCGAGGGTCGCGTTGATCTGTACCTGGTTGTTCAGGGTTTCAAGGTCGCGGCGCAGGGCCAGGCTGCTGCCGAGCAAATCCAGGCTTTGCAGTTCGATGCGCGTGCCCTGGAATTCGCGCCAGGAGTCGCGCACAAGGTAATAGTTGGTGGCCAGCATCGGCAGCAGGAACAGCACGCTGATCAGGCTGAATTTCATGCCGAAGCTCAGGCGATTCATCAGCGCGACGGCGGGATAGAGCAAGCTCTTCACAGGTGAACTCCCTTTCTTTTATTTTTATTGAGGCGCAGGGCAGCGGCAGAACGCCACCATCTATATAGCTCAATTTGAAAGGGAGTTTTGTAACGTAAGGTTAACGACAGCCGGGACACCACAAAACAAATGTGGGAGCGGCGGTGCGACGATTCGACTTGCTCGCTCCCACATTTTTGACCGCGTTCGCTTGGTTAAGGCAGTACGGTCCAGATCGCGAAGCCGGCATACCACAGCACTGCCGCGCGCAGCAGCAGTTCCCACAGCCGGTCGAGGCTGTTGATGCCGTCTGCGCCTACCACCGGTGGTGGGATTTCGGCGGCGACCAGGCCAACTTTCTCCACCAACTGGGCGGCGCTGATGTCCCAGCTCAGCAGTTCGTGGAGCATCACGCGGCTGACCGCGACGAAGTTGCCCACCAGAGCAAAACTGGCCGCCAGCAAGCGCACCGGCAGCCAGTCAAACGCATGGCGCAACTGCCCGGCGCGCTCGGCCACCAGCGGGTTCTGGCTGTGTTCGTTGGCCAAAGCCAGCAGGCGATAGGCCAGGGCGGCAACCGGGCCCAGCAGGAAGTACCAGAAGATCACCGCGAAAAAGCTCTGGTACGCCTGCCACAGCAGATGCCCCTGGACGCGTTCGAGCAGTTGCTCGCCACTGTCGGCGCCCAGCTTCAGGTCGCGCTCGGCGACGTGCTCGGCGGCTTGCAGGTCGCCACGCCGCCAGGCGTCACGGAACGGCCCGAGCCCGGCCAATAGATCGCCGCGCCCCAGGCTGTAGATCACCACCAACAGGTGCACCGGCAGGGCCAGCAGGCCGTAGGCCACGGGTTCCAGCACCAGCAGCAACAGCGCCAGCAACGCCACGGGCAGCAACACCAGCAGCACCAGGATCAGCCAGGGCTGCTTGCCCATGCGCGGGCTCGATTCCAGCTTGGCCAGTTCGCGCAGCCATCCAACGTCGCGCTGCAACCGCTGGCGCAAGGCCGAGAATTTCTCGATCCACACCGCCAGCACCAACACCAGGAAACTCATTGTGCGTGTCCTCCATCCTGCAGGGCGCCGCGAAAGCGCGCCCAATCAAAAGCCGGGCCGGGGTCGGTCTTGCGCCCCGGGGCGATATCGCTGTGACCACAAATACGCTGGTGGGTAATGCCTGGATACGCCGCCAGCAATTGGCGGGTCAGGTCGATCAGCGACGTGTATTGGGCGTCGGTGAACGGCAATTCATCGGTGCCTTCCAACTCGATACCCAAGGAAAAGTCATTGCAGGTCTCACGCCCCTCGAAACACGAGACCCCGGCGTGCCAGGCGCGGTCGATGCAGGACACAAACTGCGTCACGGCACCGTCGCGCTCAATCAGAAAATGCGCAGACACGCGTAGGTCGGCGATCCCTTCAAAGTAAGGGTGTTCCGTGACATCCAGGCGGTTCTGGAAAAATTCCTGCACCTTGCCGGTGGCAAACTGCGCCGGTGGCAGGCTGATGTTATGCACCACCAACAGCGAGATTTCGCCGGCGGGGCGCTCGTTGAAGTTGGGCGAAGGGCAATGACGAATGCCCTTGCACCAACCGCTGAGGGGGTCCAACTGCATACAGGGTCCTTGAACGTGACAAAGTGTGACCAGTATGCCGCGTTCAGCCCTGTGGTTGCGATGGTTTGCCACGATTGAGTTGGCGCAAGTTGCCCAGCACCGAGGCCAGCGCGCGGTCAAACAGCGGCCCATCGTCAAGCCTGCGTAGGGCGCCACGCTTGAAGGCCTGGGCCAATTGGCCGAGGTTTTGTTCCAGCACCTTGAGGCCGGTGTGGCTGATGAAAATGTAACGATTGGCCGGCGCCACAATCGCCGTCAGCTTGCAGCGCAGTGCAGCGTCGCCGCCTTGCTGGAACTCGACCCAGTCACCGATGCGCATCTGCAGGGCACTGATCAGGTCAGGGTCATCGCCCGGCAAGTCCTGGGCGGTGTCGGGCAACTCGGCGCCGAAGGTGAAAGGCTCACGGACAACGCTCAACACTTCGACGCCCGTCAGGGGCTGCACGTGCAATACCTGCAAGCGCACAAAGAATTCACGGGTGCTGAACGGGTCGAACGCAGCGCTGGTCAAGCCGTCGCGCAACGCTTTGAGCAGCCCCGGCAGGCGTTCCAGCAGATGGCGCCCAGCTTCGGTGTCGCTTTGCAGGCCCACGCTCCAGATCAACTCGTCCAGGGTGCGCAGCGCCGACTGCCACTGCACCGACTGCTCGCCATACTTGAGGCTGGCCAGCAACAGCACCTGGCTCCACGCCTGTTGTACAAACTGCACCACGGCTGGCGGTAATGCCTTGCCCAGCAGCCGATGATTCAGCACCTGGGCAACCCGGTGGCGCGCCTCGTCGTTGAGCACGCGCACCTGCTCGGCGTCACGGGTGTGCTGCTCGACCAGTTCGCAGCGGCGCTGCTCATCGGCAATAAACGCCGTGAACTCCGCGAGCAGCTGGGAAAAAATCGCCGGTTCTTCGACAAACTCATTCAGCAGACGCTGCACAACTTGCTCGATACGCAGGTACAGCGTGTCGCGCTGATAATCGTCCCGTGGGCTCCACTGCGCAGCGGCACAACCGACTTCATTGAGCAGCCGCCGTACCGGATGGCTGGGCCGACTGAAAAAACTCTTGTCCAGCACCGCGACTTTCAGCAACGGGATCTGCAACCGGGCGATCAACGCCCTGAGCGCACCCGGCAAGTTGCGGTCCTTGCGGATGAACTCGAACAGCATGGCCATCAGGTTGATCACGTCTTCGTCCGCAACCTCCACCACCCGGGATTTGCCGCTCTTGACGCTGACCCGGGTCAGCAACTGGCCAAGCTGGTTGCGCAGGTCGACATCGTCTTCGGTGTCTGGCGTGGGCACGTACTGCTGCAAATGGGACAGCAGCCGCAGCAGGTCGCGCGTTGCGATCGGCTGAAGTTCGGCGCTGGCTTCCAGGGTGGGCGCCACGCTGCCACGCACAACCTTGAGCCGTTCCTGCAAGGCGGCGAACGCTTGTTGGCCGTTTTCGTCCAGCGGTGCATCGGTGGCCGGCACGCTGTCTTTACGCAAGTGTTCACGGGCCGCCCGCCCGCCGGGGCGCCGCGAGGGCACCGCCTTGAGTTCGGGCAACACGCCGGTGGCGACCAACAGCTGATTGGCTTCGCCATACAGTTGGTCGGCGTCGCTGAGCACGTACTTCTCAAACAGCTTGAGCATGATCAGCTTGACGCGGATTTCCACCCCCAGGCTGCGCCCCGCCCGCAGGAAAAACTCGCACAACAGTGCCGGCCCCAAGGGGTTCTCGCGCTCGTCCAGGCCCTTGACCAGCACGGCACTCAAGCGCGCTGTCAATTGCCCCAGGGCCAGGCCGTCACGGTGGCGCACCCGCCCCAGCATGGCCTCCAGCGCCACGGCTTTCTCCAACTCATCGCGGGATGTGCCCGTCACCGCGTCGTAGGACACCACCGGCACCAACTGCCGCTCACCCTGCCCCGCCAGGCCCAGGTTGGCGAAGGCGGCGAACAGCTGCTCCATGAACACGCGCTCGAAATTTTTGCGCTTGAGGCGCAGGTCGCGCATGGCTTCAAAGAAAATATGGTGATCGAGGTTGTTGCGCGCCTTGTCGGCCATTTCGAAGAGGGTGTCGTCGGCGTTGTCGAACAGTTCCTGCAGACCTTGCTGCAACTGCTGCGCGGCCTTGTCACGGACCTGTAGCAACACCACCGGCAAGCGCGCGAGCGGCGATGGCAAAGCCTGTGCCTTGTTGATTGGCACCACCTTTCCGTCATTGTGCATCCTGGCCTCCTGATACGGCGGTGTCTGTTGGGGAATGATGGCGCGGGCGCTGCGCGATTCCAGTCATCACCAGGACGTCAAAGCTATGACGCCAATTGCAAGGCGCGAGATTATCTTGCAAATGGGGGTAGTTGCGCCAGCAAACTCTGTCATTCGGCTGTAATTGAGCGGCGGGTTATGGGTTCGAACGCACACTGCCCCTATAATCCAGGCACTTTGTTTGTGGAGCCTGTTATGCCGAATCTCCGTCTTGCCGACCTCACCGCCGAAATCGAAGCCAACGTGCGCCGCGCGCTGCTTGAAGACATCGGCAGCGGCGATATCACCGCGCAATTGATCCCGGCCGAGCGCCTGGCCAAGGCCACGATCATTACCCGCGATGCGGCGGTGATTGCCGGCACAGCTTGGGTGGATGCGGTATTTCGCCAGTTGGACCCACGGGTCGCCGTGCATTGGCAGGTGGCCGACGGTGAGCGTGTCAGCCCCAACCAGGCGCTGTTCCACCTTGAAGGCCCGGCGCGCTCACTGCTCAGCGGCGAGCGCAGCGCGCTGAATTTCCTGCAACTGCTCTCTGGCGTGGCGACGCGCGCCCAGTTCCTGGCGGACTTTGTCGCCAGCACCCAGGTCAAGCTGCTGGACACCCGCAAGACATTGCCGGGCCTGCGCCTGGCGCAAAAATATGCGGTCACCTGCGGTGGCTGTCACAACCACCGCATCGGTTTGTATGACGCCTTCCTGATCAAGGAAAACCATATTGCCGCCTGCGGTGGCATTGCCCAGGCCATTACGGCCGCCCACAAGATCGCGCCGGGCAAACCGGTGGAGATCGAAGTGGAAAGCCTGGAGGAATTGCGTGAAGCGCTGGCGGCGGGCGCCGACATCATCATGCTCGACGAACTGAGCCTGGACGATATGCGTGAAGCGGTGCGCTTGAATGCCGGCAAGGCCAAGCTGGAAGCCAGTGGCGGGATCAATGAAAGCACGCTGCTGCCGATCGCGGAAACCGGCGTGGACTACATCTCCATTGGCGCGATGACCAAGGATGTGAAGGCGGTGGATTTGTCGATGCGCCTCAGTCTCTGAGGCAATGCTAGGGAGAGGCGAGCTGGCTGTGGCGAGGGAGCTTGCTCCCGCTGGGCTGCGCAGCAGCCCCAAAATTTTGGGAGCGCTTCGCACTCCAGCGGGAGCAAGCTCCCTCGCCACAACAAGCCCCCTCCACCGCAGGCACTCAAACCACCAGATTATTCATCTCGCAATACTCTTCCCACTCAACACCCAACACTTCGGCCGCCTCCTTGTGCAAGGCCAGCCGTGCGGTGTCGAATTCGTCCGCTGTCGAGGTGTACTTGAGGGTCAGTTCCCAAGGCTGCAAGCCCTGGCTCTCTGCCTCATCCTCGAATGCCCACTGGATCTGGTCCCGCTGATCATCAGCGCTCAGTTCCTTGATCTCTTCTTTAAGCTGCGGCGTGCCTTCAAGGTATTTCTTGAGGGCTTCTGCGTGCCGAACTTCCTGGGTCATTTCAGTCGTGGTCATGTCGTTCTCTTAGATCAAGGAATGGGGATGCATCTGGGTCATCAAGGTTGCGCAGATACAAAAGAGCGGGCGTGAATACCGACTCGTCTGGCCTTCAGAACCATTCTGGGATCATCTGAAAACAGTGCTGCCTTTTTGCCCGAGACAGGAATCGAACCTGCGACCTTCGCGTTACGAGTGCGCTGCTCTACCAACTGAGCTACACGGGCGGTGGGCTAAAGCTAGCACCGCATCGGGTGTCCGGCAACTCACGACCCAGGCAGCGCAATCACCCCTTGGGCCCAGAAGCGCGGCTGGAGGCGCTTGTGGGTGTCGCCGACATAACGTTGCTGGGCCTGTGCGATGTGAGGCACATCACGAACGGCAACAAATATCAGCAGACCAACGGCCAATACACTCATCAGCGTCCACAGGTGACTGACCGGTGCCGGCAAGGCAGTTGGCGCCACCGCCCAGATGTGCAGCGCCATCAGCCAACCCACCACCAACGCCAACCACAGCTGTGAAATGGGCATCACGATCACGCCATCGACCATGGACTGCGTCAGCGCGCCGACCAATGCGGCAAACAGGCACAGGCGCAGCAGGTCCGAACGTTGCGCCGACAACGCCCGCTCACGCAGCACGCTGACAGTGGCCCAACCGCCGCGCCAGACCAATGCGGCGACGCAAATCGTCGAAGGCACACCCCACTCACTGGCCCATTGCAGGATCGCCTGATGAGGATGGGTCGCCACGTCGTTGGGGATGTCGGCAAACTGCATCGGCCCGAGCCCCAGCCAAGGGCGTTCGATGATCATATGCCAGGCCTGCCACCAGATCTCGGCACGTCCCGACAGTGACGTGGTGAGGCGATCGCTGGCATCACTGGAGGTCTCGATACCCAAATATCCCGTCAGCACCGTGAACAACAGCCCGTACAGCAACAGGCCAACGCTCACCGCCGCCAGCTGCCAGGCCAACCAGCGTCGCCCGAACGGCCCCAACACCACCAGCAAGGCACCCGCCGCGCCCATGCCGAGCCATGTACCCCGCGTGCCCCCGCTGATGGCGATCAACCACCACACCGACAGCAAGGCAAACACACCAACGCGCAAGAAACGAGGAAGCGTGGGCATCAACAGCGGCAGTGCCAGCAACGGCAGGGTGAAGGTCTGGAATTGACCGTAGAAACGCTTGTTGGAAAAACCCGACAGCAACAGATCGAGGTCCAACACCTGTTGGCCACTGCTAAACGCCAGCATCACCGCCTGCAGGTATTGGATCGACTTGATAAGGCACAACAGCACGACAACCAGCAGCAGGACGCGGTCCAGAGGCTCGCCGCCATGGCGGCGAAGCGCGGCGAACGCCAGCGCAATCACGCCGCAACCGACCAGCAACGCCACCTCGGTGAACGCCCAGAGAGGGCGGTGGGCCCTGACCGAAGACAGCAGGCCCAGGGCGATCACCAGCCCCAGGCCGAACGCGGTGGGCCGGTCCACCCACGCCGTGTTGGGGGCCGACAGCCCATACAGCAGCGCGCCCAGCGCCAGGGCAATCTGCAGCGTGCGTTGCAGGTCGTGCCCACTGAAAGGGACACAGACCCCCAGCACCAGCAAGCACACCGCCAGCACCAGAAACACATTACCGCGCCGCTGTATGGAAAACGCCATCAGCCACCTCTACGTCCGTGTGGATGGTTGGACCGTTACGCCCCGTTGGCGCCGCAGCCCTTGGCGACGTATTTTTCTTCGGCGCTGGTCACACATTTCCAGCCCTTGGTCGCGTCGCGGGTCAAGGTGATGGTCTTGCCCAGTACCGGCGCCGGGGCGTCGATAATTTCGCAGCTGATGGAACCGACGCCCGTGGCCACATCCCCTGCCACGTCGATCTTGCAGTTGGCGGTCGGGGTGGTGCCACCGATCAAGGGCAAGGTGGGCACTGTGCCTTGGTTGAAAACGTCCTCGTAACCGGCCTTCAACGCCGTGATTTCAGCCAGCCCCGCCGTGAACTTGGCCTTGGCCTGGTGGGTGGTGTACATCGGCAAGCCGATGGTGGCCAAGATGCCGATGATTGCCACGACGATCAGCAACTCGATCAAGGTAAAGCCTTTCTGACGTATCACATTCACTCTCCAGAATAGAACCTATGACAAGGCGCGTCCTGCGCCCCGTAGTGTGCAGCGGCGCCAGTGTACTCATCCGCAACCGCCCGAGCGCCTGCAAGACGCACATTCTGACATTTTATCCCGCGCGGCCAGCCTGTCCGAATTCGTCACCTGACTAAGCTATAAATCTTCCACTCCCCGCATGCGGAACCGAGACATGGACAACGTTTCAACGATCTACGCCTGGGAAGGCACCAACCGCAAAGGGCGCAGGGTCTGCGGGCAAACCGCTGGCCACAACCCCGCGCTGATCAAGGCGCAGCTGCGCCAGCAGGGGATCTGCCCTGGCCGTGTGCGTAAGCGAAACAGTGTTTTGCCGAACCTCACATCACCGATCAACCCGGCGGATATCGCCCTCTTCACCCGCCAGCTGGCCACACTGCTGAAAGCGGGCATCCCTCTGCTACAAGCCCTCGGCATTGTCGGCGAAGGCTTCGAAAACCCGCGCATGCAAGCATTGGTCAATGGGTTGAAACAAGAGATCGCCGCCGGCACCAACCTGGCAATGGCGTTGCGCAAACAGCCATGCTACTTCGATGAGTTGTACTGCAACCTGATTGCGGCAGGCGAACAAGCTGGCGCCTTGGAAACACTGCTGGAACGCGTGGCGATGCACCTGGAAAAAACCCAGCAACTCAAGGCGCGGATCAAGAAGGCCATGACTTACCCAGCGGCGGTGCTGGTAGTCGCCAGCGTAGTCTGTACGCTGCTGCTGATGCACGTGGTGCCGCAATTCCAGAGCCTCTTCGCTGGCGTCGAGGGTGAGCTGCCCGGTTTTACCCTGGGGGTTATTGCGCTGTCCGAATTCCTGCAACGCGCTTGGTGGATCGTTGCACTTTGCCTGGGTCTAGCCATTGCCGCGCTGCGCCAGGCTTATCGCGTATTCCCGGGGTTTCGTCACGGGTTGCAAGCAGCTTTATTGAAAGCGCCCCTGGCAGGCGCATTGATGAAAAAATCCGCCGTCGCCCGCTACGCTCGCACACTCTCGACTACGTTTAGCGCAGGCGTTCCCCTGGTGCAGGCCTTGGACTCAGTGGCCGGCGCCGTCGGCAACGGACCATTCAGACATGCCATAGAGCGCATGCGCCATGATGTCGCCACCGGTATTCAATTGAATCAAGCCATGACCGGCAGCGGCCTGTTTCCCAGCATGGCGATCCAGATGACGATCATCGGCGAAGAGTCCGGTACGCTGGACCGCATGCTGGAAAAGGTCGCCAGCCACTATGAGGCTGATGTAGACAGCCTGGTGGATAGACTCACAAGCTTGATGGAGCCGCTGATCATGGTCGTGCTGGGGAGCATTGTCGGGGGACTGGTGATTGCGATGTATCTGCCGGTGTTTCAATTGGGGAGCGCATTTTGAGCCTGCTGCTGAGTGAACAACCGTGGCTTTTTGTCGGCATGGCGTTGGTGCTGGGCCTGATCGTCGGCAGCTTCCTCAACGTGCTGGTGTGGCGCCTGCCGAAAATGCTCGAACGTGAATGGCGCGCCCAGGCCCAGGAGGTCCTCGGCCTGCCAACCGACCCGGCGGGGCCGACCTACAACTTGATGTTTCCCAATTCCTGCTGCCCCCATTGCAGCCAGCCGATTCGTCCCTGGGAAAATATCCCCGTGCTCAGCTACCTGATGCTCCGGGGGCGCTGCACCCATTGCCGTGGGCCGATCAGTGCGCGTTACCCCTTCACCGAACTGGCCTGTGGGCTGATCTCGGCCATGGTGGCCTGGCATTTCGGCTTTGGCTGGCAAGCGGCGGCGATCATGCTGCTGAGTTGGGGGCTGCTGTCGATGAGCCTGATCGATGCAGATCATCAACTGTTGCCGGATGTATTGGTGCTGCCGCTGTTGTGGCTGGGGCTGATCCTCAACAGCTTCGAGTGGCAGGTGACGCTGGCCGATGCCGTATGGGGCGCAGTGGTCGGTTATATGAGCCTGTGGTCGGTGTTCTGGCTGTTCAAGCTGGCCACCGGCAAGGACGGCATGGGCCATGGCGACTTCAAGTTGCTGGCCATGCTCGGCGCCTGGGGCGGCTGGCAAATCCTGCCGATGACCTTGCTGATGTCATCGCTGCTCGGGGTGATGGGAGGGCTGATCCTGATGCGCCTGCGCAAGACCCAGGCGTCGGCCCCGATGCCGTTCGGCCCCTATCTGGCAATTGCCGGCTGGATTGCATTGCTCTGGGGTGGTCAAATAACCGACTTCTATTTGCAGTCTGTCGGTTTCAGATGACCACTTCTGTTGCAACACCCTGGATTCTTGGCCTCACTGGCGGCATCGGCAGCGGCAAAAGCGCGGCGGCCCAGCACTTTATCGATCTGGGCATCGACCTGGTGGACGCCGATCACGTCGCGCGCTGGGTCGTCGAGCCCGGCCGGCCGGCTCTGGCGCGTATCGCCGAGCACTTTGGCGCCGGCGTGCTGCAACCTGACGGCCAATTGGACCGCGCCGCGTTGCGCAAGCTGATCTTTGAAGTACCCGAACAGCGCCGCTGGCTGGAAGCCTTGCTGCACCCGTTGATTGGCGAAGAGATTCGCAGCCACCTGGCGCGCGCGCAATCGCCTTACGCGATCCTGGTGTCGCCGTTGCTGATCGAATCCGGCCAGCACAGCATGACCCAACGCATCCTGGTGATCGACGTGCCGCAATCGCTGCAGATTCAGCGTACCCTGCAGCGCGACGGCATCAGCGAACAGCAGGTGCAGGCGATCCTCAAGGCGCAGTCCAGCCGCGAAGAGCGCCTGAAACATGCCGATGATGTGCTGGTCAATGACAAGGACCTCGCCTGGCTACACAGCGAGGTCGAGCGACTGCACCACTTTTACCTTACTTTGCGTGGAGGCCGATCATGAGCCAACCCTTGACCGTCGATTGCCCAACCTGCGGCGCCCCCGTGGAATGGACTGCGACCAACCTCAACCGGCCGTTCTGCTCGGACCGCTGCAAACTCATCGATCTGGGTGCCTGGGCCGCAGAGGAACACAAGATCCCCGTGGCCCCGGATGCCGAAGATGAGCTGTTTTCCGAAGACCTGACGCCGCGCCACTAAGGCCGCATAAAGGCGTATTCCTGCTGGTCGTCGAGGTTCTCTGCAAGGTATTGCAGCTCGTCGGCCAGGTCTTCGAAACTGCGCACACCCTTGCTCTGCTGCACCACTGCACTGAGCATGGCGCGCAGGGTCAAGCCTGGGTCAAAGCCGATTTCCTGTGCCGCGTCCTGACTTCTGCGCAACTCCTGCCGTGCCCATTCGTACACACTCATGATCCGTGCTCCTGGAAAATTTCGCAGAGCATGGGCCTGTGTGTGGGCGCAGGATTTGATCTGGATCAACGCGGCGAATCGTCGTCCTTCCAGGGCGCCGAGAGGTAGCGGGTGCGATTGAAGGTCTCCAGCCATTCAGGGCAAAACACCACCAACGCGCTGATGACCATGCCGTTGATAAAGGCTTCGGGGAAGATGATCAGCCACAAGTAGCCGACGAAGTCTTCCAGCCACTCCGGCATAGCGAAGCGCCCGTCGAACCACAGCAGCCCCAACCCCAGCAACAGGCAGAGCAAGGCCGACAGCGCGGCGGCGAAAAAGCCCGAGCAGAAGATATACACAAAGGGGTTGCGTGGTTGCGCGCGCTCCACCAGCAGTGCGCAGGCTTCGGTGACCAGCACCGGCAGCACGATCAACAGCAGGCCGTTAACGCCGAGCGCTGCCAGGTCCTGGCGTCCCAACACCATCAATCCGAGCTGGGCGGCAAAACCGCCGACGATTGCCAAGGGCCAATCCAGCAGCAGGGTCACGGCGGTCATGCCGATAAAGTGGTAGGAGACCCCGGTATCAAAATCCCGCCGTACCAACCACAACATAAACAGCGCGAACACGGTGCCGAACAGCAAATGCTGGCGCCGTCGGTCGGCAAACAGCTCGACCCAGGGTGAACGCACCATCGCCCACAGCACCACGGGCACAAACAGCAGCCAGCCGAGGCCCAAGGTTTGTGGTGCGAGTACTGCAGCACTGATCACGATGCCCCTCCTGCTTGAATAACAGTCGAGTGAGCAGTCTACACCGACCTTTTGCAACGGGACTTCCTGCGGTCATCATTTGGACGCTAAGCTGCAAGCATGGATGACTCAGATTACTTGCGCCTGCTCACCGTAGCGGCCGAACAAGCCAACGCGTTCTTGTCCAATGCCCGCAAATGGGAGCGTGAGCGTTGGGTCTGCCAGCGCCTGCTGCAAGGCTTGAATGTGCCCTACCGGGCCGAAGAGTTTCACGCCGCCGGGCAAGAGCCGCCGGACGTACTGTTTCGCGATGCCAGTTTCGAGGTGTTTTTTGTACTGGACGAGGGCCGGCGCCTGAACGACGAATGGCGTGACGAGTTGCTGCGCCGGCGCAGCGCCTTCTCTCTCAGCCAGTTGGTACGGCGCGAAGCCAAACCGCGACGTATCCCCGCCCATGAGTTTCTGCTGCGCCTGGCGCCGACGTTGCGCAAAAAGGCGCACAACTATAAAGAACGCGGAATAGAGCTGGGGGAGCTGGACCTTATCGCCTTCACCAGCCTCAAGCGTGAAGTGCTCGACCTCAACAGCCACTTCCCGCCGCCGACAGAATATCTGCGCCAGGGCTGGCGCTCGCTGTCACTGGTGGGGCCGACCTTTGCCCGCGTGCTGTTTGCCCACCCCGATGCGCCGGATTTCTTGCGCAACAACCTGGGCCGCAGCATAGTGTTCGACGTGGGCATCAGCCTCTGAGCCCCCGGACTGTAACGTGGCGCCCTTTTGCAACGTCTACCTGACGAGGCCTTTATGACCAGCCGCCTGAACCCCGATGACCAACAGCATGTCGAAGAGTACCTGCAACTCTCCCAGAACCGAGTCGAGCGCAAGCCTTTCCGGCCGTGGCTGCTCCTTGGTGTGGTGCTGGTTGTGGTGATCGGCCTCGGTCTGCTGAGCCGCCTTTTGAGTTACCTGACGCTATGAGCTGCCTGGCGCTCGCGGGGGTAACTGCTCCGATTTCTTTTAGCCTTGCGAGATATCCCCATGACCCATCGTATTATTATCGTCGGCGGCGGCGCCGGCGGCCTGGAGTTGGCTACCCGCCTGGGTAAGACTCTGGGCAAGCGCGGTACCGCCAGCATCACGCTGGTGGACGCCAACCTGACCCACATCTGGAAGCCCTTGCTGCACGAAGTCGCTGCCGGTTCGCTGAACTCTTCGGAAGACGAACTCAATTATGTTGCCCAAGCCAAATGGAACCACTTCGAGTTCCAGCTGGGGCGCATGAGCGGGTTGGATCGTGAACAGAAGAAAATCCAGCTGGCCGCCACCCTCGATGAAGAAGGCCGTGAGCTGGTGCCCGCGCGCGTGCTGGGTTATGACAGCCTGGTGATCGCCGTCGGCAGCACCACCAACGACTTCGGCACCGAGGGCGCGGCGCAGCACTGCCTGTTCCTCGACACCCGCAAGCAGGCCGAGCGTTTCCACCAGCAGTTGCTCAACCACTATCTGCGCGCCCATGCCGGGCAAACCGATGCGGTCGAGCAGATCAGCGTCGCCATCGTCGGCGCCGGGGCCACAGGCGTTGAACTGGCCGCCGAACTGCATAACGCCGCCCATGAACTGGCGGCCTATGGCCTGGACCGCATCAAGCCGGAAAACATGCACATCACCTTGATCGAAGCCGGCCCACGGGTATTGCCTGCCCTGCCGGAGCGGATCGGCGGGCCTGTGCATAAAACCCTGGAGAAGCTCGGCGTGACCGTGTTGACCAACTCGGCGGTGAGCGAAGTGACGGCCGACGCGCTGATCACCAGCAGTGGCCAGGTGATTCCCGCCAGCCTGAAGGTGTGGGCGGCCGGGATTCGCGCACCGGGTTTCCTCAAGGACATCGATGGCCTGGAAACCAATCGCATCAACCAATTGCAGGTGTTGCCGACGCTGCAAACCACCCGCGACGAAAACATCTTCGCCTTCGGCGACTGCGCCGCCTGCCCACAACCGGGCACAGACCGCAATGTGCCACCACGGGCCCAGGCCGCTCACCAGCAGGCTTCGTTGCTGGCCAAGTCGCTGAAGCTGCGCATCGAAGGCAAGGACCTGCCGAACTACAAATACACCGACTACGGCTCGCTGATCTCGCTGTCGCGGTTCTCGGCGGTGGGCAACCTGATGGGCAACCTGACCGGTAGCGTGATGCTGGAAGGTTGGCTGGCGCGGATGTTCTATGTGTCGCTGTACCGCATGCACCAGATGGCGCTGTATGGCTTCTTCCGCACGGCGATGCTGATGCTGGGCAGCAAGATTGGCCGAGGCACCGAACCACGTCTCAAATTGCATTAACAACCGGATCTAGAATGTGACCTGGTAAATGTGGGAGCGGGCTTGCTCGCGAATGCGGTGGTTCAGTGCCAAATGTACTGACTGACACACCGCTTTCGCGAGCAAGCCCGCTCCCACATTTGCTTTGCGGTGAATTCAGGTTTTTCGCAGGCAAAAAAAATCCCCGTATCTTTCGATACGAGGATTTTTAATATGGTCGGGGTAAGGGGATTCGAACTCCTGACATCCTGCTCCCAAAGCAGGCGCGCTACCGGACTGCGCTATACCCCGGTAAAAAAAAGGCGACCTTTCAGTCGCCTTCTTCGATCAGTGCTTTTGGCCTCTGATCTTAAGATCTGATCCCAGCGTTAACTGGTTTCAAAAATGGTGGGTCGTGTGGGATTCGAACCTACGACCAATTGGTTAAAAGCCAACTGCTCTACCAACTGAGCTAACGACCCAAAAATGGTCGGGGTAGGGGGATTCGAACTCCCGACATCCTGCTCCCAAAGCAGGCGCGCTACCGGACTGCGCTATACCCCGGTTTGAAATTGGCTCCGTGACCAGGACTCGAACCTGGGACCCAATGATTAACAGTCATTTGCTCTACCGACTGAGCTATCACGGAACTACATATTTCAAAGTACAACTTCTACTGCTGTGTAACCTTCTCTTCGAGTCTTCCGTATCGCTACGTTGTCATGTCTGAGGCGCGCTATTCTACAATCTTAAAAACCCCTGTCAACCCTTTAAATTGCTTTTAAGACAATGATTTGCGCTTGTTTCTGATTTCTTCTTGGGGAGAAGAAACCCGTGGGCTGACGTTGTTGCGGGGCGCACTTTACTAGCCTTTTCCTTACAGTTCAACGCCCTATCGAAAAAAAAGGCCCCGCGATTCGGGGCCTCCTTTTATTGCGCCAGTGGCTGGGCTCAATGGAAGACGATTTCGTCGTTCTCCACCGTCGCCGCGACGCTGGTGCCAGGCATGAAGCTGCCCGACAGGATCAGCTGCGCCAGCGGGTTTTCGATCCAGCGCTGGATCGCACGTTTCAGAGGCCGTGCGCCATACACCGGGTCGTAGCCAACCGCGATCAGCTTGTCCAACGCCTCGCTGCTCAGCTCCAGGGCCAGCTCGCGCTCGGCCAGTCGGCTGCGCAGGCGACCCAACTGGATCTCGGTGATGCCTGCGATCTGATCCCGCGCCAGAGGCTCGAAGATCACCACTTCATCGACCCGGTTGATAAATTCCGGGCGGAAGTGGCTGGTCAGCGCATCCATCACCGCTGCACGCTGGCCTTCACGATCACCGACCAATTCCTGGATCTGCGCCGAGCCCAGGTTGGAGGTCATCACGATCACCGTGTTGCGGAAGTCCACGGTACGTCCGTGGCTGTCCGTCAGCCGGCCATCTTCCAACACTTGCAGCAACACGTTGAACACATCCGGGTGAGCCTTCTCGACCTCATCCAGCAGGATCACCGAGTAAGGCTTACGCCGCACGGCTTCGGTCAGGTAGCCACCTTCCTCGTAGCCCACATAGCCTGGTGGTGCGCCGATCAAGCGAGCCACCGAGTGTTTCTCCATGAATTCGGACATATCGATCCGCACCATGGCCTCTTCAGTATCAAAGAGGAACTCGGCCAAGGCCTTGCACAGCTCGGTCTTACCCACGCCGGTTGGGCCGAGGAACATAAACGAGCCGCTCGGACGGTTCGGGTCGGACAACCCGGCCCGCGAACGCCGCACCGCGTTGGACACGGCCACCACGGCTTCTTCCTGGCCAATCACACGTTGGTGCAACAGGCTTTCCATCTTCAGCAGCTTGTCGCGCTCGCCTTCGAGCATTTTCGACACCGGAATGCCGGTCCACTTCGAGACGACTTCGGCAATTTCTTCCTCCGTCACCTTGCTGCGCAGCAACTGGTTCTCGGCCTTGCCGTGCTGGTCGACCATTTGCAGGCTGCGTTCCAGGTCCGGGATCACCCCGTACTGCAACTCGGCCATGCGGTTCAAGTCGCCTTTACGGCGTGCGGCTTCCAGTTCCTGGCGGGACTGCTCGATTTTCTGCTGGATCTGCGCAGAGCCCTGCACTTCGGCTTTTTCCGAGGTCCAGATTTCTTCCAGGTCCGAATACTCGCGTTCCAGACGGACTATTTCTTCCTGGAGTTTTTCCAGGCGTTTCTTCGCCGCGTCGTCCTCTTCTTTCTTCAGGGCCTGGGATTCAACTTTCAGCTGAATCAGGCGCCGATCCAAACGGTCGAGCACTTCCGGCTTGGAGTCGATCTCCATGCGAATGCGGCTGGCCGCTTCGTCGATCAAGTCGATGGCCTTGTCCGGCAACTGACGATCGGTGATATAGCGATGGCTCAGTTTCGCCGCCGCAATGATCGCACCGTCAGTGATCGCCACTTTATGGTGGACCTCATAACGCTCTTTCAGGCCACGCAGGATCGCGATGGTGTCCTCTTCGCTCGGTTCTTCCACCAGCACTTTCTGGAAGCGACGTTCGAGGGCCGCATCCTTTTCAATGTACTGGCGATACTCGTTGAGCGTCGTGGCACCGACGCAGTGCAACTCGCCCCGCGCCAACGCTGGCTTGAGCATGTTGCCCGCATCCATGGAGCCTTCGCCTTTACCGGCGCCGACCATGGTGTGCAGTTCGTCGATAAACAGAATGATCTGCCCTTCCTGCTTCGACAGCTCATTGAGCAGGGATTTCAGGCGTTCTTCGAACTCGCCACGGAACTTGGCACCGGCGATCAACGCCCCCATATCCAGGGACAACAGGCGTTTGCCTTTCAGGCCGTCCGGCACTTCACCATTGATGATGCGCTGGGCCAGACCTTCGGCAATCGCGGTTTTACCCACGCCAGGCTCACCGATCAGCACCGGGTTGTTCTTGGTGCGACGTTGCAACACCTGGATGGTGCGACGGATTTCATCGTCACGCCCGATCACCGGGTCAAGCTTGCCGTCTTCGGCGCGCTTGGTCAGGTCGACGGTGTATTTATCCAGGGCCTGGCGCGACTCCTCATGGTTGGGGTCGTTCACCGCGTCGCCGCCACGCAGGTTGTTGATGGCATTTTCCAGGGCTTTCTTGCTCACGCCCTGGCCCAGCAACAACTTGCCGAGCTTGCTGTTTTCGTCCATGGCGGCGAGCAGCACCAGTTCGCTGGAGATGAACTGGTCGCCCTTTTGCTGGGCCAGGCGGTCCGCTTGGTTAAGCAGGCGCGCCAAGTCCTGGGACATGTTCACGTCGCCGGTCGGATTTTGGATTTTTGGCAGTTGGTCGAGCTCTTTGCTCAACTCCTTGCGCAGGCTGTTGACGTCGAAGCCCACCTGCATCAGCAAGGGCTTGATAGAACCACCTTGCTGCTCCAGGAGCGCCTGCATCAAGTGCGCAGGCTCAATGGCCGGGTGGTCGAGGCCCACCGCCAGGGATTGAGAGTCAGATAATGCCAACTGCAATTTGCTGGTTAAACGATCAATACGCATTAGTCACCTTCCTTTTGAGCAGGCCGGAGATATAAAACATCCTGAATGAAGAAACCTGCCAGATACCCTTATAGATGGGGTGGATTCTGGGAGTTTCAAGCGCCGGGCAGTTGACGCAAGTCAGAAGAGTCTAGCGCTCAAGCCAGATAAGGGAGGCAAACCGGCCGGTACGAGGACTGCGGCGGTAAGAAAAGAAGCGCGGATCGGTCACCGTACAGAAACCGCCACCATAAACAGCGGTGACGCCGTGTGCGGCAAGGCGCAGGCGAGCGAGCTTATAGATGTCGGCCATGAACTTGCCGGGGTTGCGACTGGGCGCAAAGGCTTCGGCGGTGATCGGCAATTGCTGCGTGAAGGCTTCCCGCACTTCCGGGCCGACTTCAAAAGCTTGCGGGCCAATCGCCGGGCCGAGCCAGACCAGAACCTCGCCAGGCTCCGTATCCAGGCTTTCAAACGCCGCTTCCAGCACGCCCGCCGCCAGGCCACGCCAACCGGCATGGGCGGCGGCGACGCGAGTGCCAGCACGGTTGCAGAACAGTGCGGGCAGGCAATCGGCAGTCATTGAAGTGCACGCGATGCCAGGGGTGCTGGTCCAACTGCCATCGGCTTCAGCGGTGCAGTTTGGGTCAGCTTCGACCACAGTCACACCATGAACCTGACGCAGCCAGGCCGGCTGGATATCAAAGGCATCACTCAGACGACGGCGATTCTCAAGGACGGCCTCCAGGCTGTCCTCGACGTGATCGCCCAGGTTGAGGCTGTCGAACGGCGCCAGGCTGACGCCGCCCGCACGGGTGGTGACACAGGCTTTTACCCGAGCCGGCGCGGGCCAGTCAGGTATCAGCCAGTCACTCATCCGATAAACGCCTCGCGATCCTGCTTGAGCAGCGACAGCAACCACACCAAATCGTCTGGCAGAGGCGATTCCCAGCTCATGCGCTTACCGCTCGTCGGATGATCCAGTTCCAGGAAACGTGCATGCAGTGCCTGGCGCGGGAACGACTTCAGCGATTCGACCATGGTCTGACTCGCCGCCGGCGGAATACGGAAGCGGCCGCCGTAGGCCGGATCTCCGACCAACGGGAAGTTGATGTGGGCCATGTGCACGCGAATCTGGTGGGTACGACCGGTTTCCAGCTTGACCCGCACGTGGGTGTGGGAACGGAAACGCTCCAGCACACGGTAGTGGCTGACGGCCTGCTTGCCACCTTCCATCACCGCCATACGCTGGCGCTGCTGGCCGTGACGACCGATCGGCGCGTTGATCTTGCCACCGGCCACCACGACACCGATCACGATGCACTCGTAGATGCGGCTGACGCTGCGACTCTGCAGTTGTGTGACCAGCTGCGTCTGCGCCTGAATGGTCTTGGCCACCACCATCAAGCCGGTGGTGTCCTTGTCCAGACGGTGCACGATGCCGCAGCGCGGGACATTGACGATGTCCGGCACGTGGTGCAACAGGGCATTGAGCAAGGTGCCATCAGCGTGCCCGGCCGCCGGGTGTACCACCAGGCCTGCGGGTTTGTTGATGACCAGGATGTCGTCGTCTTCATAGACGATGTCCAGCTCAATGTCCTGGGCGATCCATTCTCCCTGGGCTTCCTGCTCGGCAGTCAGCTCAAGAATCGCACCGCCATGAACTATGTCTCGCGGGCGGATAACCGCTCCATCCACAGTCAGGCGGCCGTCTTTGATCCAGGCGGAAAGGCGCGAGCGCGAGTGCTCAGCGAATAATTGTGCGGCGACTTGATCGAGGCGTTGGCCGCCCAATTCGGACGGCACCTCTGCGCGAAGTTCAATTTTATCGGACATGCTCAGACTAGGCGTGGCACAGCCTTTGGTTTCGGCTGCGCGCTTGTGGTTAAATACGGCGTCTTTTGCCCCGAGGCTTTCAACGGGGCGCTCATCATAACAGGACGGCCCCGCCCAAGACAGCGGCCGTCATAGGGACGCAAGCCGCCATGCAAGTGAAACACCTGCTGCTGATCGCCATCCTCGCCATGACTGCTGCTTGCTCGTCAACAAAGGACGTCGTCGACGAAAACCTGAGCGAAGTCGAGTTGTACCAGCTGGCTCAGAAAGACTTGGACAATAATAGCTACACCAGCGCCACAGCCAAGCTGAAGGCACTGGAGTCGCGTTATCCGTTCGGCCGCTACGCCGACCAGGCGCAGCTTGAGCTGATCTACGCCAACTACAAGAACGCCGAGCCGGAAGCTGCCAAGTCCGCTGCCGAGCGTTTTATCCGCCTGCACCCGCAGCACCCGAACGTGGACTACGCCTACTACCTCAAGGGCCTGACCTCGTTTGACCAGGACGTTGGCCTGCTGGCGCGCTTCCTGCCGCTGGACATGACCAAGCGTGACCCGGGCGCTGCCCGCGACTCCTACAACGAGTTCGCCCAGCTGACCAGCCGCTACCCGAACAGCCGCTACGCGCCGGACGCCAAGCAGCGCATGATCTACCTGCGCAACCTGCTGGCCTCCTACGAGATCCACGTCGCCCACTACTACCTGACCCGTCAGGCCTATGTCGCTGCCGCCAACCGTGGCCGCTATGTAGTGGAAAACTTCCAGGAAACCCCATCCGTGGGTGACGGCCTGGCCGTGATGACCGAGGCTTACCAGCGCCTGCACTTGGACGACCTGGCCAGCACCAGCCTGGAAACCCTGAAGCTGAACTACCCTGATCACCCAAGCCTGAAAGACGGCCAGTTCGTGCCTCAAGTCGCCGAAGCGGACAACCGCTCGTGGCTGAGCAAGTACACCTTGGGCCTGATCGAGTCCCGTCCACCGCTGCCGCCGGGCGAAACCCGCGCCAACCAGGACGTGATGAAACAGTTCCAGGACGCCAAGGAAGCCATTCCTTCGGAGCTCAAGCCTCATGACGAGAACGGCGACGTGATCGAAGAAGAAGCCCCGCAAGCCCTGGGCAACAACCAGGACCGCTCGTGGTTCAGCTACATGACCTTCGGTGTGTTCGACTGATCCGTTGACGCAACGCAAAAAGGGAGCCCCTCGGGGCTCCCTTTTTTATGGGCAAGCATTATTGCGCTGTGCGCCTGCCATGTCCTTGGCTAAACTGGCGCATTCCTCGTCGAGAAGCTGCCCACCATGGTTCGTCTACTGTTCTGGATTGCCATTATTGCCGCCGCAGTATGGTTCTGGCGTAAATTCAAAAGCCCGGCTGCCAAACAGCAGCGCGCCGCCGAACCCGACGCCGCATTGATGGTGCGCTGCGCCCACTGCGGCGTGCATTTGCCGCAAAATCACGCCCTGAGCTCAGGCCAGGCATGGTATTGCAGCCAACCTCACCTGGAACAAGGGCCGAAGTCTATCCAGCGTTGATTCGACCTTGCGGGGCATATGGCGCCGGGTCGATGATCGGCGCATGTCCCAGCAACAAGTCGGTAAACAACTGGCAGGACGCCGGCGCAAGCACCAGCCCATTGCGGTAATGCCCGCAGTTGAGCCACAAGCCACTGAACCCCGGCACCTGGCCAATATACGGAATGCCTTCCGGCGAACCCGGACGCAAGCCCGCCCAATGCCCGACCACTTCCGCCTCGGCCAAGGCCGGAATCAGCTCGACCGCCGACACCTTCAAGCTTTCCAACGCAGTGTCGGTCGGCGTCTTGTCGAAACCCTCATGCTCCAGGGTGCTGCCGATCAAGATATGCCCGTCACGCCGCGGGATCGCATAACGCCCCTTGGCCAGGACCATGCTCGATAGGAAGTCCGCAGCACACTTGTACAAGATCATCTGGCCCTTGACTGGCTCCACCGGTAGCGACAAGCCCAGAGTACCCAGCAACTCACCGCTCCACGCCCCCGCCGCCAAGACCACCTGATCGCCGAGGATCGGGCCACCCGTGGTGTTCACCCCGACGACATTGCCGGCGTCCTGTACAAAGCCGGTCACCTCGCATTGTTCATGCAGGGTCACACCCGGCAGCGCCAACAGCGCCGCCTTGAGGGACTTGACCAGCCGAGGGTTGCGCACATTGGCGACATTGGCCATGAAGATCGCCTGGGAATAGCCACCGCCCAACACCGGCACCGCATCATGGGCGGCCGAAACATCCACCTTGCTCAACGGGCGGCCTTCCCGTGCCGCCCAGGCCAGCGCTTCGGCTTCGTCTTCCAGGTCGAGCCAGTACAAGCCGGTGGTGTGGACTTCAGGATCAACGCCCGTGGCAGCAAACAGGCGCTGTGCAAGCTGTGGATAAAAATCCTGCGACCAATGGGCCAGCGCCGTGACCGCCGGGCTGTAGCGCCACGGGTACAACGGCGAAACAATGCCGCCACCAGCCCAGGAAGACTCCTGCCCCACGCCGGCACGCTCCAGCAGTACCACCGCCTGCCCCTGGGTCGCCAGGTTGAACGCCGTCAACAAGCCGATTACGCCACCACCGACCACCACCACTCGCTGTTGCTTAGCCATTATTCGATCCAGCCGATAAATAGGGACAAGCGCACCCGGCGCCCAATCATCCAGCACTATCATCATTGCCCCCAGCACAGCGTGCGCGACATATCCGGTGCTGCGCCAGGGTTGGCCCGCGCGCCGGCGCTGGTCAGGCTGAAGCCGCCGCAAGGGTCAGCGGCCATCACCGAGTCAGCAATGGGCGTGGCCAGCAGGCGGAAATCCTGAGGGTTCAATACAGCGGTGATTCTATAGCGATCATTGCCCGCACTGACGCCGCTGGCGTCAATAAAACTGCCATTGCGCGCATAAAAGCGCTCCAGGTACTGCGCCTGCTCGGTCAACAGCGCGACAATTTGCCCGCGATAGACCTTTTTTACCTGGCCGCTATAGCCGGGGTAAGCAATCCCGGCCAGCACCCCAATGATTGCCACGGCAACCAGCAACTCGATCAGGGTAAAACCCTGGCTATCCTTATCCATTCAACCGCTCCTTATTGAAGTTGCCGCCAAGCCACCCGTCGAAACCGCGAGCTGCCCTCCCCGTCTACTCGCGCGTACACGCTTTCCAAGACTGTACGGGCTTGGCCGCTTAGCCCGACCGCCGTCACTCGGTACACGGCGGCCGATACTTGCGCCGGTAAATGAGCCAGCCCCACGGCAGGGCCCAAGGACTGAATGCCGTAGAAGCCGTCCTTGAGAGCGACCCAGGTAACGCCGGAAACCGGGTTCACTCCAGCACCGCTCAGTAAAAACGCCTCGCCCGGCGGCGCGCAGGTGATAACGGACCGACACTCCGGCAAGGCCGAAGGTACCCGCTGTACGACCGACTCCCCCAGCCTCAGGCCACTTTCGGCACTTTGCAGCGACTGGTTGCGATGCCACAGGCTAGCGGCGGCCTTCTGCTGGGATACCGCGCCCTGCATCGACGCCAAGCCAATCAGCGACAACAACAGCAGAAACACCAGGCTGATCAGCAACACCATGCCCCCCTGCCGCACATTTGCGCGTTGAGAAATGCCCATGCTCGCCCTAACCCAGACGGTTTCGCAGCGCGGCTACGACGCTGTAGGTTTGCTCCTTGACCCGCCCCGTTGGGTCCTGAAGCGTCATCAGGATACGCACGCTGCGGATCAGGGATTCATCATCGGGGCTGGCGTCATAACGCACCACTTCCACCGAGTCAGGCTTGGCGGCCACGCCGAAGCTGATATCAAACGCCTGCACGTTATCCACCAGCACCGCCTTGGCCGGTGCGGCAGGCGTACTGACCTTCAACTGGCCCGCCTCGAAGGTGTAGGTGATCTGTCGTAATCCAAAGCGAATCTGCCCAGGCAAAGGCACGGGTGCGCTGCCGATGAACGCCTCGGCGGCCCCCGTGCAATCGGACAGCACCGTCCAATCGGGCTTGCCGCCGCCATCGCCGCTATCCACCGTCACCAACGTCAGTGACGCTGAACCGTTCCCGGCGCTCCAACGCACGGGCTGATCAAAGGCCGCCGGGGCATTCTCGATAAGCGCCATGCCCAGGCAGCCAAACATGCCCGCCTGGCGGATGTCCTGAGTCATCTTGCCAAGAACAAACCGCGCATCATCCTGCAGCAACATCGCCGCCTGCTGGCTGGCCTGTGTCATGCGGGAACTGATCACCACCTGACTGACCCCAGCCACCAGCACCAGCCCGATGGCCAGCGCCAGCAGCAACTCAACCAGGCTGAAACCGCGAAGACGCTGGCTCATGGTGCCACTCCAGGCTCACGACTGATGCGACTGGACAAGGTAAAGGTCTCTCGTGCGTCGCTGGTGTTCGTGGCCCGCCGGTCATCCCAACTGATGGTGACGGTCACTTCATTGGCGCGAACCGCCACCGAGCCTTTGGCGCTCGGCCCGGCAAATCCGAGGATATTGGCTTCGAAATCATGCAGGTCCAGATCACGCACGCTAGCGTTGGCACTGCTGGCCGGCGCACGTTCTGCGCGGCCCCACGCGTAGTCGGCGGCGGCGTTGGCGCGGATGCGGTCGAGCATGTCATAGGCAATGAAACTGGCCTGGCTGATCATCCTGGAACTGTCGGTGTACTTGAGCGCATTGAGCTGGATGGCGGCCGCCCCCAACAGGCCAACGCAGAGAATCAATAGTGCGACCAGCACTTCGATCAGCGTCATGCCGGTTTGGCACCGAAGCAAGGCGCGGGGAAAAAATGTGTTCGGGCAGGCAAGCATTACCGTCGTCGTCCGTGTCGAGGGCCAAAAAAGAAGCAGGAAAAACCTGCTGTGCAGCCAAGACTAGCGCCGGTTTTTCATCCGTGGTGCTACCGGAACAAAGGGAAATACTTTGGACAAAAAGGCCATCATCCAGGGTTAAGGTGCAGGCGCTATACCTAGGACTGCACCCACATCCACGGAGGGATGACCTATGCAACAACGCGGTTTCACCCTGATTGAACTGCTGCTCGGGCTGATCATGAGCGGCATCCTGGCGAACCTGGCCGTGCCCAGTTTCAAGAACCTGCTCGAATCACAGCAACGACATAGCGCCGCACAATCCCTGGCCGGCGGGCTGCGCTACGCGCGCACCGAAGCCATCGCACGCAACCGGGCCGTGGTCATTCACGCCCAGGACGAAGACTGGAGCCGAGGTTGGCGGGTGATCGTGGATGTAAGCGGGCGTGGCCACCTGGATGAGGGCAATCCAGTGCTGCTGGAGCACCAGGACAGCGGGCGCGTAGCGATTGTCGGCAATGGCCCGGTCAAGAGCCAGGTGCGCTTCAGCGGGCTGGGCGAACCGGTATTTTCAGGCGGGGGGTTTCGGGCGGGCACGGTGCATGTGTGCGCCACGGACCAGGCGCAAAGCCAGTACCAAGTGGTACTGGCGCCCAGCGGGCGTATCAGCCTGCGCAGCGACAGGGCCGAACAGGCGTTGTGCCGGAGTTACTCCGGCACCCTGGCATTCAGAGCAACGAGCGAACCCGCAGCTCCTTGGGCATGGAGAAAGTGATGTTTTCTTCACGACCGGCCAACTCATCGGCACCGGTGGCGCCCCAGGCGTGCAGTTGTTGGATCACACCGCGCACCAGGACTTCCGGGGCCGAGGCACCGGCAGTGATGCCGATACGTTCGACGCCATCGAACCAGCTGCGTTGCATGTCTTCCGCGCCGTCGATCAGGTACGCCGGTGTAGCCATGCGCTCGGCCAGCTCACGCAGGCGGTTGGAGTTGGAGCTGTTAGGGCTGCCGACCACCAGGACCACATCACACTCGTCGGCCAGCTGCTTGACTGCGTCCTGGCGGTTTTGCGTGGCGTAGCAGATGTCGTCCTTGCGCGGGCCACCGATGGCCGGGAAGCGACTGCGCAGGGCGTCGATGACGCGGCTGGTGTCGTCCATGGACAAGGTGGTCTGGGTCACGAAGGCCAGGCGCTCGGGATTGTGCACCTGCAGGTTGGCGACGTCTTTTTCGTCTTCCACCAGGTAGATGGCACCGCCATTGCTGGCGTCGTACTGGCCCATGGTGCCTTCGACTTCCGGGTGGCCGGCGTGGCCGATCAGGATGCATTCACGGCCGTCACGGCTGTAGCGTGCGACTTCGATGTGTACCTTGGTCACCAGCGGGCAGGTGGCGTCGAAGACTTTCAGGCCACGGCCTGCCGCTTCGGTACGCACTGCCTGGGAAACACCGTGGGCGCTGAAGATGACGATCACGTCGTCCGGCACTTGGTCCAACTCTTCGACGAAGATCGCGCCACGTGCGCGCAGGTCTTCGACCACGAATTTGTTGTGGACGACTTCATGGCGCACGTAGATCGGCGGCCCGAAGACTTCCAGGGCGCGGTTGACGATTTCGATCGCACGGTCCACGCCGGCGCAGAAGCCACGGGGGTTGGCGAGTTTGATGTGCATGCTGTGCCTCGTGTCTTGCAGGGCAAGAAATTGGATCAACTCAGCTCTATAAGTGCAAGCCTCTGTGGGAGCCGGGCTTGCCCGCGATGCAGACGACTCTGTGTATCAAGTACACCGAGGTGATGCAATCGCAGGCAAGCCAGCTCCCACACAAGCCGCCACCCGCAGGAACCGGTTTCGTCAGTCAGAGCGCTTTAACGTCGATGATTTCAACGTCAAAGGTCAAGGTTTTACCGGACAGCGGGTGGTTGAAGTCGATGGTCACTTGCGTGTCATCGAAGGTTTTCACCACGCCAGGCAATTCGGTATTCGCCGCATCATTGAAGATCACCAGCAAGCCTTCCGACAGGTCCATGCCTTCGAACTGCGAACGCGGGATGATCTGCACGTTTTGCGGGTTGGGCTGGCCAAAGGCGTTTTCCGGCAGGATCTGCAGGTTGCGCTTGTCGCCAGCCTTGAAGCCGAACAGGGCCGCTTCGAAACCCGGCAGCAGGTTGCCGTCGCCGACCTTGAAGGTCGCCGGGGCTTTGTCGAACGTGCTGTCGACCGTGTCGCCATTCTCCAGGCGCAGTGCGAAATGCAAGGTGACTTCCGTGTTCTGGCCGATGCGTTGCTCAGCCAATACCTGATCAGTCATTGACGGTCTCTCCGGTTTTCTTACTTTTGAACATGTCCAACGCCAGCATGATTGCACCGACGGTGATGGCGCTGTCGGCAAAATTGAACGCCGGGAAGTACCAGCGGTTCTGCCAATGCACGAGGATAAAGTCGATCACATGGCCCAGGGCAATGCGGTCGTACAGGTTGCCCAGCGCGCCGCCCAGCACCAGGGCCAGGGCGATGGCCAGCCAGGTGTCGTCGCGGCCGAGGCGCTTGAGCCAGACCACCAGCACCGCACTGACCACCACGGCGATCAGGGCGAACAGCCAGCGCTGCCAGCCACCACCGTCGGCGAGGAAGCTGAACGCCGCACCGGTGTTGTAGGCCAGGGTCCAGCTGAAGTAGTCGGGAATGACCACGATCTGCTGGTACATCTGCAAGGCGCCTTCGAAGTGAGCCTTGCTGACCTGGTCAATGACCAGGACCAGCACGCTCAGTACGAGCCAGCCCAGGCGTCCAAAACGACTGGCTGCATTAGGCATAGTGACGAACCTCGCCAGCACCGCTGATGTTGTCGACGCAACGACCACAAATTTCCGGGTGCTCAGGGTTCACGCCGACGTCTTCACGGCAGTGCCAGCAACGGGCGCACTTGGCGAAGGCCGACTTGACCACCTTGAGTTTGAGACCCGGCACTTCGGTGGCGACCGCGTCCGCCGGGGCCTGGGCGAATGGCGCCAGGCTTGCGGTGGAGGTGATCAGCACGAAGCGCAGTTCGTTGCTCAGCTTGGCCAGGTCGGCGGTGAGGCCTTCCTCGGCAAACAGGGTGACTTCGGCTTGCAGGTTGCCACCGACGGCCTTCGCCGCACGCTGCACTTCCAGCTCCTTGTTCACCGCAACCTTGACGGCCATCACGCCTTCCCAGTACTCGCGGCCCAGTTCGAAGTCGGCCGGCAGTTCGGTCAGGCCTTCGTACCAGGTGTTGAGCATCACGGATTCGTTACGCTCGCCCGGCAGGTATTCCCACAGTTCGTCGGCGGTAAAGGCCAGGATCGGTGCGATCCAGCGCACCAGCGCTTCGGAGATGTGATACAGCGCGGTCTGCGCCGAACGGCGCGCCTTGCTGTTGGCGCCGGTGGTGTACTGGCGGTCCTTGATGATGTCGAGGTAGAAACCACCCAACTCCTGCACGCAGAAGTTGTGGATCTTCGAGTAGACGTTCCAGAAGCGGTATTCGCCGTAGTTTTCCTGCAACTCGCGCTGCAGCAACAGGGTACGGTCCACGGCCCAACGGTCCAGGGCGAGCATGTCCTCGGCCGGCAGGATGTCGGTGGCCGGGTTGAAACCGGTCAGGTTCGACAGCAGGAAGCGTGCGGTATTACGGATACGACGGTAGGCATCGGCGCTGCGGGCCAGGATCTGGTCCGACACGGCGATCTCGCCGGAGTAGTCGGTCGACGCCACCCACAGACGCATGATGTCGGCGCCCAGGGTGTCGTTGATCTTCTTCGGCTCGATCACGTTTTTCAGCGACTTGGACATCTTGCGGCCCGTCTCGTCGACGGTGAAGCCGTGGGTCAGCAGTTCGCGGTACGGCGCGTGGTTATCGATGGCGCAACCGGTCAGCAGGGACGAATGGAACCAGCCACGGTGTTGGTCCGAACCTTCCAGGTACAGGTCGGCACGCGGGCCGGTCTCGTGACCCATCGGGTGCGAGCCACGCAGGACGTGCCAGTGGGTGGTGCCCGAGTCGAACCACACGTCGAGGGTGTCGCTGATCTTGTCGTACTGCGGCGCTTCGTCGCCCAGCAGTTCGGCGGCGTCCATCTTGAACCAGGCTTCGATGCCTTCCTGTTCAACGCGCTGGGCCACGACTTCCATCAGCTCTACGGTACGCGGGTGCAGCTCGCCGCTTTCCTTGTTCAGGAAGAAAGGGATCGGCACGCCCCAGTTACGCTGGCGCGAGATGCACCAGTCCGGGCGGTTGGCGATCATCGAGTGCAGGCGCGCCTGGCCCCAGGCCGGGACGAACTTGGTGTCTTCGATGGCCTTGATCGCGCGGTTACGCAGGGTATCGCCGCTGGTGGGCTCTTTGTCCATGCCGATGAACCACTGCGCGGTGGCGCGGTAGATCAGCGGGGTCTTGTGGCGCCAGCAGTGCATATAGCTGTGCTGGATGGTGGCGGTTTGCATCAGCGCACCGACTTCACGCAGCTTTTCGATGATCGGCTGGTCGGCCTTGAAGATGAATTGGCCGCCGAAGAACTCCAGCGACGGCACGTACACGCCGTTGCTTTGCACCGGGTTGATGATGTCATCGTTGACCATGCCGTACTTCTTGCAGATCACGAAGTCGTCTACGCCGTAGGCAGGCGAGCAGTGAACGATACCGGTACCCGAACCCAACTCGACGTAGTCAGCCAGGTACACCGGCGACAGGCGGTCGTAAAACGGGTGACGGAAGTTGATCAGCTCCAGCGCGGTGCCGGTGGTGGTGGCGATGACCGAACCTTGCAGCTCGTAGCGCGCCAGGCAGGCTTCGACCATTTCTTCGGCCAGCACCAGCAGGCGATCACCGACGTCCACCAGGGCGTAGGTGAATTCCGGGTGCACGTTCAGCGCCTGGTTGGCCGGGATGGTCCACGGGGTGGTGGTCCAGATCACGATGGCGGCAGGCTTGGCCAGCGATGCCAGGCCGAAAGCCTCGGCCAGCTTGGCCTCGTCGGCGATCGGGAAGGCCACGTCGATGGTCGAGGACTTCTTGTCTTCGTACTCGACTTCCGCTTCGGCCAGGGCCGAACCGCAGTCAAAGCACCAGTTCACGGGCTTGAGGCCCTTGAACACGAAACCGCCCTTGACGATTTCGGCCAAGGCGCGGATTTCACCGGCCTCGTTCTTGAAGTTCATGGTCTTGTACGGGTTGTCCCACTCGCCGAGCACGCCCAGGCGGATGAATTCTGACTTCTGCCCTTCGATCTGCTCGGTGGCGTAGGCACGGCACAGTTCGCGGGTTTTATCCGCGCCCAGGTTCTTGCCGTGGGTCACTTCGACCTTGTGTTCGATCGGCAGGCCATGGCAGTCCCAGCCCGGGACGTACGGCGCGTCGAAGCCCGACAGGGTTTTCGAGCGCAGGATCATGTCCTTGAGAATCTTGTTCAGCGCATGACCGATGTGAATCGTGCCGTTGGCATAAGGAGGGCCGTCGTGCAGGACGAATTTCGGACGATCCTTGCCAATCTCGCGCAACTTTCCGTACAGGCCAATACTGTCCCAGCGCTGCAGGATCTGCGGTTCGCGCTGTGGCAGGCCGGCCTTCATTGGGAAGGCGGTGTCCGGAAGGTTTAGCGTGGCTTTATAGTCGGTCATTTAAGGCTCTTCGGTTAGCGATGGGCGCTAGGTGCGGCTAGTGCACGGGCGGCGGCGACATCCGCATTGATCGCCGTTTTCAACGCCTCAAGGGAGGCGAAACGCTGCTCTTCACGCAGCTTTTGGTGGAAAACCACCGTCAAACGCCGGTCATACAGATCACCGGCAAAATCCAAAAGGTGAACTTCCAGGTGGGCCTTGCCATCACCTGCAACCGTGGGCCTGACGCCTATGTTGGCGACTCCCGGCCACGGTTGGCCGTCGATATCGACACTCACCAGGTAAACCCCGGTGAGTGGCACACGACGGCGCTTGAGCTGCACGTTGGCGGTTGGCGTGCCCAGTTGGCGCGCCAGCTTCTGGCCGTGCAGGACCCGCCCGGCAATGCGGAACGGGCGACCGAGCAAACGCTCGGCCAACGCGAAGTCAGCGGCGGCCAGGGCGTTACGCACCTGGGTGCTGCTCACGCGCAGGCCGTCCAGTTCGACGGTTTGCGCGGCTTCGACGGTAAAACCTTGATTGACGCCAGCCTGTTGCAGGAAATCGAAATCGCCGACGCGGTCGCAGCCAAAGCGGAAGTCGTCGCCGACCTCCAGGTGCTGCACGCCCAGGCCGTCCACCAGGATTCGGTCAACGAACTCGGCAGCGCTGAGGCTTTGCAAACGCTGGTTGAAGGCCAGGCAGAGAACACGGTCCACGCCTTCATCGGCCAGCAGTTGCAGCTTGTCCCGCAGGCGGGCCAGACGTGCCGGCGCCGTCTCGGGGCTGAAATATTCCCGCGGCTGTGGCTCAAATATCACCACGCAGCTGGGCACGCCCAACTCGACCGCGCGCTCGCGCAGCCTGGCCAGGATAGCCTGGTGGCCACGGTGAACACCGTCAAAGTTGCCAATAGTGGCGACGCAGCCCCGATGCTGGGGGCGCAGGTTGTGGAGACCTCGAACCAGCTGCATAACGCGCTTCTTGCTCATAAAGTGGTCGATTATAACCACACCCAGCCCCGGACGACAGGCAACAGAACAGGCCAAATGGGTCGAATCGATAAAACAGCCGTTTTATCGCGACAAACGCTCTAGCCAATCGACTTGCGATTGAAATCCCGCAGGCGAAAGCCCTGCAACAGCAACATCCCGAAGTACACCACCACACCGGCCACCACCAGCACGCCAAGCCGCAGGAAACGCTCCAGCATATGGCCTTCGTCCCAGGCAGGCATGAAGTGCATCAGGCCAAGCAATACCGCCGACATCGCCGTCACCGCCACCACCAGCTTGAGGGCAAACAGGCCCCAGCCTGGCTGCGGCTGGAACATCTGCTGTTTGCGCAGTTGGTAGAACAGCAGGCCGGCGTTGATGCACGCACCGGCACTGATGGCCAGGGCCAGGCCGGCATGGGCCAGCGGGCCGATAAATACCAGGTTGAGCAGTTGCGTGACGATCAGCGTGAAAATTGCGATTTTCACCGGTGTACGGATGTTTTGCTGGGCATAGAAACCCGGCGCCAGCACCTTGATAACAATGATGCCGAGCAGGCCGACCGAGTAGGCGACCAGCGCGTGCTGCGTCATCAGGGCGTCATGGGCATCGAACTGGCCGTATTGGAACAGCGACACGGTCAGCGGCTCGGCCAGAATCCCCAGCGCCAGGGAGCACGGCAGCACCAGCACAAAACACAGGCGCAGGCCCCAATCGAGGATGCGCGAGTATTCCTGGCGGTCCTTGCTGGCGTAGGTGCGCGCCAGGGTCGGCAGCAGGATGGTGCCCAAGGCCACGCCGAGCACGCCGGACGGCAGTTCCATCAGGCGGTCGGCGTAGTACATCCACGACACCGAGCCCGACACCAGCAGCGAGGCGAACGCGGTATTGATGATCAGGGAAATCTGACTGACGGACACCCCGAGGATCGCCGGCAACATATTGCGCATCACGCGCCAGACGCCGGTGTCCTTCAGATTGAGGCGCGGCAGCACCAGCATGCCGATCTTTTTCAGGTGCGGCAGTTGGTAGAGCAACTGTGCCAGACCACCGGCCAGCACGGCCCAGCCCAGGGCCATGACCGGTGGGTCGAAGTACGGCGTGAGGAACAGCGCGAAGAGGATCATGCTGACGTTGAGCAGGGTCGGCACGAAAGCGGGCACCGAAAAACGGTTCCAGGTGTTGAGGATCGCCCCGGCCAGGGATGACAGGGAAATCAGCAATATATAAGGAAAGGTCACCCGCAGCAGGTCGGTGGTCAGCGCGAACTTTTCCGGGGTATTGGCAAAACCGGGGGCCGTGGCCCAGATCACCCAGGGCGCAGCGAGCATGCCGATGAGGGTGACCAGCATCAGCGCCAGGGTCAGCAGGCCCGAGACATAGGCAATAAAGGTGCGCGTCGCTTCCTCGCCTTGCTGGGTCTTGTATTCGGCCAGGATTGGCACGAACGCCTGGGAAAAAGCGCCCTCGGCGAAGATCCGCCGCAGCAGGTTGGGCAGTTTAAACGCAATGAAGAAGGCGTCCGTGGCCATGCTGGCGCCAAAAATGCGCGCCAGCAAGGTGTCGCGCACGAAGCCCAAAACCCGCGAGATCATCGTGATAGAGCTGACGGCGGCCAACGATTTGAGGAGGTTCATTGAAAGAGTTTGCGCCTATTAGATAAACAGCAGGCGAACAACGCGCCTACTTATGCGATACTGCGCGCCTGCAACAGCACAGAGCCAAAGCTCGCGAGTTTACAGGTCAAGCGCCGGAAATAAATCACCCGCCTCTTCAGATCGACCACTCAGCAGTTCGCATCAGCCGCTCTTGACAACACATCAAGTCATCGGCATGATTCGCGGCCTATTTTGTTTGCTATTTCCTAAAAAGTCTTTCGAGGAGCTCGACGGTGGCCAACACACCTTCCGCCAAAAAACGTGCAAAACAGGCTGAGAAGCGTCGCAGCCACAACGCCAGCCTGCGTTCCATGGTTCGTACCTACATCAAGAATGTAGTTAAAGCCATCGACACCAAAGACGCTGAAAAAGCTCAAGCAGCTTACGTTCTGGCTGTGCCTGTTATCGACCGTATGGCCGATAAAGGCATCATCCACAAGAACAAGGCCGCTCGTCATAAGAGCCGTCTGAATGGCCACATCAAGGCTCTGAACGTCGCTGCAGCAGCCTAAGTGGTAACAACTGCCGCGTAACCCCGGTTACGCAACAGTTAAGAAATGCCCCGTACCGAAAGGTCCGGGGCATTTTTGTTTGTGCCTGAAATATGAATTGCACAGTTCAGCATGTGGGAACTGGCTTGTGTGGGAGCTGGCTTGTGTGGGAGCTGGCTTGCCTGCGATAGCGGTGGATCAGCTTGCATAGGTGTTGCTGACCCACCGCCATCGCGGGCAAGCCCGCTCCCACATTGGGATTGCATACATTCTTTCTTTGGGTACAAAAAAACGCCCCGAACAGGTCGGGGCGTTTTTGCTAGCAGCTGATCAATGCATCAATCAGTGCTGGTGACCGCCTTCACCGTGAACGTGGCCGTGAGCCACTTCTTCCTGGGAAGCGTCGCGGATGGCAACGATCTTCACTTGGAAGTTCAGGCGCTGGCCAGCCAGCGGGTGGTTGCCGTCAACGGTGACGTCGTCGCCGTCCAGATCACGGATGGTGACGATCTGCATTTGGCCGTCCGGCGCGGAAGCGTGGAACTGCATGCCCACTTCCAGCTCGTCAACGCCTTCGAACATGCTGCGGCTCAGGGTGCTGACCAGTTCGGCCGAGTACTCGCCGTAGGCATCTTCAGGTTCTACGGCAACAGTCAGTTCATCACCAACGTTCTTGCCTTCCAGAGCCTTTTCCAGGCCTGGGATGATGTTACCTGCGCCTTGCAGGTAGACCAGCGGCGCGCCGCCGGCGGAGCTGTCGATGACCTCACCAGCGTCGTTGGTCAGGGTATAGTCGATGGAGACAGCCTTGTTAGCGGCGATCGTCATGGGGCGAGACCTTTTGCATAAGAATGAAGAACGGACAAGTCTAAACAAGGATTTGCCCGAAAGCGAACAGAACCCGGACAGACGGGGTCGCACACGCGACTCGACGGTCACCGGTTTTCACCAGGACGACGACCAGCACTGGGTTGCCGAGCTGTCTTGCGGCCACACCCAGCACCTGCGCCACCAGCCGCCATGGCAGTCCCGCGCCTGGGTGCTCGACCCCGCACAGCGCCAGGAAAAAATAGGCCAGCCCTTTACCTGCGGCTGGTGTGCGCAAGTGCACGAATAACGATAACCTTGGCGCCTGATTCGCGGTAGACGCTCAGCCATAGAGCGTCACCCAAGCCATGCACCTCCAGAGAATTCGCATGCAGACTTTTTTTATCGCGCCCACCGATTTTGGTGTGGGTCTGACCTCCATCAGCCTTGGGCTGGTGCGCACCCTTGAGCGGGCCGGGCTGAAAGTCGGGTTCTTCAAGCCCATTGCCCAGCCGCACCCCGGCGACACCGGCCCCGAACGCTCCACCGAGCTGGTGGCGCGCACCCACGGCCTGAAGCCGCCACAACCCCTGGGCCTGGCCCATGTGGAGCGCATGCTCGGCGACGGCCAGCTCGATGAGCTGCTCGAAGAAATCATCACCCTGTATCAACAGGCCGCCGTAGGCAAGGATGTGCTGATCGTCGAAGGCATGGTGCCGACCCGCAGCGCCAGCTATGCCGCCCGGGTCAACCTGCACCTGGCCAAGAGCCTGGATGCGGAAGTGATCCTGGTCTCTGCCCCGGAAAACGAAGTGCTCACCGAACTCTCCGGCCGTGTGGAATTGCAGGCCCAGCTGTTTGGCGGCCCGAAAGACCCGAAAGTGCTCGGCGTGATCCTCAACAAGGTGCGCACCGACGAAAGCATGGAGGTCTTCTCCGCGCGCCTGAAGGAACATTCGCCGCTGTTGCGCAGCGGTGATTTCCGCCTGCTCGGCTGCATTCCCTATCAGCCGGAACTCAACGCCCCACGCACCCGCGACGTGGCCGACCTGATGGGCGCACAGATCCTCAACGCCGGCGACTACGAAAGCCGGCGCATGACCAAGATCATCATTTGCGCGCGCACCATGCGCAACACCGTGGAGCTGCTCAAGCCCGGCGTGCTGGTGGTAACCCCCGGCGATCGCGATGACATCATCCTCGCCGTCAGCCTGGCCGCGATCAACGGCGTGCCCCTGGCCGGCCTGCTGCTGACCAGCGACACCCTGCCCGACCCGCGCATCATGGATCTGTGCCGTGGCGCGTTCCAGGCCGGGCTGCCCGTGCTGTCGGTGAGCACCGGTTCCTACGACACCGCCAACCAGCTCAATAGCCTCAACAAAGAAATCCCCATCGATGACCGCGAGCGCGCGGAGATCATCACCGACTTCGTCGCCAGCCACCTCGATGCGCGCTGGCTGCACCAACGCTGTGGCACGCCACGGGAGATGCGCCTGTCGCCGGCAGTGTTCCGCTACCAGTTGATCCAGCGCGCCCAGGCCGCCAACAAGCGCATCGTCCTGCCCGAAGGCAGCGAGCCGCTGACCGTGCAAGCCGCCGCAATCTGCCAGGCGCGCGGGATTGCCCGTTGCGTGCTGCTGGCCAAACCGGCGGATGTTGAAGCGGTCGCCCGCGCCCAAGGCATCGAATTGCCCGAAGGCCTGGAGATTCTCGACCCGGACCTGATCCGCCAGCGCTACGTCGAACCGATGGTGGCCCTGCGCAAGAGCAAAAGCCTCAACGCGCCGATGGCCGAGCAACAATTGGAAGACACTGTGGTGATCGCCACCATGATGCTCGCGCTGGATGAAGTGGATGGCCTGGTCTCCGGCGTCATTCACTCCACCGCCAACACCATCCGCCCAGCCCTGCAACTGATCAAGACCGCGCCGGGCTGCACGCTGGTGTCGTCGGTGTTCTTCATGCTCTTTCCCGAGCAAGTGCTGGTGTACGGCGACTGCGTGATGAACCCGCACCCAAGCGCCGCCGAGTTGGCGGAGATTGCCCTGCAAAGCGCCGACTCGGCCGCCGCGTTCGGCATCACGCCGCGCGTGGCGATGATCAGCTATTCCAGCGGCGATTCGGCCAGCGGCGAAGAAGTGGAGAAAGTCCGCGAAGCCACCCTGCTCGCCCACGAGCAGCAAAGCTCGCTGCTGATCGACGGCCCGCTGCAATACGACGCCGCCGCCAACGAAAACGTGGCCCGCCAGTTGGCACCGAACAGCCTGGTCGCCGGTAAAGCCACCGTGTTCGTGTTCCCGGACCTGAACACCGGCAACACCACCCACAAGGCCGTGCAACGCAGCGCCGATTGCGTAAGCCTGGGGCCGATGCTCCAGGGCCTGCGCAAACCGGTCAACGACCTGCCACGCGGCGCCCAGGTGGATGACATCGTGTACACCATCGCACTGACTGCGATCCAAGCCGCCAACCGACCTATGGATATCTAAATGCTGGATTTTCTACCTGCCGCCGTGCGCGGGGTGATCGCGTCGTTGTTGCTGGCGCTGAACACGATCCTGTTGTGCTCGTTCCTGTTTATCGTCGCGCTGTTCAAGGCGTTGCCGTTCGCCAAGCGCTTCAGTGAATGGCTGATGAACCACACTCACGAAGCCTGGGTGACCAACAACAAAGGCTGGATGAACCTGGTGCGCCGCACGCGCTGGCACATCAAGGGCCTGGAAGGCCTGGACTATCAGCACTCGTACCTGGTGACCAGCAACCACCAGAGCTGGGTCGACATCATGGTGTTGCAGTACGTGCTCAATCGCCGGATTCGCCCACTCAAATTCTTCCTCAAGCAGGAACTGATCTGGGTGCCGGTGATTGGCTTGGCGTGGTGGGCTTTGGGCTTCCCCTTCATGAAGCGCTACACCAAGGCGTACCTGGAAAAGCACCCGGAGAAGAAAGGCAAGGACCTGGAAACCACCCGCAAGACCTGTGCGAAGTTTCGCGACAACCCAGTGGGCATTTTCAACTTTGCCGAAGGCACGCGGTTTACTCCGGGCAAGCATGCGCAGCAGAAGTCACCGTTCCGCTATTTGCTCAAGCCCAAGGCCGGTGGCATTGCGTTTGTACTGGATGCGATGGGTGAGCAGTTGAAGTCATTGGTCAATGTGACCATTCACTATCCGGCTGGGCGCCCTGGGTATTGGGATTTGCTGTGCGGGAATGTGCAGGACGTTGTGGTGCAGTTTGAAGAGGTGCAGATCCCGGCTGAGTTCATTGGCAAAAATTATGAGCAGGATGGGGAGTATCGGACGGCGTTCCAGGGTTGGATCAATAAGCTGTGGGAAGACAAGGATGCCCTGCTAGACACGCTGCACACCGAATTCCCAGACAGAAAGTGATCAAAATGTGGGAGCTGGCTTGCCTGCGATGCAGGCACCTCGGTACATCAGTTGAACCGAGGTGATGCTATCGCAGGCAAGCCAGCTCCCACAAAAGCCAGCTCCCACATTGACCGAGTCCGGTCTTGAGGACATAAAAAAGCCCGCCACCGAGTGATCGGTGGCGGGCTTTTTTGTGACGGCAATCCTTAGATCGCGCCGCGCTGACGCAACAGCTCCAGCACTTGCTTGACGCTCTCTTCCAGCGACAACGCCTGAGTGTCGATCACCAGATCGGCATTCAACGGCACGTCGTACGGGAAGGACTCACCCGGGATGTTATCCCCACCCGCCGCGTACAAACCTTGCGGATCACGCTCGGCGCACACCAGCGGCGACGCTTGCACGTAGACCGTCAGCAAACGATCACCGCCGATCAGCGCCTTGGCCTGTTCACGGCCTTCGGCATCCGGGGCAACGAACGCAGCCAGGGTCAGCAGGCCCGCTTCGTTGAACTGGCGCGCCACGTGAGCGGCACGCCGCCAGTTCTCGGTGCGACCGGCACGGTCCTGCGGCAGGCCTTTGTTCAGGTCGTGACGCAGGTTCTGGCCATCCAGCACAAACACCGCACGGCCCATGTCGAACAGCTTGCGCTCAACCGCATAGGCCAGGGTGCTCTTGCCAGCGCCCGACAGGCCGCTGAACAGCACGGTGGCCGGCTGCTGGCCGAAGCGCTGTGCGCGTTCTTCGGTGGCCACGTGGGCCAACTTGCCGTGCTGCGCCGAGCTGCCGTGGGTCACCGGCGGCGCGATGATCATGCCCGCGGCCACAGTGCCGTTGGTCAAACGGTCGATGACGATAAACGCACCGGTGGTGCGGTTGCTGTCGTAACCGTCCAGGGCGATGGCGGCGTCAAGGCTGACCTTGACCCGGCCGATCTCGTTCAATTGCAGGGAACTCGCCGGGCCTTCGGCCAGGGTGTTCACATCTACGCGATGCACGATGCTGGTGATGGAACCCGGCACGTAGCTGGTGGCGCGCTTGATGTCGTATTTCTTGCCCGGCAGCATCGGCTCTTCGGCCATCCACACCAGCATGGCGTCGAAGGCGTCGGTCACTTGCGGCACGTTGTCGGCGTGTACCAGCAGGTCGCCACGGGAGATGTCGATCTCGTCTTCCATGGTCAGGGTCACGGCCTGGCCTGGGCCGGCGTTTTCCAGCTCACCTTCAAAGGTGACGATGGATTTGACGCGGCTGCTCTTGCCCGACGGCAGCACCACGACTTCGTCGCCCTTGTGCACGATGCCGCTGGCCAGGGTGCCGGCAAAACCACGGAAGTTCAGGTTTGGACGGTTGACGTACTGCACCGGGAAACGCAGGTCGGTGTAGTTGCGGTCGTTGGCGATCTCGACGGTTTCGAGGATCTCCATCAGCGACTGGCCGGTGTACCAAGGCGAACGCTCGCTCTTGTTCACCACGTTGTCGCCCTTGAGCGCCGACATCGGCACAAAGGCCATGGTGCTCGGCTTGAACGCGATACCTTCGGCGAACTTCAGGTAATCGGCCTTGATCGACTCGAACACGCTTTGGTCAAAGCCGTTGATGTCCATCTTGTTGACGGCAATCACGATGTGCTTGATGCCCAGCAACGACGCGATGTAGCTGTGGCGACGGGTCTGGGTCTGCACGCCGTAGCGGGCGTCGATCAGGATGATCGCCAGGTCACAGGTGGAGGCACCGGTGGCCATGTTGCGGGTGTACTGCTCATGGCCGGGGGTGTCGGCGATGATGAATTTGCGCTTGGCGGTGGAGAAGTAGCGGTACGCGACATCGATGGTGATGCCCTGCTCACGCTCGGCCTGCAGGCCGTCGACCAGCAATGCCAGGTCGATGTCGTCACCGGTGGTGCCGACTTTCTTCGAATCGCGGGTGATGGCTTCCAGGTGATCTTCGTAGATCATCTTGGAGTCGTGCAGCAGGCGCCCGATCAGGGTGCTCTTGCCGTCGTCGACGTTGCCGCAGGTCAGGAAGCGCAACATCTCTTTGCGCTCGTGCTGGCCCAGGTAGGCGAGGATGTCCTCGCTGATCAAATCAGATTGATGCGACATGACAGCCCCTTAGAAATAGCCTTGACGTTTTTTATCTTCCATCGAGCCTGCACCATCGTGGTCGATGACACGGCCCTGGCGCTCGGAAGTTCGCGTCAGGAGCATTTCCTGAATGATGTCCGTCAGCGTCTCGGCTTCGGACTCCACCGCGCCCGTCAACGGGTAGCAGCCAAGGGTACGGAAACGTACTTTCTTTTTGACGATTCGGGCTTTGTCTTCGTCGGACAAGTGCTCGAGGATGCGGTCGTCGTCGATCATGATCAACGTGCCGTTCTTCTCGATCACTTCACGTTCGGCGGCGAAGTACAGCGGCACGATCGGGATGCCTTCGAGGTAGATGTACTGCCAGATGTCCAGCTCGGTCCAGTTGGACAGCGGGAACACACGGATCGACTCGCCCTTGTTGACGTTGCCGTTGTAGACGTTCCACAGCTCCGGGCGCTGGTTCTTCGGATCCCAGCGGTGCTTGCTGTCGCGGAACGAGTACACGCGCTCTTTGGCGCGGGATTTCTCTTCATCGCGACGGGCACCGCCGAATGCTGCGTCGAAACCATGCTTGTCCAGGGCTTGCTTGAGGCCCTCGGTCTTCATGATGTCGGTGTGCTTGGCGCTGCCGTGGGTGAACGGGTTGATGCCCTGCGCCACGCCATCCGGGTTGACGTGGGTGATCAGCTCCAGGCCCAGTTCCTCGACCATCTTGTCGCGGAATTTGTACATCTCCTGGAATTTCCACTGGGTGTCCACGTGCATCACCGGGAACGGCAGCTTGCCCGGGAAGAACGCCTTGCGTGCCAGGTGCAGCATCACGGCGGAGTCTTTACCGATCGAGTAGAGCATCACCGGGTTATCGAACTCGGCGGCGACCTCGCGGATGATGTGGATGCTTTCCGCCTCCAGCTGTTTCAGATGCGTCAGTTTGTCGACCATGGTTACTCACGGAAAAACGATCTTATGGACGGCCAGCGGGCCGTGTTCGAGCGGGGCATGCTAGCACAGCACCTTCTTCTAATCAGGGAGCTGGCTAGATCGAAACGGTATATGAATATGCCCCCGAGTTTGGGGATGACGCGCGGTCAAGTGTGGGAGCTGGCTTGCCTGCGATAGCATCGCCTCGGTTTATCAGACAGACCGAGGTGTCTGCATCGCAGGCAAGCCAGCTCCCACATTTTGTACAGCGGTGACCGTTAAATAGGGTTCGGGCAATCGATAAACAGATGCTCCAGCGCAAACCGCCGCGCCAGGTAGTCCCCCAGCGCCTGCACACCATAACGCTCGGTGGCGTGATGGCCGGCGGCAATAAAGCTGATGTCGTTTTCCCGCGCACTGTGGAAGGTCTGCTCGGACGCTTCACCGCTGAGGAACAGGTCCACACCCGCCGCAACCCCATGGTCGATGTAACCCTGACCACCCCCAGTGCACCAGCCCACGCGCCGGATCATCTCACTGCCTTCGATCAGCAGCGGCTCACGCCCCATGACTTCCTGTACGCGCCGGGCGAAATCCCGTGGCGACAACGGCTCGGCAAGGGAGCCGACCAGGCCGACGACCTTGGCGTCATTGGGGTCCAGCGGGCCTTCGACGGTGATGTCCAACTGGCGGGCGAGCTGCACGTTGTTGCCCACATCGGGGTGTAGGTCCAGCGGCAGGTGGTAGGCCAACAGGCTGATGTCGTGCTTGAGCAGGGTTTTCAGGCGGCGCTGCTTCATGCCGGTAATGCAGGGGTTTTCGCCTTTCCAGAAATACCCGTGGTGCACCAGCACCAGGTCAGCCCCGGCTTCGACGGCCGCGTCCAGCAGGGCCTGGCTGGCGGTCACGCCGCTGACGATGCGCATCACCTGCGGGCGCCCTTCCACTTGCAGGCCATTGGGGCAGTAATCGGCGATTTTGGAGCTGTTCAGGTAGCGGTCAGCTTCATCGACTAATGTGCTCAGGGCAACGGCCATAAAAGACTCCTAAATATCCCGTTCGAAGGCACTCACAGCCTCGTATAATGCGCGACATTATGGGCGCTCTCCCGCCCCCTGCAACCTGTCAGGACTTACTTGATGCTCAAGGCACTGCGTTTTTTTGGATGGCCATTGTTGGCTGGCGTGCTGATCGCGATGCTGATCATTCAGCGTTATCCCCAGTGGGTGGGCTTGCCCAGCCTGGACGTAAACATGCAGCAGGCACCGCAAACCAACGCGGTGGTGCAAGGCCCGGTGACCTATGCGGACGCGGTGGTCATCGCTGCGCCGGCCGTGGTCAACCTGTACACCACCAAGGTCATCAACAAACCGGCGCACCCGCTGTTTGAAGACCCGCAGTTCCGTCGCTACTTCGGCGACAACGGGCCCAAGCAACGGCGCATGGAGTCAAGCCTGGGTTCGGGCGTGATCATGAGCCCGGAAGGCTACATCCTCACCAACAACCACGTGACCACCGGCGCCGACCAGATCGTGGTGGCGTTGCGTGACGGCCGCGAGACCCTGGCTCGCGTGGTCGGCAGCGACCCGGAAACCGACCTCGCGGTACTCAAGATCGACCTGAAAAGCCTGCCCTCCATCACCCTCGGCCGCTCCGACGGCCTGCGCGTGGGTGACGTCGCGCTGGCCATCGGCAACCCGTTCGGCGTCGGCCAGACGGTGACCATGGGCATCATCAGCGCCACCGGGCGCAACCAGCTCGGCCTGAACAGCTACGAAGACTTCATCCAGACCGACGCCGCGATCAACCCCGGCAACTCCGGCGGCGCGCTGGTGGATGCGAATGGCAACCTGACCGGCATCAACACGGCGATTTTCTCCAAGTCCGGCGGCTCCCAGGGCATCGGTTTTGCGATCCCGGTGAAGCTGGCGACGGAAGTGATGAAGTCGATCATCGAACACGGCCAGGTGATTCGCGGCTGGCTGGGCATTGAAGTGCAGCCGTTGACCAAGGACCTGGCCGAGTCGTTTGGCCTGACCGGGCGCCCGGGTATCGTGGTCGCCGGGATCTTCCGTGACGGCCCGGCGCAGAAAGCCGGCCTGCAACTGGGCGACGTGATCCTCAGCATCGACGGCGAACCGGCCGGCGATGGCCGCAAGTCGATGAACCAGGTGGCGCGGATCAAACCGACCGACAAGGTGACGATCCTGGTGATGCGCAATGGCAAAGAGATCAAGTTGTCAGCGGAAATCGGCCTGCGCCCACCGCCGGCACCGGTGAAAGAAGAGGAATAAACGCCCTCGCCCAGGTGCCCGTTCGCGGGTACCTGTAAGCGTATATTTCATAGCGATTCATTCTCATTAGGCATGTTATATTGTTTCAATATAGACATTGGAACGCTCTATCATGCCGTCTCGAAGAATTGCCCCACTGGCTGGCCTGGCCCTGGGTTTACTGCTTGATCCCGCCTTCGCCGAAGACAACACCCTGGAACTCGACACCATCAGCGTCACCAGCGACGCCTATGAGTCCGCCACCAGCCCGGTCAAAGGCTACCGCGCCACCCGTTCGGCCAGTGCGACCAAAACTGACACGGCGCTACGCGACATCCCACAATCCATCAGCGTGATTCCCGCCACGGTGCTCAAGGACCTAGGCAGCACCAGCGTCGAGCGCGCCCTGGAATTTGCCGGCGGCGTGTCCAAGCAAAACAACTTCGGCGGCCTGACGCTTTACGAGTACAGCGTGCGCGGCTTCACCACGTCCGAGTTCTACCAGGACGGCTTCAGCGCCAACCGTGGCTACCCGAGCACCCCGGACGCAGCCAATATCGAACGCATCGAAGTGCTCAAGGGCCCCGCCGCCAGCCTGTACGGGCGTGGCGATCCTGGCGGCACGGTGAATATCGTCACCAAGAAACCCCAACCAGAGGCCTTCACCACCCTGCAAACCAGCGCAGGCAGTTGGGACCGCTATCGCACTGCCCTCGACGTCAACACCCCGCTGGACAGCGAAGGCCACGTGCTGTCGCGGGTCAACCTGGCGGTGGAAGACAACCACAGCTTCCGCGATCACGTGCAGAGCAAACGGGTGTTCGTCGCGCCGTCGTTCAGTTGGCAACTGGACCCGGACACCACCCTGCTCGTCGAAAGCGAATTCGTGCGCCACAGCTCCACCTTCGACCGTGGCATCGTCGCCGCCCCCGGCGTGTCGCGTTCCACCTTCCTCGGCGAGCCCAACGACGGCGACATCGACAACCACAACAACCGCCTCCAGGCCGCCCTCGAACACCACCTCAACGATGCCTGGAGCCTGCGCCTGGCCAGCCACTACAAACAAGGCAGCCTGTGGGGCGACGCCTCGGAAAACCGCGCGCTGAATGCCGACGGCCACACCCTCAATCGCCGCTACCGCGAACGCTCCATGGGTTGGCACGACAGCATCACCCAACTGGAACTGCGCGGCCTGTTCGACATTGGCAGCTGGCAGCACGAATTGCTGGTGGGCACGGAAAACGAGGACTACCGCAAGAAGGAACGCGTGACGGCGATTGCCGGCAGCCCCTACGCCATCGACCTCTACAACCCGGTCTACGGCCAGGCCAAACCCAACGGCGCGCACGGCGGCACCGACTTCTTCGAACAGACCAAAAGCCACGCGCTGAACCTGCAAGACCAGATCGTCTTCACCGACCGCCTGCGCGGCATGCTCGGGGCGCGCTTCGAGCATTTCGAACAACGCATCGACAACTATATCGGCAACACGCCGCCGACCAAGCAAACCCACGACGCTCTCACCCAGCGCGCTGGCCTGCTGTACCAGCTAACGCCGCAAGTCGGTGTGTTCGCCAACGCCTCCACCTCGTTCAAACCCAACAGCGGGTTGGACGCCAACAACAAAGGCTTCAAGCCGGAAGAAGGCGTGGGTTATGAAGTGGGAATCAAGAGCGAGCTGTTCGACGACCGCCTCAGCACCACGCTTGCCGCGTTCCATATCGAAAAGGAAAACGTGCTCACGCTGGACCCTGCCACCAACCTCAACCGCGCCATGGGCAAGGCCCGCAGCCAGGGTTTTGACCTGCAACTGACCGGGCAAGTAACGGATGCCGTACGGGTGATTGGCGCGTTTGCCTACATCGACGCCGAGGTGACCAAGGGTGACAAGGCCATCCCCGCCGGCAGCCGGATTCTTGGCGTGGCCAAGCGCAGTGGCAGTCTGTTGGGGGTGTATGAATTCCAGGACGGCGCGTTGCGCGGGTCAGACGTGGGCGCGGCGTTTACCTATGTAGGGGATCGCTCCGGTGAGGCGGGTACGAGCTTTGAGCTGCCGGCGTATCACACGGTGGATTTGTTGGCGCATTACAAGGCCACGGAGAACGTGACGGTCGGCTTGAATCTCAACAACCTGTTTGATGAGAAGTACTACGAGCGGTCCTACAGCAGCTACTGGGTCAACCCGGGTGAACCACGCAATCTCACGGTCAGCCTGACCCTAAACCTGTAACCCGGTCAAAAAATGTAGGAAGGCTAATGTGGGAGCGGGCTTGCCCGCGATAGCGGTGTATCAGCCAACAAATCTATCGACTGACACGCCCCCATCGCGGGCAAGCCCGCTCCCACATGTTGATCTTCACTGGCTTCAGCTATAGCGACACGGGTGCTTTTTCACACAAAGCATTCAACGCCTTCGCCCACTGCGGATCATCATTCAGGCACGGCACCAGCACCAACTCCTCGCCCCCCGCCTCGCGAAACTGCTCCAGCCCGCGATCCCCAATCTCCTCCAGCGTCTCGATGCAGTCGGCGACAAACGCCGGGCACATCACCAGCAGCTTTTTCACGCCTTGCTGGGCCAGGGTTTCCAGGCGGGCTTCGGTGTAGGGTTCGATCCACTTCGCCCGGCCCAGGCGCGATTGGAAGGCCACCGACCATTTATCTTCCGGCAAGCCCATGCGCGCGGCAAAATCCCGCGCCACGCTGAAACATTGCCCGCGATAACAGGTGGCGCGCACCTGCGCCGAGGCGTTCGCGCAGCAATCGGTGGCACCGTCGAAGGTGTGCCCAGGGTTGAGTTTTTGCAGGTGCCGCTCCGGCAAGCCGTGGAAGCTGAACAGCAGGTGATCGTAATCCTGCTGCAAATGCGGCTTGGCGCTGGCCACCAGGGCGTCGAGGTATTCCGGTTGGTCGTAGAAGGGTTGCAGGATCGCCAACGGCAGGTCGAGCTTTTTCTCACGCAGCACACGGCGGGCTTCCTCAATCACCGTGGTCACAGTGCTGTCGGCAAACTGCGGGTACAACGGCGCGAGGGTGACCTTGCGAATGCCCTGACTGGCGAGACGGGTCAGCACCGTTTCAATCGACGGCTCGCCGTAGCGCATCGCCAATTCCACCGGGCCGTGGGTCCACTGCGCTGTCATCTGTTGTTGCAGGCGACGGCTAAGCACCACCAGCGGCGAGCCTTCCTCCCACCAGATGGACGCGTAGGCGTGGGCCGACTGCTCGGGGCGCTTGATCAGGATCAGCGACACCAGCAAGCGCCGCACCGGCCACGGCAGGTCGATCACATAAGGGTCCATCAGGAACTGATTGAGGTAGCTGCGCACATCGGCCACCGAAGTGGACGCCGGTGAACCCAGGTTGACCAGTAATAACGCGTGATCCGTCATGCAACATCCTATGGCTAGAGGCGGCTGGACAAGTCGTCCAGGGCCGCGCGCAACTCTGTGAACTGAAAAGTGTAACCGGCCGCCAGCAGCCGTTCGGGGACGGCCTTCTGCCCGCCCAACAGCAACCCGGACAACTCGCCCAACCCGACCTTCAACGCAAACGCCGGCATGGGCATGAACGCCGGGCGGTGCAACACCTGGCCCAACGTCTTGGCAAACTCGCGGTTGCGCACCGGGTGCGGCGCGCACGCATTATAAGGACCGCAGGCCTGTGCGTTGTGCAGAAGAAAATCAATCAGGCCGATTTGATCCTTGATATGCACCCATGGCATCCACTGCCGACCGCTACCAATCGGCCCGCCCAGCGCCAGTTTGAACGGCAGCAACAGGCGCGACAAAAAGCCGCCCTCGGCCGCCAGCACCAGACCCGTGCGCACCAGCACCACGCGCATGCCCAGGGCTTCGGCGCGTTGGGCGGTTTCTTCCCAGGCCACACACAGCTGGCTGGGAAAATCGTCCTGCACCGGGCCGCTGGCTTCGGTCAATTCGCGCTCGCCACCGTCGCCGTACCAGCCCACGGCGGAACCGGAGATCAGCACCGCCGGTTTCTGCTCCAGGCTGTCCAGCCACGCCAGCAGGGTTTCGGTCAGGCCGATGCGGCTGCTCCACAACAACGCCTTGCGCTTGTGGGTCCACGGGCGGTCGGCAATGGGCGCGCCGGCCAGATTAATGACCGCGTCCACCGGGCCGATAACCTGTTGTAGGCGGCCGACTCCCGACACCTGAGCGCCGCAGACCTTGGCGACCTGTTCCGGGTGGCGGCTCCACACGGTCAGGCGATGACCTTGGGCAAGCCAGTGTTGGCAAAGTTGGCGGCCGATCAAGCCGGTACCGCCGGTCAGCAAAATATGCATGGGACGCTCCTCATGTAACGTTCGCTGCCGATCACTGGTCTATTTTATAGGCAGGGATCATTTGTAATCGGGCGTAACGTTGGCTTAAGCCTCTGCTTTAACCATAGGTCACACCGTATAGAACAGGCACGCCAAAACTTATACCAAAAAACAATATTGTACAGCTATTGGTGTCGGCGTAGTCTGTACCCAACGGTAAAACGAGGCCTCCCATGACTGTTCCCATCGCGATCATAGGCACCGGCATCGCCGGTCTCTCCGCCGCCCGAGCGTTACGAGACGCGGGGCACGTTGTACAACTCTTCGATAAAAGCCGCGGCAGTGGTGGCCGCATGTCCAGCAAGCGCAGCGATGCAGGCGCCCTGGACATGGGTGCACAATACTTCACCGCCCGCGACCGGCGCTTCGTCAACGAAGTGCAGCGCTGGCAAAGCAACGGCTGGGCCGCGCAGTGGAAGCCGCAACTCTACAACTTCAAATCAGGCCAACTCACCCCCTCCCCCGATGAACAGATCCGCTGGGTCGGCGCACCGCGCATGAGTGCGATCACCCGCGCGCTGCTCGACGACTTGCCGGTGACGTTCGGTTGCCGCATCACCGAGGTCTTCCAGGGCACCCAACACTGGAACCTGCTCGATGCCGACGGCGGCAACCACGGCCCGTTCAGCCATGTGGTCATCGCCACGCCCGCGCCCCAGGCCACCGCCCTGCTGGCGGCCGCGCCCAAGCTGGCCAGCGCCGCCGCAGGCGTGAAGATGGACCCGACCTGGGCCATCGCCCTGGCGTTCGACACGCCCTTGGACACGCCGATGGAAGGCTGCTTCGTGCAAGACAGCCCCCTCGACTGGCTGGCCCGCAACCGCAGCAAGCCGGGGCGCGACGCCACCCTCGACACCTGGGTGTTGCACGCCACCAGCGCCTGGAGCAAGGCCCACCTGGACCTGCCCAAGGAAGCCGTGATCGAGCACCTGCACGGCGCCTTCGCCGAACTGCTGCACAGCGCCATGCCCGCGCCGTCCTTTAGCCTGGCGCATCGCTGGCTCTACGCGCGCCCGTCCGCCAGCCATGAATTCGGCGTGCTGGCCGACGCCGACCTGGGCCTGTACGTGTGCGGTGACTGGTGCCTGTCCGGGCGCGTGGAAGGCGCCTGGCTCAGCGGCCAGGAAGTGGCGCGACGCTTGATCGAGCACCTGCAATGAACCGCATCAACCCCGCCAAACTGCTGCTGTCCAAATGGACAGCAGCGCACCCTCGGAACAAGGAAAAACACTTCCTGGTGACCGAGCTGTTTCGCGACGACGAAGGCACTGTGCTGGATATCGAGCTGCAAGCGGTGATGACCCGCCGTGCTCAGCGCCTGGCGTGGCAAACCCTACAAAATGCCGAAGACTGGAAAATCGGCTGGCAATAGCCCAATAGCATAACCTGTACAAATAATTTGACTTGTACAACTCCGCGCCTATGATGAGATTTAGTTGTACAAGATAAATATCTTGTACAGGAATCTTGCCGGGGTTTGCCTATGTCCAGCACCAAACCGAAGATCGCCATCAGCGCCTGCCTGCTCGGCGAGAACGTGCGCTTCAACGGCGGCCACAAGCAATCCCTGCTGTGCAGCCAGACCCTCGCCGACTATTTCGATTTTGTGCCGCTGTGCCCCGAAGTCGCCATCGGCCTGGGCATTCCCCGCGAACCGATCCGCCTGGTGGGCGACCCCGCCCACCCGCAAGCCGTCGGCACTGTGCACCACGAGCTGAACGTCACCCAGCCCCTGCACGACTACGGCCAGCAGATGGCCGAGCAACACACCGACCTGTGCGGCTACATCTTCATGCAAAAATCGCCGTCCTGCGGCCTGGAACGGGTCAAGGTCTACCGCGAAAACGGCACGCCGGTGGACGGTGGCGGCCGTGGCATCTACGCCCAGGCCTTTTGCGCGCAGCATCCCAACCTGCCGGTGGAAGAAGACGGTCGGCTGAATGACCCGGTGCTGCGGGAAAACTTCCTGACCCGCGTGTTTGTCTACGCCAGCTGGCAACAACTGCTCGCCGACGGCCTGAGCCGCCACCGCTTGCTGGCCTTCCACTCACGCTACAAATATTTGCTGATGGCCCACAGCCCGGCGCACTACAAGCGCCTCGGCCACTTGCTCGGCAACATGGGCAAAGGCGTCAACCTGGATGAACTGGCCGCCTGCTATTTCAGCGACCTGATGACCGGCCTGACCCAGTGCGCCACCCGTGGCACCCACACCAATGTGCTGCAACACATCAGCGGCCACCTCAAACAGGCCATCAGCGCCGACGACAAGCAGGAAATGCAAACCGTCATCGGCCAATACCACCACGGCATCGTGCCGCTGGTGGTGCCGTTGACCTTGCTCAAGCATCACTTTCGCCAACACCCGGACCGCTACATCGCGCAGCAGGCCTACCTGCAACCGCACCCGGAAAACCTCAGCCTGCGTAATGCGATCTAACCCATGAAAGCTGCCCCCCCAGAAGACCTCGCCCAAGCCTTCGCCGACGGCTGGCTGCCGATCCGCGAAGTGGCGCGCCAGACCGGCGTCAACGCCGTGACCCTGCGCGCCTGGGAACGCCGTTACGGCCTCATCGTGCCCCAGCGCACGCCCAAAGGGCACCGGCTGTTCAGCGCCGAACACGTGCAACGCATCCACACCATCCTCACCTGGCTCAATCGCGGTGTGCCAGTCAGCCAGGTCAAAGCGCTGCTCGACTCCGCGCAATCCAGCCCCGACGCCGTCGAAAACGAGTGGCACGCGCTGCGCCAGAACTTGTTGCAGGCCATCAGCGAATTGGCCGAACGCCGCGTCGATGATGCCTTCAACCAGGCCATGGCGTTGTACCCGCCGCGCACCCTGTGCGAGCAATTACTGTTGCCGCTGCTCAACGACCTGGAGCAGCGCTGGCAAGGCCAGTTCGGCGCGCAGATGGAGCGGGTGTTTTTCCTCTCGTGGCTGCGCAGCAAATTCGGCGCGCGTATCTATCACAACAACCGCCAACTCCAGGGCGCGCCGCTGCTATTGGTCAACCATTCTGACCTGCCGCTGGAGCCGCACCTGTGGCTCAGTGCCTGGCTGGCCAGCAGCGCCGACTGCCCGGTGGAAGTCTTCGACTGGCCGCTGCCGGTCGGAGAGCTGGCGTTGGCGGTGGAACACCTGCAACCGCGCGCCGTGCTGCTGTATTCGAGCAAGTCGTTGCAGCTGCCGGCACTCGGCAAGCTGCTGGCCGGCGTGCCGTGCCCGACGCTGATTGCCGGACCAACGGTATGCATCCACCAGGCCGAGTTGGCCGTATTAACCGGTGACATCCCCCAATTGTGCGTGGCCGAAGACCCGTTGTCGGCCCACCAGCTACTGATCCAGCGTGGAATCGTCTAAATGCATTTGATCTGGCTGCGCACCGACCTGCGCCTACACGACAACACCGCCCTGGCCGCCGCGAGCCAGCGGGGCCCGATCGCGGCCGTTTACTTGATCACGCCCGAACAGTGGCTGGCCCATGACGATGCACCCTGCAAAGTGGACTTCTGGCTGCGCAACCTGCGCGAACTGAGCACCACCCTTGGCCAGTTGAACATTCCCCTGCTGATCCGCCACGCCGCGATCTGGGATCAGGCGCCTGCCGTGCTGAGCGAGCTGTGCCGCGAACTGTCCGTGGAGTCCGTACACGTCAACGAGGAATACGGCATTCACGAAAGCCGCCGCGATACCGCCGTGGCCAAGGCGCTGGAAGCCGACGGCGTGACGTTCCACAGCTACCTCGACCAGCTGTTTTTCCAACCCGGCAGCGTGCTGACCAAGACCGGCACCTATTTCCAGGTGTTCAGCCAGTTCCGCAAGGTCTGCTACACCCGCCTGCACAGCGCCTTGCCGCGCCTGGTTTCAACGGCCAAGGCCCAGGCGAAACTCAACGTTGAAAGCGATCCGATTCCGCAGACCGTCGACGGTTTCGAAACGCCCAACGACACCCTGCGCGCCCTCTGGCCCGCCGGCGAAGACGAAGCGCGCCGTCGCCTCGACGCCTTCGCAGACCAGCAGATCAGCTACTACAAGGACGAGCGCGACTTCCCGGCCAAGCCCGGCACCAGCCAGCTCTCGGCGTACCTCGCGGCGGGCGTGGTATCGCCGCGCCAATGCCTGCATGCCGCGCTGCAAACCAACCGGGGCGAGTTCGAAAGTGGCGACATCGGCGCCATCACCTGGATCAACGAGTTGCTCTGGCGCGAGTTCTACAAACACATCCTCGTGGGTTATCCACGGGTTTCGCGCCACCGCGCCTTCCGCCCCGAGACCGAAGCCGTGGCCTGGCGTGATGCGCCCAAGGACCTCGCCGCCTGGCAGCAAGCACGCACCGGCCTGCCGATCATCGACGCGGCCATGCGCCAACTGCTGGAAACCGGGTGGATGCACAACCGCCTGCGTATGGTGGTGGCGATGTTCCTGACCAAGAACCTGCTGATCGACTGGCGTGAAGGCGAGCGCTTTTTCATGCGCCACCTGATCGACGGCGACCTGGCCGCCAACAACGGCGGCTGGCAGTGGAGCTCGTCCACCGGCACCGACTCGGCGCCGTATTTCCGGATTTTCAGCCCGCTGAGCCAGTCGGAAAAATTCGACGGCGAAGGCGTGTTCATCAAGCGCTGGCTGCCAGAGTTGGCCGCGCTGAATAAAAAGGAAGTGCACAACCCCGAAGCGGTGGGCGGCCTGTTCGGCGTGGCGGATTACCCGCGCGCCATCGTCGACCTGAAAAAATCCCGCGAACGCGCCCTGGCCGCCTTCCGCAGCCTGCCCTCACGCGAAGCTGCCGGAGGCATCCATGAGTGACTTCCTGCGCCGGTTCGCCCAAGCGTTCGCGACCTTGGATAAACACAACCTGCAACTGCTGGATAACCTCTACAGCAAGGACATCACCTTCGCCGACCCGCTGCATCAAGTCCACGGCCTGCCGGCGATGCACCGCTACTTTGCCGAGCTGTACAGCAATGTCAGTCAGTTGCGCTTCGACTTTCACGGCTTCGACCAAGTCGCCGAAGGCGAAGGCTACCTGCGCTGGAAGATGAGCTTCTGCCACCCGCGCCTGGCCAACGGCCAGTTGATCCGCGTGGAAGGCTGCTCGCACCTGATGTGGCGTGACAAGGTTTACCACCATCGCGACTACTTCGACGCCGGCGCGTTGCTCTACGAACATCTGCCGGTACTCGGCCGCGTCGTCCGCTGGCTGAAAAGGAGAATGGCATGAGCCTCACCCCGCCCCGCCGTTATTGGCTGACCGGCGCCAGCAGTGGCATCGGCGCCGCGCTTGCCGTGGAGTTGCTCAACAGCGGCGCCCACGTGGCGCTCAGCTCACGCAGCAAAGGCCCGCTGGAAGCCCTCGCCCAACGTTATCCGGGGCAAGTTCTGGTGGTGGCCGGCGACCTGACCAACAGCCAGACCGTGCGCGAGATCGGCGAGCATATCGGCGTGGTCTGGGGCGCGCTGGACACGGTGATCCTCAACGCCGGCACCTGTGAATACGTGGACGCCAGGCAGTTCGACTCGTCGATCATCGAACACGTGGTGCGCACCAACCTGTTGGCCAGCAGTTACTGCATCGAGGCCGCGTTGCCGTTGCTACGTGCCGGGCAAACGCCGCACCTGGTCGGCGTCGCCAGCGCCGTGACGTACCTGCCCATGCCCCGCGCCGAAGCCTATGGCGCGTCCAAGGCCGGCTTGCGTTATCTGTTCGAAGCGCTGCGCATCAGCCTGTCGCCGGAAAACATCGACGTCACGGTGATCAGCCCCGGCTTTGTCGAAACGCCACTCACCGACCGCAACGACTTCCCGATGCCCCTGAGCTGGTCGGCCGACAAAGCCGCGCGGCATATCTTCGCCAAGCTGGACAAACGCCCGCTGGAAATCGCCTTCCCCGCGCTGTTTATCGCCACCCTGTGGCCGCTGTCGAAACTGCCCAGCCGCGTGCAGTTGATCATCGGCAAACGCATGTTGCGCAGCCCGCCACCGCAGAAGGATCGCCTGTGAAAATCGCCATCATCGGCAGCGGAATCGCCGGGTTGACCAGCGCTTACCTGCTCAGCCGTCGCCACGACATCACCCTGTTTGAAGCCGGCGACCGCATCGGCGGGCACACCCATACGGTCAACGTCAGCGTCGAAGGCAAAACCTATGCAGTGGACACCGGTTTTATCGTGTTCAACGACTGGACCTATCCCAATTTCATCCGCCTGTTGGGGCAAGTCGGCGTGGGCTTCAAGCCGACCGAGATGAGTTTTTCGGTGCACGACGAGCAGCAGCGCTTCGAGTACAACGGCAACAACCTCAACAGCCTGTTTGCACAGCGGCGCAATATCCTCTCGCCGGGGTTCTGGGGCATGTTGCGCGATATCCTGCGCTTCAACCGCCAGGCGCCGCTGGACCTGCAGGAGCAGCGCATCAGCGCCGACATGACCCTGGGCGACTACCTCAAGGCTGGCGGCTATGGCGAACGATTTATCCGCCACTACATCGTGCCGATGGGCGCGGCGATCTGGTCGATGTCCCTGGCGGACATGCTCGGTTTTCCCTTGCAGTTCTTTGTGCGCTTCTTCAAGAACCACGGCTTGCTGTCGGTGAGCAACCGCCCGCAGTGGTGCGTGATCGAGGGCGGTTCCAGCAGTTACATCGAACCGCTGACCCGGGGTTTTCGCGAACAGATTCGTCTCAATTGCCCTGTGGATAAAGTCGCACGCAGCGAGGCTGGCGTGGTTATCCACAGCACGGCCGGTGTCGAGCACTTCGACCGCGTGGTGTTCGCCTGTCACAGCGACCAGGCCCTGGCGTTGCTGGCCGACCCGAGCCAGGCCGAGCAAGAGATCCTCGGTGCCCTGCCCTACGCCGACAACGACGTGGTGCTGCACACCGACACGCGCCTGCTGCCAGATCGCAAACTGGCCTGGGCCAGCTGGAATTACCGGCTCAGTGGCAATGCGCAGAGCCAGGCCGCCGTGACCTATGACATGAACATCCTGCAAGGCATCGACAGCGCCACCACCTTTTGCGTCAGCCTCAACCAGACGGCGGTGATCAACCCGCTGAAAGTCCTCGCCCGCTACACCTACGCCCACCCGCAATACAGCCTGGCGGCGGTGGCGGCGCAAGCGCGCTGGCAAGAAGTGTCCGGCGTGCGCAATACCTTTTATTGCGGCGCCTACTGGGCCAACGGCTTCCATGAAGACGGTGTGGTCAGTGCCCTGCGCGTGGCCGACGCCTTTGGGGAACGCCTGTGAACAGCGCCCTGTACAGCGGCTGGATTGCCCATCGCCGGTTTGCGCCCAAGGCTCACGCCTTTCGCTACCGCATCGGCCTGCTGTACCTGGATTTGAGCGAAGAACAGCACGTGCTGGGGCTTTCGCCCTTGGCCGGGCGCAGCCGTTTTGCGCCCTTTGGTTTCCGTCAGCAGGATTACCTGCGTGCATTCACGCGCAGCGGCATGAGCTTGAGCGATGCCGTGCGCCAGGAAGTCGGCAAGGCCCTGGGGCGAACGCCCCAGGGCGTTATCTGCCTACTGACCCAGGCCCGCAGTTGGGGCCTGGCTTTTAACCCGGTGAGTTTCTTCTACTGCTTCGAGGCCGACGGACAACTGGCCGCGATCCTGTGTGAAGTGACCAACACCCCATGGCGCGAACGCTATCACTACGTGCTGCCGGCCCAGGTCCTCGGCGCGGATGAGCACCAGCACTTCGCCGTGGCCAAGGCCTTCCATGTGTCGCCGTTCCTGCCCCGCGACCTGGAATACCGCATGAGCTTCAGCCCGCCCGCCGCCAGGCTCGGCGTGCACATGGCCGATTGGCAGGGGGCGCAAAAAGTCTTCGATGCCACCCTGAGCCTGGAAAAAGAAAGCCTCGACCGCGCCAGCCTGCACCGCTACCTGTGGCGCTTCCCGTGGATGACCGCCAAGACCTGCCTCGCGATTTACTGGCAGGCCCTGCGCCTGTTGCTCAAACGCACACCGATTTTCCCCCACCGAGCCGCCGATGGCGCCTCCCGTACTGCAGTCGGGTATACCAAGGATCGCCGCCATGAAAACCCCTAGCTTATCGGTCAAAACCCATCGCCTGAACGTCAACGGCATGACCAGCGCCCTGCTGCGCAAGGCCGTGCTGCGCCAACTCAGCCAACTGCGCCACGGCCAGTTGGTGGTGATCGAAGGCGGCGAACGCCAGGTCTTCGGCGCACGGGAAGCGCACCTGCTGGGTGAAATCCACATCCTCGATTCGGCCGTATGGGGCCTGGTGGCGGCCAGCGGTTCCATCGGCGCCGGCGAAGCGTTTATCCACGGTTACTGGAGCAGCCCGGACCTCACCGCCGTGGTGCGCGTGATGGTCAGCAACCTCGACGTGCTCGACGCGATGGAAGGCGGCCTCGCGCGCCTGGCCCGCCCGCTGACCCAGGGCTTGCATTGGCTCAACCGCAACACGCGCAAGGGCTCGCAGAAAAACATCGCCGCCCATTACGACCTCGGCAACGACCTGTTCGAAGAATTCCTCGACCCGACCATGATGTATTCGGCGGCGCAATTCCTCACCGCCGACGACACCCTGGAACAGGCGCAACTGAACAAACTGGAGCGCATCTGCCAGAAGCTCGCGCTCAAGCCCGGTGACCATCTGCTGGAAATCGGCACCGGCTGGGGCAGCATGGCGCTGTACGCGGCGCAGCATTACGGCTGCAAGGTCACCACCACGACCTTGTCCAAGGAGCAATTTGCCTACACCGAACAGCGAATCGCCGCCCTGGGGCTGGGTGATCAGGTAACGCTGCTGTTGCAGGACTACCGCGACCTCACCGGCCAGTACGACAAGCTGGTGTCCATCGAGATGATCGAAGCCGTGGGCCACCGCTTCCTGCCCACCTACTTCAAGCAATGCGCGCAGTTACTCAAAAGCGATGGCTTGATGTTGCTGCAAGCCATCACCATCCGCGACCAGCGCTATGAGCAGGCGAAGACCAACGTGGATTTTATCCAGCGCTACATCTTCCCCGGCGGCGCCTTGCCCTGTGTGCAAAAGATGCTCGAGATCGTCAGCCGCGACACCGACATGAACTTGATGCACATGGAAGACTTCGGCCTGCACTACGCACGAACCCTGCGCCTGTGGCATGAGAATTTTCGCCGCGCCCATGGCCGCCTCGCGGAGCTGGGCTACGATGAGTACTTCCTGCGCTTGTGGGAATTCTACTTGTGCTACTGCGAAGGGGGCTTTATGGAGCGTACGATCGGTACCGCACAATTGCTGCTGGCCAAACCCGCCGCGATCAACCCGCCGCTGCTCGGGCGTTTTGATGCTTAAACCGCTGGCCAATGCCGTGCTGTTCCAGTGCGGCTGGTTCGCCTGCGTGCTGGGCGGCAACAGCCGCTGGTTGCTGGTGGCGGTGGCGGCACTCGCCGTGCATCTGCTGTGGATCAGTTCTTGGTCGCGCGAGGGGCAGATGATACTCGCCGTGACTTTGCTGGGCACGGTGATCGACACTTCGCTACGCACCTTTGGCGTGTTTCATTTCAGCATGCCCGGGCCGTTGATTCCGCTGTGGCTGGTGCTGCTCTGGGCGCTGCTGGCAACCACCTTGCGCCATTGCCTGGCCTGGAGCGCACGGCCCTGGTGGCGTGCCAGCCTGTTGGGTGCAGTGGGCGGGCCACTGTCGTATTACGCCGGCAGCCAACTGGCCGGGGTGAGTTTCGGCTACGGCACCACGCCCACCGTGATCGGCCTGGCGTTGCTATGGGCCCTGTTGTTTCCGATCCTGCACTGGGTCGCACGGCAACTGGAGCACTGACGTCCGTCAGAGCATTCATACGCGCAACACCGGCTTGCCTTACACTGCGCGCCTATGACCAACATCCCCCACACCCAAATCGCCGAACCCGCCGTCACCTGCTCGACGTGCGCGGCCTGCTGCTGCCAGTTGGAAGTGATGCTGATCACCGACACGGGCGTGCCAGAGCGTTATATCGACACCGACGATTGGGGCGGCGAAGTGATGCTGCGCCTCGACGACGGCTGGTGTGCGGCGCTGGATCGGGACACGATGATGTGCACGATCTATGAAAGGCGGCCGTTGATTTGCCGGGAGTTCGAGATGGGGGCGCCGGAGTGTCTGGAGGAACGGCAGGGGATTGCGACGGCCTATCGCTGATCCTTCGATCAACACTGATCAAAATGTGGGAGCTGGCTTGCCTGCGATGGCATCACCTCAGTACATCTGGCTCACTGAGGTGTCTGCATCGCAGGCAAGCCAGCTCCCACATTTGATTTGCAGTGTTCTTTAGATTTATAGCGCCAGGGTGTAGTGCAACGAGTAACTCTCGACCCCGTCGTTATTGCTGCTCAGCCCCGCATTGGAATAGTGCGTGGCGCGAATGCCGACTTCATGCCCACCGTTGAAGCGCAGGCCAACGCCCAACCGGTCTTCGAACTGAAAGGCCTGGCCGATATTGTTGTCTTCAACCCGCGTGCGCGAGAACACCGCCACGCCAACCCCCGCCTCGATGTACGGCTTGACCGTCTCCCCGGCAAACTCGTACACAAACACCGGCGAGAACGACAGGCTGCTGACGCTCGCGCGTTTGTCACCGTCCCAGTAGGTGTAGGCGCCGCTCCAGTAACCGGTCAAGCGCCCGGTATCGCTCTGCCACCAGCTTTTGTCCCACTGCGACGTCAGCCCCAACCGATAGGTCATGGTCGAATCGCTGGTACTCCCCACCCCCAATTCCAGGCCAGCGGCCTGGGCTGAAACGGAGTGTCCTACAACGACGGCCGCAATCGCAGCCAAACAGAACAAGCGCTTCATAAGAAACATCCTTTCCCGACGAAGTTATATGGTTTGTGTACAGGCCATCTCGCTAATAGAAGCCGGCGCGTAGACAGAAGTTCCCGCCGATAACGCCGTCATTTCACGAAATTTTCACGCCCCGAAGCTTCGCACAACGCCGGGATATTTCCATAGTGTTGGTAGGATATTTCTTAGGTGATACACATCGCCGCTGGTCCAGAACTGTGCAGGCTCGGGATTGCCGCAGGCCAGCAGATCGCGCTCACCCAGCAGGCGCTTGAGCTGGCGGGCCACGGCGGCGCCGGTGTCGATAAGGATGATGCTGGGGGGCAGCATCTGTGCCAGGAGTGGCTTGAGGAAGGGATAGTGGGTGCAACCGAGGATGATGGTGTCGCAACCGGCGCTGAGCAATGGGTCGATATAGCCCTGCAATAACTGGCGCAGCGCGGGGCTGTTGAGGTCGCCGGTCTCGATCAGTTCCACCAGGCCTGGGCAGGGCTGGGTGATCACCCGTACATCAGTGGCAAAGCGGTCGAGCAAGGCGGCGAACTTGGCGCTTTGCAGGGTGCCGGTGGTGGCGAGCACGCCGACCACTCCGCTGCGGGTCGCGGCGGCGGCGGGTTTGACGGCGGGCTCCATGCCCACCAGCGGCCAGTCGGGCGAGTCCAGGCGTAGATCGGCCACAGCGGCGACGGTGGCGGTATTACAGGCAATCACAAATGCCTTGGCGCCTTTTTCGCGGAAAAACTCAGCGACCCGGCGCGAACGTTCGAGAATGAACGCAGGCGTTTTCTCGCCGTACGGGATATGCCCGCAGTCGGCCACATACAGCAGCGATTCGTGGGGAAGCAGTTGCTGGATTTCGTCCAGCACCGTCAAGCCGCCGATGCCGGAATCGAACACACCGATTGGCGCGTCCTTAACCATGTTGCGGCCCACACACGCTGCAACCGGGGTCGCGCTTGACGCGCAGCTCACGGAAACGGCTGGTCAAGGCATCGATCAACAACAGGCGTCCCACCATTGGCTCGCCGAAACCGGCCAGTAGCTTCAAGGCTTCCAGCGCTTGCAGGCTGCCGACCAGGCCCACCAGCGGGCCGACCACGCCGGCTTCGCTGCAGGTCAGTTCGGTGTCGCTGCCGTGCCCGTATAAACAGTGGTAACACGGGCTTTCGGCGCGACGTGGGTCGAACACCGACAACTGCCCTTCCAGGCGAATCGCCGCGCCGCTGACCAACGGCTTGGTCGCGGCGAAGCAGGCGGCGTTGACCGCTTCGCGGGTGGAGAAGTTATCGCTGCAATCGAGCACCACATCCACCGCCGCGACCGCTGCGGCCAGGGAATCGGCATCCAGCGCGCTGCGATGGGCGACCAGTGTGATTTGCGGGTTGATCGCGCTCAGGCGGCGCAGGGCCGAATCGACCTTGGTCTGCCCGACGCTGTCGGTGTCGTGGATGATCTGGCGTTGCAGGTTGGTCAGGTCGACGGTGTCGAAGTCGGCCACGTGCAATTCGCCAACGCCGGCGGCGGCCAGGTACAACGCCACCGGCGCGCCCAGGCCGCCGAGGCCGATGATCAAGGCGCGGCTCTGTTTGAGGCGCAATTGGCCGTCGATGTCGACCTGCTGCAACAGAATCTGTCGGCTATAGCGCAACAGCTCCTGATCGGTCAGCACGGCCGGCGTCCCAGGGTGATGCGCTCGTGGCCGCCGAGGTCGATGCGGCTGTGCACCTCGTCAAAGCCTGCGCTCAGCAACAGGTCACGCACGGCGGCGGCCTGGTCGTAGCCGTGTTCGAGCAGCAACCAGCCACCGGCATTCAGGTGCTTTGGTGCGTCCTTGATGATGTGGCGCAAGTCATCCAGGCCGTCGCGGCCCGCCACCAGCGCACTGGCCGGTTCGAAGCGCACGTCACCGGCGACCAGGTGCGGGTCGTTGTCGGCGATGTACGGCGGGTTGCTGATGATCAGGTCGTACGTATGGCCTTGCAGGGCGCTGAACCAATGGCTGTTCAACACCGTGACGTTATTCAGGTGCAGGCGCTGGCGATTGCGTTCGGCCAGGGCCACGGCTTCCAGCACGCGGTCGACGGCGGTGACCTTCCAGGCCGGGCGTTCGCTGGCCAGGGCCAGGGCGATGGCACCGCTGCCAGTGCCGAGGTCGAGGACCTCGGTCGGTGTGGCCGGTAACAATTCCAGGGCCGCTTCCACCAGCAACTCGGTGTCCGGACGTGGGATCAGCGTGTGGGGCGCGACCTCCAGGTCGAGTTTCCAGAAGCCTTGCTGGCCGAGGATATACGCCACCGGCTCACCGCCACGGCGACGCTGCAGGTAGCTGGCGAAGGTCAGCGCATCTTCACTGCTGACGATTTTTTCCGGCCAGGTGTGCAGGTAGCTGCGGGACTTGCCTAGAGCCGCCGCCAGCAGAAGCTCGGCGTCGAGGCGCGCGGTGGGCGAGTCTGGCAGGTCGGCAGCGCGCAGCAGGCTAGCGATGATGGTCATTTATTCACCTGTTTATTCACCTATCGCCGCCAATTGATCGGCCTGGTATTCGGCGAGCAACGGCTCGATCACGGCATCGACGCCACCGGCGAGAATCTCGTCGAGGGAGTACAGCGTGAGGTTGACCCGGTGGTCGGTGACCCGGCCCTGGGCAAAGTTGTAGGTACGGATGCGCTCGGAGCGGTCGCCCGAGCCCACCAGCAACTTGCGCTCGCTGGCAATCGCGTTGGCGGCGGCGCTGGTCTGCTGGTCGTTGAGCTTGGCCGACAGCCAGGACATGGCCCGTGCGCGGTTCTTGTGCTGGGAACGTTCTTCCTGGCACTCCACTACGATGCCCGACGGCAAGTGGGTGATGCGAATCGCCGAGTCGGTCTTGTTGACGTGCTGGCCACCGGCGCCCGACGAGCGGTAGGTGTCGACGCGCAGGTCGGCCGGGTTGATCTCGATGGCTTCCTGCTCGTCCGGCTCGGGCAACACGGCCACGGTGCACGCGGAGGTGTGGATACGGCCTTGGGATTCGGTAGCCGGCACCCGCTGTACGCGGTGCGCGCCGGATTCGAACTTGAGCTTGCCGTAAACGTTGTCGCCTTCGACCCGCGCGATGACTTCTTTATAGCCGCCGTGCTCGCCTTCGTTCTCCGAGAGGATCTCGACCCGCCAGCCGCGACGCTCGGCATAACGCGAATACATGCGGAACAGGTCGCCGGAGAAGATCGCCGCCTCGTCGCCACCGGTGCCGGCGCGGATTTCGAGGAACACGTTGCGCCCGTCATTCGGGTCTTTGGGCAGCAGCATGCGTTGCAGGTCGCCTTCCAGCGCGACGAGTTTTTCCTTGGCCTCGCGGACTTCTTCCACGGCCATTTCGCGCATGTCCGGGTCGCTGTCCTTGAGCAGTGCCTGGGCACCTTCGAGGTCGGCCTGGGTTTTCAGCCACTGGCCGTAGGTGGTCACAATCGGCTCAACTTCCGCGTATTCCTTGGAATAGGTGCGAAACTTGGTCTGATCGGAGATGACTTCGCCATCACCGAGCAAGGCGGTCAGTTCTTCAAAACGGTCCTGGAGCACGTCCAGTTTATTGAGCAGTGACGCTTTCATTGCGGTTTTTTATCCGAAGAGCTATCTGACGCGCCCTCACCGAGGGCAAAGAGTTCCTGGGCCATGGCCAGCGCATCGAGGCGGCCTTCGGCGGTAAGCTTTTTCAGTTGCACGCTGGGAGCATGCAGCAATTTGTTGGTGAGGCCACGGGCCAGTTGCATCAGCACCTCTTCGGCGCTGCTGCCGTTGGCCAGCAAGCGCTGGGCCTTGCTCAGTTCCTCGTCGCGCAGGCGTTCGCCCTGCTGACGATACGCCTTGAGCACGTCCACCGCTGCCAGTTCACGCAGGCGCACCATGAAATCGTCGGCGCCGGTGCTGACCATCTCTTCGGCCGCCTGGGCAGCGCCCTGGCGACTCTTGAGGTTTTCGGCGACGACTTCGTGCAGATCGTCGACGCTATAGAGGTAAACGTCGTCCAACTCGCCGACTTCGGGTTCGATATCCCGGGGAACGGCGATGTCCACCATGAAAATCGGCTTGTGCTTGCGCAGCTTCAGCGCGCTCTCGACCGCGCCTTTACCGAGGATCGGCAATTGGCTGGCGGTGGAGCTGATGACGATATCGCTGCGCACCAGTTCAGCCGGGATGTCCGACAGCAACACCGCGTGGGCGCCGAACTGCTCGGCGAGGATGCTCGCGCGCTCCAGCGTGCGGTTGGCGACGACGATGCGCTTCACGCCCAGGTCGTGCAGGTGGCGGGCCACCAGGGTGATGGTTTCACCGGCACCGATCAGCAGGGCCTGGCTGCGTTGCAAATCACTGAAAATCTGTTTGGCCAGGCTGACCGCAGCAAACGCCACGGACACCGGGTTTTCGCCGATGGCGGTGTCGGTGCGCACCTGCTTGGCCGAATTGAACGTGGCCTGGAACAGGCGGCCCAGCAGCGGCCCCACGGTGCCAGCCTCACGCGCCACGGCGTAGGCGGACTTCATTTGGCCGAGGATCTGCGGCTCGCCCAACACCAGCGAATCGAGACCGGCGGCCACACGCATCATGTGACGAACTGCCGCATCTTCTTCGTGCACATACGCACACGCGCGCAGCTCATCGAGGCTTAAATGGTGGTAATCGGCCAGCCAGCGCAGCACCACATCCGCTGAAAGATGTTCCTGCTCTATATAAAGCTCGCTGCGATTGCAGGTTGAAAGGATTGCAGCTTCGCGGCTGTCGGTGAGCCGGCAAAGCTGTTGCAAGGCCTCAACCAACTGCTCTGGCGTGAACGCCACGCGCTCGCGCACGTCTACGGAAGCAGTCTTGTGGTTAATACCGAGTGCGAGGAAGGCCATTCAATATCGCTGATGATGTCGGGAAGCCGACAATTGTCCTACTTCGAAAGATTCAGAACAACCACCGTCGTCTATTGTCCTTATACGTTGTGCCTATAAATACACCAACTGAGTCTCGGTTATGTTTGGCCGAAGGCTTGTGTCATGATGATCCGACCGCAGGTTAGTCGTCCTCTTCCTATATGAATAGATCCTCCGCGTTGCTCCTTGCTTTTGTCTTCCTCAGCGGCTGCCAGGCCTTGGCCCCCGTGTCGCCGGACGGTACGCCGCCGGTGGAAGACAGCACCCCCGCCCCTGAAAAGCCCAAGGTTTATTCCTCGTTCAGTGAAGAAACGGTGCTCAGCCTGCTGAGCGCGGAGCTGGCTGGCCAGCGCAATCGTTTCGATATTGCGCTGGATAACTACGTGACCCAGGCCATCAACACGCAGGACCCGGGGATTTCCGAGCGGGCGTTTCGGATCGCCGAGTACCTGGGCGCCGATCAGGCTGCGTTGGATACCTCGCTGATCTGGGCGAAAAACGCCCCGGACGACCTTGAAGCGCAACGCGCGGCCGCCGTGCAACTGGCACGCGCCGGTCGCTACGACGACTCCATGGTCTATATGGAGAAGGTCTTGCAGGGCAAGGGCGACACCCATTTCGACTTCCTCGCGCTATCGGCCGCCGACACCGACCAGGACACGCGCAATGGCCTGATGAAGAGTTTCGACCGCCTGCTGCAAAAACATCCGAAGAACAGCCAACTGATTTTCGGCAAGGCCTTGCTGTTGCAACAGGACGACGAAGCCGATGCGGCGCTGAAGCTGCTGGAGCAGAACCCACCGGAAGAGGGTGAAATCGCGCCGATCCTGCTGCGTGCGCGCCTGCTGCAAAATCTCAATCGCGGCAAGGAAGCGATTCCGCTGCTGGAAAAAAGCATCAAGAAGTACCCGGACGACAAACGCCTGCGCCTGACTTACGCGCGCATGCTGGTAGAGCAGGACCGCATGGAGGACGCCAAAGTGCAGTTCGCCAACCTGGTCCAGCAATACCCGGACGACGACGAACTGCGTTATTCCTTGGCGCTGGTGTGCCTGGAAGCCAAGGCCTGGGACGAGGCCAAGGGCTACCTGCAAGAGTTGATCGAGCGCGAAAGCCATGTGGACTCGGCGCATCTGAACCTGGGCCGCATTGCTGAAGAGAAAAACGACCCACAGGCCGCCCTGCTTGAATACGCCCAGGTCGGCCCTGGTAACGACTACCTGCCGGCGCAGTTGCGCCAGGCCGATATCCTGATGAGCAATGGCCGCACCGACGAGGCGGAAAAACGCCTGGCGGCCGCGCGCGATGCGGAACCGGATTATGCGATCCAGCTTTACCTGATCCAGGCCGAAACCTTGTCGGCCAACAATCAGGGCGAGCGCGCCTGGAAATTGCTGCAACAAGCGCTGCTGCAATATCCCGACGATTTGAACCTGCTGTACACCCGCGCCATGCAGGCGGAAAAACGCAATGACCTGGCGCAGATGGAAAAAGACCTGCGCCTGATCATCAAGCGTGACCCGGACAACGCCATGGCCCTGAATGCCCTTGGCTACACCTTGTCCGACCGCACGACGCGCTACGACGAAGCCAAGGCGCTGATCGAGCAAGCCCACAAGCTCAACCCGGAAGACCCGGCCGTACTCGACAGCCTGGGCTGGGTCAATTACCGCCTGGGCAACCTCGATGAAGCCGAACGTTTGCTGCGCCAGGCCCTGGAGCGGTTCCCCGACCAGGAAGTCGCGGCGCACCTGGGTGAAGTGCTGTGGGCCAATGGCAAGCAGCGCGAAGCCCGTCAAATCTGGGAGAAGTTCCTCAAGGAACAACCCGAAAGCCCTATCCTGCGCGGCACCATCAAGCGCCTGACCGGATCCGAGACCCTATAAGCTTATGTTCTTGCGCCACGTTGTAGTGTTCAGTCTTATCGCCCTGCTCGCCGGTTGTGCGGGCATCGGCAGCCGTGAATCCGTCGAGGGCCAGGGCAACCCGGCGCAATGGCAACAGCACAAGGATCAGCTCAGCAGCATTGATGGCTGGCAGATCGAAGGAAAAGTCGGCGTTCGCGCGCCGAAAGATTCCGGCAGTGGCACCTTGTTCTGGCTGCAACGCCAGGACTACTACGATATTCGCCTGTCTGGCCCGCTGGGCCGTGGCGCCGCACGCCTGACCGGCCGACCGGGGCAAGTCAGCCTGGAAGTGGCCAACCAGGGCCGCTATGAGGCGACCTCACCGGAAACGCTGTTGGAAGAGCAAATTGGCTGGAAGTTGCCGGTATCGCACCTTGTCTGGTGGGTACGCGGCCTTCCCGCGCCGGACAGCAAAAGTCGCCTGGGCCTGAACGGCGACAGCCGCCTGGCCACCCTTGAGCAGGATGGTTGGCAGGTCGAATATTTGAGCTATGTGCAACAGAACGGCTATTGGCTGCCGGAGCGCATCAAGCTGCATGGCACCGACCTGGATGTCACGCTGGTGATCAAGGACTGGCAACCGCGCAAGTTGGGGCAATAACGTGACCGTACAAAAGCTGACCCTGCCCTCTCCCGCCAAACTCAATTTGATGCTGCATATTCTTGGGCGCCGTGAAGACGGCTATCACGAGTTGCAGACGCTGTTTCAATTTCTCGACTACGGCGATGAGATGACCTTCGCCGTTCGCGACGATGGCGTGATCCAACTGCATACGGCATTCGACGGCGTGCCCCACGACAGCAACCTGATCGTGAAGGCCGCAAAAAAACTTCAGGAACAATCCGGCTGTGCGCTCGGCATCGACATCTGGATCGATAAAATCCTGCCCATGGGCGGCGGTATCGGCGGCGGCAGTTCGAATGCGGCCACCACGTTGCTCGGTCTGAATCACTTGTGGCAGCTGGGCTGGGACCACGATCGCCTGGCGGCGCTGGGCCTTACGCTGGGGGCCGACGTCCCGGTTTTCGTGCGTGGACACGCCGCATTTGCTGAGGGTATCGGGGAAAAACTCACCCCTGTAGAGCCCGAAGAGCCGTGGTATCTCGTGCTTGTGCCGCAAGTATCTGTAAGTACAGCAGAAATTTTTTCAGATCCGTTGTTGACACGTAACTCTTCTCCCATTAAAGTGCGCCCCGTTCCCAAGGGAAACAGTCGAAATGACTGCTTACCGGTTGTAGCAAGGCGTTATCCAGAGGTACGTAACGCTTTGAATTTGTTAGGTAAATTTACCGAAGCAAAATTAACCGGAACTGGAAGTTGTGTGTTTGGGGGCTTCCCAAACAAAGCTGAAGCTGATAAAGTCTCGGCCCTTCTTACAGAGACCCTTACAGGGTTTGTAGCAAAGGGAAGCAACGTTTCGATGTTGCATCGCAAGCTGCAAAGTCTGCTCTAAAAGGAACCGAGTGTTAGGCACTCGTTGCAACAGATACAGGGGCGTCGCCAAGCGGTAAGGCAGCAGGTTTTGATCCTGCCATGCGTTGGTTCGAATCCAGCCGCCCCTGCCATTTTCTAATACTCATCCAGGTTACCCTCAGCCTCTAGGTACTGCGCGTGTCCAAGATGATGGTCTTTACGGGGAACGCTAACCCCGATCTGGCTCGACGTGTCGTACGTCAGCTGCATATCCCTCTCGGTGACATCTCTGTCGGTAAATTTTCCGACGGTGAAATTACAGCCGAGATCAATGAAAACGTCCGCGGTAAAGACGTCTTCATTATTCAGCCGACTTGCGCTCCGACCAACGACAACCTGATGGAACTCGTCGTGATGGCTGATGCCTTCCGCCGCTCCTCAGCGACTCGAATCACAGCTGTAATCCCTTACTTTGGTTATGCCCGTCAGGATCGCCGTCCGCGTTCCGCACGTGTAGCTATCAGCGCGAAAGTCGTCGCTGACATGCTGACCGTGGTAGGTATCGACCGTGTTCTCACGGTTGACCTGCACGCTGACCAAATCCAGGGGTTCTTCGATATTCCGGTAGATAACATCTACGGTTCGCCAGTATTGGTGGATGACATCGAAGACCAGCGCTTTGAAAACCTGATGATCGTGTCCCCGGACATTGGTGGCGTCGTGCGTGCACGGGCTGTTGCCAAATCCCTGGGCGTGGACCTCGGGATCATCGACAAACGCCGTGAAAAAGCTAATCACTCTGAAGTGATGCATATCATCGGTGATGTCGAAGGGCGTACCTGTATTCTGGTTGATGACATGGTCGACACCGCCGGCACCCTGTGCCATGCGGCGAAAGCCTTGAAAGAGCACGGTGCAGCAAAAGTCTTCGCCTACTGCACACACCCTGTGCTGTCGGGCCGAGCGATCGAGAACATCGAGAACTCCATGCTGGACGAACTGGTGGTGACTAACACCATCCCGTTGTCCGCAGCAGCTCAAGCCTGTTCGCGTATCCGTCAACTGGATATCGCACCGGTAGTTGCCGAGGCGGTTCGCCGCATCAGCAATGAAGAATCGATCAGCGCGATGTTCCGTTAAGGGTCAAACCTTCGGATCATTTCACTGACGAAAAGCGCCCCGCCCCAGCATTCTGCCGGGGCGGGGCTTTTTTGCCCATATCGCCTTTAGCGCTGGTCGCAAACGCTGGGGCGAATGTGGTTATTTTGGAGATACAACATGAACGATTTTACTCTGAATGCTGAAGCGCGTTCCGACCTGGGGAAAGGTGCGAGCCGCCGCCTGCGTCGTCTCGCAAGCCTGGTTCCAGCTGTAGTTTACGGTGGCGAAAAAGCCCCTGAATCCATCAGCATGCTGGCCAAAGAAATCGCCAAACTGCTCGAAAACGAAGCTGCCTACAGCCACGTTATCGAACTGAACGTTGGCGGCACCAAGCAAAACGTAATCATCAAAGCTCTGCAACGTCACCCGGCCAAAGGCCACGTGCTGCACGCTGACTTTGTACGCGTTGTTGCTGGTCAGAAACTGACCGCGATCGTTCCAGTTCACTTCGTTGGTGAAGCTGCTCCGATCAAGAAAGGCGGCGAAATCTCGCACGTTGTTGCTGAGATCGAAGTTTCCTGCCTGCCAAAAGACCTGCCTGAGTTCATCGAAGTCGACCTGTCGGCCGCTGAAATCGGTGCCATCATCCACCTGTCCGACCTCAAAGCCCCTAAAGGCGTTGAGTTTGTCGCACTGGCTCACGGTGATGACAAAGCTGTTGCAAACGTACACGCTCCACGCGTTGCACCAGAAGCAGACGCAGCAGAGTAATTCACTCTGTAACGTCGGAGCTTGAGGAAACATCGCGGACCGGAACGTAGCGAGAAAGCGGGCGATAACGCGGCGTTTTACTCTTGAGTAAACAGCTTCTGTCGTCCACTTTCGCCGCACAACGGTTGCGGCGATGTTATCCACAACTCCAAAGGAAGGGCCCCTGTCGTGACTGCCATTAAACTGATCGTTGGCCTGGGAAATCCAGGCGCCGAATACGAACAGACCCGGCATAACGCGGGGGCCCTTTTTGTTGAGCGCATCGCCCACGCGCAAGGTGTGAACCTTGTGGCCGATCGCAAATATTTTGGCCTGACCGGGCGCTTCTCGCACCAGGGTCAGGATGTTCGTCTGCTGATTCCCACCACCTACATGAACCGCAGCGGCCAAGCCGTGGCGGCGCTTGCGAATTTCTTTCGGATCAAACCCGAAGAAATCCTGGTGGCCCATGACGAACTGGACCTGCCACCCGGCGTTGCCAAGCTCAAGCTCGGCGGCGGGCATGGCGGGCACAATGGCCTACGCGACATCATCGCGCAGTTGGGTAATCAGAATAATTTCTACCGTCTGCGGCTTGGCATTGGCCACCCAGGCGTCGCCAGTATGGTTTCAAATTTCGTCCTGGGTCGTGCGCCACGCGCCGAACAGGAAAAACTCGATGCCAGCATCGACTTTGCCCTCGGCGTGCTGCCGGATATCTTCGCCGGTGAATGGAACCGCGCGATGAAAAACCTGCACAGCCAGAAGGCCTGACTCTTACCGAGGGGAAACACCATGGGATTCAATTGCGGCATCGTCGGCCTGCCCAACGTCGGCAAATCCACCCTGTTCAACGCCCTGACCAAGTCCGGTATTGCGGCGGAGAACTTCCCCTTCTGCACCATCGAGCCCAACAGCGGTATCGTGCCGATGCCGGACGCTCGCCTGGATGCACTGGCGGCCATCGTCAATCCAAAACGCATCCTGCCAACCACCATGGAATTCGTCGATATCGCGGGCCTGGTGGCCGGCGCGTCGAAAGGTGAAGGCCTGGGTAACAAGTTCCTGGCCAACATCCGCGAAACCGATGCCATCGCCCACGTGGTCCGCTGCTTTGAAGACGAGAACGTGATTCACGTCTCCAACAGCGTCGACCCGAAACGCGACATCGAGATCATCGACCTGGAACTGATCTTCGCCGACCTCGACAGCTGCGAGAAGCAATTGCAGAAAGTCGCGCGTAACGCCAAGGGCGGCGACAAGGACGCAGTGGTCCAGAAAGGCCTGCTGGAACAACTGATCGCGCACTTCACTGAAGGCAAGCCGGCACGCAGCCTGATGAAGAACATGGGCGTCGATGAGAAGGCCGTGATCAAGGGCTTCCACCTGCTGACCACCAAGCCAGTGATGTACATCGCCAACGTTGCCGAAGACGGCTTCGAGAACAACCCGCTGCTGGACGTGGTCAAGGCCATCGCCGACGAAGAAGGCGCGATCGTGGTGCCGGTGTGCAACAAGATCGAAGCAGAGATCGCCGAGCTCGATGACGGCGAAGAGAAGGACATGTTCCTTGAGGCCTTGGGCCTGGAAGAGCCTGGCCTGAACCGCGTGATCCGCGCCGGTTACGAAATGCTCAACCTGCAGACCTACTTCACCGCCGGTGTCGAAGAAGTACGTGCATGGACCGTCAAGGTCGGCGCCACCGCGCCACAGGCCGCCGGCGTGATCCACACCGACTTCGAAAAAGGCTTTATCCGTGCCGAAGTGATCGCCTACAACGACTTCATCCAGTTCAAGGGTGAAGCCGGTGCCAAGGAAGCCGGTAAATGGCGCCTGGAAGGCAAGGATTACATCGTTAAAGATGGCGATGTGATGCACTTCCGTTTCAACGTATAAGCCTCCCCCGCGGTTCTCGCCGCCCACAAAAAAGCCGATGCCATGCATCGGCTTTTTTGTGGGCGCTCGTCACGCAAACACACCATCGGCACCGTTATCGAAACCAAGGTTTAAGATTAATCCTACTTTCACCCGCTTAACGCTGTGTTCTGTCATATACACATAACGCCTTCCCCAAAGGACTCTTACTTTTCGTACAGCATCTTGGCCATTCCTCCCTTACAGGCCCAATGACAAAGTTGGTAAGTTATGTTTACCGGCTGATATCAACAGAGCATCAGGCCAATAATGAAGAGATAGCGATAGTGGAGCACCCGCACTATGTCGGCCTCGTTTCAAGTAGACAAGGAAGTAGACCCACTTTTTATTGAAGGGTCGGATATTGAAGAAACGGTCAATACGACTGCCATCCTCAACATCGACCTCCTCCTTATGGGAGAAACCGGTACCGGCAAGGACACCTTGGCGCAGCGGGTTCATCATTTGTCGGGGCGACGAGGGAACTTCATTGCCGTGAACTGTGCAGCCATCCCGGAAAGCCTTGCCGAAAGCCAGTTGTTTGGCGTCAACAGTGGCGCCTATACCGGCGCCCTGCAATCGCGGGCCGGGTTTGTGGAGGCCGCTCACCTGGGCACGTTGTACCTTGATGAAATCGACAGCATGCCGCTGGCCCTGCAAGCCAAGTTGTTGCGAATATTGGAGTCACGCGGAGTGGAACGCCTGGGCTCTACCCGTTTCATCCCTGTCGATATGCGCGTCATTGCATCGGCTCAGCATTCGCTGCACACGATGGTCGAGCAAGGCACCTTCAGGCGCGATCTCTACTTCCGCCTGAATGTTGTCCACATTCAACTTCCGGCCCTGCGGGATCGGCGCGAACGCATCATCCCGTTGTTCCTGCAGATGATCCAGCAAGAAGCCAACCACTTCGGCTGCCCTGCCCCGCGGCCCCCGAGCGGGCTGTTGCAACAATTGCTGTGCCATCCCTGGCTGGGCAATGTCCGCGAACTGCGTTCGGCAGCCAAGCGGTTCGTTCTGGGCTTGCCCCTGCTTTCGACTTCCACGGGCAGCAGACAAGAAACGGCAATGAGCCTGAAAGCACGCCTGCAGCAACTTGAGAAAGCACTGATCGAAGAGTCGTTGTTACGCCACGATTACTGTGTCGATAGCGCTGCGGTGGAGCTAAGCGTTGCCAAACGCACGCTCTACTACAGGATGAAGCAACTGGACATAGCGCTGTCCTGATACGGAGGACGGTGACGAACATTTCGAAACACCTACCTCAGAAAATTTTGGAACGCCTTGTTGCCGGAAGCCACACATTTATCGCCGCCATCAAGTAGCAATAGAACACACAGCGCTATAACCAACACTTGATGAGTGGTGAATAACTCAACCCTTTCGGTCACTGAAATTGGAGTTCTATCATGAATATTCCAGGTCTGTCTTCGGCATTGAACTATACATCCGCCTCGGCCTCCCAAGCCGGTTCAGGAACTAAACCCGGCACCGGAAACGGCGGCGATGATCTGCTGGACAAGGCAGAAGCCATTGCCCGGGAAGGCTTCGAGCTGAGTTTGAAAGCCAAGCAAATTACCAACAAGTATTCTGCGGCTAAAGAAGTTCGATAACACGATCACCTCCCCGACCGTTAATCGGGGAGGCGTTCGCGTTCGCTGAAACAACAACTTTTTATATCAGCCGTTACTTGAAGGCTGCGTCAAACATCAATACCGCAGGTCTTATATGCAGATAAAAGAGCTTGATTTTTCAGCGCAGCACAACCGTCTCGACGATGCCTTCAACACACGCAGTCATCCAGCATCGACTACCGATGTAGGTTTTTTCAATTCATCCCTCGAACGCTCGGCACTGCCTGCCGCTCGGGTCGGCAACGAACCCGGCCCTACGCTGCTGGCTGAAGCAGGGCAGCATGTCAAAGCCTTGGAAAGCCGCCTTGCCCACGCACTGAAATCAACCAACAAAGGCGCCGACCCGGATGATTTCAAGCAATACCCGCGTGAGTTGTCCAACGTCGTACTGACCTCACAGCTGCTCGTAAAAAGCTTGGGCAAGGCCACCCAATGCATCGACAAAATCAGCAACCTGCAATAGTGGCCATGAATACATTCCTGCCTGTCGCATTATTCCTGGCGGTTGCACTTTTACTGGGCGGTTGCAGTGAGCGTGTCGAACTGCATCGCAAACTGTCCGAGCAAGAGGCCAATGAGGTCATCGCCGAGTTGGCGGACAAACATATCCGCGCACAGAAAATTCCGGCCAAAGACGGTGTCATCGTAGCGGTCAATGCCGTCGACATCGGGCGCGCCGTACGCACGCTGGAGGCCGTCGGGCTGCCCAGGGTTGCCCGCACCACGCTGGGCGATACGTTTCGCAAGGAGGGCGTCATTTCCACGCCGCTGGAAGAGCGGGCGCGCTACATCTATGCCTTGTCCCAAGAGCTTGAGTCCACCCTGTCCAACATTGACGGCGTGATCGTTGCCCGCGTGCACGTGGTGCTGCCGGAACGCATCGCGCCGGGTGAGCCGGTGCAACCCGCATCCGCATCGGTCTTCATCAAACACGACCCCCGCCTGGACCCCGACAACATCCGCGCTCGTGTACGCAGAATGGTCGCGAGCAGCATCCCGGGGATGACCACGGCAGTAGACAACCCGCAAAAGCTCAGCGTGATATTCGTGCCTGCCACGACGTATCAGGAACAGCAGCGCCTGGCCTATTTCGGTCCGTTCATGGTGCCCGGCGAGGATCTCGGTTTCTGGCGCGCCAGTGTTCCCCTTTTTCTGCTCGGCCTGGTGGCGATCACGGGCGCAGCATTATTCCTCCACGCCCGGCGCCAACGCGCGCAACGAAAGACGCCAGTAGCAGGCGCCTCGATAGGCACGCCCCATGATGCCTGACATCGATCAGCCGCTGAGCGAACATCTGGCCTGGGTCCAATGGTGGGCATTCCCCTGGAAGTACGCCCACGAAGACTGGAGCAACGGCGCGTTCTCCGCGATGGAGGAACTGGACCGCAGTGGAGGATTGATCCCTTGCAACCTCCCGGGTATTGCCACCTGCCTGCCTCCTGCACCTCATGCCACCGTTCTTCGCTTGGCCCTTGCTTCCATAGAGCAACTCGACCTGGCGCTGGCATTGATTCACGGCACTTTCCACCCAGAAGCTACGTCGGCCTTGAGCGAAAACCATCAGCTGTGGTGCACGCGAATATCCAAGGCCCTGCCCCCTGCGCTACTGCTGCCCGATGCTGATCCATTGCAACTACTCCATAGCTGGGTCGAGCCCTCGATCTGGCAGCGCCTTCGGTTGCGCTTCCGCCGTGAGCACGTGCTAGAGGCGCAAAAAAAACCATCCATCGAGAGTGCCAGCAGCCAACTAAACACGCTGTGGAAAGCCGTCGTCTGGCGGGTTACGACAACAACAAGCGACACCATGCCCCCTGACTCGACGGGTAAGGAGATCTGCGATGTTATGCCGACACACCATTGAGTCGCTCAACGGCGCTGCTGGTTTGCCACGCAGCCTGATCCCCCGGGAGGAGCTGAAAGATTGGGAACAGGCCAACCAGCTTCTACGCCGCGCCAATGCCCAAGCTGACGAGTTGCTAAGGCAGGCCGCCAGGAAATGTGAAGTCTTGCAGCAAGAAGCCTCACTGCACATCTGGCAGCGCGCCGATGCCCAACTCAAGCAGTGGGACCTCGACCGCCAAGCGATGTGTGACCACCTGGAGCACTACGCGACCGCTATCACCAACCAGGCCATTCGCTGCCTGCTTGACGACATCGCGCCTCCCCAGAGGCTCGCAGCCCTTCTGAAGCAATTGCTGGCCAGCCAAGTCCAGGAGATCGACGCGACGCTGCTGTGTCATCCACATGACCTTGAGGAGATCAAACAGTGCCTTTCCCAGCGCAACGCCACGTATTGGAAGCTTCACACCGACGACGCGGTCCTGCCTCAGACGCTCGTACTGAAAACCGACGAGGGCGACTTTCGTATCAGTTGGCGTTCACTGCTCGAAGCGTACTTCAACAACAGCAACGCGCACTGACAGCCCGCTCTAGAGCGCTGTCGCCCCCCTCTGGAAAAAGTCGATCCACGCATTCAAACCCACCGGCATGAAGGACACACCATGGACTTTTTTAACGATCTATCTCGCCAACTGTTAAGAAACAGCGATGTCGCCCACAAGTCTTACACCTCGAACATTGCAGAGGTTTCCGCCAATGGTTCAGACGCAGAGTTCTTCGAACTGGCCATGAAAAAAGCAACGACGCAGATGGCCTACCTGGAACACAACCGGGTCAATCACCTGCTGCTCAAAAGTGCCTTCGAGAGTTTCCAGTAACCATGAGAGCGCTAGTCAGTGACTGGTTGAACAGCCGCGAAGAGCAACTCAGCGTGTTTGAGGACGACGACGAAATCATCTTGAAGCGCCAGGCAGAGACGTTGTTGCTGGGCGCTCAACTGACTTCAACGGTTGCCGATAACGCCGCCTTGCACAGTTGGATGCGCCTGGGCGCCGCCAGCCTGAATCACTTCCAGGGTGCACTGGCTCAGAAACCTGGCACGGGTGCGCTTTGGCTGATTCACAACCTGCGGGGGGCATACGACGTAGACGGCCTTTGCGGCGGCCTCCAGACCCTGCTCAATCAACGCGATACCTGGCGCTCCACCGTCGCGCGCCGTGTTCGGCCGGCCCTGAACTTCAAACCCACCTCGCTACGCTCGCAGCCTTATCAATAAGAGAACGCCTTATGTTCAACAAGCCCAACAAGCACACCCGCTTGCGCTTTGATTTGCCCGGCGCATCATCAAAACGCGCGGGTTGGCGCTGCCTGATCGCACTGCCATGGCTGCTGACCCCCGTGGCAAGTGCCTTCGCTGCCATCCCTGCCGAATGGAAAAACACCGCCTATGCCTATGAGGCCCAGCACAAGCCGCTGCGCGAAGTGCTCGAAGACTTCGCCCAGACCTTTGGCACGCAATTGCAGGTCGAGGGGCTGCTGGAGGGCAACGTCAATGGAAAGATTCGCGCCAACACCCCACAGTCATTGCTCGACCGGTTGGGCGTCGAACACCGCTTCCAGTGGTACCTGTACAACAACACGCTCTATATCAGCACCCTGGACCAACAAGAGTCTGCGCGCCTGGAGGTTTCTTCGGAGACCATCTCCGACCTCAAGAAGGCACTGACGGATATTGGCCTGCTCGACAGCCGCTTCGGCTGGGGCGAGTTGCCGGAAGATGGCGTGGTCCTGGTCTCCGGCCCTCGGCGTTACATCGAACAGATCAAGCACTTCAGTAGCCAGCGGCGCTCGTCGGATGAGAAACAGAGTGTGCTGAGCTATCCGCTGAAGTTTGCCAACGCTGCGGATCGCCAAGTGGATTATCGCGGCGAAAAACTCGACGTGCCTGGCGTCGCGAGCATTTTGCGCGGCTTGCTGGAACCACGCGCCACCTCGCCCCTTTCAAGCCTTGGCCAGCGCGCCCCCTCGCAGCCCTCCCCACTCACGCCAAACATTCCCCGGCTGAACAATCCACTGTTGGGGCAGATGCTCGGCGCAGACAGCAACAATGGGCAGCCACAGGCGGGCACCGCACTCACCCCGCGCGCGCCGGCGCCCGCCAGCCGGATTCGCGTTGAAGCCGACGTGCGCAACAACACGGTGCTGATTTACGACTTGCCGGAACGCCAAGCCATGTACCGCGAGTTGATCACGCAACTCGATGTCGCACGCAAGCTGGTGGAGATCGATGCAATCATCCTCGACATCGAGCGCACTCAGTTGCGCGAATTCGGCGTGAACTGGGGGTTTCAGAACAGCCGTTTTCGCGGAGTCGGCACCCAGCTGGCACCGGGCACAGCCTCGCAGTTGTCGATTGATAATCGCGACCGCTTCTACGCGGACATACGCGCACTGGAAGCCAAGGGGCTGGCAACCATGGTCTCCAACCCTTCGGTGCTGACCCTGGAAAACCAGCCGGCGGTCATCGACTTCAACCGCACCCAGTACCTGACACCGGGCCGACAGAACGCAACCATTCTGCCGGTCACCGTGGGCACCAGCTTCCAGGTCGTACCGCGGGTAATCACCAGTCGCGGAGGCCACCAGATCCACTTGGTGGTGGATATCGAAGACGGTAATTTCGACGAGTCCAACCCCATGCCCGGCCAACTGGACGTGCGTCGGGGCAAGGTCAGCACCCAAGCCGTGATGGCCGAAAAACGTTCGCTGGTGGTGGGTGGTTTCCACGTCACCGAGAGCACTGACAAGCAGAACAAGGTGCCGTTGCTGGGGGATATTCCACTGCTGGGCAAGGCGCTGTTTTCCTCGACTGAACGGCAGAACAACCGACGTGAACGCCTGTTCATTCTCACTCCGCGCGTTATCGGCGACCAGTCCGACCCGTCACGCTACCTGCCACAGGCCGATCAGGCTGAGCTGCAAGCCGCCCTCACCCCCTTGGCCAGGCGCTATGCCCCCCACCAGCCGGTGATCAAACGCAGTGACATCATCAGCACCCTCGCCCACCTGGTCAGCGGGGAAGTGCCCAAGACCTTCAAGCTGGCACCGATGCCTGTGGGGCTGAACACCCTGTGCAACACCCGCGAGTTGCTGGCGCTGAACACCGACCGCAGCCAATGGTATGCCGGCCCTGAGTACAACGTGGCAGTCGTAGTGTTGCGCAACCAGTTCAACCGCAATGTGCGCATCGATGAAAAAGAATGCAGCAACTCGCAGACCCTCGCCGTCAGCGTCTGGCCGCAAGCCTGGCTCAAACCGGGCGAAGAGGCCGAGGTGTTTATCGCCATGCGCCCCGTGGTGAAGGATGAACACCTCAGTGTGCCCCGCCCCTCCCTGATCCACACGACTAAAAAGGCCACGCCATGAAACAGCCATTGATGTGCGTCACCGTGATTTGCGTGGCACTGCTCGCCACCGGCTGCACCCCCACCTGCAAGGGCGACTCCTGCTCACGCCCGCAATCGACCAGCAAAAGCCTGGTGATCTGGTGGCCGGCCCACATGCGGGTCGAACCCGGCCCGGCCGGAGAGCGCGCGGACTATCAGACGGTATCGCTGGAGCGATGAGTCTCCACGGGTTGCCCGACGATGACCGGCATCGCCAGGTATTCCTCGACGACCTGGTGAGCGGCAGTGCCGCTCACCAGCAAGTCGCTCCCGGCATCAAGGTGTGTGCACTGCACGCCGCAAACCGCCCGGGACTGGCCTTGGAGATTGCCCGCGAAGCCTTGCAAGCCGGGCAATTGCGGCAGGTGCTGGAACGTCGATTTGAGCAAGCAGCGGCGTTCGAAGGCTGTTTTGTCTACCTCGACGCCCAAGGCAGCCTGGTAATCTGGCAGGCGTTACCCGACCAGCACGACACCGTCGACAAAGCCCTCAGCCGCATGCTCTCACTGGCCAATGTCGACAGCCTGAACAGGCGCTCGACGCGCTGATCAACGCACCTCAAGCTCCGGCAGTTGCAAGGTCTCGCGCTTGGCTTCGTCATCGAGCTCACGCAAGGTCCGGTAGATCACCGCCACGGCCTGCAGGGTTTCACGGGGGATATTCTCCCCCAGCTTTTTCGTGTAGATCGTGCGCGCCAGCCACACACACTGGATCACCGGAATGTCAGCCGCCTTGGCCCTGGCGATCAACTGCCGGGCGTTGGCGTCCGTGCCTTTTTCGACCAATAGTGGCAGCGGTGTCTTGCCGGGACGGTAATACAAGGCGACGGCAAAGTGCGTGGGGTTGACCACCAACATGTCGGACTCTTCCAACTTGGGCAGCTTGACCTTGGGTTCCTCCTGGGCCAACTGCTGGGCCAGCGCACGGCGTTGGCCCTTCACATGGGGATCGCCTTCCATGTCCTTGTACTCTTTGACGACCTCGACCTGGGTCATGCGCAAGCGCTTGGCAAAGAAGTACCGCACCATCGTCACATCGATCAGCGCGAGCACCAACAACAGCCCGAGGCAGGCATGCAGCAAGTGGCGAAACAGGGCAATCAGCGCATGGATGTAGCTGGGCAGGTCGCTGTTGGCCAGGTTGATCAGCGCGTCCAGTGAAGGCCAGATCACTACGTACAAGATCAGGCACAGCAACGCCGCCTTGGCGATGCTCATCAACAAATTCATGATCTGTTGGGCAGAGAACATCTGCTTGAGCTGATTGATGGGGTTGAGGCGATTGAAATCGAGCTTCAGCGCTTCCGGGGCAAACAACAGGCCGAACTGCATCCAACTGCTGATCAACTTCGATGCAATTGCGACCGCCGCCATCAGCAGGGAAAACGAGAAGAACATCACCAGGCTTTCAACCAGCACTTCCTCCAGCGCGCGTGCGAAGGGCTGAGTCATGCGTGACATTGGCAGCACCAGCAATTGCTGAAAACGCTGCATGCTGGTCTCGGCGGTGAACAAGGCGATCTCGCTCATGGCCGTCAGCGCCAACAACTTGCCGACATCCTGGCTTTGCGCGACCTGGCCTTTCTTGCGTTGGTCGCGCAGCTTCTTGGCACTGGCCGGGTGTTTTTTCTCCCCCGAGTCACTCATGGTGCCGGCCCTGTGAACATCAGGCCCAGTGTGTGTTTGAGATCACCCAGCAGGCTCATGCGCCCGACGATCAGGTCCTGCAGCAACGCAAAATACAGCAGCAAAATACCAAGGCCGGCAAGACTCTTGACCGGCGGCGCCAGCGTGCTCACCTGCAACTGCTGGCTGTAGACCCCCAGCAGCGCGATGCCGAACTCCAGCAACAGCAGCACGGCGATAAAGGGCGCGGCATACAGCATCATGTGGGTGAAGGTGTCGGCCAGCAGACCGAGAAACAGGCCCAGCCCATTGGCCGCCGGCAGCGGGAACCACACCGTCGCCGGCCAGATCAGGTAACTGTCCCAGATCACCTGGGTCATCGCCCCCAACCCCAGGCTGATCATCAACAAGAAAATCGCCAACTGCTTGAACAAATGCCCGATGGGTGTCGCGTCCGGCCCCAACGAAGGGTTGAGCTGGCCACCGGCCAATGCGCCGCGCTGGTTATCCAGCAGCGCCCCCACCGACTCGAACATCCAGAACGGCATCGACAACAGCACGCCGAGCAAAAGCCCCAGTGTCACCTCCTTGAGCACCAACGCGCCGAGCAGCAGCGCCGAGTAATCCTGGCCCTCCAGCGCGGCGTGAATACCCGGTGCGGGCAACAGCGCCAGGACCATCACGATGGTGTGCCGGGGCATGCCACGCACATGCTGAAAACAGAACGCGGCCACCAACATGGCGCAGGGGTAGATCCGCGCCATGGCGATAACCAGGCTGGACAGGTAATCAAGGTACAGCAGCACAGGCGTAGCCTCAGTTCAGGGCCGAACGGGCGATCATGTCGAACATGAGGTTGATCAGTTGGATCAACTCCACACCGATCCAGCGCCCGGTCAGGATCAGCGTGATACCCACCGCCACCAGCTTGATGCCAAAGGGCAGCGTCTGGTCCTGCACCTGCATCAGCGCCTGTACCAGGGAGGTCAACACGCCCACCACGACCGCCACAATCAACGGCGGGGCGGACAACACCACCACCAGCAACATGCCCTGTTTGAACAGCACGATCGGTTCCATAGGCTACTCAGAAATAGGAAAGAAACAGGCTGTCGAGCAGCCGCGACCAACCGGATACCAGCACGAACAGGAGCAGTTTGAGCGGTAGGGAAATGGTCATCGGCGAGACCATTTGCATGCCCAGCGCCAACAGCAGGTTGGAGACGATCAGGTCGATCACGATAAAGGGGATGTAGATCAGGAAACCGATCTCGAAGCCGGCCTGCAACTGCGACAGTACAAAGGCTGGCACCAGCAGGATCAGGTCATCGCGCTGAACCTCCTGGGCCATTTGCGCAGGCCATAGCCGCCCAGTGTTCTCCAGCAAATGCGTGAGCACGTCCGCGTCGACATTGCGCAGCATGAATGCACGCAACGGTTTGATCGCCTCCGAGCCCGTCTGCAGAAGCGCCTGCACATTGCTCGTGTCCAGCGGGGCAGTTTTTAAACCCTCGGCGATCTCGTACCCCACCGGCGCCATGATAAACAGCGTGGCCGCCAGCGCGATGCCGTTGATGGCCATGCTCGGTGGCACCTGCTGCACACCGATGGCGTTGCGGGTAATCATCAGCACAATGACGATCTTCAAGAACGCGGTGCACACAATCAGCAGCATGGGCAGCAACGACAGCGCGCCGAGAAAGACCGCCAGGACAATGGGGTCAAGCCCCTGGATGTTCATCGACTGAAATTCACACGGGAGACCTGCAAGCCCAGGCGCCCATCGACTTCGACCAGTTGCCCCTGGCCAATGAGGCGGTCACCGTAGTAGAGCCCGGCCATGCCCGGTGCATAGCCGCCGATACCCAATACCGAACCGGGGGCGAGATTGCGCAGCTCGCCAAGGGTGAGGTTCAAGGTGCCACAGCGGACATTGAGCAGCATGCTCAACTCGTCAAACGGCTCGCTGCCGAATACATCCACCACGGGTTCATCGTCTTCCTGATCGGGGTAGTGGGAAACTGCAAAATCCTCGTCCACGGAGGTGTCCTCTAGAGAAGTAACGGTCAGGCACAACGGCCCGGTTTCATCGCCGATGCGCCCCAGCAATCGCTGCCTGCCCGCCGCTACGTGGCCGGTGCCGTCGGCATGAAAAAACAGCCGCTCAAGCACCAGCACATCACCGGCGCGCAGGCCGCGCACTTGGCTCATCGGCAGTTGCACACGGCCCAGGGTCACGGTCAGCGCCAATGGAAAAGCCGCCGGCAGCGGCGCGGCGACAGCACGCCACGCGGCGGCGTCGCATAAGGCCAGGAAGCTGTTGGGCGTCAGCCACACATAACCTGCGACGCGGGAAGCGCCCAGGGTCACGCTGAGCCGGCAGCCGAACCCAGTGGGGCGTTCGGTGTTCAGCAGGCGCACATAACCCAGCAACGCTCGCACCTGGGGGCTCAGGTGGTGCTGGAACAAGGCCCAGAACCACGAATCAGGATCATTGCCCGCACTGGCCAATGTCACCGGGCAATCGCCCAACAGACTCAGCAGTGGGCCGGCCTCCGCGAACGCCAGTACGCCCCGCGCCGTCTCGAAGCATGTGGCCTCGCCCTTGCCGGTAAAGTGTCCGGGTTCGAGGCGCAGCTCTCCGCGGTTTGCTGCGACCTGAAACGGCAGGCAGAGACCACGCCCCAGGCGCCGGCGCGCGACAACCGTATCGCCGTTGATCAAAGGCAACGTCAAAGACGGCATCATCATGCCGAGCCAGAGTTGGACAAATGCAGGTTGACCGCCAGCCCCAGCGCGTCCGCCAACCGTTCCTGGCACTGCTGCCGCACCCCCTTGAGCCAGCGCGCCGTGGCGTCGAGTTCAGCGTCCAGCTCGATGTTCCAGGCGCCCTGCTCACGGCGCACACTGGCGTTGATCCGGCCCAGGCGCGGCAGATACAACGTCGCCTGGAGCGGCCACTGCGCAGCGCCCAGCACACGAGGCACCAGTTGCTCGGTGAGTGCCTGCACCAACGTGGTCGTGGACGCCGCCTTCATGTTGCCCAGGGACGCCCCGTAGCCTCCCCCGCCCTCCTCATCGGCAAGCAGTTGGGCAAAGAACCGCCCCTGCTCCCACAGCACCACGCTCGTCGCTTGCGGTTCACGCTCAGCCCTTGGCGTACGTGGGCGTTCAGCGGGTTTGGTTGAAACCTGGGTCATGTCTGCTCCTCTGCCAGCAATAGGGCCAACTCCTTTAGTTTTTCCACCTGGCGCAAGCACTCGGTGACCTGTTTCTGCGCGGTGCCAACCTGGGTTTTTTTCTCATCCTGCTGGCCTTGCAATGCCTGTAACTGGCCTTCTTCACGCCTGGTGCTGGCGCATAACGAGCGCTCCTTCACGCCCCAGGATTTCAGGGCCTGGAGGCTGAGCACCTGGCCCTGATGCTCGCTGAGCAACTGCGCACTCTGGCGCGCCTCTTCCTGGCGGGTTTGCTCAAGCGCATCCGCGGCCTGGCGGATATGCGCGAGCAAGGTTTGTTCGGCGCGCTTGGCTTCACGCAGGGCGCGCTCGGCACGGTCAGCCCGATGCCGGCGCAAGCGCCGCAGGGTTTCGATTTCACTCAGCGCGGTATCAGAATGGGACATGGCGCGTCAGCTCCCGCAGTTGCTCCAGCGTCATCGCCATCGGCGAGGGTTCACGCAAGTCCTGACGCAAGAAACCATCGACCGCCTCGCGACTGTCCACTGCCAGGTCGGTCAGGGCATCGCTGCCCGGCTGGTACTCGCCGAGCTTGAGCATCAGTTCAATTTGCTGGTACGCCGACAGCAGCCGACGCAATGCCGTACCGGCGCGGATGTCATCGGGCTCGGCGACGTTGCTCAAGATCCGCGACAGGCTGGCCAACACGTCCACGGCGGGATAGTGGCCACGCTCGGCCAGCTTGCGCGACAACACGATGTGGCCGTCGAGCAACGAGCGCACTTCATCGGCCACCGGATCACTCATGGAATCCTGCTCGATCAGCACCGTGTAGATCGCGGTGATCACCCCCTCGCGTGTCAGCCCGGCCCGCTCTACCAGCCGCGGCAACAGGCTGTACACCGACGGCGGCAAACCACCACGGCCCAGCGGTTCGCCGGCGGCCAGGCCGATCTCACGCTGGGCCCTGGCAAAACGCGTCAGGGAGTCAATCAACAGCAACACCCGTTGCCCCTTGCGCCGGAAACCTTCGGCCAGGGCCGTCGCGGTAAACGCGGCACGGGCTCGCTCCATGCTGGAACGATCGGAGGTGGCGCACACCAACACGGCCTTGGCGCGCAGTTGTTCGTCCAGTTCATGATCAAGAAACTCACGCAGCTCCCGGCCCCGCTCGCCGATCAGGCCGAACACGATCACATCGCACTCCACGTTACGGGCGATCTCGGCCAACAAGGTGGTCTTGCCGCAACCGGCCCCCGCGAACCGGCCCACACGCTGCCCTTCACCTAATGTCAGCAAGCCGTCGATCGAACGCACCCCCGTGGCCAGCGCGCGGTTGATCCTCGGCCGCTCGGTGGGCAGCGGCGCTTCACACAGCACAGGGCTTGCGTCCTGTGTGTCGGCATCGACAAATGCCGTGGGGCCTTCGCCGGTGATGGGGCGTCCAAAACCGTCCAGCACCTGGCCGAGCAATGCATCACTGACCTGCACCCGATGCGGCACGCCAAGACGCTCCACGCTTGCCCCCACCCGCACGCCTTCGAGGTTACCCAGGGCACTGAGTACGGCATCTTGCTGATCGAAGCCGATGATCTCGGCGAGCATGAAGTCGCCGGGATTTTTCTCCACCTGACACAGGTCGCCAATCCGCGCCTGGGGCAACCGGCATTGCAGCAACATGCCGTTGACGCGTTGGATGCGGCCGCGCATCGTCACCGGTGCGAAGCTCACCAGCGCCTGTGACTGGCGCTGTTGCCAGGCGTCGAGACGCTGTTGCAGATCAGCACTCACCAGTGCACCTCGTAGCGCTGCTGGCCATCGAAGATCACCTTGCTGTTATCGATCAGCACCAGCCGCAGGCCGTCCAACTCGTCGCCCACAAACAACCGGCCACCGTCTTCCAGAACCACATGGCCGTTCGGCCCGCCAATGATCTGCACAATCTTGAACGGCAATGCTTCGTCACTGACGCGGACACGACTGATCACTGGCACGGCACTGTCGAACAGCTCGCCAAAGCGGCTGAGCATGCGCGCCACCAGCTCCACATCATCCTGGGGAACCTCTCCACTGAGCGTGACCTGGCCATTGATCACCTGCAGGCTGACCCGCTGTCCCAACTCACGCTCGCTGAGCATCCTCAGCAACTGCTGGCGTACTTCAAACGGCGAAGCCAATTCTTTTTTCTGGAACACCGCTGGTGCCGAGGTCGCCTGAGCCTCACGGTCATCGGTAGAAACAATGCCCACCGCCACAATGATCACGGCCGCCACCAACACCAGGCTGAGCAGGCGCTTTTGCTGCGCCTGTGGCATAGACGACAGCTTCAATGTCGGTGAAATCTCTGCGGCCACCGGTGGCGGCGCAGCGCCTGGTGCGGGTGCCGCCTGTGGCCAGGGCTGATCGGCCAAGGTGACGCACAGCCGAATGGCGCCGATCGAAAACGGCACATTCGGGGTCAGGTTCACGATTTGTGCCAGCACCTGCCCGTCGGCGCCCTGCAACAGCCCCGCCTCGGCCTGCACCGACCAAATAGAGTCGGTCAACCGCAACCGCGCATGCTGCTCGGCAACCCCAGGGTCCTTCAACAACAGGTCTGCACCCTCGTGGGCCCCGATGCTCCACTGCTCGCCAAACAGCGGCAACGCAGCGCCCTGATGCAAACCATCCAGTACACGCAGTTCAAACATCAACCGCCCCTCCCCGGTACTGAACAGGGTGAAACCCTCATGCCACCGCTCCGCGCATCAGCTCATCCTGGCCCACGTCAAAACGCCCCAGCACTTTCACCTTGGAGGCACTGCCCAATTCCGCAAAGGAAAGCACCGGCACATGGTTGAACTCTTCGAGCAGCAAGGTACGCAAAGGGCTGCGCAGGTCTTGCGCCACCAGCATCACGCTTTTGCTTTTGGCACGAACCGTAAAGGCCTGGTTGAGCAGGTTGACCAACGCCGCGCTGCTGTCGTTATCAAGGGCGAAGAACACGCCGGTCTGGGTCTGGCGCAACGCATCGCGCAGGATGTTTTCGGTTTGCGGCGACAGCAGCCAGGCATGCAGGCCATCGGCCTCGCTGTACTGGTGAAAGATCTGGGCCTTGAGGGCGATGCGCGCATAGTCGGCCAGTGCTTCCGGCTCACGCTCATGCTGGCCGTACTCGATCAACGACTCGACGATCAGCCGTACCGCCCGCAACGGCACGCCTTCGCTGGCCAGGCGCTGCAACACCGCAGAAAACCGCGAGAGCGGCATGATGCGCTGCAGCTCCTGCACCAACTCGGGCTGGTTGTGCTCCAGCCAGCTGAGGATCGACTTGCTTTCCTGGATGCCCAGAAACTGCGGGCCGCTGAGCATCATCGCCTTCTTCATGCGCTCGATGATCAACTCCGTGGCACTGAAGCGCTCCAATTGCGCGTCAGCCAGCAGCGGATCGTCGGGGGCCAGCCAGAGCCACTCCTGTTCATCGCGCTCCGCCAGCCCTGGCAATGCGTGCTCGGGCTCGACCTTCAGTGCCGAGCGCTCAACAGCCAGATGGCTGACAACCGACGCCCTGACCATCGGCACTTCATGCACGCAGAAACGCATTTCGTCGTCGGCCAGCGAATCATCAAGCTCCACTTCAAACGGCGGCAGTGTCAGGCCAATGTTGGCAACCAACGCGTTGCGAGCCTGGCGTATGCCATGAATCAAGTCGGTCACCTGGGGCGTACCGCGCAGTACCGGCGAGAACTGCAACAGGTAGGGGCGCGACGGGTCGAACCCGCGCAAGTCTTCCTTGCCGTTCTCTTCCGGGCGAACGGCGTCGGCGGCCTCGGTGGCAGGCCGGGCCTGTCGTTGACGCTTGCGTACGAGGTAATAGCCGAGGCTGCCGGTGATCAGCGAGATCAGGATAAATACCCCGGTCGGCATGCCGGGCACGATCGCAAACGCGAGCATGCCCACCGAGGCGATCACCCAACTCTTGGGTTCGCTGGTCATTTGCCGGGCAATTTCCGCGCCCATATTGCTCACACCTTTGCTCCCGTCCGGGGCTACGCGGGTGATGATCATGCCGGCCGTCAGGGAAATCAGCAGTGCCGGAATCTGGGCGATCAAACCGTCGCCGATGGTCAGCACCGAATACAGCGCCATCGAGTCGGCTGCACTCAACCCATGCTGGAACATCCCCGTGGAGAAGCCCCCCAACAGGTTGACCACGACGATGATCAAGCCGGCGATGGCGTCGCCCTTGACGAACTTCATGGCCCCGTCCATAGCACCGAACAATTGACTCTCGCGGGACAACTGATCGCGCTTGTCCCGGGCTTGCACGCCGTCAATCAGGCCGGCACGCAGATCGCTGTCGATGGACATCTGCTTGCCTGGCATCGCATCCAGGCTGAAACGTGCCGCCACTTCGGCGACCCGTTCCGAGCCCTTGGTAATCACCAGGAAGTTGACCAGGGTCAGGATCAGGAAGATCACCATCCCCACCGCCAGGTTGCCGCCGACCACGAAGTTGCCGAAGGCCTCGACGATGTCACCGGCGTCCTGCTCCAGCAGGATAAGGCGCGTCGTTGCAATCGATAGCGCCAGGCGGAACATCGTGGTCAGCAGCAGGATCGAGGGGAACGACGAAAACGCCAAAGGCCCCGGCAGGTAAAGCGCCAGCACGATCAACAGGCAGGAAATACAGATATTGAGGGCAATCAGGATGTCCACCAGCCAGGTGGGTAGCGGCACGATAAAGATGAACACGATGGCCATGACCACCACGGCGCCGAGGACTTCGGCACGTTGCGCCACCTTGAGCAGCACGGCATTGATGGTCTTGAGTACGCTCACGCCTACGTCCCCCCATCCACGAAGCGTGCGGGCCCGCGCTCGATCCTGGCCAGTTCATCCATCACCGCGACAAAGCAGATCAAGGTCTCCTGCCGTACGCGGCTGTCTGGCCATAGCGCCAGGGGCAACTGCTGCAAAACGGGGTAAAGGGCGTTGAGCGATACGAGTTGCTGGAAGGACGGCCCCCCCCCCAACTCATCTCCCAGCCGCAGGATTTCACCGGCCGCGATACCAGAGCCGGCGTAACCCAACAGGCGCTGCAACAGCTCCACGGCGTCATGTTCGATGCTCAAGCGCTGGATCAACGCCTGGCACCCCCCCAACACCCCGGTCAACTGCCCGCAACTCTGCAACCCCATCAGCAGTGTGCGCAGCATGGCGGTGGGAACGGACGATACATGGGCCGCGATATCATCCGCCAAGGCACCGCGCATCACTTTGAGCCCGGCAGCAAAGCCCTCGCCACCGTACACGCCCAACAGGGCCTGCATCATGGTCGCCAGGGATTGGCGCCTGACCACGCTGGCGTAGTAGAGCGCACGCAGTGCCTGGCGTTCTTGCGGGTCACCGCCGCTGGCCTGCAATGCAATCGCGATATTCAGGCCGGCCTGGATTTCCCGCTTGAAGCGAACCTCCAATTTGGCAATGGCGTCCCGGACAAGCGCGGCTTCAATCTTGCGCGCTTCGGCTTGCGCCAGGGCCGCCACTTGCTTGAGCACTACGAACGTACGTGCCGGATCGTTGCCCGTGAGGTCGAGCAGTGTGTCGGTACTGGGCTGCCGCAACAGCTGAAAGCGCACCCGTCGAGCCATGGACGCCAGCGTCGCCTGTGCCGGGTGGCCCAGTTGGTCATACAGTTGCGCAAGCCGCTCGGTGGACGGCACGCGAACGCCCAAGGAACGCTGCTGCAACGTCCGATTATTGAGGGCTACCTCCTGACCGAAGAGCTGGGCCAACTCATCTGTCGCCTTCACCGACGTCGGTGCAGCCGGCTGCGCCACGCCGGTCTGATCCAGGCGCTGGAGTATGTGCACATCGGGGGAAGATTCGACTTTCATCGGCGGGCCAGGACAGAAAGAGTGTGTCCCTGTGTGGCAAGCCGGGGCCATCCGGTTCCATCGAAACCCGCGCTATCGCAATCGACGAAAAGAACCGCACAAACCCTTGCAGCGCTTTGCAAAAAACCGCACAAAAACGCTTCAATTCAAGATATATATTTATATTAATCAACAAGTTAAACGATTTTTTCCGTTGGCATAACCAGTGCAAAAGGGGTTCCCGTCGAAACCATTTCGACTGCGTCTACCCTGAGGAAAAAATCATGAGTATCCCTATCGAAGCTTTGGTTCACCTTGTTGGCAGCTCGCCTCAATTCATGCTTCAACTGACGGACGAGCAGCAAAAAAAGCTGCGCCGTTTTATTCATAAACGTGTACTCAACCCCGAGGATGCGGATGACCTCCTGCAACTGACCTACCTGGAAGCCTGGCGCAACCGGGAGCGTTTCAGCGGCCAGGCGACCCTCAGCACCTGGATGTGTGGCATCGCGCAGAATCTGATCCGCAACCATTTCCGGCGCATGTATGCCAAGCCGGTCCATTGCGAGTTCGATGAAGCGCTGTGGCATGGCCAGGAAGACAGCCGCAACCTGGACTGGGAATTCGAGATCAACCGTCGCCTGGAGAAAACCCTGAGCGCCATCGACCTGCTACCGCAGGAAATGCGTAAAACGCTGTATGCATCGCTGGAAACCGACGGTAGCTACCAAGACACTGCCGACGTGTTGGACATTCCGATCGGCACCGTTCGCTCACGCCTGTCGCGGGCACGCGAACAGCTCAAACGCGTCACCCACAACTCGCTGTACCCGTAAGTCAGACCACGCGTTGGGCGACAGGGATTCTGCCCAACCGAATCACGCCGCAACCGCTCTCGACTAATTTGCCCCCCCTCGAAACACCCACGCCCACCGCACCACTCGTCGCGGTTTCGCCCTATTTCGCTTAAACAGTTGAAAGCGTAGATAAAAATTAAAAATAAACGCTTGACGCATTCCCGTTCTCCGCGAATAATGCGCGCCACTTGGCTACATAGCTCAGTTGGTTAGAGCATAGCATTCATAATGCTGGGGTCCGGGGTTCAAGTCCCTGTGTAGCCACCAAGTACTAAAAACGGCTTACCGAAAGGTAGGCCGTTTTTTTATGCCCGCAGAAAAGTACCAGGACGATAACGCGCCCGCTTGCGACCAACACAACCGTGCAGATGCGCGCAAAAAAACACGCCATCTGTATTTTGACGCTCCCCTGAGCCACTGTTAGTGTCCAGCCTCCCCCACACGGAGTGCCCCCGATGAAACTGGACATCTACCAAGTCGACGCCTTCAGCCAACACACCTTCGGCGGCAACCCGGCGGCCGTCTGCCCGCTGACCGAGTGGCTGCCCATCGAGCAACTGCACAACATCGCCGCCGAGAACAACCTCTCGGAGACCGCGTTTTTCGTCCCACGCGGTGACATCTACGAACTGCGCTGGTTTACCCCGGAAGTCGAAGTGGACCTGTGCGGCCACGCCACGCTGGCAGCCGCCTGGGTGTTGATCAACCAGTTGGCGGACGCGCCCGAAGTCCTGCGTTTTGCCACCCGCAGCGGCGAGCTCCGCGTAACGCGCAACGGCGACGAGCTGGCGATGGATTTCCCGGCCAAGCGCCCCGAGCGTTGCGAGCCGCCAGCGGGGATGTTGAACGCGCTAGGCATCGAGCATGCCGAAGTCTTCGGCACCGATGACTACATCGTGCTGGTGGACGACGAAACCCAAATCGCCGCGCTGACCCCGGACTTCGCCCGCCTCAAGGGCCTGCCCAAACGCGGTATCGCGGTGACGGCCAAAAGCGCGCGGTTCGATTTTGTCTCCCGCTGGTTCGGGCCGAACGTGGGCATCAATGAAGACCCGGTCACCGGTTCCGCCCACACCTCGCTGGCACCGTTCTGGGCCGAGCGCCTGGGCAAGCAGCAATTGACCGCCGAACAAGGCGGAAAACGCCGTGGCCAGTTGCGCTGCGAACTCCAGGGCGACCGCGTGATCATCTCCGGCAACGCCGTGCTCTACCTGCAAGGCACGATTTACCTGTAAAACACCAAGCCCCAAGGACAACAGATCATTCTCAAAATGAACGGAGTTCAGCGCGTGTTTTCGATTTATCGCCGGCCGTTGTCGGTCTTGGCTGCGGCCCTCACCCTGGCCGCCTGCCACAGCCCAGTCACCGAACAACCACCGGCACCGGAGCTGGGCTCGGGCTACCGCAGCGACCTCACGCTGCGTCACGCCGAACGCCACATGGCCGCCGCCGCCAACCCACTGGCCGCCGCAGCCGGGCGCGAGATGCTGCGCCAAGGCGGTTCGGCGATTGACGCGGCGATTGCGATGCAGGCCGTGTTGACCCTGGTGGAACCGCAGTCGTCGGGGATTGGCGGCGGTGCCTTCATCATGCTGTGGGACGGCCAGAACGTGCACGCCTATGACGGCCGTGAAACCGCGCCGGCCGGTGCGACAGAGCGGCTGTTCCTAAGGGCCGACGGCACGCCGATGGGGTTTGCCGAGGCGCAGATCGGCGGGCGTTCCGTCGGTACGCCGGGTGTGTTGCGCGCGCTGGAAATGGCGCACAACAAGACTGGGCGCCTGCCATGGGCCACGTTGTTCGAGCCGGCGATTCGCCTGTCGCAGCAAGGCTTCGCGATTTCCCCGCGCTTGCATGCGCTGATCGCTGCCGACCGCTACATCCCGCAGTCGCCGGACATGGCGGCGTATTTCTTGAATGCCGATGGCACACCAAAAGCCACAGGCACACTGTTGAAAAACCCGGCGCTGGCCGCCGTATTCCAACGCATCGCCAAGGAAGGACCGGACGCGCTGTACCACGGGCCGATTGCCGCTGAAATCGCGCGCAAGGTGCAGGGCCACAGCAACGCCGGGAGCCTGTCCCAGGCTGACCTGCAAGGCTACAGCGCCAAAGAGCGTGCGCCGTTGTGCACCGACTACAAGCAATGGAAAGTCTGCGGCATGCCGCCACCGTCGTCGGGCGGGATCGCCATCGCGCAGATCCTCGGCACTTTGCAGGCCCTGGAAGCGCGCAAGCCGCAACTGGCCATCGCGCCGATGAAACCGCTGAAGAGCGCCTCACCGGCCGGCCTGGAACCGACGCCCGAAGCCGTGCACCTGCTCGCCGAAGCCGGCCGCCTGGCGTTTGCCGACCGCGCGCTGTACGTGGCCGATGCCGACTTCGTCCCCGTGCCGCTCGCCGGTCTCGTCGCCCCGGACTACCTGGCCAGGCGCGCCGCCTTGATCGGCGAGCGCAGCCTGGGCGTTGCCAAGCCCGGCACGCCGGCGGGCCTCCAAGTGGCGTACGCGCCAGACCGCTCGCCGTTGCGCATCTCCACCTCGCAGGTGGTCGCGGTGGACGACCAAGGCGGCGCCGTATCGATGACCACCACGGTCGAAGCGGCGTTCGGCGCCCATGTGATGGTCCAGGGCTTTTTGCTCAACAACCAGATGACCGACTTCTCGTTCATTCCCGAAGAAGACGGCCAACCGGTAGCCAATCGCGTCGAGCCCGGCAAACGCCCGCGCTCGGCGATGGCGCCAACCCTGGTGTTCGACCGCCACAGCGGCGAGTTGCTGGCCACCGTCGGCTCGCCGGGCGGCTCGCAGATCATCGAGTACGTGAGCAAGTCGTTGGTGGCAATGCTCGACTGGCAACTCGACCCGCAAGCGGCCATCAACCTGCCCAACTTCGGCAGCCGCAATGGCGCTACCGAATTGGAAGCGGGCCTGTTCAGCCCGGCGTTGAAACAGGCCCTGAAAGACAAAGGCCATGCCCTCAGCGAGATCGATATGACCAGCGGCGTGCAGGCCATCGTGCGCACACGCGATGCCCAGGGCAAAGTGTCCCTGAGCGGCGGCGCGGACCCTCGGCGTGAAGGCGAAGCCCTCGGCGACTGAAACTTTTAGCGATGGAGATCAACCCCGTGCAACAGACAGACAACCTCGGCGCCCTCGCTGGCATCGATCATGGTTTTTGTACGATCAATGACCCGCAATGCCCGGATGACGTGTTTATCTGCAAGCAGGTGCACAGTGCTGCGGTGATCGACTGGCAGGCGGATCAGCCGAGCAACACGGTGCCGGCCGACGGCGTGTTCACCGGCTCGCAGCAGCCGATCGCGGTGATTACGGCCGATTGCCTGCCCATTCTTATCGCCGCCAACAACGGCGAGAAAGTGGCGGCGGTGCATGGCGGCTGGAAGGGCCTGCAAGCAGGGATCATCGCCAATGCCGTGCAGCGTTTTGCCGAGGCCGGGATTGGCGCCGAGCAGTTGCAAGTGGCTATCGGTCCGTCGATCAAACCCTGCTGCTATGAGGTGAGCGCCGACTTTATCGCGCAGTTCCAGGCCGATCAGGGTCACTTGTGGCGCTTTGCCCAACCGGCGCCGTTGCTGCCACCGCAGATTGCACCGCCCCATGCACGGCAAGCGGGCAGCGCGTGGTTCGACTTGAGCGCCTACGCGCTGATGCTGTTGCAAGCAGCCGGCGTTCGGCGCGAGCAGGTGGAGGTCAGCAAGGTCTGCACTTACTGCTCGTCGCCGGCGTTTGCCAGCTACCGCAGAAGGACCCACCACCCGGAGGAGGTGAGGACGTTGTTGTATTCGTGGATTGCTCGTACAACGGCCTAGAACGAACGCTGTACCTGTGGCGAGGGAGCTTGCTCCCGCTGGGCCGCGAAGCGGCCCCTGCTCTTTGCTTAAAAAGGCTGGGACTGCTGCGCAGTCCAACGGGAGCAAGCTCCCTCGCCACAGAGACAAGCTCCACCCATCACTAGAAAATCAGCCCAAGCCCGTCAAAATCACCGACTGATCTTCAACCCCTTACGCCCCGCGTGCCGCTCCAACGCCAGCTCGATCAACCGGCTCACCAGTTCGCTGTAGCTCATCCCCGCCGCCTGCCACAACTTGGGGTACATGCTGATGCGGGTGAAGCCGGGCAGCGAGTTGATTTCATTGATCAGCACTTCGCCGTCGTCGGTCAAAAACACATCGACCCGTGCCAGCCCTGCGCAACCCAACACCTCAAACGCCTCGATGGCCAAGCGGCGGATACGTTCGCTGGCTTCGACGCTGATATCCGCGGGTACCACCACCTGAGCGGCCTGGTCGTCGATGTATTTACTGTCGTAGGAATAGAAACCGCTGCTCACCACAATCTCGCCACAACCGCTGGCGATGGGGTGGTCGTTGCCCAACACGGCGCATTCGATTTCACGGCCGCTGACGGCGGATTCCACCAGCACTTTTTCATCGAAACCCAGGGCCAGTTCGACTGCCACGTGGTACTCGGCTTCGCTGCCGACTTTGCTCACGCCCACCGACGAACCCTGGTTCGCCGGCTTGACGAACAGCGGCAGGCCGAGCTTGTTCACTGCATCGTCAAAGGTTGTCTGTGCAGCAGTGCGACGGGTCAGGGTGATGAACGGCGTGACCGCAATCCCGGCGTCGCGCAGCAGGCGCTTGCTGATGTCCTTGTCCATGCACACCGCCGAGCCGAGCACGTCGGAACCGACAAACGGCAGATCGGCCATGCGCAGCAGGCCTTGCAGGCAACCGTCCTCGCCCAGGGAGCCGTGGACGATGGGGAAGATCACATCGACATGGGCCAGCAGGTCGCCGCCAGAGGTTTCCACCAGTTGCTGGCTGGCCTTGCCCGGCACCACCGCCAGTTCGCGGTTGGATTGGTTGAGGGCGATCAAGGCCGGGTTTTCCTGGTTGATCAGGAAGTTCGAGGTGTCATTGAGGTGCCAGTGGCCGGCCTTGTCGATGCCGATCAGCACCGGCTCGAAACGCGTGCGGTCGAGGGCATCGACGATATTGCGCGCCGATTGCAGCGAGACTTCGTGCTCGGCCGAACGGCCACCAAAAATAATCCCTACGCGCACCTTGCTCATGACCCAGCCTCACTGTTGAAAGTAAGGCTTCTTACCACGGGCCGTCAGCGATTCGCTACCAGATGTGCGCCGAACAGCACGTAGCAACCGCCGGCAAAACGGTCGAGCCACTTGCGCGAACGGCTGTAGAGGTTGGCCATGCGTTCGCTGGAAAACACCAGGGCCACGCTGGAATACCAACTGAAGGACAAGGTGGCCATGGTGATCACCGCCAAGGTCAACAGCATCGGCGACGGTGACGGCGGCATGGTGGACGCGAAGATGGTGGCGACGAACAACGCCGCCTTGGGATTGGACAAATTGCCCAGCAACCCCAGGCGCCAGGCGGCGAACAGCGAGCGCCGGGGCTCGTCCGCCAGCAGGTTCTGGCCCATGGCCGGCGCCGAGCGCTTGAACAGTTTCAAACCGAGGTAGATGAGGTAGCAGCCCCCGATAATCTTGAATGCCAGGTACAGCATCGGTGCGGCGGTAAACAGCGACTTGATGCCCAGGCCACCCGCCAGCCCCCACAGGATCGTACCGGTGGCCACACCCGCCGATGCCACCACGCCATGGCGGCGCGAACAGCTGGCGGCCAACTGCGCAGTGTTGAAAAAGTTGGGCCCAGGCGTCACCACCGCAACGGTCCAGAGCAACGCCAACGATAGCAAAGGTGCCGCATACGCCTGGTTGGAGAACAGCATCGTTGAACCCTCTTCACAACGTTGATAAGCCGCTATTACTCGGGCTCAGGTACATGCACCAGCAGGTCACCTGGCTGGCACTCAAGGTACATACAAATGGCGTCCAGCGTCCCCAGCCGTATCCCCTTGACCTTGCCTTGTTTAAGCAATGACAGGTTCTGCTCGGTAATTCCGATGGCCGCCGCCAGGTCCTTGGACTTGACCTTGCGCCGGGCAAGCATGACGTCCAGTTCAATCACAATGGGCATGTCGGTCTCAAACAAATGTACGGTTTTCAGAATCCACTTCACTGGCCTGCAACAGGATACGCGCGATTATCGTGATGCAGGCAGCCAAAAACAGTGCAACAAAACTTGGGGCCGTCACACTCAGGCTGATCATTCGTTGGCCTACGGGTTCGTTCATTGTCACCCAGACGCTCAGCAAGGGCTCACATAAAAAATCCAGCACGACCCACGCCGCAACCGCTTTGCCGACCTTCCCAAGATGCAACGCTGCCATGCTGGAGAAATACTCCCCGCGCGCATAGCTCTGAAACAGCTTGCGCAGGTGACTCAAGCCCGACGCCAGTGCCATCAAGGGAACGCTGGACAACACGATCCCTCCCAGCGTTTGCCACAGCGGAAACAAAGCCACCTGCTCGACCCGCCCCTGAATCTGGCGGTCGCTCAAGGCAAATCCAAACCCGAGCCCGTCGGTGGAGGAACTCAATACGGGAAACAGCCACACAGCGGTATTAAGTACCAGCATGGCAATGATAAGCAGCAGTGTGAGCAGCGACATACGTTGGCTGAGCAGGGCAATGCGTTGAGTATTCATAAAAGTGCTCAAAGGGTGAATGTCGAAGCAAGGTAACGAATAACTTATCGTAAAACAATAATAAATCATCGCAAATCAATACTAAAATCTAAAAGCATGCCTCTATCGCCTCAAAAAACGCGCACAATCGTTCAAGACCTCGACAGACAACCCGAGCCAGACTGGGTTAACGTGTTTCCACTTCCAATGTGTGACAAGCCATCATGGGCAATCCCATCTCCCCCCTCGACTGGATGCACCGCGCCCCGCATGCCAGCGGCATGGACCGTATCGAGGCGTACTTTGCCGGCTTCGCGTTCGACCCGCACCGCCATGACACCTACGCCATCGGCCGTACGTTGTTCGGCGTGCAGAGTTTTCATTATCGCGGCTGCATGACCCACAGCCTGCCCGGCACGACCATGGTGATTCATCCCGATGAGACCCACGACGGTCGCGCCAGCAGTGAGGAAGGCTTCCGCTACCGCATGATCTACGTGGAGCCGGCGCTGATCCAACAGATCCTCGGCGGCAAGCCATTGCCGTTCATACCCTGTGGCCATACCACCGACCCGCGCCTGTTCCGCGCCAGCGAAGTGCTGCTGCAAAGCCTGGATTGCCCGATTGATCCGCTGCTGGAACAAGACGCCATGTACGACGTGGCGCAAGCCCTCAGCGAGGCGTCCGGGGTGATCACCAGCCGCAAGAGCTTCGACTACATTGCCGCCGAACGCGCGCGGGAATTTATCCACAGCGCCCTGGGCCGCAGCATCACCCTGGACGAAATGGCCGAACACGCCGGCCGCGACCGCTGGGCGTTGTCGCGGGATTTTCGTTTGTTGTTCGGCACCAGCCCCTACCGTTACTTGACCATGCGTCGGCTGGACCTGGTGCGCAGCCTGCTGGCCCAGGGCCAATCGTTGGTCAATGCGGCCATGACGGCGGGGTTTACTGACCAGAGCCACATGACCCGGCAGTTTCGCAGCACCTACGGCATGCCGCCGTCGCGTTGGGTGAAGATGCTGGGGCGCTGAAAAAGCCCGATGTGGAATACCGTCAATGTGGGAGCTGGCTTGCCTGCGATGGCTGAGTGTCAGTCACTGGATACTTGGCTGATACACCGCTATCGCAGGCAAGCCAGCTCCCACATTGGATTTAGGTTGTTTCTAGAATTGAGTTCGACTTAGCGCCGCGCTCCCTCAGCCCCAACGCCACCACCGCCCCCACCAGCGCAATCCCCGCACTCCACCACAACGCCCACTCAATCCCACCAGCATTCGCCACCGACACCAACACCGCCAGCCCCAGCGCCCCACCGATCTGCTGGCTGGTGGACGCCATCCCCGCCGCCACGCCCTGCTCCCCCGGGCGGATACCCAAGCCGGCCGCCACCCACATCGCCGTCCACGTCATGCCCTGACCGATGCTCAAGATAAAAATCCCCGGCAGCAGCGACCAGAATCCCACGCCCGTCGGTAATGCCCAGCACACCAGCGCGATGCCCACGGCTCCCGCCAATTGCCCGCTGACCAAGGTATTGCGCAGCCCAATCCTGACCAGCGAACGCTCCGCCAACCAGATGCCGAACGTGCACACCAAGGTCGCCGGCAAAAACGCCAGGCCCGCCTGCAACACGCTGTAGCCGTAGACCTGCTGGTAATACAGCGCCAGAAAGTAGTACTGCACGCCAAAGCTGCTCATGAATACCGCCGTCAGCACCATGGCCATGCGCAGTTCGCGGTAGGCCAGCAGCCGCAGCGGCATCAGCGGGTCGCGGCCACGATGTTCGATCCAGGCGAACAGCCCCAGCAGCGCCACCGCCAGGGCAATGCAGCCGAGGGTCGACGGCGCCGTCCAACCCCACTCCGGGCCTTGCACCAGGGCGAACACCAGCAAGGTGCCGCCGACGGTTACGGTCAGCGCGCCGCTGATATCAAAGTTGCGCCCACGGGCCCGCTCGCCGTCGGCAGGAATCCAGTAACGCGCCGCCCAGGCGCAGCCGCCGGCCAACGGCACGTTCACCAGGAACACGGCCTCCCAGCCCCACACCTGGGTCAACACGCCGCCCAGCAAGGCGCCGAGCGCCAGCCCCGCCGCAGAGGCTGCGCTCCACACCGCAAACGCACGGTTGCGTTCAGGCCCTTCGGCGTAGTGAGTGTTGATCAACGCCAGCGTCGCCGGAAACAACAGCGCCCCGCCCACGCCCTGCACCGCCCGCGCCAGCACCAGCAACACCGCGCTGCCGCCCAATACGGCGGCCAGGGACGCCAACGCATACAGCGCCTGCCCGGTCCGGTACAAGCGGCGCTTGCCGAGCAGATCCGTGGCGCGCCCGCCCAGCAACAGGAAGCCGCCAAACGCCACACTGTAGGCACTCACCACCCACTGCAATTGCTGGGCGGAAAAATCCAAGTGCGTGCCGATCTGCGGCAGCGCGACAAACACGATGGTGGCATCGAGGGCGATGATCAGTTGGGCGGTGGCCAACAGCATCAGCATCCATCCAGAGGGTCGAGAGGCAGACATCACAGCGTCCTGTGCAGAAATGAAGTGCGGCCAGTGTGTTTTATGCGCAATAGATGATAAATAGCGCTATCACTCTTTCAGTAATGACTTTAATCATGGATCTGAACGCTGTTCGCCTGCTGGTCCGCGTGGCCGAAACCCGCAGTTTCACCCGCGCCGCCGGCGACCTGGGGCTGACCCAATCGGGGCTCTCACGCGCCATCTCACGCCTGGAAAACGAGCTGGGCGTGCGCCTGCTGCAACGCAACACCCGCAGCGTCAGCCTCACGCCCGACGGGCAGTTGTTGTACGAGCGCAGCGCGCCGTTGCTGGCGGAATTGGCCGAGGCCGAGAAGCTGATGCTCGACCGCCGTGGCAGCCCCTCGGGCCTGTTGAAGATCAGCACGCCGTCACTGTTCGGGCGCAAGGTGGTGATGCCGGTGATCGGCGAATTGACCCTGCGTTATCCCGAGCTACGCATCGAAGCCGTGATGACCGACCGCCTGGTGGACATCGTCGATGAAGGCTTCGATGCCTTGCTGCGTACCGGCGAGATCCAGGACCAACGCCTGATTGCCCGCACCCTTGCACCGTTGCGCTGGGTCACCGTCGCCGCCCCCGCCTACCTCGCTCGTTTCGGCACACCGCAAAACGTCGATGAGCTCAAGGACCACCACTGCCTCACCGTGCGCAATCTGCGCAGCGGGCGCATGGTTGACTGGCAGTTCATGCTCAATGGCAAGGTGCAGGACGTGAGCGTCGAAGGGCGACTGATCTTTGATATCGGCGACGCGCTGGTGGATGGCGCGGTGGGCGGCTTTGGCATCGCTCAGGTGATGGATTTTGCCGTACGCGACGACTTGGCCGCCGGGCGCCTGGTGCCGGTACTGGAGGATTTCGCCGGGCGCAGCCGGGCGATTTCGTTGGTGTACCCGCCGTCCCGCCAGTATTCGCCGAAGTTGGTGGCGTTTGCCGAGGCGTTGGCAAACGCGCGCTGGTAGGGCTTAGAGCTGGCGCCCGGTGATCGGCTCGCCAATGGTCAGGAAGTGACCGCCCGCGATGTGATGCAAAGTGCGCAATGAATCGTGGCCTTCGAAGTGCCAGTGGCCGTCGCTGAACACGCGCTCATCGGCATACGCCGCGACTACTTCGCCAAGGAACAAATCGTACGTCTGTTGATTGTGCGGTTCGGGCAACAGGCGGCATTCCAGCCAGGCCACGCAGCCTTCCAGCAGCGGTGCATCGGTGTGTTCGCCGCTGAACACTTGTAAGCCGTAAGTGGCGAATTTGTCCGTCTCGCTGCCGGTGGTATTGCCGACGGTCTGTACGAGATCAGCCTGGGCCACGCAAGGCACTTGCAGCACGAAGGTGCCGCTGCCTTCCAGCAACTGGCGGGTCCAGGTGGCTTTATCCAACACCACGGCGACCTTCGGCGGCTCGAAGTCCAGCGGCATCGCCCAGGCGGCGGCCATGATGTTGCGCTGGCCGTTGTGGGCCGCGCTGACCAGCACGGTCGGGCCGTGATTGAGCAAGCGGTAGGCCTTGGACAATGGAACGGGGCGACGGTGGGTAGGGCTCATGGACGGTCGGCTCTTCAAGCAGGAAAGCGCCTACGATACCTGAGCCCTAGGCTCAGCTCGACAGTTGGTTGGCGAACTGCCCTACAGCGCTGACCACCTTCTGCGCGCCGTCCTGGATCTCGACGATCACCGAGCCCGCTTCTGCCGCCAGGGCCAGGCCTTGCTCGGCTTGCAGGCGACCATCGGTCATCAGCGCCACCGCCTCGCGGGCCATGTCCTGGTTCTGACGCACCACGCCGACAATTTCCTCGGTAGCCTTGCTGGTGCGCGAGGCCAGTTGGCGCACTTCATCGGCCACCACCGCAAAACCACGACCTTGCTCGCCGGCACGTGCCGCTTCGATGGCGGCGTTGAGCGCCAGCAAGTTGGTCTGCTCGGCGATGCCGCTGATGGTCTTGACGATGCTGCCAATCACCTGGGACTGGGCATTCAACGCCTCGATGCCTTCGCCGGCCTGCTGCATGTGCTGGGCCAGGTCGCGCATCACATCAACTGCCTGGGTCACCACCGTGGTGCCGCGCTGGGCGCTGTTGTCGGTTTGCAACGAGGTGCTGTAGGCGATGTTGGCGGCGTCGGAAACCGCCTGCTCCTGATTGACCTGATCGGTAATCACCGTGGCGAACTTCACCACTTTGTACAGGCGATCCGTCGCATCCAACACTGGGTTGTAGGTCGCTTCCAGCCACACTGTGCGACCGTGGCTATCGACGCGCTTGAAGCGCGCCGCGACAAACTCGCCGTTGTTCAGGCGTTTCCAGAAGTTCTGGTACTCGGCGCTGTTGTATTCCTCCGGTTCGCAGAACATGCGGTGATGCTTGCCCTTGATCTGCGCCAGGCTGTAACCCATGCCGCCGAGGAAGCGATCGTTCGCGGTGAGCACGTGCCCGCCCAGGTCGAACTCGATCACTGCGGTGGAGCGCACCAGTGCGGTGATCAGGTTTTCATGCTCGCGCGACGCCTCGATGGTGCGGGTCAGGTCGCTGGAGAAGATGGAAAAGTGCTTGATCCGCCCATCGGAGCTACGTACCGGCTGCACGATCGAGCGCAACCACGCTTCCTCGCCACTGCCGCGCATCAAACGCACAGTGCCGGCGAAGTGCTCGCCACGTGCCAGGGCGTTGTTGAAGCGTTGCTGGAACTCGTCATGCTTCACATGCGCCGGTGCCAGGTCGCCAATGGCGCGGCCTTGCAGTTGGCCGCTCTGGTAGGCCATTTCCTTGAGGAAGTTGCCATTGGCCCAATCGATACGGCCCTGGGGGTCCAGCGTCAGGCACAACATCTCGCTTTCCAGGCTCTCCTTGACCTGCTGCAAGCTGGACAGTTCTTCGCGAAGAGCGGACAGCTCCTGCTTCAAGCGGGTGTTGAACATGGGGCACCGATGGTCAAATGGAGAGAAGGATCTGACCTGCATCGGCCCTGGCGAGGTTTTCTGAAGAGTCCTTTAGGCCAAGGCCCAACTATATTTTTGGATCCATCAACCGCCATTGTTTCGGCACACCCCCATCACTTGGTATTCAAGGGTGTTGAGCTTGCCGGTGGAGTCCTCATAGGTCATGCGCGAAGGCACCGGATTGCAGCTGCGAATCGGCGGCGTCACGCTGACCACCTTGGCGATATCCAGCGGCATGCCATAGCGATACACCTGCACCTCGGGCGCGGACTTGCCGTTGCGGGCGGCGTAATCGGCCATGACCTTTTCATTGCGCTCCATCATCAAGGCAAAGGTACGGTCGCCGCCGCCTTCGGCCAATGCGCCGAACGACAAGACTGCCGCCAATACACCCAGGCCAAGTTTAAAAAAGTTCATCACAAGTTCCTCGCTTCAAAGTTGAGTGCCCAGCGTAACGAGCGAACCCTGACGCGATGTTCACCAGAACATTACTTATTTGTTAGGTGAGCGTGAGATTCCAAAATTGTAATGTGCGTGCCACTTCGCCGTTATCTGTCATTTGCAACTATCAGCCCGGGCCACATCAATAAGAACGCCCACCTCATATAAGAAGCTGATCACTGCCAATACCGAGGAGCGCAACATGCACAGTGCTTATTACACCCTTCCCTTTTCATTGCTGGCCGCGCTACCCCTGGCCGCCGTGGCCGTGGAAGACAAGCCCGAAGGTTTTATCGAAAGCAGCAGCGTGAACGTGCTGGCACGCAATTTTTACTTCAACCGCGATGACCGCAAGGGCCAATCCAGCCCCACCGGCAATGGCTACTCCGAAGCCTGGGCGCAGGGGTTCATTGCCAAATTCGAATCCGGCTTTACCCAAGGCACGGTCGGTTTTGGCCTGGACGCGTTTGCCATGTACGGCCTCAAGCTCGACTCGGGCACCGGCCGCAGCGGCGGCAAGGGCTCGTTTGGCGTGCTGCCGGTGGACAGCGACAACCATCCAGAATCCGCCTACAGCAAATTCGGCGGCGCCGCAAAACTGCGCGTGCTGGACACCGTGATCAAGGCCGGCGACGTGTTCCCGCTCACACCGGTGGTGGCCTACGGCGACTCGCGGCTGTTGCCGGAAAGCTTTCGTGGCGTCACCGCGCAAAACACCAGCCTGGAGGGCCTGAGCCTGCAAGGCGGACGCTTGAGCGGCATGAGCCAGCCCACCGAGAGCGGCATGGACAAAGGCTTTGCGACGTTCTATGCGGGCAAGGTCGACTCACCGTGGATCGGCTATTTCGGCGGTGATTACCAACTCAACAAGCATCTGAGCGTGAGCCTGTACAGCAGCCGCTTGAAGGACGCCTGGGACCAGTATTACTTCGGCAGCGCCGCCAACTACCCGCTGAACGATGAGGTTTCGCTGTTCGGCGACTTCAACTATTACAAGGCGGTGGATGAGGGCAAGAAACGCCTGGGTGAGTTCGACAACAACATCTGGAGCGCCAGGCTCGGCGTGAAGATCGGCGCCCACAGCGTGGCCGTGTCGCACCAGCGCAACAACGGTGATGACGACTTCGATTACCTGCGCCAGTCGGACTCGATCTTCCTCAACAACTCGATCCAGTACAGCGACTTCAATTCCCCCAAAGAGCGTTCGTGGATGGTGCGCTACGACCTGGACATGCAGCCATTCGGCATTCCCGGCCTGTCATTCATGACCCGCTACGGCAAAGGCACCGGCGCCGACTACAGCAACGCCAACGCGGTGTACATGCGCCGCGATGCGGCAGGCGACCCGCTGACCGATCAGCGCCGCTGGGAGCGCGACATCGAAGCCAAGTACGTGGTGCAAAGTGGCAACTTGAAAGACCTGTCGTTGCGCTTGCGCCAAGCCACGGTGCGTTCCAGTGCATTCGAGTCGGACCTGGAAGAAGTGCGCTTGATCGCCGAGTACCCACTGGCGATTCTTTGAACCATTACATTCGTTCGCGCTTGGCTAACATCTGTTCACAACTAGCCAGTTATCAAAACTGTAATATTGGCCTCACCTTCTGGTTAAGTTGAACTTTATAGACTGGCTTCAACTTGCAACACCGAGCACATTCATCTCTGAAGCTTTTGTGTAGCTCCTTTGGAAAGAGATGGATTTTTTAACGCCCCATTGGGGCGTTTTTTTTGCGTGCTCGCTTAGTTGCGACAGAACGTCGCAGTTGACCCTGAAGTCACTTCACCCTTCAGAATTTTCCTACTCCCCCAGCAGCACCCTCCATAAGGAAATGGACCCCCTTCTCTTTCGGAAAAAGGTAAACCCCCATGCGTATCCTTGTGGTTGAGGACGAGCAAAAAACCGCCGCCTATTTGCAGCAAGGCCTGACTGAAAGTGGCTACGTGGTCGATTGCGCCGCCAATGGCATCGACGGCCTGCACCTGGCCGCGCAGCACGCCTATGAATTGGTGATTCTCGACGTCAACCTGCCGGGCAAGGACGGCTGGGAAGTGCTCGAACAACTGCGCCGCAACGGCAGCCAGCGCGTGATGATGCTCACCGCCCGTGGGCGCCTGGACGACAAGATCAAGGGCCTGGACATGGGCGCCGATGATTACCTGGTCAAGCCCTTCGAGTTTCCCGAATTGCTCGCGCGCGTACGCACGTTGTTGCGGCGCAGCGAACATATCCCACAGCCGGAAGTGTTCTGCGTGTCGGACCTGGAACTCGACCCGCGCCGCCATCGTGCCTATCGCGGCACCCGGCGTATCGACCTGACCACCAAGGAGTTCGCCCTGCTCCAGGTGCTGATGCGCCAGACCGGCGAAGTGATGACCCGCACGCAGATCATTTCCCTGGTGTGGGACATGAATTTCGACTGCGACACCAACGTGGTGGAAGTCTCCATCAGCCGCCTGCGGGCCAAGGTGGATGACCAGAGCGAGGTCAAGTTGATCCACACCATTCGCGGCGTCGGCTACGTGCTGGAAGCGCGGCCATGAAGACCGGCAGCCTGTCGATGCGCCTCGGCCTGACGGTCAGCTTGATGGGCGCCGGCCTGGTGCTGCTGCTGGCCAGCCTGGCTTACCTGGCCCTCACCCATGAACTGGAAAAGCTCGCGCGCAAGGGTTTGGAAAGCAAGATGGAACAGATCCAGCACAGCCTGGCGCAAGGCCTGGACGCTCGCGATATCCGCGCCCGCCCGCACTCGCTGTTGGACTTGGTGATCGGCCACGACAACTTCTACTTGACCATCGTCGGTACCGCGCCCGACGAGCGCGTGCTGCTCAGCGTCGGCGCCAAGCCCCAGGTGCCGCTGCTCACCGACTACCCGCACCGGGAAACCCTCGGCTACCTCAACTGGGAGGACCGCGACGGCAACCAGGTGCTCAGCGCCTCCAGCCTGATGCGCCTGGCCAGTGGCGAGCGCGTGCGCGTGGTGCTGTCCCTGGACCGCATGGACGACCAGGCCCTGCTCAGCGCCTACCTGCGCGCCACGGTCGTGGCGTTGCCCTTGCTGTTGCTGTTGATCGGCATGGGCGCCTGGTGGCTGGTGCAGCGCGGGTTGGCGCCGTTGCAACAGTTCAGCCACGTCGCCGCGCAAGTCACCACCCAGGACCTGACCCATCGCTTGGCCCTGGATAACTTGCCCCAGGAACTGCGGGAACTGGCCCAGGGCTTCAACGTGATGCTCAATCGCCTGGATGCAGGGGTGCAGCAGTTGTCACAGTTTTCCGACGACTTGGCCCACGAAATGCGCGCACCGCTGACCAACTTGATGGGCAAGGCCCAACTCACGCTGTCGCGCCAGCGGCCGCCGGAGGAATACAAGGCAGTGCTGGAATCCAGCACTGAAGAACTGGAGCGATTGTCGCGCATCGTTTCCGACATGCTGTTTTTGGCCCAAGTCAGCCACCCGGCTGCCCGCGCGTCGTTTGCGGCGGTGTCGTTGACGGATGAGGCCCAGCGGGTGATGGAGTTGTTTGCGTTGGGTGCCGAAGACAAACACCTGACCCTGACGTTGATCGGCCAGGCGCAGATCCAGGGTGATCGCCTGATGATCCAGCGCGCCCTCTCCAACCTGCTGTCCAATGCGATCCGCCACAGCCCACCGGGTGGGCATATTTCGCTGCGGGTGGAGACGTATGCGCAGCAGGTGTCGATCTCCGTCAGCAACCCCGGCGCGGGCATTGACGCCCGACACCTGCCCCACCTGTTCGAACGCTTCTACCGCGCCGACAACAGCCGCGCCCGCACCGAAGGCGGCACCGGCCTGGGGCTGGCCATCGTCAAGTCGATCATGACCCTGCACCAGGGGCAGGCCGAAGTGCGCAGCCCGCCGGGTGGCATTACCTCGTTTCGGTTGGTGTTTCCCCTGGTGGCGATTGGTTAAGTTTCCTGTGGGAGCTGTCGAGCTTTAGCGAGGCTGCGATGGCGGTGGGTCTGGCAACTGAGATGTCGCCTGTGCCGCCGCTATCGCAGGCAAGCTGAACTGGCCTAATGAATTTGGACACATCAATAGGGCGCTATGATGGCGCCCAAACCTGAGGTGTGCAGATGATGCGAAAGTCCTATTCCAGCGAGTTCAAGCTCAATG